>NZ_CP108311.1:0-191125 GCF_045040875.1 Streptomyces sp. NBC_00012 | reverse complement strand
CGCAGACACGACGCGCCGCCGCTACGCGGCGGTTCCGGCGCGGAGCGCCGGAGGAACAACCCGACTCCGTCGGGTTGTTGGCGTCACTCCGTGACGCCATGTCAGGATCGCTCCGCGATCCTGACATGGGACCGGATCGCGGAGCGATCCGGTCCCAAACAGCCCGCGCTCCGCGCGGGCCTGACCGCCAGTAAGGGGAGGGGGTTCCGCTCCCCTTACTGGCGGTCTGTCAGATACTGGTGCGTCATTCTATGAGTCCAGATAGGTTCTGGACTTGAGACGCACCCCCATTTCAGTGTCCGTCTTCACCGGGGCGGCAGGGCGTGCACTTAGCCGCGTCCGCTTCCCACAGCGCCCAATCCACCTCAAAGCCATTGGCCGCGATGATTTCTGCGGTGCGCTCCACCGAGCCATCGACCTTGAACTCGACCTCGGGCACGTGGTGCAGGAATTCGCCCAGGTTCTTCGCGCAGAATTCCTGATAGTTGCGGGTGTCCAGGATGAAGACGTGCACGCCGTTGTCCACCAGCGGACCGCATCCCATTCCCAGACCTTCGCCGCGCTTTTCCATCGCGGTGATGAGGTAGGCGACCGCCTGACCGAAGACGCGGTCAGCCATCACCTTGTCGTAGGGGAGGTCACGCACCAGAAGCGCAACCTCCCGCTCCCACACCTCCGGTGCTACGAAACTGCGCGGGTCACGGTGCGGGGTCTGTGTCGTGATGGTCATCTGTCGACTCCTTCGCTCAGGACCGGCGGGCCTTTCGCTCGCTCTCTTTGTCCTAGGATTATTCTGCCCGGAGGGCAGTCGGATAAACCTAGGACTATAGAAAGTCCGGGAAATTCCCGCACCCCCGCGAAGCGCGGAGCGCGGCCAACTCGGAAGCCGCGTAGCGGCTTTGATTCATTCAGCGCGGTAGCGCTGAACCGCCGCGTAGCGGCGGCGCGACGTCTCTGCGGAGCAGAGCGCGCGCAAAGGATGAGAAAGTCAGGTCAATACTTCGCTGCGCCCCTTTGTTTGATCTCCTCGCATTCTGCTTCTTTGTAATTCAGTGTGCGGGTTTCAGCTGTTCTCTTTTGTGCATGTGATTCATTTCTGGGCTTTGCTATTTCTCTCGAAATGACGGTTTCGGAGCCTGCTGCGCCTCGCCGAGCCCGCGCGGGAGTGTTCCGCTGCTCAAGGCGCGGTGGTTATAGGCCTAGGAATATAGTGTCTGCATGAGTTCCCCGGAGACTGCGCAGCGAGTTCCTGCCTATCGACAGTTGGCCAACCATCTGCGTGCAGCCATCGCCCGGGGCGAGTACGCCCCGGGCGATGTTCTGCCCCACCTGAGAGATTTGGCTGCCCAGTACGGAATGGCCAAGCAGACCGCTTCTCAAGCCATCACTGAACTGGAAGACGAAGGCCTGGTCCAGGCCGTGCGTCGGCGTGGCACCGTGGTGCGCCCGGCGCCTTCCCCTGAGCCGCTCCCCATCGGGCGCAGGGCCTTTGAGGAGGGTTTGGTGCCGCTGCGCCCCGCAACGGTGGCGTACGTGCCTGCTCCGGGCGACGTAGCGGCCCGGATGGGGCTCTCGGTGGGTGATGAAGTCTTCGTTCATGACCGTGTACTGGGAACGCCGGAGGGTACTGCGCTGCGCTTGGTGACCCGCTACGTGCCGGCCCCGATTGCCCGCGCTGCGGGTCTGGACGATCCCGAGTCGCTGGACAGCATTCAGGCAGCTGTAAAGGCTGCTGGGCACGGGGCGCTGCGGCGCAGCGAGACGATTACGGCGCGCTCTGCGAGTGTGGTCGAGCGAGAGGTTCTGGCGCTGCCGCGGGGGGTGTGTCTGCAGCGCGTGCTGCATGTTCTGGTCGGTGCCGCCGGTGATGTCCTGGAGCTTGTGGACTGGCGGTGGTCAGCCGAGGCTTTCGAGCTCACGCGGGCGCTGCGCAGCTGATTGGGTCGGTTCAGTTGCTGCGTCGTGCGCGGAAGATGTTCGTTGCGATCGGGGGTCGGCCGTCGGTTCCTGGATCGTTCACGGTGAGGGTTTCCGGGGTCTCGAAGCCGGCCTCTTCGAGGAGTTTGGTCCACACCGGGATGTTGAGGACCCAGCGGGTCAGGGTGCCTTTGGTGCCGTCCGGCTGGCGTACCGGGATGTTGGTGGGTCGGGCGTCGGTTTCTGCGGGGTGGCCGGTGTGGAAGTGCCCGAGCGTGGAAAAGACCAGCAGGCCGTCGGGGGCAAGGGCGGTGCTGATGGCCGGCAGGAGAGTGTGGGGGTCTGTGAAGTCGATGGCCCCGAATACCGAGTAGCAGACGTTGAAGGCCCCGGGGTGTTGCTGCAGGTAGGCCGCGGCGTCCGCGTGGACCATTTCCAGCTTCGTGAGGTCGGCGTGGAGTTCCCGGGCCCGACCGTGCTGAGCGGATGAGCTGTCGACTGCGGCGACCCGTGCGGGTGCTTGGGTCCGAGCCAGGGCTGCAGCCTGCTTGCCGGCCCCGGATCCCAGCTCCACCACTGCACGGTTGGTCACGTCGCCGAGGAGCTCCAGGCCGTGCCCAGCACGCTGGTACCAGTCCCAGAAGAACGTCCGCGTTGGCCCGCTGCCGACGCTGTTCCGGCCGTAGCTCACCCATGTGTCACGAGCAGCGGAAGTCTTCATCTCTCCAGTGTTCCCTACTGACCGTGATCACTGCGGTGGGATCCCTCTACTGATGGGCGGAGGGTGCTGTGGCGTCACCAAGATCACCTGTAGCCATGGTTCGTCTCCCGATGCCCCATCCCGACCACTTTCAGTGTCACTTCAAGTTGCACTTGAAGTGACACTGAAAGTCGATTACGGTGGGACTGCACCACCCGCACGGGAGTAAGCCCCGCGGTATCGCGCCCCGGAAGGACCCTGAAATGGCCGTGACCACCCTCCCGATTCCCGTGTCTGAAGCACTGTCGATCAACGCCCCGCTCAATCTTGGGAAGCTCGCCGCTGCAGCAACGGACCGAGGCTGGGGCGCCGTGGTCGAACGGACCGAGGAACGCGACGCTTGGACGCTGGTCGTATCGGCGCCCTCCGACTCCCGTACGGGCCGGTACACGTGGTGCATGGGCAAATGGGCGACGGGCGGGCACGGTTACCGGGACACCGTGGCTTGGTACCGGTCCGCCACGGATGCCGCGCCCGGTGCGGTGGACGTTGCCCCGGCGGTCGATGTCGAGACGTCTGCACCCGCTGTACTGAATGACGCATCTCGCAAGATCACGGACGCAATTGCCGAGGCTCGCAAAGCCGTGAAGGAGGCGGAGGGATGCCACGCCGAGGCGTGCGCGGCAGGGGAAGCGGCCGAGGCCGCGTGGACGACCAGCGAGGCGGAGGAATGGGCCGAGGCGGCCGAGGAAGCGGCCGAACGCGCGCCCGAGTGCGTCAAGCGGGCAAAGTCTGCACTGCGTCGGGTTCAGGCGCAGCGTCGCGCGATTCAGGCTGCGGTGCGCGCGGTCGAGGAGCTTGGCCTGGACGAGGGATTCCGGCGTATCGCCGTTGAGGCTGAGGACACCGTGCGTGAGCTTCTGGGAGAGGCTGAGGAGGCGGCCGAGGAGGCGCAGAACTGGGCCGAGGCAGCGCGCGGGACGGCCGAGCTTGTCTGCCTCATCTGTGAGTGCTTCGTCCGCGGTACGGCGTGCGGGTGCCGCGCGGCCATGCTTGCGACGCTCGACCGTGCAGGATCGACCGTGGCGCGTGTGCTTGACGCCGAGGCGGTGCGCATCGGCTATCTGCTGGACTCCGACGATGCCGCGCAGGTGGTCGCGGGACAGCTCATGTTGGCCGGTGCCTGGGACGAGGCCGAGGAGGCGCTCACCGACGCGGAGGGGCCGGCCGAGGCGGAGGAACGACGGGCCTCGGTACGTGCTGCTGAGACTGCAATCGAGACGCAGCGCGCGGCCGAGCGGCCGGCCGAGCGTGAATCGGCGCAGCGTGCGGCGGAGTGTGCCGAGGCGGCGGAGGCGGCGGCGGAGCACTCCGGACGGGCGGCGGAGGCGTACGAAATCACGCGCGATTTGATGATGTACACGCTTGGTGCGTGGGCGGCGCGGCCGGTCGACCTGTTGCCCGAGGCGGAGGCGGCGGAGGCGCGTGCGTTGCTTCGGCGTATCGACCGCCGGTCGCGTGTGGCGCACGACGTCGACTGTGCGGCTCGGTGGGAGTGGTACGACGGTTCCCCGGTAACCAACCCGCAGCGCTCCCGCGACTGTGCCAACCGTGCGCGGGTGCTGGCGGTCGGGTGTGAGCGGGACGCGCGTCAGGTTGCCGAACTGTTCGCGTGGGCGGAGCACGCGGAGCGTGCCGAGGCGGAGGCGGCGGCGGAGGCGGAGGAGCGTGCCGAGGCTAAGACCGGCGTCCCCCTCGCCGCTGCACCGGTAGCCACGGGGCTGCGAGTTGTGCCGGTTGCCGAGTGCGTCGCACGGGCGGAGGCGGAAGCGGCGCGGCTCGACCTGATCGCGCGGGAGCGGCACGCATGGACGTTCAACATGCGCGCGCTCGTCCTGGACGTGCGCGAGGGCGACGTGCTGGGTGTCGATGTCGCGGACGCACGGGCCTGGTCGGAGCGCGCTGCGTCGGTTGCAGCGTCCGCCGCCATGGACGCCGATCAGGCGCGCTGTGAGGCACAGCACTGGGTGCAGGCAGCGGAGCGCACGGCGGCGGACATGGAAGCGATGCGTACGCGCACTGCACGGCTGTTCTCCGGGGAGGGGGACGACCGGTCGCGGTGGGTGTCGACGGACGGCCGTACGGCCATCGCGCTTGCACTGCCCACCGAGGCGGACACCGTGACAGAGACAGGCGCACGGTTCGCTGTTGCGCTGGCCGGTGCGGTTGCTGCGAAGGATGCTGGACGGCTTTTGAAGTCCACTGACATCCCCACCAAGGCCAAGCACGGGCGGGGCCCCGGAACGGAGTTCAAGCAAGCCGTTACCCGCGCGTCGCGTCCGCTGGTACAGCCGTGGAAGGCTCCCCGCATCCCGACGGAGGGTAAGCCGCTGGACGGCGCAGCACTCGCCGTGCTGGACGCCGATGGGGTATGCGCTGAGGTTGAGGCAGCGCCCGGTGTGTGGCTCCCGCGCGCGGCTGTCTACGTCGCCGAGACGGCTGCGGCCAACGGGTGGGCTGTCGCAATGGAGCGGCAGGGGTCCAGCACCGTCATCGTGCGTGCGGCCGGAGTGCTCGCACGGGCCGGCGGACCGGTGGCCGGTGAGATCGTCGCGGTGTGGACGGATGGCATGTACGACGCTTGCCGGTCGGATGCGTGTGTGGGCGGCCGATGGCTGGGCAGCTCTGCGGAGCTGTCGCGGGTGCTGACCACGATCGGCCAGGCCGCGGAAGCCGTGGAGATCCTGACGGCTGGTATGCCCAAGGGAGCCAGTGCGCCGGCGCCTGCAGGCGTGTCCGACCCGGGCAGCGCCGAGGAGTGGGAGAGCGATGGCGGTGCGGTTCCGGGTGTCGCCGTTCCCCGCCCGGAGGCGGCAGAGCCTGTCTCCGACGCGCCCGCAGCACCGATGCGCGTCGACGTGCCTCGGTACCGGTTCGGGCGGTATGACGACCGGGGACGCTGCCCGGTGGCGGTCGATGGCGCGTTGGTCGGGCACGTCTACCGAATTCGCCGCACGTGGCATGCCATTGGCCTTTCCGAGAAGTACGCGACCAGTCACACCAGCCGCGGGGCAGCAGCAACCCGCCTCGTGGCGCTGATCGACATGCGCGCGGCTGCTGAAGCCGACGTGGCGCGCAAGATGCGGCGGCGCACCGAGGCGCCCCCGGGATGGCGCTTCACCACGTGGGACGCCGTCGGTCCGGGCGACATCGTCCGGACTCCGGTTCGGTGCCGGCCCGTACGGGGAGCGTCTTTGGCCGACGGTCCGCTGTATCCGGAATTGTGGGGCGCCCCGGTGACCTTGACCGGTGTCGACCATCTGTCCAACGGGGCCGTTGTGTCGCGCGGGAAGACGGACGGCGCGCCCGCGTGGTCCGGAATCGGTGTCCTCCTGTCCACGCCGGAGTTCGCTGATGTTGGAATCCTGGTGCCGGCGGAGGCCCCGGCGGAGGCCCCGGCGGAGGCCCCGGCGGAGGCCCCGGCGGAGGCCCCGGCGGAGGCCCCGGCGGAGGCCCCGGCGGAGGCCCCGGCGGAGGCCCCGGCGGAGGCCCCGGCGGAGGCCCCGGCGGAGGCCCCGGCGGAGAGCCCGGCGGAGGCGACCCGGGAGCGGGCACCGCCGCACAGTGGGCCGGCGCCCAGGCCGGGGGGAAAAGAAGGGTGCTCTTCCCCTTCGGGGAAAGAGGTGTCGGCGTCTGCGTCGCGCTGACCCACGCCGCTGACCTGCGGGAACAGCGGTTAAGCGAATCCACCCTTGGCAACCTGTTAGGCAACCCGTTGCGCAACCTGTTAGGCAACCCGTTACGCAACCCGTTACGCAACCTGTTGAGCAACCGGCAGACCCGCTAGGCCTTTACGGTCGGAACGGTGGCGACGACGGGGCCGTGGTCTGGTGGAAGGTCCAGCAGCATGGAGTGGAAGAGTGGCGCGTGCGGGATGCGTGGGCGTAGGTCGCCCAGTGTCTGCCAGCCCCATGATTCGTACAGTGCCCGGACCTTGGGATGGTCCTTCAGGACCAGGAGCGTGGCGCGTTGCTCGGGTCGGGCGGCGAGCAGCTCGTCGTGGAGCCGGCGGGCGGTGCCGGTCTTGCGCCAGGGGGTGCGGACCATCAGCTCGCTGAGTGCGTAGGTGCGTGTGCCGGTCTCGGTGATGGTCCCGGCGGGTACGTCGGTGAGGAGTCCGCCCCACCAGGGGCTGGCGGGATGCAGCGGAGCTCCGTAGGCGTAGCCGACGGGCTGTCCGTGGTCGTATCCGACGATGCAGGTCCAGCCGGGATGGGTCATCCAGCTGTTGAGTCCTTTGGCGAACTGGTCGACGGCGCAGAACGGGTCGGTCTGCGCTTCTTTCGCGTACACCTCGGCGTAGACGTCCAGCAGGAGCGTGTGCAGCTGGGTGGTGCGGTGGTGGGTGGTGTAGTGGCGGAGTTCTATGGCGGTGGTCACTTCGGGTGGTTCTCCTATGCGGCGGTGAGGGTGTGGTGGACGGTGGCGAGTCGGCCGGTGATGGCGCGGCTGCCGACGTGTGTGGTGTCGATGGCGGCTGCGGTGGTCCGGGCGTCGGTGGTGTTTCCCTGGGCGAGTTGGAGTTCGGCGAGCTGGACGCTGTAGTAGGCGTGGCTGCGGCGCAGGCCGGGTTCGAGGAGGGTGAGTGCCTGGGTGGTGGCGGTCTCGGCGTCGGCGAGGTGTCCCATTGCCTGGTGGGTGATGGCGGTGAGACCGCTGATCTCTGCGGCCGTGAGGAAGTTCAGCCAACGCGGTGCGGGCTCGGCGGGGTCGATCCGATCATGTGCGGCTTGGGCGGCGAGCAGGGCGCGGGCGGCGGCCGGGCGGTCGCCGACGTGGGCGTGGCTGATGGCCAGGCGGGATTGGAGCAGGGCGGCGTAGCGGGGGTCCTGGCGGGCTTCGCGGCTGGTGAGGGCGGTCTGGCTGATGCGTAGGGCTTCGCGGTGGTGGCCGCCGCGGCAGGCGTGGATGGCGAGGTCGGACCAGGCGCGGGCCTGGGCGCGGTGGTTGGCTCCGAGGATGGCCCTTTGCAGTGCGGTGGTGCGCCACTGGTGCGCGGCGTCCAGGTCTCCGGCGTCGTCGGCGGCCCACCCGGCCGAGCTGCACAGTGATGCGATCGCGGTGTGGAGTGCCTGCTCGACGCGGGGCCCGTAGGTGCAGCGGTCGGCCGCGGTGGTCAGGCGGCCGAGGTAGGCGGTGGCGACGGTCAGGAGGGGTTCGCCTCCGATGGCGCTGAAGTGGGCGTCGAGGCGGTCGATCCGCCCGCGGGCGCGCTCGACGTCGCTCATCGACAGACGGCCGTTGACGGGGGTTTCGTCGATGTTGAGGGCAAGGGCGACGGTCGTGGCGGCGGTCGCGGTGATGAAGCGGCGGCGGCGCACGGGCGCCTCCTTCGTCGGTGCGGGAGACCGCGGCGGGGCCGGAAGGTTCGCGCTGTTCCTGCCTCTTGGGAGGAAGCCGAGTGCTTGCGCCGGGCGGTCGAAGAGCTGTTCCAGGGCGTGAAGGTAGCGGGTCCAGGGCCATCGGACCTCGCCGCTGACCCAGCGTCTGACGTGGCGGTCGGTGCACTTGCGGGGGTGGGCCTCTCCGAAGATCCGGCCGGTGATGCGATTGATCTCGTCGGCCAGGCCCTGGTGCGTGAAGCCGTACTCGGCCATGGCGGCTTCGAGTTGAGTGTTGCGCTGTCTGTCCATCGGTTCCCCCGCAGGTTTCCGGTCGCGGCACAGACGGTAGTCCTGCCGCTTGGTAAAACTGTCCGGTCCCTGTTCTGGAGATGCCCGCTTTCTGGCCTGAGCCCACCCGAACGAGTCGCGGTTATCTGGGAGTACGCCGACAAACCGTCCCGGAGAGGCCCCATGCCGAACTCGTCCCGCCACACCACCGCCCGGCCCTTACCTGTCCGGGTGCGCAGGAAGATCTCAGCCCTTCGTGCCCCGGCGGTGGGCGGGGCCCCTGTCGCGCCGGTGACCGCGGTGGCGCTGTATGCCGTGGTCCCGGTGCCGGGCACGGAGCACCTGGTGACGGCGCCCCTGGCCGCACACGCGCAGGCGCAGGGCTGGGCCGTTCCGGCCGGCTGCGCGGTGACCGACACCGGGCCGCTCGACCAGGACACGGAGCTGCGGCCGGGCTGGGCACGGATCCGCGCAGCGGTGGACGGCAGCCGGGTCGCCGGGATCGTCGTCCCCGCGTTCGCGCACATCGCCTACCGCTGGCACGACTGGAACACGCAACGGTCCTGGCTGCTGGACCGCGGGCTGTTCGTCATCGCCACCGACCCGACCAACTTGGTCACGGGCCTGGAACCGGAGGAGCCACGGTCATGAGCGCGGTGCTGTACGACCCTGAGGCGCTCCTGGCCGAGGAGCTGCCGCTCGATCGCGCGCCCATGATGGCGCTGGTCGATGCGATGCTGGCGAGGAAGGACGCGAGCGGTCTGCGGGCGGGCGACTGCGCGCAGATCGCTCTGCTCCTCACTGGGCACGCCCGAATCGTCGCCGCCGAAGTCAGCCGGCACGTCGAGGCCCTGCCCAAGAACAGCAAGCTGCGGCCGGTGGCCGAGCAGGTCCTCCAGGAAGCAGAGCGCCGCCTGTCAGTGACCTCCCAGACCACCCTCGCGCACGCGCAGCAGCGGGCCCGGCTGGTGCGGGCGCTGTACCGGGCGCTGGACCAGCTCGACAAGGCGCGGCCGGTGTCCTCCTGACGTCTGCGAGGCGCTGACCCGATTGCTGACCCGCCGCCCGCCGGACCGGTCCGGCCGCTGGTGCAGCTCTGTGGCGGGGCCCGGAGCGGGTGCCCGGTGGCCGCCGGACCGGCCCGGGAACGGGCGGTGCGCGGCATCATCGGGTGATCAGGACGGCGGCCACGGCAGCGACGGCGACCGCGACGCAGGCGATCAGGAGGCCGGCGCCGCTGATGGCGACCGTCAACGGCTGTGTGAGGGACGGGTGGCGGTGGGTGACGTAGGCGAGGCAGCCCATCGTCAGGACGATGACGACGGCCAGGACCAGGGCGAGGACCACGGCGAGCAGGATCAGCAGGGCGAGCGAGGACACGGAATCTCTCCTTGAGTGGGTGCGCTCCGGGTGAGCGCGGTGGCAACAGTCCGCGCTGACGGCCGGTCGATCCAGTTCTCGCGAAAATCCGATCCGGCCCCGTTCTCAGGGCGGTTGCAGCGGATTCGCGAGTGCTTGACGGCGGCGTCGCGGGGTGGTGGCAGCACGATGACCGAGCCGGGTGTAAGTGGCGCAAGCCCGGTGGGCGGGCCCAACTATGCCGTGGAAAGGCGCCCAGTCACGGGGCTCTGACCTGCAACTTTGTGATGGGGGTCAGCAATTGGGTCAGCGGCGCGGCTGGTCCGTGGTGCCGGGCAGCAGAGTGCGGCAGTGACAGGCAAGGCGCGCAACCCCCGACTGACGGGCCCAACTCCGCTGTTACGGCCGCGGGTCAGCGCAGGCGCGCGCGATACACCATGGGTCAGCATTTGGGCATCCTTCTGACCTGCGCATTCGGGGGTTTGGGTCAGCGGTCGGGTCAGGGGCGCTGAGCAGAGTTCACGGCATCACCTGAACGGGGAGCTGTCGTGACTGGACCACGAATCTTTGAGTCGCTGGATGCCGAATGGGCGCTGGTCTGCGCCGAAGCCGGGCGCGCCGAAATGGTGCTCGGCTGGCTGCGGGAGGGCGGGGTGCTTTTCGGGGACGAGCGGGCGCGCGGTCTGTCGGAGCTCCTGGCGGAGCTGGAGTGCCGGGACCGGGCGCAGGGTCGTGTGCACAGTGACCGGTGGATGCGGGTGCTTCTGGAGCGTGCGGCCGGTGAGGGGGCCAAGGCGCAGGTGGCTGCGCGGGTGGTGGTGCAGGCGATGCTGCCGGGTGCGGTGCGGATGACGCAGCGGCTGCTGCGGGCGGGCCGGGATTTCGACGAGACGGGGCAGGTCGTCGTCGCGTGCCTGTATCAGGTGGTGCGGCGGTATCCGCTGCATCGGACGAGCGGGGTCGCGGCGAACCTTCTCCTGGAGACGCTGCATCTGGCGAGCCGTGAGCTGCAGGCGGACACGGAGACGGACGCGGTGCCGTGGCACCCCGTCCTCGAGTCCGCGGCCGTACCCGGCGAGCCGGCGGCGGACGATACGACAGAGACCGTCTGGCGGACGGTCCTTCGGCGGCAGGCCGCCGAGGCCGGTCTGCTGCGGGCCGGGGAGGTCCCGGACGGTGCGCGGGGCGAGCTGGTCGAACTGCTGGCGTGGGCCGTGGCCGCCGGCCTGCTCGACGTGGTGCGGGCCCGGGTGATCGCGGACGAGTCCCGGGCCGGGGCGCGGGAGAACGCGGAGCGGGCCGGGGTGTCCGCGGTGACGTGGCGGCAGCGCCGCAGCCGGACCGTACGGCAGCTGCGGCCGATCGCTGACCAGTGGGTGCAGGCCGCGTGATGACGATTTCTCAGATTTCTCGGCTCCGGCTGTCACGTCTGGGGCGTGGGGGCTCCTTGGTCCGGGTGTGTGGCGGAACAGCTGCCGCACCAGGGCTTGGAAGGGGTGAGCAGGCCATGGCGGATCAGGTGCCCGCGACAGAGGACGGTACGGACTTCGAGCTGCTGATGCAGGCACGTCAGCGGCTGCGGGATCTGGTGGTGCAGCTGGAGATGGCGCCGTTCGCGGACCGGACGGCGGCGTCCATGCGCGCTTATCTCGATGAGGACGCGGGACCGGCGCAGGCGGCGTTCGCCCGCTGGGCGGCGTTGCCGAAGGCGGCGCGGGACCGGCTGGCTGCCCGGATGTGGCAGGAGCAGCCGTGAAGCGCCGCAAGGAGCACACGGAGGACGTGCTGCCGGGCGAGGCGGGCGGTTGGTCGCTGGGCTCCCTGGGCGCTGCCGCGAACACAGTGACGGTGCTCCGCCGCACGGCCTGGGCCTTGCTGGTGGCCGGGCCGGTGCTGGCGGGGTGGGCGCTGGTGTCCCAGCCCGCCGTCACGGCGCCTGCAGCCCCGGTGCGTCAAGAGCAGCCAGCGGCCGGGCAGTCGGCGGCGGGGCCGGGCGGGCTCGCGGAGCTGTTCGTGAGCGCATACCTGACGGCCGGGGAAGGCACCGAGGAGTCCCTGGCTCCGTTCCTGCCCAATGCCCGCGACGTGAGCCTGACTGCCGATCCGGGCGTGCAGCGGGCGCAGGAGGTCGCGGCGGTGCGGGTGCGTCCCGTGTCCCCCGGCTACTGGTCGGTGACCGTGGCCGCCCGGGTGACCCCGGTCGGTCCTGCGGACGGGAAGAAGAAGCCGGAGCCGGACCGGGTCGGGGCCGGGGCCGGGTCGGTGCTGCGGTATTTCCAGGTCCCGGTCAGGACCGGTACAGGGGGCGCTCTGGCGGCTGCGGCTCTGCCGGCCGAAGTGGGCGCGCCGCTGTCCGGTGAGGCCCCGGTGCTGGCGTATGGGCAGTCGGTCCCGGTCCGCAGTACCGATCCGGCTGGGCAGACGCTCACGGGCTTCTTCGCCGCCTATCTCGCCGGCAGTGGTGAGCTGGACCGCTACCTGTCCCCCGGTACGGCCCTGGCGGCGGTGTCGCCCGCGCCGTACACGCAGGTCGCGGTGGACCGGCTCGCCGAGGTCGGCACGAACGACCCGGGCAGCGCCCCTCCGCAGTCGGACGGGGCGCGCAGGCAGCTCCTCGTCGACATCACCGCGTCCGATCCCGGCGGTCAGAAGCGGCCGCTGACGTACGCAATCACGATCACGGCGCGGGACGGGCGCTGGGAGATCGCATCCGTGGAAGGCGCCCCCGTGCTGAGCAACGAGCCGGCCAGGGCCGAGACGAAGGAGAGCACCCAGTGATGGACGTAGTGGATGTAACGGTGCTGGCCGGGGCGATCGACGACGTCAACCAGCTCAGCCAGAAGATCAACGACCTGCTGGTCGGTTCGGTGATGTCGCTCATGGTGGTCGCGGCAGTGGTGGCTGCCTGGGCCAAGACGAAGTCGGTGGTGTCCGCCGGCGTCGCGCTCGTCGGCGGAGTCGCGCTGTGGTTCGCGGTGATGAACGCGGCGGTGTTCCGCGACAGTGTGGGCGAGGACATCGCGCCGGACAGCGGCACCGCCAAGAGCGCGGGTGCCGGTTACTCGGTGGTCCGGGTCATCGAGCCGGTGCCCGGTGACCGGCGATGAACGGATTCCTGGCCGGGTGTGTGGCGGTGCTGTTCGTTCGGTTCGCCGTGTCGTACGTGTGGGCCAAGATCCGTTCGCTGCTGGTCGCTTCGGGAGCTGTGTTCGTCAGCGCGGCGACGGTGTGGCAGATGTTCGGTGAGCTGCGATGAGCGGCGCTGCGGAGTCGTCGCCGGAGGTGCTGGTCGGCCGGTGCTACACCCGGGCGCGCCGTCACCCTTTGATGATCGGGAAGTGGCCCGGTGGGCGGGGACGGATCTGGGGTGGCCCGTACACGGTGCCGCAGATCGTGGTCTTGGCCGTCTCGCTCGCGGGCCTGGTGCTGACGCGAGGGCTGTGGGCGTATTTCGGGCTGTTCAACTACGCGATCGCGCTCGGTGGGCCCTACGGGTTGTCGCTGCTGGTGCGCCACATCCGGGTCGACGGCCGTAATCCGCTGGCCGTGGCCGCGAGCTCCGCCTCACTGGTGACGAGGCCGTCCGGGGGGCGGTTGGGCGGGCGTCCGCTCAGGGCGCTGGGCAGTCACCGGGCTTTGATCGGGGTGTGCAGCGTCACCTGGGCCGCATCGCAGCCCGGAGCAGGTAGCGGGAGCGCGGGCCGTCCCGTGCTCCGTCCGGCTCGGTCACAGGCTGCGGCCTCCCGTGCGATGGGCGTCGGCCGCAGCACCACGGCAAGAGCCGTCCCTGTGGCCGTCGCCCAGGAGGACGTCGGCGTAATCCGTGGAGCGGCTGGCCGGCGGCCAGCGCCGGTCGCGGCGGCGTTGCTCGCCGCCCGGCGCCGCGAAAACCAGTTCAGCGCGAGTGATGCGCCCGTGGCGCAGCGAGGGGAGTGATCCGCGATGCGGATGCCGATCCGGCATGTGGCCGGGAACGTGATGTGGACCGTGCACGGTCAGGTCTGGGCGGTCTACCGGGTGGCGGGAGCGGATGCCGCTCACACGTCGCGGCGGGCGAAGGAGCAGCGGCTGAAGCAGTTGGAGGCTTTGGTCAAGGCGCTCAGGGGTGAGTCGATGCTGCTGAGTCTGTGTCCGGCTGTCGACCCGGCGAGTGTGGTCGCGAAGATGGCCGAGGGCGTCGACCTGGTGGCCTCTCCCCGGTACCGGCAGGCCACCGGTGTGTTGCGGGGGCAGCTGGAGCAGCTGGATCTGGCGGGGCGTACGGACTGGCTGGCGGTGCCGCTGCCGATGACGCGCGGGGAGTCGGCGCGGGAGGTCTTCGCGGCGGCGCGTGCGGATGTTGCCCTGCAGCTGGGGCTGCTGCCGCGGCCGGTGTCGGCGCGTGAGGAGGACGAGCGCCTGGCCCAGGCGCAGCGGGTGGCGTCGGTGTGGCCGTCGGCCATTGCTCTGCGTCCGGCGACGACTGCTGAGGTCTTGTGGATCTACGGGCACAGTGCCCGTCGCGGTGTCCTCGAACCAATGCTGCCGGACGGGGCGGGTCCTCGGATGCGGGGCAGGGGGCGGGGTGCGGCGGCGCTGGGTCAGGTGGTGCTCGCCGAGGGCGGCAACCTGCTCGACGAGCAGGCTTTGGGCGGCGGCGCTGCCGGCTCCGGCCGGACCGCACAACAGGCGGGGCGGCGGAAGGCGGGGCGGGCGAATCCCTTTGCGCGGCGGTGGCTGGAGGTGACCACGGAGTGGGGGCCCTCGTATCAGGTGATGCTCGCCCTTTCCGAGATGCCCGAGGCGTTCGCGTTCCCGGGGTCTGAGTATCTGTCGTCGCTGGATGCGTTCTCGTTCCCGGTGGACTGGGTGGTGCGCCTGAGTGTCTCTTCCGGCACCGAGGCGGAGGCGAAGACTCGGCGTCAGGCGCGTGAGCTCGCCAACCAGTACGCCGAGTACGACGGTGAGACTGCGGGTGTCCCGGCCAGCGTCGACAAGGCGGTGGGGAGCCTGGACGAGTACCGCGAGCGGCTGACCGCCTCCAGCACAGAGGTCGAGGTCCGTGCCATGACCGCCCTGTGCGTGTGGGGCGGCACGCCGGAGGAGGCCGAGCGGCGGGCCGGGGAGCTCGCCGGGCACTTCGCCGGCAACGAGTACACCTTCGCCCGGCCGCGCGGCGAACAGGAAAATCTCTGGCACGGGATGCTGCCCGGTACCCGCACCCCGCAGGTCATGGCCCAGTACGCGCAGTACCTGGTGGCACGGGACTTCGCGATGGCCGGCCCGTTCACCGGCAGCGGACTCGGCGACGCCACGGGGCCGTTGTTCGGGCTGCAGCTGGCCGGCGGCGGGGTCCGTCCGGTACTGACGGACTGGACGCGCGGCCCGCGGGAGAACACCTCGGCAACCGCCGCATTCCTCGGGGAGCTCGGTGCGGGCAAGACGACCGCGATGAAGTCGGCCGTCTACTCCGTGCTCGCCGCGGGCCGGCGGGTGCGGGGCGGTACGCGGCGCGGCCGGGCCGTGATCGTGGACCGGACCCCGCGTCAGGAGTGGCTCCGCTACGCGCAGGCGTGCCCGGGTGAGACCGAGTGCATCACGATCGACGACCAGGCCGCTGTCTCGCTCGATCCGCTGCGCACGTTCACCGGGCGGGAGGCGCAGCGCTTCACCGAGTCGTTCTTGACGCTGCTGCTGGGGTTGGCGCCGATGAGTGATGAGGGCATCGCTCTGTCGGAGGCGGTCGAGGCGGTGCTGGCCGATCCCCACCCGTCGATGCGGGTCCTGGTCGAGGAGCTCACCAACCGTGGTGCGTCCGGTGATACGCATTCGGCGATGGCTGCCCGCCGTCTGTCGGCGGTGAGGCGCAAGGACCTGGCCCGTGCCATTTTCGACGAGTCGCTGCCCGTGGTCCGCGGCTCGTCGGCCGACACCCTGGTCTTCTCGGTGTCCTCGCTCGCGCTGCCCACCAAGAGCGAGCTGCGAGGCGGTGGGGACCGGCTGGACAAGATGGAGTTCGAGAAGATCTTCGGGCGTGCGGTGATGTACCTGATCGCTGCCCTGTCCCGGAAGGTCGCCTACGCGGACCTGGACGAGTTCGCTCTGGTGGTGTGGGACGAGTGCTGGTGGCTGACCTCCAGTCCGGAGGGCCTGGCCCTGGCGCTGGAGCTGGTCAAGGACGGGCGCAAGCACAATGCCGGTGCGCTCTTCGGTGGGCATGACGAGGACGACATCGGCCCGGCCGACAACGAGAACGGGCAGATCCTGCGCGGTCTGATCCCCCGCAAGTTCGTGTTCCGGCACACGGACACCAACCTCGCCCGCCGGGCCCTGCGCTTCCTCGGCTGCAATCCGGACGACGAAGACCTCATCGCCCTGGTCACGACCGGGCTGTCGCCCAACAGTCCCGAGCTCAGCGACGAGGAACGCGCGGCGCGGGCCGGCGAGTGCCTGCACCGCGATCTGACCGGGCGGATCGGTGCCATGCAGGTCACGCTGCCCGCCGACGAACAGGCCGTCGCTCACATCCACTCCCAGCCCATGCAGAGCGCAGCGGCATGACCAGGCGGGCCGCCGCACCGGCGGGAACACCGACAGCACGCACCCGGGACCGGGGCATACGGGTGCTGCAGGGGATCAAGCGGTGGCTGCGTCCCGGGCGGTCCATGGCCGTGGGCCTGGCGCTGCTGGCGCTGTCGTGCCTGACGTCGCTGGTGCTGGCGACCGTGACGGCCAGCGCGGCCCCCACGCCGTCGCCGACGCCTTCGGTGGGCCCGACGCTGCCCGGCCCGGACAACCCTCTCGACCCGAGCCCGATGGTGCCCGACCCGGGTACCTCGGGCAGGCCGGATGACTCCCCGCTGATCCGGGACGCGAACAAGGAGGCGGCGAAGAAGGAGAAGGCGGCCCGCGCCGAGTTCGAGAAGCTCGTGGCGAAGTACAAGAGGGACCGGGCCGCACAGGGCGGGGTGCTGTCCGCGTTCAATGTGACCGACCGGGACGGGAATCCCGTCAGTTCGTATCGCATCTACTCCGACACCGGGGACTGGAACGACTGGGACCTGAGCGTGGAGGGGTTCCTCGTCGAGATGGCGTTCATGGGGAACAAGTGGATCGTCAGCTTCGCCTGCTTCCTCCTGACCTGGAGCCTGGCCTTCTCCCTGGCCGGGCTGATGCTCAAGCCGGCGCTGCAGGTCTCGACGTCGCTGTACGGCGGGGTCGTCGTGCAGATGGGTCTGCCGGCGCTGTTCCTCACCTTCACGATGGTCGTCGCGTCGTGGCATCTGCTGTTCGGGAACCGGGTCCGCGGCTGGGGCGAGATGGTGGCGGCGCTGGTCGTCTCCGCGCTCGCACTGGGTGCTCTCGCCTCGCCTCCGCAGCTCCTGCTCAGCACCGACACCGGGGTCGTGGGCACGGTGCGGGCCCTGGCCGTCGAGACCGCCGCCCTGGTCCTGGACAGAGAGGCCATCGACTCGAACCGGCCGACCACCGAGAGCGAGTGGGAGAAGAAGCCTTCCGGGTCGACCGTGGGGGCGCAGGTCCGTTCGTCGCCGAGTGCGCTGGCCCGGCCCATCACCGATGCCCTCGTGGACGCGTTCGTCGCCCGGCCGGCCATGCTCCTGTCCTACGGGCGGACCTTCGAGGGCAGCTGCGGGAAGAGGTTCCGCGACTCGCGGATCCAGCAGGCCGTGTTCGACCAGCTCGTCGACTCCACGATGGAGAAAGGCAAGTCCTTCCTCAAGGACCTGCCGTTCGGGATCGGGCTGCCCGACAACGTCAAGAACTGGATGGTCGACACCACCATCGACGTCTCCTCTGCCCAGATGCTGGAACAGGTCCACACAGCGGGCCCCATCGCGGCGTTCGAGAAGGCATGTGTCCCGAACGCAGGGGCGCTGAAGAAGGCCTCGATGGACAAGGTCGGCGGCGCCATCTTCATGCTCCTGGCCGCGTTCCTCACCTGCGCGTTCGTCATCGTCCTGGACGCTGCATTCCTCTTCGCCCAGCTGCAGATCGCCATCGAGGCGATGATCGCGAAGGTGGCCCTCGCCGCCGGGATCCTGCCCGGCCCCGGCCGCGCCTGGCTGTGGGACCGGGCCGCGGCCATCGCCCGCGGCCTCGCCCTGATGCTCGCCTCCATCGCCTCCCTGTCCGTCTTCATCGTCGTCGTCAACGCCGTCCTGAACACACCGGAAAGCGACCTGCCGGGCGGTCTCACCGTCCGGTTCGTCCTCCTGGACTGCGTCTGCGTCGCCGCGTTCATCTACCGCAAGAAACTCGCCCGCTCCACCCGCGGAGCAGTGGCACACGCCCGTCACCGCCTCGGCAACTCACCCCTGGGCGGCGCCGCCTCCCCTACCCCCGCCAGTCCTCCGCGGCGCGGTGGACTCGGCAAGGGCCTGCTGCTCGGCGGGCTCATGCTCGGCGCGGCCGTCGCCACCGGAGGAACCAGTGCCGCACTCGGCGGCGCCGGACGCATCGGCACCAGCCGGCTCGCCACACGCCTCGGCGGCCGGCTCGCCCAGGGCGGAGGCCGCGCCGTGGCAGGACTGACACAGCTCACCGGCCGCACCATCGAAGCGGGCGCCAAAGGCACCGCGAAGGCCGGGGTGTTCGGCCTCAAGGCCACCGTCGGACTGCCGGTGTACGGGCCGCGCGCGGCCCGCAGGGTCGGCGCCGCCGCAACGGCCCTGCCCGGCCAGGCCGCCGGCCGGATCAGCAGCGCCGTTCAGAACCTCCAGCAGAACGCCCAGAGTTTCAACCAGAGCTACGTCCAGCCCGCCCAGCAGTTCGCCGGGGAGTACCGCCACAACGTGCGCTCCCTCGGCCGGATCGTCCGGGGCCGCCCCGGACTCGGCCCCTACACCCCGCCGCCCAGGCCCACCGCACCCGGTCCTCGCCGGGCACCGGCACCCCGCCCAGCCGGCCCACCCCCTGCCCCTGCACCCCAGCCTGCGCCGGCGGTCCGGCGGCGCCTTGCTCCGCCGCGCGTCGCCCAACCGCCCTCCAGCGCGGCTCAGGCCATGCTCCAGCAGCGCCTGCACCGCATGCGCCAGCAGAGGAACACCGGGAACAGCGCCCCGGCCGCGCCAGCGCCCGCCCCCCTCGCCCCTGTGCGCAGGCCGCGGGCCGCGCCCCGCCCTGGCGGTCGCCCGTGAGCGGCCTGCGGAAGACGGTGCTGATCGCCTCCCCCGTGCTGGCCGCGGCCGTGGGCGTCGTCGGTGTCCTGGTGCTGTTCATCGCCGCCGTCGCGAACGGGGCTGCCGGACACGAGGAAGAGACCGCGTCCCCACCGGCCGCCTCCGGGACGGCGCCGGGGGCGGTGGCCGGCATCAGTCCGGTGATGCTGTCCGTCTACACCCGCGCCGCCTCGAACGTCCGCACGCTGAGGCCGAAGTGCAAGGGCATGCGGTGGTCCGTCATCGCCGGAATCGGAAAGATCGAGTCCAACCACGCCGCCGGACACAGCATCACGCCCAGCGGCGACATCAGCCCGCGGATCCTCGGTGTCCGGCTCAACGGCTCCGGAGCCGGAGGGAACACCAGCGCCTTCTCCGACACCGACCACGGCCGGCTCGACGGCGACACCGCATACGACCGGGCCGTGGGCCCCATGCAGTTCCTGCCCTCCACCTGGAACGGCCCCAGCGGCCAGGACGGAAACAACGACGGCGCGAAAGACCCCCACAACGCGTTCGACGCAGCCCTCGGGACAGCCGTGTACCTGTGCGGCACCGGGACCACCGACCTGTCCCGAACCGACCAGCTGCGCAAAGCGGTCTACCGCTACAACCACTCCGACGCCTACGTGGACGACGTCACCGGGCACGTCGCCGAGTACGACCGCCTGCCCGCCACCGGAGACAGCACAGGCGGTACGGCGACCGGCCGGGCCGGCGCCGTCGTCAACGCCGCGATGGCGCAGCGCGGCACCCCCTACGTGTGGGGCGGCGGCAGCACCACGGGCCCGACCAAGGGCGGCTACGACTGCTCGGGCCTGATGCTCTACGCCTTCTACCAAGGCGCCCGGATCACGCTCCCCCGCACCTCCCAGCAGATGCGGCACTCCGGCACCCGAGTCCCCCGCTCTCAGATCCAACCCGGCGACCTCATCGTCATCAACAACGACGGGAACTGGGGACACGTCGGCCTCTACGCCGGCAACAACACCATGATCCACGCCCCCCGGCCCGGGAAGACCGTCGAGACCACTTCGACGGCCGGGTACTGGGAGCGGTACGACTGGGACGTACGCCGCGTGCTCTGACACCGCTGTAGGTTCCCACTAGAGATGTCGTAATCCCAGTGTTCTGTCATCAACTTGTCGTACGTCGCGGCCCACCTGGACGTAAGCGCGTCCTGTCGCACTCAAGCAGGCGTATTCTCACTCGATCTCATTCGAGTTGGCAGATTCTTGCCGACCAGGTTCCGAGCGACGGACCCGTACGACGCCCTTGTCCAGGTCAACACCAAGTGGCGTCCCCTCTCCGACCCGGACGTTCTTACGGAACCTCTCCTGCTCCATCGCCCGCTTCACCGCCTGCGCGGCTGGAGAGAACCCCTCTACCAACGCGGAAGTACGCCCCTTTGTCTTGCGGTAGTAGATCCACCCACGGCGCTCTGCCCACAGCAAAGCACGATCCACCAAAATCAGGCAGACGCCGGCGGCGACGCCGACTGTCACCACAATCACAGCGCTTCTCATACCGCTGAAACGTAGCAACCCTCTGTCGAGTTACTCCAGCAGCTGGTACAGCGACCGGCCGGGTCGGCGCCGTCATCAACGCAGCCCTGGCACAGCGCGGCACCCCTTATGTGTGGGGAGGCGGCAGCACCAAGGGCCCCACCAAGGGCGGCTACGACTGCTCGGGCCTGATGCTCTACGCCTTCTACCAAGGCGCCCACATCACGCTCCCCCGCACCTCCCAGCAGATGCGGCACTCCGGCACCCGAGTCCCGCGCTCACAGATCCGGCCCGGCGACCTCATCGTCATCAACAACGACGGGAACTGGGGACACGTCGGCCTCTACGCTGGCAACGACACCATGATCCACGCACCCCGGCCCGGTAAATCCGTCGAGACCACCTCAGCGTCCTGGTGGGAGCGGTACGACTGGGACGTACGCCGAGTGCTGTGAAAGGGGCTAAAAGTGCTCGAAAAGATCTACGCCATCAGCCGGTCCTCCGATGACGACTTGCTGCACGTTTCCTGGCGCCGCAAAAAGGGGCTGCACTGTGGGGCTACAAGTTCATGGCGGGCAACCAAAGCCAAGAAGCCAACGTGCCCCAAGTGCGCTGAGGCACTGGCACAAGCGTTGTGGAAGCCCTGGTGGGGACACCTGCTTGAGTGGCTGATCCTCAAGCCTCTGCTGTGGCTGTCCGTCGCGCTCTCTGTGCTCGTCATAACTGATCTGACCTTCGCGCGAGGCATGATCACGTCGACCCTGACCAGTTGGTTGTATCCGTAGGCCTCGATCTTTCTTGAGGGTCCGCCGCCGGAGTCGGTGGACCCTTTTGCTTTCCGGGGCTGATGCCGGGCAGGTCGGTGGCCCGGCTGTCGCGTCGGGTGGGCGCCGGTTCCACTGCCCGGGGCGGGTGATCCTGTCATCGAGACGGTTGAGAGTTGCTGGTCAGCCGGGGTCGGGCAGGAGCGCGAGCCGTTCAAGGGCGGCGGTGATCTCGCAGGTCCAGGGCCAGTGCCGGGCGAGGCGGAGAATCCTGCGCCGGCCGGTGGTGACGAGCTGGCCGGCTGCGGAGAGCAGGCGGAACCGCAAGCGACGCGGTTCCCAGAGCCTCGCCCGGCCGGTCAGAGCGAGCATGGGCATCCAGGCCAGCAGGTCGAGCGCAATCTGGACGATCTCCAGCCAGACCCGGTTCTGGGCAGTGTCGTGCAGGGGCAGGTTGCGCAGGCCGGTGGCCCGGGCGGCCCGGATCCGGTCCTCGGCCCGTGCCCGGAGCCGGTGACGCAGTTCGAGCCCGGCGATCGGCCGGCCGGTGGTGTTAGTCGCGAAGCACGTGATCCGCATACCGTCCGCGTCCGTGATCCTCAACTGGGCGCCAGGATGAGGCCGTTCCTTGCGGACGATGAGCCGCATGCCCTTGGGCCAGCCCTCCAGGAGCTTGCCGGTGAGCTCGGCGACCCAGGCCCCGTCACGGGCCTCACCGTCAGCCTCGACGGCCGGGGTCCAGGCCGAGGCGGGGACCTTCAGCACGTGTTCGTGGATCGCTTCGGTGACCGTCATGCCGACCGAGTAGGACAGCCATCGGCCCCGCTTCGCGAGCCAGGACACGAAGCCGTGGGTGCCGCCGGCGGAGTCCGTGCGGATCAGCGTCTGCCGCCCGCGCCGGTATCGCTTGGGCAGTTGGGCCAGGGCGAGTTGGGCGGTGGTGATGTGGTCGGCGGCGGTGTTGGAGCCCGCGTTTCCCGGTCTGAGGAGGGTGGCGACGGGCTCTCCGGTTCCGCCCGGTCCGTGGTCGACGAAAGCCGTCAGCGGGTGATGGCCATAGGTCTTCTTCCAGGTCGCGGCCGCGTCCTGCTTGTCCGAGTGGGCGATCACGAGGACGCCGTCGAGGTCGACGGTGACCTGACCGTCGGCGTCCGGGGCGTTCTCGCCGGCCAACAACCAGGCACGATGACGGACTTCGGAGCGTGCCGACCGGACGGCCTGCAGGGCTTTCTCGCCGGATGCGGCGAGGGTGTCGATCAGGCGGGAGACGGTCGGGTCGGAGGCGACCGGGCCGAAGACGGCCGGCTCACACCGCAGCATGGCGACGTCCGCGAGGCAGTCCCCGCCCAGTGCGACCGCCATGGTGACGTCCAGGAGGATCTTGCCGGGATCGTGGACGGCCCGCGGTTTGCGCCACGGAGCGAGAGCTGCGGATATCGCCTGGTCAAGGCCCGTCTTGCGGACCGTCTCCAGCAGCAGGACCGCACCGGCCTGCGAGACCACCTGCCGACCGTCTCCCTGGACACGGACACGTGGGAACGACGAGATAGGCTCTCTCACCTGGGAAGTGCTCTTTTCCTTGCAGCCAACAGGACCGTCAGCAAGTCCTATCGTTGCAGGTCAAGGGCACTTTCCGTGTTTCTGATCAACTCTTGGACAGCCCACCTCGTGAAAGCGCGAGGTTAAACGGCAGGCCGGGCAGGAAGGTCACCTGTCTGATCGGCGGAACCGGTATACGACACCCGGTGGGCCGCACCATGCTCGACATCACCCGAGCCCGGGGGCATCACCCACTGGACCGGCACGCGTCGTTCATTTCGTCGGTGTCGCCGGCCCGTGCTCTTTCGGGCTTGGTCGGCCCCCGCTGGGCGAGTGCGCAGAGCCGCTCGATCGATTTGTCGGCGTCGAGTGGAACTGTGAAGGAGCGGGAGCCCTCGACTGCGGTGATCCGCTCGCCTGTGGAGTCCGGCGAGAGCGTCGCGCCGTAGTGCACCCAGTAGCGATACAGTATTTTCTTGTCTTTGGTGTTCCAGACCACTTGCTCGCCGGCTCGGGTGGTGGTGTGAACGATGTTGCCCTTCTCATCCAGGATGCGGCCCAGCATGTAGACGCCGTCGTCGGTGAGAGTGCCCTCCCAATTCTTGCGCCCGATGTCCCAGAGGCGGACGGTTCCGCTGGCGTAGTGCACGACGAGCCGCTTGCCGTCAGGAGAGACGAGAAGACTGCGGATGG
Source organism: Streptomyces sp. NBC_00012 (assembly GCF_045040875.1). Taxonomy (NCBI): domain Bacteria; kingdom Bacillati; phylum Actinomycetota; class Actinomycetes; order Kitasatosporales; family Streptomycetaceae; genus Streptomyces; species Streptomyces sp. NBC_00012. The sequence goes on along the minus strand of NZ_CP108311.1, from coordinate 167,818 downwards.
TTTCGTCGTGCTCGTTCCGTTTGATCCACCGGGTGTACTCGCCCGTTTCGAAGTCCCATGTGCCGACGCCCTCGAGGGTCCGCACAACCGCCTTGTGGGAGCCTGGCAGGGCACCGCCCCAGGTACCTGCCGCCGCATTGGCCAGTGCCCGCTCTTCCTGCTCCGACGGCTGGTAGATCAGGCCGTCCTTCTCGCCCGTCTCGAGATTCCAGCGGGATATGTAGGAGAGTCCCGAGATCACGGCGTGCTTGTCGTCGGCGAACGTGGTGTTGATCCAGGACGGAGTGAGCCCGGTCAGCGGGTCGGGCCCCTGGGCGGTGAGACCGGGCGGGGACGGCAGGTCTAACTCGTGTTCTAAGGACAGAGTGTGCGTGGTGCCGGACCCGGATGCGCCTTTGGTCAGCCGCCAGACCAGAATGCTCCGCTGGTCCGCGGTGACGGTGAGGGCGCGGGACCCGTCAGGGCTGAAGGCGGTGTAGAAGCGGGCCAGGGGTTTGGGCGACTTGGCGAATCCCATCAGCTTGCGGGTCTTCAGGTCCCACATCTGCAGAGAATCGCCCTTGGCATCGACCACTGCGAGGCGCTCGTGTTCCCCGTCCGCGGTGCGGAAGCCGCCGAGTAGAACGTTGGAGTCGAAGGAGTCCGGGGGACGGACGCGCACGGTGACAATGCTGCCGCCGACCGCGATGGCGGCCCGCAGGCCGTTCGGAGGACCGGAGAGGGCCACCGCCGGAAAGGCGTTTCCGCCGGTGACGCTGACGTCTTCGAATGCTGTGGAGGGTACGTCGAAGGTGCCCGGCCATCCTTTTTCCAGGTCGACGACGAGAAACCGCATACGGCCGAGGTCGCCGCCCATCCGGCCCACGGGTTTGACGAGATAGCGGCCCGTTGCGTCGAGCCGCGGAACGTAGAGCGGGCAGACCTGCACCGCCGTGGTGTTGTAGGTGCGTGTGCGGCGCGGTTGACGGCCGAGTCGCCACACTTCGAGAGTGCCCTGCGCGGTGCAGGTCACCAGGGTCTGCCCGTCACCGCTCACGGTCGCGGAAGCGGCTGCCCGCTCGCCCCAGGGGCGGTTCGGTTCGCCTGTCGCCCTGTCCCAGGCCAGCAAGCGGCCTGACGCGTCGTCCCGGCGCGCGCCAGCGGGGACGATGCGGGCCACCACCGTGTCGTCCGTCCCGAACCACGCCTCGACCGCGTCCCAGCCCTTCGGCGGGGTGAGCGTCCGGCCGACGCGACTGCCGTCGTCGGTACGCCACACCAGCACTCCCTCCCGGCGAATCGTTGCGAGGACCCGATCCCCGCCGAGGTCGAACCGGAGGTCGCTCGCGGGGCGCGGATTCGTCTCCACGTCGTCTCCCTCTCGCAGCGGGACGTGTCGCACTTTTGCCTTGGGGTCGAACATTCCTTCGGGGGTGCGTATACCCAGGGAGATGACACCCCAGTCGGTCGAGCGCGCCATGACACGGCCGTTCGCTGAGACGGCGAAGCGCGCGTTGTCGTCCGTGCCCGTCCGCTGCCACGGCTGGGGCCGTTCGACGTCGGCCCTGCGCAGGTCGAGCTGGGTGACGTCGCCGTTGTCGAGCAGGGCGTACAACTGCTCACCGGATCCGGTCAAGGAGATGTCCTCGACGTCGGACCGGCCTTCCATCACGACGTTCTCGACGTCCTTCATCCGCAGGTACTGGGCCATCAGCGCTGAGCGGGCCGTCTGCCGGTCCTCGGTGTTGAAGGCCGCGACGGCGAACAGTGACGAGGCCGTGAGGGACACGCTGTCCAGCGCGGTAGCCTGCTGCGCAAGGCGGTCCGAGGTGAGTCGTCGCTGCTCTGCGACCATGGCGAGATACAGGAACGACCCCACGATCAGTGCCAGTGAGGAGACGACGGCGACGATCGCGGTGAGTTGCCGCACCCGACGGGCGCGGGTCGCGTTCCGCTCAGCCTCCTGGCGTCTGCGGTCGTGCAGTTCCGCACTGCACCAGATGAAGGTGTGGTCGTCCGCCGTGAGCTCGTCACCGCGCTCCGCGAGCCGCTTTTCGGCCAGGCCCAGGGCAGGGTCCTCCAGAAGATGGCCATCGGGCCTGCCCTCCTCCTGCCAGCGCTGCCTGTCGAAGCGGAGGGTGCCGAGCCATTCCAGGAAGGCGCGGTCCTCCCTGAGCGCCTGGGCCAGAGGACGCCACTGTTCGATGAGTGCCTCGTGCGCCAGCTCTACTGTCTCGTGCCCCGTCTCGTCCACGCCGAGTACGAGAATGCGCGACTCCGCCAGCGTGCGGGCGATGGCCCACCGCTCCTCGCCCGCATCGCGGCGGAGCAGCCGCGCTCGCAGTGCCGTCTTCGTCCCGGGCGGGATCCGTACCAGCGCACGCAACAGACTCTCCGCGGCCGGTGAGGGAGCTTCTCCCTGTGCGTCATGCCAGGCGGTGTCCGCGCGCTCGCCGAGCGCACGGCCGACGCCGCCCAGGCGTTCGTACGTGTCGAACCCAAGACGTCCGCCATGGCGCTGGTCCCACAGCGACTCCAGAAGGAACCCGAGCAGCGGCAACGCCCCGGGCTGCCCCACCGAGTCCTTGACGATCCGCGCCGCCAGGCCGGCGCTGTATTCGACGCTGGGTACTCCGTCCAGCGGCCGCGCGACCGCGTCGGCGAGTTGTTGCGCTGTCATGGGCCCCAGCTGGTGGGCCGGGGCCCCGCCGACGAGTCGGCCGAGCTCCGGATGGCTGAGCATCGCGTCCTGGAAATCGGAGCGAACCACCGTGAGCACCCTTGTGCCGGGGTGCGCTGCGGCTTCCAGGAGAAGGCAGACCGTCTCGTGCAGTTCATCGTCCGGCAGGGTGAGCAGGCCTTCGGCCTGGTCGACGGCCACGACCACACGCTGCTGCCCGGAGTCAGCCGGTGAGGTCCGGGCGGGGAGCCGTTGCCCGGACGTGGCGCGGAGCAGGACGACCTCGACGCCCTGTTCCTTGAGGCGCGGCATCACACCAGCCATGAGCACGGAGGACTTGCCGGACCCGGAGGGCCCGACCAGAGTGACGCAGCGTGTCGGCCCGCCGTGTGCCCCAAGCAGCTCGAGAACTGCCGCGACATCGGCGTCCCTGCCGAAGAAGTGCCGGCTGTCGTGTTCGGTGAATGCGTGCAGACCGGGGAAGGGGGACCTCGGAGCCAGCAGCCCGGCGAGTGCGGGGATCTGTTCGGTGACGGTGCGTGTGGGGATGCAGAAGCTCTGGCCATGCGCCTTGGCGGCGGTCGCAGTGACGATACCCACCACGCCTCCCGCCACCTTGTCCCACACGGCCGCGCCGCTGAAGCCTGGACGGATCGGATCCGACGCGCCGTCCGGGGACATCTGCAGCCAGCCGATGCCGGTGTGGCCGCGCAGCACGGCAGTGTGCCAGCCTCCTTCCGCCATGTTGTCCGGCAGTCCGAAGACAACGGCCCGGTGAGCGAAGGTCGAGCGCGGATCGGCCATGATGACCGGCCGTGCACGGGCCAGGACACCTGAGAGCTGGAGCACCGCGAGGTCGCCGCGGCCGTCCGGATGCTCGGGCACCCAGTGGCTTATCCGCGCTGTGACGGTCTCCGTGTGCCCAGGGGTGTGCAGCAGGCGGACGGCTAGCGTGGTCTGTGGCCGCTCGGCATGCCCGCGTGCCAGCCCGGCTGCGTCGGTCACGACGTGGGCGCAGGTCAGCACCAGTTGTGGGGCTATGAGTACGCCGACCCCCGCAACGCCGGCCGGACCAGTGATCCGAACCGTGGCCGCCGTGAGCGATTCCTCGGCGATCTCGTCCTGGGAGTGGGACCGTTTGGCCATGGCGCGGTGCTTCCCTTCAGCCGGACCGGCGCGAAGTACCGGACCAGCTCAGGGTTACCGTGAAGTTTGCCTCGGTCCCCGTCGTCGCGATGACGACATCGGCTCCCGCTGTGAGCGAGATGCCGAACTCCAGGCCGATGTCGTCCGGTGGGTTGTCCATCTGGGTGAACCGGGACACGAAGCTCTCCGCCACGGGGCGCACCGCGTCCAGCATCTGGTCGAGGGTGCGCGACGCCTGAACTGCGGCGCGTGCACCCCGTCCGACCCGGGTGACCGCATTTTCCGGCTCCCTGATTCGCACCAGGATCGGCTCCTCGCCCGGGCGCCCCGTCGGGACCTGCACCGTCACCTCGGCCATTGTGTGCCCCCCTGTCCTCGCCGGCCGTTCGTATGACATGAGCTGACAGCAACGGGAACGGGGGGTCAAGGCCAAAGAGCGCCAACTGGCGACTTTGGGTCCCTAGTTGAGAAGAAGGCAGGGGAGTGCTGTCAGGTGGATGGTCGCGGTCCTGTCGTAGCGGCCGGCAGGGCCGTGCCACTGCTCGAGCTCGTCGATGCAGCGCTCGACCGTTCGTCCGGCTCGTCGGGTCGGGGCCCCTTTGACGGTCTGTCGTCCAGCGCGCCGGACATGCTCAGGCCGGAGCTGGTCAAGCCAGGCATCGCTCCGGAGGGCCACCCGCGACCGAGAGCAGGTCCACGACGAAGATGAGCGTCGAGTTCGCCGGAACGGAGGCAGCGGGGGACTGCTTGCCGCAACCGAGGCGCGGAGGGTCAATGATCTGACGTCGGCCGCCGACCCTCATTTCCCTCACTCCACGGCCCAGGGACACGGCAAAGTTGTAAATGCCGGAGCAGTTACGTCGCCGATGCGGGCGGTTCGGTCAGTGAGGCGATGCAGGTAGTGAGCAGGCGCCGCATCTGATCTTGTTCGTTGGCATCCAGATTGGCCAGCATGTCTTGCTCGACGCGGCGAACCGCGGCGCTGGCCATCTCGAGCTGGCAGCGCCCGCGGGCAGTCAGCTCGGTGGGCAGGGCCCTGCCTACGGGTGCCCGCGCTGGGCGGATAACGAGTCCCTGGCGCTGAGTCGGCGGAGGCCGCCACCGCCCGCCGCGACTCCGCCCAGGCGGAGGAGCAGGCCGCCGAAGCGGAGCTCCGCACGGCGCAGTTGCGCGAGGAGGACGGCGCGGACCAAGGTCGAGGCGGCAAGACACGTCGACCAGATGCCCAAGGCGGTGGTGACGACACAGTCCTTGAGCGGCACTCAAGCGCCCGGCCGATGTTCTGCACGATCTCCACCTGGGAGCCGCGGGTGTCGGCGAAGCAGGGAATCCGACCCAGTTACGAAAGCTCGACTTCTGGTCGACCTGGTGCTCCTTGAGCGGAATCGCCGACATTTCCTTACCTCCCCGAGAAATGAATTCCTGTGGTTCTTCAGATGGCCGTGTGCGGAGGGCAGGTCGCCCGAAGTCGTTCCAGATCGACGCGCCGGCCTTGTGCCAGCCACCGGGCTCTCCACCCCTGAAGGGCAACTTGTCGTCCAGGTCGTAGTGACCGGCACCGAGCGTGCAGACCATGACGTCCCCCTCCGCGTGGTGCACAGGTCGCCGGCCTCGCCCAGCGCCTCCAGCACCCGGTGCCGCGCCGTGGTGTGCTGGTGGGTGAATGGAGCACCACCTGCAATAAGGAGAAGCGTCGTCGGGCGGAGTATGGATACGCTGCGCCCGGCCATGCGTCGTCTAGCGGCCTAGCCTCGAAGTTTCATGACGGTCCGCCGACGGAGTCGGTGGACCGTTTTCGTGCCGTGGGCAGGTTGAGGGCCCGAGTGTCGTCTCGGGGCAGCGCCGGGTTCCACTACTCCGGTGTCGGGCTGCTGTCGTAGGGGCGGGTAAGTTGCTGGTCAGCCGGGGTTTGGCAGGAGTGTGAGCTGGTCGAGGGCTGCGGTGATGTGGCTGGTCCAGGGCCAGTGCCGGGCCAGGCGGAGGATTCGCCGGCGGCTGGTGGTGACCAGTTGTCCGGCCGCGCTGAACAGGCGGAGCCGTAGTCGGCGGGGTGCCCAGAGTCTGGCCTTGCCGGTCAGCGCGAGCATGGGCATCCAGGCCAGCAGGTCGAGTGCGAGCTGCACGATCTCCAGCCAGATGCGGTTCTGGGCGGTGCGGTGCAGGGGCAGGTTGCGCAGGCCGGTGGCCCGGGCGGCCCGGATGCGGTCCTCGGCCCTCGCTCGCAGCCGGTGACGGAGCTCAAGCTCGGCGATCGGCCGGCCCGAGGTGTTGGTGGCGAAGCACGTCAACCGCATGCCGTCCGCATCCGTGATCCTCAACTGGGCACCGGGGTGCGGTCGTTCCTTCCTGACAATCAGCCGCATGCCCTTGGGCCAGCCGTCCAGGACATCGCCGGTGAGTTCTGCTACCCAGGCGCCGTCGCGGATCTCGCCGTCCGCCTCGGTGGCCGGCGTCCAGGCCGATGCGGGAACCTGCAGCACATGCTGGTGGATCGCTTCGGTGATCACCATGCCGACCGAGTAGGACAGCCACCGTCCCCGCTGGGCGAGCCAGGCGACGACCGTGCGGATCAGGGTCTGACGTCCGCGCCGGTACTTCTTCGGTAGCTGGGCCAAGGCCAGTTGGGCGGTGGTGATGTGGTCGGTGGCCGTGTTCGAGCCCGCGTTGCCGGGCCTGAGCAGGGCCGCCACCGGCTCTCCGGTGCCGCCCGGTCCGTGGTCGACGAACCCCATCAGTGGGTGGTGGCCGTAGGTCCGCTTCCAGGTCGGGGCCGCGTCCTCCTTGTCGGAGTGTGCGATCACCAGCACCCCGTCGAGATCGACGGTCACCGTCCCGCTCGCATCGGGCGCTTCCCGGTCGGCCAACCGCCAGACTCGTTCGCGTGCTTCGGCCCGCGCAGTCCGGATGGCCTGCAGAACTCGGTCGCCGGAAGAGGCGAGGGTATCGATCAGGCGTGAGACCGTCGGGGCGGAGGCGACCGGCCCGAACACGGCCGGCTCGGCCCGCAGCATGCCGACATCGGCGAGGCAGTCCCCGCCCAGCGCCACCGCCAGCGCGACGTCCAGCAGGATCTTCCCCGGATCATGGACGGCCCGCGGCTTCATCCACGGCGTCAGCGCCGCTGATATCGCGGTGTCCAAGCCTGCCTTGCGAACGGCCTCGATCAACAGCACGCCCCCGGCCTGTGAGACCACCGCCCGGCCGCCGCCCTCGATGCGGACACGCGGGTAGGACCCGATACGCTTCTTCACCTGGAGAGTGCTTCTCTCCGTGCAGCCAACAGGACCCTAGACAAGTCCCATCGTTGCAGGTCAGGAGCGCTCTCCGCTTATTTGATCAAGCCTCGGACACCCCGCCTCGTGAAAGCGCGAGGGTAGAGCCCGTGTCCCGTGCCGTGGCGGCATGCCGGCGCCAAGTGGCCAGTACGTCATGTTCCCCAACAGCCTGAACCGGCACAGGAATCTGAATTTTCCTCCCGTTCCCTGTCACGTTTTCGGCTGGCGGGTTCCTTGCGTAGGTGAGGACGGCATCGGGCCGTCCCTGCGGGAGGTGCGATGCGTATGGCACGGCACACTGCCCAGTTCCGCAGTACAGCGGGACGCAGTCGGCTGGACGCGGATGTTGAGTCGTTGGTCAGCCTGTGCGGGTGGCTGGTCGCGGTGGTGTTCGTGGTCGGGTTCGTGCGCGGGTGGTGGTGGGGCGGGGATCTGCACAACCTCCCCTGGGGGCTGGGAGGCCCGGCTGCGGAAGTAGCGCGGGAGCGGCGGGGATGGCCGCTGGTTCCGGTCCTGGCGGCGGCCTTGGGCGCGGTGTGCGCGCGCTGGGTGTGGCTGGCGCTGGCCGATCTGGTTCGTGGGATTGATCCCCGTGTCCGGCGGCGGGGGTGGCGGCTGTGACGGGGTTGCCCCCGGCCTTCGGCCGGCTCGATGCGAGTTGGTTGATCGGCGCGTTCTGGGATGCCCGGTGGTGGCTGATGAGCTCCGCCGTTGCTGCGATGTGTGTCTGGCTGTGGGCACGGCGGTGGTGGCTTCGGCGTGCTCGGACCGTGTTGCGGTACCGGGCGGTGGTGGCTCTGGTGCCGGCTGCGGGCTTTGACCCGTCGCTGGAGGAGATCGACCGGCACGCGGCGCGGCTCGCGCGGGTGCCGGCGGTCGTGGGGTGGGCACCGAAGCGGGCGGTGGGGGTGCGGATCCGGCTGTCCAGTGATGAGAGCCGGCTGTCGTACCGGCTGGAGGGTCCGGCTCGGGCGGCGGCGCTGCTGAGGCTGCGGTCCTTTCCCGATGTGGACGTCGTGGACCCCAGGGCCGGCAATGACGAGGTGCCCCGGATCCGGTTCGACGGCGTGCCCCCGCTCGAACCGGACGACCACGATGGAGATGAGGACGCGTGACGGTTCAGCTGGAGAAGGCGCTGTTCGACGAGACCGCCGGCGTGGACGTCCGTACGGACGGGGGCCGGTCGTATGTGGCGCGGGCTGAGTTGGTGCTGGCCCGGCCCGATCACCGTCAGCTGACGGCTGCCGGTCTGGATCCGGATCCGTTGCAGCTGATGGCCGCGGCGTGCGCGCACGCGGACAGCGAGCGCGGTGAGCGGGTGGAGCTGGTGGTGGACCTGGTGCCGGTGGCCGGGCGGCGGGTGGCTCGGTGGCGGCGCCGGCTGGTGCGGCGTGCGCAGCAGCGGGGCCCGTCCGCGTTCGGTGAGCAGCTGGGCGGCGAAGGGCGTGCGGGGGTGGGCGGGTCGCTGTGGTCTCAGGTTCTCGCGGGTCTGGACGGCGGCAGTTCCCGCGGTTCTGGCGGTCGTCGGGGGCAGGGGGCGGGGCGGGTTCCCCGGGCGTCGGATCTGGCTGAAGGGGTGGGCAAGTTTCTGCCGGGTGTGGATGCGCAGGTGTTCGCGGTGCAGGTGATGGTGCGGACGGTTGCCGGCCACCCGGTGAAGGCGCAGGCGTTGCTGCATCAGGTGATGGCGGTGATGGATGCCTGGTCGGGGGAGAACTGGTGGCGTCCGGTCGGGCCGCGGACGGGTATGTGGCGGCCGTACAGCAGCGTGTGGTGGCGGCGCCGGAACTTCGAGCGGCGTTTCGAGACGGGTGAGTTCGCGCCTTCGAAGCGGCAGTGGGTGACCTCGCGGGAGATCGCCGCGCTGCTCAAGCCGCCGTCGGTGCACTGCACGCCGACGAACGTGGTGCGGACGGGGGGTGTGGTGCCGGCGGCGCCGTCGCGGCTGCCGGAGTGGACCGGGCAGCAGGGTGTGGTGCCGCTGGGCATGGTGACCGGTGCGGACGGGCGTGCACGGCTGGGAGCTGTCCCGCAGCAGGACGTGCTGTTCGGGGCGAGCCTGGGGCGGTCGGGCTTCGGGAAGTCGGAGCTGGCCCTGCTCCAGGCGCTGACGCTGGGGTATGGCGGGTTCGGGGTGTGGTTCCTGGATCCGCACGGTGCGGCGGTCCAGCGGGCTCTGCCGTACCTGACGCATCCGGCGGTCGTCGACCGGGTGCAGCTGATCGATCTGAGCGTGAAGGATCCGGGGGCGCGGATCGCGTCGTGGAACCCGTTGTCGATGGAGGGGCGGGACCGGGCGCAGGTCCAGGACGTGGTGGGTGCTGTCGTCGGTGGTCTCGCCTCGGCGCAGGGGTGGGGCGACCGGGCGCCGCGGGCGCGGGCCATCCTGTCCCACGCGGTGCAGGTCCTGGCCCATCTGGCGTTGCTGATGTGTGAGCGGGGTCGTCCCGACCTGCAGCCGACGCTGTTCTCGATCACGCGGCTGCTGACGGATGAACGGTGGCGGATGCAGGTGCTGGAGCAGCTGCCGCGGCGGCTGTCCCGGTTCTGGCAGACGACGTTCCCGAAGTACGAGGGCAGCGCGGTGCCGGTCGTGACGCAGATGCTGGAGCAGCTGGAGACGTCGGATTCGCTGCGGGCGTTCCTCGGCCAGCCCCGCTCCAGCTACAACCTCCGGGAGGCGATGGACGGGAACAAGATCGTGCTGCTGCGGTGCTCGGGCACCGGGGGCGGTGACCAGATCATCACGTCGTTGCTGCTGTTCGATCTGTTCCTGGCCGGGCTGTCGCGCGAGGGCGTGCCTCCCGAGGACCTGGAAACGATGTTCGCGTTCGCGGACGAACTGACCGCGATCGACGGCGCTTCGCGCGGGTACGTGGCGGCGATCCTGGAGCAGCTGCGGAAGTACGAGGTGCGGCTGATGGGGCTCACGCAGATGGTGATGCGACTGTCCGAGGAGACCCGGCAAGCCCTGATGCAGAACCAGTCCCTTCTCTCCGCAGCCGGGGCGGACAGCGACGAGGCCGCGTTCATCTCCAGGCGCCTGGCCGGCGTCGCGTCCACGGTGCTGGAGCAACTCGCGAAGTACCAGTACGTCATGTCGACGATGCTGCACGGAGAGCGCAGCACCCCCTTCCGGGTACGGGGTGTCGCGGTGCACCAGGTGCTGGCCGACTACCACCGCCCCGACCTCCTGCCCGGCCTGGTCGACGCGATCGACCACAACCTCGGACGGCGGCCGGTCGGCGAAATCCTCAAAGCACTCGACGGGGACGACGAGCGGCTCCCGGGCCTGGACGACATGCTGCTCACCCATCTCACCGGCCACGCCCCGGCCACCGGGCCCACCGAGACAGCCGGGCCCGCCGAGGCAGCCGGCCGAAGCGAGGTGGGCTGATGTCCCTCACCGCTGCCGGGCCCCGGACTGCCCACCTGTCCCGCCTCGGGCAGAAGCTGCTGCCGATCCTGTACCAGCACCGCCTCGTCGCCACCAGCCAGCTTCACCGGATCCTGACCCCGCACACGAAGCGCCCGGTGTATCTGCTGCGCCACCTCGGGCACCTGCGCACCATGGGCCTCGCGGAGTCCACCGACCGGCTCACCGACCGGATGGGCCGCTGCGAACAGCTCTGGTACCTCACCGCGCTGGGCTGCGAGATCGTCGAAGCCGCCGGCGAGGTGACGACGCGTGCGTACCGCATGAGCCCGAAGGCCGCCGCCTCCCAGCTCCAGGAACACACCCTCGCCGTCGTCGACACCGGTACCGCGTTCACGCAATGGGCCGGCCGTCTCGGCGACGAGTGCGGGCCGCTGGACTGGGAGCCGGAACTCGCCCACCGTGTCCGTGAGGGCGACAGCCGGCTCGGCGACGACGCGTTCCTCGTCCCGGACGCGGTGCTGCGCTACACCCGCACGACCGGGAAGCGGCGTCAGCTCCTGACGCTCTTCCTGGAGATCGACCGCTCCACAATGCAGGTGGCCCGGCTGGGCCGGAAGCTCGACACGTACGCCCGCTACGCCTCCTACATCCCGCAGCCGCCGGGCCGCCGCCGGCAGGTGAGTACCCGGGAGGCATGGCGTGAGCGGTATCCCGTGTTCCCGCGACTTCTGATCGTCCTTTCGGGGGCATCTGAACGCGTGCTGCGGCGCCGTACCGAGGATCTGCGGGCGCTGGCCTCCGCCAACCCCCGCATCACGGAGGGAAACCGGCTCCGTGTGGGCGTCACCACGGCTGAACTCCTGGACAGGCATGGCCCTTTCGCTCCTATCGTGATGCCGGTACTCGGCGACGCAGAACGCACCGACGTGCTGCTGACGGCGCATTCCGAGCCCGGAACGATCACGTGAAACGGAATGCCGCACCAATGCCGATGAGTCGACAAAACCGGTTCCCGCATTCACGCCGTCCTGCGGCGCTGCCGCAATTCCATACGGACCCGGAACGCGCAATCCCGTACACCGGGATCCCGCTACGCGGGATTGTGCCGATTTATGGCGGATGCCATAGATCCGAACTGCAAGAACAGGCTGGGCTGTTGGTAAAAGTTTGCGTAGTGTATGAGAACAGACCGCACGGTCGGCTTTCAGGCCACGTCGCGCGCATGCTGCCTGTCGCAGCCCGCGCCGCAGGTCGGGGCGCCGTGGCATATGCATGGGGAGGCACAGTGACGCAGTCAGTGCGATCGGGGTACTCAGACGTTCGCAAACGAAATCGTGTGTGCTCGGCAACCCTGCTCGCCGCCGCTTGCGCAATCGCAACCGCCACCGGGTGCAGTTCCGGTAAAGCAGACGACCCGAAAGGGACCCCCACGCCGTCCGCTTCGGCGAAGCAAACGCCGAGCAAGCCCGCAGACCCGAACGAGACCGCCAAGAACGAGGCCATCGCCACGTACACCTCGTACTGGCAAGAGATGGAGCGCAGTTACGCGAAGGGCAGTTCCAAGGGGACTTCCCTTAAGGACTACGCGGCTGGTTCAGCTCTCGCCAGTGCGAACACCGGCATGGCGAACATGCTCAAGGCCGGACAAGCCACGGTCGGGCACGTCGTGGTCAGGACGCCCACCGCAACCCAGGCCGACATCCACCGCAAGATCCCCAACGTGAAACTCTCCAGCTGCCTGGACGTTTCCCAATGGAAGGTCATCAACCGGGATACCCGAAATCCGGTCGTACTGCCCAGTGACCGCCTGACGAGGTATGTAGTCGTGTCGGTCGTTGAGAAGTGGCCCGCCGGCTGGAGGGTCATCAGAGACGAGCCCCAGGAGAAGTCGTGCTGACTCGGCGCCTGGCCATTACTGCAGGCAGCCTTGCGTCACTGCTGTTCACCGGCGCTGCCCACGCAGCAGACGGCCCCAAGGCCGGAGCTGGCAACTGCGCCGACGTGTGGTTCTGCGTCATCGCCGAAGACCCAGGGAAGACCGGAGGCACCAAGCCCACTGGTCGTACTGGATCAGGCCAGAGCGGACGCCACAGCAAAGGCCCTGTCAGCGGGATGCCGTGCACGTACAAGCTGGCAGACCCACAGCCCCCGGCCGGAAGCATGGAATGGGGCGGACGCGAACCGGGCGACGGCGCGATCTATGAGAAGACCTGTGCCCCTGGGAAGACCGATGCCGCTATTACTCAGTTGGTGTGGGCGGCCGATCCCCCTGCGGCGCAGGTTGATCCGGCCGTCGTGGCGCAGCAGGCCGTGGACAAGATGCTGCTGAGGGGTCCGCGGATCGGTATCACGCCGAAGCCGGGCGGCAAGGGTGTGGTCGGTATGCCGGTCTACATGTGGACTGCGAAGGGTGCGGAGACGTACGGGCCGAATGTGGCTTCGGCGACGGCCGGTTCGGTGACGGTCACGGCGACCGCGAAGGTCAGCAGGATCGTGTGGACGATGGGGGACGGCTCGACCGTCACTTGCACGACCGCGGGCACGCCGTACCGGGCGGAGTACGGCAAGAAGCCGTCCCCGGACTGTGGCCACCGCTACACCCAGCCCTCTTCCACCCAGGAGTCCGGCAAGTACCACGTGACCGCGACGTCGACCTGGACGATCGACTGGGCGGGCGGCGGGGAGACCGGCCAGCTCACCGAGACCCGCGCCAGCGCCGCCGATATCACCGTGGCAGAGGTCCAGGTCCTCAACTGACACCGTTCTTCTCTTCTTTCTCTTCTTTGCAGAATTTCCCGAGAGGCAGCACCGCATGGAGTCCCCCGTTGCCGTGCCGCCGGCGCCCCGCGCCGCCGGCCCGGCCCGCCCCGACATCCCCATCACCACGACGGCCCCGGTCAAGCGGGAGCGCCGCTGGTCGGTGGCCGCGCTCTGCGTCGTCCTGGCGGCCGTCGCCGGGCTCGGTGCGGCTGCGGCGGTCACGTCTGCCGGCGACCGCACCCGGGTCCTCGCCGTTGCCCGTGACGTTCCGGCAGGGCAGGCACTGACGGATGGCGATCTCGTCGTGGCGGAGGTGTCGGCCGACGCGCACCTGAGCCCGGTCCCCGCTTCGGACCGGGCCGGCATGGTCGGGAAGCGTCCTGCCGTCGACCTGCGCAAGGGCGGGCTGCTGACGGCGTCGCAGCTGTCCGCGGGCACCGGGCTGGGCGACGACAAGCAGCAGGTGGGTGTGCAGGTCAAGCGGGGCCAGGCCCCCGCCGGGGCCCTGGCCCCCGGTGACAAGGTGCTCGCCGTCACCACCCCGGCCCAGGGGGAGCAGACCGACGCCAAGGGTGCCGAGGCGCCGCCGTCGTCGGTCAACGGTGTCGTGGTCTCCGTGTCCCGCCCGGACGCCTCGGGCACGGTCGTGGTCAACCTCGCGGTGTCCCCCACGGACGGGCCGCTGCTGGCGACCCGGGCTTCGACGGGGCGGATCGCCCTGGTCCGCGAACCGCGGAGCAACTGACATGCCCGTGACCGCTCTTGTCTCCGCCAAGTCCTGCGGGGTGACCGCCTCGGCGCTCGCCCTGACTCTGGCCTCGAAGCGCCCGTCGCTGCTCGCCGAGTGCGACCCGGCGGGCGGCACGATCCGTGCCGGGCTCTTGGACGGGCGTGCTACCGCGGGGTTCGGCCTCTACCACCTCGCCGCCGCGGAACGGACGGGCCCGGATGCGCTCGCGAACGCGTTCGCCAATCACCTGTGGCCGCTGGACGAGGGCGGGCACCGAAAGCTGCTGCCCGGCCTGACCGATCCCGCCCAGGCTGCGGCGCTGGGCCGGACGTGGCCGGCCCTGTCGGACGTGCTGCACGTCCTGGCCGGTGAGGCCGGGTACGACGTGTTCGTAGATGCCGGGCGTCTCGCGCTGGAGTCCGGGCACCTCCACCCCGTTTTGACTCCGGCTCCGCTGCTTCACCGGGCCGACCTGGTCCTGCTCGTGGTCCGCGGCACCGAGCAGTCCCTCACCCTGGCCCGGCACGTCATCGACCCGTTGCGCACCGAGCTGCAGGAACGGGGATCGGGGGCCGACGCCCTGGGTCTGCTGCTCATCGAGGGCGGTACCTACCGGGCCCATCAGGTCAGCGACGCGCTCAAGGGGGTGCCGGTGCTCGGTGCCCTGCCCTGGGACACGGACACCGCCCAGTACCTCACCACCGGGGGCCGGCCTCCCCGCGGCTACGCCCGCAGTCCCCTGCTCCGGCACGCGCGTACGGCGACCGAGCAGTTCGAGGCGGCCACCTCGCGCCGGCGGATCCAGCAGGAGTACCCGGCCCGGCCCGCGAACCCGCAGATGGCCGGTGTGCTGCAGCGCCTGGCCGAGCAGCGCGGAGGAGCCCGTGGCTGACATCCACCAGCGCCCCGGTGCCAACGGGCATCCGGAGCCGATGGGCCGTCAGGAGCTCGCATCGTTGCTGTCCGGGCATCTCGGTCAGCGCCGCCCGCCGGCGCCCGCCCACCTGTCGCAGGAACCTGCCGCTCCCCCGGTGACGAGTACGGGGCCGGCCGCTGTGCCGCGTCTGGCCGGGCTGCCCGGCGAGCTCCCGGTGGGCTGGGAGGTGATCGAGGCATTGCAGGGCGAGGTGTCCAAGGCGCTCAGTGAGCAGGACCCCGACAAGCACCTGGAGGAACCGGACCGGCGGGCTCTCGCGCGGGCCCTGGTGACCACCGCGGTCGCGGACTGGTCGACCAAGCACGCCCACGGCAACACGCCGCTGACCGCCGAGCAGGAGAGCGCGATCGGCACCGCGGTCTTCGATTCCATGTACCGCGGTGGCAGGCTGCAGTCCCTCCTCGATGAGGAGGGCGTCGAGGATGTGATGGTCGACGGGCTGCGCGCCCATGTCGAGTATTACGACCGGCCGCGCCGCACGATCGAGAAGGTCGCCGACAGTCACGAAGAGCTGATCGCCTGGGTCAACCGCATGGCCCGTCTGTCCGGGCACGGCGAGCGGTCACTGACCCAGGCCAACCCCATGGTCGGCTTCCGGATGCCCGAGGGCTCCCGTGTGACCGCCTCGGTGCTCACCACCCGCCCGTCGGTCGTCATCCGGCGCCACCGCATCCGGCAGCACGGCATCGCCGAACTCGTTCAGTGGGGCTCGATCAACCCGATCCTGGAACGGTTCCTGACCGCGTGCGTCCACGCCAAGATGAACATCCTGGTCGTCGGCGACATGGGCGCGGGCAAGACGTCGCTGCTGCGCGCGCTCGGCCGTGAAATCCCGGCCGCCGAGCGGCTGGTCACCCTGGAATCCGACCGCGAGCTCTACCTGGACGAGCCCGGCCCGAAACCGGGACCGGTGACGTTCGCATTCGAGGCCAGGCAGTCCAACGGCGAGATCCGCGGCGGCGACCGGGCCGGCGAGGTCACCATCTCCGACATGTTCACCACCGCGCTGCGCTACAACGCGACCCGGGTCATCGTCGGCGAGGTCCGCTCCACGGAAATCGTGCCGATGCTGAACGCCATGTCCTCCGGCGGCTCCGGCTCCATGTGCACGCTCCACGTCCGCCGGCCGCACGCCATCATCAGCCGCCTGGTCCAGCTGTGCACCGAAGCCGGCATGCAGACCGAGGCCGCCCACCACCTCATCGCCGCCTCGATCGACGTCGTCGTCTACCTCACCTACCTGGACGAGACAGCGATCGGCGGCAAGAAGCACCGGTTCGTGAGCAGCATCTACGAGGTCCACGACGTCGTCGGCGAGGGCGGCCGGCCCGTCACCACCGAGCTCTTCGCGCCTCAGGGCGGCGAGCCCCGCGCCGTGTACAGGCACACGCCGACCTTCATCGGCGACCTGGAGCGCACCGGCCTGTTCAATCGGCAGTGGCTGACCGAGAACCCGTACGGTGCGTGGCTCGGGCCGCTGCAGACGGTGGGGGCGCGATGAGCACCTCTCAGCTCGCACTCGTCGCGGCCTGCTGCGCCGTGCTCACCCTGCTCGCCGTCTTCGCGGCCGTCCGTGAGGTCCGGGGCCGCGTCCCCGACGCGGCCAAGCCCACCTCCCGTATGACCGGCCGCATCCAGCGTGCAAGGGCCGAGCTGCCGGAGAAGTGGCAACGGCGCTGGCGCCACCTGCTCACCACGGCGGGCATCGTCGCGCTGGTCGTGTGGGCCTGGACCGGCTGGCCCGTCCACGGCCTCCTCGCCGGCGCGGCCGTCCTCGGCCTGCCCTACGTCCTCAACCCGGGCACCGCGGCGACTCAGCGGATCGAGCGCCTGGAGGCGCTCGGCCAGTGGCTCAACCATCTCGCCGGTGTCCACCAGGCCGGCATCAGCCTCCCCCAGACGATCCGGGCGTCCGCGAAGGCCGCACCCGCACCGATCGCCCCGAACGTGCGGGCCCTGGCCGAACGGCTGCGCACCGGAATGGAGGCGCACGACGCCTTCGCGCTGTTCGCCGACGAGCTCGCCGACGGCGTGTCCGACCACGTCGTCCTGCTCTTCCAGTCCCACGCCGTCTACAAGGGCCCCGGACTGTCCGACGCACTGGAAGCCCTGGCGGTCACGATCCATCAGCAGGCCGCCGACGCCCGCGACATCGAGGCCGACCGGGCGAAGGTCCGCAAGAGCTCGCGCATGGTCTCCGTCGTCATCTGCATCGTCGTGGTCGGCTGCATGCTCAACGACGCCTGGTCCGGCTGGTATCAGTCCCCGGTCGGGCAGATCGTCCTCGCCGCCCTCGGCGGCCTCTTCGCCTACACCCTGCGGTGGCTGCGGAAGATCGCACGGACCCAACCCGATCCCCGGCTGATCGCCCCTCTCCCGGCCACCACCGCACAGCTCACCACCACCGCGGGAGGCGCCCGATGATCCCCATGGAAGCCGTACTTCCCGCAGCAGCTGCCGGTGCCCTGATCGGCCTGGCCGTCCGCGCCGCCATGCCCGCCCGCCGCGACCTCGCCTCCGTGCTGGACCGTCTGGACGTCTCCAAGACCAGCAGCCCCCTCCTGCCGACCACGGCGCCCACATCCACGAACACACTGCCCGAACGCGTCGGCACCAGGCTGCTCGACGAGTTCGGCGGGCGCATCACGCTGCCCGTCAAGGACCTGAACCTGCTGAGGATCAGTCCGGCCGAGCACCTCGGCAAGAGGTTCCTGTTCGCCCTGTACGGCCTGGTGCTTCCACAGCTCCTCCAAGCTCTCCTCGCCGCAGCCGGCGCGGCCTTCCCGTTCGCGGTCCCCGCAGCCGTCTCCCTCGCCCTGGCCGCCCTGTTCTGGTTCTGGCCCGGCAAGGAAGTCGCCCGCGACGCGGCAGCCGCCCGCCTCATCGTCCGCCACGCCGCCGCCTCCTACCTGGAGCGCGTCGCGCTGGCCCGCATCGCCAACTCCGGCGCGGCCCAGGCCCTGACCCAGACCGCGGAGGTCGGCGACGGCTTCATCTTCGTGCGCATGCGGCAGGTCTTCCACCAGGCCGACCTCGCCGGCGTCACCGTCTGGGACGCCCTCAAGCAGCTCGGCGACGAACTCGACATCCCCGAACTGACCCGCCCCGCCGACACCCTCGCCCTTGCCGGTGACGGCGCGGCCGTCTACACCACCCTGCAGGCCCAGGCCCGACAGCTGCGCATCGCGCTGCTGTCGGACGCGAAAGCGCAGGCCAACGCGGCAAGCGCAGCGATGATCCTGCCGGTCACCTTCGGCGTCATCCTCATGCTCACCTTCGTGATGATCCCCGTCACGATCACCATCCTCGGAAGCTGAAAGAAGAACGCTCATGGACATCCAGACCCTGACCGTATGGATCCGCGGCCGGTACGAAGCGCTGAGAGCCGGCAAGGAAGCCGGACAGACCAGCACCGAACTGGCACTGATCGCCGGTGCGCTGCTGGTCGGCGCCGGCCTGCTGGTGCTGGCGATCCGCACCAAGCTCGCGGAGAAGATCGGCATCATCAACGGCGGCTGACCAAGCCCCCCACATCCCTGCCATCACGTCGAAGAGGAAGAAGCCGTCAGTGACCCGAGTCCCGCGATCCCCTTCGGCCGTCCCAGTCGCATGTGCGGCGGCCCCGGCGGCGGAGCGATAGTGACCCCGAGAATGCGTGCAGTGGCGCGCTTTCGCCGACGGCTGCGGGGCGATCGCGGTTTCGGAAGCGTGGAGTTCGCGGTTCTGGCCATCGTCGTGCTCGCTCTGGTCTTCACCGGTCTCCAGGTCGGCTTGTACTTCCACGCACGCAAGGTCGCCCAGTCCGCCGCCCGCCAGGGCGTGGAGGCCGGGCGGCAGTTCGGCGCCGGCGAAGGCGACGGCGTCGCCCAGGCACAGGTCTTCCTGGGCCGTTTCGGCGGAAGCGTCCGGGGTGCGAGCGTGTCATCGGCCGGCAGCAGCGCGCAGGAGATCCGGATCACCGTGCGCGGCAGCGTCGCCACGCTGGTTCCTGGCCTGACGCTGGACGTCGTCCAGCACGCCGCTGCGCCGGTCGAGCGCTGGACCACCCCGTGAAGGCCCGCACCAGCACCTATATGCAGCGGCTGGCGCGGGGGCTGCGCCGTGACCGGGGCTCCTACGCGGTGGAGACCGCGGTCCTGGCACCCGTGATGATCGCCCTGCTCCTGCTCATGATCGCGTTCGGGCGGGTGACGGACGCCGACGGCGCCGTCGACTCCGCGGCCCGCGCCGCCGCCCGCGCCGCGTCACTGGAACGCGACGCCGGGAGCGCCCAGTCCCAGGCCCAGGCCGCAGCAGCCCGCAGCCTCCAGGGCGAGGGCATCACGTGCCGGGCCTCCAGCGTCGTGGTCGACACCGCCGGCTACGCCCTAGACATCGGGGTAGAAGCGAATGTGACGGCCACGGTCGCCTGCACGGCCAATCTCTCCGACATCGGGCTGCCGGGCCTGCCCGGCGCCAAGACGCTGACCGCGTCGTGGACCAGCCCCATCGACACCTACCGGGGACGCCAATGAACGCCAAACTCCGCCGCTTCGTGGACCGGCGGCGCGCGGCACCGGCTGCCCGCGACCGGGGATCGATGTCCCTGTTCTTCGCCCTGGCCTCGCTCGCCATCCTGATGGTGATGGGGCTGCTCGTCGACGGAGGCGGCGCACTGAACGCCGGCAACCGCGCGACCTCGCTCGCCCAGGAAGCCGCCCGCACCGCCGGCCAGCAACTCGACCCCGCACAGGCCATCGAGGGCACCGCCATCACGATCGACCCCGACGCCGCCATCGGGGCTGTCCAGGACTACCTCACCGCCGCCGGCATCCAGGGCGACGTGCAGGTCACCGACGGCGGACAGAGCCTCACCGTCACCGTCCACGACACCTACGACACCTACTTCGCACAGTTCGTCGGCGTAGGAACGATCAACGTGACCGGCACCGCGAAAGCCCACCTGCAGACCCAAGCCTCCGGAGGCTGAGCCGACATGGCCCACCGCATCCCCGCCCCGCTGCGCGCCGTCGCCGCCCTGTTGCGGGCGCTGCTCGGCCTGGCCCTACTGGTGGCCCTGGTCGGCGGCGTGCCGTACCTGCTGCTCAGGGTGGGCCACCAGCCGACCGAACTCTCCGGCGGCCTGGACCTGCTGACCCAGCAGGACGACGGGTCACTGTTCCTCGTCGTCCTGACCTGCATCGGCTGGGTCGCATGGGCGGCGTTCGCATTCTCCGTCCTGGTGGAGCTCGTGGCCGTGCTGCGCCGCCGCTCCGCCCCCCGCATCCGGGGCCTGGGCGGGATGCAGTCCCTCGCCAGTTTCCTGATCGGCGGCATCGTGCTGCTCGCCCCGACCGCCGCTTCCGCGGCCACGGTCACTCCTGCGGTCGCCGCGACCGCGACCCACACCGTCGGGCAGGACACCGGCAACCCATCGGCGAAGCACGACACCACGCGGACCGACCAGGCCGGGCTGCGGCACACCGTCACCTCCACCACGGAGTCACCGTGGGAGCTCGCCGAGACGTATCTGGGCAGCGGGCCCCGGTGGAAGGACATCGCAGCTCTCAACCCCGGCATCCCCGAACTCGCCGCCGGCGACCAGTACCTGCCCAAAGGCGCGGTCATCACGCTGCCCACCGATGCCCGGCCTCCCGCCACGGCCGAGACCGGCCCCGGCTCCCGCACCGCCACCAAGGCGGCGAAGGCCTCGCCCGACGCACGGAACGAGGCCGTGGACTCCCAGAAGTCGTACACCGTCCGGCCGGGCGACTACCTGTCAAAGATCGCCGACGAGCAGCTCGGTGACGGGGACCGGTGGCCCGACCTGTACGAGGCAAACAAGGGCAAGGAGCAGCCGAACGGGCGGGTCTTCGACGATCCCGACCGGATCTATCCGGGTCAGGAGATCGCTCTGCCCGGCCGCGGCTCCGATTCTGCAGACAAGCCGCCCGCACGGGAGGAGCACGAATCATCGAAGCCGGCCGAGAAGGACCCTGCACCGCCGACGCAACCGGCCCCGGATGCCGAGCCGTCGGCGCCCGCCACCCCTTCCCCCAGCCAGAGCCGGACGGCGGACCCGTCTGCCACGGTGACGCCCTCCCCCGCCGCGAAGACGTCGGCGCCCGGCAAACCGGCGCCGGAAGCCACCGCCGCCGAGGACGGACAGACGACGACCGGGATGCGGGCGGGCATGGTCGGCCTGGGAGCCACCGGAGTTCTGGCCGCTGGACTCGTGGGCACCCTGGCCACCCGGCGAATCCTGCAACAGCGCCGCCGACGCCGCGGCCACCGCATCCCGATGCCCTCCGGCCAGACCGCCCTCACGGAAATCGCGCTGCGCAGCGCGGACGCCGGCGAGGAGCTGACCGTGCTGGACCGGGCGCTGCGTACGGCGGCGGCAACCCTTGCCGAGGAGGGCCGACAGCTTCCCGCCCTGGCCGCGGTGCAGCTCGGCACCGAGGGGGTCCGGCTGCACCTGGACGCGCCCGCCCCGGCGGTCGCCCCGTTCACCACCGATCCGTCGCAGAGCGCGGTGTGGTGGTGCCCGGCGGACTCCGGTGAACTGCTGCCCCCGCAGGAAAGCCGGGAAGTCGACCCGCCCTATCCGGGGCTGATCGCGCTGGGCGAGGACGACCAGGGCGCGATCGTGCTCGTCGACCTGGAGCACACCGGCGCGCTCCACCTCACCGGCCGGCTGCGCGGCGAGGTCCTGCGGACCCTCGCGCTGACGCTCGCGCTCTCACCGCTCGCCGAGCAGCTCGACATCGCGGTCGCTGGAGAGGACACCGCTCCCGGACTGGCGATGCTGGACAGCGACCGGGTCACTCCGTATCCGGACCTGGCCGACGCGGTACAGGTCCTGCAGGCCCATCACGCGGAGCAGCAGCAGGCCCTGGACGGGCTCGGTGACGGGGCCGGCGGGGCGCCGGATCTTTCGGTGGCGGAGATGGGCGGGCTGTGGCCGCTGGTCGTCGTCGCGGACCTGGATTCCTGCCCGGCACCCGAGGGAACCCGGGATGTGCTGTGGGAAGTGCTGGGGCAGCAGCCTCGGTCGGCGGTGGCCGTGGTCACGAGCAGCACCGCCGTACCGGAAGCAGCGGGCGGAGCGTGGTCGGTGGACACCGATCTGCCCTATGTCACCGTTCCGGGCACCGCGGTCAGCGTCGCGTTGTCGGTGTGTTCCGATGCCGAGTACGCCAGCATCCTGGATGTCGCGCTCACCGCGGACGCACCCGGCGACGTCCCCGCCCCTGTACAGGAGCCAGCCACGGCCGCGGAGTCCGTGGAGAGTCAGCAGCCCTCCCCCGTTGCCATTGCGGAGACAGGGGCACCTTCCGCACGTGAGGCTGCCGAGCCGGTGAGCAAGCCGGGGCTGATGGCCGCGTTCGCCGATCTGGAGGACGAGGGCACCGACGACGAGGAAGACCGTGCCGCCCCGCCGGCCGGCCCGGAGCCGCTGCCCACCGCATCGCCGTCCCCCGGAACTCCCGTCCTGCCGTCGCTGTCCAGCCCCGCCCCCCGGGTCAGCTCCCGGATCCCCGCACCCGCCGGCCCGGAAGAGGCCACACCCGCCCACGACGCGGCCGTCCCTCTTCCCGAGCAGCCCACCGGAGCCGGTGCCGCCAGCATCAGCCCGGACCGCCCGCTGGTGCAGGTCCTCGGGACAGTCGATCTCCTCGGCGCCCACGGCACCATCAAGTCCAACCGGCGCACCCTCGCGCTGGAAATGACGGCCTGGCTGGCCCTTCACCCCGGGGCGAACCACCACCAGCTCGACGAGGTCCTCGCACCCGGCGGAATCGTCACCCGCGACACACGCAACACCCGCCTCGGAGACGTCCGCAGATGGCTGGGCGCCGACACACAGGGCAACAAGCACCTCCCCCACGTGAGCACCCAGCCCGACAAGCTCTACCGGCTGGCCGGTGTCGACTGCGACTGGGACCGCTTCCAGCAGCTGGCCCACTCCGGCCGAACCACCGACGGCCCGGCCGGCGAGCAACTGCTGCGCCAGGCGCTGGAACTCGTCCACGGCCGGCCGTTCTCCGGCATCCCGTCCCGCCGGTACGCGTGGGCGGAATCCCTGGCCCAGGAAATGATCTCCTCAATCGTGGACACGGCCGACGACCTCGCGGAGCGGTACCTCGCCCGCGGGGACGCACGCAACGCCCTCTGGGCAGCGACCCGCGGCCTTGACGTCGCGCGGGAAATGGAATGCCTGTGGCGCCACAAGTTCCGGGCGCTGTCACTGCTCGGTGAAGAAGCCGCGCTCGAATCGTCGGTCCGCCAGCTCGACGAACTCCTCCTGGAGCTGGGCTCCTCCATGGACGAGGAGACCGAGCAGATCCTCCGCCTGCTGTAGCCGGCCGCAGGCCGGACCGTCGGCTACCCCTGCGCGGGGACGGCCGAGGGATGCCTCACCCGAGGCTGCTCGGGTGCCGGTGAACGCCGAAGGCTCTGCACCTCCGAGCGAAGTGCAGAGCCTTCGGCGCATCGGCCAGATACAGGGAAAACGCGCTGACCCAAATGCTGACCCAGTTGGAAAACAGCAGGTCAGCGCATGCCAGCATATGACTGTGCGCAGCAAGGGCCGTAGGGTCCGGCCGGGGCTGCGCTTATGTCACGTCACGCCGTTTCCTTGCGCTTGGACTTGGCTGCCTGGCGTTCCTCGGACGCTTTGGCGAGCCATCCGGGGTCGACCTTGTCGATGAGGTCACGAAGGTGCTGAACGTTGATGCCTGACTCCCGGGCAACGGCAGAGACGTGGCCGTACACAGTCGATTTCATGGCTTCAGTGACGGCAGCTTCGTACAGCTCGGTCCTGTAGCCGTCGGCAACCTTCTCCGCCTTCTCGACTCGCTTCCGCAGTGCGGCAAAATCCGGTTCGCTCATGGGGCGAGGGTGACACACCCACAACCACACTTCAAGTTTCACTGAAAGTTTGGCCGTCGTGGAGAGGAGACCGCCCGCCACCCTGACGCGGCACCCGCTGCCACTGAATGGCCCAGAACCGCCTCGGCCACATCCGGGAGACCAGCCTCCTGCCGGGCGGCCACCTCTGCCGGCGCCCGCCCTGAGCGGCCCGCCACGCCCGCCACGCCCGCAGCGCCAGCCACGCCCGCAGCGCCGGCCACGCCTGCAGCGCCGGCCACGAGTGCCCGGCACAATGACAGACCGTCAC
The DNA here is from genome assembly GCF_045040875.1 of Streptomyces sp. NBC_00012. Taxonomy (NCBI): domain Bacteria; kingdom Bacillati; phylum Actinomycetota; class Actinomycetes; order Kitasatosporales; family Streptomycetaceae; genus Streptomyces; species Streptomyces sp. NBC_00012. Next base: position 143,769 of record NZ_CP108311.1, on the reverse strand, counting down.
ACAGCACAACCGGAGACGCGGCTACGTTCCACCCCTCGCCGCCCGGATCCCCGACCGCCGAAGGCTCCCGCAGCAGGGTGGAAAACCCGCTCACCAACCCAGCCACCGCGCCGACCGCAAGGCCACGAGGAACGTGGAAGATTCCACCCCCCGACCGCGCCCGTCGCAGCGACGCCGTGCCCGTTTTCCACCTGGCCGCTCCCACACAGAACGACCTGTCCCCCACTCCTGGCCGCAGCCTGCCGACAGCACCGCCCGCCCTCTCGACGAGCAGCGACAGCAGCGCGAAGGACGCGAGCGGGGTATGACCCAAATGCTGACCCACACTGGAAAATCGCAGGTCACAGCGTTCCACCCCCTGAGTCGACGCCGGGCCTCACTCCAGCGCTTCCCGGCCGCACACCCGCTGCTCCAATGCCGGAAAGCAGTGGCCTCGGATGCGCCTGCGGGGCCGGGACAGCAGACGGGGGTGGGGGTGGAATCCGTGGATTCCACCCCCACCCCCGTGCAGCGCTCCGGGCAGCTCGCCCGCATTCCACAGCGGTGGAACGTCACACACCGGCGGCCCGCTTGATCGGCCCGAGGTACTTCCGCACCGTGCCCTCTTGGTAGCCGCAGCGCTCCGCCAGGACTGGAGCAAGAGCCTTCGCCGAAAGCTGCTGCTCCTCCGGTGACAACTGTCGGTAGTGGAATTCCACCCGTGCCGGGCCCGTCAGGTGAGAGCCGTCCTGCTGCTCGGCCTCCTGCTCGACCTCGCTCTCACGGATGTCCGGGGCCGACTCCTCGGCGTCGGGCTCGCCCTCATCACGGGGCTTCGGGACTCGCACCTGGACGACGCTGCGGCCGCTACTCCCCCGCCCGGACGCGTGTACGGCTCGCTGTTCCGTCGGCCGCGTTTGATCCTGCTGGCCAGCGGCGAACCGTGGCGGTGCACCGAGCTGCTCCTCCGGGTCGTCATCGGGTCCGCTCGGGAGAGAGCCCTGATCGTCGCTCTCCTCACCCTCGTGATCGGGGGCCGTCTCGACGGTCTGGTCCGCTGCCGCCCGTGCCGGATCGGCCTCCGAGTCGACGTCGCCGTTGTACTGAGCCTGGCGTTGCGGAGCAGACTCACTCCCGCCGTCGTCCTGGTCCTGCGCCTGGAACCAGGCGACGTAGTCACGCAATGCGTCTGCGGTGATGGGCTGCCCGGTGGCTCCCAGAATGCCGTCGCGCTGGTATACGTACTCAGCGAGGGCGTCGGCATCGGGGTACGAGCCTCGTTCCGCCGCGTACGTGAGCCAGGCGTTGTAGAAGTAGTCGGTCCATGTCTCTTCTTCGGATGCGTCCTGGGAAGCACCGGGGCCGGACCCGCTATCGTGTGCAGGCGCGCCGCGCTGCTTGAGCACCTGCAGCAGCGGCCAGAGCTGCTCGTCGGACAGCGGGTCACCGGCTGCTGTGGCGATGCCGTACCTGTCCTGGAGCCAGAGTGCGAACTGCGCACTCGTCGGCTCGGAACCGTAGGCGCCGATCCAGGCCCGGTAGGCGTCCGCGAGACGTCCGCCGGCCCTGGCATCGTCCGGTGTTGGCTCGTGCGGCCGTACAGCGGCTACTGAAGGCACCTGGGATGACGGTTTCGGTTCTCCGGCACGCAGCTGTGCGAATTCCAGCTCTTGTGTGGCAGGGGCCTCAAGGGCGGGACTCTGCCCCTGTTTCGGGACCTGAGCGGCCTGGGCCGGGGCGGGGGCCGGGGGGAGCAGGGCGGGTTCGATGCCCGCGGCGGCGAGGCCGGCCGGGGCGGTCTCGGCGAGCGGGACGCCGTACTTCGCCAGGCGCAGCGGCATCAGGGACTCGACGGGGGCTTTGCGGCGCCAGTTGCGGCCGAAGCGGGCCTGGAGGCGGGCCTGGTAGATCAGCCGGTCCTGTTCGAGCTTGATGACCTGCTCGTAACTGCGGAGCTCCCAGAGCTTCATGCGGCGCCACAGCTTGAACGTGGGGACGGGGGAGAGCAGCCAGCGGGTGAGGCGGACGCCCTCCATGTGCTTGTCGGCCGTGATGTCGGCGATCCGGCCCACCGCGTGGCGGGCGGCCTCGACGGAGACCACGAACAGCACCGGGATGACGGCGTGCATGCCGACGCCGAGCGGGTCGGGCCAGGCCGCGGCGCCGTTGAAGGCGATCGTCGCGGCGGTCAGAAGCCAGGCGGTCTGGCGCAGCAGCGGGAACGGGATGCGCAGCCAGGTCAGCAGCAGGTCCAGGGCGAGCAGGACACAGATGCCCGCGTCGATGCCGATCGGGAAGACCAGTGAGAAGTCCCCGAAGCCCTTCTGGAGGGCGAGTTCGCGCACCGCCGCGTACGAACCCGCGAACCCGATCGCGGCGATGAGCACCGCTCCGGCGACCACGAGACCGATGAGTATCCGGTGGGTGCGTGTCAGCTGAAGCGGTGCGCTCCTATGCATGACCGTCCTCCCCCTCCTGCATCTGCAGCATCAGGCCACACTCTCACGAAGGGTGACCCGAGCCGTGTGCTCTGCGGTGTACGTCGGGGGATCGTCAGCGAATAGTGATCGCGAAGCGCGGCGGACCGGAACGAGCCTGCCTTCTACCAGCTACCGGAATCCGCTCGTGAGGCCCTGGCCTCGGCGTTCGCGGGCGATGGAGCTGAACTCGTGGGCAAGGTCACGGACAGACCTCTCTCCGCCGCCCCGGGGGATCTGGTGCCGCATCAGCTGTACCCAGCACTGCACTCGTCTGCCGTCCCGCGGCTCGCGGCCTCCCCTCGCCTGCTGCCGATCGGCGCCCCGCAGCCTCCACCGTACGTAGGCTGTACCTCGGCCCGCCGCGCCTTCTCTCGCCTCCGTCATCGCCTCGTCGCCGTACCCGGCGTCGAGCAGCAGCTCGGCCCGCGTTCGACAGTGTTCCGCTTCTTGTACCGCTCCTTGTCGAAGCCGGATGGCCGTCCGCCGTGTGAGCCCGCAAAGCGGGTGTCTACGCTCGCGAGGGCTGTGTCAGGTATCTCTCAGAATGCCAATGACGCTGGATGCCGACCGACTGCATTTCAAGGCCCAACCTTAGGATCGCTCCTGACGAAGTTCCGGAGCTGCCCTCCGATTTGATCCGCCAAGGAACAAGCCGCTCATCGGCCACATCGACAAGAACAACGCTCTGCCAAAGATCGCCGGAAGCGACCAAACTGGAACAGACACTCGTCGACAGGATGGCGGACACAGTTCCGGAGGTCCGACTGCGACAAAGATGTACCTGCCCGACAGAGGGCCCGATAGAGCGGAACGAGACCGCCTTGCCCCATGAGTACCGCACACGGCTGCTCGCTCATCCCCTGCGCCACGTAGCACTTGCCCCCATCAGGGTCTCTCGAGACACGCTGGCTGCATACGATGCACGGGCCACCGAGTGAGGGGATCTGAGGTCGACCCATCACATCAAATCGACCTGCACGGTGGTGACTCCTCTCAACGGTCATCGAGTGCGGGACTGTAAATCGTTCGGTGTAACTCCCGATCATGGAGGATGCATCGATGACCAGTGAGAACGTGGCCGAGGCCCAGATAAGCGAGGCGGTAGAGCCGCAGCCGGCGAGGGTGGTGGATGACCGGCTGATCGACGAGCTGGTCTCCCGAGCTCAGGCCGAGGGACTGCAGCTGACCGGCGAGGGCGGACTGCTCCAGCAGCTGACGAAGCGGCTGCTGGAGTCCGCCCTGGAGGGCGAGATCACCGACCATCTCGGCTATGACAAGCACGATCCGGCCGGGAAGAACGGCGGGAACTCCCGCAACGGCACCCGGACGAAGACCGTGCTGACGGACGTCGGTCCGGTGGAGATATCCGTCCCTCGCGACCGGGACGGGGCGTTCGAGCCGAAGATCGTCAAGAAGCGGCAGAAGCGCCTGTCCGGGGTGGACGAGATGGTCATCTCCCTGTCGGCGAAGGGCCTGACCACGGGCGAGGTCCAGGCCCACCTCGCGGAGGTCCATGGCGCCGACGTCTCCCGCCAGACGATCTCCACGATCACCGACAAGGTCCTCGAGGGCATGGCCGAATGGCAGAACCGCCCGCTCGACCCGGTCTGTCCGGTCGTGTTCATCGACGCCATCCACGTGAAGATCCGCGACGGCGCCGTCGCCAACAGGCCGATCTACGTGGCCCTGGCCGTCACCGTCGAGGGCCGGCGCGAGATCCTCGGCTTGTGGGCCGGGGACGGCGGCGAGGGCGCCAAGCACTGGATGCACATCCTCACCGAGATCAAGAACCGCGGCGTCAACGACGTCCTCATGCTCGTCTGCGACGGGCTGAAGGGCCTGCCCGACGCGGTCGAGACCGTCTGGCCGAGGACGATCGTGCAGACCTGCGTGGTCCACCTGCTGCGGAACTCCTTCCGATATGCCGCCCGCCAGGACTGGGACAAGATCGCCAGGGCTCTCAAGCCGGTCTGTACGGCGCCGACCGAGGAGGCCGCGCTCGAACGATTCGCCGAGCTCGCCGACACGTGGGGCAGGAAGTATCCGGCGATCGTCAGACTCTGGGAGAACGCCTGGGAGGAGTTCACCCCGTTCCTCCGATTCGACACCGAGATCCGCCGCATCGTCTGCACGACCAACGCGATCGAATCGGTGAATGCCCGGATCCGGCGGGCGGTCAAGGCCCGCGGCCACTTCCCCAACGAGCAGGCCGCCCTGAAATGCGTCTACATGGCGATCATGTCCCTCGACCCCACCGGCAAGGGGCAAACCCGCTGGACCCTGCGCTGGAAGACCGCGCTGAACGCCTTCGACATCACCTTCGACCGCCGCCTCTCCGCACCCCGTCAGTAACCCCAAACACCCCTGATACACCGTTCGATTGACAGACCCGGAACTCGCCATCGACCGCATTCGTGACCACTTCAACGCCCAGTTCGCCGCCGATGGCGAACCACCACTTCCCCGCGGACCTGACACAGCTCTTGGCCGACGATCTGAAGACGGGCAGCACGGCAATGAGCACAGATCGTCTCCGGGCAACCAGCGAGGACTACTTCATGCCGGTCGAGGAGCAGCCATAACCCCCAGCCCATCGGTGCCGGCCTCGCTCGCCATTCTGTCCGCTGGGGACCATCATCGACCGGTGGTCTGAGCTCTGCGCGCAGTACGACGGCCTCATTGATCCCGCCCGCTAACTACCGAGGCCGGCCTACACGAACCTGTTTCGTGAGCCCATACTCGAGCCCGCCGAAGCAGCTCAGAGCATCGACGAGTGGCCGCGCGGCGAAGACGAGGCTCACTGAGTTTTACGGCCGTAAAACAGCTCCCCCGCTGTCGCGCCTCAACGAAGTCAGTCGTCAATACGCCGCCTGCCTGCGTGGACTGGATTGGGTGAACCAGGTGGGCTCAGTTCATCGAGAAGGACAGCGGCACGCCGTGCCAGCAGCCCGCAGGACAGGCGTCGTCGTCCCACCGATTCGTCCAACGCCGGGCAGCCAAGGGAGCGAAACGGTGACGGCAGCCTCAGCCTTGTTGACGCCTGATCGCCAGGCACAGGAAGCCTGCTCGACAGCCGGGACCCCGGATGCGCCTTACATGCCCTCGAAGAATTCGCGTACTCCGAGGGAACGTTTCGCGCGGACAGCTCCTCAACAGGGCGACGGATTCCTTTGCCGACGCAGGAGGCACCATGCCGTACCAGCCCGCCAACCCCGCACCGACCCGTGCCGCCGCACTCGTCGCCTCGGTGCTCACCGTGGACGCCGTGCTCCACCTGTACTGGACGACGGGAGCCACATGGCCCGCGGCCGACGACAGGAGCCTGTCCCACGCGGTTCTCGGGACGGACGTGCCGTTCACACCACCGGTCCTGCTTCCTCTTGTCGCCCTGCTCCTCACCGCAGCCGCCTTCGTTCTCGCCCGCGCGCACCGGCCCCGCCCGCTGTTGTTCCGCGTCGGCACGCCGGCCGTGGCCGTCGGCCTCTCGCTGCGCGCGGTGGCGGGGATCTACTGGCTGTTCGCCGAGGAGACCGGCACCGCCTTCTACTGGCTCAACCTCATTCTCTACACCCCGCTGTGCGCCGTCCTGGCCGTCGCCACTCTGCGCGTGGCGCGGTGGAAGGATGCGGCCCGTGCCTGATGAACGATCCGATGACCGAACGGTCCGGCTCGTACGAGCCGCCCAGCGTGGTGACACCCTCGCCATGGCCGAACTCCTGGACGTGCTCGCCCCGTACGTGGTCCGCGTCTGCACGTCCATAGCCCTGGGCCAGGGCGCGGACGCTGCGCAGGAGTCCCTGGTGGCGGTCTTCAAGTCGCTGCGCACGTTGAAGGACCCAGCCGCACTGCACGGCTGGGTCCGTGCCATCGCGGTACGGGAGTCGATCCGCACCGCGCACCGCGCCGCCCGCACCGTACCGGCCGATCTCAGCGCGCTTCCCGCCCGCGGCGACCCTCAACTCTCCGCCGACATCAGGGACGTACTGGACCGGCTCTCCCCCGAGCACCGCGCGGTGCTGATGCTGCGTGACGTCGAGGGGCTGGACGAGCGCACCGCCGCCGCCCTGCTCGGCGTGCGCACGGGCACTGTCAAGTCGCGGCTGCACCGGGCCCGCGACACCTTCCGGAAGGCGTGGACGTCATGAACGAGCCCTGGCCCATCACTGACCTCGACCCCGTGCGGCGCCTGCACGTCTTGGCCGGCGGCATTCGCGGCGCCCACGTGAGCGAGGCACACATGGACGCCCCCTTCGAACGGGTCTGGGCCCTGCTGGGCGACCTGGAGGGCGCCTTCGGACAGGTCGTGCCCGACATGGAACGGCTGCGCGTCGTCCGTCGGCAGGGCGAGCGCATAGAGGCGCTGGCACGCAGCAGGTACGGGATGCGGGCACGGCTGCGCGGCGTGCAGCGGCCCGGCTGGTGCTGGCTGCAGAGCCGGTTCCTGCTGCTTGGCGTGGCGGCGGCGCCGGAAGGCACAGGCACTCGGGTGGCATTCACCGGTGGCGTGCGCCTTCCGGCCCACGCCGCCCTGATCCCCCTGGGCGTACGGCGTGAGGGCAGCCGCAGCGTTCAGCGCCTGACGGCCCTGCTCTGACGGGAAGGCACCGGATCCGAATGCCGCGTACTTGATCTCCTCCTCTGCCCAGTTGCGTCTCCTCGGCAGGCAGCCCGTCAAGGGACCAGATCAATGACAAGGCCGGCAGCGAAGCCGTCCGCCTGATCCGGCCTCTGTCCGTTGGCCGGACCAGCGCCCTCTCTCTAGCTGGCCGGTTGTCGCTCCGCGACTGGTCGCGGCGGCGCTGGTGAATACCGGGACACTGCCTACGTCATTTCGGCTAGGGCCGCTCTGGCACGGACCACGAAGGCATCACAGGCATGCTCTGCAACCTCGCCTCGGGCGAGCATGTCGGCCTTGGTCTCAGCAAAGATGATCTCTCGTGTCTTCGCCTGGATATCAGTGACGCGCTCAGCCAGGTCCTGCGCCTGCGGACCATGGGCGACGAGGCGGAGCCGGAAGGCACTACTGCGAACTTCGACGTAGAGGCGATACGACTCAGCCCGGGTAGCGAGAACCGCCTCGGATTCCACTGCATGCTGGCTTGTCCACCGGTCGTACTGGGCCCGCCGATAGTCCTCTGCCAAGGCAATGAAATCGGCACATGCATCGAGGAGATGCTGGTGACTCCGCTCGCGTTTGGCGCGAAGAGCGGACAGAGCTGCGGTCTTCTCCTGGTAGCGGTGTGCAACGACTGCCCCGAGCAGTGTTCCGATAACGGCAATAGCGGCCGCGATGATCCCCGACACAACGCCCAGCCCATCACCTGACAGCGGGCGTCGATAGAGCACGAATCGGCCATCACGGCTCGCGCCGGATCGACCGGGCAACGCGCCATGCCTACTGGGCGCGATGGATCTACAAGAGGTCGGAAGACCGGCGAACGACGGCCGTCGCCGGGAAGTGGTCCTCGCGGAACGGGCGAGCCCCCGGTGCCGCGGCAGACGCCCTGTGAGGAACGTCGCGGCCATCCCAGTGGGTCAAAGCTGGCCAAGGAAACCGTGCTCTGTACACAGTTCAAGGGATCTAGCCAGAAGACCTGTCACCGTCTCGACCGAGAATCGGCCTACGGATTCCGACCAGCCCGTGCACTGTGCGGGTGGTAACAGCAGATGGGCGTGGCCGAATGTTCAGCCACGCCCATCTGCGACTCACGCACTACGGCTACGCCCCAGACACCGTGCGCGCTGCGATCAGTCTCTGCAGGAGGACTTCTCGCTGCTCCTCCCCCATTTTCTCGATCACGATGTCGGCAACCTTCTCCCCGTCCAGCCACGGCATCTTCACTATGGCCTTGCGAGGTGCGGGAAGGTCGACGTCGGTGGTCGTCGACCTCGCTTCGTTGGACTGCTCGGTTTTGTCCGTTGCTGGGGGAGTACCGGTATCCGGCTCCCTGGGAGCTGGGGTGCTAACGCCGTTAGCACCTGGCTCTGCGGCTGTATTTGTGGTCGGGGTGCTAACGGCGTTAGCACCCCGACCACGTCGTCGCTGCTGGCGTTCAGCTCGGGCGGTCAGGGCTTCGTCGGCTGCGCGTTGTTGCTGTTGCGGCGGTAGTTGTCCGACGTTGCGGGCGACCTCGACTGGCAGGCTCTTGTCCTCGACGGCTTGCTGAAGGTCTGGGGTGAGCTTCAGGAGAGCGAGTCGCTGGGTCACCCAGGGACTGGACTTTCCAAGGGCACGGGCGACCGCACGCTGCGAGCCATGTACTTCCACGAGGCGTTCCAGCGCTTTGGCCTCGTCCAGCGGATCAAGGCTCTCGTGCTGGACGGCTGCTGTGAGGGCCGTCTCCAGAAGGGTGTCGGCGCTTTCCGCGAGCGAGTTGTCGATGTGGACGGGCACGTCATCCAGGCCTGCCAGGTTTGCGCCCGCCAGGCGACGGTTTCCGTCGACGACGACGTGCGTGGCAGATCCGAGTTCGGTGTCGTGTCCGGGGTGTGCGCTGAGGAATGCCGCACGGGTCACGACGGTGAGGGGCTGGATGACGCCTCGCGCGGTGAGGCTGTCTGCCATGTCCTCAACGGCTCTGAGCTCTTCCCTGGGATTGAACGGGTTATGAGCTAGCTGCGTGACGGCTAGTCGCGGTGAGGCGGTCTGGACTTCGGTGCCGGGGGCCGGGGCAGGGTCGTCGCCTTGTCCGGCGTATCGGGCGAAGGATGCGGCGCGGCTGCTGATGGGCTGGCTGACGGCATCAAAGGTGGCGGATGCTCCGAGAGCGTCTGATTTCTTCATGCCAGCCCTCGGACGATCTGCCGCATGCTGTGGGACTGGTCGGACTCGGGGGCGTAGTCGAGGAGCGGCCGTTGCATGCGAACGGCTTCGCGCTGCTCCTTGACGTCCGGGATGACCGACAGTACGGGCGGGGTGCCGAGCGCCTTCCACTTGTCGAGTGAGGAGGTGGCGATGAAACCGCGTCGGGAGTCGTACTTGTTCACGACGAGTCCGAGTTGGTCCACGGTGATGTCGTAGTCCCGTGTCAGCGATCCGACCTGGTTGATGAGCATGCCGTAAGCCTGGGCGGAGGTGTCTTCGGCTTCGACGGGGATGAGGAGTCCTGAGGCTCCGGGCTTCTCGCCGTCACGCTGTCGGCCGTACACGAGGCCGGCGTCCATGGCCAGACCGAGGCTGGGAGGCGAGTCGACGACGATGACGTCGAAGTGCTCCTCAATGGGAGCCAGGGCTCGCTCCAGAGCGGCATGGCGGGGGCCACGGAAGACGGTGAGTCCGGAGTCCAGAAGGAACGCATCGAAGGCTGCCGGCAGGACACGAAGCCGGTCGCCGAACTTGGCGCCTTCTATGACGACGGTGAGGTCGATCAGGGACTGCTTGGTTTCGTCACGGTTGAGCATGTGAGTGACGAGGCTCTCCTGACCGGCTGGGATGGCCTTGAGGCCGAGCTGGTGCGAGAGGTGGCCTTGCGGGTCGTAGTCAACGAGAAGGACGCGGCTGCCGCGTTCGGCGAATGCCTGGGCGGTACCAGCGGACACTGCGGTCTTGCCGACACCTCCCTTCTGGTTGCACACCACGATCCGGCGCACGGAGGCTGTCTCCTCGTCGGCTGGGTTCCGCTCCAGCCAGAGAGCCACTACCTGGGCGAGACCCTGGATGTAGGAGACGCCTCGCTGGCGGCAGTCGCCTTTGAAGGAGTCGTAGAGCCCTTCGGGAAGCCAGGTGCCGAAGGATTCCGCGCCTGCGGTCTCAACGTGGGGGAGTGGAGCACTCTGGGACTGCCAGAGTTGCACGCCAGCGGTGACGGCGTCCTGGACGTCGACGGAAAGCTGGGCCGCGCGGATCTTTAGAGCCTGTCGGAGGGATGCGGGCAGCTTGGAGACCAGCTTCTCCCGCTCACCTCCTGCGTTGGGAGATGACATGGCGGCAGCTTACTGCCGCGAAGGAGCCTTGAGTGACAACGAAACGCACGATTTCAACTAATCCCGCGTTAGCTGTTGGAGGTGCTAACGGCGTTAGCACCTCCGCAAGGCCTGATTCCAGGACGCGGCCGGAACTTGCGTCCGGAAAGCAGACGCATCACGAAGCAGCCCACTCACGTATCGGCCGCCCGTACCTGCGACTCAAGCCCACACCACAGCGGAACGCATGGCCTCCATCAGCTCCTCTCGTGCCGCACGAAAAGCACAGCGCGCGTTCGCACACTTGGGATCGCCCCTCCACGCACCATCCACCACCACATCCAATACACGGCGAGCTTGTAGCCAGCACCTCTGGCCTCCAAGACGACATGTGCCAGCGCCAGCAGCTCAAGCTGCCGGACAGCGAGGCCCTCCTGCGCAAGCAGCTCGTCAAACCTCCGGGCCAACGCCGAAGAGCTCGCCCAACTACACGCCGACGTCCAAGGGCTGGTTCAGGCACTCACGACGTTGAACCAGCGGCTGCACGAAGAACAAGCCGGGCCCGGACCCCGTGTCCGCGTCCTTCCGATCAGACCTCCAGCCCCAGGCGAATGACCCCGAGACCAGCCCGCCGCCAGGCCTTCTCTCTCGGATCACTCTCACGGGCGTGCGCTAGGTTGCCCGCCATGACTGAACTCGGACCCGTCGCCTGGCCACCTGCTCCGATCAGAACCGAACGGCTCATACTCCGCGAGCCCGAGGCCCGAGACCGTGCGGCGTTCATCGGGCTGCTCGCCTCACCGGAGGTACATACCTACCTTGGTAGCTCTCGACCGCGTGATGAACTCAAGCGCGCGGTGCCCGAGATACCCGAACGGCGGCCTGGCCTTTTCGCGATCGATCTCGACGGAGCGATGATCGGCATGGTCAAGCTCGATCGGCACGACGCGGAGAGTCCGGGGCACGTCCGACCAGATGTCGGGGAGGCCGAGCTCGGCTACCTGTTCCTGCCAGAGGCATGGGGACGCGGGTACGCCGTCGAGGCATGCACAGCAGTGCTCAACTGGTTCACCGACGCGCTTCCCGGCACGTCGGTGGTGCTTGCGCACCCAGACCGCCAACGAGCGCTCAATGCGCCTCGCAGCGAAGCTGGGGTTCACCGAGGTGGAGCGGTTCGAGGACTACGGCGCCGAGCAGTGGTTCGGCGTCTGGTCTTCGTTCACGCCGTCCGGTTGAGCTAGGCGAAACCGCCCTCGCTCAGACACGGCACTGCTCAACACGCTGCCCTCGACAGGGAAGCTCCAGCACGAGGTCGTACATCACGGGGGCCGGGGCGGCCTTCAGGGCGTCGACGACGGTGAGCCGGGCCGGGGCATCGGGGTCGTCGGGCTGGATGACGATGGCGATGACGCGCAGCAGGTCACCCAGCTGGTCCTCGCGCAACAGCACGTCGGCGACGCGGGGAGGCCAGGCGTACATGGTGTCGGGGCATCGGGCGCGACGACGTTCGTGGCGGGGGAGTGGATCAGGTCGAAGCAGACGGTGTCCCAGCCGGTGGCGGGGCCGGGGTCGTGTCGACGTAGCCGTCTATGGCGAGGTGCGTCTGCGGTTCATCAGCTGGCCTCAGCCCGGGGGCTGGGCAGTGCGAGGGGAGCAGAAGCAGGCCCTGGCCAACTGGGAAAGGTGGTTTGATCGGCTGGTGGAGGAGTCCGAGCTGGACCGGCACATGCTGACGAAGGAGCTCCAGCGCGTGATGCTGGGACATCACCGGCATGAGCAGGAGTCCAACGCCTTCCTCTCGCGGGGCGTTGAAGCTTCCCCGTGATCTTGGACACTCGATGCCTATGCTGCGAGGTCGTGTTGGTGCCGTTGCCGGGTCTCGGCCGGGGTGAGGTAGCCGAAGACCTTGTGTTTGCGCAGGCGGCGGCGGTTATAGAAGGTCTCGATGACGTCGAAGACCTCAGCGCGGGCGGTGGCCCGGGCCAGATGCGAGTGCCGATCTCTTCTTTGAGTAGGGCCCAGAAACTCTCCGCGGCGGCGTTGCCGAAGCAGGATCCGGTGCGTCCGCAGCTTTGCCGGAGCCCCAACTCGCCTATCTCAAACCAAAATTGAATACTCGTGTATTCGCTGCCGCGATCCGAATGCGCTATGCAGCCGGGCCGGAGCCGGCCCCGGCCCGCGGCCATCTTCAGCGCATCGACGACAAGGTCGACGCGGTGGTGGTCGGCCATCGAGTAGCCGACGACCTCGCGGGTGGCCAGGTCCAGCCAGCAGGCGAGGTAGAGCCAGCCCTCGGATGTGGGCAGAGCGGTGATGTCGCCTGAACTGCGAGCCGCGGTCGGAGTGGACTACGCAGCCGGTGCGACTGCGTAGTCCAGAGCGTTCACCGGGAGCCGCGCCTGCATCCGGCTCCCGATCGAGTAACTGACGATCCGGCCGGAGAAGGCGTCCTTGACCGCGCACAGGTACACCTTGCCCTCTGCGGTCGCATGTTCGGTGATGTCGGTCAGCCACAGCTCGTTCACCGCGTTCGCGGTGAAGTCACGCCGGACAAGGTCGTCGTGCACCGGCGGCCCGGGCCGCTTGCCGTTCTTCGACCGTTTCTTCCCGAACGCTGACCACCAGGCGTTGTCCCGGCAGATCCGCCACGCGGTCCGTTCACTCATCCGCTCGCCGGCCGTTTCGGCTTCGTCCGTGAGGAACCGGTAGCCGAACTCGGGGTCGTCGCAGTGGGCGTCGAACAGTGTGTTCGCGCGGTATGCCTCGGTGATCTCGGTCTCGGTCACCGGCCGGCGAAGCCACCGGTGGTAGTGCTGGCAGGCAAGCCCGAGTACCCGGCACGCGACCGCGACAGGGATTGTGTCGGCGGCGAGCTCTCTCACGAGCGGGTAGAGCCTTTTCCTGGCCGGTTCGCCTGCGACAGGTAGGCCGCCGCGCGGCGCAGGACCTCGTTCTCCTGCTCCAGCAGCCGGATCCGCTTCTTCAGCTCCCTGTTCTCCGCCGACTCGGACCTGGTGACACCGGGCTTCTTGCCGTCCTCCACGGCTGCCTGGCGCAGCCACTTCGACAGCGTCATCTCATGGACGCCGAAATCCTTCGCGATCTGCGCAAGCGTGATGCCCTTCTCGCGGTTGCGGGCCACGCGCACGACGTCATCACGGAACTCTTCGGGATAGGGAACAGGCACAGCAACATCCTTCCAGGCCGCCCACGGGCGAGCTCATATCGGTCGGCCGGGTCGGCTCACCTCCGCTCGCGCGGAGAGCACAACATGGCGAGCGCGGAATCGGGTTCAGTCTGCGGCTCACCTCCGCTCGCGCGGAGAGCACTTCCTCCTGTACGGCGAGGAGAGTGACGGCAGCGGCTCACCTCCGCTCGCGCGGAGAGCACGCCAGGGTCAGCAACGCCACGACCGCCCCCTACGGCTCACCTCCGCTCGCGGCTCGCGCGGAGAGCACGCCCCGACGCCCTCGTAGGAACGCTGGCGGGACCTCCGCTCGCGGTTCGCGCGGAGAGCACTGGGTGCGGACCACCGTGAGAGTGTGCGGAGTCGGCTCACCTCCGCTCGCGCGGAGAGCACCACTCCACGGCCCAGGTGGCAGTCGCCGATCCCGGCTCACCTCCGCTCGCGCGGAGAGCACGGCCCCGGTCCAGCAGGCGAGTTCCTCGCCGGCGGCTCACCTCCGCTCGCGCGGAGAGCACCGCTTCTCGGTCTCGTCGGCGAGCTCCTGGGCCGGCTCACCTCCGCTCGCGCGGAGAGCACCTTTCTGACCTGGAACGTCAGATGGGGTTTGCCATTTCTTGACTTTCTCGCTGGAAGGCGATCAGGGTGAGGCAGTCGAAGTCGAGGGGTTCGCGGCGGCGGGTGCCTGCTGTTCGTAGTTGGAAGCCCTGCTCGTTGTCGGCCGGGTGGGCAAGAACCGCCATGCCGTCGTCGGTGCAGGCGGCGACGGCTGACCAGAGTTCGTCGCGGACCTTGGCCGAGACAGTGCCGACATACAGCTCGGGTGTGACTTCGAGGAGCCAGCGGGTGAGAGCGCCGCGTAGGTGGTCGGGGACGGCGGTGGCCGAGATGACGATCATTGCGGACATGTGCCGTGCCTTTTCAACGGGCGGGTCACAGGGGTTTCCCGTGGTTGACGCCGGCGGGTACGGAGCCGGTGACCGGATCCCACAGGTCGACCAGTTGTTCTTCGGGGTCGGGGCATTCGTAGGTGTGGTCCGGGTCGAGGAGCTGCTGGATGTCGGTGACGATGCGGGGGAGCAGCTGGAAGAGGCGGAGTTCGTGGCGGAATGAGCGGCGTGCTTCGCCTTCGGGGTCGGGTGACGCGTGGAGGGAGAAGGCGAGGGGGATGGTGAGTTCGGCTTTGTAAAGGTCCGCGATGTCGTACACGAAGGCTTGCTGGTTGCCGCTGTGGACGAAGCCGAGGGCTGGTGAGCAGCCGAGTGCGGTGATTGCGGCGTGCACGATGCCGTAGAGGCAGGTGTTGGCCGAGGAGAGAGCGAGGTTGACGGGGTCTTGGCTGTCCCAGGATGCAGGGTCGTAAGAGCGGCGGAAGCGGCCGATCTTGTATTGGCGGGCGAGGAGTTGGTAGTGGGCTTTGACGCGTTGGCCTTCCATGCCGCGGAGTTTGTCGAGGTTGGTTCCGTCGGTTGCGGTGCCGTCTCCGAATCGGAGTTCGTACATGGTCTGCGCGATGGTGAGGCGGTGGGAGTCGTTGGCCCAGGCGCGGGTCTGGTGTTCGAGCCAGAGGGTGGTGAGGGATTCGGGTACGGCTGCGGAGTAGCAGCGGACGCCTCCGGACCCGGTTGTGACGACGGTGGTGCCGTTTCTGGCGAAGGTGGCGAGGGCGCGTGCGGTGATGGAGGTGCCGGGGCCCAGGAGGACACAGCCAAGCGCTGCGGTTGGGAGGTATACGGTCTCTGTTCCTCGTTGTTCGCTGGTGACTTCGGCGCAGACTCCGGTGTCGTCCTGGTGGATGCGGACGATGTCGAGGTAGAGGAAGGAGAGGCAGTCGGCGATGCGGGGGAGCATGGCGACGGTGGGTGCGGCGAGTTTACGTCGGGCGTTGCTGGTGGTGAGGGGTTTGGGTGAGGGGCGTGGGGTCACTGGGGCTGCCTCGCGGGGGCGATGCTGAGCAGGCCGCAGCCGTAGGCCTTGCCGCGTCCGATGCCGTTGAGGATTTTCGTCCGGAGCAGGTCGGTGTCGATGATGGCTGCGGTGCCGTCGAATTGGGTGCGGGCGTGGCGGATGCGTTGGGGTGGGGCGCCGTCGGGGTGGCGTTCTCCTTGTATGGCGTCCAGGGGGTGGGAGTGGTGGGTGAGGGGTTTGAGACCGCTGAGGTCGGCTTGGCGGAGCCACCATTCGTCGGCTGCTGGGCCGGTGAGGGGGACGACGGGTGGGAGGTTGTAGAGGGCGCGGGTGGTGGCGCCGGGTTTGCGGACGGGGCTGGCGACGCAGCGGTATCGGATGGTGAGGCCGGGGCGGATGGCGTCGATGAGGGCGTCGAGGGGGCGGGTGAGGGCGGTTCCGTAGCCGTCGGGGAGGCGGTTGGTGTCGGGTTCGTGGGTGGATTGGATGAGCAGGTGCGGGCCGGTGGGGGTGTCTTCGGTGCGGAAGAGGATTCCGAAGTGTGCGCGGGGGTCGGGGCCGGCGTCGGACGGGAAGAGGCTCATGATGCGGCGGTGCATGCCGATGGGGCCGCTGAGGTCGCGGCGGGCGTCGCGGGAGCGGGTGTCGGGGACGATGCGGGTGAGCCAGAGGGTCATTGCCGGCTCCCTTCGGTGGTGTTCAGCCGGGTGTCGAGGTAGTGGCCCAGTGCGGTGAGCTGCTCTCTTCCGAGTCCGGCGAACTGGGAGGGTGGGAGGAGCAGGGTGCGCCGGTACAGCGGCCGGGCGCGGTAGGCGCGTTGGCGGGGGTGGTAGCTGACGGGTTGGTCGTTGAGTTCGCCGGAGGGGTGGGAACCGACTTCGTTCGTGTCGCTGATCGTGTGGGGCGGGGCGGGGAGGTGGTTCAGCGGGCGGTCGGCCAGGAATTCCACCGGCCTGCCTCCCGGCCCGGAGCCGGTGACCGGGCGGGCGGCGAGGGGCAGGTGGACGAGGTGGTGCAGTGCGTCGTCGCTCTGTCCGAGCAGGACGGGACCTTCGGGCGGGCAGGAGCGGCGCCCGAGGTGCAGGGGCCAGTGGGGGCTGCGCAGGGCGTCGGCGCAGCGGTCGAGGAGTGCGCGGTCCTCGGCGTTGGGCCGGGGGGTGGTGAGGGCGAGGGTGAAGGCGGCGTCGGCGAGGTAGTAGCGGTGGGTGAGAAGGGTTCCGGTGTCGCTGGTGCGTTTTTTGCCTTCGGCTGTGGTCACGGTGGCTTTGGCGTGGAGTCCGCCGCCGACGGTGTGCAGGTCGCGCAGCAGCACGCCGGGCCGGTCGGTGCGCACGGTCATGTGCAGCGCTGTGAGGTCGTTGATGGGCTGGTCGCGGCGTCGTCCGAGGGCTGAGGCGAGGAGGCCGATGACGCCGGAGCGGGTGGGGAAGGCGGCGGTGTCGCGTTCGTTGAAGTGGCTGTGCAGGCCCCAGGACTGGAGGGGTCCGGCCAGGCGCAGGAGCAGTCCCGGTTCGGGATCGGGGAGAAGGGCGTTCATGCGGCGTGTCCGGTGGGGTGTGCGGTCAGGGCGCGGTCGAGGGCGGCGTCGATGAGGGTGTCGAAGCTGGTGTGGTGGGTGCCGAGTCCGTCGAGGTCCTTGGCGTCCACTCCGGCCCAGCCGGAGTGGAGGATGCTGCTGGTGCCGAGGAGGCGGTTGGCAGTTGCGGCGTACTCGGAGAGGGTGGTGCGGGAGGCGCCTGCGAAGCCCCCCTGCCCGGATGCGGTGACAGGGCTTTCGAAGGCTGCGGCGTAGGAGAGGGGCCGGTCGGCGCGTACGGAGATGTGGGCGAGGTCGGGGATGGTGTGGGGGGCTGTGGAGTTCTTCTTCGCCTGGGGCAGGGACAGGATGAATGCGCTGAGGAAGGCGGCAGCGAGTTCGCGGAGCTCGGCGGGGTTCTCGCCGATGTTGGCGGCGAGATCGCGGAGGTCGATGGTGGCGTACCGGTAGAAGGTGCCGGCGCTGAATTCGGTGTGGCCCATGTGCCCGCTGCCGGACTGGTCGCCCCAGTTGGCGGTGACGTCGTCCACGGCGGAGAAGTAGTCGAGTTCGACGTCGGTCTCGTGGGTGGTAAGGGCGTGGGCGACCTGGACGGCGCCGTCGACACCGGCGTTGTCGACCTCGGCGAGCATGCGGCCGAAGAGGTTGATGACGCCGTTGCGGGAGCGGAGGACCGCCTCGACCCGGTCGGCGGGCAGGATGCTCTTGTCCGCGGGCTTCTTGATGTCCTTCGCCCCTTGCAGTGCCTCGCGGTATTCCTCGGCCAGATCGGCGAGTTCGGCGGCGGCGCTCTCGGGGACGTAGACCATCGCGTTGGTGAGGACCTTGTTGGGGACGCTCTGCTTGGGGTCTGCCGGGTTTTTCGCGAGTTCGAACTTGATGCTGCTGGCCGCAGCCGTGTGCGCTCCCGCCTTTTCGGCGAGATCGAGCGGCCACTCCCGGTCCTCGGTAAGGAGGCGGGTGACGCGCTCGCCGATGCGGCGGGTACGCAGAGCCGCCTGGCCGATGCGGTCCTCGAACACGCCGCGGACGGCCCGCTTCCAGGACTGGCTGCTGACCCGAGTACGCAGCACATTGCCGTACTGGACCGTTTTGACGGAGTTCGTGTCGTCCCGGTTCAGATTGGCGAACGGAACGCTCTGGATGATGTGGATGTCGATGAAACGGGCGGCCATGAGCATGCTGGTGTGACTCCTTCGTACGGATGGGCGTGACGGGTGTGCTGCGTGGTTCACGGGGCCGGTGAGGGCGCGGTCAGGGGGAAGTGGGGGCCGGAGCCGGATCCGCTGAGAGTTCCTGCTCGTCGGCGTCGTCGGCCTGTTGCGCGGCGGCCTTGTCCCGCAGCCGGTAGAAGTCCTGGAGCCAGGTTCGTGAGATCCGGCCGGAGCGATGGCGCCAGAGACTGATGTCGTCGAGCAGCTGTGCCCAGTCGACGTCCACGCCCAGCGAGCGCAGGTATCCGACGGAGGCCGGAAGGTGGCGGTGCAGGCCGTTGACGCTCTGACGGGTGAGGAGGTTGAGGCGGCTTTCTGCGGTGCCTGCCCGCATTTCTTTTTCCCTGCCCGGCCCCTCGGTGACGGCGGTGGCAAATGCCGTGCCGAGACTGGTGCGCTGCCACCGCGTGCTGGGGGAGGGCTCCTGCTCGTCGGGCTGTACCGGGTCGGTGGCCGTGTGGTCCGGTGCCGCCAATGTGCTGCGGGGCTGGGCGGCGATCATTGCGGCGACGGTGTAGTAGGCCCGCTCCACGTCCGCGGGGCAGGAATCGGGCAGCCACGGGGCGACCAGGCGGTGCATGCGCTGCACCGAGTCCAGATCCTTCCGGAGCCCGCTGCGCAACGCACTGCGGGCTCCGGCATCTTCGCGGCAGATCCGCTCGACCCAGTTGGTGTACGTGCGCGAGCGGCCAGCCCGAGGCGTGCTGTTCTGCTGCGGGATTTTCCCGGCCGCCGTATCCGGTGGGCTGGTGATGTCGCCGGCGGTTGGTGGGGGAGTGGTCGTCATCCGGTGGGCTCCTTGGTCGTCGTGCGGGGGCCTGGTGTGGTCTGCCGGTTTTTCGGTGTTCCGCCGTAGAGGTCGATGCGGGCCTGTGAGATGGCCTTCGCCCCGCGCAGGGTGCGGGTGACAGGTGCGGTCACTGTGTCGTACGCCTCCTCGGCCAGGCGCAGAAACGCCCGGCGGGTGGCTGCCGGGTCGAAACCGCCATCGGCGACATCGCCGCTGCGGTCGAGGAGGCGGAACCGTGCCCAGAACTCGGCCTCGGCACGAGGCCAGTACCGGGCGCCGGCTTCTACGGCCCAGGCCGCGCCATCCGCTTTGGCGTCCCTGACGTAGGCGGCCCAGGCGCGTTTGACCGCCCGGTCCAGGCGGCGCCCGTACAGTTCCCCGAACTGCCGCAGTCGACCCACCGCGGGGACAGTACGGGCGTCGTTGCGCTCGGCGAATCCGAGGACAGCCGGGGTGCTGGCGTCGATGAACTGCGTGTCCTTGGCCTGCCCCTCCTGGTCGAAGCCGAGCGCCCGCACCCGCAGGTCCTCGGACACCTCGACCGCGCTGTGGAGTACCCGGGGCTGCTGCGGGTGTGCACTGCCGGCGGGCGGATGCTGCAGCAGCAGGGCGTCCAGGTCACGCCACAGCGCCCGGCCTGCGTCGGCAGGGCGCGGATAGAGGTTGCCCTGCTGACTGACCTGCCAGATCAGGTAGTCGTCCTCCCGCGGCATCCGTTCCCCCCGGTAGGCCCAGGTGATGAACGCGTCGTGCACATGGGTGCTGTCCTGGTCCGGAACCAGGAGCAGCGCGTGCTGGGAGCGGCCGGTGTGCCGGGAACGCGGCCCGCGGGATGTTCTCGGCGGACTGTCAGGGTCGGGCAGTTCATCCTGCTCCCACGGGCATAGATCCTCATCCTCGCGCACGCCGGTCTCCGGCGGCACCAGGCCGGCGAGCAGTGTCTCGAAGAGGGATGTGCCTTCGGGGTGGTAGGACAAAGCGGTCCGCAGTGGACCGGCGGTGGCGCTTGCGCTCTTCACTCCGTTCACTTCGCGGGAGGAACAGCGACCGGACGGGCCGTAGTAGTGCCACACCAGGAGGCTGAGGAAGGCTTCGGAGGCGGTGGGCGGCTCGGCTGCGGTGTCCGAGTCGTGCCGGAACCAGGAGTGGTTGTTGCCCGAAGGCCGGGTGACGATGAGTTTGTTGACACCGGCGGTCTTCGTGACGTCGCACTGGTCCGCCAGCCGGGGATCCTGCATCCACGGGCGACCGCCGGGGGCGAACAGGAAGAACCGGTCCTCGAACCTCCTGAAATACGCGTCGACCCCCCCGGGTGGAAGCTGCCCCGTGTCGAGAATGTCCAGTCGGCGTTCGTCCCAGTCGCCCTCAGGGCCCTGCTCGGTCAGGCCGGCCACCCGGGCAGTGAGTGCGTAAAGGATCCGAAGCAGGGCCGAGTGCGCGGGCGCGTCGGCGACGGCGAGGCACTCGATGTCGTGGCTGCGCAGAAGGAGTTCGCGCAGCCCCACCCGGTCCGGGAGCCCGCCTGCGGCAGAGGGAACACTGCCGGGTTTCCAGCGCACGGGGACACACGGCTGGTCGATCAGGTTGTATGTGCCGGTTGGCATGGACGTGTCCTGTCGTCATTCAGAAGATGCTGGGCCTGGTCGGAAGCCGATGGTCCCCGTCGCGCACTGTCGGCGTCCTCGCCTCAGGCACCGGGAGGAGTACAGGGCAGGGCGGCGGAGGGCGGCGTCAACTCGACTGCGGGAGGCCGTACTTGGAACGTAGTGGAAACATATGGGTCGAGTGGGGAAAACATGAATAATTCACTCGGCTTCGAGGCCGACCTCGGACATGGAGATTGTGTAGCGCCCGTGGCAGCACCTCCAGGTGCCGTCCCCCACGGAGCTCATGGTCAGCAGAACGAGGTCGCGGAGCGAGGGGTGCGTCCCCCACCTCTGAGGAACGGCACCGGCAGGCTCGCCGCCGCGCAGCCATCGCCCTGGCACCGGTGCCACCCGCCGCGCAACATCGGCCAGCTCCGCCGCTCTGAGCCCGTGCCTGCACCCGGCCGGAACCGGAGCCTTGCCCTCGGGGTCGAGCGTCACCACCCCGTCTGCCTGTTCGTACAGGCAGAGCACCCGCCCGGTGTCAGCACCGAGACGGGTCGTCAGCAACTCCTCGGTCACCCCCACTTCCCGCCGGGAGAGCTTGCTGAGATCGCCCTGCACATCCGCCGGCGCGCAGATACCGGTCCACGCCGCGAGATGACGCTCGGCCGCCTCCACCGCTGCTCGCTCCTCATCCAGCCGGGCCAGCTCCTCACGGGCCGCGCCCTCCAGCCGGTCGACGAAGTCCTCCTCGTACACCTCGTCCACCAACTGCTGCACACCAGCGGGAACCGCGATGCCCTCCCCGGCGCACTTCAACAGAATCTGGGAAGTGCGCCTGAGCAGCCCCGCGTCGTAGACCTTCCCCCACGAACGCGGGACGGAGCCGTCGGGCACGGCCAGCGGATCGAGTACGACCAGCTCCGGTTCGTCCTCCGCCGCCGCCCACCGCGGACGGCCGAGAGGACCGCGCTTATGCCGCCGCCCGCGTCCGGCACGCTGCAACAGCTGCGCCAGCGGGGCAAGGTCGCTCACCACCAAGTCGAAATCGAAGTCCAGGGACTGCTCCACGACCTGCGTCGCCACCAGCACCGACGCTGCACGTGCCGTAACCGCTTCCCCGGAGAGGGGTTTGCTGTACATGCTTTCGCAGCGGGCCGTGATGGAGGCCCGCATATCTGCCGGAAACCGGGAGTGCAGCAACCGCAACCCATCCGGACGGGCCATGAGACCAGGGAATGCCGCCCGCACATCCCGGTACGTCTGCTGGGCCTCTGCGACAGTCGTGCAGCACACCAGGGCTGTTCCGCCTTCCGCGACGACGGGAGCCAGCACCTCCCGCAGCGCCGCCCGCCGACCGTCCTCCCGGACCGGCGCACCAGCCGGCTCCGCGGCGTCCCACACCACCGGCCGCCGTGACACCTTCAGCGTCCGGGCACGGTTGCTCGCGGTACTCCGCGCAGCCGACACCTCCCCCGAGACCCCGCTCGCGAACAGCCAGCCCGGATACCGCGGAACCACACGGGACGGCTCGCGGAACCCGGCACCACGCCGATACGCGTCGACCAGTGAGCCGGCCGAACGGCCCGTCAGTGTGGCCGACAGCAGAACGACCGGGGCGCCCATCGCGCCCAGCCACTCCAGAAGCCGTACGAGGAGCTGATGCATCCACGGACCGTAGGCATGCGCCTCATCGACCACGAGCACCTTGTCCGACAACCCGAACAGCCGCAGCGCGTTGTACCGCAGAGGCAGCACAGCACTCAGGGCCTGGTCGATCGTGCCCACACCCAAGGGGGCGAGCAGCCCACGCTTCGGGCCCCGCAGCCACCCGTCCGCCTCGACGACCGTCCCCCTCCCGGCACTCATCAGGCCTTCGCCGACCGGGGCTTCGAAAGCGGCTGCTTTACCCCCAGCGTCTGCGGAACTCAGCCACGCCATCGAATGCAGCAGCATCAACGCACGCTCACCGGACAGGGACCGAGAGGCGAACGCCTCTACCCGCGGCAGCATCGCGTCCGCCGTACCCATAGTCGGCAATGCGAAGTACAAACCCCGGGCCCCCGCTGCCCGCCCCAGCAACGAAGACGCGAACAACGCTGCCTCTGTCTTCCCGTCACCGGTGGGGGCCGTCACCAGCACCAGCCCAGCCCCGTGCTCACCGACCAACCCGGGAAGATGCTCCGCCAGATCCCGCTGCAGGCTGTTGGGGGCGAAGGGGAACATCGCACCGAACTCCTCGGCCGAGAACCGGGCCCGGCCCAACCGCGCAGCCTGCACCAGCCCCGGCGCGGCCTTCACCGCTGCCTGCCAGTGCGCATCTACCTCCTCTGCCGTGCCCGACCAGCCAGGACCAGCAATACGCGGCTCGATCGCGGACGTCTGGCTCGCCAACCAGTCCGCCACCACGACCAAACCAGCCACCACCACAGCCAGCCCGGCGGGCAGCCCACCCACAGGAACCGCGAACGCTCCCATGGCACGTCGAAGCTCCTCGAAGTGCACTCGCCGCTGGCCGGCCCAACCCTGTGCCCCCAGACCAGGGTTGTAACTGCTGGCCTGCGCCGCCTCCTTCGCCTTCAACACCGCCCCGAAAAGGCCGTGATGCCCACCTAACAACTGAGCGACCTGATGACCTACAGACTTCCGGGGCAGACGCCTGTCGCCGGGATAGCCTGCCGCCGCGAACAGCTCGGAAAGGGCCCAGTGAGATGCGATCTCATGGCGGAAGCTCTTCTCGGTCTCGGCACCCGGCGCACTGACGTAGGCGGGATCGCTCCGAACCGGGCTGTAACAGGCGGGAACCTGGGCCTGGAACGGGGGCGTGATCTTGCCGAGGTCATGCAACCCGGCCCAGAACGAGACCACTGTGCGCGCCTCCACCACGTTCAGACCGAGTGCATCCGCTATGGCAGCCTGGGTCTTGTCGCTCAGAACGACGTCCCAAAGCTCCTGAAACACCGCCCCGGTGTCCAGGAAGTGACACATCACCGGATACGGCCGCGACAGCCCGTGCTCCTTCCCCCACATACGAGTATCCAGAAAGCAGTTCTCTGAGGAGCAAGCCCCCTCGTGCTTCGCCATGCGCTCAGAGATAGCACCCCGCACTGACAACAGCCCCAAATAGCCCGATGTGCTTGCGATATGAGGACCGGGCCTTACACTCGCTGCGCGACTACGGCGAATCGAGATTTATGCACCATGAGACTTGGCAAAGAAGTTGCAAAGGGTCTGGGTAAGTGCAGGTCGCGAAGGGTGCTCTCCGCGCGAGCGGAGGTGAGCCGCCGACCGCCTGACCACTCCCGCCAAGACCCGAGTGCTCTCCGCGCGAGCGGAGGTGAGCCGACGCCGTGGTCCCGGAGGGGCTGGGCGAGGGCGTGCTCTCCGCGCGAGCGGAGGTGAGCCGGGACCACCAGACGCGTTCACCGACGGCGCGCCGTGCTCTCCGCGCGAGCGGAGGTGAGCCGCTGCCGCCCATCGCGCCGACGAATCCGCCGGCGTGCTCTCCGCGCGAGCGGAGGTGAGCCGGTCGGGACGCCCAACCCCATGAGGGCGACGGCGTGCTCTCCGCGCGAGCGGAGGTGAGCCGGCGGTAGGCGACTTGGCCGACTACGCCCGCGGGTGCTCTCCGCGCGAGCGGAGGTGAGCCGTATGTGTCGGAGAAGCGGGCCCAGTTCGGCGAGTGCTCTCCGCGCGAGCGGAGGTGAGCCGACCCCCGAGAACGCGCCTGGCGGGGATCAGGGGTGCTCTCCGCGCGAGCGGAGGTGAGCCGACCCAGCTGCAGAAAGCGGGGCTGGACGTGCCGTGCTCTCCGCGCGAGCGGAGGTGAGCCGCAAATTCCATTAATGCGAAAGGCCCCGCCGTAGTGCTCTCCGCGCGAGCGGAGGTGAGCCGCAGTACGCGATCGTCTTTGCTGCCTCGGCCGTGTGCTCTCCGCGCGAGCGGAGGTGAGCCGACGCACGGCTCCGCCTCGGGCAGCGGCCCCGCGTGCTCTCCGCGCGAGCGGAGGTGAGCCGGCCGCGGAAGCCAGGATCAAGGCCAAGCGGCGGTGCTCTCCGCGCGAGCGGAGGTGAGCCGTCTTTCCTTCGGCCGTCTATTTGAGCGTGGGCGTGCTCTCCGCGCGAGCGGAGGTGAGCCGTCCTCCTCGATGGGGTGCATCTGATGGTCTCAGTGCTCTCCGCGCGAGCGGAGGTGAGCCGTCCCCGTCGACGTTCGGACCGACGTCCGCGTCGTGCTCTCCGCGCGAGCGGAGGTGAGCCGTTCGTTGCGCAGATGGGGTTCGGCACCGCGCCGTGCTCTCCGCGCGAGCGGAGGTGAGCCGGTCGACTTCGACGTGCCGGGGCAGTCGGCGGGGTGCTCTCCGCGCGAGCGGAGGTGAGCCAGGTCACCGTGGACGTGAAGGAAGCATGGAACAGTGCTCTCCGCGCGAGCGGAGGTGAGCCGAAGCGCCACCCCATGTTCGTTCACGAGCTCACGTGCTCTCCGCGCGAGCGGAGGTGAGCCGTTCGAGGGGCAGACGGAAGACCTGGCGACCAGGTGCTCTCCGCGCGAGCGGAGGTGAGCCGCGCTGCGGATGCCTGAAGGATCGCCGGGATTTGTGCTCTCCGCGCGAGCGGAGGTGAGCCGGCGAAGGCGACGGCGTCGCCCAGGCACAGGTCGTGCTCTCCGCGCGAGCGGAGGTGAGCCGTTCTCGCCCCACGCGACGGCGTCGTACTCGATGTGCTCTCCGCGCGAGCGGAGGTGAGCCGCCGGTTGGCCACCCCTGCAACGAGGACCGGTGGTGCTCTCCGCGCGAGCGGAGGTGAGCCGTTTAAGACCGACCGGCAGTAGGTGGTGGAGCACGGTCGCGATGAGGGGTGGCAGCAGAACGGGCACAGGCCCGCGTGATCATGGAGTTCTCTACGCTCTGTGACCGCGAAGGACGACTGTGCCCGCGCTGCCATCATGCCTGCTTGAACCCGCCTGGGACCAGTTCAGGGCCCTGCTGCCCGATCGGGCCGAGTTTGACCCCGACCATCCGCTCGGCTGCCATCGGCGGCGTATACCGGACCGCGTCGTGTTCGACCACGTCGTCCAAGCGCTGGTCCACGGCTCCGGATACGAGCGCATCTCCTCGCCCGGATGCTCCGACCGCACGATCCGACGCCGCGTCAAGCTGTGGGCTCAGATGGGGATCTCACAAGCGCTGCACCGGATCGCCCTGGAGGCGTACGACCGCATGATCGGCCTTGACCTCGATGAAATCTCGGTCGACGGCTGCATCACCAAGGCGCCGTGCGGCGGAGAGAAAGCGGGGCGCTCGCCTGTCGACCGGGGCAAGCAAGGACTGAAGCGCTCGGTCGCCTCCGACGCGTGCGGGGTTCCACTCGGGATCGTATCCGCCGGGGCGAACCGGCACGACTCGCCGCTGCTCGGCCCCACCCTGGCAGCGGCCAAAGAGCAGGCTGGTGCGATGCCGGAGGCTGTCAACGTCAACCTCGACCGCGGGTACGACAGCACCAAGTCACGTGTGTTGATCGGCGAGTTGGGATTCTCGGCCGAGATCGCCCGCAAAGGCGTGCCCGCCCCGATCCAGGCCGGCAAGCGCTGGGTGGTGGAGCGCACACACTCGTGGATGAACGACTACGGCAAGCTGCGGCGCTGCACCGAGAGGAGCGGCGATGTCGTGGACTTCTACCTCTACCTCGCCGCCGCACTCGTCACGCTCCGCATGCTCATTCGACGCTCGACGAGCCGCTACCGCTGGGACGGCCGCCCCACCACCCGACGCCTCAAATGATCCATTTGCCGGTGGGTCTAAATTTAAATCTTTCGCGCAGGCTTCGGGGTGCTCTCCGCGCGAGCGGAGGTGAGCCGTCCGCGCTTGACGCGGAGCGCAAGCGGCGCCGGTGCTCTCCGCGCGAGCGGAGGTGAGCCGCCCGTCCCTGGCACCCCGAGGGGTGGCCGGTCGTGCTCTCCGCGCGAGCGGAGGTGAGCCGACCGAGATGGACGACGCGTACCGGCCGCTCACGTGCTCTCCGCGCGCGAGCGGAGGTGAGCCGCCCGCTGGGAGCTTCCGGTGTGGGGCCCGTCCGTGCTCTCCGCGCGAGCGGAGGTGAGCCGGTGTCGTCCATGCCGGCCGAGGCGTCCATCAGGTGCTCTCCGCGCGAGCGGAGGTGAGCCGCCGCCTAGGGTCACTGCATGATCGGGTGGCGGGTGCTCTCCGCGCGAGCGGAGGTGAGCCGATAGCCTCCGGGCCACCGGACCCGACTCCGAGGTGCTCTCCGCGCGAGCGGAGGTGAGCCGGTCTCTCCGCCGTCCTCCTGGGCCAGCAGGGCGTGCTCTCCGCGCGAGCGGAGGTGAGCCGCCTCGAAGCGGCACGGCAAGCCCCGGCCGCAGGTGCTCTCCGCGCGAGCGGAGGTGAGCCGGCTACTTCTGCTTCGTGCGCCCACTGACCGGCGTGCTCTCCGCGCGAGCGGAGGTGAGCCGGAGCTGGAGGCGCGGCGGCGGCCGGTCCGGGCGTGCTCTCCGCGCGAGCGGAGGTGAGCCGGCTGTGACGCGAGCGTTTCGTGCGACCCCGAAGTGCTCTCCGCGCGAGCGGAGGTGAGCCGTTCCAGCGAGGTCTCCGGCCAGCCGGGACAGTGTGCTCTCCGCGCGAGCGGAGGTGAGCCGCCCGTGTCTGGGAAGCGGTGCGGCGGCTCCCGGTGCTCTCCGCGCGAGCGGAGGTGAGCCGCCGTCTCCCGGAACGAGTACTGCATCTGGAACGTGCTCTCCGCGCGAGCGGAGGTGAGCCGCCGAGCGCCGCGGCAACTGCCCGTGCGGCACCGTGCTCTCCCCCCGAGCGGAGGTGAGCCGGGGCCGACCCGCTTGTCAAAGGCGGGGTATTGGTGCTCTCCGCGCGAGCGGAGGTGAGCCGGAGCCCGACCCGGGAGCGCAGAACGGCCACGCGTGCTCTCCGCGCGAGCGGAGGTGAGCCGGCTTGAGGCGTCAGCTGCTCCGTCAGCGCGGTGTGCTCTCCGCGCGAGCGGAGGTGAGCCGCCAGGCCCAGGCCGAGTCTCTGGGCGTGGAGGGTGCTCTCCGCGCGAGCGGAGGTGAGCCGGGCCGCCCGCGCGGCCGGGAGGGGGTCCGGCTGTGCTCTCCGCGCGAGCGGAGGTGAGCCGGAGCAGTACGGGTGGCGGTGGCGGAGCAAGGCGTGCTCTCCGCGCGAGCGGAGGTGAGCCGGTGGTCCACCCACTCCCCGACCATCGGGCCCAGTGCTCTCCGCGCGAGCGGAGGTGAGCCGTCCCTACCCCCTCCCCCTCGGTGTCCGTTTTGGTGCTCTCCGCGCGAGCGGAGGTGAGCCGCCCGCGCCGGCACCTTCACCATGGCCGCCCGCGTGCTCTCCGCGCGAGCGGAGGTGAGCCGGCGACTTCATCGCCGGCGGATGCCTGATCGACGTGCTCTCCGCGCGAGCGGAGGTGAGCCGACTGCGTTCCGCTGCTCCCGGAACCCGTCGCGGTGCTCTCCGCGCGAGCGGAGGTGAGCCGGATTTGGGCCGCGACGTCCTGGCCGTTGGGCCGTGCTCTCCGCGCGAGCGGAGGTGAGCCGAAGCTTCAAGACCTCAGACGCGGCGACCGGCTGTGCTCTCCGCGCGAGCGGAGGTGAGCCGGCCGAGGGGATCCACATCTGGGACATGCACACGTGCTCTCCGCGCGAGCGGAGGTGAGCCGCTCATCCACCTCTCCGGTCGGACCCAGCTGGAGTGCTCTCCGCGCGAGCGGAGGTGAGCCGAAGTGCCGGCGCCCCGCACCGAGGAAGCCGCGGTGCTCTCCGCGCGAGCGGAGGTGAGCCGTGGCGGGGCGTCCACCACCGAGTATCCCAGGAGTGCTCTCCGCGCGAGCGGAGGTGAGCCGGAGAACCAGCGTGAACCACGACCGTGAACGCGGTGCTCTCCGCGCGAGCGGAGGTGAGCCGACCCGTTCCCGACCCCCAGGGGCCGTGAACGGGTGCTCTCCGCGCGAGCGGAGGTGAGCCGGAGCACAAGGGCCACGGCATGGCCATGGCCACGTGCTCTCCGCGCGAGCGGAGGTGAGCCGTAGCCGACCGCCGCACGCCCGTTCGCTGACAGGTGCTCTCCGCGCGAGCGGAGGTGAGCCGGTCCTGACGATCCAGTGGGCCAGCTACCGGGCGTGCTCTCCGCGCGAGCGGAGGTGAGCCGGCACTGGGTGGCCCGGCCGGTGTCAGCCCCGTGTGCTCTCCGCGCGAGCGGAGGTGAGCCGACCTAGCCGGTCTGGCCCACCAGGAGTCGTTAGTGCTCTCCGCGCGAGCGGAGGTGAGCCGACACCGGCAGAAATGAGGGCGGACGCCGAAGCGTGCTCTCCGCGCGAGCGGAGGTGAGCCGGCACTCGACATGCCCGCTCCCCAGACCGTCACGTGCTCTCCGCGCGAGCGGAGGTGAGCCGCTGCACCGGTTGGCGGGGTCGGTCATCGTGCTGTGCTCTCCGCGCGAGCGGAGGTGAGCCGGACGTCCTCGACCCGCCGCCGGTCCTCGGTCCGTGCTCTCCGCGCGAGCGGAGGTGAGCCGGTGTGGGGATTCGTGGGTCGTGCAAATGCTGCGTTCTCTCCGCGCGAGCGGAGGTGAGCCGGCGACGAAGAACCCGCTGCGGGCGGACCGCCGGTGCTCTCCGCGCGAGCGGAGGTGAGCCGGCTGATGCCGCCGCCGGTGAGCGGGGGCTGACGTGCTCTCCGCGCGAGCGGAGGTGAGCCTGCGCTTCGCCTTCTGGGCCGCCGGCAAGGCGCGTGCTCTCCGCGCGAGCGGAGGTGAGCCGAGGCGCGGGAGCAGGCGGCCCAGAACCGCAGGGTGCTCTCCGCGCGAGCGGAGGTGAGCCGCCCGCCGACCCCAAGAAGCGCCGCAGCCTGGTGTGCTCTCCGCGCGAGCGGAGGTGAGCCGTACTGCCCGAGTCTGATCGTCACCGAGACGCCGTGCTCTCCGCGCGAGCGGAGGTGAGCCGATCGAGCCGCGGTAGATGGCGGGGGTGCGTTCGTGCTCTCCGCGCGAGCGGAGGTGAGCCGTCGATCGCTAGTGACTTGAGGGCGGCGCCGGCGTGCTCTCCGCGCGAGCGGAGGTGAGCCGTCCTGGTCCTGGCGGCGGAACTGATCCTGCTCGTGCTCTCCGCGCGAGCGGAGGTGAGCCGACCGGCCGCCAGGGCAACATGTCGCCGTTCGAGTGCTCTCCGCGCGAGCGGAGGTGAGCCGGCGTACGGCAAGGCCGATGCCAAAGGAACTCAGTGCTCTCCGCGCGAGCGGAGGTGAGCCGCAGAAGGCGTACGAGTCCCGACGGATGGGCCGGTGCTCTCCGCGCGAGCGGAGGTGAGCCGACTCCGTAGTGGACGGCATCAGCAGGATGCGGGTGCTCTCCGCGCGAGCGGAGGTGAGCCGTCCTGCCGCGCCACCCCGGCGGGGTCCTCGGCGTGCTCTCCGCGCGAGCGGAGGTGAGCCGGCGGTTCCCTCGCCATGGAGATGACCCGCGCCGTGCTCTCCGCGCGAGCGGAGGTGAGCCGGAGGCAATCGACCTCATCAGCCGCGGCTACAAGTGCTCTCCGCGCGAGCGGAGGTGAGCCGCTGACGCCGTACGTCACGCAGCGGCCCGCTCCGTGCTCTCCGCGCGAGCGGAGGTGAGCCGACGAGAGCAGCGGACACAACGGCTCCGGCTACGTGCTCTCCGCGCGAGCGGAGGTGAGCCGGTCAAGGCGGTGCTGGTCCAGATCGAGCCGGAGTGCTCTCCGCGCGAGCGGAGGTGAGCCGTGACAGCGCTCGACACGGAGTCCACCCCGCTCGTGCTCTCCGCGCGAGCGGAGGGTGAGCCGTCCCTCATGCGTGCCGGCGACGCCTCCTTCCAGTGCTCTCCGCGCGAGCGGAGGTGAGCCGCCGCCAAGACCGCCCCCGTCCACCTCTCGATCGTGCTCTCCGCGCGAGCGGAGGTGAGCCGGCGAAGGCCGCCGGGCAGGAAGTGCCGGCGGAGTGCTCTCCGCGCGAGCGGAGGTGAGCCGGGCTGGGAGGAGCGGATGCTCGCCCTGTCCGGGTGCTCTCCGCGCGAGCGGAGGTGAGCCGCTGCTGAGACGCTGGACAGGATCCGCAACGAGGTGCTCTCCGCGCGAGCGGAGGTGAGCCGCGCGCCACCAAAGCCGCGCAGGATGCCGAGAAGTGCTCTCCGCGCGAGCGGAGGTGAGCCGACGGGGTGGACGTTCCACTTCGACATCGACGCGTGCTCTCCGCGCGAGCGGAGGTGAGCCGGCGACCCAGAACCCGTTCCGTGCGGACCGCCGGTGCTCTCCGCGCGAGCGGAGGTGAGCCGCCCTCGGCGTCTTCCGCCGGTCTCAGGCGGATGTGCTCTCCGCGCGAGCGGAGGTGAGCCGCCGCTGCGTGAGTGGCTCGACGCTCAGGAGGGGTGCTCTCCGCGCGAGCGGAGGTGAGCCGCTCGCGGAAGCCACCGCCGAGGTCCAGGCCGAGTGCTCTCCGCGCGAGCGGAGGTGAGCCGCTGATCATCCCCGCGTTCCTCGGTACCGGTGCGTGCTCTCCGCGCGAGCGGAGGTGAGCCGGCCCTGTCGGTCCTGGCTCTCCGCAAGATGCAGTGCTCTCCGCGCGAGCGGAGGTGAGCCGGCATTCGCGGTGCGGTCCCTCGCCCACCCAGTGTGCTCTCCGCGCGAGCGGAGGTGAGCCGATCTCGGTCACCAGGTGGGGCACGGACTTCCAGTGCTCTCCGCGCGAGCGGAGGTGAGCCGCTACTCTTCGGCGGTCCCGACCGAGGGCGGTCGTGCTCTCCGCGCGAGCGGAGGTGAGCCGCCTTTTTGGAAAGAATGAAAGTAGTTCAAAACGTGCTCTCCGCGCGAGCGGAGGTGAGCCGCGCCACGCCCACGACGAAAAGGTGAAGGAAGTAAGTGTGCTCTCCGCGCGAGCGGAGGTGAGCCGCGATCAGGAGACCCGGCCCAAAACCAGCAGTCGTGCTCTCCGCGCGAGCGGAGGTGAGCCGGAGGTCGATGTGTACTTCGACTCCCGCGTGCTGTGCTCTCCGCGCGAGCGGAGGTGAGCCGTAGAGGTCGAAGGCGAGGGTGCGTCGACCTTCGTGCTCTCCGCGCGAGCGGAGGTGAGCCGCGTGGGACGCGATCCTGGAGACGACGGCCCGCGTGCTCTCCGCGCGAGCGGAGGTGAGCCGGCCGAGGAGAAGAAGGCCGCCACCGCCAGCGCGTGCTCTCCGCGCGAGCGGAGGTGAGCCGAACGACGAGGAAGCCGCCCGGTCGGTCATGGCGTGCTCTCCGCGCGAGCGGAGGTGAGCCGGCCCAGGAGTCCGCCGACCTCAAGTCGGCACGGTGCTCTCCGCGCGAGCGGAGGTGAGCCGCCGGACGTCGACATCTGGGAGGCCGGGAACAAGTGCTCTCCGCGCGAGCGGAGGTGAGCCGCACCTGGACCACTTCTGGAAGCGGTTCGAGCGGTGCTCTCCGCGCGAGCGGAGGTGAGCCGTACGTGGTCGGCATGCCCATGTGGATGTGGGTGTGCTCTCCGCGCGAGCGGAGGTGAGCCGGACCCGGGCGACGGCATCCACCGCTACCAGCTGTGCTCTCCGCGCGAGCGGAGGTGAGCCGCGGCTTCGCGCCGAGCCGATTGCCCAGCTCTAGTGCTCTCCGCGCGAGCGGAGGTGAGCCGCCGGGTCGCTTGAGCGGGTGCAGACGGCTGGAGTGCTCTCCGCGCGAGCGGAGGTGAGCCGTCGTCATCGATCAGGCGCGGTCCATGTACCGGGTGCTCTCCGCGCGAGCGGAGGTGAGCCGTCGCATGCGGGTTGGTCCCGCCCCATCGAGCAGTGCTCTCCGCGCGAGCGGAGGTGAGCCGATCCTGCACAAGCGCAGCGGCTCGTACTTCAAGTGCTCTCCGCGCGAGCGGAGGTGAGCCGTATCCCTTGGGGCGCTGAGGGACGATTAGGCCGTGCTCTCCGCGCGAGCGGAGGTGAGCCCCTCGATGGGGAGGCCTACAACATCAACGACTCGTGCTCTCCGCGCGAGCGGAGGTGAGCCGACGATCAAGGTGTGCGATAAGGCTGCTCCGGCGTGCTCTCCGCGCGAGCGGAGGTGAGCCGCCGCCTGACCACCCGCCCTTCGCGCCACCGCAGTGCTCTCCGCGCGAGCGGAGGTGAGCCGGGGCAGTCATCGGCCTGGCTCCTCGGTCACAGGTGCTCTCCGCGCGAGCGGAGGTGAGCCGCCCGCTGGGAGCTCCCGGTATGGGGCCCGTCCGTGCTCTCCGCGCGAGCGGAGGTGAGCCGCCGAAGTGGGCCCGGTCGCTGACGGTCTGGCCGTGCTCTCCGCGCGAGCGGAGGTGAGCCGCCCCGCCCGTGAAAAGGACGGACGCTTCGAGGGTGCTCTCCGCGCGAGCGGAGGTGAGCCGGCGATGAAGACGATGAGGAGCGCGAGCATGATGTGCTCTCCGCGCGAGCGGAGGTGAGCCGCCCCGCCGGACACCCGGCGGGGCTTCTTACGGGTGCTCTCCGCGCGAGCGGAGGTGAGCCGGCCGATCCCTCTGCTTCGAGGGGGACGATAACGTGCTCTCCGCGCGAGCGGAGGTGAGCCGGAATACCCGTTCATGATGAGGTTGACTGATGGGTGCTCTCCGCGCGAGCGGAGGTGAGCCGCCCGCGGGCGTTGTCACGTTGTTGGGTGTGTGGGTGTCTGACTGTGCGTCGAGGCGTGGTGGGGCCGGGTGCCGGCCTGGGCTCAGGCCGCGGTAGGTCGGCCGGTGACGCCGGTGATCTGCTCCCAGGTGGTGAAGCGGATGGTCATTTCGGCTCGGTGTTCGGATGCGGTCATCAGGTGGCGTCGGGGCCGGAAGTGGGGTGAGATGCCGCTGAACGCGGACAGGAACCGCTGGGCCCCGCCCACGCTGCGGAAGCCCTTCATGGCCCGTTCGCGTTGCCTCGTCGGCTGGTGACTGTTCTCGGCCCGGTTGTTCAATCCCTTGTGGGAGCGGTGCTCCACCGAGGGCATGACCTCGCGGTGGGCGGCGCCGTAGGAACGCAGCCTGTCGGTGACGACCACTCGCGGCACCCCGCCCGTCGTCGTCATCAGCCTGCGGAAGAAGCGCCTGGCCGCGGCCGTGTCCCGCCGCTTCTGCACCAGGATGTCCAGGACATTGCCGTCCTGGTCGACAGCCCGCCACAGATACTTCTGCTCACCGTTGATCTTGATGAAGACCTCGTCCAGATGCCACTTGTCCCCCGGCCGTGGCTGTCGGCGGCGCAGCGCGTTGGCGTACGCCTGCCCGAACTTCAGACACCAGCGGCGCACGGTCTCGTGGGACACGATGACACCGCGCTCGAGCATCAGCTCCTCGACTTCACGGAAACTGAGCGGGAACCGGAAGTACAGCCACACACAGTGCGCGATGATCTCGACCGGGTACCGGTGCCCCCTGTACGACGGCGACACGCTCCCCACGGACGATCCCCCTCCACCATGATCAACCCGAGGATCCTCCCACGCCACCGCCAACGTGACAGCGCCGTGTCGTTTTGTCGGTGGGTGTTCGTCATTGTTTTGTCAGTGGTTTGGTGGGGTGTCCTGGCTGGTGGTGCGGGGTGCTGGGTTCTGACAGTGGATGCCGATGAGTGACTGTCGTTTTTGCGGGGTGTGGTGGTCGGTTTGCTGCTGATCGCTATGAGGGGTGGGGGTGTTCGTGCTGGTCAGCGGGGTGGTGTGGCCGGAGTTGGCCATGCGGGGTCGCCGGTCAGGATGCTGATGGCGGGCGTGATTCCTGATGCTGCGGCAGTCTCGGTGAGTTGGTTGTGGTGGTGGAAGTTGGTGTGCTGGAACAGGTGCCTGCTGGGGTGGTGGTGACCGTTGAGGTAGTGCCAGGCCCGCGCGGCGATCAGCAACGGCTGCGCCCATGTGGGGACGGGGTGCCAGTGGCGTGTGCTGGTGGGCCGGTACGGCCGGCGGGGGAGGGCGAGGGCGGTGGCGTCGGGTGCGAGGTCTGCGAGCCGGACGGCGGCGAGTTGTTCGGCCTGGTCTGTGTGGCTGAGGAGTTGGGCAGCGAGGAGCCCTGCGTGGAGCGGGTGCCCGATCTGCTGTACCTGCTGGATGAGTTTGCGTCCGCTGCCACGGGCGTGGGTGTCGGGGCCGTCTGTGTGCGGCCTCGTGCCCGGGTGTGCAGGGCCTTTCTCCCGGAGCCTGTCCCGGGCCGCGTCGAAGTCGTCGGTCCTCTGGTTGGCTTCGTTGATTTCTGGGAGCAGCGTTTGTCGACGCGTTCCGGAGCCAGATGGCGATCACTCGGATCGTGAATGTTGATGAGAAATGGGTTCTGGCACAGATCTTGGGGAGCGATCGCGGAGGGTGACGGCATCGTTCGATTGCAAGGGATAGTCGCGGACCTCGGGCCCGTCACCGCGCACCCCGACCACCACAGGCATGAGGCCGCCCTGTCCGACCCGGCACATACGCTGTCGCCACGAAACTGAGATCCTGAAGCTGGAGGCGGCGTGTCTTTGACGTGGCTGGAGACGGAGGGCGGCCCGTTCATCGTGGTTCCACGCTCCGCGCTGGTGCACTGGTCGGGAACGGAGGGCGACTACGACCGGGCTTGCGAGGTGATGGATCTCGTTGGAGTCCTCGCACTGGCCGACGGAGCCGAGGCGCTCGTCCTCGGGGACGAACCTCTGTCCACCGCCTACCTTCCTGAGTACCGAGTCCTCGTCCGCTGGTGCTACGCGGAGAGCGAGGAAGGTGTCGCTGACATCATCCGGGTTGGACTTCTCACCGCAGAGTGGGAGGAAGGGCCTGAACTGAGCACTACTGGCGAGCTCGTCATGTTCGACGCCGCCTACTTCGGCACCGAAGTAGGGACACTCACGGCCAGCACCGCTCTCGAACTCGGTGCTGGCCGCTACCGGGTGGACTCGGCAAGCGTCGAACCCGATCACCTGACGTCCTTTCGTGTCCACCGATTTGTCGAGCTGGCCTGACCCGACGTTGGTACAGATCCTGGGGAGTCGTGGCTGAGGGTCACTGAAGCAGGATCATCTTGCGTAGGAGTTCGAATCCGGCTCGCCCGTAGAGCTGCCTCTTGATCTTCTTGATGCGGTTCACGGCGCCTTCGATGCTGCCGGAACTCCAGTCCAAGGTGAGGCCGGCTGTCACGGCGTCGCGGTCACGGAGCAGGTGAAGTGCGAAGCCGGTGAGGCCGGGTAGTTGGCTGGCCTCGACCGCGTCGATCCAGGCAGGGAGCATGGCGCCGAGGCGGCCCGTGAGTAACTCTCCGAAGCCACGGACATGCCCGGCGGCCACGTCCAGTTCGGGACAGCGAGCCAGGACATTCTTCAGGGCGGTACGTTCCTCCTCGGTCAGGGCCGTGGGGTGACGGGTGAGCCAGCCGGTTACCTGCCGCACTGTCGGAGGCCGCGGCGGCGCGCTGGCCGGAGCCGTGCGCAAAGTGGCGATGTGGGCGCGAACCATCTGGTAGGTGACGGGCGCGTTGTCGGCGAGGAGTTCACGGTGGAGGTGGGTGACGCTGGTGCATCCCTCGGCAAATCGCCGTTCCAGGTAGGGCTTGTAGGGGTCCAGCCTGCTGGACCGGGGCCGGTTCTCGCGGATGGTGTCCTGCCAGCGTGCGGCGGTCGCGTACCGGAGCACGGTGTTGAGGCCCCAGCCCAGGTGCCGGGCGATCGCCCGGCGTGAGTGGCCTTGGGTGAGCATCTGGTGGACCAGGGCGTGTGCGGCCTTCTTGCGCTCGGCCCGCCGGCCGATGGGTTCGCAGTCGTCCTGCGGCCGACTGGACTCTGGGCTGATCGCCTCCAGCAGTGTGCCGCTGGGCGACGGGCTGCGCAGGCAGTCGCGGTGGGCGGCGACGCAGGTCTCCACGGCCCGGCCGAGGCCCTGCCACAGATGGAACCGGTCAGCGACCTGCAGGGCATCGGGGGCACCGCGCCGGGCACCTTCGGCGTAGGCGCCGGATCGGTCCCGGCAGATGATCTCCACGCCGGGGTGACGGATCAGCCACGCGGCCAGCGGCCCGGCTTCACGCGTCGGGAGCACATCGACCACGCGATGGGCTTCCACGCAGGTCAAGACGGTGGAGTAGGTCTGCCCGCGGCGGATCGCGAAGTCGTCCACGCCCAGCACACGCGGCGTGCTGAACTGCGGATCGGGCAATGCCATGACCCTGCGCAGCAAGGTCATCCTTCCCGCGCCGAAGCCCAGCTGGGCGGCCAGCCGGGCGCCGGCTCGCCCGGCCAGGGCGAGCCCTACTCGCTCCAGGGCGTGGTTGAGCCGAGTGGTGAACCGTGCGTACGGGGCGGCCAACCGTGAGAACGGCTCGGCGAACGTCCGGCGCGGACAGTCCGCCGCCCTACAGATGAAACGCCGGACCATCAACCGGATCACGAAGCCCTGCTCAGCGAGCGGAAGATCCTTCAACCTGCGGTGATAGCGGTCGTGCACCCGGTTTGAGAAGCGGCCGCAGTCGGGACACTCCGCCCCGGCCACCCGGCCTCTCGCCACCACCTCGACTGTGCCGAAGACAGCGGTCACCGCTTCGACGTCCACCTCGTCGATACCGTCGAACACGAGCGAGTCCCAGAATGATGCATCGGTTTGCATGACCAGCACGATCACCGTTCACGGCCGACCACGGCAGAGACGACCAAAGACTTGACGGAGCGTCATTTTTGGCTACCGGACGACCAGGCGTACGCGGTCTCACGCGACCCAGCCCCTCACAATCGAACACCAAGGTGACGCTCAGCGACCGCTCCCCAAGATCTGTGCCAGAACCGAGAAATGACGGCGCCGCGAACGCTCGGCCCCGCATCGTGCCGGTCTCCGGCTCCGAGGATGAACCGAGCCGTGGTTGGCGTTGAGATTGATCAGACCCGGCAGCGGGCGCAAGGGCATCGACGCGGTTCTCGTATTCGTGGCGGGCCTTGCGCTGTGCCGGGATCAGTCCGGAAGACGTTCGCGAAGGGCCCGGCGGTCGGCGAATTCCAGGGGTCGTTGCAACACGTGATCACCGACGTGTGGTGGCGAGCAGTTTAGACAGGCGCTCGGCTGGGGTTTCCCAGCCGAGCGCCTTGCGTGGGCGGCTGTTGAGTTCGGCAGCGACTGCGTCGAGGTGGTCCCGGGTGTGGCCGGACAGGCTGCTGCCCTAGAGACTGCCCGATTCGCGACCAGCGTACGGGCCCCAATCTCTCGCCCCATGGCAGCTCCAGCCCAAAGCCGCTCCCGCCGACCTCATCGGGCCCGTGTGCGATCGTCACGCCTCCCAGGTACGTTGAGCCGTCAGCCGAGGGAGAACGCTCGCGAGGGAGTCGCCCCGCAACGCGTGGCTGCGGGGCGCCGATCCACTTTCGCAACGGGTCCTAGTGGGGTTTAGTCGACCGTCTGCCCGTCGTACATACCACCCCTGCAGGTCGGGAGCACGGGCGTCGACCGATCGATCGTTCCGCCGCCGTCTGTGCACTCACCCGGGGTGACGCTGGCCGGGGTGACGCTGGCCGGGGTGACGCTGCCGGCGGTGGCGGTGGCGGCGCCTGTGAGGCCGAGTCCGGCGAGGGCTGCCGTGGCGAAGACTGCGGCGAGGATTCGTCGAATGCGCATTTGGTTCGCCTTTCACAGATTGCCTCGGTTGGGGCACTAGCCAGCTTGATCTTCACCCATGTGGGTGGCACGTCATGTTGGGCCATTCGGGTGACAGTGTTGTCGGGTGCGGGGCCTGCCGGGCCGGTCAGGGGCGGCCGCAGTTGTCGGAGGGCTGGTGATCGGCGCCGTTCTGTCGGTCCGGGTTCGGCGTCGTTTTGTCAGTGGTTTGGTGGGATGTTCTGTCTGTTGGTGCGGGGTGCTGGGTTCTGACAGCGAATGCCGATGTCTGACTGCCGTTTTTGCCGGGGTGTGGTGGTCGGTTTCCTGCTGATTGCTAGTAGTGCTTGGTCAGGTCGGTATTGGGGCGGGTATGTCGCGGTGGCAGGTGGGGCAGGCGCCGGTCCAGATCGCGAGCAGGGTCTGCAGTTCGCGGACGACTTGGTAGAGGCTCAGGCCGGCGCCGCGTCTTTTGGGGCCCGGGCCAGCCGCTGCAGGGTGCAGAAAGCGTGCGCGGCGGACACGAGGGTGACGTGGTGGTGCCAGCCGGCCCAGGTCCGGCCCTCGAAGTGGGCCAGGCCCAGGGCCTGCTTCATCTCCCGGTAGTCGTGCTCGATCCGCCAGCGGAGCTTGGCGAGCCGGACCAGGGTGGTCAGCGCAGTGTCGGCGGGCAGGTCGGACAGCCAGAACTGGACCGGCTCGCTCTCACCGGCGGGCCACTCGGCCAGCAGCCAGCACACGGGCAGCTCCGGGCCGTCGGTGGCCTGCCGGACCTCGCGTCCGGCAGGCCGGATCCGCAGGGCCACGAACCGGGAGTACATCCGTTTCACTCCGGAGCGGCCCGTGCCGGGCCGGGAACCCTCCCGCCATTGCACGGGCCTGGCCGCCTTCCGGCCAGCGGCGACCACCAGCTCTTTCACCGACTGCGGCTTGTCCGGGTACTTCGCCACCGGCGGGCGTCCGGTCCCGGAGTACGGCTCGGTCACCGGCGCCGCGTCGTCGGGCTGGGCCGACAGCGTGGTGGAGATCCCCACCACGTAGTTCAGGCCGCGGGCCTGCACCCCGTGCCGGAACGCGGCGGCGTCGCCGTATCCGGCGTCCGCGATGGCCAGCGGCACCTCGATGCCCCACGAGCGGGTCTCATCCAGCATGTCCAGGGCCAGCTGCCACTTCTCCACGTGCCCGACGTCCTCGGGGATCTGGCAGACGGCACGGCGGCCGGTTTTGTCCGGGTCGGCCTTCGGCGAGTCGGGGTCCCACGTCTCGGGCAGGAACAGCCGCCAGTTGACCGCCGCCGAGGCGTGGTCATGGGCGAGATGCAGCGAGACGCCGACCTGGCAGTTGGTGACCTTGCCCGCCGTGCCGGTGTACTGCCGCGACACACACGCCGAAGCGGTCCCGTCCTTCAGGAACCCCGTGTCGTCGAAAATGAGCGCGGACGGCCCGATCGCGGCCTCCATCCGCCAGGCCACCCTGGCTCGCACATGCGCCGGATCCCACGGACTGG
The DNA here is from genome assembly GCF_045040875.1 of Streptomyces sp. NBC_00012. Lineage (NCBI taxonomy): Bacteria > Bacillati > Actinomycetota > Actinomycetes > Kitasatosporales > Streptomycetaceae > Streptomyces > Streptomyces sp. NBC_00012. Next base: position 104,112 of record NZ_CP108311.1, on the reverse strand, counting down.
TGGTCACGAAGTTGGCCAGCGCCTGCCGATTCCCGTCCTCACCCAGCCGGGCCGCCATCGGCTCGACCGACTTGCGCCGACCGTCGATCAGCAGCCCCCGCAGGTAGACCTGCCCCCACCGACGCTGGTCCTTCCGCGCGAACGGCTCGAACACCTCCACCGCGAACGCTTCCAACTCACCACGCACCGCCGCAATCTCGTCCGGAGTCACACACTCACAACGCCACCCGAACCCAACAGACACGCACCACCACAGCCGACCTGACCAAGCACTACTAGGACAATGGAGGTATGGGCGAGCGCGACGTGGAACAGGGCGAGTCCGCCGTACCGGCGCCGGTGCCCCTGGACGCTGTCGGCGCGCGTGTGGTGACGGCAGGGCTGCGGGAGGCGATGGATGATGTCCGGCGGTCGGTCGGCGTCCTCGCGGCCCGTGTCCGTGACGCGCACGCCGCCCGGGTCTGGGCACCGCTCGGCCATGCCTCGTGGGCAAAGTACTGCGCCGGGGAGTTCGGTATCAGCTGTCACGGGTCAGTGAATCTGCACAGTGGTCGCGCTTGTGACCTGGGGTTGTGCAGGTTGGCTGAGCGGGTTAGTGGCTGTGCTGGCTCACTGAATCTGCGCAGAGCACGGAGTGGGCCAGTGGTCTGACCTGCGGAGTTCCTAGCTCCGGGTCCGGTTGCGCAGGTTGGTTGGTACCGCGCAGTTTCACTGGTCCGCGATACCAACCAAGCGGGAAGAGGCCCGCCGTTGTTGAGTTTTCGGCAGAACTGTCAGCGGCTGCCGGGCACGTAGGGAGAGGGGCGACGGCATGACCGACCGCCAGGCGTTAGGTTTGGTGTTGTGCTTCCTCCTCGGGGCGTTTATCGCATTCCTGTGGTCGGAGGGGTTCAGGTTCGGCGCTCTCGCTATCGGCCTGATCGCCGGTTCGCACATCTATGACTGGATGGATGAGGCATCAGCAGATGAGGCAAAACGTCCAGCATTGACCGTATTCGTAGAAATCGCCGGGATTGTCAGCGCGCTGATCGCCCTTGGCCAGCTCATCAAAAGCTGAGCCCGATCCCCGACCAGCACGGCATGAGCTGGCAGACTGCGGCGGCAGGGCGGGGCGCCGCCCTCACACGCTCCCCGCCTACCAGCGCATCCCGAGCTGATCGAGGTCTGTCCGGCGTTGTTGGGGGAGTTTCGCGGCACGTTTGCGGGCGTTGTCGAGTCGCAGATCGGGCAGCGCGCAGGCGTGGGCCTCGGGAACGGGAGTTTTTCGACGGCTCGGGAGTCACTCACGGCTGCGTGGGTGGTTTCCGGGGCCACCCTTCGGCGAAGGCCCTGAGTTGTCTCCAGCGCTGCCCTGACGGCCTGTCGAGCCGTCCTCCGTCTCCAGCTCCTCGGCGTGCTTCCGGGGCACGCGTAGGTGTCCTTCCCGGGCGTGGAACTGCTGTGCCGCCGCGAGGTTGAGCGCCCACTTCGCATCCTGCGTCCGTTTCACCGGCCGCTCGTCCTCCTCGGCCGGTGTGATCTCGAGGGTGTTCTCCAGGATCCACGGCGCTGTCACGTTGGCGGTGGCGTGGGAGGATCCTCGGGTTGATCATGGTGGAGGGGGATCGTCCGTGGGGAGCGTGTCGCCGTCGTACAGGGGGCACCGGTACCCGGTCGAGATCATCGCGCACTGTGTGTGGCTGTACTTCCGGTTCCCGCTCAGTTTCCGTGAAGTCGAGGAGCTGATGCTCGAGCGCGGTGTCATCGTGTCCCACGAGACCGTGCGCCGCTGGTGTCTGAAGTTCGGGCAGGCGTACGCCAACGCGCTGCGCCGCCGACAGCCACGGCCGGGGGACAAGTGGCATCTGGACGAGGTCTTCATCAAGATCAACGGTGAGCAGAAGTATCTGTGGCGGGCTGTCGACCAGGACGGCAATGTCCTGGACATCCTGGTGCAGAAGCGGCGGGACACGGCCGCGGCCAGGCGCTTCTTCCGCAGGCTGATGACGACGACGGGCGGGGTGCCGCGAGTGGTCGTCACCGACAGGCTGCGTTCCTACGGCGCCGCCCACCGCGAGGTCATGCCCTCGGTGGAGCACCGCTCCCACAAGGGATTGAACAACCGGGCCGAGAACAGTCACCAGCCGACGAGGCAACGCGAACGGGCCATGAAGGGCTTCCGCAGCGTGGGCGGGGCCCAGCGGTTCCTGTCCGCGTTCAGCGGCATCTCACCCCACTTCCGGCCCCGACGCCACCTGATGACCGCATCCGAACACCGAGCCGAAATGACCATCCGCTTCACCACCTGGGAGCAGATCACCGGCGTCACCGGCCGACCTACCGCGGCCTGAGCCCAGGCCGGCACCCGGCCCCACCACACCTCGACGCACAGTCAGACACCCACACACCCAACAACGTGACAACGCCGCTCGCCGAGCACGGTGACACCGAAGACGCCCCGATCCCGGTCGCCATCGAGACCACCCGTGGCCTGCTCGCCCACCAACACCTCGGCGTGCGCGAAGAACAGCTGGTGATACCGCAGTGCCGGCAGCAACGACTCCGCCCTGGCCCCGGTGGCCGCGGCGTCCGTACGCGCTTGGCACCAGCACAGCCGGCAGTATCCCTTCCGCAGCGGGCCGTATCCGGTGCAGCCGGTACACCGGCCGTCCGAACCGGGGCGGGCGAAGGAGGAGCATCCTCCGCAGCACCGTATGAACAGCAGTCCCCAGCCCAGGCAGTGTGGGCAACTCTTTGGCTCCAACATGGAGTTACCGTCCTCGCGCCGACCGCCTCGTCACTGCGGCGGCAGGGACCGGCCGTCCCGCCGCCGCGGCAGCACCGCAGGCGCGGAGGCACCGACGGCGACAGCCTGCTGGCCAGCCTCCTCGCCGGGGCGGGTGACCTTGTCCGGTTCGGGGATCAGCAGGTCGCCGATCTCGCAGCCGAGAACGACGCAGATGACATCCAGATCCTCCAGCTTGAGGGAGACCGGCTGTCCGGACCACAGCCCGGACATCTTTCCCGCCGAGATCACCAGCCCGTGCTCGGCCAGGCCCCGCTGGAGCTCGGATGCCTTCCAGATACCCTTGTTCGCGGCGGTCAGCCGCAGGTTCCACCTCATCGGATCAGCCCTTCCAGCCGCTTCGCGGCCCGCTCGGTCCCGGCGGCCCAGGCGTCCTCGACCCGGGTCTGCTGGACGTGGACGTATCGCATCGTGGTTCTGGTCCTTCCAAGTGCCCGACGTCCCCGCGGATGGTGCCGTCCGCCAGGCCCGCCGAGGCCCGTGCGAGGACGAACCCGGACAGCGCGTCGGTCTCGAACCGCTCCAGCTCCTCCGCCGAGGCGGGCGCCCAGTGCTCACGCAGGTCCCGTACGACTGCCAGCGCCGCCAACCCGAGCCTCCTCACCTTCGGCCCGACTGCGGATCGGTCGGACGAGATGAGAACGCTTCAAGAATCCCGAAGTTACGTCACGAGACAGCAGAACACTCGAAGGAGGAAGAACCCCCTGGCCACAGGGACAGAGACTCAGCGGGGCTCAGGGGAACTCGCGGGATGTCGCACACTGGTGGGCTCGCCTATTCAGCTCTCGCCAGTTCTCCGTGGAGTCCACCCTGCTGGTGACCGTGTGTGGTCGCTGGGGGCGTATCGGCTCCAGGTTCCTCCGGCCTCGGACGTGAGGCGGGCGTGGTGACCTGGTGGTAGCCGAGGGCATCGGCGGGGCCGGCATCTCCAGGACCTGCTGGCGGATCGCTGCGGCCCGGCTGGCGGTCGTGGGGACACCGAGGTCGTTGACCAGCGCGGCGAGAGTGAAGGGATGCAGCGGCTGGCCGGCGCGTCGGCCGGGGAACAGCCAGTGGGAGTCGCGGTTCGTCGCGGTGTTCGGGTTGTCCCGGTTGGCGATCCAGGCGACGGCCGATCCCCTGAGTCACCCGAACCGGCGATGGCACCACACCTGTTGCACCGACTACCGTTGGCGCTCCGCGCGCTGAGCTGCCCGAACAGACCCCCAGCCGCCTCGCACCACACCACCTCCCCCAGAGAACCCGCTGTGCGGCCGCTGCCGGGACCGGCGACGCGGGAACCGCGAAACCTGACCCTGCACAGATCAGCCCCAGTTGGACCTATTGGAGCTAACAGGTCCAGCCAGGGCTGACGTGCGTCCGGATGCGGTCGCAGCACTAGGGCGCGTGTGAGGTCGTGATCAATATTCGTATTTCGCTGCCGTGCTGGGGCTGGGCGCGGTAGAACGCCGTGTGTGACACGCCGACAACTCACCGATGACCAGTGGAAGCTCATCGAGCCGTACCTGCCGATCGGCGAGTACGGCCCCTACCCGGCGAGGCTGCGTGACCAGTTCGAGGGAGTGATCTGGCGCTTCCGGTCCGGTGGCCAGTGGCGGGAGATGCCCGACGCGTTCGGCCCCTGGTCGACCGTCTACGGGCGCTTCCGCGTCTGGCGGGACGCGGGCGTCTTCACCGCCCTGCTGGAAGGCGTGATCGCCGAGGCCGCCCGGCAGGGGAAGGTGGACCTGTCGCTGGTCAGCGTGGATTCCACGACCGCTCGCGCGCATCACGACGCCGCCGGGATGCGTATCGACCCACAGGTCATGGAAGCCCTGGAGAAGGCCGCCCGGGAACAGGAGCAGGCCCGGTCAAAGGGGGCGGTATCGAGGAACAAAGCGGGCAGGGAGACCAGGACGATCCCGGCCGCGAGGAACGGCGACGTCTCCGGCGCAGACGCCGGGCCCGCCTGAAGCACGCCCTGCTCGGCAGGTCCAGGGGCGGGCTGACCTGCAAGGTCCATCTCGCCGTGCCGCTGACCGTAAGTGCCGCCCACTGGCGATCGTAGTGACCGCTGGACAGGCCGCCGACAGCCCGCAATTCATCCCGGTGCTGCAGAAGGTCCGCGTCCGGCTGCCTGTCGGCCGCCCGCGCACACGGCCCGCTGCCGTGGCCGGCGACAAGGCGTACTCCTCCCGCGCCAACCGCGCTCACCTGCGCAAACGCGGAATCAAGTCCGTCATCCCGGAGAAGAAGGACCAGGCCGCCCACCGGAAGAACCGAGGCAGCAGAGGCGGCCGGCCCGTCACCCACGACGCAGAGCTCTACAAGGACCGCAACACCGTCGAGCGCGTGATCAACAAACTGAAAGCCTGGCGCGGCATCGCGACCCGCTACGACAAGACCCCCGAGAGCTACGACGCCGGGCTCCACCTACGGGCCTCCACTGGATCAACGACCTCCTGCCCACGACAGGATGATCGCGACCTCACACAGGCCCTAGACGACCGTCGCCTTCGGCGTCGTCTCGCCGACGGGAAACGTCAGCTGTCCCGGATCAGGCTGCTCGGACGGATGCCGATGTACCCGCCCCTTCAACTGCTGAAGGTAGCGCGTCGCGCACGTCCCCGGCCCTGAAGTACGACTGGAGGCGGCCGGAATCCGGGTGCGGGCCGTGGTGGAACGCCTTCACACCGAGCCGGTGCATGGTCTTGGATGCCTCCTTGAGCGGCTCCAGGAACGCTGACGGTCGCGGCGTGCGAAAGCGGATGCGGGCTCATCGTGACTGCACCCGTGGCCGGGGTGAGCACGCGTGCATCAGCTCGCCGGGCGGTGAACCACTGCTGCTCGTACGGTCGGACATGAGCGCCCTGACAGGACGGTGCTCCCGGGACGGCCCTGCGGCCACTTCGCACGTTCCGCAGGGCCAGCCCATCTTTCAGATGTGACCACCCGCCAGCACGGCAGCCGGCACCCGCAGCCCTTGAAGGCAAGGGCCCGATGCTGGTCGACGTGATCAACGGGACGAGGCCATATCGCATCGCTGCCCGTACACGCGATGCTGCCCCGGGTGATAGCGAACATGCCGGGATCGGCTGACCACCACACCGCCCTGCCGCCGGCGGGGCCGATCCGCGGTCGGCTGGACATCCGTGCGCTGTGCTGCTGCCGGCAGAGGGTGAGGTGGGGTATCAGCGGCTACGGGTGGGGGGGAGCCGCAGTCCGGGCGGATGTCGTCGCAGCGTCCTGACCTGCGCGGCTCCGGTCGATTGTCAGTGACGCCCTTTACAATCCGGCCGTGGCAATCGATATCCCTGAAGATCTGATCATGCTGGAACGTTCCGCCGTCGCGGAACAGGAGAAGGCGCGCGCCGAGCCGTACACCGCAGAAGGCTGGGCCGCGTGGCGTGAGGCTGCGGCGAAGTTCCAGGCCGCGGTGACCGCGCACACCGAAGCCGCGGGAGTATCCCGGTCCGAGCTGGAGATGGCCGTGAAGAAGGCTGTCCTGCACCCGGAGCCGGAAGGCGACGGCTGACACACGTCCGCCCGCTCCCGGGCGCTGTTCCAAGGGGTGGGTGTCGGTGCTGGGCCGCCGTGACAGCCGGGCCGGGCCGCAGATGGCCCCGCCGACGGGTGATGCGGCGGGATCCAGACCATGGACGAAGCCGACGGCAGGCTCAACAGGACTAGAATCGAACTTATGTCCGATAATCCGTCGCGCCTGGTCATGCTGCGCTTCCTGAAAAGAGTGCAGGAGCAGCAGCTTGCCCAGACCGATCGTTGGATCGCCGACGAGGAGCGCCGGGAGGCTGAGCGGCTTCAGGGTGAGGAGCGACGGCCATCCGCCCCGGAGTGGGTGATGGAGCTCAGCATCGGCCTCGGCGCGCGCGCCATCGAGGTGCATGCCGGGTACTGCTATGCCATCGGGAAGCGTCACCGGCCGATCAGTCGCGAGCAGGCCCTCGCCGCTCTCGCCGAGGGGATCCGGGCGTGCGCGCACTGCCGACCGGACACTGAGCTCGGAGTGCTGTGAGCAGCAGTCCGGCGCACGCTGGAGGGATGAAGTCGTCCACGGCCTGTCCCGTTGTGGCGGGCGGAGGGTCGCCGTCAAGGGGAAGGTCGTCGGGCTCGCCCGTAACGACAGCGACCTGGTCGAATTCCTGAGGCGGGCCGGGCTCGATGATGCCTGGGAACTTGTCGACGACCCGCACTGGATCGAATGGCGCGGCGCACAGGTGCGAAGCAGCGCCGTTCACCTTGCCGGTCAGGGACTCAGCCCGTCCCGCCGTCCCTCCGGCCGGCGGGACGGGCCATCGGGAGTGCGGTCCAGGGGCTGGAGCTCATCGGCTCGGGCGGGGTTTCGCGCAGATCCGCTACCCCGGCGGCGACCGCGACGGTGAGCTCGGCCTGGGCGACGGCTACGGCGTCCGGGGCCGCCGGGGTAGCCGTGTTGCAGTGCTTCGGCCGAGGCTATGCGGCGAAGCCGATGTTGGTGACGTACTCGTACTGCCCCCACTGGGAACCGAGGTCCGGGAGGATGTCGGTGGTCCATGCGTCGTCCAGACTCTGGTCGTCACCGGCCGCCCATGCCTCGACGATGCGGTTCCAGCCACGGACGTTCATCGTCCGGTACTCCACCACCCGTTGCAGAGGCCTCGCCACCTGCGACTGGTTCAGCGGGTGGATCTCCACCCTGGTCCCGCGCCCGTCACGGTTGAGACGGGCCAGGAGATGCCGGGCCACATTACGGCGGCGCACCGTCCGGTAGGCGGCGTCGATGCGTTCCAGGTTGGCCTTCGACGGCCGGCGCTTGCCCTCCAGCCACGCCTGCAGCGTCCGGTCGGCCACGGTCAGGCCGGCATCCTTGGCGGCAGCACGGCTGTGGTCGGTCTTCGTCAGGTAGTGCAGACGGGCCATCAGGCCGCGCTTCACGGTGACCGGGGTGACGATGCCGCCCGCGAGGTCGTCGAGCTGCCTGATGACAGCGTCGCTGCCCTTGATGCCCCGGGCGCCGAACTTCCCGAAGTCGATGTTCCTCTCCGGCACTTCGCACCCTTCCGTCCAACTCCGTTGCCTGAAACGGTAGTTGAGATTCTACTGTATGCATGCCTATCAGCAGTTATGTGAAGCTTTCCTCTGGCGATCAACGCCTTGCCTGACAGCTGAAGCGCCCAGAACGCCGCACGGCCCCCTTCTCGATGGCACAGCCCTCCCCTTCCGCCCTGCCCCGGCCCGAGAAAGGGAGCTGAGATATGCGGGGCCTTACGGGACGGGGTACGGAGGTACCGGAGCCGCTCGGCCCTCCAGGGCCGAGCGGCGGAACCTGCCACCGGCACCAGCCACGCCCCCACGCCTTTTGAACGTCACGGCCAACACCACCCGAGATCAGTACCGCTGATACCCCCTACGATCCTCACGACTCCGCCAAGCCGCACGCGAAGCCTCCTCAGCCCCGTTCGCGGGCCGACGCGCAGCAGTTGGTGGGCCGCCGGCGGATGGATCCTCGGCCTCGCCTGCAAGGCCGCCGCCTGTCGCTGCATGCAGCGGTTGGAGGGGCGCGGCGCCGACCCCCTGGGGCGCGCCTCTAAAGATCAGATAGGAGCGAAGCTGTGACCTGCGACAACGCGAAAGTTCTATTCCCCTGCACGCATAGATCTCGGTCGTACGGCCCGAGTTCTATGCGCCCTAGCCGACTAGATCGACCCTGACTAGGGACACGCCCGAGGTGAATGGATCTCACGCATAACATCACCCATGAGGTATGTTATGCGCGTGATGATCATGGAGGAGAGCTAGTGGCCCAGTCCTTGCGGAGCCGTGCGCAGACGTCGTCGAAGACGTCGCCGCTGGTTCCGGTCCCGGCACCCGAGCGGGACTCCGTCAATGGCCTGGAGTCCGCTCGTGACCTGCTGAATCAGTTCCAGGAGCTGGCGAAGGGCGGGTCACTCAGCTACGAGCGGCGGCGGCGCCCCTATTCGTTCTACGGGGGGAACCACTCCAGCGTGTCCGACGCGCTGCAGGCGAACCTGTGGAAGTTCCGGCTGACGACGGTGGCGCGTGACGTGCTGGACTACATGGTCACGCATCACGACAAGCAGGCCCTGGTGGAGACGACGCAGGCGAAGCTGGGTGTGCACTTCGGCTGCTCGCAGACGAAGGTCAGCAAGGCCATCGGGCAGCTCTCCAGCCACAACTTCACCTGGAAGGAGAAGCGCGGGCTGTACCGCCTCAACCCGCTCTACGCTTATGGGTGGGGGAGCGACAACCAGCGGGTGTTGGTCGTGTCGCTGCAGAAGGTTCTGTTGGCGCACCAGATCGAGATTCCGACGGTTCGGAAGAAGGAGACCTCGTGATGAGCACTGTCGCTGGATTCCACAATCCGCAGCTGTTCGAAGTCCTGCCGAATGCCTGCCTGTCGGCCACGGCGCGTGACATTTTCGACGTGCTGACCGCTCGCCAGGAGCCCGGCGGCCTCGTGCACATCCGTCAGCAGGAGCTCGCCGAGCGCCTCGGTCTGTCGCAGTCCGCAGTCTCCCGAGCTATCGGTCAGCTACGCGACAAGGGCATCATCAGCGAGCGGCAGCGCAAGGGCACTCTGCTGATCCACCCGCTTCTGGCCGGCTACGAGTCGCTCGCCCACATGACCAACCACCTCAAGGCCCCGGACACGCACGTGTGGCCGATCAACTTCCCCACCGGTGACATCCGTCCCCCGCGGGTACGTGACGTCCGCACCGGCACCGACTTCGACCCCGACCCAGACGGCGGCGAGGACGCACCCACCCCCGAGGCCCGGCCCACGCTCCGGCTAGCCGGCTGAACTGCCGCCGCACGTCACGCACCACGACGGCGCCCCTCCCGGGAGGGGCGCCGTCGGCTGCTAGGCAGGCGGAAACCTTCTGGCGGGCCTGGCTGGTGAGCTCGATGACCTGGCCAGCAGGAGTCTTGGCTTTCCCATCGTCCGGTGCTTCTTCAACACGTATTCCTTTGATCGTCGTGGTCTTGTCCAACGATCAGTCGCTCTGCCCGATGCGCCCGTGTCCGGACCTGCTGTACGACGCCCGCGCCAACCCGCCTACGCCCAGCACCGCAAGGGTTCGTACGGAGCGTCGAGTTGCCTCGTCCGCGTGGGGCGGCCGGCCAACGCGGTTCTCCACGCTGGGGCCCGTACATTTGCAAGTGGTCCGGAGTCAGCTGCAATGACTCTGGACCACCTGTCTGTCTGGGGTGTTGCTTTTTGGGGTCAGGCGTCGTCTGCTCGGTCTCGTTCGCACGGGTCGCACATCGGTACGCGCCTGTCCGTGTCGAGTTCCCAGGCGAACGGGTCTCGCCTGATGGTCACGTCCGGCTTGTCCTCGTTGCAGAATTCGCAGTTCACAGTGCCTCCTTGCGGGCCGTTTGGATCAGAACCAGTGAGGGCGGTAGGCACCGCCGGCCCGGGTGGGGCAGTCATCGCCGGGCTTGAGCGGCAGTCGGCCGGCCTGGTACGCGGCGTCGATCTCCTTGGCGGTCAGCTCGCGTTCACCGACGGCGTCGAACTGCCACAGCCGCGACTCGACTTCCTTCCAGCTGTCTGGGGCGATCTCGTAGACGCGTCGCACGGTGCCGTCCACGGCAACGATGGCGTATCTCGCCTCGGCCCGGACCTGCTTGCCGACGGGCCACCTGCCCCTGTCGTTGCCGTACTGCTCGGCGCCGCCGACTTCCCCGACGCGGACGCGCGGGTCGTCGGCGTACTCGCGTACCCGGTCGCGGCGGGAGATGACCACGGCAACGTTCTCGCCCTGCCGGAGGTGGCCCCACCGCTTGGTGACGGCCTGGCGGGTGACTCCCAGGGCCTCGGCAATCTCATCGACGTCCGCCCCGTGGTCCAGGGCAAACAGCGCATCCTGCTCGGTCAAGAGGTCGACGTACCCGGCGAGGTGCTTAAGGACCCGGAGCCGGGTCAGCCGGACCGCCTGCGTGCGCTCGTCGCCGTGGTCGACGTCGTACGGAGTGAGCGGCGGTTCCCCGCCCCTGAGTCCCGCGAGGGTTCGGCCCCAGTCCCAGGTCAACTCGTCGACGGCCAGGTTCAGGCGGCCCCGGTCATTGCCGTCCATCGGACGGCCCTTCATCTCTTCCCGCATGGACGCAACCCTAGTAATCCCCTTTCATGATCACAAGGGGGGATCACCAAGGTTGCATCCTCACCAGGAGGGATCCCGGCTGGGAGCACCACGATTCGAACGTCTGCTCTAATAAGTGAGTGACGTCATTCCGTTTTCCCAGCGACCTGGTCGATCTCAGGCGCCGGCAGATCCGCATCTACAACCAGCTCGCCCGCCGCCCCGACAGCGGGGCGGCGGAGCTGCGGCGGGAGCTGATCCGGCTGTCGTGCCTGATCAGTGCCCACCCGTACTGGGCGGAGAGTGGCTGGAGCATGGCGGGCCGGGTCGAGCTGGTGCGGGCGGCCCGGAGCGGGCCGGACGGAGTCCGGGAGGTGGTTGTGCGGTGGAACGGCGAGGAGTTCGTCGTCACCGAGCCCGAGGAGTGTTCCCGAGCGGGTGGGAGGCCGCCGCGGCGGGGTTATCCACAGGGCCCGGCAGGGGCGGCGGGCATGTCGTAGCGTGCTGCCTCTGTCGATCACCAGGGGGCTCGGGATGTGTGACGTCCGGCTGGAGTGGCTCGCTGCCGAGGTTATGGACGAACTGCCGTCCGCCGAGGCGCGGACGGCAGTACAGGCCCTGCTCGCCGATGTCGCCGGGCATCCGGGCCGGTGGCCAGCGCCCGGCGGCGAGGAGATCGCCCACTCCTTCGGAACTTGGTGCTGGATCTCGTACGTGGCCTACGCGGGCGGCCTGGAAGTACGCGACATCGGCTGGGCTTGGTAGTCGTAAGGCGAAGCGGGGCCGCTCTGGAGCGATGCGGCGAAGCCGATGCTGGTGACGTACTCGTACTGCCCCACTGCGATCCGAGGTCGACGATGACGTCTTCCCGGGAGCCGTCCGGGCCCTGGGTCGCCGGTTGCCCAGGCCTCGACGATGCGGTCCCAGCGGCGGACGTTCATCGCGCGGTACTCCACCACCCGCTGGAGCGGACGGGGCACCTGGGCCCGACAGACGTTGTACCGCTGGCGGGCCGGCGCCTCCGAGGCAAACAAAGAATCCGGGGGCGACGCGGGAAGTCCGCGGCGCCCCCGGATTCTTTGCTTCTTTCAGGCTCCGCCGTCCCGGCGGGCTGCCTCTGCCAGTGTCTCCGCCAGCTCTCGGGTGGCGTGGCTTCGTACACGACAGTGAGCAGCGTTTTGACAGCAGTTCGGGAGGCGCTGCGGAGGCTGGCCCGCGTCGAATGTTCACGGCTTTGAGCAGCAGCTCGGGGGCGTAGGTGAGGTCGGCCGTCTGCCGCTTCCAGAGGGGCTGGGCAAAAACGCTGGCTACGGGGCAGGTGGTCCGTCGTGGCGGCACCGTTGCCGGGTGCCAGACCCGTGATCCGTGTTGCTGCTCAAAGCCGTGAACATCGGTATCGCCGCCGCGCAGGTGCCTCCCGCAACGGTGAACAACTGCTGACGCGAGTCGTGAACAAAGCCAGGTGGCGCGCTCCTGCTCTTCGAGCTGGCGGCGGAGCTGTTCCTGGAGTTCCTGGTCGTCCATGGCTTGTCCTTTCCGGTGCTTCGAGGATTTCTTGGAACCTTGCGGTGGGCTGGGGCTAGCTCCAATACCGTTCAGTTAAGTGCTTCTGGGTTATCGTGGGGGATGCCGCGTTCTGGTTGGGTGAAGCCGTCGTCTGATGTCCGGTTGTCGGATTTGGTGTCTGTGGGGTTGCTGACGCGGGTGTTTCCCGCGGATGTGGTTGACGCGGTGATCGAGGAGGCGGGGCGTACCGAGCGGCGTCACCGGTCGTTGCCCGCACGGGTGATGGCGTACTTCTCGATCGGGATGGCGCTGTATTCGGATGGCTCCTACGAGGATGTGTTCGCGCAGCTCACGGACGGGCTGTCGTGGGCGTCGGGGTGGTCGGAGTCGTTCACGCCGCCCTCGAAGTCGGCGATCTTCCAGGCCAGGTCTCGTCTGGGGTTCGAGCCGGTGCGGGATCTCTTCGCTCGGGTTGCGCGTCCGCTGGCGGGGCCTGGCACGCCGGGGTCGTGGCTGGCCGGGCGTCGCCTGGTGGCGATCGACGGGACGTGCCTGGATGTGGCAGACACGGCAGCCAACGCGGAGTTCTTCGGGCGGCCCGCTTCCAGCCGGGGGGAGCGGGCCGCGTTTCCGCAGGCCCGCCTGGTGGCATTGGCGGAATGCGGCACCCATGTGGTCTTCGACGCTGCCACCGGCCCGTGCAGCGTGTCGGAGATCGAGTTGTCCCGGCAGCTCGTCGGGCGGCTGGAGCCGGGCCAGCTGGTCCTGGCAGACCGGGGCTTCTACGGGTTCCGCCTCTGGCAGCAGGCCGCGGCCACGGGTGCGGATCTGCTCTGGCGAGTGAAGACGAACCTGCGGCCCCGGTATCTGGAAACCCTGGCCGATGGGTCCTGGCTGGCCCGGATCGTCCCGACGTCGGGCACGAACCGGGCCACGACGGAGCCGCTCACGGTCAGAGTGATCGACTACACGGTCGATGACGGCCGGGACAACGCCGAGGAGTACCGGCTGTTGACCACGATCCTCGACCCTGCCGAGGCCGGCGCCGAGGACCTCGCAGCCGCCTACGCCCAACGGTGGGAGATCGAGACCACCTTCGACGAGCTGAAAACCCACCAGCGCGGGCCCCGCGCGGTACTGCGCTCGAAAGCCCCCGACCTTGTCCAGCAAGAAATCTGGGGACACCTGTGCTGCCACTACGCCATCCGCACCCTGATGGCCGACACTGCCGCACTCTCCGGCCACGACCCCGACAGAGTTTCCTTCGTCAAAGCCCTCCGCATCGCTCGCCGTTCAGTCGCGCAGAGCGCATTTCCCCCCTCCGGGCGCTGACGCAGCCGACGCGATCTGGCATCACGCCATCCGATGGCTCACCCAACACCTCAACCCAACACGCCGAAAACGCTCACACCCCCGAGTCGTCAAACGCAAAGTCCTGAAATGGGCCGCGAAACGCTCCCACCACACACACTGGCCCCAGCCCAAACACAGCCCCCACATCACCATCCAAGCCACTAACTGAACGGTATTGGGGCTAGCTCAGGCCGGTGACGGCGAGGGCGGCGACTGCCAGAGCAGTGACATGGGCGACCTGATCGACATAGGGAGCACCACTGCCGTGCTTGGCGAACTCGGTCTGGCGCATGAGCTTCATCCATGTCGGTAGGTTCCGATATTCGGGCGTGCGGAATAGGGCAATGAGGCCCATGCCTCCAGCTCGACCGGGACACGGTGCCACAGGAGGCACAGGGGGCCGGAGCCTGCTGTCCCTGGGCTACTCGGTAGCGTCCTTCTGGTGAATCTCAACCTCTTCAACGATGTGCCCGACGGCCTGACTCGACGAGCTCGATCGTTCGTCCAAGTGCACGGAGTCAAAGTCGACGTCAGGCACGTCGAGGACCACAGACAGTGGTGGCTTGAGCGAGACATCCCGGCGGCGGTCATCGACCGGATGGCGGCTTATGAGGAGCGCTGGGGCGGTCTGGTCCTACCACCCGCATCTCGGTACGACGGCGGCCCGAGGTACCTCGAAGCAGACTCCCCTGAAGGCTCTGAATCTGAAGGTTGGTGGTTCGAGGCTGGGATGCAGAGGAGCGCGGTCCCGTACAGGTTCACGATCGGGCCGTCTGGCGAGTTCGGCATTCACTCAGGTCAGTGGGTGCCTCTCCATGCCACCGTCGAGGGCTGGGTGGAGTCGCTCGCGCTGACCCACCACGCGTCCATGTGGGCGGAGCAGATCATCAAGGTCACCGGCGACGATGTCGATGGCATCGTGCTGGACGGGTTCGAGCCGGTGCGCGAAGTGATGGGACTGGCCGACACCTGGTGGCGAGGAGCCGACTCGCTGGTGGCGGTCTATACAGGTGAGGCCGAGACCCTCTCCTTTCCGCGGGGCCGCACCGCGTTGATCTATTCCGGCTTGGATGAGTGGGGCCTGCGAGGAGGCGTCAAGGACAGCACCAGCTGAGGACATCAGGAGTGATCCAGAGTCTCGCCGGCGTCTGATCGGCGGGCCACCTCGGCTGCGTAGGCGGTTCTGACGGCTCCGGCTGCCCATCGGTCGGCAGCGGCGGGGCTGATGCCGAGGAGCCGTTCGAGGACGCCCGCCGGCATCGTGGTGCAGATGTCGAGCAGGGCCGCGCAACGACCGGACTCGGAGGGAAGCCCGATCTTCCGGAGTCGGGCAAGGAGCTGTTTGCTGGTCAGGTGCTTCCCCGGCTGCTGGGTCGGGAAGAGCCAGGGTGCGTTGGACTCGTTCGCCATCACGGTGTTCTGGTGATCGTCGGCGATGTCGACGATTCGGAGGACCAGGGTGTCCAGGGGCGACGGCAGCCTCAACGGGATCTCGTGGAGTTGAAGGGCGACGCCCTTGTCGTCCTGGATGACGTGTGCGGTGGTCAGACGGCACGTTCGGGCGGGGGTCTGGCCATAGAGCAGAACCATCAGCCCGGCGACGCGGTCCTTGGTCTCGATCGAGTCGTCGTTGAGGAGCCGACGGGCGATGCTCCAGCGTGCGTCGGCGTCCAGCGGGAGGTGGGAGACACGCCGGGGGCGGGCAGGGATGCTGATGTTGAAGGCGAACTTGCTGCGGACCGCCCAGGTGACGAACGGGTTTGCGGTGTAGGGGCCTTGGTGGTCTTCTGAGGTGAGCCAGAGGTCGATATGTGCTTGCTGGCAGGTGGCCAGTGTCTCGCCCTGGTCCTTGATCCAGTCGAGCAAGGCGATGGCCTTGACGATCTGGGTCTGGATGATGTCGGCCGCTTGGGCGGATATCGGCTTGCCGCGGGAGCGTCGCCTCAGACGTGCGATGCGGTCCCAGCGGACGAACGCGGTGATCAGCTTGCGGTCCTCGGCGTCGTCAATCGTGGCGATCTTCCGATCGATCCACTGTTCCAGCCGGGCCATGTACTCGTCGCGGACGGGCAAGATGCCGGCGGAGACGAGGACGGCGCGGAAGTAGTCGAGGGCCATGTCCTTCTGCCCGGCCCTGCGGGCATCGAGGGCCTCGTGTGTGAGGTCCCGGCAGGCCGCCGACCACGGCTACATCCTCGCCCTCCCTCGCCTGGCCGAGATGCGGGAGAAGGCCGGGGATCGGGACGGCGCCGAAACCCTCTACCGGCAGGCCGCCGACCACGGCGACAGCTTCGCCCTGCTTCACCTGGCCGAGGTGCGGGAAAGGGCCGGGGATCGGGACGGCGCCGAAACCCTCGCCCGGCAGGCCGCCGACCACGGCAACACCGACGCCCCGCTCCACCTGGACGCGATGCAGAATATCTTCAACGGGCTGTGGCCCTATGGCCTGGACCCGGATGGCACACCGACATCACCCTGGTAACCGTCCGTGTCCGTTGAACGGAGGGAACACGTACCGCCGGGCCCGTCGTAGGGATGCCGCCGTTTGCGGCTGGTGACGATCCTGCTGGGTACGGAATAAGCCAGCAGGATCGGTGACAGAGTTCTTACCGGAACCCCATCTCGTGGGCCGAAGGCGGGACCAGGCGGTCGCGGCGCGGAGGCCGCCCGACCTGTCCGGTGATCAGGGGAGTACCTCGGAGCGCATTGTCGTGACTCACGCTGCATGTACGCGGGGCGGGCAGCTCAGTGACGTGTGCCCCAGGGGTACAAACGCAAGTCGCCCCGGGCGGGAGACCCGGGGCGACTGACTGGCGCTCAGAGAGGTGTACAGGGTGCTCCAGGCGGCGAAGCCGATGGTGGTGACGTACTCGTACTGGCCCCGCTGCGGCCGTTCGGCGCGACCCTCTCCGGGGCAGGTGTGGTCTCCAGGCGGTCCAGGCGTTCGTAGAGGGCGCGGACGAGGCGGGCGCGGTTCTGGGCGCAGCGCGCGGTGCCTTTCAGTTTCGCGGACAGCCGGCCTTCCGCCTCGGCCAGGACGATGTCGGCGAGTGCCCGGGGGCCGCTGTTCTTGGGGAATTGGTCGGCGCGGTGGCGGACGTCGGAGGCGATGGCGCGGGCGTGGCCGGTGAGCTGGAGTGCGATCTGCTCGTAGTCGCGGGTCGTGAGCGTGTCTTCGCCGGTCCAGGCGAGGACGGCTTTGACGAGGCTTTCGTACGGCTCACGGTCGAGTGGGAGCCCGGCTTTGATCAGTCCTTCGGGGTCGTACAGGACCGTGTGTGTGCTGGGGTGCATGGCGGGCCTCGCTGCCGGGGGGTGTCTCGCGCGGGTGGCCGGCGGTCACCGCTGGATGTCCTCGCCGCCGTCGGCTCTTTCGTCCTGGTCCTCGGTCCGCTGGGCGAGGAACCGTGCGTAGCCCCGGTCCGCGCGGGCCAGCAGGGCCGGGGAAGGAACGCCATAGGCGGGCGAGGTGAGGCCGCGGCCCTCCGGGGCCGGGGCGGTGATGTCGGTGTGTGCGCGCATGCGGCCCCGCCTCTCCGGCTGATGGTCCGTCGGTGCCTTCGACGCTACGCAGCTACAGGCCGCGCCCTCAACCAAGTTGCGAGATATTGCAGAGGTTCACTCCAGGGCGTCGATCGCGGCCCGGATCAGGGCGCGGGCGGCGTCGCCGTACACGGCCATCTCCGCGAGGCCGGCGAACGCCTTCGCGTAGTCGGCGATCTCGCGCGGCTGCGTCACCTTGATCTCCGCTGTCAGCGTCTCCACCACGGCCATGGTGTCGTCGTGGACGTAGAACGCCTCCAACGGCCAGACGGTGCGCTTCGCGGTGAACGGGATGATGCCGAGCGAGAGTGACGCGAGCGGCATCACGGCCAGGAGGTGGCGCAGCTGCCCGCGCATCGCGTCGGGGTCGGCTGTTTGGTAGCGCAGGACGGATTCTTCCATGAGGACGACGTAGCGGTGGCCGCCCTCGTAGAGGAAGCGGGAGCGGGCGATGCGGGCGGCGACCGCTTCGGTGACGTCGTTGGGGGTGCCCTGGAAGGCGGTGATCTGTTCCATGAGGGCGGTGGCGAAGCCGGGGGTCTGGAAGAAGCCCGGCGGCACGTTGGAGACGTAGACCCGGCAGATTCGGGTCTGCTCATGAAGGGTGGTCCAGTCCTGTTGGACCTTGCGCATGCCGTTGCGGTGCAGGCGGCGCCACTCCAGGTACATGGAGTCGACGGCGCGGGCGGTGGCGATGAGGTCGTCGGCCTGGTCGTTGGCGCCGCACGCCGAACACCAGGTGCGGATGTCGGTGTCCGAGGGCGGGGCGTCGCCCTTCTGGATCCTGGTCGTCTTCGCGGGGTGCCAGCCGCACCGGGCGGAGAGTTCCTTCCCGGTGAGGCCGGCGTCCTTGCGCAGGTGCTGCAAACGCACGGCGAGCGCCTCGCGGGCGGCCTGGGCGCTGGAGGAGGGAGAGGCGGTCATGGTCGCGGGCAGTCCAGGGGTTCAGACGGTGAACTTCTCGTGGGGAACACCGCGTTCCCAGACGGTCTCGAACGCGGTGGAGCACAGCGCGGCCGCGGTGGGGTCGTCGGTGCGTTCCTTCCCGTCCGTCGCCCAGTCGCCGGTGCCGGTGAAGTGGTGGAACTGCACGACGCGGCCGTCCAGGAGCCAGAAGTCGTTGCCGGGCAGCGGGATGTCGCTCGCGTGGCGGCGGGGCAGCCAGCGCACGTCCTCTCCGGCCTGGAGGTTGAGCGGGGTGATGGCGTGCTCGTAGCGGATGTAGTCGGTGACCGGCTCGGAGACGATTCGGGCGCGGCGCATCACTACGCCGCGGGCGACTGCCTCCTGGACGAGCGGCATCCACTGAGGCCAGAACGAACGGGCCGGATCAAGGTTCGGGACGCCGGTGCGCAGGAAGTCCTCGAAGTCGTCCGTCTCGTCGCCCACCGCGTAGACGTCGCGCATCTCCAGATGGACGGCGCTGCGGTGGGTGGCCTCGAGGAGGTCAGCGAACGTCGCGCTGTTCAGCAGCTCGTTCCGCCGCATCGCACGCCTCCCTCACGATCGACACCATGTGGGCCGGAATCCGGATCACCCGCTCGTGCGGGGGGATCCCGACCTTGTGGCCGGGCACCCACTGGGTGGAGCCGACCTCGGTCTTGAGGAGTGCGTCGGCCTCCTCACCCTGGAAGATCAGATCCGAGCTCTCTTCTTCCACCCACACCGTCGGCGATCCCTCGCCTCCGGTGTTCGGGTCGATCCCGACGAACCGTAACGTCATCGCGTACTCCCGTGTCGAGTCGGTTGCGCTTAGTTGCGTGATGACCGTCCCGCGCACCGGCACCCTCGGTCAAGGCCGCGGCTCCCAGCTCTCCTTCGTCAGGGCCGCTGGCGGAACCAGCCGCGGCCCTGGTCCGGCTCCTAGTTGTCCTCCGGCTCTGGCGGCGCGGCGGCCTGGAGCGGGCGGCTTCGGCGCGGGTGACGTCGTCGGCGTGGCAGGTGCCGCGCACGAACACGTCACCGGCGCTCCAGGCACCCCTGTGCGCGGTGGTCTCCTCCCAGCGCTGGTCGGTGAATTTAAACGCAAAAAGCCCTGTCCCCCGGCTCAGGCCGGGGGACAGGGCTTTGGTGTGCCGGGGGCAGATCCAGGGTGCGGATGCTGGCGGCGGTCACGGGTGCAGCTGGGGGGTCACAGGGCGGTGATCGGGACGGCGCCGGGCTCGGGGCCGTCCCGATCACGGCGCCCGGCGGTGCAGCCGCGTCCCGATCCGGTAGCGGAGCGAGGCGTGCTCCTCACTCTTCTGGATGGCGTCTGCGAGCAGGTCCTCTTGATGCTGTCCTCACGGAAGGTCATAGGGCTCTCGCTCCTTGCGGGTGGAGGGTGCGGGCAGCCCAGAGCAGGCTCATCGGGTCGGCTCTGTTGCGGAGGCGGCCGGCTCGTCGATGTAGAGCCCCGCTGGCTGCGGGGCCGCCGTGGCTCGACTTCGGCCTCGTGGCTACCGGGGGCGCTTGGCGGTGAGCAGCGCGAGGGCCGCGGCCGCCGTGTCGGTCAGGGTGGTGCACACCGGTACGCCGAGGCGGCGAGCTACGTAGATCAGGTACCTGTTGCGCTCCGGGTTGGGGCAGTCGGGCGGGCAGCCCAGCACTGCCCTGCCCGTCGGCGCGTCCAGGCCGAACTCCACGTTGGTGGTCATGCCCGGCATGGTGTGCAGGTCGCGGGGGATCCAGAACAGGATCGCCGTGGCTGCCGCGCGGGCCTCGGTCTCCCAGTCGACCTGGGTCTCGTAGCGGTCGGCGCGCAGGCCATGGCGGGACTCGGGGCTCAGGACGGTCAGCGGCCGGTCGCCGGTCCACTGTTCGGCCAAGGCACGGACGGCGTCGGGCCGCCAGGACGGAACAGGTGTGCTCTTGTCCGGGGTAGGGCCGGCGAGGAAGACGGAGGGGTTGGCGGGCAGGGGTTCGCGGGCCATGATCAGGTGGATGTTCACTGGTGCTCTCCGTTCTCGGCGGCGGCGCGGGCGGCGTGCTGCGGGGTCCAGGGCAGGGGCAGGCCGTCACCGGTCTTGCGGGGCACGATGTGAACGTGCAGGTGGAAGACGGACTGGGTGGCCTCGGGGCCCTTCGAGGTGATCAGGTTCGCGGCGGGAAGCTCGGCCATCAGCTCGGCGGCGCGGCGCATCACCTCGGCGGTAGTCTCCGGGTCGGTGCCGGCGTCCTCCACATGGACGCGTGGCAGGACCATGACGTGGCCCTCGGTGCATCCGCCGCTGCGCGGGCGGACCGCGATGGCGTCGGGCCATTCGCGGACGATGACTGCCGGGATCTCTTGGGCGACGATGGCGCAGAAGGTGCAGGTCTTCATTCAGGACTCCTTGGTCCGGTCAATGACTCTGTGGCGGCCGCCCACGCGTCCGATGACAATGTGGCGGGGGCCGGCGGGTTCGCGGGGCGCCGGGGTGTTGAGGACAACGCCATGGGGGTGGCCAGCGGGGAGCCACCCCAGGACGGTGTCGTGATCACGTGCTGCCGTTCTCCCAGGCGTCGATCAGGTCGCTGATCGCGTCAGGGCCGACGGCCTCGCCGACCCAGTGGCCGGACGCGGTGAACACCGGCACCGGGTCCTGATCGGCGTCGAAGACCGCCGCGTAGTTCCCCCAGCGCTCAAGTACAAGGCCGTACAGCACAGGGGCTGGGGCGGCCTCCAGGACTTCCAGGGCGTCGACGGCGAAGTGGGCCGGGGTGGTCGGGTCGTCGGTCTGGACGACGATGCCTGTGACGCGCAGCAGGTCGCCGGGCTGTATCTCGCGCAGGAGTACGTCGGCGATGCGCGGGTCGACGGTGCTGCAGGCGTAGACGGTGTCGGGGGCGTCGGGAGCGGCCTGGTCCGCGTCGGCGGAGGAGTGGATCAGGTCGAACTTCGCGGTTCCCCAGCTGGTGCCGGGGACCGGGATCGCATCGACGTAGCCGTCGATGGCGAGGTGCATGGTGTCCATCAGCTTGCCTCCGCCAGGGGGTTGGTAGGGCGAGGGGGACGGGGTCGGGTGGTGTGCTGCGCACTGAGCAGGAGTTCGCGATTACGCCGCTGCTGCTCCGGGGTGATCGGCCGGGGCTTCGGGCCCAGGCGGTGCCAGAGCGGGGAAGCGGGCGGCTCGGGATAGGCAAGGGTGCGGTTTGCGTCGTGCTGTGGGGTGCTGCTCACGGGGACCTCCGCGGGAGGGGGCAGGCGTGGTCGTCGTCGCGCCGACGCTTGGCCTGGACGTCGGAAGCGAACCGGCCGAGGCGGCGGGCCTCGGTGGGATTCGCGGCAATCCAGGCCTCGGCGCAGCTCTTGTGAACGGGCTCCCCGGAGTGGGAGCGCATCGGCGTGGCCTTGTCGCACAGCGCGCAGGGGTGGTCCTGCCAGTGGTCGAAGTGCCGGGCGTCGCGCCAGTCCAGCAGGTCGCCGGGGACCGGGATCAGGCCCGGCTCCCACAGCGGCGTCTTGCTGCTCCTGCGGGTCATGGCCGCAGGTGGGGCAGCTGCTGGAGGACGTGGTCCACGAGATCCTGCGTCGGCTTCCAGGCCGGGAGCGCCCCAGTGGCGGGCACGGGCAGCGGCAGTTCGTGGACATCGGCGAGGACCAGGTGGTGAACGTCGCGCTGCGCCCACGGGCTGCTGCAGCGTTCGGGTCCCTGGTCGGGGTGGCAGTCGGTGAGCCGGGCGACGCCGATGACCGCGCCGCGGTGGAGCTCGCGGCCGCGGATCGCGGTGGCGACCAGCGGGTCACGCAGCAGGCGGGGTCCGGCTTGGCCTTTCCGGCGTGGAGGAGGACCCAGCCGCGCCAGGGCCAGTTGGCCGGGCGGTTCTCCGTGCGCTTCCCGGCGAGGATGCAGGTGGCCCAGGGCTGGCGGATCGTGATGCCGCGGATCCAGTCGCCGTCTTCGAGTTCGTTGCTCATGCGGCACGCTCCAGCAGTGCGGCGCCCCGGCGGCCGGCGCGGCGTCCGTTGACGGTGGGCGTCTCCAGGTCCTCGATCTCCGCCCATCCGTACTGTCCGGAGTGCTTGGTGCGGTACATGGAGGCGTCGGCGCCGCGCAGCAGGGCGGGCAGGGCGTGGATGCCGAGGTAGTCGGGGACGGCGGTGCCGACCGACGCGGCGACGGCGAGGGGCCCTGTCTCGGTGGGCACGGGCTCGTGCAGCACGCCCATCAGCTCCGTCAGGCGCTGCTTCATCGCGTCCTCGCGGGCCCGGGTGTCCACGCGGGTCGCGACGGCGAACTCGTCTCCGCCCAGGCGGCCGACGACTCCGTGCGGTCCGGCCCAGCGGGCGAGGCGTTCACCGGTCGCGGCGAGCGCGGCGTCGCCGGCGGCGTGGCCATGGCGGTCGTTCAGCCCTTTGAAGTGGTCGAGGTCGACCATGCAGAGCAGGGAGTCCTGACGGTGCCGGGCGAGTAGGCGCTGGGCGCGGCGCTCGAACGCGGCGCGGCGCTGGGCGCCGGTGAGCGGGTCGCGGCGCTCGGCAGCGAGGCGCCGGTGGAGCGCGAGCGCGTGAACGGTCCAGCCAGTGAGCGGGACCGCGAGGGTCGTGATGATGAGGGCGCGGCGTCCGAGCGGGGTCGCAACGCGCATGACGGGGTCCATACTTGGATCTCCCTCTCGTCTCGTACGGGATGGGTGAACCCGGGGCGGCCGACTGGTTTTCCGGCCTTCTACGGCCGTCCCGGGGCTTCTGATGCTTGAGGGACCACCGTGACCGTCCCGGCCTTCGCAGGCAGGGACGGCACGGAGCGTCCGTCAGACAGCAGCCGGAGCAGGGGCGTCGAGGTCGACGCCTCGCAGCGCGTCGAGGACGTACGGGTCGAAGCGGTGCTGGTGCTGGGCGGCGACGGCCAGGCCCACGGCGCGGGTGTAGGCGTAGTGCCGCACGCCGTGGCTGACGTCGAGGCCGGTGTGGGCGAGGACCTGGTCGACGGCGCTGCGCGCGAGGCCCTCGATCCAGGTCTGCGCGGCCGCCTCGCGGCGGCTGTGCGAGACCGAGCCCGCCACCGACTGCGCCCACTGGCCGCTACCGCTGGTGAGGCTGGCGCAGGTCTCCCACGTCCAGAGCCGTTGGCTCATGCCATCGGGGTCGGCGGTCCAGTCAGCGGCCCACCGGGCGGCGAGCTCGGGGATCTGGTGGTGAATGACGTCCAGGACGTCCCGGCCGCGGGCTCCGAGTGCCTGATGCGGATCGGTCTCCTCGATGACGCGGATCTGGTGGGCGAGCAGCCGGTAGGGGTAGTGGCGGGGGCTCCAGTTGCCGGTCTCGCCGACCGGTTCCACGATCCACAGCCGGATGGGCCAGGTGGCGGGCCAGATGCTGGTGTCTTCCAGGGCCTCGCCGGCGCGCTTGACCATGCGGAAGTACGAGAAGTCGCTTTCGTCGAACCAGCGGTTGGTGCAGGGGTTGGGGTGGTCGATGACGTCGCCGACGGCGGTGGCGAGGTTCACCGGGGTGCCGGCCTTGCGGGACATCTCGATGATGCCGTCGGCGGGGGTGGCGATGTACCAGGCGGCGGGCTTGCGGGTGCGTGACATGAGGTCCTCCCAGAATGGGTTGAGGTGGCCCGGGCGGGCGCCGGGCATTGGATGTGGAGGTGCGGAGCGGGCCGGGTGGGTCAGCGGCCGGCGCGGTGCTGGGTGTCGGCGAGGATGGCCCGGCCGTCGGGGTGTGCGGCAACGGCGGCTCGCAGCGCGTGCCACCAGGTGTTCGCGTACTGCTGGCGCTCTTGCAGGTCCCGCAGCTTCTGGACGAGGCGGCCGTAGCGGGCGGTGAGGGAGTCGCACAGGCATTCCGCGTCGGGGTCCTGGATCCGGGCCATGCACCCGGGTGCGAGGCAGAGCGTCCCGTCGGGGTCCATGAACCAGAAACACCCCGACGGAACGCTCTCGGGCGTCGTGGTCACCGGATTGTCGCGGGTGCCCGGTGCCGGCCTCGGCTGCTGAGACGGGGCCGGCCCGGGAACAGTGGGGCTCATGCCCGGACCGCGTCCGCGTACTGCTGCTCCAGGTCGGCGCGGCCTTCGGGGTCGTCCGGGCCGTGGTCGGTGCAGTACACGTCCGGGTCGGTGGCCAGGTCGCCGGTCAGGGCCCGCAGGAGGTCTGTGGCGGTGTGGACCGGGGCCCACGCCGCGCTCTTGCAGTCGGCGAAGACCGGGCAGGCCATCAGGACCTCGAAGCCGATGCCGCCCTCGCCGTCGGTGTCGGTGCGCAGAGCGAGGACCAGGCGGTCGGCGCCGAGCCGGAGTTCGGCGACGCGGTCGCCGCCCGCGAGCTGCGAGCCGTCGCGCCACCGCCACATCGGCAGGATTTCGGCACCGAAGCAGCGGCGCACCAGCAGCAAGTCACCCAGGCCGTCGCCGCCGTCCCAGCCGAGATCCGCGCGCCGGACGTCGCTGAGCCGTTGCAGCAGCGGCTGAAGGGGGTGGGTGGAGTCGGCGAACACGACGTGGTCGAAGCCCTCATCGCGCAGGCCGGGCACGGCGGCGACGGCTTCGGCGTGCTGGCGGCGTACGACGTCCTCGGGCACGTCCCGGTCCGGTGTCCGGGCAGTCTGGCGGTCGACACAGACGGAGACCGGCGGGGTGACCAGGAGCGCGACGGTGGGCACGCCGTAGGAGCGGGCGACCTGCAGAAGGCCGGCCCTGATGTGCTGCTCGGTGTTCGTGGCATCGATCACCGTGGTGCGCTTGCGGGCGAGGCGGGCCTCCAGCGCGCTGTGCATGATGATGGCCGCGGACAGGGTGGCCGACTGGTCACCGGCGTCGTCCGAGACCATCGCCCGGAAGGCGTCGAGCTCCAGGACCTGCGTGGTGGGCCGGGTGGAGGCCCACGTCGACTTGCCCGACCCGGCCGCGCCGATCAGGACCACCAGCGACGGGTCGGGAATCGTCGTGTCGACGGGCAGCGCGTTGTCCATGCGGAACGGCTTCATGAGGGTTCTCCCTGCGGGTCAAGAGCACGGGTGGCGTAGTAGGTCTGAAGGCCTGCGTTCTCGGTGATGAGCTCGGCGGCCTCGAACAGCGGGCACGACATCTCGCCGTCGTGGTCCGGCTCGATCCCGTTCGGCGGCCTGCGCGGCGACGGTGAGCAGCTGCGCGAGGGAGCCGAAGACGCCGTCCTGGCGGTGGTCCTCGTGGTGGAGCTCGCGCAGGATCTCCGCGAGCTCCTGGGCGTCGATGTCGGCGGTGAGGTCGTCCTCGAACTGCTGGAGGGCGAGCTTCGCGATCCCCGCGGAGGCGCGGACGCGGTCCAGGCGGGTGCGAGTCACCGGCGGGCGCCGGGACGGGTGGTGAGCCAGGTGGTAACGGCAGCGGCTCCGATGCCGATGGCGCGGTGGAGGGCCGCGTCCAGCTCCATCCACGCACTGCCCGGCCCGGTGAGCTCCTCAATGGCCTCGCCGTCGTCGTCGAGACGGACGGCCTGGCAGTGGTCGATGTAGCCGGTCTTGCCGGTCTTCTTCGCCAGCCACAGCAGTAAAGCGCCGCGGTCGATCGCGGCGTGAGTCGAGGCGTTGATGGCCGCGCCGGCGAGCAGCGCGGTCGGGGTGACGCGGTAGCCGAACGCGCGGGTGATCGCGATGGTCGCCCCGAGCTGCACGGCGGTGTACGACGCGACGTGGCAGGCCACGGCACGCCTGCCGAGGGTGCTGGTGGTCATGGTCGGGCGGGTGGAGTTGGGGGTGGCGGGGGAGCCGTCGGTGTGGACCAGGTCCTCGCCGTAGAGCCGCTTCCGCGAGGCCGTCTTGCTGCCCTGGACCCAGTGGTCACAGGCGGGATGCAGCTCGCCGAAGGTGGCCAGCAGAGTGCCGAACAGGGCCAGGCGCTCGGTGGTGATGGGCAGACGGGGCATGCTGGTGTTCTCCTGATCTCGAAGGGGTGAGGGAGCGGGGTGGCCGGCCCTTTGCCGATGCGCGGTCACCCGGCGGTCCCGGCCCCGGCCAAAGTGGCCGGGGCCGGGTCGTTCAGAACGGGCAGGTGGACCGGGGGCCTTCGAGGTCTCCGGCCGAGACGGCGGCCGTCGCGGATGTCTCTTCCGGGTCGTCGGCGTCCGCGGCCTTGCATTCCGGCGTGCAGTACCTACCGGCGGAGAAGAACGGAGCGCCGCACAGCGCGCACTCGGACTCTTCGCCGTCGCGGGCCTTGGACCAGTCGATGATCACGCCGGGGTCGATGCATGCCTCGCAGCGGCCGTCGTCCTGGTCCTGTACGCCGTAGCAGCCGTCGGCGCAGTTGTCCCGGTAGGTGCAGCTGCACTCCCGGCACAGGATCTTCGGGGCGGGCGCGGGTGGGGCCGGGGCGGTTGCGGTGGCGAGAGTGTCCCACAGCAGGCTGCTCGGGCCGAACTCCGGGTCGGTGAGGGTGATCTGGAGGGCGGGCGCGACCGCCTCCACGGCGTGGGGGAGACGCGGCCACATGGCGCTGATGTCGTCCAGGCCGAGGGCCTCGCCGAAGACATTGACGGCCTGGCCGTCGTGGGTGGTGACTGTGATGCCGTCGCCCGGCCCGTGCTGGGCGTCGAGGTAGTCGTTGAGGACAATCTTGAGTCCGGCGTTCTCGGCGGCGTCGACCAGGCGGCGGATGAGGATCGGATCGGTGGCGAAGCCCTGCACCGCGGCCCTCTGTCGCACCGTCCCGTCGGCGAGGCCGGCCTGTGCGGCCACGGCGAGGAACCCGGTGCGGTTGGCGGCGGCGAGGACCGCGGTGTGGTCGGCGAGCAGGGGGTGGGGGCGGTGGCCGGCGCGGTGGCCGGGCAGGTGGCGCACGGAACCTTCCCACCAGGCGGCGGCGAGGATTCCGAGGTCGGGCAGCGTGCGGGCTGCCATCCACCGCTTGCGGTCCGAGCGGCTCATCCAGGGCAGGTGCATGGTGCTTCCTCACACGAGGTCAGGGCGGGTGGGTCAGAGTGATTCCGGGCGGTCACCACCGGTCCGGTCAGCTGCGACGGCGGCGGGGGCCGGCGCCCTGGCGGGGGCGCTGGGGGATGCGCACGTCGCCGGACATGCTGTTGGCGCGCACGTCCAGGTCGTCGGTGACGGCCTGCTCGGTGGCGGTGACGGTGATGTCGCCGGACATGGTCTTGGCGGTGATGTCGCCGCCTGCGGTGGCGTGGACGCGGATGTCGCCGGACATGGAGTTGAGCTGGGCGGTGCCGCCGAAGTCGCGGATGGTGACGTCGCCGGACATGGTCTTGGCTTCCACGACGTCGGTACGGCCGAGCCGGATGTCGCCGGACTGGGTCTTGGCGATGATGTAGGGGGAGTTCTCCGCGTCGATTTCACCGGACTGTGTGCCTGCGGTGAACTGTTCGGTCTGGCCGGAGGCGCGGACAGCGCCGGACTGGGTCGAGGCTGAGACCGCGGCGAAGGTGCCCTCTGCGATGACATCAGCGGACTGGGTGCGGGCGATGACGGAGCTGCCCTCGGGCACCACGGCGACGATCTCGACGAGGGAGGCGCCCCGGACCGCGTTGACGGTGGCGCCGCTCTGGAACCGGAACCCGCTGCTGCCGAGGTTCAGGTCACCGTTGGAGACCATGACCATCGAGCCGTAGTTGTTCTGAACGCTCTGGACGACGCCGTAGTTGTCCCCGGCGATGAACGTGCCGCCCCCGCAGTTGATGACCGTGGCGCCGTTGATTCCGCCCTTGCCCTGGACGTGGGCGACCAGCGCGCTGCGGGAGTCCCAGCGCAGGTCGACGTCGCGGATGGCGTCGGCGGAGTCGCCAGTCTCATCGGCGGTGCGGATGGTGATCTCGGCTGCCTTGCGGGCGGGGTCGGTGCGGACGGTGACGATGCCGCCCGCGCCCAGGAGTTCGGTGTCGATCAGGACGGGGCCGGGCTGCTGGGCGGTGAGGGTGCGAGTGGGCATGGCAGATCTCCTCTGCTGGTCGGGTGATGCGGTGAAAGGCGGAAAGGAGCCCCGCTGTCAGGCGGCCGGCGTGATGTAGGAGCCGGAGTGAGTTGGTGTTCTCACCCGGTGCACACCCACCATGCTGTAAACGAGTTTCTTCTGTCAACGGGTTTACAGAAGAAAGGCGTTGACAGGTGACGATCGGGGCTTGATCCTCGAAGGCATGACGAATACGCAGCCCGCCGAGCACGTCGGCGTCACGGAGATCGGAGAGATGCTGACCGTCAGCCGCCAGCGGGCCAACAAGCTCGTGGCCAGGCCGGACTTCCCCGCGCCCGTCGCCCAGACGAAGGCCGGCAGGGTGTGGGCACGGGAGGCTGTCGTGAGGTGGGAGCAGGGCTGGGACCGTACGAACATCGGCGGTCGGCCCCCGAAGGGCTCCGCCCAGGAGTAGGTCAGCCCCTGCGGGCTTCCGTGTAAGAAATTCCGCAGGCACCACGTACACGGTGCGCCGCACGGGACTTCCGTGCGGCGCACCGTTGTGTCCGGTCGCAGCCTCAGGCAGCGGCCTGCTTCCTGGCCGGGCTCTCCTGGAGCTCGTCCTGCCACTGCTGCGGGTCGTGGCCTGCGGCTGCGGCTGCGTCCCAGGCCCATTCGCCGATCGCGCCGTCGTCGAGCTGCTCGGCGGTCTCGGCGACCACGGCGGCGGCGAGGTGCGGGTCGGCGGTGTGCAGGGCGTCGAGGTAGCGGTAGGCGGCCCATGCGGTGACCCCTGCGGTGGCGTGCGCGGCCATCGCCTCACTGTTGTCCACCGCAAACAGGTGCTGCGTGGAGTGCTGGACCTGCTTGAGGAGGTCCTCGGCGACCTCACTGATGGACTTGGACGCCTCGTCGCGCAACTGCGGCGGGGCGGGAAGGGCGGTCTGCGGGGTGATGGCGGGGCCGGCGGACAGGGCGTCCTGCCAGGCCGTGCGGACGTCGTCGAGGGTGGCCAGGGTGTCGGTGTCGGTGCTGAACCCGTCTCGTCGTGTCCGGGTGGGCATCTGGGCGCCGAGGAAGTCCTCGCCGACCACAAGCACCGGCTGATGGTCGCCGGTGGCACGGACACGGACCACGCCGTCGGCGCTCTTCCACCGGGCCTGCAGCCGGGTACCGAGCGCCGGGAACACCGGCTCACCGTTCGGGGTCTGCTCGGTGACGCCGCGCAGCAGGCCGCGCCAGTCGGCGAACTCGGCGTCGGGGTCGATGGTGATGGCGAGCTCGCCGGTGGGGGCGGCGAATCGGATCCGGTCGTCGGCCGGGGTCACGGTGACGGGGTCGTGGCCGGGCATGGTGCGGATCCACTCGCGCAGGGCGGGCAGGGCGGTGGCGGGGATCGTGCGTGCGAACGGGGCGGCGGGGGCGGTGTTTTCACTGTCCGGCTTGTGGTGGCGGTAGCGGGCGGCGGCGATAGTGAACCGGTCGGTCGCGACCGCGTACAGGTACTCGGTATCGGCGTCCAGGCGGATGCCGTGCAGGGCGGGGGTCAGGTCGTCGCCGATGTGGTCGGCGGTCCGGGCGATAAGGCGGCCGAGCTGGTGGGAGGTGATGGTGATGGACACGGAAGTCCTCCTGGTGGTCGAAGAGGCTGGACAGGCTGACCGGATGTGTTGCACCCCGTGATGCCGCCGTCCCGGCCGGATTCCGGCGGGGGCCGGTGGTTCTCAGAAAGGCGGCTCGTCGGCGGGCGCGGGCAGCGGCAGGAGCCGGACACAGAGCTCGCGTCGGCCTGCCCAGCAGGGGCAGGCCTCCATCTCCGGGTTCGCTCCGCCGACCCACCAGCCGCCCCTGCCGCGGCAGTCGGGGCAGGAGCGGCGGGGAAGGGGGGTGAGGTGGATGCGGTGCCGGTCGGCGTGCAGCTCCCAGCGACCGGCCTTGAGTACAGCGGCCGCCGTTGCTGCGGCGAGCGGAACGGCGGCGGTGAGCAGCAGGGCGCCGCGTAGGTGGCGGGCGGTCACCGCAGCGGGATGGCGCGGCAGCTCGCGGCGTAGTTGTTGGCGTCCACGTAGCTGCCGCCGACCGTGATGAACCGGATCAGCAGCTTCTGGGGGCGGTCCGGCTCGGTGAAGGCGGCGAGGGTGGTGGTGATCATGGTCGGGTGTCCTCTCGGATCAAACGGCCAGCTGGTGCTGGCGGGTCGGCGGGCGTGCCGTCGTGGGGTGTCGTGCAGGTGGGTACCGATCAGGTGGCCTGCCAAAGCGACAGTCGGCTGCGTGGTCAGTTCTCGGTGCTGAGCTCGCCCGGGCTGGTGGCCTGACGGCGCGGGATCGGGTCGATGCGTACCGGGCTGGGGCGGCGGCCCTGCCGCATCAGAACCGCGGTCAGGCGGGCTGCTTCGGGGTGGGTGCGCAGGACTTCGGCTGCCTCGTCGACGACGAATGTCAGGGGCTTCGGGGCGGGCAGAGCGGGGCGGGTCACGGGCTTCTCCATCGCTGCGGCCGCCGCCCGTCACGGCGTGGCGGGCGGCGGGTGGGCGGGTGTGGTGGTTAGGGCTGGAGCAGTGCGGTGGTGGTCCACAGGGCGGTGGCCGCACTGGTGGTGAGGGTGAGCCAGGCGAGTGCCCGGGCCCAGAGCGGGGCGCCCGAACCTTTCGGATCGTGAATGTCTGCGTAGGTGTCGGTGAGGCGGGCGTGGAGCCGGGCAACGAGGTCGAGGTCGGCGTACCAGCGGCTGCGGCAGTCGACTTCGCCAGCTCTTTCGCCGTCGGGGTGGTGGCCGCCGTGGAGCGCCTGGCGGTGGTGGTCTCCCTCGGCGGTGAGGGCTGCGGGGGAGTGGGTGAGGGGGCTGGTGGTCCGGCAGATCGGGCAGCGGTAGAGGTAGCGGCGCAAGGGATTCCTTCCGGATGAGGGCATGGGGCTGTACCCCCTCCCTCAGGACGGAAAGGGGGTCTGCGGGCGGGGAATCGGGGGGTGTGTGTTTGTGGCCTGCCGACCTGCCATTGCAGGTCACAGCGATATCGGCCTGGCGGCGGCCTGCCAGTGGCCTGCCGCTTCCGGCAGGCCACGGCAGGTCGTTGGCAGGTGGTCCGGCAGGTCAGCTGGAGCTGTTCATCGCCGCTTCGACGTCTTCGAGGCGGTAGGCCGTGGGCTCGCCGGGCTGGTTCCGCAACCGAGTCGTGGCGATCGAGATGCCTTCATCGGCCAGGGCCCTGCGCAGGGTCCGGCCGACCATCGCGAGCCGGTCCTCGCGCTCGTCCCACTTGCCCCACCGCTGGGGGTCATCGGCCTTGAGGTGGGTATGGATCCGGTCCACGGTGAGGAACTCCGGATCGTTCTCGTTCGCGAAGGCGTCTCGCAGGATCCGGAGAATCGGTGGCGCTTCGGGCCCCTCGTCGGCTGTCCCGGCGTCCGGTCCGGGCGCACTGGAGCAGGTCGTCGTCAGTTCGTTCCAGGCGTCGAGGAGTCCTGCTTCGGTGAGGGTGTGGGTGAGGTTGGCCAGGCCGGCGTCGCGGCGTTCGGTGGCGACGCGGTGGGCGTAGTCGGGGCTGATCTCGCGGACCTTGTAGCGGATGGCGCGGTCGGGCATGCCGGGCAGTCCCTGGCCGTAGATCTGGCCGGCGTCGTTGACGGCGGTGTGGGTGGCCGCGCGGATCAGGTCGGCCCGGTAGCCCTCTGCGAGGGCGCCGGCGCCGAGGAGTTCGGTGACATCGACCCTCCGGCAGGCACCCAGCAGCCGGGAGGAGAGCTTGGGGCCGATGGCTTCGCCGAGCCAGTCCTTGGTGCCGTACTGGGAGCCGCCGTAGACCCAGATCGCTTCCTTGCGGCCGATCAGCAGGAGCCGGATGAGGAGTTTCTTGGCGCGGTCCGAGAGCTGCGCCCACTCGTCCACGAAGACGCAGATCGCGGGGTGGTCGCGGCTGACGCGCCACTTGTTGCCCCATCCGTAGGCCGCGCGCTGCCGGGCGCGTGCCGAGCACCATTCGAGGAGGAATTCCAGGACGGCACGGATCTTGGTGTCGTCCATGCAGGCGTCCAGGGTGATGGCCGGTCCGAGGTCCCCGATCCCGGTTCCGGCCGGGTCGATGTTGATCACGGCGGTGTCGCGGCAGGCGGTGGCGACCTCGCCCATGGCCAGCATGATGCCGGACTTGCCGCCGCCGGAGTCGGCGACCATCAGCAGCATCAGCCCGGCCAGGGAGAACACCAGCGGGGTGGCGTC
The DNA here is from genome assembly GCF_045040875.1 of Streptomyces sp. NBC_00012. Classification (NCBI taxonomy): domain Bacteria; kingdom Bacillati; phylum Actinomycetota; class Actinomycetes; order Kitasatosporales; family Streptomycetaceae; genus Streptomyces; species Streptomyces sp. NBC_00012. The sequence continues at coordinate 71,833 of NZ_CP108311.1, read as the reverse complement.
CATGGCCACTCCGTAGTCCGCCATGTCGACGATCGACATCGACTGCGGCGCCCGGTAGGGGACGGACCCGACGAGTTCGGGGGTGAACGGGTCGCTGATGATCATGCGGACGGTGCAGGTGTCACCGTGCTCCGGGTCCGCTTCGATCAGCAGCCCGTTGCGGCGGAGCTTCAGCAGGGTGATCAGGTTCTTGTAGGTGTCGTCCTTGTTGAGGTCATCGGGACTGCCCGAGGCGAAGACCACACGTGCCGACCACCCCCAGGGCTCCTGCCTCCCGTCGGTGACGACTTCGATGTCACCGTCTTCGTGAAGGATCGCTCTGCGCAGTGCTTCTTCGGCCTGGTCCACGGTGGTGACGTCGCGGACCGGGAACGGAGTGAGGTCCTCTTCCCCGGGTGCAGCCTTCGGGGTGGTGCCCGGTGTGTGCTGAACGGGCTGGGTGGGCTGGACGGGCTCGAGTTCGGGCGGGCCGACGAGGTCGGCGGGCAGGGCGCGTTCGGTGAGGGCGAGGGGGTGGTGGCCGAGCCACCAGGCGGCCCCGGCCAGGACCGGCAGGGCCACAAGGCCGGCGGCGGGTGCGGCGAGGACCAGGGCGAGGGCTGCGGCACTCGTTGGAACGATGACCCCGGCGAACCGGCCCAGGCTGCGCACGGTGCGGTAGCGGCGGACCTGGTCGGGTGTGGGCTGCAGCAGCTCGGTCTGGAACGGAATCCGCCCCAGCGCGGTGCCCGCGCGGGCCTTCAGCTTGAGCTCGGCGTGCGTGTTCTTCAGCCGGGCCGCCTCCTGGGGGGTGAGACCGAAGTCGACGGCCTCACGGGCCAGCTTCTGGGCCCGCTTGTTCAGCCGCTTTATGTCGGCGGTCGTGTCCTCGCGCTGGGCGGTGTAGACGTCGAGATGCACCTTGACCAGGCGCCGGCGGATCTCCTCGTCCGACATGGAACCCAGGGTCGTCCAGTGGACGGTGGCCGCCCACCCGTGACGCAGGCCAGGACCGGTCTGCCCGGCCACGTACCGGGCCGCGACAGCGGCGTAGCGGGCGATGTTTCGCCTGGTGCTCGCAGCGCCTCCAGCGGCGTTTCCGTGCTGCTGGGCCTGCTCCCGGTCGTGGTTGTGGTGCCGGCGGGGGCCGGGGTCTTCGTCGTCGACGATTTCGGCCCAGACGTATTCGCCTTCGTACGGCTCCATCTGGCTGTGGTTGGGGTGGGTGGTGCTCATTTCTCCTCCATGCGGGGGTCGTTCGGAGCAGCGCGAAGAGGGACCGGGCCTCTGGTGGGGCCCGGTCCGGGAGTGGCTGTGGCGCTGGGGGGGGGTGGGTTCGGGCTGGGGCGGCCCGCCGCACGCCCGCGGTGGCGGGGGTGTGGGGGACCGTCACGGCCCGGCGCCTATCCGCCGAAGACCCAGAAACCGACGTTATTGCTGATCAGAACGGCGGAGTTGAGGGCGATTCCGAGGAAGCCGACGCCGCTGCCCGCGGAGATACCGATCAGCGTGCCGCCGGCCATCTCCCGCCAGTCCCTCGGCTTCCACTTGGCGGCGTAGGACTTCACGAGGAACCAGACCAGGATGCAGATGCCCAGCAGCGCCCCGAACGCGTTGACGGGGGTGACGTGGGTGGTGGGCGGGTTGGCCGGGCTCTGGGCTCCGGCGAGGCCCTCGATGGCCTGCTCGCCCGCGATGTTCATGCCCACCCGCATCGCTCCGGCACCGCCGCCGAGCAGGCCGGCGGAGTTCACGGTGACAGCCAGGACCGCGAGGGCCACGAGGAACACGGTCTTCTTGTCCCTGAGAACGTTGAACTTGAATCCGGCGACGATCAGGACGATGGCGATCGCGCCGAAAGCGATGGTGCCGAAGCTCCCGTTGGCGACCGGGTTGTCGAAGAGGTTCATGATCAGGCTCCAGTGAAGAGGCGAAGGAAGTAGCGGCCGGTGAGGACGATCAGGCCGCAGGGGATGGCCCAGATGACGGGGCGGGTGATGATCCAGCTCAGGCCCGAGGACAGAAATTTCCGGGCGGCCAGCCAGACGGTCCCGCCGACGAAGGCGGCCGTCTTCACCAGGACCCTGCAGATCGCGCCGAAGGGGCCGGGGACGACCTGGCCCACGAGGACCGGGGCGATGACGCCGAAGGCGACACCCACGGGCCCGAACATCGCGTCGGTCAGCGTGTTGGTGTCAAGGACGTGGGCGACCCACTGGGCGGCCGTGCGGTCGCCCAGCGGGGGCACGGTGACCGCCAGGATCGCGAGGCCGTTGCGCTTGAGCTGCAGACGCCCCCAGTCGACCGGATTACCGTCCGCGTCCTCACGGTTGAACCGCTCGATCAGGCCCGTCGCGATGTCGATCCAGCCGACCCCCAGAGCAGCAGCGGCCACACCCTCAGCGGCGCGCCCGGCAACGTCCGTCCAGTCCGGCCCCGTACGCCCGCCCTGCTCGACACCCGCCCCGTCAACCTCGGTGCTGGTGTCGATGTCGGCCGCGTCAGTGGTCTTCGCGGCGAAGAGGTCTGCGCCGTTGTGCTGGTCGGGGACACGGCCCGGGGGAGCGGGGGGCGGGGTGGTGGTGCCGGTGATCGGGCACACGACGTACGTCTCGGCCGCGAGCGCGCAGCCCTGGCGGATCGGGCAGGCCGCGCAGCAGCCCCCGTCGACGGCCCCGGGCCACCTTGTGGACGGTTCGTTCGCCGTGTCCGGGGAGGGCCTGGCGGTCGTGTCCGTCACGATGCCACCCGGCCCGATGCCACCTGCCCGTGGAGCCAGGCACGCACCGTCATCTCATCCAGGTCCGGGGCACCCACCGGGGCGGCGGGATCCGTGGTGAGAACGGAGTGGAAACCGCAGGGCAGGGGCAGCGCGGCAACGGGCTTCGCAGCGGGCCCGAGACGGCCCGGGAGATGGGTGACAGTGGCACCCGGGGCGGCGAGGCGCCGCAGGTGGCGCAGACGGCTCGGACGGCGGATGTGCAGGCAGGCGAACAGCACGAATACTCCAAGGAGATGAGGCCGCGGGGCCGCACCGGCATCCGGTGCGGCCCCGCGGAAACGTGTGGGTGAGGTGCGGGCGGGCTGGTCAGCGGGTGCGCCACCAGCCGCCGCGGTCCTGGCGGGAGCGCTCGGAGGCCTCCCACGCCTGGCCCTGCTGGTCCGCCGCCCTGGCGTTGCGGTGGTGGCTCTCGCGGCGCTTGCGGGCCGCCTTGTCGCTCGCGGACTCGCGGTCGCTGTACTGCTGTGCGAGGTCCCGGTCGTTGCCGATCAGGCCGAAAAAGGACATGGTGAACACGCTCCTGACGCGGTGTTGGGGGTGATGGAGCCGCTCTTGGCCGGGCCCTGGTAAGCGGGCCGGGAGCGGCTTCGGCCCTGACGGCCGTGGCGCACCACCAGTCGTCGCCGGTCCGGAGTGATGCCGGTGGGCGGGGCTGGTGGCGACCATGCGGTGTCAGGACGTGGTGCGGTCCGGACCGCCGGGGCGGCGGTCCGTGTGCTGCTTGAGGGCGACGGCGATCTGGCCGGCGCGGTCCGTGGAGAGGGACCCGCCCTCGGTCCGGACCGCTGTGGCGATGTTGGACCGGTTGAGCGCCTTGCCTTCGGACCGGAGCCGGTCCAGGGCGGTCCGTTCCAGGTCCGTGAGCGTGATGACGGTTCGGTCCGGACCGCTGCCCGTTTCCCGGTCCGGACCGGAACCGCTGCCTCGGTCCGGGCCGTGCGCCGGTCCGGACCGGTCCGAGTACTGCGGCCCAGGGAGGAAGGTGGAGGTCCGGACCGTCACGCCGCGTGTGGTGGGTGTGGTGTGAGCGGCGGGCACGCTCGCCGAGGTCCGGTCCGGACCGGACCCGGTCCGCAGGTCAGTGCCCGCGTGGGCGGTCGGACCGGGTTCCAGCGCGAGCACCAGACCGGCGCTGCGGTCCGGGCGGTCCGTTGACCGGACCGGTCCGTGGACCGCGTTCCGGTCGCCCGGACCGGACCGGACCGCGTACGGGTCCGTCCGGTCCGGGCCGGGTGTTCCCGCGCTGTCGGCCGGTCCGGTCCGGTCCATGCGGGTGAGAGTGAGGACTGTGGGGATGGCGGCCGGACCGTGGTCGTCGGTCCCGATGCGGGGGACGACGACGCGGTGCAGGGCCCGTCCGGTCCGGACCGCTTTGCGGTCCGCGAGGTCCGCACCGGCCGCGGTCCAGGCCCGGTCCAGCGTGGTCAGGCGGGCGTCGGTGATCGCGAGGGACCAGGCGGTGAAGCTGTGGACCGGGTAGCGGATCCAGCGGACCATGCCGATCGAGGGGCGGGCCTTGGCGACCTTGCCGTCCTCACGGAGCTTGCGGCGGTGGATCAGCGAGGCGTAGAGCTCCCACAGCACCATCCCGACAATGCTCATCGCGGCAAAAGCCACGGCCTTCGGGGTGAAGTGCCAGTACGTGATCTGCTCCGTCCACGCCTGGGCCGCGTCGTCCCACACGCGACTGCCGGGCACGGGTTCGCCGGAGGCGTGCCAAAAGTTCATGACCGCGGCGCCGAGGGCGAAGATCCAGGTGGAGACCCGGTAGAGGGTTCCGGCGTCACCTCCCCGGCGGGCCTGGTGGTACATCCACCCGACGAACGCCGTCGACAGCTCCCAGGCAGCGGCGAAGAGGATCGTGAACGGCATGACCCAGCCGAGGATGTCCCCGGCGAACCCGGCCTGCCCGGTCCACGCGACCGCCATCGGCGCGGTGATCGGCCCGATCACCATCAACCGTTCCGCGTTGATCTTGACGAACTTCTTGATCCGTTCCGTCACGGCCGGCTGCCCGGCCCGACGTGCGGCCCGTGTCTCACGGGTCTTCGCCTTCCGGGCATCCTTCTCGTCCCGTCTCGCTGTACGGGCCTCGTACTTCAGGCGCTTGCGTTCCAGCACCTGCTCGGTCCGTGAAGTCGCGCGCTGCATCCGGGCATCTGCTTCTGCCAGGGCGTCGTCGGCGGCCTTCAGCGTGACCTCCGCGTCCGCTTCCCTCACCCTGGCCTGCGCGAGGGCGGTCTCAGCGGCCTCGATGTCGGCGTCCCGCTTCGTCCGGGCCTGCTCCACGAGCCGGTCGGCGGCTTCGCGAGCGGTGCGGGCGGTGCGTTCGGCGTCCTCGGCCGCGGTCGCCCGCAGCCGCTTGACGTCCTCCTCGGCCAGGCGCCGGACACGGGCCGCTTCCTGACGGGCCGTCTCCTGCTCCCGGGCCGCGTCCTCACGCATCCGGGCAGCAGCCGCGCGTGCCTCACGCAGCTGCCGCTCACTCTCGGAAGCAGCTTTCGCACGGACAGCCTCCAGCTCCTGACTGGTCGACGCACGCAGTCCGGCCGACGCCTCCTCGGCCTCCTCCCGCACCCGGGCCGCCTCGGCCTGCGCCAGGTCCCGCACGGACACGGCCTCGGTGCGGGCGGAGGCGAGCTGCTGCTCAGCCTCCACACCCGCCCGGTCCAGAACACCCTGAGCGGTGGCCCGGATCGTGGCGGCCTCGTCGGCAGCGGCGGCCAGGAGCGTCTGAGCCTCGCGGCCGGCGGCAGACCGGATCTGCTCGGCCTGCGCCTGGGCGCGTTGCTCGATCGCCGTGCCGATCCGGGCGGCTTCCGCACGGTGGCGCGCTGCCAGAGCCCGTGCCGCCGTCCGCGCGCCCTTGGCATCGGTGCGGGCCTGGTCACGGATCTGGTCCGCGTCCCGGTTCGCCGCGGTGCGGGTGATACCGGCGTCGGCCGTGGACTCACGCAACCGCCGTCCTGCCTCTTCGACGACATCGGTCATCACCTGGCGGGCGTGACCGTCAGCCGCCGCGCGAACGGCGGCTGACTGGCGGTCCGCTGCGTCGAGCAGGTCCTGGGCGCGGAGCTCAGCGTCGGCCAGGACCTGCTGCACCTGGCGGTGCGCGGTCTCCCGTACGAGGTCGGCGATGTCGGTGGCACGGTCCCGGGCATCGGCGGTGACCGGATCAGCGGCCGGACGCGCCGTCTTTGGCGCGACGACGACCGTGTCACGGGGTGCGGCAACCAGAGCGGCAGCGGCACTGGTCTTCGGCCTGGTCGTGGTGGTCTTTGAGGTGCGGGCCTGCGGCTTGCGCCGGGCCGGAGACTTCGAGCGGGCACTCGCCACGGCAGGGAACTCCTTGAAGTAGTGGGGCACCGGCCTACCCCCGGGATGAGAGTGGGGGCGGGCCGGTGCCGAAGAAGAGCAGGGTCAGGTGCGCGGGAGGTCCGGACGCCGGGAGGCAGTGGTGCTCTGCGCGATGAGCCAGGCCACGGCGGCCGGGGCCATGTCGGCCGTGCCCATGTCGGTGTCGAGCGGTGCGGTGTCGATGTCCCGCATCGCGTCGACCGGCGGCAGCAGCCGCATGTACGGGCTGCGGGCCAGCTTGATCAGGCCGCCGGTGTTGTCCAGGCGGGCCAGGGTGTAGCGGGTCTCGCCGCTGGCGAAGGGGATGACCCCGTCGACCCGGCAGACCACCGTATGGCCCGCCTTGCCGAGCCAGAACTTCTCGGGGTCGCGGTAGAGGACGTAGTCGTCGCACCGGTACGTAACCAGCGCGGCCACCTTGGGTACGGAAGAGCTGGCGTTCATTTGTCTCCTTCGGATCGGGTCGGGTCTGTGCTCGGAGCGGGGTTTCGCGAAAGGCCGGCTGCCCGTCGGGCGGGCGGCCGGCCAAGGAAAGGAGCACGGCCACGAATTCGCCGCCCGTCCCGTGGGTCAGGGCGAGCGCAGACCGCGGAGGTAGGCGTCCTGGAGGCCGGCGAGCCGCCGGTACTGCGGGGCACCGGCCGGACAGTGCTGCTCGGACCGGCAGGGCTCGCAGGTCTCGCAGTGGGCACGCCAGGTGTCGCGTGCGCGCTGGTAACGGGTGTACAGGTCGTCAGCCACGGCGGCCTGCCTGGTGGTTGGGCATGCGGGGTGGTGCCTCTCGCAGTGGTGCGGGGTGGGTGTCGGTGACGCGGTGCCCGGCGTCCCACGCCCTCGCGGCCGCCGTGGCGGCGGCCGCGAGGAGCGCGAAGGTGACCGGGTGGGCCAGACCGCGTAAGGCGATGGCCCGGACCGCGCGGCGCTGTGCTGTTCGGGCGGCTCGTATGTGCCGGTACAGGTCTCAGCCCTACCTCTGTCCAGTCCCGCTGCAGTCGGGGCAGGGCTGCATCTCGACGCCCTGGTAGGGGGTGCCGTCCGCGCCGACGTGGCACACGGTGACCATGCGCTGGCCGGTCCCGCTGCAGGGTCCGCAGGGATTCACTGGGCCACCCCCGATCCGCCGAGTCCGCGAGGGGCGGGCGCAATGCTGGGCGGGCAGTTGGTGCCGTCGCAGTTCCACCGGGTGCAGATCGGGCAGGCGTCGTTCGCCGCCCGCATCGGGAGCGGGCGGGTGAGGAGGAGTACCGGCTGGCGCTCGTACCCGGGGGCCATCTCGGCCAGCGTGCGGCGTGCGCAACGGCCCGCGGTTTGAGCACGGTCGTCGCCGTCGGTCACCAGGTGACGAACGATCTGGTGGAACGAAGTGTCGGTCTCGTCTCGCTCGTAGCCGCTGCCGTTGTGTCCGCTACGGTCGTCCTCGCGGCCGATCTCCTCGGCCTCTCCCGCGCGCGGAGCGAGGGCGGTACCCGTGCTATCGACATGGGTGAGCGTGAAGGTCGCACGCGTCATAATGCTCATGCGGATCAGGTCTCCTTGCTGGGAGGATCCGTGCTGGCCCCCGGCACGTATGGCGTCTCCAGCGCCGTGTCGGGGGCCTGCCCCGTTCCGGGGCGGTGCACAGTGGGGTTGTCCTGTAGCCCCACGCCGACACCAGCCCCGAACAGGGCTGGGGACGACGTGCAGAACAAGAGCAGGGTTAGGCCGCGACCGGCTGGTCCTCGCGTGCGAAAGCGAAATCGTCGGTGACGTCGATGTCGGACGCGTTGTAAACCGCGACGCCCCAGGCCTCGCCCCGGTCGGCCACACGCATGACCATCGCCCCGACCCGCTCCACGACATCGCGCCGCAGACCCGTCTTGGCGACCGGACCGGACTCCATGACGTAGGCGAGCGTGAACCGCTCGCGGGCCGCGGCGTTGGCCTCCAGGAGGTGCTGCCAGTCGGCCGCAGCAGCGACGGCGAGGCGGTCGGCCTGGCGAATCTCGCGATCGATGGCCAGCTGCTGCCCGGTTCGGCCGCCGCGGACCTGGTCGTCGCTGTTGCGGCCGCCCTCCCCGTACCGCAGCGCGAGCTCCTCGCACGCCGGCCGGACCGGGCACCCCGCACACAGCTTCTGGGCGGCCGCCTGCTGCGCCGCCCAAATCGCGGGCGGCGCACTGCGGTTGCGGTCGAGCAGATCGCGGCACTGCTCCCGGTCGCCACAGCGGGCGCCGGCGGTGACGGCGGCCTGGAGCACGGGGCGGCGAGCGAGGCGGGCGGCCTCGGGCGAAATTCTGTTGAGCGTCATGACGATTCCTTCCGTGGTGGGCTGGTGTGTGGGCAGCGTGATGAGCCCCCAGGCCGGGGCTTGGGGGCTCATCACGCGTGAGTTGTCAGATATGGAGGGGCTTGAGAGGCAGGCCGGGGCCGCCGTGCGTCGGAGCGGGCCAGGAGGCGGCGCGGCGGATGAGCTCGTGCTCATCGACGAGGGACGTCGACCGGGCCTCGGGGCGCGGGATGTTGTGACGGGCGCGGGTCGCCCGGTCCACCTTCGAGAGGACCGGGCGCAGCGACCGTTGGCGCGCTCGGGCCTGCTCCTGCTGCTCAACACGGTGCTGCCTGGCAGCGGTCCGGTCGGTGATGGCCTGCTGCTCGCGGGCGAGGACAGCGGTTGCCTCGAACTCGCGAAGCGCAATCTCCAGTTCGCGGCCCGTGCCGCACCGACCGCCGGCCCCGCACGTCATGCACGTAGCGCGGTGTGCGATGACGGTGCGGCGGGCCCGATCCAGCAGCGGGAGCAGCCGGGTGCCGGCGGGGGCGACCTGCTGTTCGCGGGTGGCGGCGAGCCGGTGAACGGGGGCCGGGGGTTGCGTCGTCTTGGGCTTGGGCAGCACCTTGGTGGCGCGGCGGGACGCCGTGGTCGGGGCCGCCTCGACCAGCTCGGTGCGCCAGTCGGCGACCGCGATGTCGATGGTGACCCGCCGGTTACTGCTGGAGCAGCGGCGCGGCTCAGTGGTGCGGTAGCGCTTGGTGTGGTGCGGCACCAGCTTCGGGGTGCCGAGCATGCCGGTGATCGGCGTCCACCCTTTGCAGCCGGGACAGATTAAGTGCTCCTTGCCCGGTGTCAGGTCGATCGCGTTGGTCTTGAACTCGGAGGCGACGATCGCCGGGAGGTTGCTGACAGTCTTGGTTCGGGTCTTGCGGCGGCGCTTACGGGCCTCGGGCTGCGCAGATGCCATGGCCATTAGGGGCTCCTCGTGTCTGAGGGAAGAGAGGTGCGTCGCGGTGGGCTCTCCGACCACCAAGCGCACGGCGGAGGCCGGCAGTCCTGGAGGAGGGACAACGCATCAGCGATGCGATGTGCACGGGAGCGCTCGGCCTGGTGACCGATCCGGGGGATTTGGTCGTGCTATCGACCCCGACCCTCCCCCTCTTCAGGGCAAGGGCTCCTGCGGTGGTGCGGTACTCAGTGCTGGCATGCCCCGCCTGAGAAACAGACGTGACACACCATCAACGTCTCGACAGTAAAGAGCCGTTGCCACTTCCTATCGGAAGCTGGAACCGACAGTAGAGCTCTCACGACACCCCGTCAACTACTTCCGATAGGAAGTTCGTTGGGGTCGACCTCGGACTCGCCAGGCGACCCCACCCATTACTTCCTATCGGAAGCTGCGCTAGGGTTCCGCCATGACCTCGAAACCAGCTACGGCCAAGTCGATTGCGGAGGAGTTCCGCGATCGGATCGCCACTGGTGATCTACTGCCGGGTGACAAGCTGCCCAGCACGCGGAACATCGCGGCCGAATTCGGTGCCAGCGAGTTGGTCGTCTACCGGGCGATCACCCAGCTCAAGGAGTCCGGCCACGTTGTCGCAAGGCAGGGGCTGGGAGCGTTCGTTCGCGTCTATGACCCGCTGCTTTGGAACCCTGGCGAATATGAACGCGGGGAACGCGCCGACGATCCAGTCACCAACACGGACGATTGGAAGGCTCAGGTTCGAGCGCAGGGGCGGGAACCTGAGCAGAGCGTTCCGCAGGTGTCGGTCGAGCCCGCGCCGAGGAGCGTTGCCGAATGGCTGGCCTTGGAGATTGGCACGCTCGTGGTCGTTCGCCGACGGCTCCGCCTCGTCGACGGTGAGCGCTGCCAGCTCGCGGACTCGTGGTTCCCTGTACACATCGCAGAGGGCACGCCGCTCATGGAAGAGCGGGATGTGACCATGCAAGGCGGCATCCTCGCTGCCACTGGCAACCCCCAGCACCGAATCCGGGATGAGCTGGACATCCGGATGCCTTCGAGCATTGAGATCGAGCGGCTTGAACTGCAGCACTTGCCCGGGACACCTGTGTGCCAGCATGCGCGCATCGGGTACGGCGCCGACGGCTCGCCGGTTCGCGTGATGGTGACGATCGCCCCCGGCGACCGCAATCGGATCATCTACGAGCTGGGGATTGACAAGTGAAACTGCGTCGAGCAACACCTACTGATGCGGACGCCCTCATGGACCTCCGTATCGAGGCCGAGCACTGGCTCGCCCAGGCTGGCGTCGACCAGTGGCGCAACCCTCGAACTCGTGGTCCTGCGCTGGCCAAGTGGATGGCCGACATTGAGGCCGGACGCACTTGGGCCGTCGTCGGCAATAACCAGGCCGTGCTCGCCACAGTTACGCTCGCCTCGCCTGACATGGACTTCTGGCAGGAGAACGACCACCCTCAGAACGCGCTGTACGTCGCAAAGCTCATCACCGCTAGGTCGTCCAAAGGCTCGCACCTGGGCGGCCGGCTCTTGGACTGGGTAGCTGGGCAGGCAAGGCGGCAGGGCAAGGACTGGATTCGTCTGGACTGCTGGCGCAGCAACACTAAGCTCCAGGAGTTCTACCTCTTCGAGGGCTTCCGGCATGTACGCACCGAGGCACCGTCACACCGTCTGTCAGGTTGGCTAGGGCAACGCCCGGCATCCGTTGTACGCCACCCGGAGTCGCCGCTGGCTGACGGGAATGTGGCAATGAAGAACGCACCGAAGAGCGCACGCTGACGTCTGTTCAGCGCGTGCTACCACATCGAGGAGGTGCAGCAAACGGATGAGCAAGGTGACCTGGCGCCGACACGCGCGCTGCCTGCTCGACTTCGGCACTGGCCGGGTTGACTGCGTTGAGCGCGGCCTTGAGCGTCAGGGTGTCCCGCTGCCACCTCTTCGGCGCGATGAGCTTCAGCCGCGGCGCGTCTTCTGGGGCGAGGACCTGGCTCCGGCAGTCAATGACCGGGATGAGTCCGAGGTTGTGTCCGTAGAGGAATACGGGCTTTCGCGCGATGAGCGAGCGCAATTCAAGTCGGGCGATGGGGCCGAGGAGATAGACGCGGCTACCGGGCCTCTTCTGCTTGCCCACGACGACGAGACCGTCGATTCCTCCGACGACGCTGTCCCAGTTGTACGGGCGGTCGGCGGTGAAGACGCTGCGGTAGTGGAGGATTTCGACGCCATCCGGCAGTTGCTCAGTGATCTGTGTAAGCCAGCTGGCCCACTTAGGGCTGTTCATCGTCCTGGGCGCTGCGCTGATGTAGATGCGCACGGGAGCGTCAGGTGCCCGGCTGGCAGCGATCCGTTCCATCGCTGTGGCGAAGCGGTGCTGCTGCGCCGCCTTGGCAAAGGTCTCAACGTCCAGGGGATCGGTCAGCGTGGCGTGCATGCCGCTCATCATGCCGGTCTGGACTCCCGGGCTACATCGAAGGGGCGGCGGGGTGTCTTCGATCTGGCGATGCGTCAAGAACGCACAGGGGAAGAGCGACACGGTTGGTACCAGGGTGTCGTTACATTATGTGCGGAGAGTAGTGTGTCTGTGGATAAGATCAATACAGACATAGCTAAGCCCCGCGAGGCTGCACTCCGGGGCACGGCCGCAGACCATCTGGGAAGGTCTCGACATGACTCAGGATACCCGTACCCTCTGTCAGACACACAAGGCACCCACTGCCGTAGTAGCGATGACCTGCACGTCGCTCCAGCAGGCGGGTGCCTTTTCCATGATGCCGTGCTGGTCCGGGCACGGATACATCTCACCCCTTGCGGGGGCGAGATGACGTGAACTTGAGGGCGGCGCCTGCCTCGCAGAACCTCTAGCCGCCCGGGGCCCGACCTCGCGGTGATGCCACTCACCTCGGCTCAGTACCCCATCTAATCTCCGGTTCCGGCCTGCCAGGGCCGTACCGAAGGAGCTGTTCGACCCGGTGCCAGCCGGCTTCGAACGGTTCAACTCTTGGTTCTCCAGAACCCGAAGCGCCAAAAGGGGCTTCGTTGTACCCACTCTCGACGAGGGATGCGGTTGCCATTTTGCACCACCGATTCACCTTTCGCCAGCCTCCCGGTGCCCGATTGATCCAAGTTTGCGGGCCCGTGGTGTCCCATGTGACACAAGATTCGCGTCCGATGCACCGACAATCCGCTACTCAACTGGAAGGCGTCGACCAGTCGAAAGGCTCTCATCGATCCGTCTCGTCGGGATCTTTCTGCGCCTTCGGTGTCACGTTTGCCGCCGGTTTCGCACTTGGGGCATGTGTGACGCACATCTGCACCCCCAGCCACCCCGGTCTGCAGCGCGAGCCCGTAGGCACGCCGAAAGGCAGCCGAGCATGGGCTTGCGGGGCTAACCCCCGCGTCGGCCACAGTGCCGCCATGACACCGAACCCTGATCTCCGCGCACCCTTCCGGGCGGCCCGGTGAGTGCCGTGGCGGCGCCGACCGCCCTGGACTCCCTGTTCGAGGACTTCTTCGACGACTCCGTTCCGGCGCAGGCCGGGCCGGGTCCGAGGCGTAAGGCCGGGCCTCCGCTGGCGTTGGGTGAGGATGCCCGCGCTCGGCTGAAGGGTGCGGTGCGCGCGTTGCTGGACACGGATGGTCTGGACGGTGTGCCGGACCCGGTGCGGCTGGCAGTGATCGTGCTGGCGTCGAGGACGCCGTCGGAGTCCGGTGAGGTCGAGATCCGCACGCGTGAGCTGGGCCGGTGGATCGGGCTGTCCAAGTCGCGCACGGCCTCGGAGGTCGTTCCTGCCCTGCGGCGGTCCGGCCTGGTCTCTGTCGAGACGCTGGAGGGTGAGTTCGACCAGCCTGCCGGGCTCCGGTGCAAGGTGCTGCCCCTGGGGGCGGCGCAGGACGTGGTCGGGCATGCGCTGAACCTGGAGAAGAAGGAGCTCGCGACGCTGCTCCGGCTGATGGAGGCTGTGATGGCGCCGGGCTGGGCGCACCGGGATGGCCGGGTGACTCCGGCCGGGCTGCTCGGTACGCGCACGGGCCGTGGTGCGGCGACGGACCGGCTGGCGCTGCTCCTGCTGGTGCTAAAGGCGCGGGAGACGGGCCGGGTGCGGCTGTGCGGCGGCACAGTGGACACGAAGCGCGGCCGGCCGGCGGCGACGCTGGCCCGACTGCTGGGCTGCTCGGTGGGAGCGGCGGAGCGAGTGCTGAAGCGGTTGGAGGAGCGGGACCTGGTGCGTCGGGTGCGTCTGCGGACGGCATCCGGGCTCGCGAACCGGACGCGGCTGATGATCCCGGCGGTCGCTGCCTCACACAACCGTGCCGGTGCCGGCGCTGTCCGGGAGGACCGTTCGCAGGCCCCGGGCCCTGTGTTTTCAGAGCCCGACGTTACGGCAGTGCAAAGTGAGGACCCGGCCCCGAGAGAAGACCCGCAGGTCAGCTGGGTGCCTGTGACGGATAAGGCGGATGTTGCAGAGCCCGACTTTGCGGCAGCCCTTCACACTGACCACCCTCACCTGGTTACTCCCGTCTCTCCTCTCTCGCTCTCTGGTGGCTGTTCCGGCGAAGGCCGTGGTGGGTCCGGTGATCTGCCGGACCGCGTGTGCGTGCGCGAGGACGGTGGCCCGCTGCGCGGGGAACAGCAGAAGAAGTCCCCGTCGATCAGCAGCAAGAAGCCCCACCGCGGGCCGGTGCCCGGTGCCGGTCGAGGCAGGCAGCAGCGGGGGAGGGTGCCTCTGCCACCGGAGGATCTGCGGACCGTTCTGGCCCCGGTCGACCTGGTGTGGGCACGGCTGGAGCGTCCAGCGGCCCGCCGCCTGGTGGAGGCCGCCGCCCGCAGCGAGCTGGGCAAGGTGGTCGGGTTCGCCGGCCGCGCGGACGCGCCGCAGATCCTCGCCGCCCGGCTCGCCCGGCACCTGGAGAACCAGATGCGGCTGGGCCGTCCGATCACGGACCCGGTGGGCTGGCTGATCGGCCTGGCCCTGCCCCAGCGTCAGCAGTGCGGCGACGTACGGTGCGACGACCGTGTGCTGCTCGGCTCCGGACAGGACTGCCCGCGCTGCACGGAGAAGCAGGACGACCGCCGCGACCAGCGTCGTGCGGTCGCGGCCGCCATCGACGCCGCAATGCCCAAGGCTTCCGAGGCCGAGCGCCGCCTGGCAACCGAGCAGCAGCTGCACCAGAACGTGACCGCCAGGGCCTGGGCCCGCGAGCACGAGCGGGAGCAGCACCGCGCCCGGCAGACCGCCACAGCCCAGGCCCGCGCCGAAGCCGCGGCCGCGCAACTGGCCGACGATGTCCCGGCCGCGCCGGTGGACCCGGTCGTGCTTCCCGCACCCCGTCCGGTCGCCGTCGTAGCCGCTCCCGAACCGGAGCCCGCTGACGTCGATGACGACCAGGAGCTGGTTCTCGAGAACCTGACCCGCGAGCAGGTCCGCAACTGGCGAGTGCGGGCAATGAAGGACCACCAGGTGGTGTTCGACCACGCCGACCGATACGGCGAGACGTCCGCGAGGCGACTGTTCAGCAACCAGCTGGTCGACGAAGCGCAGCGCCTGGCAGGCACGCACCACCTGGTCCTCGGGCACACCACTTGGGGGCAGGCATGAGCGGCGGCGAGGTGTCCGGGGTCGACCTGGCCCGGGTCGCGCTGCGGGCCGCGAGAGAAGCGGCACGGATGAACGGCACCGGCCAGAAGGCGAAGAAGAGGCCGCGGGCCGCCACGATGGTGCGGCGCGACGGGCGCGAGCCGATGGGCCTGGGAACCGCGATCGGCACGCTGGTCGCCTCCCTGCTTGGCACGTTGACAGAAGACGGCAGCCCGATACAGCTGGCCAGCACGCGGACGGCCGGGGCGGTCATCGTATGGCCGGTTGGAGACAGGCAGGAGCGCTTCGAGTTCACTGACGTGCAGCTCTACGACGGCACGTTTACGGCCGAGCCGACCGACCGGTACGAGACGGCTCGTTGAGGTGATGCCGAAGGGTGCGGCCCCCTCTGGGGGATCCTTCGGCGTCTGTTCCGCCACCGTGGTTGTCAGGTTTCAGGCTCTCAGGCGCAATCCCCAGGTGACGCTTTTGCACTGGGCGGTGACACGCTCGCTGCAGTGTCGAGTGGCCATGACTGCTGGTCAGGGGGCGATGTCGTTTCACAGCGGTGTCGGAGCAGTCGGATACGGGCTTCTCCAAGCCAAGCACGTTCCTCTGGAGGCAGATCGCGTCGCCCAACAAGGTGGCGGCGTCCGTTGCGCAACACGAACGTGCGTTGCCAAAATCCAGCAGCGTTGCAGTGCAACGGTCCAGCATCGAGTTGGGCTGCCACCACTCTGATCAGCCATAACGTCCATGGTCAGGTGACTTTGGGTGGTGGCAACAAGAACCCGCGTTGCAGCCTGTCCACTGATCCGGACTGCAACAGCTCCGGCGTCCTCCATCCTGTGATTCCCCTTCCGCAATCCGCTGGACGGGTGACAAGCTCCCATCCCTGCGGTGGGTTGATGAATGGAGATCCGGGTGGATCAGCCGCTGCTGTCGCTGAGAACGGCCTTGGTGTTCCTGCTCGCATTACTCGCCGGCGCGACAGCGGGCACCCTGACCGCACTTGCGGGTGAGGGAACGCCGCACAGCCTGCTGACGGGTCTTGGCGTCGCAGGACTGGCGGTTCCCTTCTTCAACCGCCTCATCGACGCCGAAGGCAGCCAGAACCGGCAGCACGAGCAGGCGGGCGCCGGGGAGGGAGAGGGAAATGGGTGAGCTGCGCCCGCTGGGAGACGACCTCACGGATGCCTCCCGCGCCCTCGCCCAAGCCCTGCGAGACCTGTTCGAGGGGATGGACGTGTCCGTGCGCCGGTACGCGGCCCGGCGCCAGCGTGATCCGGGGACGTTCTCGCGCTACCTGAACGGCACCCGCTTACCCCCGTGGCAGGTGATCACCGACCTCTTCACGGATCTCGCCGAGCATCGAGGCGCCGCAGTCACCACCGAGGCCATCGAGCTCGTACGCAGGCTGCACGGGTCGGCCGTCGACGCCGGGGCCTCTCCCAAACACGCGATGGAGATCCTGGAGCAGCAACTGGCCGACGCCGACCGGGCATCCCGGCGATCGAGCGTCCGCGGTGACGTCCTGGGCGATGCTCTGCTGGACCGTACGCACCGCATCGCGGACCTGGAGGTACGCCTCAGCCAGCTGGAGGCCGACCGGATTGCCGAACGGAAACGGGCCGACGAGCTCGCCGCGGCCCACCCCGACATCTCCGGCCTCCTGCAGGAACGCGACGCGCTGCAGCTCGACGTGCAGCAGCTGAGCGCGGAACTCCGAGAGGCACAAGCGCTGCGGGTTGCGGCCGAGGACCGCTGCAATCTCCTCGAACGCCAGCTGGACGCCGTCGAGAAGTCCCCGGCCCCGCTGCCCGCCACCGCACCTCAGGACATGCCCAAGATCCTCATCGTCGACGACCAGCCGGGCAACCTCCTCGCGATGACCGCAGTACTGGCATCCCTCGACCAAGAGCTCGTCACCGTCTCCTCCGGACGCGAAGCACTCAAAGCGCTGCTCGACCACGAAGACTTCGCGGTCATCATCATGGACGTACAGATGCCGGAGATGGACGGCTACGAAACGTGCGCACACATCAAGCGCCGCCCCCGAAACCGCGACGTCCCCATCATCTTCCTCACCGCGATGGGCGTGGACTCCGAGCACTCCGCCCGCGGATGCGCCGCCGGCGCCGTCGACTACATCAGCAAACCCTTCGACCCCTGGGCCCTGCGCGCCAAAGTCGCCGTGTTCACCTCCATCTACCTGGAGCGCCGCGCCCAGCAGTGACCCCTGCAGAATGACGGGACTCCACCGAACCGTCCCGAGGCGCAGGGCACTCCTCGCCAGGCTTCCCCGACGAGGAACTGGCCGACCATATCGGGTCCAACAGCCGGCCCTGTTCTCTTCCGGGGTGTGGATCACAGAGCCCTGCGGCAGCCCGCCTGTTCAGGCCACGCGCAGGGCGTGCAGCACGCGGTGCAACATTCGCGTGCAACAGACCCGCGTTGCAGCCCTGACCTGTGGAACCAGAGGGGAAGCCATACATGAGCGTGTTGCGCTCCGAGCACTCGGCGCTCAAGCGGGTCGAGGTACCGACAGCCGGGCCGGTGCCTTTGAATCTCGACCGTTTGACGGCGCTGCGCCACCTGCGAGCGTGGGATGGGTAGCGTCGGGACAAGCCCGGAAGTAGCTGGTCTTGTTGCTGGGCTGCACAGGCCGACGGTTTCTGAACGCCCGCTTACCTCCCGCGCCCACGGCGCCCCGTTACAGCCATCGGCGCCTCGAGGCGTTCACACCTGCCTGGAATCTGCTGGCCGCGTCCAGCCTGTCCATCAAGTGCGACATCATGCGACGGACAGTGCGCAGAGAGACACCGAGCTTGCGCGCAGCTGACTCGTCGGTGTCTCCGGCGGCGATGATTTCCAGGAGAGCGCGCTCGGTGGGCGTACACCCGTTGGCATCGGAAGGCGGTTGCTCCCCGTAGGCCGTGCCCGTCGCCCAGCATTGCTCGAATAGGGCGCAGAGGGCAGTCATGATGCCGGGGCTGTGGATCTCAAGAGCACCCGTACGCGGGTCCGCCGGGTCCAGGGGGATGATCGCGACACGACGGTCAACGATGACCATCTGAATGGGCACCGTCGGCACGGTGCGCATTTGGCCACCGCGCTCGATGAGCCACCGCGCGTAGGCGAGGGTGTCAGGGTCGTTGCGGAAACTGTCACGGCATACGGCCCGAATGGTGACACCACGTAGCAGCGCCTCTTCGTTGAGCGGTGTCGCGGCGTTGCGCGCGTCCGGGCGGTGGGCCCCGCCGGGGTTGAGGGACAGGCATTCGATCTCGGTGGTTCGTTGCAGCTCTTCGAGTCGGGCGCGGACCGTGTCGATGCCTTCGAGTCTGGCGACGTTGTCGAATCCGCGCGCGCCGAGGTGCTCGGCGGCGATGGCCGTGATCTCCGCGCGCGTCGTCTCCACTTGGGCCTGACGTGTCGCCAGTTCGGCTTCCGCGACGGCCAGCAGGGTGGCCAGGCCGACGTCCGGGCTGACCGCACGGAGCATTCCTTGGCGTTGGTCGGACGGCTTGAGAAGGGCGAGCGCTGCCAGTTGGTCGAATGCCTCGCGTATCGCCTTCTCCGGAAGGCCGGTCTCCACGGCCAAGGCCGCAACGCCGTGGTCCGGGTGCTGGAGCGCTGCCCGGTACACGGCCTCTGCGTTGGATGACAGCCCCAGTAGTTCCAGCATGTGGTCTCCCCTGGTTCGACCCTCGGCCGGACAAGAATTTCGCACGGTCAGGGTGTGATCAAGCGAGATTGGAGCCAACCTGCGTCAACGGTGGCTGATGTGGCGCCAAGGTGCCAGGCACGTTGGCGCCGGTTCTGAACCAGTGACATGGCAGCCCTGGTCGGACAGTCTTAACCCATCGAACGCAACACCCCCCAGACAGGGGCAAAGCGAGAACGAGTAGCAAACGATCTGATACCTGAAGGTGGAGCCCGCTATGTCCCGCATCGTCGCAATGCTTCTCACGTCCGCCGCTCTCGTTGCCGCTGTCGGAACCTCCGGCATCGCGGCTCACGAGGGGCCGGACACCCGCCGGGTGACGGCCGATGACGGCTTCGGCTGGGGAGGTTCCAAGTTTGCCGGCAGTGCGGCAGGCCCGCAGGCAGTCAATGACGACGGCTTTGGTTGGGTGACTCCCGAGGTGACCGACGACAACGGCTCGACAAGCCCGCAGGCGGTTGCCGGTGACGGCTTCGGTTGGGCCAACCCGCACATCACCGACGCCCGCGTGGGGATCTGACGCCCATCCCTGGCGGGAGCCGGCGGTGGCCCTCCACCTGAGGTTGCCATGTACATGATCACTTTACGTCTGGTCGGCTTCCGCGGAACGCCCGAGGCACCGAACGACTTCAAGGAACTTCTCACCGCCCACTTCGCCCCAACGGACCGGATCGAGCACCTGTGGGCACGCGCCGATCCCGGCCAGATCGATCTGGTTCTCTTCATCCTTGCCAACTGTGAAGCCGAGGCCCTGCTCACCGCTCGTGCAGCGTGTATCCGGGCGGTCGAACGCACACCCCGGCTCTACGCGTGGCACCTGTCCGGCCACGCAGACAGCAACGGACACAACTTCCTGTAACGCCGAGGCGTCCTGCTCCGCGCTCGGCGTACCGGGCCCCACCACTTTCACCGGGCGGCCTGCGCCCCGGCTACCACTACGAAAGGCAACGGAGAGGAATCACCATGTTCGAAACCACTGATCCAGGGCCGCGCGCAGCGCTCGACCGCACCACCACCCGCCGTCACATCGGGACCTTCCAGGTACCCGATGACGCCACCACCATGGAGTTCACCCTTCCGGGGGCCCGCCTCGAAGCCACCAATGTGAGCGAGAGCGACGGCACCAACGGCGTGGTGCGGGTGACCCGGATCTCGAACGGCCCGGGTATCACCGACTACGTCACCCATGAGAAGGACTTCGCCTACTCCGCCTACGGCATCCACATCGGCCAGGACGACCGGCTCACCTTCTTCGGCGAGGGCCAGCGCATCATCGTCCACCTGATCGACTGCCGCGAGGACTCACCCCAGCTCGGCGACGAGATCACCATCGAGATGGCCGTCTCGCCCTACCGGGTCCTCATCATCCCGAAGGGCGTCGCCCACACCCTCGACGGCCTTGGCGGAGTGGTCACCCGGGACGAACCGGTCTGGTACGCCGACCAGAACCCGGACTGGGAACCGGACAACGACCTGATCTCCTTCCTGCGTACCTCCCGAACGGCCCCCGTAGTACGCACCAACCGGCACGAGCTTCCGGTCGCCGCCCACCTGCTGCTCTCCAGGATGTCCCAGCAGACCAACTCCCAGGTCCGTGGCGCCTACGGAGCCCGGTACCGCGTCTCCATCGGCGGCAGTACCACCTATGCGACCATCAGGCCCTCGTGGCGGGCGGCCGAGACACAAGCCGACGACCACGACCTGATCACCCGCAACAACTTCGTGCTGACAGGTCCCGAGTCGTTCACCGTTGTGCCCTCCACGGACAGCTGCACCTCCGATGTCCTCGAAGTGCGGCTTGAAGGCCAGGACGGCCGGTTCATCCAGCACACGTACTCCCGCCGCCGGCTCACCTGGCTGGCGGGCAGCACGGACGCACAGATCGAGGTGGTGACCGCGGATGGCGAACACTCCGTGATCCCCCTGGGAGACCCCACCATCGGGGTCCGTATCCCCCCCGGAACCTGGTATCGGCTGACAGGCAGTGGCCGTGTCTGGCTCCGCACCGAGATGGAACTCCTGGACCTGGACCCCTGGGTTCTGGAGCACCCTCTGGGCCGCGACGTCACGACAGCGACCCCGGCCGAAGCCGGCCCCAGCAGGGCCGAGCAGGACAGCGACCGCTACCTGCCCGGACCCACGCTCCATGCGCTGGCGCGCATGGAAGCCAAGGCAATTTCACTCACCCGATGAAAGGAAACACCATGTCCATCACCACTGCCGAGACCACCGCGTGGAAGAACGAGCTCGCCGCCATGTCCGGTGATGTCACGGACCCCGCCGCCCGTGCCGCCCTGGCCAGCCTGAGCTCGGCGCTCGAGCCCTACTTCGAGACCCCGGAGTACTTCCGCAGCATCCTCGGGAAGATCGCCGCGCCGATGATCGACGCCGACACGGAGGAGCAGATCACCTCCCGTGCCTTCGCCGACCTGGAGGAGTTCAAGACCGCCCTTCCGGACGGCGTCGTCGTCACCACCATCTGACCCTGCAGTCGTGAGGGGCGGGTGCGCCATGACCGGCGCACCCGCCCCACGCATAGAGAAGGGAAGCACCGCATGTCCGCTCTGCCCAAGCCGCACCTGATCATGACCAAGACCCGTACGACGGGCATCAGTTCCGGCCTTCCGGGCGCGCGGCACATCAGGTCCTCCCGTAACAACCGGCCGTACCACTACATGGTCCACAGCCCGCACTTCGCGTACGAGGAGTACGCCGTGCACCTCGGGCAGTACGACCGGCTCTCCTTCTACGGCCCGGCGGGTGCCGAACCCGTCACCGTGCACATGTACGACTGCCGGGTGAATTCGCCGGAGTACGACCGCAAGCTGGAGATCGACGTTCCTGCCGACGGGGCCTGCGTACTGGCCATCCCCCCTGGCTACGCGCACTGGTTCGAAAAGCTCGGCAGCGTAACCACCCGCAACGACTACTCGATCCACGCCCCCGAAGATCCGTCCTCCCAGTGGTCCCCGTTCGACGACAACGCCACCTACTCCGTCGACGCCATGCGCCACGCACGTCCCGAGACCATTGCCAACACGGTCGAGCTGCCCATGCCGGCCCAGTTCCTGGTCTCCAAGGCGGTCTCCCGCAGTTGGCGCGGCGGTGCGACGGAACAGGGCGTCGTTGCCGCCGCTGAGATCGACGGCGAACTGCACCGCTACTTCATCGACCGGGATCTGGCCAGCCACCGGCCGGCCATGCTGCCTGATTCGGAACTTGCCACGGTCGTAGCCGCGATCGGTTCCTACCAGTCCATCCGCGACGACTCCTACGGAGTCGGTTCCAACGTCGACAACGGACTGGCGGACACCATGGTTTACGACATTCCCGCGGCCTGGCCACAGCATTTCAGCGTCCATCCCAATCTCACGCTGAAACTGTCACCGCTGCTGTACGACAATCCTGAAATGGAACTGCACCTCATCGACCGCCGCGCGGACTCACCGAGTTTCGGCGCCACACAGGTCATCCCCTTCCCGCGCGACCCGCGGGTCGTCCTGACGATCGAACCGGGTGTGCTCATGCGGGCCCGCGGCAGTGGAACGCTCCACTACCGCGTCGAGTACGACGTCCACGGCGCGAACGCACGGACGCCCGAACTGTTCGTTCCCGTCCCCGCCGACGCCCCGCTTCCCACCTTCGACGCGCCAGGTGCCGTCCTCGCTGACGATGTCGTCCGGGAGTTGGCCTACCAGTGACAACAACGACCAAGCAGCAGAAGGGCACCGAACCTACCGCGCTGGGCACCACATCGCGGTGGCTGGCCTTACTTCTCGTGGTGTTCGCCGTGCTCGTCATGGCCCGCTCCATGAGTGAAGGCATCTACGACATCGCGTTCGCCAACCTGGCACTGGACCTCTCCGGCCTGGTGAGCACGGTGGGCCTGGTCTACTGCGTGGGATACGGCGTGGAAGTCGTCGCATCCATCGCGGCCGGCCCGCTCCTCGACCGGGGCAACCCGAAGGCCGTCCTGGTCACGTCCTACCTCATCAAGATCGGCGTCTTCGTTCTCATCGGGATCGGCTCAACGTTTCTCTCGTCTCATCTATGGGCGATCGTCGTGGCGGCGGCAACAGTCGACCTCGTCCATCACGTCGGGGAAATGGCGCTGGTCGTGCTCCTGCCAAGAATTCTCGACGCCCAGACCCTGGTCAGGGTGCAGGGCATCGGAGGAACGGTCCGTTCGGCAAGCGAGCTCCTTTCGCCGGTCGTGGCAGGCCTGGTCATCGCACTCCTTCCGGGCTCGCGAGCACTGCTCGTCGCCGCGAGCCTCCAGTTGCTCGCCCTGGCCGTGTTCGCCGCCTTCATCGCCGTCGTGGTCCGGCGCCACGGATCCATGCGGCGGGACGAGCCTGCCGGGACGGACACCGAAGCCGAACTGGATCCGTCCCCGACGGACTTTCCGTCCCGCCGCACCGTAGCCAGGGCACTTGTCGCCAGCCCGGCCTGGCGACGCTTCCTGATCTTTCACGCTCTGACAGTCCTCGCGCTCTCCACGGTCATTCTCTCCCTCCTGTCCTTGATGCGGGAGACGCTGGACATGCCGCCAGCCCAGGCCGGCGCCTTCCTGGCCTTCTCGACCATCGGCGCCGTCGTCGGCGGCCTCGTCGTCGCCAAAGCCGGTCCGGAAGGCATCTACACCAGCCTTCGCTGGGCCACCGCCCTCGCTGGCGCTGGCACCTTGACCGTGGCACTGCTCGGGCAGGCGCCCGTGATTCTCGCCGCCGGACTCATCCTGTTCGGCCTCGGTTTCACCGTGTACCTCAGGTCCGCCGGCCTCCTCGTCCAACTCCGCGCGCCAGCCGCGGTACTCGGCACCTGGCACGGGCTCCTGGACGCCGTCATCCGCACCGTCAGCGCCGCGGCAATTCTCGTCACTGGATTCCTCTTCGACCGGTTCGGCGGGAAACCCGTCTACCTCGTCTTCGGTGCCTTGCTGCTCCTCACCGCCGCGCTCTGGTCCACCTTCGACCGGCAGGACCGGCAGAACCTGGGCTCAACACCGCTGCACCCCGGAAAAGCATCGGGCACACAAGAAACGCAGACCCAAGAATAGGAGCGAAGTCGTGGGTGAAGTTATCCAGGAAACCGAGATATCCGGTCTCAGGTTGGAGAGAAACCTGTACACTTCCTCACCGGACCGTCAGTTCTACTCCGTAGTCGCGAGCGATGGTCCTGGAATTTCGGATGTCGTTACCCACAGCCCGACATTCTCGTACACGCAGTACGGAATTCATGTGGCACAGGTCGACAGGCTCACTTTCTTCGGCAACCCGGACAAGAAGGTGACCGGTCACTTCGTTGACTGCCGGGAGGGGTCTCCCACGCTTCACCGCAAGGTAACCCTGGAGCTCCGCCCCGACCCCACGGTACTGGTGCACATCGACCGAGGTGTGGCGCACACCTTCGACGGTCTGGAGAACATCACCACCCGGGACGAGCCGGTCTGGTACCTGTCGGCAGACAATCCCCACTACAACATCGCGAACGATGTGGTGAACATCGACCGCAGCGAGCCGCTCGAGAACTTCCCAGTGGTCCGGGTCAACGAATACCCAATCCCGCGACAGGCGTACGAGTTCATGCTAAAAGTCCAGCATGTGACCCTCATGGAAATGCGCCGTTATCCCTCCAGATTCCAGATGGACATCGACGGGGAGAAGCGTTACGTCAGTCTCATCCCGAAGGGTAAGGCCGCCTGAAATGGATAGGAGCTCGGAGGCCAGGCACATGACGAGCATTCTAGGACTTCACTGGGAGCGCAATTTCTTTGCGGAAACCGGGGACAGAAGCTACACCCTGGTGGCGAACGAAGGGCCGCTCGTCAGCGACTTCCACTACTACGCCTACGAATCGGGGGATTATCTCCTGCACGTCGGACACCTCAATCGCTTCACGTTCTTCGGGGATCCGAAGCAGGAGATCACCGCCGAATTCGTCGACTGCCGTAAGGGATCACCCTCACTGCACGAACTGGTCCGGCTCGATTTCACCCCCGACCCGCGGAAGGTACTCCACGTCGCGCAGGGAATCGCGATGAAGTTTTCCGGCATGCGCGACATCCTGGTGCGGTCCGAACCCGTCTGGTTCGCACCCTCCTCGGCCACCACGAGCTACAACGTCGGCAACGACCAGACCTTCGTGCCCGGCGAAACGCCTGCTTCCCGTTTTCCCGAGGTCAGCGTGAACGATTTGCCGCTCCCCCCGGAAGTGCTGCAGATCATCCTCAAGCGGCAACAGGAGATTCTCCGTAACGGGGACTCCTACGACACAGCCTTCGACGTGGCGGTGGACGGCGAGATCAGCCGGTTCGCCTCGCGGCGGAATCAGTAATCCGACACACAGGAATGAGGAAACCATGTCTGATGTCCTGACTCCCATGCATGTCGCCCTGGACGAGCTCCGCGGCCTCGTGTCGACGACCACTGACGCCGCCGAGCGTCAGGGACTCGAAGCCTTCATCGAGTGCGTCACACCCCACCTTGTCGAGAACGCCCAGGCGACCTTCCTCGGGAAGATCACTCCCGACGCGCGGATGCATGCCCCCGTGACCGGCGCCACCTCCGCCGAAGCTCTCGAAGCCCTCAAGGAGCACTTCGAGATCGTCGTCGAGTAGGCCACACACGTTCGGGGGGCTGCCGGGCCATCCGGCAGCCCCCCGACGGCTTTTCAGGAGGACCGATGAACCGCCCGCTCGCCGCACTGGTCTCTGGGGCCTTCGCCCACCGCTTAGCTCAGGGCTTCTACGACCTCACACTGCCCCTGCTCGTCCTGCACATTACGGACTCGGCCCTGCTGATGAGCCTGATGTTCGCCACGGGCTACCTGGCCGAACTGGTTGTCAGCGTGTTCGGCGGTGCCCTCGTCGACCGCACCGGCCGACGCGGACTCCTCATCGGCATCGCGACAGTCGAGGCGGCCGTGCTGATGACAGCCGGAACAGCCCTCCTCGCCCATGCGCTCTCGACGCCCCTGCTCTTTCTTACGGCCTTCGCCATCGACGGCCTGGTGCGGCTGTACCAGTTGGCGGATTCCACTGCCCTGGCCTGGATCGTTCCTCCGGAAGAGCTGCCCCAGGCACATGGGTACATGCAGATGGCCCTGTCGACAGCGCGTGCGTCTGGTCCGGCCCTCTGCGGAGTGGCCATCGCAACCGTCGGACTCACCGGTAGCGTGTGGATCACCGCTGCTACCTTCGTGCCGTTACTGGTGATGATGCTCGTCGTCCGCTGGCCGGCCCGTCTCGTTGGGGAGACCGCGCGGAAGTCAGAAGACCAGGGCTTTATCGCCTCAGCCGCGGACGGCCTCACGTACACGCTCCGGACCCCTCTCTTCCGGGTGATCCTGATGTGGCAAGGAGCCTTCAACTTCCTTTTCGGAGCGGCCTATCTGATGTTTCTCTTCTACTTCCAGAAGGAACTCCGCCTGAACGGCTGGCAGATCGGCACGGTGATGGCGATGGGTGCGGCGGGAGGATTCCTTGGAGGCCTGGCCTACGCCCGGCTGCAGGCCCGCTTCCGGTCGGGGCCACTGATGCTCGGCTCGACGTCGGCGATGGGTGTGCTGATCCTGCTGATGACCTGGGCGACGCACTGGCTGCCGCTCGGTGCGCTCGTTGCTCTGATGATGTTCCACGGGTCTCAGATATCCCGGCTCACGGCCATGCTCTTCCAGGTGACCGCACCCCCGCACATGCTGGGGCGGGTGATCGCGGCCTCGCAGATCCTGACTACGGCCGCCGGCCCGGTCAGCGTCCTGTCGGCCGGCTGGCTCGCCGGGCAGCACGGTGCACGGTGGGTATTCGGCATCGTGGGTGCCGGAGTGCTCCTCCTCGCGGCCGTCTCCCAACGCTCCCTGCTGGCCCGGTCGGACTGGGGCATCAGAAGCCGTATCTCAACCGAACGTGATTCGTCGATTTCTGCTGGTCAGGCATGGTCTAGCTCGGGGTGAGGGAGGCATGCGGCGTCTTGTGTTCGCTTCATGATCGAGGGGTGCGCGGTGGCGTCGGTGCTGGGAATGCTGCAGGAGCGGGAGGCGGCTGCCCGGGCGCGGGTGGAGGGGCTGCGGGAGGAAGCCGCGCGGTTGGCTGAGGTGTTGGAGGCCCCGCGGACGAACCGGGAAGCGACGCCAGCGCCATCAGCTTCGTGGCGATCGCCTGCCCCGACTGCGGGGTGGCGGCCGGGAAGCGCTGCAAGACTCCAGCGGCCACCCGCATCAGACCCGAGTCGGACGGTTCCGGCGCCGGTTCCCCAGCGCCTGAACTCTCTGGCCGCTCGTCGCCAGCTGCGGTAGCAAAGAGATCCGGCCGGGCGGAAGTGCCCCCCGCCGCCGGCGGCAGCATCCTGGAGCAGTGGCCCACCATCGCCCCCGCCCGGCAGGTCGCCGCCGTCCACTACGACGACGAGACCCGCACCCTTCACCTGCGCCCGGCCACACCCGCCTACCGAACCCAGTTATCCCTGCACGAGCGGGAGCTCGTCGCCAAGGTCAACGAGGCTGTCGGCTCGGGCACAGTGCGGCAGTTGGAGATCCTCCCCGCCGCACTCACCGCCGCCAACTCCTCACACGGTCCGGCCACGCTGGGCACTGCAACCACCGCGCCGACCCCGGCCGCAGCGAAAGCGCCAGTCAAGACACGGGCGGACGCCTCGGCCGGGTACCACCAGGTCCTCACTGCGCACCGGGCCGCCTGGGCCCCCGAGAGGAAGACGGACCCCAAGGTGCTGGCCGCCGCTGAGCGGCAGGTCCGGGACCAGGCCCGTGAGCCGGTGGAGCAGTTCGGGGACGGCCGCCAGGCGCTCGCCGGCCTGGAGGCCCGTACTGCCGCGGCCAGGTCCCAGTCCAGTGATGCCTCCCGGGCACGGGCCCTGCAACGCCTGGCAGCCGAACGCACCGGGCTCCCTGCCGTCACGCCCACGCCCGCCGGACCTCGTCACGTGGGACGTTCCGCGTGATTCCCAGCTCGCTCGAGAGGGATCCAGCCAGAAGATCGGTTTACCGTCATTCACCGGCAAACCAGCAATAACATCACTGCCCGCCCACTACACAGGAAGCCGGGATGCTGCTCTCCGGTTCTGAGGTGAGGGTGGCTCGGGCTGACGGGAGGTTCAACGGCTGCCGACGATCAATGTGGCAGTACTACTTGCGGCCGTCGTCATCCTCCGGCTGCGCCGTCGTACCGAAGTACAGCCAGCAGGACGAGGACTCCACGGTGATCAGCTTCCTGGCACCGGGCGCGCCCATCGCCTTGACTCCGTGGGTCGGGTGATTCTCGGCTTCGTCGGCGAGCTCGCGAGCGGCATCACGCAATCCAGCCGCTGAGACCGCCGGGCCGACCCGGCCGACCCGATAGTCACGGTGTTACCGGTGACCAGGCAGAAGACGAGGACGCTGTTGACAACGCCGAGCATTCCCACTGTCGCACCCCTGCTCGGCTACCGTGACCGGTTGCGGGCCTGCTACAGCGCGGCGGCAGATGAGCGGATCGAGAAGGCACGTACCGCCGCCCTCGCGCTCGGGCATGCGGACGAGGTGCCTTGGGACGACATCCACGCGATCTACGTCCGGCCCTCCCGTACTGCGTGGAAGAGCTGTCTAGCGGTCATGAGCGATGCTCTTGCGACTGCACTCATTCGGTCGGTCGTGGTGGGCTACCTCCTTCTGGTCGTGGTGGCGATGTCCGCTGTGACTGCTCCGGACACGACGCCTGGGGCCAAACCGCTGTCGGCGGAGGAGCGGCAGAAGGCAGAGCGTGAGCAGGTGGGCCAAGGGATGGAATTCGCCGCGAAGGCATGCGTACTGGTCTTCGCTGTCTCTTCGTTCCGGCGGTTCTCCGACAAACGTGCTGCTATGAAGAAGGGGTACGCCAAGGACGGCGACCAAGTGGTATCCGAAGCCCTGGAAACACTCCCCGCACTCGCCACTCTCGCTTCCACGCCGGCGGGCCGAACGCGCAACGAAGCGCTTACCGACGTACACGTGAAGGTGTCCCAGCTGGTGACAGCGGTGACAACCAGCACCAAAACGGCCGCGGGCATGCAGGCCAAATACATTGCCGACCACGAGCGACTGCGCGAACACGGCCGGAGGGTCCGCGCCGCGTTTACCGACAAACTCTCCGAACTGGTGGAGAACCGCGAACCTGCAGTACGTGAGCTTGGCGCCTTGGCCCTCACAGTGGCCGCCCGCCAGTCCCAGGCGGCGTACGGGGCACTCCTGGATCCGGAGATACTGCCCACCGAGGCAGATCCTGAAGTCAGGGAGATAAGAGGGCTGGGCGTAGTGTTCGCCCTCGCCGGCCTCCCGGCCGTGGCAGCCCTCGTGTTCGGCCCCGCACTCGGCGTGGAGGGAGCAGCACTGCTGTTTTTCCCTCTCTCGGCGTTCGCTCTGGCGGCCTTTCTCATTGCCGCGTTTACACGGAAGCTTCCCCAGCTGAGGCGGGTGCTCGGCCGAGGCGGGGTGGGAGGCGGGGCGCTGTAGCCCCGCAGGTCAGAGTGATTGTCAGTGCCGTCTCCTAAAGTCGGCATCGATCTGGCACCAGCGAGCAGACAGAGGGAGGGGTTCATGCGGTCCGAAGTGCTGCGAGCGTTCCGGTTCACGCTGGACCCGACCCGTGCCCAGGCAGAGGCGCTGCTACGTCACGCCGGGGCGGCGCGTTGGGCGTTCAACCATGCGCTCGGTATGAAGGTGTCCGCACATCAGCAGTGGCGCCAGCAGGTCCAGGCCCTCGTCGACGCGGGGGTCGCGGAGGCGGAGGCCCGTAAGCAGGTCCGGGTGCCGGTTCCGACGAAGCCGTCGATTCAGAAGCACCTGAACCGGATCAAGGGTGACTCCCGTGCCCCGGACCTGCCCGAGGGGGCCCTGGGGCCCGTGCGGCCGTGTCCGTGGTGGTACGAGGTCAACACCTACGCGTTCCAGTCCGCGTTCATCGACGCCGACCGTGCGTGGGGGAACTGGCTGGACTCGCTGCGCGGGAAACGTGCCGGCCGCCGGGTCGGATACCCCAGGTTCAAGAGGAAGGGCCGTTCCCGGGACGCGTTCCGCCTGCACCACGACGCGAAGAAGCCCTCGATCCGGCTGGCCGGGTACCGGCGTCTGCGCCTGCCCACCGTCGGCGAGGTTCGAATCCACGACTCCGGGAAGCGGCTCGCGCGGCTCGTCGAACGGGACCGGGCGGTCGTGCAGTCGGTGACCGTGTCACGGGCCGGACACCGCTGGTACGCGTCCGTGCTCTGCAAGGTCACCACCGACCTGCCCGACAAACCGACCCACCATCAGCAGGCCCGCGGCACTGTTGGCGTCGACCTCGGCGTCAAACACCTCGCCGCCCTCTCCCAACCCCTCACCCCCGACGACCCCGCCACCCTGTTCCTCGCCAACCCCCGCCACGTACGCCGAGCCGAGAAGCGACTCGCCAAAGCCCAGCGGGCGCTGTCCCGGACACAGAAGGGCTCCGCACGCCGGACCAAAGCACGCCACCGCGTTGCCCGCCTCCACCACGAAGTCGCTGTACACCGCGACACCACCCTCCACACCATCACGAAGCAACTCACGACCCGCTTCGCCGTTGTCGCGATCGAAGACCTCAACGTCGCGGGCATGACCAGCTCCGCCCGCGGCACCACGGCAGCACCCGGCAAGAAAGTGCGACAGAAGGCCGGCCTCAACCGGTCCATCCTCGACACCGCCCCCGGCGAGCTGCGCCGCCAGCTCACCTACAAATCTTCCTGGTACGGCTCCCAGCTCGCGGTCCTGGACCGCTGGTGGCCGTCCAGCAAGACCTGCTCGGCCTGCGCATGGCAAAACCCACGCCTGACGCTGGCCGACAGGACGTTCCACTGCGACGCCTGCGGACTGCGGATCGACCGCGACACCAACGCCGCCCGCAACATCGCAGCCCACGCCGTCCTCGACGGCACTCAACCAGCAGGAACGGTCGCCCCTGGTAGCGGGGAGACCCAAAACGCCCGCGGAGCATCTGTCAGCCTTCCCGGCCCTCGGGCCGGGAAGCAGGACGCGAAGAAACGGGAAGACGCCGGGCCCACCAGCCCGGCGCCACCTCGGCGGAGCAATCCACCGACGTCCCCCAACCCACGCCAAGAACAAGCAAAACTGTTCTGAACGCCCAGGTCACGAAGGTCTGGCCCGGGCGCGTGAGGGACGACCGAGACGTGCGGTCGTAGTGGGCGCGCAGCGCGGTGGGCCTGCCATGCTCGCCATCCACGTGTCTGGCCCGGGCGCGTGAGGGACGACCGTCCCGGCGGACACCGGTGCCCCGGAACAGAGCGTCTGGCCCGGGCGCGTGAGGGACGACCGGTGGAACTGCACCTGGTCGGCCCATACAACCAGTCTGGCCCGGGCGCGTGAGGGACGACCGTTGAACAACTGGATGCGGGCGACGCTGCCGTCGTCTGGCCCGGGCGCGTGAGGGACGACCGTCTGTACGGGACGCCCGGCAGGCTGCGGCGGAGTCTGGCCCGGGCGCGTGAGGGACGACCGCCGCGTGGATCGACGGCGTC
Source organism: Streptomyces sp. NBC_00012 (assembly GCF_045040875.1). NCBI lineage: Bacteria > Bacillati > Actinomycetota > Actinomycetes > Kitasatosporales > Streptomycetaceae > Streptomyces > Streptomyces sp. NBC_00012. Next base: position 40,661 of record NZ_CP108311.1, on the reverse strand, counting down.
ACGGCGGCCAACGTCTGGCCCGGGCGCGTGAGGGACGACCGCACCAGCTCGACGCCGACTTGTCCGCGGCGTAGTCTGGCCCGGGCGCGTGAGGGACGACCGTAGGTGAAGCCGTCGCAGTCACCGTCGCAGTCGTCTGGCCCGGGCGCGTGAGGGACGACCGCGACGACGCAGTAGATGTCGATGCACACCGGCGTCTGGCCCGGGCGCGTGAGGGACGACCGCAGGCGCAGCAGGTCCCGACCGACCCCGGCCCGTCTGGCCCGGGCGCGTGAGGGACGACCGCGTCAGGAGGCGATCGGGGTCCAGCACGCGGTGTCTGGCCCGGGCGCGTGAGGGACGACCGCTCCTCGCTCAGCTCGAAGCGCTCGACGAGGAGTCTGGCCCGGGCGCGTGAGGGACTACCGCGTCTCAACGGCAGGCTCCGGAAGGTCGACCCGTCTGGCCCGAGCGCGTGAGGGACGACCGCACAGAATCCACCCGTGCCACCACCGCAGCCGGTCTGGCCCGGGCGTGTGAGGGACGACCGGAGACCTGCGTGGGCACCGAGCCAGTCGTGTTGTCTGGCCCGGGCGCGTGAGGGACGACCGAGAGATCATCCCGGCAGCCTCGCGCGGACCGCGTCTGGCCGGGCGCGTGAGGGACGACCGGAAGTAGAAGATCATCGCTGAAGGGTTTAAGGAAGTCTATTTTCAGGACGGCGGCGGTCGCGCTATGGGACTGTCGGACGTGGCAATCAATGACATTGATTACCTGGACCTGGATTACTGAAAGCAGGCATAAATATGACCGCTGAATTCCCGGTGTGACTGAGCGCTTCACTTGGCGGGTGAGCGCTTGAGTTGGTGAATGTCCTGCGAAACGGGGTCTCGACTGCTTGCAACTCAAGATTGGCCACAGCCCGCAGCTCCGTGTTACGGCCCTGAGCAGCTGCCTGCGCATGATGAGCACGAAGACCTGCCGACCCTGAGTACACCCGCGCAAGCGAACCGGCGCCGGAGTCGATTGGCTGTACCCATGCACGAGACAACACCCTCCCTGACCACCGACCGCGCCGCCGAGACGTCTACGACGGACGCGGCGTTGCGGTGGGTCACGACCTTGGCGGTGGCCCTGATCCCGGTGGCGTTTGTCTTCGGGGCCCTGGCAGGAATGGCCGCGGAGGCTCATCCTCAGACCGTGGCGGTCGTCAGGGCCTGCTGGTTTGGATCCTGGACGGCCACTCCACTGCTCGTGGTGACCTTCTGGCTGTGCCGACGCCACCCCGCCCTGGCCATGGCGGGCCGCTGGGCGGGGCGGGTCGCGACCGTCCCGCCGACGGTCACGATCCTGCTGGCCCTTGGCCTGTAGACGGCGGCCTTGCAGCGGGCGCGCATTGCCGCCCGCCGGTTCGTCAGCGAAGATGAGCCGGGACAAGATAGTTGGAACCAACGTGGTGTGGTGACCTGGAGGGTTTGACCTTGCGGGACACGTTTGTTGGAACCATCGGGTCACGCTTCTTGCAACCTGCGGTGGATTGCCATTCATGTTGACACCGGGTCCGAGCAATCCCGGGATCGCGGCGTCCGTGACCGCTCCCCTGCGGATCTCTCATGGTGGCACCGCCGGTCCGCAGCTGACCTTCAGGTCCTCCGGGGAAAGCTACCGATCCACGTCGACGGGAACTCCACGCATCTGCAGCCGGGCCTTCAGGAACTCCATCTCCGACAACGTCCCCACCAGACCGTCGTGGCTCAGTTCCCCGACCAGTTCACGAGCCCGCGACAACGAGGCCGCTGAGACCTCCCGAAAGACCTTCAAGGCCGGCACGAGACTGGGAACCGAACCGACCAACCGCAGCCTGGCGGACCCGTGCGCTGCGAGCAGAGCCCCCCGAACGTCATCAGGCGCTGGTCCCGGACCAGCGTGTTCGCACAGGCAAGTGCCACAGGACCCGCAAGAGAACTCCGAGTCCCACCACAACTCATCGTGAAGGATGAACTGGTTCACCTGTCGCACCGCCATGCTGCCGCACTCGCAACGCGATGCGATCTTCGCGGTCTGACCAGTCACCCGGGCTCCCTGACGTTCCACCCCCGCGGCAGGTTCTCGCCGCAGAAGACGCATACGAAGTCCTCCTCCCGCACGATGTTGAGCTCCCGGCAGGAGCGGCATCGGCGAAAGACCACCTCGTGCGTGAACCCGGACGGTCGATGGATCCCGACTCGATCCAGAGCCTCGGCAACGGACGGCCATGAGCTGACGTCCGGGCAGTAGCCGGTCGACTGGTTGCTGACCTCCTGGACCACCCACCGCCCGGACTCCTCACGGAAGCTCATCTCGCCGGCGCTCAGTACCTCTCCGCCGCCGGCACACACCACGTGCTCGCTGCGGCGCGGAGCCAGTCGCAGCACCCCGCCGTCATCGACGACGAACGTGAACGGCTCGGCCAACTCATCCAGGGACAGCGCAGAGACCCACTCGCCGAAGTCCGCCGACGAGCGGATGCTCCGTCCCTCACCACCCGCCCGGACGAGCGCCTTCGGCTCAGCTGGCCCCACATACCGATACCTCTGCCCCCGCGTCTCCACGCGCACCAACCTAGTGGCTCACACAGCAGGAACCGGGGGATTTACGGGCTCTGGTAAAGATCGCGATCGTTGACAGGGCGAGGCCTCGGCGTCAGCCATCAAGACTTGGTGCCAACAATCAAGATCAGGTTCCAACTACCGGGTCCCGGCTCAGAAGGCCGGCCGTTGCCCTTTGCGCACGTCCGCCAAGTGAACCGCTCACCCGCCAAGTGAAGCGCTCAGTCACACCGCCCATGAGCCGCAGCACGGTAGTTGTCACATAGGCAGGCGTGTTGTCACCTGCGACGTTTGGCGCCGGAAGGTCGTTCGCCCGCGATGCGTCCGCGGAGGGCGTCTTGGTCGGTGTGGAGGACGAAGTGCCGGACCGGAATGGCCTGATGGGCAAGGATCGAGCTGATCTCGTGCCCCCTCTGGGGCTGCCCCGCTCAGCTATCATGCTGGCCACGCTCAAAGACGAGGGGATACGGGGCCGATGTCGCACGAGTGGATGGAACTGTCGCAGGGGCGCTGTCACGTTGTTGGGTGTGTGAGTGTCTGATGGCGCGTCGGGGCGTGGTGGGCTTGCGCTTCGGGCCTGGGGTCAGGCCGTGGTGGGCCGGCTGGCAGCTTGGGTGATCTGGTCCCAGATGGCGAAGCGGACGGTCATCTCGGCTCGGTGGTCGGAGGCTGTCATCAGGTGGCGGTGAGGGCGGAAGTGGGGTGAGATGCCGCTGAACGCGGACAGGAACTGCTGGGCTCCGCCGACGGAGCGGAAGCCTTTCATGGCGCGTTCGCGTTGTCGGGTGGGCTGGTGGCTGTTCTCAGCCCGGTTGTTGAGGCCCTTGTGGGCACGGTGCTCGACGGAGGGTATGACCTCGCGGTGGGCCGCGCCGTAGGAACGGAGCTTGTCCGTGACGACCACCCTCGGCACGGCCCCGATTCCCTTGAGGAGCCGACGGAAGAACCGCCTGGCCGCAGCGGTGTCCCGCCGGTTCTGGACCAGGATGTCGAGCACGTTGCCGTCGGCGTCGACGGCTCGCCACAGGTACTTCTGCTCTCCGTTGATCTTGATGAAGACCTCGTCCAGGTGCCACTTGTCGCCGGGCCGGGGTCGCCGGCGGCGCAGGCCGTTGGCGTAGGCCTGGCCGAACTTCGCGCACCAGCGGCGGACGGTCTCGTAGGAGACGATCACACCGCGCTCGAGCATCAGCTCCTCCACCTCGCGGAACGACAGCGGGAAGCGGAAGTACAGCCACACACAGTGGGAGATCACCTCGACCGGGTACCGGTGCCCCCTGTACGACGGCGCACTGTCCACGGACAACCCCCTCCACCATGACCAACCCGAAGATCATCCCACCTGGCCAGCCAACGTGACAGTGCCGTACACACGGGTGGAGACGGACCTGGTCGTGGAGGTGCTGGCCGGGTCCGGCCGGCACGGCACCCTCACCGTGGTCCGGATGAGGTGAGGGTGTGGTGCCTGACTGCTGGTCAGGGGGCGACCTTGTACTTCACGACGGTGTCCGCGCAGTCCTTGGCCAGCTTCTCCAGGGCCGCGCGCTCCTTGTCGTCCATGGTGAGCTTCCACCGCAGCTTGGTGCCCACCCAGTCGGCACCGTACGTGCACTGTGCGGACGCGGCCGGCGGGAGCCATTCAGCCGGGTCCCGGTCGGCCTTGCTCCTGTTGGTCTTCGCGGTGACGGCGACCAGCGACCGGTCGGCGCCGAGGTCGTTGGCGTACTGCTCACGCCGGTCCGCATCCCACTTCGAGGCACCGGAGTCCCAGGCTTCGGCGAGCGGCACGACGTGGTCGATGTCCAGCTTGGTCGCCGCGGTCACGGTGACCTCGTCGTAGTAGCTCAGCCACTCGCCGCCGCTCAGCGCGCATCGCGCGCCCTGAGTCGGCGCCTTGACTGCCTCGGCGATCAGCACCTCCTTCCTGGTGTCGCAGCCGTCCTTGTCCGCGTCGACCCACAGGTGGAAGGAATCGCGCTCGTACCCGGTGCGGTTCTCCGTACCGGCGGGGATCTTGGCGATGGCCTCGGCCAGGGACAGGTCGTTGCCGCCCGCAGGTGCGCCGGGTGCTGCGGACTCCTTGCCCGGCTGGGAGGCGGCGGGGGCCGAGGGTTTGGAATCGGAGTCGGACTTGGCCGCGCTGGGATTGCACCCGGCGAGGGATGCGATGAGGAGGGCGGTGGCGATCGGGGCGAGGCGACGTGCTGTCACAGCGGTACTCCGGCAGGTCAGGGGCTGGTGCGCCCTCATGATGGCAGGAGTGGATGGGCTGGTGACAGACGGTCAAATGTGCAGGTGGTAAGCCTTGCTGCGGCAGTACGGCATTCAGCGACGGGACCGTTGATGTTGCGGTGGCGGACGGGGATGCGCGAGTTCGAGAAGGCCTGCGTCTTCGACGCCATCACCATGAAGCCGGTCACCGGCCCATCCCTGGATGGAGACCTCGGTGCTCAGCCACAGCCTCGGTGGCCTGTTCGGGGGTGCCCGGCTTCCCGGACCAGTGCGCGCGGTGGATGACGCTGGGACCTCCCGCTACACCTACGGAGCGTGTGAGATTGGTCACGCCATGTGAGTAGATGTGCAGGTCAGGTGCCGTTAAGTAACTGGTTGATCACACAACATGAGCGAACGTGCGTCTCACGCCTAACTCTGAGGGGGCTCCTGATCGGTGTAGGGGTGCAAAAAGCCCCCGGCGCGCAACGGCGCACGCCGGGTCTCGAACTGGAAGAAGAGGAGGAGTCCGTGAGGCTTTTCAGGGCCTGGTACACGCCGCTGGTACAACCCGGCGCCTACCGGTTGACCGCCTCGCAGGCTCGCGCGTCCTACCGCACCGCGTGCCCACGGCCGTCCCACCCGCCTGCCCACAAGGGGGCACTGTGAACGGCGGCCCCCACGAGAGCCACGAACTCGCCCCGGAACAGCAGCCGATGGACGCCGAGTTCCGCGACTTCCTCATCCGCCACAAGGACGAGTTCCTGCGCATCGCCATCAGCCACCTTCGCGACCTGTTCGACGCGGACGAAGCGGTCCTCGACGCAGCACTGAAGATCCACAACAAGTGGCCCAAGATCAAGGCCCACAACAACCCTCTGGCCCTTGCCCGGAGAATCGTGCACGCCACGAGCATCGACTTCTACCGACGCCGCGCCCGTCTCGTCAGCCGGGAGATCCCCCACTCCGGGCTCCTGCACGCCCCAACCGCGGACGACCTGCTGGAGCTTCGCGGATACGACCGGCTTGACCGGGCCCGCGCCATCCTTCAGGACCGGGCACCGAAGCAGGCGGAGTGTGTCCGGCTCCGCTACATCGAGGAGATGGAGTTCGTCGAGATCGCCCACCAGCTCAGCATCACGCCCAATGCGGCCAAGACCAACGTCCATCTCGGGCTCAAAGCCCTGCAAGCTCTCATGACTCCCCCCGAACCGAGGAATGGAGGAGATTCCTGATGCTCGAAGAGACACTGCGCGCCGAAGCACAGGTCCTGCACGACATGCTCAGCACCCACGACACCGACGACTTCATGAACCGGCTCTCCACACGCATCGAAGAACACGCGACCCGTCCGCCCAGAGTCCACGACGACCCCACACGCTCCTTCTCCGCGGACACCTGCACACCCCCTTCTTTCAACCCGCAGCGTCAGCGCTTCACCCGTCCCGCCATCCGGCGCGGCCTCCGACGCCGCCCTCTCCCGGTCGTCACGCGCAACCCAGCCGACCAGCCGGCGGTCACGCTCAACCACCTCCGGCAGCTGTGCGAAACAATCCTCAGCGCCGAGAACGCCGCCACCCTCATGGCAGCCTTCGACCTCGACTACGACGCAACCGGAGCCTGCGCCTTCGCCTGCCTCCTCTACATCCTCGGCCGGCGCGACAGCGCCCTCTACTGGTGGCGTTTCGCAGCTGGTGCCGAAAACGCCCTCGCCGCCCACGTCCTGGCCCTGTACCACGCCGCCAAAGGAACCGTCCCGGAAGCCAGAGTCTGGTGCGCGCACTCCCGACTTCTCGGGTTCACCGCCGACAAGCACCTGCCCTTCCCGATGCACCTCGCCCGAGCCGCCCCCCCGGGCCGCGACATCGCAAGCTCCGCGCCAACGCCGACCAATGAGGCCATGGCCTCATTCGTCCTGAACGACCGCCTGCCCGAAGGACTGCCTGAGACCGCACTCGTCCGCCGCTGACGACCTTGCCGATCCTCGTCCCGCCCTGTTCGGCAACCAGCCGCAGGGCCCAACCGGCCTGCCCTCGAACCAAGGATCCAGAAATGAGCACTGCAAAGCCCTGCCCGGAAAGGCCCCCAGGCCTGTCGCGCCTGCGCAGGTGGGCCCTCGCTCAGCGGCGCCCTGCCGCAAGCCACTTCGTACGCGGCCTGTGCTACGGCGCCGGCACTCTGGCCGCCAGCCTCATCGCACTCTGGCTCCAGCAACGCTCCTGACACAACCGGTCGACGGCACCGACACCTAGGAAGTTTCGTTTGGATCACCGCGCAGACCAGAGGAAGATGCCCGCGATGTGGAGTCCGGCCAGGTAGATGGTCGCGGTCTTCTCGTAGAGGGTGGCGATGCCTCGCCACTCAGGCGGTTGATGCAGCGTTCGACGGTGTTGCGCTGCTTGTAGGCCTCGCGGTCGAAGGCGGGTGGTCTGCCGCCCCGGCTGCCGCGCCGCCTGCGGTGGGCGGCCTGGTCGGCTGAGGTCTCACCGGCATCGTCACCAGGACTAACCCGTGTGTGCGCCGAGGAGGCTGGAGAGACGGTGTGGTGGCCGCCGCACCCGCCGTCTTCGCTGGTATGGAGGCGTCTCGTATGCTGGCCCCGTGGAGCGGGGAAAGCTGATCGTGGACCGTTACGAGCTGATCGGCCGTCTGGGTCGGGGTGGCATGGGCGAGGTGTGGGCCGCGCGGGATCGCGTGCTCCACCGTGAGGTCGCGCTCAAGCTGCTGGATCTCGACGGGATTACCCAGTCTGACCTGACCCGGCGGTTCGAGCGCGAGGCGGTGGCCGCTGCCCAGATCGTCCACCCCAACGTCGCCGCCCTGTACGACCGGGGCATCCACGACAACTTGTTGTTCCTGGTCATGGAGAAGGTGGACGGCCAGACGCTCACAGCGCGTCTCCAGGCCGAGAGTCCTTTCCCCCTGACGCGTGCCATGGCCATCGCCAGCGGCATCTGCACCGCGCTGGAGGCCGCCCACCGAGCCCAGGTCATCCACTACGACATCAAGCCCCACAACGTCATCCTCACCGGCGACGGGCTGGTGAAGGTCATCGACTTCGGGATCGCCGGGTTCGTCCAGGCCGCGTTCACCGTGGCGCGCTCCTCCCAACTGACCCCGGCCGGAACGCCGGAGTTCGGCGCACCAGAGCAGTTCCTCACGGAACGCGGCGACGAACGCTCCGACCTGTACGCACTCGGTGGGATGCTCTTCGCGATGCTCGCCGGCCGGCCGCCCTTCACCGGGCACAACAGCATCGCGGTCGTGCGGCGCAAGCTCGACGAGGAGGCCCCGCCCCTCGACGCGTTCTGCCCCGGTCTGCCGCCGGAGGTGACCGCGCTCGTCGCCGAACTACTGGAGCGCGATCCCGACCGGCGCCCCCAGTCGGCACAGCAGGTCCAGCAGCGACTTCAGGCACTCCTGGCATCGTGCACGGCAGCGGAAGCTCCCACCACGGCGATGCCCCCGCCCCCGCGCACCCGCCTGATGGACGTCACGCGGCGCGAGCCTCGGCCGCCCTCTCCCGACTCCTGGAACCGCGCCTCCACCGACGAGACGCCGTTCACCCCGGACGCCCTGCTGCCGCGGCGGTTCACCAACGACTTGAGCATCGAGTTCGCGCGGATCGCCGAGGGCACCCGCCTGTCCCGTGAAGCGGGCCCCAGCGACCTGGTCGGGGAACTCACGCGCCGTGGCTGTACCGAAGTGGTTGTTGGCGTCTACACAGAGCAGCCCGGTCCCCACGCCACGCCCGAGAACCCCGTCCACGTCTCCGTCCAGGTCTTCGCGTTCCCCGACGCGGCGACGGCCCGGGACGCACACGGGTACCTGGGCGACGGGGGCGCGAGCTGGCGCCTCACCATGTGGAGCGCCCGTGACGGGGGTGGCCTCGCCCCCTGCCCCGACGAGGTCTACCGCAGCTACCGCTGGCGGTACAGCCAGAGAGTCCACCGCTACCTGACCGTGGCGCTGGCCTACCGCGCCGACCTCACCAACGACGGCTCGATCGGGCCCTGGCTCACCGCAGCCGCCCGCAGAGTCGCGCTCTCCGCCGGGCCGCAGAACCACCACGGCGCCTGAGCCGTTTCGTTCGGATCATCCGATCGTTAGGCCGGGTGTGCCGTTAACCGATGTGCACGGGGTTGGGGAACATCGGTACAGCCATTAACGCTAAGCATTTGATCATGGTCGGCGCATCGTGATCACTTAGCACAAGTGATCCGTTTCGCGTGGGTCTTCGGTGGAAGATCCACGGCCGCTCACGACCAGGTGGTTACGTCCGCCGCATGCCAGTGGAGTTCTTATCTGACGATCAGGCCGCGTCGTACGGGAAGTTCAACGAGGAGCCGACCCGGCCGGAGCTGGAGCGGTTCTTCTACCTCGACGACGAGGACCGCAAGCTGATCGCGAAACGGCGCGGGGACCACAACCGACTCGGGTTCGCGCTACAGATGTGCACTGTGCGCTTCATCGGCCGGTGTCTGCCGGACGATCCGCTCGATGTGCCGTGGGTGGTGATCGAGCACATCGCCGAGCAACTCGGCATCGAGGACGTCTCGTGCGTCAAGGCGTACACCGAGCGCAAGCCGACGGCGTACGAGCACGCGTGGGAGATCCGGGACGCGTACGAGTATCACGAGTACGACGATCCGGAGTGGGGGCGGAAGTTCCGGACGTTCCTGCACGGGCGGGCGTGGACCGCGCATTCGGAGGGGCCGAAGGCTCTGTTCGACTATGCGGTGGGCTGGCTGCGGAAGAACCGGGTGCTGCTGCCCGGTGTTTCCGTGCTGGCGCGGCAGGTTTCCGAGGTCCGCACGATCGCGGACAAGCGCCTGCACACCACGGTCGCCAAGGCGGCCTGGCGGGCGGACCCGTCGCTGCCCGCCGACCTGGTGGCGCTGCTGGAGACGCCGAAGGGCAGGCGGTACTCGTACCTGGAGGCCTTCCGCCGGCCGCCGACGAAGACCACGGGGACGGCGATGAAGCGGGCGCTGGAGCGGGTGGATGAGATCGCCGTGTACCGGCTGGGGCGGGTGAAGCTGGACAAGCTCCCGCCGAACCGGCTCGCCGCGCTGGCCCGTTACGGCCTGGGGTCGAAGGCGACGAGCCTGGAGCGGGCGAGCGAGCCGAAGCGCACCGCGATGCTGACCGCGGTGATGCGGCACATGGAGGCCAAGGCCATCGACGACGCGCTGGAGCTGTTCACGGTGCTGATGTCGACCAAGCTGCTCAGCACCGCGAAGCGGCTCACGAACAAGGACCGCCTCTCCACGCTGCCGCAGCTGGAGAAGGCGTCCCGCATCACCGCCCGCATGTCGAAGGTGTTCATGGAGGAGCTGGAGCACATCGAGGAGAGCGGCAAGGCGGTGGACGCGGCCGCGATGTGGAAGGCCCTGGAGGAGATCGCGCCGAGGGCCCAGCTGTGGAGCGCGGCCACCACGGTGGCGAGCCTGGTCCCGGAGGACGACGACTCGGCGGAGATCGCGATCCGCGAGGCGCTGGCCAACCGCTACAACACGGTGCGCCCGTTCCTGTCGCTGCTCGGCGACACCAAGATGCTCGGCGCGGCCCCGGCCGGGGAGCGGGTCCTGGCCGCGGTCAAGGGCCTGCCCGCGCTCAGCCGGCGCCAGGTGACGAAGAAGCCGCTGCTGAAGCGGGAGGTCGACGACAAGGTAGTGCCGCCGTACTGGCGCAAGGCGGTGTACGCGAACAAGGACCTGCCGCAGGGCGCGGTGGACCGCGACGCCTATGTGGTGTGCGTGCTGGAGCAGCTGTACCGGGCGCTGGTCAGCCGCGCCATCTTCGCTTCCCCCTCGCACCGCTTCTCCAACCCGCGCGCCCGTCTGCTGGACGGCAAGCCGTGGCTGGCGGTGCGCGAGGACGTACTGGCGGGCCTGAGCCTGGAGGCGCCCGTCGAGGAGCATCTGGCGGAGCTGGTGCGGGTACTGGACGCGGCGTGGAAGCAGATGGCCGAACGCCTCGAAGAGGCCGGCGCGGATGCGAAGGTCAGCATCGAGGTGCAGCCCAACGGGCGGGCCAAGCTGAACGTGGACGCGCTCGGGGCACTCGGGGTGCCCAAGTCGCTGGCCTGGCTGCGGCGCCGGGTGGAGAAGATGCTCCCGAAGATCGACCTGCCGGACCTGTTGTTCGAAGTGCACTCCTGGACCGGGTTCCTGGACGCCTTCGTGCACCTGGGCGACGGCAAGACCCGCATAAAGGACCTCACCACCTCGGTCGTCGCGCTCCTGGTGAGCGAGGCGTGCAACATCGGCATGACCCCGGTGACCAACCCCGGCCACGAGGCGCTGACCCGCTCCCGGCTGGTCCACGTCGACCAGTACTACCTTCGCGCCGACACCATCGCCGCGGCCAACGCCGCCCTGATCGCCGCCCAGGCGAAGGTCCCGATCGTGGCGCACTGGGGCAACGGACTGCTTGCCTCCGTCGACGGACTGCGCTTCGTCGTCCCGGTCCGCTCCATCAGCACCGCCCCGAACCCGAAGTACTTCGGATTCAAGCGCGGCATCACCTGGCTGAACGCCGTCAACGACCAGGTCTTCGGCATCGGGCAGATGGTCGTCCCTGGCACGCCCCGCGACTCCCTGCACATCCTGGACGCCCTGCTGAACCTCGACGGCGGGGTGAAGCCGGAAATGGTCGCCACCGACAACGCCTCGTACTCGGACATGGTGTTCGGCCTGTTCAAGATCCTGGGCTACAACTTCTCCCCGCGGTTCAAGGACCTGGACGACCAAAGGTTCTGGCGGGCGGAGATGGACGGGATCGAGACCGGCGGCTACGGGCCGCTGACGGACCTGGCCCGCACGAACAAGGTGAACCTGAAGAAGGTGACCACCCAGTGGGAGGACATGCTGAAGGTGGCCGGCTCGCTGGTCACCAACCAGGTGCGGGCCTATGACCTGCTGCGGATGTTCGGCAACCATGGACGACCGACGCCGCTGGGGCAGGCGTTCGCCGAGTACGGGCGCATTGCCAAGACCCTGCACCTGCTCCAGGTCGTCGACCCGGTCGATGACACCTACCGACGGCAGATGGGCAAGCAGCTGTCCGTCCAGGAGTCCCGCCACACGCTCGCCCGGGACATCTGCCACGGCAAGCGGGGCACCATCCACCAGGCATACCGAGACGGCATGGAGGACCAACTCGGATCGCTGGGACTGGTGCTGAACGCCGTCGTGCTCTGGACGACGAAGTACATCGACGCTGCGGTCGCCCAGCTGCGTGCCGAGGGCCACGAGATCAGCGATGAGGATGTCGCCCGCCTCTCCCCGCTGAAGTTCAAGAACCTCAACGTCCTGGGCCGCTACAGCTTCACCCCCTCCACCCCGCGCCAGGGCCTGCGTCCGCTGCGCGACCCGGACGCTCCCGAGCTCGACGATGACGAAGACGGGGACGAGTGGGCCGCCCCGGCACAGGACTCGTCAACTTCTCGCAGTACTACGACTGGGCTGGGAGCAGGGTGAGGCGAACGCTTCGGCCCTCCAGGTGGAAGCTGAGAGGAGAGTGATGAACGAACCGGACGATATGGCCCTTAGAACCCGTCTTTGAACGGCCCTCGAGCAGACTGTCGGGAGAGATCGCGGGAACGCCTCCTCTGATTGGGAACGCATCGAGCCTTCTCGCCGGGCTGAGCGGTCATCGATCGCCCGGCCGTCTCGCTGCCGGGGCGGTTGCGGCAACTCTGATGGACGCGCATCAAGGTGCGAGCGATGAGGTCTCGCGGCACTTCGCCGCCTGGGCAGCGGCTCAGCGGGCGCGGCGGATGGGCTGCCTGGTCTGGGTGGGATTGGTGGTGAGGAAGTCCAGGATGGCCCGATAGACCGGCTCCGGCTTCTCCATCACCAGGAGGTGGGATGTGCCGGGTACGACGGCGAGCTCGGACTCGGGGATCGCCCGGTAGAGCGCGATCGTGTGCTCCAGCGTTACCGCGTCGTCGTCCCCGGACATGACGAGGGTGCGGCTCGCGATGCGGCCGAGGTCGTCCTCTGTCAGGTTCGGCTCGGACCGCGCCATGCGCAGCAGCTTGTCCACGACGACGGGGAAGTGTTCCTGGCCGTCGGGTGACACTTCGCCGTAGCGGGCACCCAGGTACGGCACGGCCTCGGCGAATCCGTCCAGAACGCCGGGCACCAGGCCGCCGTGTCGGAAGTTGCCGCTGATCAGGACGAGACGCCGCACGAGGTCGGGGCGGCGCATCGCGACGATCATCGCCACGTTCGCGCCGTCGCTGTGGCCGACCAGGTGCGCCGGGCCGCCGACCGCCTTCTCCAGGAAGGCGATCATGTCGTCGGCCATGACGTCATACGACAGCGGGCCATGGACGTCGGGTGTGTGGCCGTGACCGCGCCGGTCCACCGTGATGACGCGCAGGCCATCGAGAACGGGCAGGGCCGGGACGAACATCCGCGAGTCGACGAAGCCACCGTGGAGCAGGACGACGGGTTCACCGTCGCCCTGCTCGTCGTACCAGGTCGCAACCTCACCGAGCTGAATGATCGCCATATGATCCATTGTGGCCCACGTGGGACAGCGACGGCATCGGCGGGTCGCCCTGAAGAAGATCGACGTCGTCGGCTACGCCGTCTGGGCCGGCATCGGAGCCATCGGCGCGGCCGTCCTCGGTCCGGTGTTCCGACTGACACGCATTCCGTGTGCCGGTCAGCCGATCGTCCTGGCTGCCCGGCACACGGACTCCGGCCTTGAGGGCCATCGGGGCAGCCGTTAGCGCCAAGGGCTGCCCCGATGGTCCCCAAGGCTGTAGACATCGGCCCCGACCACGAGTTCGACGCCGGGATGGTCGCCGTCGCACGGCGACAGGTCGAACGGATGCGGATGATGGAATGGGAACTTACGGGCGCCCACCCGAGCGACGTCGACCCAGACGCCGAGTGATTCTCACAAACGACCATCTGTGAGAGTTCTGAGAACAGCCCCCGGGTGATCACGTTTCCGCAGGTCACCATTCGCAAAAGTCCTCTCGAAACCGGCGTGTTGTGCGAGGTAGTTCTGAGAGACTGCCGTCATGGACTTGACGCCCGATCAGGCCGCATTGGCGGTAGAACGTCACGACTGCCCGAACTGTGACGCGCCCGCCGGCAGCGCCTGCCGCACCCGGGGCGGGAAGACCGCCGCGAAGTACCACACCCCGCGCTTCGTCCTCGTCCCCGCGCTCCGCGAGGAACTGGAGATCCCCGTCCCCGCCGACCGGCTCCCCGGCCGTGCATGGAAGCAGGGCCCGGCGCTCGCCGTCGTCCCCGCGCCCCGCACCGAGCGGCCGGTGCGGATCGGGTACGCGAGGACGTCGACCGCCCGCCAGGAGCTGGCGAGCCAGCTCGAAGCCCTCCACCGGGCGGAGTGCCACAAGGTCTTCAAGGAGCAAATCAGCACCCGCATCAAGGTCCGGCCCGAGCTGGAGAAGGCGCTCGCGCTAGCCCACCAGTTCAAGGAGGCCGCGCCCGAGACGCCGGTCATCTTCACGGTGCACGAGCTCAAGCGTCTGGCCAGGAACGCGGCCGAGCTGATGACGCTGTCCGCCGAGCTCCAGGCCGGCGGCATCCAGCTCGAACTCCTCACCGGTCCCCTCACCGGGATCTACGACCCCAACGGCATGGGCGCGATGTTCTTCGCGGTGCTCGCCGTCGCCGGGCAGATCGAGCGCAACTACATCCGGGAGAAGACCCTCGAAGGTCAGGTCATCGCCGCGTCCAAGGGCAACCACGGCGGACGCCCGAAGGTCATCGACGACGACATGCTCACCTTCGCCGTCGCGCTGAAGGACAAGGGCGTCCCCGTCCCCGCGATCGCAAAGAAACTGACCATTAAGGTCGGGAAGAACGCGGGCAAGTCCCCCTCTGTCGCCTCGCTGTACCGCGCGCTCGCGGAAGCGGAGGTCACCGCAGTGGACGACGGCCTGCCGCTGCGGCCCAAGCCCGTCCGCATCCGCCGGCCCGAAGACCCGCTCACCGCCGAGGAGATCGACCTCCGTGAACGGCTCCAGACCCAGCCCCACCCGAACGCCGAGCTGCGGTAGAGCCTGCGTGTTACCGGCTGAGGTCGGGTACGTGGCGTCCGTCGTCCAGACGTACGTAGTGCCCTGCGGGATAGTCTGCGTTCAGGGTGAGGTGAGGTCGGCCCGTGTCCGAATCGACAGTCCAGTCTCCGGAGCCGCCGGTGAGGATCAGCGGCGGCTCGTCACCGATCCCGCACTCCGTACTCGGCCCGGTTCTCGTATAGCTACGGCCAGGTGTCGTGTACCTGAGAGTGAGCGGGACTGGCACCGAGGCCAGGGCCCGAGTCACCACATGCGACGGGATCGACGCCGAGCACGTAATGAGGGGCCGTGTACGCCCAAGCCACCAGAGCTCATGTGACGTTCCGCAAGTCAGCGTGACCCGAATTCCCTTGGACGCCAGGCTCAGGCGTCCCGGATACTTGCCTGATGATCAATCAGGCTCCACGCTACGGTGAACGAGTGATCAAGGCTGACTCGGTTCTCGCCGATATGGATGAGGAATACGGCGATGAGTTCGGGAGCCCCGTCCACGGTAACTCGACCCGCCTCAACCACCTGCGTGGCCTGATCACCGCCCAGTCGGTCGAGATCGACGCTGTGCTCCAGAACGTCCTACACATGATTGCGCCGGGCGCACTGGGTAAGAGGAAAAAGTGGACAGCTGGCCAGCTGCACCACGAGGTAGCGGCCTCGCTGTCGGCGGCCGAGGACAGCGACACTGCCGGGCACCTCGACCTCATTGACAAGGCGGTCAAGCGCCGGAACACCTCGGCGCACGGGTCCCTGGACGTCGTCGTCATGCTCGACAAGGCTCCGCAATACCCAGGGGACTCCGGGGGCACTCGCTACGAACTCGCCTTCCTGAACGGTGAGCAGGTGACGGATGTTGACCTGCTCACCGATCTTGCCTTGCAGCAGGAGGCGCTCCGGGCCGCAGTGCAGATCTGGATTGACCTGCACAGATGAACGTCCCGGATGAGTACCGCGCGACTCCGTCATCAGGCACCCCACACCGGGATACGCCCATGACGAAGAGGAGCGACCCCGCCTTGCAAGGCACGGCACCGACCACCTGATGCCGTCAGGCATGGCCCTGTTCTCGTATAGCTGCCGCCAGGTGGCGAGTAGCTCTCTGTAATCACCCTTGACCTGCGGCGATGCTGCGGAGCCAGTCGCCCGATCGTCGGGTCAGGGAAGCGCTCTGGTGCCCTTCAGTTCGCTGACCTGCGGCTTTCTTTAATTTCGGGATTCGTGAACTCACGGCCGCGGCCCCGTGGGCACCACGACCTCGATCGGGGTCGAGTCGTCCAGCCCCGCGAGGAGGAGAAGAAGACCGCCGACAGTCAGCGGTTCCGGCGGAGCTCATAGCGGTAGACCATGCCCATCAGCTTCCCAGAGGACGCGACCGCCAAGGGCTTGACGCACGGTGCGACAGGGATTATCCGACGCCAAGCCCATGATCACCGGCTTAGCGTTAACGGCTGTACCGCTGTGCCCCAAGGCCGGTGCAGTGGGCGCGGATTGAGTGACGTCATCCGTTCGAGCGGACTGCCCCGGATCGAGTCGCACCAAAAAATCGAACAAGTGCTCTAATTGGGGTATGTCCTTCTCTTTCCCCGACGACCTGGTCCGGGCCCAGCGCGACCGGCTCGCCACCTACCGGCAGCTCGCCGAACCCCGCCCCCGCCACACCACCGCCCTGCGCCGCCGCCTCCTGGACCTGTCCGCCTACCTGCTGTGGCATCCGTTCTGGTCCACCCCGCCCGGCACACCCGCCGCCCGGGTCGAGCTGCGACGGCTCGCCGACCGCCAGGAGCAGCGCGGTACGCGAGCGGCATGACCCGGCCCGACGGCGCTGTCACGTTGGCGGGTGGCGTGGGAGGATCCTCGGGTTGATCGTGGTGGAGGGGGATCGTCCGTGGGGAGCGTGTCGCCGTCGTACAGGGGGCACCGGTACCCGGTGGAGATCATCGCGCACTGTGTGTGGCTGTACTTCCGGTTCCCGCTCAGTTTCCGTGAGGTCGAGGAGCTGGTGCTCGAGCGCGGTGTCATCGTGTCCCACGAGACCGTGCGCCGCTGGTGTCTGAAGTTCGGGCAGGCGTACGCCAACGCGCTGCGCCGCCGACAGCCACGGCCGGGGGACAAGTGGCATCTGGACGAGGTCTTCATCAAGATCAACGGTGAGCAGAAGTATCTGTGGCGGGCTGTCGACCAGGACGGCAATGTCCTGGACATCCTGGTGCAGAACCGGCGGGACACGGCCGCGGCCAGGCGCTTCTTCCGCAGGCTGATGACGACGACGGGCGGGGTGCCGCGAGTGGTCGTCACCGACAGGCTGCGTTCCTACGGCGCCGCCCACCGCGAGGTCATGCCCTCGGTGGAGCACCGCTCCCACAAGGGATTGAACAACCGGGCCGAGAACAGTCACCAGCCGACGAGGCAACGCGAACGGGCCATGAAGGGCTTCCGCAGCGTGGGCGGGGCCCAGCAGTTCCTGTCCGCGTTCAGCGGCATCTCACCCCACTTCCGGCCCCGACGCCACCTGATGACCGCATCCGAACACCGAGCCGAAATGACCATCCGCTTCACCACCTGGGAGCAGATCACCGGCGTCACCGGCCGACCTACCGCGGCCTGAGCCCAGGCCGGCACCCGGCCCCACCACACCTCGACGCACAGTCAGACACCCACACACCCAACAACGTGACAACGCCGTCATGACCGATGCAAGGTCCGGTCACTGCGCAGCGGTATGAAGTTCCAGTCCAGCCTCTGCTCCTCGTCAACTACCGGCGTGTAGCCGTTGAGGGGCTGGTCGGTCTCGAGAGACGTGGCGATCGCCTCCATGAGCAGCGGCAGGGACGTCCACATCTCGTGTGATACGCGCATAATGCCTTCCACGGCCTCGGCTTCGTGGACGCGCCCCCGGTCGATCTCGGGACGATGGTCCAGTACGAGGCAACCCCCGCCGACGTTCCGCGCAATGGGGATCAACTGCGGATGTCCGTACAGGACGAAGCTGGCCCCGATCTTCATGAAGTCGTAGTCCGCCTCCTCTCCTTTCTCATCCGCCGTGCGCTTGTCATAGAATCCGGTGAAAAGTTGCCACGCAGCCGCTATCTCGCGTGCGCTCATCAATCTATAGAACCCTGGCAGCAGCGAGCCCCGCTGATCGAGGAGACCGTCGTGCCGCAGCAGCGACATCACCAAGGGCTTCAGCAGCGGCCGGCCGATGACGCGTTCGACTGCGGCGATGTCCGCCGGATCCGCGGGCGGCGCCAGCGCAGCGTAGGTCGCCGAGGCGTGCTCGGCCAGCCAGTTCTCGATTCGCGTCCAGGACTCACTGATCGGTGCGGTCATAGCACGGCATCCTGCCACCTGGTACTGACAACCTCCGGGAAACACCCAGACGGTGGCCGTGACCCCGATACGTCCGACTGGAGCCGTCTCCGGGCCGTGCGAGGGGACTCAACGATGACAGGCGACGACAACCGCCGACCGCTAACCCGCAGGCCAGAAGGGTGGCGGCTGGAGTACGTGCAGGTCAGAAAGGTGCCGCGTCACTTCTTCGGCTACTGATCGCGCTCGATGGAGCACAGCGCCTCGCGTCCGCCCGTCCTCCAGGTGCGCCGCCACTGGTAGACCGACTTCTCACTCACCCGTAACTCCCGTGCGATGCACGGGACTTCCCCGTCCTCCTCGAAGAGGTCAACGGCCCGCATCCGCACCTCTTCCCGGCGCTTGCGCTGCTCGGCGGTCAGCCCGCCCCCATCCGGATACCGCATGTCTCCGGCGTACCAGCCCGGACGGACCGCGTCACCGGTCCCGACACAGATCCAGACCCCAAGACGCCGAAGTCAGTAGGACAACCCGAGGGCACGGCGCCCTGCAGCCCACGGCGCCCGGCGTCAGCAGGCTTTCGCCGCCTACCCCGCGATGCCGTTCGAGTCGCCAGCAACTTTGCAATAGTGCTTATAGAGTTCGATTGCGACCCGGCTCCTGGGGTGGCTTTCGGTCGGCTCTATAAGCCTATTGTCTGGAAACTTGCAATTCGCTTGATGGGTGGAGGTCCTGTCTATACGTTTGCTCAGGTTGCAGCAGCCAAGGTTGTTGCGTCGGTCGTAAGTGTGCCTGGCCGCAGCACAGCGCATCGCTCGGGGGAGCCAGTTGACACCTCCAGCCCTGCCCTGCTGCGTTCCGGGCCGTCAGGAGGGGGAATCAATTGAGCATCACACGTCAACGGATCGCGGCGGTCATCGGAGCGGCAGGCATCACAGCTGCCCTCATGACCGGCACCGCACCCGCCCATGCGCAGCCCGCCGCCCAAGCACTGAATGCCGATTGCCACAAGGCCGTTCAGTCCGCCGCCGCGCGCGGTGAGCACACCGTCACCTGTACCCAGGCGACCGGGACAACGGCCGCCACGTCCACCGCGATGTCAGCGGCGGCTGGGCTGACATGCAGGGCCGGCTACCTCACCTATGACCGGCACAAGGCGTGCTCGGTGAGCAGCCTGCGGTTCGACATCATCGAGGTGCCCAGCGGGAAGCTTCTGGGCACGATGAACATCCGGGTCACTCAGCGCACGTCGCTGGCGGCCAGGGACTCACGGACTTGGAAGCACACGATCGGTCTTTACCCGACCAGCGCCAGCGGGGCGGCGCGGGGCGTGATCGCAAGTCTGAAGCTGAATTGCGGCAAGTCCGCGAAGACCAAGTGCACGGTGACCTCCGCTCCCGGTGCCAAGGGGCTGTCAGTCAAGAAGGAAACCAGCTTCCCGTTCGCCCTGAAATCACCCGGGTCGAAGACGCTCAAGCACAAGGAAACACCCGTCGTCACCCTGAAGGCGGCCGTCGGGTCACCTGCCACCGGCAGCCTCGCGCAGGCCGCCACCGTGCGCTGCGACTCCGTCAAGGGGATCACGACCAAGGCAGGCGGGTGTGTTCACCCCGGGTACGTTTCTGTCTTCGCGATGTCCCGCACCGACAAGAACGTCAAGGAAGCGGCGCAGCATGTCTGGGACGCGCAGCGCAAGCTGAAGGGGCATCCGGGGCTGCCCGGCGTGGGCAAGCCCCTGCACCGCACCACTGACAAGGCGCTGATTAAGAAGAACCGCGGCAAGGCCTGCCCGAGCAGTCTGCCCCGCCCGACGGGCAAGAGCTGCGATGAGTACCCCTTCGCGTCGACCAAGGAAGGCGGAGCGACGGGTGTCTTCAGCCGCAGGATGATCAACGAGAAGCACAACAGCACCGCCGGTGGATCCAAGTACCTGCTCAAGGCGTACAAGGACAATAGGATCCTGAACGGCGACGCCTTCTGGGTCGCCATCTCCTGACGCCGAGGAGGCACCCGGTATGCCGGAAGAACGCGGGACCACCCGTGTGTGGGTGTATGCCCGTCAGTTCTACATCGTCGACCCCGACCTTGGTACCGACCAGGCACCGGACATCGCGGACGCCGGCAACGGGCTGATCGCCGTCGAGGAGGACGGGGCCGGCATCCTGACCGGACTGACCGTCGGACCGGTCGAGGTCACCGTCACCACGCAAGCGTCCGAGCCACCGCTCCACGAGGGTGACTGGGACGAGGTGGTGGAGACGTCGTTCCTCTCGACCACCGGCTCGGCTCTTGTCGCCTCCTGGGAGGACGGCGAAGCCGAGGACCTGCCCGACCTTGCCCCCAACGGACCGGGATGCTACCGCGTGCGTGTCCATGCCCGCGGCCGCGACGAGGGACGCGCCAAGGATAGTCTCGGCCCGGACGACGACCCGGTCGAGGTCTACCTGCTTCAGGTGTGGCCCGCTCCCGCGGCCGAAGAACGGATCATCCGCCAGACCGACCAGGTCGGCGACGAATGGCGCCAGCTCTAGAAGAACGACGGGTCCGCCGCAAAGCGGCGGACCCGTCGCTGAGAGACCAAGGCTAGAGACAACCGGGCCCCACGCTGAGATACGCAGCAGGAAGCCACGGCTGAGTTCCAGACCAACCCGGCGAGCAGAGATCAACGCCGACGTCGAATGCGAGCGCATCCGGCGCTCTGCCCCGTCAACGGACAGCGGCGACACCAACTGATCTTGACAGCCGAACAACGCCACGGCGCGGTCAGCATCGGTGGCACCAGGCGCGCCCTGACGCACTGTCACCTCAACCGTTCAGGCCCACGGTGGTGGCCCACCTCGGAGGAATGGGGTGGGCCACCGGTTTGTGGCCGGGTCAGCCGCAGTCGTTGCGGTTGATCTTCAGGGATCGGGTCTGGTCGTTGAGGTTGTAGCCGCGCAGGTCGTGGATGGAGCCGCCGCTGCGGGTCACGCACACCCAGCGGCCGGAGTAGTTCCGCTTCTCGTAGACGCGGGCGGTTCGGTCGGAATTGTTCCGGATGGAGCTGCCTCGGTCCCGGATCTCGGAGGGCAGGTCTTTGACGCTGCCGTCGACGGCGCGTCGGACCCAGGGCTGGCCGCCGAAGTTGATCTCGGGGTAGATGCAGACGTAGCCGGACGGGCAGTCGATCGCCGCCTGCACCCCGCCGGCCGGAGAGGAGGCGGAGGCGGTGGTGGCGGGAACGGCGAGCGGCATGAGGGCCAGGGCGGCGAAGGCCGCGACACGCTTCACAGTTTTGATCACGGCACCAGACTTCCCGGCCGTCCTGGCTGGATGCGGGCGATCTTCTGCGCGTTCACTCCGCCAGCGGAGCGCGGAAGAAGCGTGCAGGGCGCGAACACGGCAGGCCGGCCCAGCTCATTACCCCGGCACGGCCGACGAGAACGCCATCACCGCATGTCCCCGTACTCGTCTGAGTGCACCACCAAGTACAGAGATACGTGCACCACGGCACTGTCACGTTGACTGGCCGGGTGGGATGATCTTCTGGTTGGTCGTGCCGGGGAGGGATTCGTTCGTGTCGTCCGCGTCGCCGTCGTACAAGGGCCACCGGTACCCGGTGGAGGTGATCGCGCACACGGTATGGCTGTACTTCCGCTTCCCGCTGTCTTTCCGCGAGGTCGAGGAGCTGATGCTGCAGCGCGGCGTCATCGTCTCCTACGAGACCATCCGCCGCTGGTCCGCCAAGTTCGGCCAGGCCCACGCGGACGGACTGCGCCGCCGTCGGCCACGGCCCGGGGACAGGTGGCACCTGGACGAGGTCTTCGTGAAGATCAACGGAGAGCAGAAGTACCTGTGGCGGGCCGTCGACCAGGACGGCAACGTGCTCGACATCCTCCTGCAGAGCCGCCGGGACAAGGCCGCGGCAGGACGCTTCTTCCGCCGCCTGATGAAGAAGACCCGTACGGTGCCGCGGGTGGTCGTCACCGACAAGCTCCGTTCCTACGGCGCGGCGCACCGCGAGGTCATGCCCTCGGTGGAACACCGTTCCCACAAGGGCCTGAACAACCGGGCCGAGAACAGTCATCAGCCCACGCGGCAGCGCGAACGTGCCATGAAGGGATTCCGTTCCGTAGGCGGGGCCCAGCGGTTCCTGTCCGCGTTCAGCGGCATCTCGCCCCACTTCCGCCCTCACCGCCACCTGATGACCGCCTTCGACCACCGAGCCGAGATGACCGTCCGCTTCCTGATCTGGGACCAGATCACCGGCGCTACCGGCCGGCCCACCACGGGCGCTGTCACGTTGTTGAGGGTGTGAGTGCCTGATGGTGTGTCGGGTGTGGTGGGGCCGGGTTCCGGCTCCGTGCTCAGGCCGCGGTAGGCAGGCCGGTGACGCCGGTGACCTGATCCCAGCTGGCGAAGCGGGTGGTCATCTCGGTGCGGTATTCGCTGGCGGTCATCAGGTGGCGGCGGGGCCTGAAGTGGGGTGAGATGCCGCTGAACGCGGACAGGAACTGCTGGGCTCCGCCGACGGAGCGGAAGCCTTTCATGGCGCGTTCGCGTTGTCGGGTGGGCTGGTGGCTGTTCTCAGCCCGGTTGTTGAGGCCCTTGTGGGCACGGTGCTCGACGGAGGGTATGACCTCGCGGTGGGCCGCGCCGTAGGAACGGAGCTTGTCCGTGACGACCACCCTCGGCACGGCCCCGATTCCCTTGAGGAGCCGACGGAAGAACCGCCTGGCCGCAGCGGTGTCCCGCCGGTTCTGTACGAGGATGTCGAGCGCGTTGCCGTCCTGGTCAACGGCCCGCCACAGGTACTTCTGCTCTCCGTTGATCTTGATGAAGACCTCGTCCAGGTGCCACTTGCCGCCGGGCCGGGGCCGTCGGCGGCGCAGGCCGTTGGCGTAGGACTGCCCGAACTTCAGGCACCAGCGGCGGATGGTCTCGTGGGAGACGATCACGCCGCGCTGCAGCATCAGCTCCTCGACCTCGCGGAGGCTGAGCGGGAAGCGGAAGTACAGCCACACGCAGTGCGCGATGATCTCGACTGGGTACCGGTGCCCCTTGTACGGCGGCGGCGTACTGCCCACGGACAACCCCCTCCACCATGATCAACCCGAAGATCATCCCACCCGGCCAGCCAACGTGACAGTGCCCTCTGTAGCGGATCTGGGGTGTGCTTGTCAGCGGTTTGGATCTTCTGGGTCTGTCGGGGGCCGTGCTCGGTGAGGTTGGTCCGGTCATGACGACCGGAGGGGGCTTCTCGCTGGACGACACCGAGGCGGACCTGCGCGAGAATGAGCCCGACATAGACCAGATCCGTGCTGACCTCACCGCCGTGACCGGCATCGCGGCGCTCACCGACTTTGCCGATACGGTGTCGTATCACCTGCTGTTCACGTTGCCGCGGGGGGTCACACGGGCGCACCGAGGGGATCAATATGGCGACGATCACGGTGGACGTGGCAGTTCCCGATGCGCTGCGGCCGGTCGTGGATGTGGCAGCGTTGTCAGCGGCCCTCGGTGACGCGGGGCCGGCGTGGCTGGTGCTGTCCGAGGACGGACGGCTGGCGCGGTGGACGCCGACGACCGGCGAGGTGCAGGACGTGGCCCGGTATCGGGAGGAGAGGCTGGCGTCCGAATACGGTGGCGGCGTTGGACTGCGGCTTCATGTGTCTCGATGTGGCCGTTGGGCGGCGGTGGTTCAAGACCGCGGTCGGTACGGCACCGTCGTCGATCTCACCACCGGTTCGCCAGCGTTGAAGTTGGACGGCGGGGATTACTGCTGTGAAACCGTCCCGTTCGCGTTGGCGTTCGCCGAACACGGTGGCCGGCCGGTTGTCGTCCATCGCACTGACTGGAACCGGTTGGATGTCACCGATCTCGCGTCCGGCGAGGTGCTTACGGCGCGGGACAGCCCGGATAGAGATGAGGAAGATGCGGAGTACGACCTCGATTACTTCCACGGCGCGCTGTCGCTGAGTCCTGACGGGACTCGTGTCTACGACGGCGGTTGGGTGTGGCAGCCGTGGGGGATGCCGGCGGTGTGGAGCCTGACCGCCTGGCTGCACGACAACCCGTATGAGTCCGAGGACGGGCCCAGCTATGCGGTGTATCCCGAGGTCTCGGAGTGGAACTGGCCGGTGGTGTGGATCGACGACGGGCGGATCGCGGTGTATGACCGGGATGATGCCGGCAGCGGTACCGTCCACGTTCTCGACCCCACCTCGATCGAACTGCGCTCGCCGGGCGTCCGATGGATCAAGGCGGTCGCGACGTTCCCCTGGCCGGTCGGCGATTTCGGCTTTTTCACCGACGGAGAGCATCTGCTGATCGCCGACGAGGCCGGTCTGCAGGGCGTCGACATCACCAGCGGACAGCAGGTGTTCGCGATCGACGGGTTCCGCCCGGCGCGTCAGGATCGACATACCGGAATGCTGATCCAGGTCGGCAGCGCCAATGCCCGGTTGTGGACGCCGCCGGAGTGGACTGCGCGCGCTGGCTGAGCTGCCATGTCCCGCAGGGTGCCGAGCGGGAGAACATCCGCGAGTCCACACTGGAAGGGCTCGACACCGCCTCTCGCAAGGGCAAGCACGGCGGCCGACCGCCGGTCATCACCGACGACATGCTGCACACCGTGCTGCGGCGCCGCGCGAACGGCGAGTCCGTCGAGCAGATCCAGCCCGATCTGATCATCCCCACCGGCAAGCGCAAGGGGCGCAACCCCTCGGTGGCCAGCATCTACCGGGCACTGGCTGAGCACGCCAAACGCGAGGCGTACCCCGAAGCTGCCGAGAAGGCCCCCGCCGGCGTTGTCACGTTGGCTGACCGGCGTGGGATGATCTTCGTGGTGGTCGTATCGGGGAGGGGACTGCTCGTGTCGTCCGTGTCGCCGTCGTACCGGGGGCACCGGTACCCCGTCGAGATCATCTCCTACTGCGTGTGGTTGTACCACCGGTTCCCGCTGTCGTTCCGGGAGGTCGAGGAACTGATGCTCGAGCGCGGTGTGGTCGTCTCCTACGAAACCGTCCGGCGGTGGTGCCTGAAGTTCGGTCAGGCCTACGCCAACGCGCTGCGTCGCCGGCGTCCCCGTCCCGGCGACAAATGGCACCTGGACGAGGTCTTCATCAAGATCAACGGTGAGCTGAAGTACCTGTGGCGCGCGGTGGACCAGGATGGCAACGTGCTTGACATCCTCGTGCAGAACAGACGCGACAAGGCCGCGGCCAGGCGTTTCTTCCGTAAACTCCTCAAGAAGACCCGCTCGGTGCCACGGGTGGTGGTCACGGACAAGCTCCGCAGTTACGGGGCCGCCCACCGCGAGGCGATGCCTTCCGTCGAGCACCGCTCCCACAAGGGCCTCAACAACCGGGCCGAGAACTCCCACCAGCCAACGAGGCAACGAGAACACGCCATGAAGGGCTTCCGCAGCGTCGGCGGAGCCCAACGGTTCCTGTCCGCGTTCAGCGACATCTCACCCCACTTCCGACCCCGACGCCACCTGATGACCGCCACCAACCACCGTGCCGAAATGACCGTCCGCTTCGCGATCTGGAAGCAGATCACCGGAACCGCCGGCCTGCCCGCCACGGCCTGAGCACGGAGCCGGAACCGACCCCAGCACGCCCCGACGCCCCGCCAAGCGCCAACACCCCCGACAACGTGACAACGCCGGGTGAAGCCCTTCAGCTGACCCACCCCCTCCGAGGGCGGGGAGATATCTGGCCGCCGTTGGGGAACTTCTGCTGGCCGTCAGTGGGGAGAACTACTGGCCGCCTCTGGGGAGCACTACATGGCCGTTGACACTGCAGTCCCTCGGCCTGAGCCCGGGAGCCCAGCTCGTCGATTAGCCGGTCGTCCACCACCCTCGCCGGCTGCGGCTCGACCGTCCCGCTGATCTCGGTCTCGGTCACGTTCTCACTGGTCATCGGTGCATCCTCCATGATCGGGAGTTACACCGAACGATTTACCGTCCCGTGATGGGTGAGGGCCGGACTCTGGAGCAGATGGGTGAGCGGATCTGGTATCGGTGGTCGACAGCCTGGCGATGCGGATCCGTGACGAGTTGGGCGAGCTATTCCCGGACGCGGACTTCGCCGGGTTGTACCCGGCCAGGGGGAAGCCGGCGTGTGTCGGTGGCGGCAACTCCTGAGCCATGACTGGTTGAATCACGGAGATACTTCCGAGTGACATCCTCAAAGAGAACGCGCAAGGTGTAAGAACGGGGGCAACCCGGAGTTACGCGGAGTTGCTTCTGCCAGTCCCGCCACTACGCCAGCCTCACGTCGGAGCCACGGTGGTTATGACCCACCGCTCACGTTGGCACGTGACTGGGATCGCAAGCACAGTGCCGAAAGGAGAAAACCATGAGAGGAAAGATCGCCCTGAGTGCCGCTGCAACAGTGGCGATTATCGGAGGTATGGCTGTGATCGCCGTCGAGCCGGCTTCTGCTGCTCCGAACCCGAAGTGTCGGGTGATAGCGAGTAGCTTGACGGGAGAGAACTTCGCCTCTAATGGGACGTTCAACATCTCGCCTGGGGCGAAGATGGTGCGCTCTTCTTCTGACGGGCGCATCGGACCGACTGCCGTTGCGGGCTCGGGCAACTTCTCCGTAGGTTCTGTGGCCTGCACCGGGGCGGCAGCGACGTCGGCAGCAGGTGGAACAGGTACAGCCGCTGCCATAGCTGCCGGAACGCGTGCAGCACAAGCGGCGAGAAGTAGCGGCGCCTCCCCGCAAGCTGCAAGGACGCAGGGCATAGCAGCGGCACAGACCGAGGCGAGAAGCCTTGGCTTGTCGCAGACGGTGATAAACCAAGTCAGCAATCAGACAACCAACAACGTGAACCAAATCATTGATTCCAACGTCACTGGCCCCGTCAGTTTGGGGATGGGTAACCCGGTGCAGACTGGTGGGAACCCGCAGACCGGTGGGAACCCGCAGACCGGTGGGAACCCGCAGACCGGTGGGAACCCGCAGACCGGTGGGAACCCGCAGACCGGTGGGAACCCGCAGACCGGTGGGAACCCGCAGACCGGTGGGAACCCGCAGACCGGTGGGAACCCGCAGACCGGTGGGAACCCGCAGACCGGTGGGAACCCGCAGACCGGTGGGAACCCGCAGACCGGTGGGAACCCGCAGACCGGTGGGAACCCGCAGACCGGTGGGAACCCGCAGACCGGTGGGAACCCGCAGACCGGTGGGAACCCGCAGACCGGTGGGAACCCGCAGACCGGTGGGAACCCGCAGACCGGTGGGAACCCGCAGACCGGTGGGAACCCGCAGACCGGTGGGAACCCGGTGCAGACTGGACCGATAAAAACGGGGGGGCCGGTTGTGCAGCAGACGCCGCAGCCCTCCCTGTCAGACTCTCGTGAGACATGAGGACAATCGAGTCTTCTGTTGTGAGTAGAGCGAGAACAGGATCTTTCGAGCGTGACGCTGGGGCCTTGACCCCGAATCCTGAACACGGTTTAGGTCGTGTCCGATGGGTCGCGTGACGCTCCTGCTGGGTACTCGTTCCGTGAGGCATGGGGCGGGGAGATCTTTCGGATGAAGAGTGGGCTCGGCTGGAGCCGCACTTGCCGACGAATCGCGGGCGAGGTGGACGCTGGCAATGCCACCGTCGTGTGATCAACGGGATTCTGTTCCGGCAACGGACCGGCCTCCCCTGGCGGGACCTTCCTCCCTGCTTCGGCAGCTGGAAGACGGTTCACGACCGTCATCGAAGGTGGTCGGCAGACGGCACGTGGGAGAGAATCCTGCGGGCCGTCCAGGCCGACGCCGATGCCGAGGGCCGGATCGACTGGAGCATGGTCAGCGTCGATTCCACGACCTGCCGCGCTCATCAGCACGCGGCCGGCGCCACCACTCGTGCCCCGAAGGTCCCGGACCGGCACACGAGTCCGGAGCGTCACCGTCCCGATGAGGCCCTGGGACGCTCGCGAGGCGGGCTCACGAGCAAGATCCACCTTGCTGGGGAAGGTGGGTGTCGCCCGCTTGGGTTTGTCATCACGCCCGGCCAGTGGGGAGACGCACCGCAGATGATTCCCGTCTTGCAAGAGATCCGCGTGCCCCGGCAGGCTGGTGGACGACCGCGCACCCGGCCCGACCATGTCGGGGGAGATAAGGCGTACTCGTCACGCCGTAATCGGCGTCACCTGCGCAGACGTCAGATCAAGCACACGATCCCCGAGCCGAGAGACCAGCGGGCCAACCGCCGGCGCCGCGGCAGCCAAGGAGGCCGGCCCACAGGCTTCGACAAGACGGTCTACCGCCGCCGCAACGAGGTCGAGCGGACCATCAACCGGCTCAAGAACTTCCGAGCCGTCGCCACGCGCTTCGACAAACGGGCGTATGTCTTCCACGGGACGGTCACCGTGGCGGCGATCCGCCTGTGGCTACGCCCGGAGTGAAGCGCCCGTTCAGAGGTCCTCGGCGCCCGGGTAGTGGTGGCGAAGTTCGCTGAGTACGCGCTCGTCGACAGCCCTGACGTCCCAAGATGAGTCGTCGAACTCGCTCTACCAGGGTGAGCGGGTGTCGCGGCGTGCTTCTGGGGTCTGCTCGGGCAGAGCCGTGTTCTGGTCGATGCGCAGCAGCATGCCCGGGTCGGGTTCGAAGTCCTCATTGGGCGGTGCCGGCTGGTGGAAACGCTCGGTGCGCGGAATGGTGACTTCCACCAGCCGGCCCTCCTGGAACATCCATAGCCCGAAGCAGTCGTCGTCCTGGTCGCGAAGCAGAACTTGCACCGTATGGGGATGCGGCCACGGCAACGACTCCAGGTGCCTGAGCAGGCCCTTGCGGGCACGCATTTTCTCGAACTCCAGGGCCCACCCGAACTCGTAGCCCCAGTGCCCCGCTATCGGAACGAAGCGGCCTCGCCACGTGCGTTCCGGGTCGTCCTGGGTCAGCGGTTCCATCACCTCGTCCGCCCAGCGGGCGAGCACGATGACCTCGGCGTCTCTACTCATGCCGGAGTATGACCGCATCCGCCTGATCCACCGCAACCAAATTCCTCAGCCGGCCAACGCAGGCAAGGGGCCGATTGGCGACGAGCTCTCAGCCTCAGCGAGCCCGACGACGGCGTCTTCGGAGAAGCTCATCTGCGCCTATGTCACGGCCCTGGTCAGTTCGCACGACCCACCGGACAGCCCCTAAGCGCAATACCGGTGACTTTGGTAATGCTGGCTCGTTGAGTTGGTGTGCCAAGGCCCGGACAGTTGAAGGTAGTTGAGGGCGATCGGTTTTCGGATCGCATCGCCCTTGGAGTGCTCACGCGTGCGTTTCCGCCGGAGTTGGTGGATGAGGTGGTGGCGGAGTGCGGACGCACCGAGGAACGTCAGCGTCTGCTTCCCGCTCGGGTGGTGATGTATTTCGTGCTGGCGATGTGCCTGTTCTCGGGGCAGGGGTATGAGGAGGTCGGACGGCTCCTCACCCAGGGCCTGGAACGCGAACGCCGCTGGTCGAAGACGTGGCGGGTGCCCACCAGCGGGGCGATCGGACGGGCCCGGTTGCGGCTGGGGGCGGAACCGATGAAGACGTTGTTCGCCAGAGTCTGTCGGCCCGTGGCGCTCCCGGCGACGACGGGAGCGTGGTTTCGGGGTCTGCGGTTGGTGTCGGTGGACGGGACGACCTTCGACCTTCCCGATACGCAGGCCAACGCCGCCTTCTTCGGACGGCCGGGAACGGGGCGTGGCCAGGGCAGGAGCGCGTATCCGCAGGCCAGGGCCGTGGCCCTGGTCGAGTGCGGTACCCACGCCGTGTTCGCCGCCGACGTCGCGCCACTGGCGGTGCATGAGACGGCCCTGGCCCGCCGTCTGTTCCCCTCGCTGACCAGAGGAATGCTGCTCCTGGCGGATCGGGGCTTCCTCGGCTTCGATCTGTGGCGGGCCGCCGCGTCGACCGGCGCGGACCTGTTGTGGCGGGTCCGGAGCAACGCGGTCCTGCCCGTGGTGGCCGCGCTGCCCGATGGCTCGTATCTGTCGGAGATCGTTGCCGCCCGGGACAAGAACCGGCGGGCCGACCCGGCACAGGTTCGCGTCATCGAATACGCCTTGGGCCCAGGTGGGGAGGGCGCCGTTTACCGGCTGGTCACCACGCTCCTGGACCCGGCCACCGCACCGGCCGTGGAGCTCGCCGCGCTCTACGCCGAGCGCTGGGAGATCGAGACCACCCTCGACGAGATCAAGATCCACCTGGGCGGACCCGGATTCGTCCTGCGCTCCCAGTATCCGGTCGGGGCCGAGCAGGAGATCTTCGGGTTCCTCCTGGTGCACCACGCCCTGCGCGACCTCATGCACCAGGCCGCCCGGCAGGAGAGGAGGATCCGGACCGGATGTCCTTCACCCGCACCTTGCGCGTCGTCCGCCGGCAGACCACCAGCCAGGCGGGATTTTCCCCCTCCCGGCTCACCCGGGCACTGAAGCAGACCCTGCGTGAAATCACCGAACGCCTCCTGGAACCACGGCGGTTACGGTCCAACCCGCGTGTGATCAAACGCAAAATGTCCAACTGGGCACTCAAACGCACCGAACACAACAACCCACCTCGCCCGGCCACCCCCGCCGTCACCCTCGTCGAACCCACCAAAACATCCCCAAACCCACGAATTAAGCACTAAAGCACCGGTATTGCGTCTAGGGGTTAGGGGAGGGACACCCGGTGCTGTTCCTCTCCTCCTGCAGACCGCGTGGCTCGCGCTGAACTGGATGCTCGGTCTCGGACTGGACGCACGGGCAGCGCAAGACCACCCGGATTCCGGACGCGCGGCCCTGGAACGGGCTCGTGGACCACCGGGATCGGCGGCCTGAGAGCGGCAGACCCCTCTCATCAGAGCCTGCAAAAACTGTTTCAAAAACCAGGGTGGTTCAACCACCTTGAGCACGCGTACTCACGCCCCCGCCGCGCCTGCGAAGGGACACTGGGACCATGACCCGTCGTACCAGCACGGCCGCAGTCGCGGTGCTCTTCGTCCTCGCTCTGACGAGCTGCGGGAAGGGCGTGGACGATCTCTTCTCGAATCTCAGCGGCACCACGTCGTCCGACACCTCCGAACACGAAACCCCGAGCAGCGACACGGCCGGCCCGGATGCGCCGCCCTTCTACGGCGACAACAGCCGGGCCCGACGCCCGGACCGTCCGGCCCCGGCGGACGAGAAGCAAGCCCGGGAGAAAGTCAAGGACATCACGCAGGCCCTTGAGGACCTGCGACGTCAGCATCGGACCCGGCCCGCCCAGGTGCGCGAGGCCCTTGCACCACTGGCCGCTCCTGCCCACCTAGAGGTGACGGAGCGGCCCACCTCAGGAGACGAAAGCCCTGCTCAGGGCAGCATGTACGGAATCTGGATCGGCAGAACCGCCTGCCTCACCGGTGCCGTCAGCGCAGAGCGCGTCTGGTCGGACGTCAACGGCCACTTCCCGGAGACAGGCTGCCTACCCCCGGCGCGGGCCCATTGAGGCGCTCAAGCCCACGGTCGTGTCCCGCCATGTGGTGTAGCAGCGATTGTGAGTACCTGTGTCTGAACCTCGGCCGAATGTTTGCCCAGGTCAGGATTCGAACGGGGCGGGCTTGGGCTGCTCCGGCGGCGACATCAGCGGTTCCGCTGACGGCCTTCCGGTGGTGATGGCCCTGTTCTCCCGAAGCTACGGCGAAGTGACAAGTAGCAGGCGGGGGGGCGTTGTCACGTTGTCGGGGGTGTTGGCGCTTGGCGGGGCGTCGGGGCGTGCTGGGGTCGGTTCCGGCTCCGTGCTCAGGCCGTGGCGGGCAGGCCGGCGGTTCCGGTGATCTGCTTCCAGATCGCGAAGCGGACGGTCATTTCGGCACGGTGGTTGGTGGCGGTCATCAGGTGGCGTCGGGGTCGGAAGTGGGGTGAGATGTCGCTGAACGCGGACAGGAACCGTTGGGCTCCGCCGACGCTGCGGAAGCCCTTCATGGCGTGTTCTCGTTGCCTCGTTGGCTGGTGGGAGTTCTCGGCCCGGTTGTTGAGGCCCTTGTGGGAGCGGTGCTCGACGGAAGGCATCGCCTCGCGGTGGGCGGCCCCGTAACTGCGGAGCTTGTCCGTGACCACCACCCGTGGCACCGAGCGGGTCTTCTTGAGGAGTTTACGGAAGAAACGCCTGGCCGCGGCCTTGTCGCGTCTGTTCTGCACGAGGATGTCAAGCACGTTGCCATCCTGGTCCACCGCGCGCCACAGGTACTTCAGCTCACCGTTGATCTTGATGAAGACCTCGTCCAGGTGCCATTTGTCGCCGGGACGGGGACGCCGGCGACGCAGCGCGTTGGCGTAGGCCTGACCGAACTTCAGGCACCACCGCCGGACGGTTTCGTAGGAGACGACCACGCCGCGCTCGAGCATCAGTTCCTCGACCTCCCGGAACGACAGCGGGAACCGGTGGTACAACCACACGCAGTAGGAGATGATCTCGACGGGGTACCGGTGCCCCCGGTACGACGGCGACACGGACGACACGAGCAGTCCCCTCCCCGATACGACCACCACGAAGATCATCCCACGCCGGTCAGCCAACGTGACAACGCCCGACCACCCGTTACGGGGCGGCCTCGAACTTCACGACGGTGTCCGTGCAGCTCTTGGCCAGCCTCTCCAGCGCCGCCCGCTCCTTGTCGTCCGCGGTGAGCTTCCACCGCAGCTTCGTCGCGACCCAGTCGGCGCCGTACGTGCACTGCGCGGATGCGGCCGGCGGCAGCCACTCACTCGGGTCCCGGTCGGCCTTGGACCGGTTGGTCTTCGCGGTCACGGCGACCAGCGACCTGTCAGCACCGAGGTCGTTGGCGTACTGCTCACGCCGCTCGGCCGTCCACTTCGAGGCACCTGAGTCCCAGGCCTCGGCCAACGGCACGACGTGGTCGATGTCCAGCTTGGTGGCCGCGGTCACGGTGACCTCGTCGTAGTAGCTCAGCCACTCGCCCCCACTCAGCACGCACCGTGCCCCCTGGTCCGGGGCCTTCACCGCTTCGGCGATCAGGACCTCCTTCCTGGTGTCACAGCCGTCCTTGTCCGCATCGACCCACAGGCGGAAGGAATCGCGCTCGTACCCGGTGCGGTCCTCAGTACCAGCAGGGATCTTGGCGATGCCCTCGGCCAGGGACAGATCGCTGCCGCCCGCAGGTGCGCCGGGCGCTGCGGATGCCTTGCCCGGCTGGGAGGCGGGCGCCGACGGTTTCGAGTCGGAGTCGGTCTTCGCCGCGCTGGGATTGCACCCCGCGAGGGACGCGATGAGCAGAGCGGTGGCGATCGGGGCGAGGCGGCGTGCTGTCACAACGGTTCTCCGGCAGGTCAGGGGCTGATGCACCCTCATGATCGCAGGACCGGACCGGTTGGTGACAGACGGTCAAATGTGCAGGTGGTAAGCCTTAACACGCTGGTGACCACGCGCTCGGCTTCTGGCGGTTGCTGCACAGAACAGGGGCCGGACCCACTGAGGTCCGGCCCCTGACCTGTCTGTGCGGGCGTGAGCCAACACGCACGCACGATTCCCTGTTCAGCAGTGGTTGGAGCCAGTAGCAGTCAGGGCCGCGACCGCAGAGCGGCGCTGGCGGGATCGTCGCAGTACGGGACCGGTAGCGGCAAGCGAAGTGTGCCAAGAATGAATGAATATCCGATCGAGCCCACCGGAAGGCTCGGCTCCGCATACAGGGCGCGCCGTATTACCTGGTCGACCGATCCGACTTGTTACGCAGCCGTACACCCATGGCCAATGAAGATGCGGCACTTGCCAAGTCAGGCCCTCCCTAGCGCACGTGACAGATACGAATTAAGTATCAGAAGGTGGCGTTCGCGCTCTTCGATCACTGGCACGATTCTGTCCACCGCAGCACGGCGGAGCCAACCGCCTGCGGTACCTGGTTGGAGCCAGTCCCCAGAGTTCGTACACGCCGCATCGGCGTGAGTCAGAAAGGGCCTCCCATGTCCTCCTCTCGATCCGCAGCAGCGTGTGCGCCCGGCACCCGCCCCCGTCTTGGCTTAGGAGAAAGCACCGCCATTGCCACGATGGAGACGCTCGCGACTACCCACGGCACTTCGCCGGGAGAGGTGCCGGCCACGCTCGGCAGCCCCGGGCTGCTCGGCGCACTCGTGATCCGCCACACCCGGAAGGGCCTGCTCACCGCGGCGATCCGTCGGGCAGGACGCGTCCTGTTCCCGGCCCAGGCGTAACGCCATGCCAGCTCGACGAGGACGTCCGATGGCACCGATTGACGATCCCCACAACGGCGTCGGCCGACTTGCCCGCGAGCTGCGCGAAGGCCGTTCCCGGCGCGGCCTGACGCGCCGGGAACTCGCCAGAAGGATCAACCGCTCAGTCACGACGATTCAGCGCGCCGAAGCGGGCGAGGTGAGGCCCACGCTGCTGGTGACCCAAGAGATAGCGGGAGCGTGCGGCGTAGGCATCGACGAGATCGAGATCCTGTGGAAGAAGGCATCCCGACTGGGCAGGGGCCACCGCATGACCGATGCGCCCCGCCTGAACCTCGTACGTACCTCGGCCGACCTCGCGGCAGCGCTGAGACGGGTCTGGGAAGAGAACGGCGAGCCTTCGTCCAGGCAAATGGAAGAGAGAGCAGAAGCCCGATCCAAGGAGTTCGCACCGCTCTCGCGGATGTCCGCCTGGCGCATTCGGGAGCGAAAGCAACCGGTCACCTCAGTTCGCCAGATGCACGCCTACCTGATCGCCTGCGAGGTACCGGAGTACTCCTTCCCTGGCTGGGTCAAAGCGTGGCAGCGGGCCAAGCATGCCGACCGACGGGCCCCTAAGCCCGCTCCGGCACCAGCCCCTCGGCATCCGCGCCGCGGAGTGACACCACCAGAGGCCGTCACCTTCATGCTTCAAGCAGGACTCAAGCCACTCGATCCCTTTCCCGGACAGATGGCACCGTGGACAGCCGTCTGTACAACCTGCAGCTCAGTCAGCCGTGTTCGATACTCCAAGGTGAAGGTAGGCGTCGGCTGCCGCATCTGCTCCCGCGAGGCAGCCTGATACCCCACAACAACCCAGCCACCCCCGGATCCCCGACCACTCCTGGACCAGAGAGGAGGGGACGCGCGGTGCATGGCGCTGACAGACGCGGGAGAGGCCCGAATCCCACTCCATGGGTTGCCGGAGGTGAGCAGGCGTCCCCCCACCCCCGGCAACGGCGCTTTGGCCCGTGGACTCGTACCGACGAGTCTTGCCTTCCGTGCTGGAGCGCGGCCGGCGGGTGCTTGCGTGATTAAGCATGCCGGGGCGCACTGTGCTGCACCCACCCCGTGGCGGCCTCGATGCCCTGTCACCGACCCCTGGCCGGGGGCCGGAACGGAAGTTGTGAGAATTGGATCCGCCGGCCATCGACGCAGTGGCGAGCTCAGACGTGAATATCCATGCGAAACCGCATGGTGCTAATTAGAAACGCAGGACAGGTATCTGACCCTCACATAAAAAAGGTCTTGTTTTTCAGGTGTCAGTATCTGGGAACCAACCCGTACGCGTTCCTGCCGAGCGCGTACTGCGCCACCTGAAACGAGGACAACCAATGGATACCAGCGTTCCGCCGACCCCTGCCCCGGCGACCCCGGAAGCCCCCGCGGCCCCGGCGGCCCCGGCCACGCCGGTTCCGTTCGGGTGGGTGCCGGCGGCATTAGCCGCGATCGGCGTTGTAGTGGCCCTACTTGCGTGTGGGTTCGGAGCGTTCCTCGCCTACGCCTACCCAGCACTGCGGGAACCGCTGGGCGTCGCTGTGGGCATCGCGGGGGTGCTGGGCATGCTGACGGCGCTGATCGTCTCCATATGGCGCCGGTGACCTGGGTGCGGCCTTCCCGGCCTCGGGGACCGGGAAGGCCGCCGTACGATGATCGGCGTGACCGTCCGCCGCGCCCTTGGCGCAGGCCCCCAGGCTCCCGCGCCCAGCATCCGCGCCGCCCAGGCCGACCTCCTCGACACTCTCCCCGGAGAGCGCCTGTCCGACCTCGACGAACTGCGAGCCCGAGGCGTACTCGGCACCCGCCCGGCCGCGCCCCCGTCCCCGCGGCGGACCCTCGGGGCCGGCGGCCACGCCGACGAGGAGTAGCCCCACCATCCGGCCTGATGAATCGGCTGGGATCGACATCCCCTCTGCGCACCCCCTGCCGCCCGACTACCGAAATGGAGAGAGTGGGGGCGGGGCGGGCGGGAGCGCCTCGGGGACCGGCGGCCGGCCACTCCCACTCGCGCGACGGCGGGGCCGCGCGCGACGGCGGCTCGGTGCTTACTCGCGGCAGTGGCATCCCACGCACACCCGGCAGCAGCGGCAGGAAGGGCACTGCTGCTGCGTCAGATCGCCGCACGGCTGGTACTGGTCGTCGGCCGGCCCCGGGCAGTAGCACTCGCAGCAGGAGCCGCATGCGCCGTGGACCCGGTCGACGCGGCGGCCGTTGAGCACGGTCGTGCCCCGGTCCCCGCAGTCCCGGCACCGGCGGGGCACGACCGGCGCGGGCTCCGGCAGCGCTTCCATCTCCCGTGCCCACTCCCGCAGCGCCTGGAGGCCGGCGGTGGTGATCCCGGCGGCCGGGTCGACGGCGTGCGCGAGGACCGGGCCGACTGTCGAGAGGTAGGCGGTGGTCCGGCGGATCTCCTCCCGGTGATGGTCCCGGGCACGCACCCATGCCACCGGGCGGTCGTGGGTGCGCGCCCAGGAGACGATCTCCTCAGCCCGCCAGTGCAGGCCGGCCGCCGCGTCGGGGGACCGGCCGGGGTCGTCGACCCGCATGTAGTGGATGGTCGCGGTGTGCCGCATCGGCACCAGCGGCGGCACCGTCTCCCACCCGAGGGCGGGCAGCAGCGGCTCCAGCTCGGCAGGGGTGTACGAGGAGACCAGGACCAGGTCCGCCGGAAGATCCGCGAGGGCCCGGCCGACCTCGGCGTTCAGGGCGAGCCGTAGACCGCGCGGGCGGGGGTAGACCATCGCGGCCCACTCCTGCCAGGCAGCCGACGTCACATCGTGCAGGCTGTGCCCGGCGGGAAGCGGCCCGTCGTACGGGGAGAGCACACCATCGATCTCGATCGCAATGTATGGACGTATACCCGGAGAATACGAAATAAAAAGGCGCACCACGGCCAAATACCCTTATTACCTTGCGAGTTGGGCGATGACATACGACCGGAGGCCCGGATCCCCATCGGATCCGGGCCTCTCCGGCGTTCTGTGCTCCGGCCGTCTACCAGCGCATCCCGAGCTGATCGAGGTCCGCACGGCGCTGCTCGGGGAGCTTGGCGGAGCGTTTGCGGACGTTGTCGAGCCACGTGCCGAGCTTGACCACCACGGGCCCGGCAGCACCGTTCTGACGGCCTGCCGGGGCCGTGCCCGCATTCAGCTCCTCGACATGCCTCCGAGGCACCCGCAGATGCCCCTCACGGGCGAAGAACGCCCGTGCCGCCGCGAGGTTGACCGCCCACTTCCCATCCTGCGTCTGCTTCACCGGCCGCTCCTCCTCCTCGACCGGTGTGACCTTGAGAGTGTTCTCCAGGATCCACCGCTGCACGGGCAGGAGCTGCTCCCACCCGAACCGCTGCGCCGTGACCCAGCGTCCGAGGTCCTCGCCCTGGACGACGACGTCGCCCGCAGCCTCCGGGAGGGTTCCGCCGGCCTGGACGTGGATCTGAACGAGCCGGAAGCAGCGCTGCCACCCGGTGTCCCAGACCGGGCACCACCCCGGATCGACCGCATCCAACTCATCCCGCCGCGCCTCGGGCATCGCCCCGGCCGCCGAAGGGACAGGGAGGCCGGCCGCGCGCAGCTCCTCGTTCTCCCGCGCCCTGCGGGCCGCCGCTCTCGCGTTCTTCGCCCACACCCCGATCGGATGCCCGTCCCACACCGCGGTGGCCGGCGGGAGGAAGTGGCCGTGCACCGCGGCGTATTCCTTGGCGACGGCGATCCCGTCCGCCCAGGCCGCGTCCTGCTCGGACCAGACCATCCCGAGCTTCTCCAGCTCGACCACCCGCCCGGCCCCCAGCGTCCCGGCCGTGTAGGAACGGCGCTGCTCGGGGATCCACTGCCCGAGCGGATACCCGCCCACCCTGCCCCAGTCCTCCGGCGTGACGACCGTGTACGGCACCCGCAGCACGGCGTTCCCGGTCTCGCGCAGCCACCGCCCGGCCGCCTCGATCCCACGCCGCCAGTACGCCCCTTCCGGATCGATGACCCGCAGCCGCACGAACTGGGCCAGCACCGCCGGATCGCGGTCCTCACTGAACCGCAGCACCCCGGCCGCCGCCCTGCTCAGCGCCACCGGAACGGACTGCCGCTGTCGCTGGGTATATCCGGCGCGAACATGCACGACAGCCTCGGCCTCCAGCCGCTCGTGCGCGGCATCCCGCCCATCCGATCCCGCCGAGATCCACGCCGCCGAAGGCCCGAAAGGCTCCACGCGGACAAGGGCTACGACTACGACCACCTGCGCCGATGGCTCGGCACCCGCGGTATCCGACACCGCATTGCCCGCAAGGGCATCGAGTCCTCACAGCGACTCGGACGCCACCGCTGGCTGGTCGAGCGGACCGTGTCCTGGATGGCTGGCTGCCGACGTCTGCACCGCCGCTACGAACACAAGGCCGAACACTTCCTCGCTTCCAACGCGCGGTCACCCCCGCCAGATTGGAAAGGGCTCAGTGGTGTCCACACCGCCGGGGTCACCTCACGTCAGAGACGTGACCTACGGCGAGGACGCCTCACGCGTGCGCACCGGCACCGCGCCGCGCGCCATGGCCACGATGCGGAATCTGGCCATCGGCCTCATGCGCCAAGCCGGCTGGACCAACATCGCCGCCGCAACCGACCACTACCGGTCACGCCCCGAGCACGCAACCGCCCTCTCGATCTCACCGCCTGAGAGCGCATTCGCCCTGAACTCCAGGGTGTTAAATGTGAACCATTTGCCAGATTCGTTCCATTGGCGAAGTGGCTGAATATTGGGATGGGTTTCGATGCCATTCGGTAAGCACTTGAGGGGTACTTGAGGTTCAGTCCCATCTCTATTTCACCGGAACCCTCACTGGCCCTCCCGCTGACGCCCGTTTGCGTGAAATCAGAGACGTGATCAGGGCTGTGTGGTAAAGTCGGTTTCGACCAAGATCGATGTTCGTGAAATGATTCGATTTTCGAATCGAAACGGGGAGGAAATCGTGAAGCGTGGCCTGAAGAGCATAGGTGTAGGGGCAGCCGTCGTTGCTTCCATCCTACTTTCTTCTACTTCGGCGCAGGCGGCTACGACGGGTAAGGGGAAGTCGTACTACGGCTGCACCAACACGGTGAAGATGTGGCGCTCCGGGGGTACCATCTATGCAAACGCGAAGCAGGTTTGCGCGCATAAAATGAAAACCCAGAGGCCGTCCATTGCGCTTTCGGGTAACAATGGAAAGACTTTCGTCAGCAAGATAGCTGGATGCAAAAAAACCAAGACGTGTTCGACCCCTACGGTCAAGCTCAAGGCGACGAAGAAATGGACCTACCGGGCTTCGAACTCCGGGACCGGTTCGTTCGCTTCGCAGGGCACGGGTGACTTTTGGTGGCCTGTAAACACGGTGGCTCACGCCACGTACAAGTACAAGTAGCCTGGGAAATGCTCCGAGGGATTCCGTCGGCCTGGTGATCTGGGTGGGATTCCGTGTGCGTCTCGCGGCAGAGAGCACGGGTACGGAGCAGGGGCTGTACAGGTCGGCTGGCGTCCCGGGCCCACCCTTTACGTGGGCCTGGGACACAGAGGTGCGGGTCCTGAGTGGGAGTGGGGCTTAGAGGCAAATACCGTTCAGTTAGTGGCTTACCGGCCGTACGTGGGGCCCTCGCACTACCGTCGGCAGAGCGAGGCGAGAACGCCCTCCGGAGGCAAGCCTTCCTGCCGGCCCGGGCTGCGGCGGTTCCTGCGGCCTCCTGG
Source organism: Streptomyces sp. NBC_00012 (assembly GCF_045040875.1). Classification (NCBI taxonomy): domain Bacteria; kingdom Bacillati; phylum Actinomycetota; class Actinomycetes; order Kitasatosporales; family Streptomycetaceae; genus Streptomyces; species Streptomyces sp. NBC_00012. The sequence continues at coordinate 637 of NZ_CP108311.1, read as the reverse complement.
GCCTCGTTGTCGTCCCGCGAGCAGTGCTGGCCGTGGTCCGGTCTGGGATCTCCTGCATCATCCCTTCTCGGTCGTCGCGCATCGAAAGTCCCCTGCAAGGAGGGGACTTTCGTGTTTATCGGGCGAGACCAATAGGGGATCGGTGCTGATTCCAGAAAAGAGCAGGGTTTGGTTTTGACGCACTTTCGGATTCGGAATAAAAGGGTTCACAGATTCCGAATCCAGTTTCTTTTCGGCGCTCAAGGGATGCCTTTTCTGATGGTGGGTGAGTTCGGGGGAGTGGGTTTTTGAGGAGGCGTGAGGCGGCTCAGGTGGTGCGTTCTGATTCCCAATCTCATCTGGGGTCAGGTTTTGACGCACTGTCTGGTTGGGCATGGGGGAGAGTTCCGGGTGTCCCGCCCGGTCCTTACGTTCCGCCACATATCGTTCCGGCCGAGGTCCCCATCCACCTAGCCAGCCGCCCGCGTAGCGGGCTCTGAGCAGCCACGGAGTGGATGCTCGCGTGGTCGGTGCGGAGCTCCGACCACGACCAAGGGTCACGGAGTGACCCGGCATCCCGGGCCGCAGGCCCGGGATGCCGCGCGGAGCGCGGTGCCTTCCTTTCCGCCGCGTAGTGGCGGCGCGTCGTGTCTGCGGG
>NZ_CP108310.1:0-1198693 GCF_045040875.1 Streptomyces sp. NBC_00012 | reverse complement strand
CCCGCAGACACGACGCGCCGCCACTACGCGGCGGAAAAGCAGGCACCGCGCTCCGCGCGGTATCGGGCCTGCGGCCCGGGATGCCGGGCCACTCCGTGGCCCTTGGTTACGGTCGGAGCTCCGCACCGACCGTGTGAGCATCCACTTCGTGGCTGCTCAGAGCCCGCTACGCGGGCGGCTGGCTAGGCGGAGGGGTGGCCTCGGTCGGAACGAAATGTGACGGACCGTGAGGAACGGGCCGGGCACCGGAACTACGCCCACCCAGACAGTGCGTCAAAACCTGACCCCAGATGAGATCTGGAATCAGCACGCACCCCTAAGGCACCTCACGAGCCCTCAAAAACCCCACTCCCCCGAATTAACCCACCATCAAAAATCGCGACCCTTGAGCACCGGAAGGGAACTGGATTCGGGATCCGTGAACCCGTGAATCCCGAATCCGAAAGTGCGTCAAAAACCAACTCCGCTCTTTTCGGGAATCAGCACGGATCCCCTCTCGGTCTCGCCCGATAAACACGAAAGCCCCTCCGCGCGGAGGGTTGGGATGCGGGACGTCGTGCCCCGGCCGCTGCGCCGCGAACTCAGCCGCCTGTCTTGAGCGAGGTTCATTGGCCCCACAGGGACGAAGCCAGTGGCCCCACCCTATCGAACGGTCAGACGACCGAAGCGTTGTGAAGATGATCTCGGCTGGACAGACCCGGAGCCCCGAACGGGGCCGGTTCAGGAGAAGGACGGCGCCAGAGGAGAATGACTCAAGAGGCGGACGGCTCGATCTCCCCCGCGAAGACGATGACCTGGTCGATGAGGCTCCGCCGCAGATGCACGACGTCCGTTCCCGCCAGGCGGGGGCCTCCATCCGGCGTCGTGAAGACCCACTGGTACCGGGCCCACTCGCCCGGCATGTCCACCGCCGAACAGCGCACCATCGTGCCGGTCCCCGCCGGGTGGCGCCGGATGTCCAGCACGAACCGCTCGACCGCCTCGATCCCCTCACTGCGGCCCAACGGCCCCCAGAAGACCACGTCCGAGGTTAGGGCCTGGGAGAGCAGCGCAGTCACATAGCTGTCGTCCGAGGCGTTGAACGCGGAGATGAACGTGTCGATCGCGGACCGCGCGGTCTCTTCCTGCATGCACCATTAATACCAGTTGCCTCGCGGACCGCGCTCGTCCCGTGAGCCGTCTCCCGACCACGGTGAACCATCCCGGTCACAGCACTAGCTACCGTCACAGGCGCTCCGGACGCCGCACAGGGGCGCTTCTACGCGGCCCCACTGCGTCTGACGCCCAGAGCCGCTGTACACCTCCACCGCTTCGGCCCCCACCCCAGAAACGGCCGGGCACCAGGCCCGGCCCGCGCGCGGCCCCGCCGACGCGCGAGAGGGACTTGCCGGCCGCCGATCCCCGAGGCGCTCCGCCCGCCCCGCCTCCACCCCTTTCTCTTTCGGTAGTCGGGCGGCAGGGGGGTGCGCAGAGGGGATGTCAACACCCCGACCACGCCTCTACAGGCATGGTGACCTGCACGAACACCCGACGCATGCGGGACGGATCGGTGCCGATCACCAGCTGAACCGCTGCCCCACATGGCTGCGGCGCCTCCCAGTGGGAGGCGCCGCAGTCGTTCTATCCAGGTGCTCCGGGCAGGTGTTGCGTCACATCACGCTGCGCGCTGTCCCTCCTGGTCGCGCAACAGGGTCACCGATGCGAACTCTTTCTCCTCGGCCCGCCGGGCCATTTCCTGGTGGGCCTTTACCCATTTGCCGATGTCCTTCGACCGGGTCGGGTCGTCGCGCAGGGCCCGGACGGCGGCGGAGAGCCACCGTTCGAGTTCCGTTTCTCCCTGTACGTAGCAGGCCTGCAGGAAGGCGAGGGCCTGCGGGGGATCCACGGGCAGTGCGTCCCCGGCGATGATGCGGCGGGCGGTGGTCTTGGGGAGCATCCCGGTCCCGGCCATCGACTCCATCTCGCCGGGAGTCGGGTAGCCGGCCCACACATGCTGGTGGCGCAGCGCGCGGAGGAAGCCCGCGGTGTCCGAGAGCAGGGTGGGGTCGGGTGCCTTGTGGACGTAGTACGGCGCTCGGGTGGCCCGGCGGGCCCTGACCCACAGCTCGTGGCCGCGCGTCAGGAGCACCTCGGGTCCGAAGACGTCCTTCTCGGTGAGGGTCACGGTGATGAACTGCTCGACGGTGTCCCAGGCGGGCACGGTCGAGCCGGAGGCGGCCCGCTCGAAGGTGGCCTTCGAGAGCCAGCCGCCCTCGGACATCTGGCTGTAGGTCAGGTCGGCTGCACGTCGGCGTTCGCGGAGGTACTCCGCGAGCTCCGCGCGTGCGGGAACGGTCTGGTCCACGTTGTTCTCGGGGCGTCCCACGCGGCCGCCTCAGTTGTCCGAGCTGAAGTACGCGCGGGCGAACCGGCCGATCCGGCTGCCGTTGCGGCCTCCGGTCACGACCACGAGGACGACTCCGGCGCCGATGCCGCCAGCGCCCGCCAGGAGCAGCAGGACGTCCTGGACGGTCATCGCGTCGGGGGCGAGGAACGCGGCGGTGGCGATGGACGCGATGATCACCAGTGCGTGTGGCATGGCGAACCGGCCGCTCATCGTGATGGTGGTGGTGTCGGCCGACGCCGACTCGATGGTCGCGGTGCTCGCCGCGACGATGGGCTTTTTGCCCATGACAGGGTCTCCCTAACTACCGCCCGGCGACCGTGAGATCGCCGGACGGTGCTACTTGGCTCCAACCGGAAAGCCCGTGTTGTGCGGTCTTCGGGAGTTGGCGCTCCCTGCGCACACGTGGACTGCTGGGGCAAGTTTCCCAGGCTCGTAAGGGGTCCTGAGGGGAGGTCAGCCACTTGTCTCACCAACGTGCCAATGCTCATCTCGATGCCGAACTTCTCCATCAAGGACGTGATGTAGCGGGCCGGCGGGGCATCACGAGGCCGTGGCATGGCTCTGCAGCGCAGGTCAGAGCACCGCGCGACGCCTACCACGACAGAATGACAACCCCCCAATGCGAACAAAAGGGATGCCTGGGGAGGGGAGGCGCAGGCCACGGGGCCTGGCTGTGCAGGCTGCGGGCCGTAGCGGGGCGAGCTGTACCGCTTGTGTTCGCCCTACCACGCAGTACAGGACGGACCGGCCTGGCGCCACGGAGCTGACCTGCGTTGATTCAATTTCGCGCCCGCCCATTTCTGCGTGATCGCCACTCTCCAGGCACACTCGTCTCCAGAAAGGCGCGCGTTCCCAGTAGGGGCCGCCCTTGCCCTGATTGCTACTGGCTCCAACCGGCGCACCAGGGATTACGGGTCCGGATGTTGGCGCATCCGCCCGAGTGAAGCCGATGGCCATGCCCTTTCCGGGCAGGCATCGGCTTCACCTGCACCAACGGACATTTCACAGCGACCGCCCCCAACGGCCCTCTCCCCGGACCCCGGGCAGGACGCGAGCACCACGGCGGCCGGCAGACCGCGCGCTGCCGCCAGCTGCTCACCAGTCCCCAACTCAAGCGCCGCAAACACTCCCGATTCGCCGTGCGGCGATCTGACGGCCAAACTCGACCGCCCTGGCCCCCCCCAGAGACACGGGGTAGTTGACAGGCGCTCAAATCGACGTACAGGGGCGTTCTAGGCGGCGAATCCGATGTTGGTGACGTACTCGTACTGGCCCCACTGGGATCCGAGGTCGACGATGACGTCTTCCCAGGAGTCGTCGAGGGCCTGGTGGGCGCCGGCCGACCAGGCTTCGACGATGCGGTCCCATCGGCGGACGTTCATCGCGCGGTACTCCACCAGCCGTTGGAGCGGCCGCGGTACCTGCGACTGGTTCAGCGGGTGGATCTCGACCCGTGTCCCGCCGTTGGCATTCAGGCGTCGCAGGAGGTGCCGGGCGACATTCTGGCGGCGGACCTGGCGGTAGGCGGCCTCGATGCGTTCCAGGTTGGCGTTCGACGGCCGGCGCTTCTCGTCCAGCCACGCCTTCAGCGTGCGGTCGGTCACCGTGAGTCCGGCGTCCCGGGCCGCCTTGCGGCTGTGGTCGGTCCGGGTCAGGTAGTGCAGACGGGCCATAAGGCCGCGCTTCACGGTCACCGGGGTGACGATGCCGTCCGCCAGCTCGTCGAGTTTGCGTGCGACGGCGTCGCTGCCCTTGATGCCCCGGGCGCCGAACTTCCCGAAGTCGATGGTCCGCTCCGGCATGAGTCTCTCCTCCTCGTCGTGCGAACTGGTCACTCGTCAGCGAACGGATCCCCCGTGCGCCCGCCTGTGCCGCGATCGCGGGCCGCTCAGGGCTGGGAGGCCCGGAGCGGCTGACAGTCGCTCAGAGGGGCGCACAGGCGGCCTAGAACGGTGCGTGTGCCTCTGCGGCCTCTGCTGCCGCTGCGGTTGCGGTTGCCTCTGCTACGGCCGCTTGCCACTCAGCTTCCACGCGGTCGCGCTCCTCCTGGGCCCGCATCCGGCACCGGCCGCACAGACCGAGGACGAGCACCGGACGCCCGCACGGGACTCCGGCGTGGCCGGGGCACGTGCCGTCGTCGGTGGGCTCGGCCTCGATCGCCTCGGCGCTGAGCAGCTGCATCTGCTCGACGCATGTAGCGCACATGGCGCCGTCGGGGGTCCGCCGGGTGCAGCCGCCGGGGCAGAGCGGCCACCCCAGGTGCTCGGGACACAGGGTCTCGCCGACCACGGCGAGTACCGAGCACATGTGGTCGTCGCCGTCACACCCGCGCTGCGCGTCCGCGCCGCGCCGCAGCTGGGCATCCTGCTCCTGGCGCTCCGACCACGTCGGGGGCGTCGGCGTGGCCGGAGCGGGCGGCTGGTCCGTCCACGGCAGGTCGGGGGCAGGGGCCTGGTGCGGCACGGTGCCCACGGTCAGGTGCGGGACCGGCATCGAGGCCGCGGCCCGGAGTCGAGCCGAGACCACAGCCCCGACCGTGCGGTGCAGCGGGTCCGGCAGCGGACGCCCGGCAATGACCTGCCGCAGGTGCTCACGGGGCCACCCCGCTTCCAGGAGCCCGGTCACCATCAGCCCCTGGTCCCTCAGCGCCGGACCGGTCAGCAAAAACTCCGGCTTCCAGGCCCCGATGGACAGCAGCAGCTCGACCCCAGGGGCCGGACGCCGCCTGACGGGCGCTCTGCCGCCCTGCGGCCGGGCGGTGGTCCACCGGGGACCCGTCCCGGCCGCAGCGGCGTCATGGGGCGGCGCAGCGCCTGGCGGCGGTCGGTGATCCGGGCGTGCGGCCCGCCGTCCGCGAGATGGTGTGTCAGCACCGCGCGGACGGCGCACTGTCAGGGCATGCACCGGCGCCTAGGCCCGGTCATACCCACACCCTCGGTCAGCGTTACCGCGGTGCAGAGGCTCCCGATCCGTGAGCGGCTACCACGCCAACTCCTTGTCGAGGGTGAAGATCAGGTGGTTGCTCCCCTCGACGAGTTCGAACGACATGTTGGGCGGCCAGCTCTCGGTCTTCCTGTACCCGAGGTGGGGAAGCGGGAGAAGCGGGTGCTCGCTCCAGCTCCAGTTCGTGTAGATGGCACCGTTGGCCACGTACCCGCCGGTCACCCGCTGCACGCTGACCTGGTTCACCACTTCCGAGTCACGCGGCGTCAGTGCGGGGAGGGTCATGGCAGCAGCGGCGGCACCGGACGTCACCTTCACCTCGTGGCACTGGAACGGGATGAGCGTGAGCTCGAAGGCATCCGCGGGCTGGCCTTCGATCTTGTGCTTCAGCTCGAACGTGTAGGTGGGCGATTCAGGTTCGGCGGACACTTCGTCTCCTTCGTACTGCTGGGTATGAAAACACCGGTGACGCTACGTCCGTGCATGGGACAGAAGGATGAGAAGCAACCTTGATCACCCATGCGGGGCAAGGCCGCGCGTACGCGCTCGGCATCAGGCGGCCCGGCTCAGGCACGGGCAGCCGCACACCGCGCCGCCCGGACCCTGATCCCACCTCTGCCACGGCTATCGCGTGAAAGAGGTGTCCGCGTCCGGGACCGGCTTGCCCGCACGGTCTGACCTGCGTAAGCGGGCCGTCCGCAGCTGCTCGGCGTCAGCAGTGCCCAGGAGTGCACCGTGCTCGATCCGCTCGGCGGACAGCAGCCGCGGGCGCGGTGCTGGCTCCGTGCTCCTGGTCGTGCTCGTCGTCGGTCCGGTGCCCGTCGGGCGTTCAGGGGTGCCCCGGGCCGGGCCGTGGTCCTGGCCTGGGTCATGGTCGGGCCTGTGGTCGGGCCGGATGGTCTGGGCCGACCACGGTCCGCTGGTCGGCCCGACCACGGATCAAATAGCCCGGACGGGTGAACCCGGGGGCTCGCGTACGCGGGTGCGGATCTAGGCGAGTGTGCGCAAGTACGCCTGAAATCAGGGTAGTTGACATACTTTCTGCCGGTCTGTCACGGTGCTTCGCATGGGCCGGACCGACTGATGTCCGGGGACCACGAGGAGATCGTCATGGAGACCTTGTGGGAGCTCTCACTTCCCTGACCAGGTAATCCTCACCCAGTGACCAGCCAATCCTCATTGCTTGTCCAGCAACAGCGCCCGGCCACCACTCCTCAACGCCCCATAGAAACACCCGAATCGGCCCGCCCCACAGCGCCCAAGGTCGGACATCGAACTGAGAACCATCCCGGACACGAAAGCGAGAACTCCCAGAAAGGGCGAACAGCTCAGAGGGCGGTGCCATGAAGGGCGCGGCGGTCGGACGTGATCGCGTAACGGCGGGCGGCGAGGCCGTGGTCGAGTTCCTCACCGATCTCCTCGCACAACAGGGCGAGGACGTCGGCCGCGTCGGTGTCGGACAGGTAGGCCGGCGCGACTTCGAGCATCAGCTCGCCGATCGCGTGCGTGCTGGCGGCGAGGTCGTCGACGGCGGCGCGCAGCGCGGCGAGCGCAGGTTCCGCCGGCGGATCGGCGGGCGGCGGAGGCGGGGCGGTGCGGACGTCACGGACGGCCTGGCGGACCACCGCGGTGGAACGTCACACACCGGCGGCCCGCTTGATCGGCCCGAGGTACTTCCGCACCGTGCCCTCCTGGTAGCCGCAGCGCTCCGCCAAGACCGAAGCAAGAGCCTTCGCCGAAAGCTGCTGCTCCTCCGGTGACAACTGTCGGTAGTGGAATTCCACCCGTGCCGGGCCCGTCAGGTGAGAGCCGTCCTGCTGCTCGGCCTCCTGCTCGACCTCGCTCTCACGGATGTCCGGGGCCGACTCCTCGGTGTCGGGCTCGCCCTCATCACGGGGCTTCGGGACTCTCACCTGGACGACGCTGCGGCCGCTACTCTCCCGCCCGGACGCGTGTACGGCATGCCGATCCGTCGGCAGCGTTTGATCCTGCTGGTCGGCGGCGAACCATGGTGGCGTGCCGGGCTGCTCCTCTGGGTCATCGTCGGTGCCGCTCGGGAGGAAGTCCTCGTCGGGGCTCTCGTCGCCCTCGTGGTTGGGGGCCGCCTCGGCGGTCTGGTCCGCTGCCGCCGGTGCCGGATCGGCCTCGGAGTCGACGTCGCCGTTGTACTGAGCCTGGCGTTGCGGAGCAGACTCACTCCCGTCGTCGTCCTGGTCCTGCGCCTGGAACCAGGCGACGTAGTCACGCAATTCGTCTGCGGTGATGGGCTGCCCGGTGGCTCCCAGAATGCCGTCGCGCTGGTACACGTACTCAGCGAGGGCGTCGGCGTCGGGGTACGAGCCTCGTTCCGCCGCGTACGTGAGCCCGGCGTTGTAGAAGTAGTCGGCCCATGTCTCTTCGTCAGCTGCGTCCTGGGGAGCATCCAGGCTGGACGCGCCATCGGATGCGGGCGCGCCGTGCTGTTTGAGCACCTGCAGCAGGGGCTGGACTTGCTCGCGGGACAGCGGGTCGCCGGCTGCGGTGGCGATGCCGTACCGGTCCTGGAGCCAGATAGCGAAATGCTCACTCGTCGGCTCGGAGTTATAGGCGGCGAGCCAGGCCTGGTAGGCGTCGGCAAGACGCCCGTCGGCGCTGGCATCGTCCGGTGCCGGTTCGGGCGGCCGTACGGCAGCCGCTGAACGCACCTGGGATGACGGCTTCGGTTCTCCGGCACGCAGCTGTGCAAATTCCAGCTCTTGCGCGGCAGGGGCCTCAAGGGCGGGACTCTGCCTCTGCTTCGGGACCTGAGCGGCCTGGGCCGGGGCGGGGGCCGGGGGGAGCAGGGCGGGTTCGATGCCCGCGGCGGCGAGGCCGGCCGGGGCGGTCTCGGCCAGCGGGACGCCGTACTTCGCCAGGCGCAGCGGCATCAGGGACTCGACGGGGGCTTTGCGGCGCCAGTTGCGGCCGAAGCGGGCCTGGAGGCGGGCCTGGTAGATCAGCCGGTCCTGTTCGAGCTTGATGACCTGCTCGTAACTGCGGAGCTCCCAGAGCTTCATGCGGCGCCACAGCTTGAACGTGGGGACGGGGGAGAGCAGCCAGCGGGTGAGGCGGACGCCCTCCATGTGCTTGTCGGCCGTGATGTCGGCGATCCGGCCCACCGCGTGGCGGGCGGCCTCGACGGAGACCACGAACAGCACCGGGATGACGGCGTGCATGCCGACGCCGAGCGGGTCGGGCCAGGCCGCGGCGCCGTTGAAGGCGATCGTCGCGGCGGTCAGAAGCCAGGCGGTCTGGCGCAGCAGCGGGAACGGGATGCGCAGCCAGGTCAGCAGCAGGTCCAGGGCGAGCAGGACACAGATGCCCGCGTCGATGCCGATCGGGAAGACCAGCGAGAAGTCCCCGAAGCCCTTCTGGAGGGCGAGCTCGCGCACCGCCGCGTACGAACCCGCGAACCCGATCGCGGCGATGAGCACCGCTCCGGCGACCACAAGACCGATGAGTATCCGGTGGGTGCGTGTCAGCTGAAGCGGTGCGCTCCTATGCATGACCGTCCTCCCCCTCCTGAATCTGCAGCATCCGGCCACACTCTCACGAAGGGTGACCCGAGCCTGTCTGCGGCGTACGTCGGGGGATCGTCGGCGAATAGTGATCGCGAAGCGCGGCGGACCGGAACAAGCCTGTCTTCTACCGGCGCCGCCCCGGGAGCGGCGGCCGACCCGAAGGATCAGCGCGGTGTGCTCCATCCCACCTCCGCGCAGTACCCGTCCGCAACGGCGTCCAGATCGACGAACGGTGACACGAGGGAGCCGGCTGTGGTGTCGGCGTGTGCCACAGGGCCGTTCCAGTCGGTTTCATTGCTCTCCCGACCAGCCGCGATGCCGATGGACATGCGGTGATCCTTCCCGTGTTTCATCCAGCTCAGGGCTCGGGTGGAAGAGGGGGAATAGGGATGTCGTTGCGTGACCTGGTCCGCGACGAGGCGATGGCGCGGATGTCTCCGGCGGAACGGTTGGCTCAACTGCGTGCCGCACGACTGTACTTCCAGCGGCCGGAGAGCCCCGGTTTTTTTTCGTGTCCGAGACGGTGGATGGTCCGGTAGTGCCGGTTTTCACCTCCTGGGAGGGGCTGGCTCTGTTCGCGGGAGCATGCGACTGGGCGTCGACCACGGCCGAGGACCTGGTAGAGCTGTTGCCTGAAGGGGTGCGGGCGCTGGTGGACCTGTTGGGGCCGAACCCGTTCTTGTTGGAGGCCGCGATGCTGGAGGAATTGACAGAGGCGGAGGGGGAGTAGACATGGCAGGGGGCGGAGCGGATGGGCCTGAGCCGGGGGATGGTTACAGGATCGAGATCGCCGAGGTGCGCAAGATCATGAAGCCGATGGAGGAGTCCGTCGTCGCGGCGCACAAGATCAAGCAGGACTGGAAGTCCATGGCCCAGGGCATCCAGAACGCGGCCACCGTCGACATCGAGAAGCCGGCCAAGGACGTGCTGTCCGAGTGGGGTTTCGGCATGGGGCGGCTCGCCGAGCACGCCGACTCCATCGTCGAAGGCCTGCGGCAGGCCATAGCGGCCTACATGATGGCGGACCTGCTGCAACTCGAGAACTTTGCGCCGACTGGTCGTCAAGCTCCGTGTCTATGCGGGCGCGTTCAAGGACGGCTACGACAAGCTGACCGACTTGTCCCTGCTGCCGTGGACCGGTGCCGCGGCCGATAGCTTCCAGGACGCGAGCAAGCGTCTGCCCAGGGAGTTGGAGTCGGCACGCAAGTACTTCACCTCCGCGGCGGGCGCTCTGGACGCCTACGCCGACAAGCTGCGTTCCGTGCAGAAGCGGGTCAAGCCGATCATCGAAGATGCGGACGAGGTAAGGGCTGCGTCGAAGAAGTACTGGGAAAACGTCAGGGCCTACAACGCCGCTGTCGACCGCGGGGACGATACGCTGCCCGTGCGGCCGCCGGACGACGATCCCATCACCGGGCTGGACTCTTGCTATAGCCGGCTCGACAAGCTGGAGAGCGAGCTGCAGGGCGTCGTCGATGACTCCAAGGCCAAGCTCGCCAAGGCGGCCGAGAAGGCCCCCAACGCGCCCGAGGGCTGGAACCGCTTCAAGAAGGGCGTCGGGGACTTCTTCGGCGGCATGGGCGACAGCGCCAAGGGCATGTGGAAGCAGTTCGAGTACATGGCCGAGGACGGCCCCGATGGCGCCAGCCTGCAACTGGCGGGCATGATCGACGGGGCCGCGTACGCCGCGAACCACCCCACGGAGTTCGCCAAGGCCGTCACCAACTGGGATGAGTGGCAGCGGAACCCCAGCCGTGCCGCCGGCCAGCTCACCCCGGATCTACTGCTCGCCCTCGCCACCGGCGGCGGGGGCGCCCTGCGGAAGGGCGCCTCGACCGCCAAGACTGCCGCTCAGCGGCTGGCGAGCCGCGAGCGGGCGCTGCGTCGCGACGGCAGCGCCGCTGAGCGTGCCGACGGCGAGCCGAACAAGCACGACAAGTGCACCAAGGAGAAGTGCGGAGAGGGCGAGCCGGTCGACGTTGCAACCGGCGAGATGTTCATGTCCGCCACGGACGCCAGTCTGCCCGGCGCCCTGCCGCTGGTACTTGAGCGGCACTACGTCTCCGGACACTCGTGCGGCGGTTGGTTCCCCGATCCGGCTGACCGACCCGCTCGGACTGGCTCCCTACGACCTCGAACCCGAGTCGGAGAAGATCGCGGACCACGCCAACGGTGAAGCGCTCCGCCCCGACGGCAACGGAACGCACTACGTGCGAGGAGTCGACCCCAAGGCCCTGAAGTTCTACGTCGACGGAGTGATCAACCAGCGCATACCCAACATCGACCCGAAATACGGACTGCGAAATGATCGAGAGGCCTTCTGGGACCCGGACAAGGAGGCCGTGGTCATCGTGGACGGTGACGGGGGCACCGTGTTCACCCCCAAGGAGGGATACTCCTACTTCGAGGACCTGGAGTAAGAGGAACGGTATGTCCGAGCAAACCAGCCGCAGCGTCAGCCTCTCCCACTCGGAGTTCACGAGGCTTTACTTCCTGACACGCGAACTCAATGAGTTCCCCGCCGAGAAACTGCAGGGCTTCGGATGCGATGCCGAAGAACTGGAAGATCTGTTGTCACGGCTCAGGAGCGCTCGTCGCCAGTCCAAAGAGCATGGGGAAGCTCTCCGTTTGACACTCGTTTTCTCAACGACGCTCCCCGAATCGGACGCCGCACCAGCTCTTGCCCACGACGGAGACAATCACACTCGGGCGGCGCCCGCCCACATGACCGTCACCGTTCCCGCGAGCGTCGCGCAGTGGTGGGCCCCCGCTGCGCACTGGGTCCTCCATGCTCACAGTCCTCGGGAGATTTCCCTACGCACTGGGTACTCAACCGATGAGCTGCGCGAAGCACTGGCAGCCCTGCCGGACTGAGACCGATTCGTGCCTCGCCTCCTCAAGGAGCGGTATTGGCGGCGGGCGAGGCGGTCATAGAGGGTGATCAGCACGGCGGGCGAGGCCGACATCAAGCCCGCCATGGTGGCTGCCACTCTGAAGCAGCTTCGCCAGGACGTGCGGGAAGCCTTCGATGTGGCCTGGGACAAGCGCGGTGCGGTCTTCGCCGAGCGGAGGATCAGGGCCCTCCTGCCCCGGCAGGGTATGAGTCGCCAAGAGGAACAGATCGTCCAGACAGCGATCGCCTATAACCCCGTGGTTCTCTTCGGCAAGCACCCCACGAAGACGGTTATGGAGCGCATCGGAGGCTCCGACGCCGCGATGGCCTCGGTGGTGAGGGGGACCTTCTCAAGAAAGTGATTCCAGAGTGAGGCGGTCGTGGAAGTGGTGGGCGGCCGCGTACCGGTCCAGGCCGTCCAGGAGGAGTTCCGCGCGGACCACGGGCGCGATGGAGTACGGGTCAGGAATGCCCGCGCGGTGCGCGGCGTCCTCGATCAGGTAGCTGATCTTCAGCCGGGCATATCCGTGGCGGGTGCGCAGGTACTCCCCCGCGGTGCTCTTGCCGCTCTCGGACATCCCGCCGAGCGCGAGGATGCGGACTCCGGGCAGGCATCCGGCCGGTACGAGGGCGGTGTGCGGGTGCATGCGTCGGCGCAGGTCGTCCTGCACGGCGGCCACCGGGCGGCCGTCGACGACGATGACGTCGGCGAAGCGGTTCTCGGCGACCAGGCGGTGGATCTGCAGGTGCAGGTGGTGCTGGTAGTCAGCGTAGGTGGGGGTGACGGACTTTTCGTGGGAGAGGGCGCGGGCCGTTCCGGTCGCCGGGTCCTCGTGGTGCAGCAGCAGGATGGCCCGCTCCCGGGTTTCGGCTGTCTTGAGGTCTTCTGCGTACGGTTCCAGCAGGGCCTGGGCCCTGTAGGCGGCCTGCTCCGGTGTCAGTTGCTCGCGCACCGCGATGGTCGCGGCCAGCGAGACTTCCCTACTCGGGTTCTGGCTCAGGTTGTGTGACGCGTGCACTGTGAGTGACCACTGAACTTGCTTTGTTGTTGTTCCCGTCGATCGCGGACGTCGCGGTGCTGTCGGTGGACGTGAACATCGCGATAGTGCGTGTTGATGCGCGGTGCACCGCCGCGGGTGCCTCGTGTCCGGGGTGCGGGGCGTGGTCGGCCCAGGTTCACGGCTCATACCTGCGGTTTCCCGCTGATGTTCCGAGTGCGGGGCGATGCGTTGTACTCCAGCTGCGGGTCCGCCGGTTCACCTGCCAGAACGCGGAGTGTGGACGCCACACGTTCGTCGAACAGATACGTGGCCTGACTCGAAGGCACGGCCAGCGGACCGAGCGCCTGCGCTCGACCCTGGCCGCGATCGGCCTCGCCCTCGCTGGCCGGGCCGGCGCCCGCCTGGCCGACATCATGGGTGCACCGGTCGGCCGCAGCACGGTCCTGCGGCTGGTCGACGCGCTTCCCGAGCCGGAGGTGCCCGCTCCGCGGGTGGTTGGCGTGGACGAGTACGCCACCCGCAAGGGCCGCCACTACGGCACCGTCCTCGTCGACGTCGAAACCCGCCGACCCATCGACCTGCTGCCTGACCGGGAGTCATCTAGCCTGGCCGCGTGGCTGGCTCAGCGGCCCGGAATCGAGGTCGTGCGCCGCGACCGCGCCCCGTTCTTCGCCGAGGGCGCCAGCGTCGGCGCCCCGCAGGCTGTGCAGGTCGCGGACCGGTGGCATCTCTGGCACAACCTCAGCGAGGCAGCCGAGCGGAGCATCGCCCAGCACCGTCGATGCCTGCGAGTCCTGGTACCCGAGACGTCTGAAACGCCGGAGACGGAGGCCGCCCCGGCGGAGGAGTCGTCCGGCTCGCCGTGGCCGACCGGTCACCGGTTCGCCGAACGGACCCGGACCATGCATGCCACGATTCACGCCTTGGTGGAGGCAGGGCACAGCCGTCGCGCGATCCAGCGACAGCTCGGCATGACCAGCCGAACCGTCAAACGGTACGCGGACGCCGCCAGGCCGGAAGACCTCTTCACTGGGCAGTGGCGGACCCGAACCTCCGTCCTCGACGAGTACAAGCCCTAGCTCGACGACCGCTGGAACGAGGGCCGCACCAATGCCTGGAAACTATGGGAAGAGATCGTCCCACTCGGTTATCAGGGCAGCTACCAGCGCGTTCGCGCCTACCTCCGTCAGAAGCGCACCTCGCCGCGGCCCGTGACAGCGCGTCCGCCCTCGCCTCGGACCGTCGCCGGATGGGTCCTCCGCCGCCCGGAAACCCTCTCCGAGACCGAACACCTCCACCTGAAGAACGTACGGGCCAGCTGCCCCGAGATCGACGCTCTCACCAGGCACGTCCGGTCCTTCGCAACCATGCTCACCGAGCGCCAGGGCGAGCGCCTGCCGGACTGGCTCGACGCCGTCAGACAGGACGACCTCTCCAGCCTCCATACTCTCGCTGCGGGCATCGACCGCGACCGCGAAGCAGTCATCGCCGGCCTCACCCTCCCCTGGAATTCAGGTGTCGTCGAAGGGCATGTCAACCGGATCAAGATGCTCAAGCGCCAAATGTTCGGCCGGGCAGGCCTCCAACTACTCAGAAAGAGAGTCCTGTTGTCGTAACAGCGGTGACGGTGTCACGACACTACTGGCAAATAGAGCCAGCCGAACAAAATGCCGCTAACCGCATTTCACGCCCCGGCGACACCGTCGATGCGCTCTCGGATCAGGTCGGCATGGCCGTTGTGACGTGCGTACTCCTCAATCATGTGGACCATGATCCAGCGCAGCGAAACCCCTCCGTCACCTACGTGGCTGGCTTCCTGCTCAGACAGCCGACCGGAGTCGTCCAGCGAGGCGGCAGCGATGAGCTCACGCCCTCGAACGATCTCTGCCTGCCAGACCGCTGTGACCTCGTCGAGTCCTCGGCCACCCTCAAGTGCAAAGCCGTCGACGTTGCTCTCCCCGAAGACTGCGCGCACGTCCTGGCCTGCGAACACACGCTGGAACCAGTTGCGTTCCACCTCGGCCATGTGCTGGACGAGGCCCAGCAGTGTCATCGACGACGGCCCAACCGAGGCCAGCCGTAATTGATCGTCTTTGAGGCCCGAGCATTTCAGGGCGAGAGTGGCACGGTGAAAATCGAGCCACGATTCCAGCATGGCGCGCTCGCCAGCATGTGCGGGTGGGATAGGACGTCCGTCCGGTGTCGAAGTCATGCCAGGAACCCTGGCACACGCCGCCATGAACTTCGCGGGCCTTCGCTGGCGACGAACACGCGCGACCCCTCTCGCCCAGGCAGCTCAGTGGCAACATCTTGCCGAGCAATGCGAGGTAACTCCCGGAAGGGAATCGAAATGACATTCACAGAAGGTGGCACAACCATACGTACCACCTGGACTTCGAACGCGAGGCGGACCACTGAGAGTGGTCGCGTCACAGAAGTGGTCGCGTACGCAGCGTGAGTGCCGATCTTCGTGTGATGGCGGTCGAGGTCGCCCGAAAATCGCCCGGCCGGAAGGCGGTGTGGTCGACAGTGCTGCACTGTGAACGAAGTACAGCCGCAGCTGGATGAGCTGTTCAAACAGACTCTCGGCTGGGCCTGCCCAAAGATCCGCGCCCCGGAAGCGGCCGACCGGTGGACCTGGCTCATCCTCGCCGCCTACACCCAACTCGTCTCGCCCGCCCGTTGGCAGCCGATCTCCGAAGGCCATGGGAGAAACCGAGCGTGAGGCCGGCGCGGGAGCACGCGCCAGGGTGCGCTCGGCGCCGGCCGTGTGTCATCTGAGGAAGTGGGGCGGATTGCGCGCCCGAGCCCTGTTCAGGGCTGGTTGCGGAGTTTCTTCTTGTCGATCTTGCCAAGGGCGGTGAGGGGCAGCGAATCGGCGAGATGGAGCAGTTTCGGGGCCCAGAGTGCGCCCTTGCGGGCGCGGACGTGGTCCGTCAGATCGGCTGGGGTGGCCTGCTGTCCGGGGCGCAGGACCACGGTGGCGGTGACGGCTTCGCCCCAGTGCGGGTCGGGGGTGCCGTAGACGGCGCTGGCGGCGACGGCCGGGTGTGTGGCGAGGGCGTCCTCGACCTCGCGCGGGTAGACGTTGAATCCGCCGGTGATGATGGTGTCCTTGATCCGGTCGATGATTGTGATCAGGCCGGTGTCGTCCTGGCGGGCGACATCGCCGGTGTGCAGCCAGCCTCCGTCGAGCGCGATTGCGGTCTGTTCGGGCTTGTTCCAGTAGCCGTCCATCACGAGCGGTCCTCGGACGCACAGCTCGCCGGGCTCGCCTGCTGGTACGTGCCGGCCGTGCAGGTCGAGCAGGGCGATCTCCACGCCGGGCATCGGCCGGCCGCAGCTGCCCAGGACGTGCGGGTCGTCGCGGTGCTGGGCCGGGTCCAGGACGGTCAGGGCATTGGGGGCCTCGGCCTGGCCGTAGTGCTGGCTGAGCACGGGGCCGAGGAGCCGGTGTGCCTGGGCGAGCCGGGTGGGGTCGGCGGGTGCGGCGCCGTAGAGGACCCAGTTCAGCCCCGACATGTCGGCTGCGAGGAGGCGGGGGTGGTCGAGCAGGGCGTACAGCATCGTGGGAACGACGAACGTGGCGCTCACGCCGTCGCGTTCGATCGCGTCGATGACGTGGTCCGGGTCGAAGGAGGGGTGGAGCTCGAAGCCGGCGCCGTGGAGCAGGCCGGGGGCGACGAGGAGCCCGGCGGCGTGCGACATGGGGGTGGTGATCAGGAAGTGGGTGTCCGGTGGCCAGGCCCAGGTGGAGCAGGCCCAGGCGTTGGCGAGCAGTGAGCGGTCGTGCAGCATCACGCCCTTGGGTTCACCGGTCGTGCCGCCGGTGTAGAAGAGGTAGAGCGCGGGGCCGCGTGGGTCATTCGGACCAGGGGGTGTGTCTGCGGCGATGCGGTCGAGTTCGGCGAGGGAGATCGCCTTGGTGCCGTCGGGGCGGGCGCGGGCGGCGAAGCGGGTGTCGTCCACGACCAGGCAGTCGGACACACTGTCGCGCAGGACGGTCCGGTCCGTGTCCGCGGTGGCCAGCGGATGCAGGGCGGTGTAGCGCAGTCCGGCCAGGCAGGCGGCGGCCATGACGGTGAACGCCTGCGGGTTCGGGCCGCACAGCAGGGCGAGCCCGTTGCCGGGCATGAGGCCCAGTCGTCCGAACGCGGCCGCGGTGCGTTCGATCCGTTCCGCGGTCTCACTGTAGGTCCAGGTGTGCTTCGTCCCGTCGTCGCCGGTGAAGCGGAAGGCGGTGCGCTCGGGCCGCCGGCGCAGCGCCGACAGGATCAGGTCCGCGTAGCCGGGCGTCATCGGGTCCTCCCCAGGATGGTCACGGCGGCCACCGCCTCCTCGATTCCGTAGAGGCCGCCGCCGTTCTCGGCGATGGCGATGCGCGCGTCGGGGACCTGGCGCTCGCCCGCCCGGCCGCGCAGCTGCGTGACCAGTTCGAAGACCTGCGCCAGTCCGGTGGCGGAAACCGGGTGGCCGCGCGATTCGAGTCCTCCGGACGGGTTCACCGGAACGGTGCCACCGAGCGCGCCGGCGCCCGATGCCGACCACGGGCCGCCGTCGCCGATCGGACAGAATCCCAGGTTCTCCACCTGCTGAATCTCGCCGAAGGCAGTGGCGTCATGGACCTCCGCCACGTCGACGTCCTGCGGACCGATGCCGGCCTTCTCGTAGGCAGCGAGCGCGGCCCGGCGGCCGATGTGCCGCCCGGCGTCGTCCGCAGCCCGGTCGGTACCCGACAACAGGACACTACTCAGTACCGCCACGGCCGACTCGTCACGGGTGAAGTCGGCGCGCGTCACGACGACGGCGGCGGCCCCGTCGCTGACCGGTGAGCACATCGGCACCGTCAGCGGCCACGCCACCCGCCGCGCCGCCAGGATCTCCTGCGCGGTGAACGCTCGACGGAAGTGGGCCCGGGGGTTGTGGACGGAGTGGGCGTGGTTCTTCGCCGAGACCGCGGCCAGGTGGGCTTCGGTGGTTCCGAAGCGCTGCATGTGGGCGCGGGCCAGGGAGGCATAGATCTCCGTGAACACCGACCGGTCGCCATCCACGGACAATTCGGGCGGCAGAGGTTCGGTCAGGGCGGCGAGCGCGGCCAGGGTCTCCTCGCGGTGGGCGATGTCCATGGCCCCGTCGAACACCGCCAGCCCCTGGGCGGGATCGGCGCAGACGAGTTTGTCCACGCCGACGGCCAGGGCGACGTCCGACAGGCCCGCCCGTACGTGGGCGATCGCCAGCCACAGGGCCGTGGCGCCGCCCGCGCAGGCGTTCTCCACATTCACTACGGGTACCCCGGCGAACCCGTGCGGGCGCAGGGCGACCTGGCCGGGGATCATGTGCTGGCCGTCGATCGCCTTCTGGCTGACCGTGGCGTGGAAGACTGCGCCGACGTCGGCCGGGGTGAGTCCGGCGTCGCGCAGTGCCTCGTGTGCGGCCTGGCCGACGAGGTCGCCGGCACTGCGGTCGAGGTGGCGGCCGAAGGGGGTGGCGCCGACGCCGAGGATGAGTGCTTCGCGGTTCATGACACCACCCGGTTGCGCAGCACGCCCAGGTCGGAGACTTCGAGTTCCACGGTGTCGCCCGGTTCCAGGTAGCGGCCGTGCTCCAGCCCGCAGCCGGTGGGCACGGTGCCCGAGCACAGGACCTCTCCGGCATGCAGCCGGGTCGACTGGGAGGCGAAGGCGATCATGTCGGCGAAGGTGTGGTGCATGTCGGCGGACGTGCCCCGGCTGACCTCCTCGCCGTTGATGCGGGCGGTCATCGTGAGCCGGTACGGGTCGCCGAGCTCATCGGCGGTGACGATCCACGGGCCCAGGACGTTCGAGTCGGTGAAGTCCTTGCTCTTGCTCAGGCCCAGCCCGGTGGCGATCTCCTCCAGCTGGGTGTCGCGGGCGCTGAAGTCGTTGAAGATCGTGTAGCCGAAGATGTACGACGGAGCGTCCGCTGCGGGGATGTCCGTGCCGTCGCGGCCCAGCACGCAGGCGAATTCCAGCTCGTAGTCCCGCACGGAGGAGTACGCGGGCCAGTGGATGTCGCTGTCGTGGCCGGTCACGGAGAGCCGGTTGGTCACGTAGTACAGAGGGCGTTCGAGCATGATGGCGGGCAGTTCGACCTGGTCGGCCGGGATGCCCTGGATCCGGGAGCGGGCGTTGCGGAAGTGATCCATGAAACTGCCGAAGTCCCGGATCTGTACGGGCCTGGGCAGCGGGGAGAGCCAGCGCAACTCGGATGCGGCGACGACCGCTTCGGGCGGGGCCTGTGCGGCGAGCCGCTCCAGGGTCTGCCGCACGGGTTCGCCGCCGTCGATGATCGTCTGCATGGTGGTCAGCGCTGGGGCGTGCTCGCCGGTCACCAGGCGGTGGGCGCGGTTGAGCAGCAGCAGGCGCTCGCCCTGGTCGAGTACGAGCGCGGTCCGCTCGGCGCGGTCGTGCTCCACGGTTGCGAGTTTCATGGTCGGTTCCTCTCCTCAGCAGGGTGCAGGGGTCGGTCTGCGGGGATCGGGGGTCAGACGAAGGCCACGACGCGGGCGGGGGCGGCGCTCGCGCGGGCGATCTTGATCGGGAAGAACGCCACCCGGAACCCCGACGGGGGCAGTGCGGCGAGGTTCGTCAGCTGCTGGACGATGAAGACCTCCCGCTCGCGGCCGGCCCGGTGGCCATCCCACAGCACGGAGTTGTCGCCGCTGTCGCGGAACTTGCGCGCCATCACGGGGAAGCTCAGGTCCCAGCCCGCGGCGTCGGTGCCCAGGACCTTGGCCCCGAGGTCGGCCAGGAGCAGCGTCGACTCGCGGCTCATGCCCGGGTAGCGGAAGAACTCAGGGTCGGACAGCCCGTAGCGCTCCTGGCCGGTGCGCAGCAGGACCGCTCCGCCGGCCGGGACCGGGGCGCCGTTGTCGGCGAGGGCGGACTCCAGCGCCTCGACTGTGATCGGGGCGTCCGGTTCGCACCGGTCGCGCAGGTCCAGCACGAGCGCCTCGCACCACAGCTCGTCCAGGGCGATGTCGGTGATGGTGCGGGCGGGCCTGCCTTCGCAGGTCGAGCCGTAGTGCAGCGGGGCGTCGACGTGGGTGCCGAGGTGGGAGTTGAAGTCGGTGAGCAGTTCCGCGCCCCAGCCCTCGCCGTCGGGCAGGTCCTCGACGCTGCAGTGCATGGCGGCGGCGAACTGCTCTCGGCCCTCGCCCGTCGGGTGCGCGTAGGCCACGGCCGGCGCGATCACCGGGGCGAGCGGGCGCAGCTGCTCGGGGAGCCGCTCGCGGTCGGCGGGGTCCAGCGTCCTGGTGAGGTCGATCAGTTCCATGACGAACCCTCCTTAGTTGTTGGACGCTCAGCATAAAATTGGACCGATAGCATAGGCAAGAGCTCGCCGGCCCGGCGCTGCTCGGCCGGCGTGACAGAATCGGCCGTGTCAGGCCGCCGCAACGTTGGGAAGGACACCGCGTGGGTGCGACCCGCAAGCAGGAAATCTCCGCCGAGACCCAGCGCCGGCTGGTGGCCGCCGCGTGGGAACTCGCCGCCGAGGGCGGGTCCGCCGCGGCGTCCGTCCAGGCCGTGGCGGAGCGCTCCGGCATCAGCCGGGGCTCCGTGGCCTGGCACTTCGGCTCGAAGGACGGGCTGCTGAAGGCGGTGATCGAGGAAGCGTTCCGATGGGGCACGGACTTCATGCGCGAGCGCCTGGCCGTCGCCGGGCCGGACGCCGGAATCGAGGCGCTGATCGAGGCGAACTTCGCCCTGATGTCCCGGCCCGAGGCGCACATCTTCTCGACACTCCTGATCGAGGCGGTGAGCCGCGAGTCGGCCCTGCGCACGACGTACGCCGAGGAGTACGCCAAGATCCGCGGCCTGTACGCCGACCACCTGCGCTCGACCGGTGCGCACGTCACCGACCCGGAGGCCGTCGCGGCGGCGCTGCTCGGCGGCACCCTGGGAATCAACATCCAGCACCGCCTGGACCCGGCCCTGGACCGCCGACGGGCTGTGACCGCGATGACGGGCATCTACACCGACGCGCTGTCCGGAACCAGACCTGACACTCCGTCCGGTGCCTGACCCACACCTGCCTCCGGGACGCGCCGGGCGAGGTCGGGGACCAGGCCCGCGCGGCGAGCGCCCGAGGCTCCAGGCGCAACCGCGCGGCTGCATGGGCGTCTCGCCCCCGGATACCGGTACGGCCGGGGGCTCGGCCGCCGCCGTGTCAGCCCGGCCCGGCTTCGGCCGGCCCCAGCGGCGACGCCGCCGTAGTGCACACCCCTGGCCGGCCAGGACCTTGCCCGCGGAGCATGGCCGGTGACCACCTGCCAGGGCTGGCAGCACTTCGCCACCACGCCTTCCCCGGTACCCCCCGCACGCGCGCGAACGTCCCGAGCATGTTCACGCCCCCTTGTCCACCGAACTTTGGTGGCGCCTGCAGCGGCGACGAAGCTGCAAACAGGGCCGCAAGAGGCAGCTTGACGCGTTCGCGGTGCGCACTTCCAGATCCCAGGCCGCGCGCGGCCGGTGAAACGGACGCAGGACGATAGGTGGGCCCTCAACCTGGCAGCCGCACGGCAGTTCCACGCTCGTGAGGGGCATCTTCGGGTGCCCCGGAAGCACGTTGAGGAGCTGGAGGCGGTGGAGGTCCCGACAGGCCGTCAGGACGGTGCTGGCGGGCCCGTGGTGGTCAAGCTCGGCACATGGCTGGACAACGTGCGTAAACGGGCGGACAGGCTCAGTGCGGAACGGCGGGCCGAACTCGGCGCCCTCAGCATGCGCTGGTAGCCGTTGTGCCTCACTGTCTGCCAAGGGCCGAACGCCTCGCGGGGCAGATCTCTCCATGGGAGCCCGGTGCGGTACTGGTAGATGATCCCGTCGATGATGCGACGGTGGTCGGCGAACGGGCGCCCTGTCTTCCCGGCGTTGCGGGGAAGACAGGGCGCCAGGCGTGCTCACTGCTCGTCGGTCAGCAGGCGCAGGCGCCCACTCGTGGTCGCCGGGGCTGGTAGGCGGTGGCCAGCACAGAGACAGCGACCTGGTCGGGCAGGAGGCCGTCATCGCTCAGGTCTGCATGGTTCACGTGGCGTGCGCTCGGTGTCATCCCCACCAAGTCCAGGGCCTCCAGTCCGACCAGGGCCATGGGGTACTCCACCTGTTCGGTGACAGTGACTGTGAAGTAGGGGTCCAGCGCCCGGTGCAGGCGCTGTTCCTTGGCAGGGTCGATGGTGACCATTGCAGGCACTCGGCCGCGCAGCTCGACCAGGTGTCGATCGGTAGGACGGACCACGATCAGCCGGCCGGCCGGGCGGAGTACCCGGTGAAACTCGGCTGGATTGCGCGGGGCGAACACGTCCAACACCACGTCGGCCACCTCGTCGGCGAGAGGAAAACATCCCAGGTCGCCGCAGCGGCTCGTTCATGGGCTCGGGCTGCCGAGCGCAGCGCGCGCCGACGTGTCCATGCCCAGACCTCGGGCGCCGGGCAGATGGTCGAGAACGCCGGCCAGGTAGTAGCCCGTGCCGCACCCGACGTCCACCACGGTGCCCCAACGTCGCCGCCGCACTCCGGGCCAACTCCCGCGACCCGAAACGCCCGCTCGCCCTACTCGGCCTCACATGATCACAAACCGGATATCACGCGACTACGCCGAAGCCCTGGGTGTAGCCGTACCCGTAACCCGGCGGGACAAGGGGAAGGTGAGGGCCCGAAGATCGCATGGAGGTATGGGAGTTAACCCTCACGCCGCCTCCACACATACTGAGGTCCAGTGCAATGTCACATTGCAACTGCATCCTGAGTGCATCAGTGATGCCTATGAACGACGCCTCTGAACAGGGAGAACTACCTCATGTCTCGTATCGCTCTGCTCGCCACCGCGGTCGTGGGCCTGGCCTTATTCGGCGCGGCCCCGGCCACCGCCGCACACGCCCCCACCACCACTGCCCCCACCGTGACGTGCGGTCCGTCCGCCCTCCGGGTGGGCTTGTCGACCAAGGTGTGCGCCGAAGTCACCGGCAACAGCGTGCAGCTGTACGGCCAGATAAACCTGGCGGGCCCGCCCAGCCCGGGCTCCACGCTCCCGGTCAAGGACCTGACCATGACCCTCACCGGCAACGCCGTCGGCGGCACCTCCCTCGGCCACCTGGTGCAGCGGGTCCGTTTCCAAGCCGCGACCACCCAGGTCCGTGGCGTCGGCGGCACCGCCCCCTGCGGCTCGACCGTCCACGCCGAGTTCACCTCATCCGCCCTCGGCTATCCCTCCAGCCCGGTGACCCTGAACGTTCCGGTCACCTGCTGACGAACGTCCGACACAATGAGCAGGCTGCGCGGCCGGAACCGGACGCGGAGCCTTCCTGCGGCAGCGAGGGCGGTTACTTCGGGCAGCCCTTGAATTCCCCGGTCTCCCACGCTGTGCGGCAGATGGCCCGCAGGGGGCGGCCCGGAGATGAGGTGACCCCGGCAAGGGGTTTCTCCCTGGCGGGCGGGTGGTCGACGGGCGTGGTCAAGGGGGCCCACGGCGCTGACTACTTCCCTACGACCCCTCCGCAACGCCCGGCCCGAGGAACCGCCGGCCTCTCACGCGGGCGCAGTGTCGACCCCGTGCTCCTGGTCGTGCTCGTCGTCGGTCCGGTGCCCAGCGGGCAGCGCCCTGATTCAGGGCCGGGTCAGGCCGTGGTCCCGGCCCTGCTCATGGTCGGGTCTGTGGTCGGGCCGCCCCGGTCGCGACGGCGCCTTCAAGGTGGGCACCACCGTGCTCGCGACGAAAGGGCTGACCTCGGGCGAGTTCCTGGCCTGGATGGACAAGGCGTTCGCCGGTGACGAGCGCGTGCTCCTCGCGGCGCATCCCGAGCACTACGTGATGGGCACCGATGAGATCGGCGCGCGGGTGGTGGAGAACATCGGCCCGCACGTCGCCGACTTCTACATGGGTGGCTGGGGCACCGACGCGCTGGCCTGGGCCAAGGACGCGGATGAGCTCCTCCCTGAGTCGGAGTTTCCGCGCAAGATGTCCTCGAACCTCTTCCTGGCCGACGGCACCGTCGTCGGGCGGGCTCTGATCCAGTTCGGCGACACAGCCGACGGCTTCACCGCGAACCTGACGGTCTACTTCCCCGTCACGTGCCCGGACGAGGTCCTGGACCACCACCTGCGGCACTACGCCGTCGAGTTCCGGAACTGGATCGTCGCCGCCGCGGCCGCCCGCGCCTGAAACCCCCGGCCGGACGCCGGACCTGGGCGGCGAGCACCGCCATGGAGCGCCGGACGTCGTCCATCGCCTCCCGCAGCCCGGCCGTCACCTCTCAGGTCTGCGTGGTCGTCAGTGGCGGCCGTGCCGGTTGTCGTCCTGGTCCTGGTCGCGGGTGCCCATGGCCCCATCGCACTCCGGGCCGACGGGCGGGACCAGGGCGTACGGGTGTCCTCTGACAGATGATCTTGACCGTTTGCCATGAGATCTTGGCGATACGACGGGGTCGGCGGAGGCGGGTCAGCTGCGAGAGGGTGACCTTGCCCAGCACCGGGGAGTCCGCGCTGTACTCCTCGCCGATGATCTCCAGCTTCACGCCGCCCATACCGGTGCCGAGGTTCGCCTCGACGCGGAACTTGATGCCGCCCTTGAAGCCCAGGTTGACGACGCCGAGCACGGCCACCTGCAGCGGCACGTCGATCGCATAGCCGGAGCAGGGGATCTCCAGCCCGATCGGGGGAAGCTGACCATAAGGGGAAGACACCGAAAGTATCTGCGGGGATGGGCATCCCGCGCCGGGCGACGCGGACATGCTGTCCGAGCAACGATGCGCCGCACGCTACTGACCAGGACGGCCACGGGCGGCCGGCCCACGCTGCCCTCCAAGGGGCGGGAAGAACTCGCCGGGGCAGCTGCGGTTGGCTGCGCGGGGGAGTCGACCGGAAGGGTTCAGGGAGTGTCGCCGGGTCAAGTGAAGCGGACCGGGTGGCCGGGTCGCGGGTTGTACATCGCCTGGCCGCCGGGGCTGATCTGCCCGAGCTCGGTCATCAGCGCGGCGCCGGTCTGGATCTCGTTCCGCCGTCCAGCCGGTGATGTCGAGCAGCAGGCCGTCCAGCGTGCCGCCGACCAGTTCGGTGTAGTCCCGGTCCGGTCGCGTCCCGCGGAAGCGGGAGAGCCAGCTTCCGCCGGCCTCGGGCAGGACCTGACCCTGCTCTTGATGCCGGTTCTCATCCGGCCAGGCTTGGTGTACGTCGGTGACGAACCGCTGGTCGCAGTCCTCGCACGGAGACGGGCGGGGCTCTTGGGGAACACCATGGCCGGCGCGCTCGATCGCCTTCTTGATGCAGACAGGACGTTGGGCCTCGCGCCCGGCTTGGTGCTGCTCTGTCCCACGATGCACCAGCTCACGATCCTGGTACTCGCCGACCCCTTGGCCTTCGGCGACGACCTTCGCTTACCGTCGTTGCACAGGTGCGGGTGGGTGTCCTGCGGGGCTCCCCAGTCCGTCGTGTGAGCCGCCTCCCACCGTTCGTTGGTGAACCTCGCCCCGCAGCCGGTGCAGACGGGACGACGGGCCTCGTGCTCGCTTTCCTTCTTCGAAGCCTGCTCCTGGGCAGCCCGCCGCACTCGTCCTGCCAGACCTTGGCCTCTTCCCGGGCAGCGGCATCGGCCGCCCAACGACGGGGATTGCCGATCGCTGCTGGCGAATAGGGCGGGAGGGCAGACGCGGTGCCTGCCGCCGTGCGAAAGCCGGTGTACTGACTGATAGTCCGATGGTGGAGGGCCCGTCCGTGCGGACGGACCCTCCAGGGGGCCGGGTCAGGTCAGAGCACGGCGACGTAGAACGCGGTGGCTGCGCCGCCGGCGTCGGCGTTGTAGGTGGCCACCTGGACGCCCTTCCCGTTCGCGCAGCCGCCTGCGATGGCGCGGAGGGTGTAGCCGATGCCGTCGCGGGGGGTGGCCGTCACGATGGCGCGGGACAGGTCGACGTCGTCGTTGCTGATCTTCACGCAGAAGACGTGGCCCGACCTGGTGACTTCCGAGACGCCCTTGGAGTGCACGATCGAGCCGTCGGCCTTGACCAGTGCTCCGGCCTGGGCGTACGGGGCCTGGGAGCTTGAGGTGGCGGCGATCGCCATCCCGCCGGCCACGGCCAGGCCCGTCACGCACAGCCCAGCGACCGTGAGCCCGGCCGCCCGCATCTTCTTCGTACGCATGGTTGTGTCCTTCTCCGGAGTTTGCCGTATGGAACGATGCGAACGTAGCAACAGATGCCATATATAACGCTCATGACGCAGAATCAGGGAATAACTCTCATATTGCGTACATCGCACCGGAAGCCCCGGCCGTGGACACTTCCGGGATCCGGGACGGTACGAGGCGGAGCGCCTGGTGTGCCAGTGATCCGAGAGCAGTGGGCGGCTCGTGTTCAGCTGGACCATGTCGATACCCAGGTGGGTGAGCACACCGATCCGCGTCAGCCAACAGCACTTCCTGGGCCAGGATCAGTCGGTCTGTGCGGAACGTCCTGGCTGGGCAAGCCGGAAGGTGGAGGGTCCCGGTGTCTGTGTCTTCGTGACCCTGCGTCCGTCCGCTCGTTCCCTGGATGAAGTCCGCAGGTTTCCGGCGTCCGTTCGGCGGTGGTTTGGACATGAAAGCCGGAAGGACATCGGGCGGCCTCGGGCGGCTCGCTGGCTTCTGAACCCCGCACTCCCGCTCCTTCAGCAGAGGTGAACCGATGTCGGTCGCACTGGGATCCCTTCCGTTACAGGTGACGGTGCACCGGTTGCGTGGCCACCTCGCTGGGCTCGTGGATGCCCAGGGCCGGCTGCACTGCCCATGCCGCAGCCGTGTGCTGGAGTCCTCCCTCACACTGCGCCTGCTCGCCGCCACAGGCGGCCATCACCAAGCCCGCGCCCGCCTGCACGCCTTCCTCGAATCGGCATCGGCCCAGCCCGGCGGGAGCGCTCCGGACCGGACCCTGGCCCGTGCGGCCATGACCCGAACTCCCCTGCCCAGAGCCGAGGACGGTGACGCCCTGGCCGGGTTCCGGCATCACACCGCCGTGCGCAAGCGGATGCTGATGGACACCGTCCTCTACCTGACCGGCGCCCTGGGCACGCTGCCCCGCCGGGCCCCGGAGGCATTCGCCGCCGAAGGGCTGCACAGCTGGAAGCGCCCGGAGATGCTGGCCTGCCGCCTCATCCACGCCCACCACGACACCGCCCCCGTCGCGGTCGCCGATCTGGAGCCGCTGGCCGCCGTACTGCGCGGGGAGCGTATCCACGAACGGAATCATCTGTCCCACCTGCTGTATCTGTTCGCTCTGCGCCCCTACCGAGCTCACCAGCGCCTGGTCGATGCGGGCGTCGAACAACTGCTGGCCACCCAGGGCGCGGACGGCGGGTTCTCCCTCAGCCAGGACATCGACACCTGGGTCACCTCGGTCGCGGGCCTCGCCCTGTCCGAGGCCGGTGCCGACCGTGCCCTCCTGGACCGGATCTGTGCCTGGCTCGCCGCCCGCCAGGCCGACGACGGCGGCTGGTCCTTCACCGAAGGCGTCGCCCAGACCGACACCGACACCGCCTACACCGTCCTCACACTCCTTCACCGTCACTCCCCCGCCCTGCACGCTCACACGCTGGAGCGTGGTCACGCCTATCTGCGACGGATCCAGAACCCCGATGGTGGCTGGCCCGTCTACCTGCGCACCAACCCCTCCGAGGCGGCCATGACCGGTGGCGCGATGACGGCGCTGGCCGACCGGCCCCGCGCCAACGCCTCCGCCATCGCCTCCGGCGCCCGCTGGCTGATCCGCAACCAGCAGAGCGACGGCACCTTCGAGCGCGGCTGGAGTCTGTCGGAAGGCAACGCGCTGTTCCGTGCCGCCCATGGCCTGCATGCCGCCCTCGAGCACCGACTTCTCGACCCCGAGACCGCCGGCCATGCCCGCAAGGCCGTTCACCGGGCCACCAGCTATCTCAGCACCACCCAGAACAGCGACGGCGGATGGGGGCATCGTCACGGCTCACCCAGCGACCCGATTTCCACCGGGTACGCGCTCGCCGCCCTCGGCCCCACCACCCGGCCGACGGTACTGCACGCCGCCGGCGCCTACCTGAGTACCCTCCAGCAGCCCGACGGGGGCTTCGACTCCGTCCCGGACACAGCCTCACCCCGGCCCATTCCGCTCGACCTGCCCGCACTCGCACCGGCGTATGTCCTGCGCGGCCTCACCCATGCCTTTCCCACCCCTGCAAAGGCCCGGCCCGGGCAGCAACAATGAGGCCCTTCCGGTCGCCCGCACACGCCGACGGGCCCACCCCCCGCGCCGGCCGCTACACCGCACGGATCTTCGACTTCGACGGCACCCTCGTCGACACGGGCGAGATCAACCTGCACGCCGTCCACGCCGCACTGGCCACCCACGGTACGAACGTCCCGCTGCAGTGGCTGCGCGGAGTGCCACTCGCCGACCTCGGCGAACTGCGCCGGCACCTGCTCGCCGACCAGGGAATCGCGCCAACATGCACCGACTCCGACATCGTGCGCGCCGCCCGCAGCTACTGGCTGGCCAACGCCCACCAGGTCCGTCCGGTTACAGCGGTAGTCGCAGCCGCCCACGCCGCCGCCGCGAAAGGTCCCGTCGCGGTGGCATCCGCCAACGACGGCCGCATCGTCCGAGCCGGACTCACCGCCGTCGGACTGGCCCACCTCTTCCCCGTCATCGTTGCCCGAGAGGACGTCGCAGGCCTCAAACCCGCCCCGGACGCCTACCTCACCGCAGCATCCCGTCTCGGCCTGGACCCCACCAGCTGCCTGGCCTACGAGAACACCGACGAAGGCACCAGCGCCGCCCACGCCGCCCGGATGGACACCATCGACATCCGCACCACCCCCTGGACCATCCACCGCCCGCCACACCCGTAAGGCGCCCCCCAGCTCCCGCACACCTGCCGCCACCACTCCAGAGCCACCCCTCCGGAACCATTCCGCCACACGCGCCACCACTGACTCGCCCACCACCGACCCCGAGGGACCGCAGACACGGTTGCCCTCCGAACCGTGCCCGCGTGGAAGACCGACGCCCTGTGGCACATCCGCATCGCCCCGAAGCGGGCGCAGGACGGGGACCTCGATGCTGCCGGGCTCGCTGAGCTTCTCCGGGCAGCAGGCGAGGGCTGCCACCCGCTCCAGTCAGCGCCAGCATCCTGGCGCAGCGTGATGCCATCCTCGTAGCACTCCATGGTCTGCCGCGCCCGGTCCACGACGGCCGGCCACCGAATCCGTTCACGGGCCATGTGGGTACATGTGCATGTACCCCTTGCTGTGCTGCTGGCTGCGGGGCCGTGTCGTACGTCGTCACGTCTGGACCAACAAGCGCCAGGCCGGCCGGGCCGGTCCTGCGGGGTGGCGGGCGGCTCCGTTTCGCAGAAACCTCGCATGGCCTGCGTCGTTGGGCAGCGCATGGTGAAGAAACTGATGGTGTGTATGGCAGTGGGCGGATCGCTGCTCACTCCCCTGTCGGCCGCATCGGCCGTTGCCCCTGTGGCGCCCGCCGCCGCGCAGGCCGGCCAGGAGGTTGACGTCCAAGTCGGCATGGACGGCAGGGACCGCTTTTCCCCCGAAATGATCACTGCCAGTCCCGGTGACACGGTCACCTTCCACTTCCACCGCTCGGCCGACGGCGTTGCCGAGAGCACGTCCCGCCTGAGTGACCCGTGCCACTCCCTCGGTGGCTTCGACTCCGGCACCCGCGGCGAAGGAGATAATTTCAGCATCATCGTCTCCACCCATAATGCGGTGTACATCCACAACCCCTCCGCGTGCGGCAAGGGCATGGTGGCCATCATCAATCCGGGGCCCAACGACTCCGTCGAAACCTTCCGCCAGGCTGCCGTCGCTCAAGAGGGCTGATCTCCTTACCCACACCAACCCAGCACCCCGACTGAACAGCTGCTGGCCTACCGCGACGCGGCCTGCCGTCTGAGCGCACGGCGACCCACCGGCGGCGGATCATCGACCCGCAAGGCACCTACTGGCGGCGCGGGATCGAAGCGGCCGGACGGTGCTGCGGGAGCCGCACGCGGCCGTCACACCGGAAGGCTGGGGCGGCGTCGGCGGGTATCCGCTCGGGCAGTGGATCGCCGAGCAGCGCCGCGCCTACGGGGCCGGGAGCCCTTAGCAGAAGGCATCCAGGGGGATGCAGTCGAGCATGAGGCAGATACCGAATCAGAGGCCCGCGACGGTGCTGCCGGGGCGCAGAACGACGGCTTCGCACACCCGTGAGAGCCTAGGACGGTGAAAGCGAAGTGTGCTCCCCTGGGCGATGAGCGGCGCGACCGCGGCCCCGAGCTGCCGCCGACCCGCAGCGTCCTGATCACTGGCGGCCTGGTGCGCGTGTCGGGCGCAGCGGCCGTGGGCTGCGGGGCGCTGTTCGGTCTGCTTCCCGTCCTCGCGCTCATCGGCAGACTCGGTCTCCCCGACGACCCGCCAGGTTTCGTGCCGGTGTTCGGCGGCCCGCTCATCGCTGCGGCGCTGGGCATCGCCGTCTTCCTGATCGTGCTCGGCTATGCCCTGACCTTCCATCAGCTGGCGCTCGCGGGCATGTACGCACCGGCTGAGGACTCGTCGGCGCTGAGGAATGCGGTCGAGGTGCGTGGCCGCGTCACACGCACGCCGTTCTTCCCGGCGGTCGTGACGAGCATCGTCATCGGCTTCCTGCTCCTGGCAACGGCCGGCATCCTGCTCGCCGCGTCCGCCTGGCCGATGGTGGCGATCACCCTGCTCCTCTCAGGCGTGCTCTGCGTCCCGGCCGTACTCGCTCTCATCGCCGCCGACCGACGGTGGAGCCGTACCGCGTCTGAGCGCCTTCCCGCACGGGCCCTGGGCGAACAGGGCTCCGCTCAGCTCCTCCTCGGCGACGCCGACACGGAACTGCGGCAGCAGGTCAAGGCCCGAGAGCGCGCCGAGGCCACCGAACTCGACCATGCGACCACCCCCGTGCTCGTGACCCTCGCCATCGCGAGCCTCGCCATGATGAGCCCCTCACTCTCACCCACGGCTGCCATCTGGAGACAGGTGCAGCTGG
This sequence comes from Streptomyces sp. NBC_00012, assembly GCF_045040875.1. Lineage (NCBI taxonomy): Bacteria > Bacillati > Actinomycetota > Actinomycetes > Kitasatosporales > Streptomycetaceae > Streptomyces > Streptomyces sp. NBC_00012. The sequence goes on along the minus strand of NZ_CP108310.1, from coordinate 1,167,906 downwards.
TCGGCGTCGGGCTCGGCGTCCTGTGCCTGCTCGTACTTCTCGGCATCAGGGTGCTCCGGATCCGGCAACTGCGACGCACTCTTGTACGGGTGCGCCGCGGGGGCGCGGACGTGTCCGACATCGACCGCGCGCACGCGATCACCGCGACGACGACCCAGGCGTCCGAACTGCACGCGGCGACAACCGTCTGGGCGCTGCTCGGCGCCGCAGCGCTCGGCACTGTGGTCCACCGGACCGCGGATGTCGCGCCGGTACTGATCGTCGCCGGCATCTGGGCGCTCGGCTTCGCCGTGCTCATCGCGCTGTCGATGCGTTCGGACGCTGCCGCCCCAAAGCTCCGGGAGGAGTTCGGCTACCGGCTCCCGACCAAGACCTCCGGAAACGACAACACCTGGCACTGAGATGCCGTCGCCAGCCGACGAACAGCCAGAACAGCCCTCAATTCACGCTCGTGACTCGGCATCGGACCGTGGTCCTGCAGCATCCCGAAGCCACCCTTGTTCAGTGGGGTACGCGGGGCGCAACTCACGGGGCGGGCTTCCCTCGTGGAATGCGGGGCGTTCCCGGCACGGCACACGCGAACCCTTCAGAGAACTGATCGCGGGAGTAGAGGCCGCACTCGATCTCCGGGCACACCGGGCCGGGACGCTTTCCCGTCACGCCGCCTATCTCCACCAGCGGACCGCGGGAAGAATCGGGAGCCTGACCCGACTCATCCGGCAAGCCGCGATCACCGCGATCCTCGACGGCACCGAACGCATCACCAAGGCGTCACTGGACCAGGTCCGCCTGGACCACCTCGCTGAAACCCACCACCACACCACACGCGGCCGCGAACCCAACCCACGCTGACCAGGCAAAACACAGGCACTGCCATTAGACGCAGAAACCATCTGCAACAACACCAGTAATTCTCAATAGAATTGAGATAACACCAGGTCAGAGCGCCTACCACCCCGGCCGAAAGCACCTCGACCAGTTCTCACCCAACCTGCAACACCCCAGCCCAGACCCGTTCCCACACCCCAAACCACACCGGGAATCGATAGCTCAGCTCGGTGAAGGTACTGGGCGAGGGTGTCGACACCGCGAATTGTGATTCCGTCGCGTTCTGCGATGCGCGGGGGTCGATGATCGATATCGTGCAAATGGTCGGTCGGGCTCTGAGAATGAAGCCGGGGGAAGGGAAGATTGCTTCTCTGGTCGTTCCGGTATTCCTCGCTCCGGGTGAAACACCGGGCGAAATGCTGACCTCGGACGCCTACGGAACCCTCGCGAAGGTCCTCGGGGCGCTGCGGGCACACGACACCGAAACGATCGAGCACCTCGCCGACCCCCGTATCCGCAGCGGCAGTTGGGTGGTCGAGGAGGGCGAGATGGAGGAGGAGGCGGCGGGTGAGCGGGAAGAGCCGGAAGGCGAGCGGGGGCCGAGTGCGCCCGCACGGGAGCTGCTGAAGTTCAGCACACCCAGGGATCCGGCGTTGCCGGCACAGTTCGTGAAGCTGCGGGTCATCGAGCCCGAGAACACATTCTGGAGGCGCGGTATCCAGGTCGCGGCCCGGTACGTGAAAGAGACCGGGGCGCAGCAGCTGCGGGTACCGTACGACTACATCACCCCGGACGACTGGGCGCCGGCCGGGTTCCCACTGGGGACCTGGCTCGCCGACCAGCGGAAAACCCACAAGGCGGGGCGTCTGGATGCGGGGCGGGTGGAACAGCTGGCCGGGCTGGGCATGGTGTGGTCGCACCAGGACGTCGCGTTCGAGGAAGGCCTCACCGCCGCCCGCGCCTGGGCGGCCGCGCGCGGGCACCTGTTGCCACCCGTCACCGCGGTATGGGACGGATACCCGGTTGGGACCTGGACCAAGAACCAACGCTTCGCCGCCCGGGCAGCGGAACAGCTCGCACAGCGGCGGGAGGCCGGCCTCCCCGTCCCTTCCAATGCGGGTGCCATGACCGAGGCGCGGCGCGCGGCGCTGGAGGAGATCGACCCGGGCTGGTGCCCGGGATGGCAGCGGTGCTTCCGGCTCGTCCAGAACCTGCTCCAGGACGGCGGGGCCCTGCCGGTGGTGGTCGGCAAAGTGATCGTGCAGGGCGAGGACCTCGGGAGGTGGGTCGCGGCGCAGCGGCACGGGTGGGAACAGCTCCTGCCCGCGCAGCAGTGGCTGCTGGAGAACGTCCTCGGGATCGAACCCGCCGAGGAAGCAGAGCGGCCGGTACGGCGCACGCAAGACGATATGTGGGCACTCAACCTCACGGCCGCACGGCAGTTCCATGGCCATGAGGGGCACTTGCGGTACCTCGCAAGCACGCCGAGCACTTGGAGATGGAAGAGGGCCCGGGAGGTCGTCAGGGCGGCGCCGAAGGGGTCGTGGTGGTCAAGCTCGGCATGTGGCTCGACAACGTCCGCAAACGCGCCGACAGGCTCACCGAACAGCGCCGGGCCGACCTCGACCAGCTCGGCATGCGCTGGTAAAGGCGGGCGGAACAGGGGCAGCGCGGGGATGCTCGGCGCGTTGTGCTCCTCGCCGCCGCTGTCTTCCGGGACGAGCTCGGGGGTTCAGCCGACGTAGATCCAGGACCCGATCGCGAGACCGGTGGTGACCGGGCAAGCCAGGGCGCCGGTGAGGAGCAGACGGCCCGCCCGGTGCAGACGGCGCACTCCGGGGGCGAAGGCCAGAGCAATCAGGGCGACGGCGGCGCTGGTGACGATCAGCACGAACTGCAGGACGAAACCGCCGACTGCAGTCCCTTCCGCGACGCCCCAGAGCGCGGTCATCGCCACGAGGAACGTCAGCCAGGCCAGAGACGCCGCGGTGAGCGTCCATAGCATCCAGGCCAGCACGACGACGCCGGTCCGCCTGGAGCGCGGCGCCAGCCGCGGGGGGCCGTACAGGCGGGCGTTGGTGCTGGGGTTCATCGGATTCCTTCCTGTGCGGTACAAACGATCCTCACCGCGCAGACAGCGCCCCGGCACGGGCCCAGAAGGGGCCTGATCGGGATCCGTTGTCAGTGGGCCGCCCTAGATTCCTCACCATGAGCGACGACATGAGTGAATCTCATTTTGCTATTGCCGCACCTGCTCGCGGTGACGTCCTGTTGCCCATCGACATGGATGCGATCCGGCGGGTGGCCGGGGTCATGCGGACCGAGCGGGCCGCGGTGTGCGAGGCCGCCGGGATCCCTGACGACAGTGGCTGGCTCGCCCAGCTTGTGGAGCCGGACCTCGACAGTTACCAGGAGTTCGCCGCCCAACTGCGTGAGGGCATCGACCGCGAACTGCTGTGGGCCGTCCCGGAGATGTGTGCCAAGGCCCTCGGCGACAACGGTGCCACCCGTACCCTGCTCGGTGACCAGCTCTTGGACACGCCGTTCTTCCACCACGGCGACCTGGTCGTGAAGGGCCATCTGCATGTGGTGGCGCCCTTCGTGCTGACCGGTTCACTGACCGTCGAGGGCGTGCTGATGGACTGCGCCCCCGATTCGGTCGTGGCCATCCGTGGCGATGTAACGGCCCGTGGGATGTTCACCGACGGCGACGTGGATTGCGGTGACATCCAAGCCGAGGTCGTCTACGGCTCCTACAACGACCACACCCTCCAGGCAGGCACGATTCGCGCCCGCCTGGTCATCGAGGACGACCACGAGACGATCGCGACCGTGGAAGCGGACCTCTACTTCGACCAGGACGACTACCAGTACGACGACGAAGACGTCCTGGCGCAGTTGCGCGGGCTCCTGGTGGACGAGGTCTTCGCCGCCGACGAGGACGAGGACGAGGACGAGGAGACGCTCGACCACGGACTGCTCTTCGAGCGGCTGGGCGAGGGCCTGCCCGTCTTCCGCCTGCCCGCCGCGCCCAAGGAGCGCTGAGCGAGAACATCCGGCCGGGTCGGTCCGCCGAACTCCTGCGGCTTGGACCGCCCGGCGCAGACCGGCCATCTGATCCAACACCAACTCTCCTGCCCGTCTCACCTCACTCACCGGGCACTTCATCCAAGGAGCAGCCACGCATGGCCGCCGAAGACCGGCAGAGCACGAATCCGGCACCGGGCCCGATGACCACCGTGCACTCACCTCCCGGTTTCCGCGTCATCGGCGTCGAGGAGGCGGAGGAGTGGTTCCGGGGCTCTGCCGATGCGCGGCATCCGGCCTTTGTGCCTTCACGCCGTCGCTACGGCGTGAAGGCAGCAGCGCTTTGAGCTGGTGGTTGGATCGTCCGTTTCAGTGTCCGCAGCCGGACATGGGGGTGCCGAGGTACTTCCAGGTCTGGGGCCTGACCTGGCCGTCGGGATTGAGACCGCTGCAGCGCTGGACAGCGCGAACGGCGGAGCAATGGTCAGGACTTGTGGATCGGTCTCGGGAGGGATGCCTCGCGGAACGCGGAGGGCGCACTTTCCCGAGTGATCGACTTCTGGTCATCGAGTAGGCCCGCGCTGCACCGCGGGTCGGGAAGGCACGCCCGTGCTCAGCGTAGTCAACAACGACGGAGCCACCGAGACCGGCTCCCTGATGGACGACATCGTGCGCGAGGGCGCCCGGCGGATGCTCGCCGCGTCCCTGGAGGTCGAAGTCAACCAGTACATAGCCGAGTTGACCGACCAGCGAGACGAGGCCAGCCGCCGCCTCGTGGTCCGCAACGGCCATCACCGCGAGCGGACGGTGACCACCGCCGCCGGGCCGATCGAGGTGAAGGCGCCCCGCGTGAACGACAAGCGGGTCGATACGGAGACCGGTGAGCGTAAGCGGTTCTCGTCGCAGATCCTCGCACCGTGGTGCCGCAAGTCCCCGCAGATCAGCGAGGTCCTGCCCCTGCTCTACCTGCACGGACTGTCCTCCGGGGACTTCGTGCCCGCGATGGAACAGTTCCTCGGCTCCTCCGCCGGCCTCTCCCCGGCGACGGTGACCCGGCTGACGAAGCAGTGGAGCGAGGACCACACCGCCTTCCAGGCCCGTGACCTGTCGGACTCCGACTACGTCTACGTGTGGGCCGACGGCGTCCACCCCAAGGTCCGCCTCGGCCAGGCCCACTCCTGCGTCCTGGTCCTCATGGGCGTGCGCGCGGACGGCCGCAAGGAACTCATCGCGCTCGCCGAGGGCCTGCGCGAGTCGACCGAGTCGTGGGCCAAACTCCTGCGGGACTGCCGCCGACGCGGCACGCGCGATCCCGAACTCGTCGTCGGCGACGCCGCGATGGGCCTGTGGCGTGCGCTCGCGGAGGTGTTTCCGCAGGCCAGGCACCAGAGGTGCTGGGTTCACAAAACCCGCAACGTGGTCAACGCGCTGCCGAAGTCCGCACAGCCCGGCGCGAAGAAGGCCCTGCAGGAGATCTACAACGCCGAGGACCGCGACCACGCCGAGAGGGCCTCAAGGACTTCGAGCGCACCTACGGAACGAAATGGCCCAAGGCGACGAAGAAGGTCACCGGCGAGGCGGACGAACTCCTCACGTTCTACGACTTCCCCGCCGAGCACTGGGTGCACCTGCGCACGGCTAACCCCATCGAGAGCACTTTCAGCACCGTGAAGCTGAGCACGAAGGTCACCCGCGGAGCCGGAAGCCCGACCGCCGCCCTGGCCATGGTGTTCAAGCTCGTAGAGTCCGCCCAGGCCCGCTGGCGCGCGATCACCGCACCCCACCTCGTCGCCCTCGTCCGCAACGGCGCCATCTTCAAGAAAGGCCACCTCGTCGAACGTCCCGAGGCGAGCGCAGCATGACCGCGAACGGGAATCGTCCACTGCTCTTCCTGGACGCCGACGGGTCGCTCCTGCCGTTCGGTGATGGCCCGCAGCGCGGGCCGGCGGGCACCGCACGGACTCGCACCTGGCACGGCTCGTCCCGCAGGTCGGGCCGCGGCTCGCGGCGCTGCCGTGCGACCTGGTCTGGGCCACAACCTGGGAAGAGGAGGCGCATATCGAACTGGCACCGCGACTTGGCCTGCCGAAGCTGCCGTCCGTGAACTGGCCGGAGCCCTCAGCCGCACACGAACGCGAGGATCAGTGGTTCGGGCTCCACTGGAAGATCCGAACCCTCGTGGCTTGGGCGGACGGACGCCCGTTCGCCTGGGTCGACGATGAGATCACCGACGCCGATCGGGACTGGGTGTCGACCCGCACCCCGCGCCGGTCCTCCTCCATCACGTTGCGTCGTCTCGCGGCCTCACCGACCAGGACTTCGCAGTCCTTGATCAATGGCTGAGTTGATCCGCGGCATCCACCCCCAGGTGCTGGCGGACTACCGGCTGGCGGACTACCGGCTGGAGGCCGCGATCCCGGACGTCGCCGACCGGTCGGCGGTCCCGGTGGACATCGACGTCGACCTGCCGGGGCGGATGCCGGAAGCGGTCGAGGCCACCGCATACTTCGTGGTGTGCGAGGCGCTAACGAACGTCGCCAGGCACAGCGGCGCGACCCGGGCGAGCGTGACGGGCCGGTACGCCGACGGCCGCGGCGCCGCCGAGATCGGCGCCGACGGGCGCGGCGGCGCCGCAGCCGTCTGCGTACCGGCCGAGGAGACCCGCCGCCGCGTCCTGGCGTTCCTGCAGTCCTGACGCCCCCAGGCGGCCGCTTGCGCCCGCGGCCGGGAGGCTGCGGGGGCGCGGGCCTCGGGGATCCCGCCGCCGTGGTGCCGCAAGTCCCCGAAGACCGCCGCTGCGGCGAGCCGCAGAGCTATGACGGGCTGGTGCGCATGTATCGGCGCTCGTAGGCCACGCGGACTCCCGCTGCACCTTGAAGGCGCAGCGGTAGGTGTGTCTCTCCGTCAGGACCAGATGCCCAGCATCAGGTACGAGAGCCACCCCGACACATGGATGGTCGAGTCAGCCACGCCGAAGATGCCGCTGTCCGCGTCGACCGAGGCGGAGAACCCCGCCTGAATGAAGTACCAGTGGCCGCCCGTTGCCGGGAAGTGCGTGTCTGCGTCGATCCACTCGCCTTCCGTATGGTCACCATGTGCCTCGAACCAGCCCACGCCGTCATTCCAGCCCGGTGCGATGGGGGCTGCCGGCAGCGCTGTCTGGGCGGTGTCGTCCCAGATCTGAAGCGTGGTCGCGAACCGGCTGTGTGCGACATAGCCCATCGCCTGCTGGTGCCAGTCCCTGTTGAAGTAGATCGACGTGCTGAGTCGCAGGGCGGGGTTGTCCTGGGGGACGAAGAACCAGGAACCCATGCTGAGGGAACACGCGTCGGAAGATCCGATGGCTTGCACGTCCAGGCTGAAAGTTGCATGCTCGGCACTGACCGCGGCGCCCGAACCGGACGTAAAAGCCCCGTCGTACGGCGGCGACTTGAGGACGAAGTCGACATCCGCGTTCATCCGCCAGTCCTGCGGCGCAGCAGCATATGCGGGGGGCGAGGACGAGGTCCCGGTCTTGGTCTCCAGCCGCCTCTTCTGGTCGGCTCCGAGTGGCTTCGCGGCCTCCCGCAGGTCGGGAACGTCCAGGAGTCGGTCCACGACGGGACGCGCCAGCCCGGCGTCGTGCTCGAACTGCTTCTGCCGGCGTACGGCGTCGGCCTGGAGCCGTTCGACGAACCCTTTGCCGACATCATCGGCGGTCCGGGGCTCAGGCCTGGATGACGCGAGTGAGGCCTCAAGTGACCTGACCTCATCGATGCCTTGAGCATGGCGGGGGTGGAGCAGCGTCGACATCCTGGTGCACCTCGCTTCGAAGCGATGGACAGACCCGTCGGCTGGTGGAGCGAGGTGAACTTCGCTACGAAGAATGGACGAAGTCGTGGTCAGGTTGAACCGGCCTGGACGTTGGTCCGGCCGTCGCCCACCTAGGCCGTCGGGCTGTGCGACGTTGTGTCGTTCATCGGCACCTCCCTTTTCAGGCTCTCACGCACAGCCGCGGCTCGCATCCGGCTGAGCCCGACCCCGGGACACCGATAGTCCGGGAGGGACGATCTTCGGCAAGGTCCCAGCGCCCTGGACCCTCTCCCCGCCGATCCACAGGCTTTGACAATTGCTCTCTCGCCGGTCTTGCGCGCCCCCGGCTGCTTGCGAACGGTCAACTCACCGGTCGATGAGACCTACCGGACCTCGACGACGTCCTGCTCCAGTTGCATTCCCGATACGCCCTGGACGGTCTCGACCTGCCACTTGCCCAATTCGACGGCGAAGGTGCTGCTGCTGAGCGAGTCACCGGTCAACACGATGTGCGCCTCCCACTGCTCATGGCTGAAGGGCCGTGGGCTTCTCCTCCGGCCCCCTATGTATGCGCCCAACGCCACAAACCAAGGAGGTCACTGATCCGCCGGACAGGCCCTGTCCCGGGGCAGCCGCGGCGCGGGCCAGGCCTGCTTCCAGCGCCAGGTCTCCCGCCGGTCTGCATCCGCGAACGGCCCGGTGCGTTCCTCCATGGCGGCGGGCGAGTTCCACCGCCTGGTGGTCGCGGTCAAAGACGACGGCCAGGCGTCGGACGTGGGCGTAGTCGTCTTCGTCTTCCACGTGCGGGTGCCCGGGTCGGGAGTGATGACGAGGTCCACGGTCAGGTCGACGGTGTCGAACCTGTCGTCCGCGTGGGACGTGGGGTGCTCGACGTTGATGTACCAGTTCCTCAGCCCGGCCCCGGTGTGGGAGGCGTGGATGCTGAACCACTTGCCCGGTGACTTCCACAGCAGCGGCTCGCCGTCCGATACGCCGCCGCCGGAGCCAAGGCCCTCGCCGAGTCCGGCGCACCGTGGCGCGGCGTTTCCGAATCCGTCACCGCCTGGCCCTCGCCCCGGCGGCCGGCGCCTCCATGTCGGCCGCCCGCGCGGGATCTCCACGAGGGGCTCCAGGTTGAGTCAACGTCGTTCCAGATGTGTGACCTGATCAGGTGGGGCGGGGCGGATCGGATGGGTCTTGGTGGTGTGGGTGCGGTGGCTGTGGAGCGAGCCTGCGGCGATGCGGGAGCGTTTGTGGTGGAGGATGACCGTGCGAGCAAAGGCAGTTCTGGTCGAGGCGATCGAGCAGGTCCTCCGCAGTGCACTCCATGACGACGCGCAGCCGTGGGAAGCGCGGGAGTTGGCCGTATCGTCGCGGTGCTTTCCCCGGATAGACGTTTCGGGTGAACCGGGAGCGAGTTGGCCCTGTCCGGTACTCCCACCCCCATTCCCCGCACTTAACGTGACCGTGAAATAGCAGACAGCTATGAAGGGGATGTCGTGTTCCGTACCGTCAAGCAGCGCCTGGCAGCCTGCGCCACCGTGGTGGTCCTCGCCGCCGCCACCGCCTCGCTCTCCGCCCCGGCCACCGCCATCGGTGCCAAGGCCGCCACCGACCTGACCTATGGCAGCAAGATCCTGCTGCAGAACCAGTACGGCGGTAACGGCGGCTACCTCGACACGAACGGCGTCTCCGGCCAGCCCGGCGCCACGTACAACGTCAGCACCAACCAGACCCCGAACAGCCGGGGCCCGGCGACGTCGGTGTGGAAGGTCGTCTCCGCCACCGGCAAGGCGGCCGGGACTCGCGTCACCAGCGGCGACGTCGTCTACCTCATCAACCAGTACGGCAGCGGCACCTACCTCGACACCAACGGCGTCTCCACCAAGGCCGGCGCCAAGTACAAGGTATCCGCCACCGCAACCAAGGACCGCGGCCCGGGCACCGGAATGTGGCACATCTTCGGCAAGACGTCCTCTCCCACGGACGGCCACATCCGCACCGACGACATCGTGCACCTGCTCAACGACTACGGCTCCGCCAACGGCGGCTTCCTCGACACCAACGGCCATTCCACCCAGCAGGGCGCCAAGTACGACGTGACCACCAGCCACTACACCGACCGCGGCACCGGCACCGGCTCCTGGAAGGTCCTGCCCACCACCTGACCCACTCCGCGTGAACGGCACGCACGGGCGGCACGGCGTGCTTCCTGGACGTTGCATCTGCCAGCGACCGCGTCGCCCACCAGACCGACGCCCAGCTCGGCTGCCCCATCCCCTCATGTGGGCACGGCGATCGCTCGCCGTGCCCACATGCCATGCCCAGGATGTACTGCGGCCCTGCGTGGATCACAGGCGCTCCCCGGCCTGCTCCGGCTCCAGCTGCGGCGGAGCCGACCGCCAACCGGCACCGAAAGAAAAGAGATACCAGTGACTGTTCGCTCCCTCACAGCGGCCCTTGGCGCTGCCTGCAGTGCCTTCGTTCTGCTGATGGCTGTACCCGGTTCGGCCTCGGCGGCCACTGGCCAGTTCCGCTACAGCTACACCACCGCCGAGGGATACGAAGCCGTCGGCTTCCTGAACAACCCCGCCAGCGGCAAGTGCATCAACCTGCATGGCCCCGCCTCCGAACCGGGTTCGGCCAGCCGGGCTCCGAAGAACCACACGGACACCACCGCCACCGTCTTCCTCGATGCCGACTGCGAAGGCGACACCTACTACACCCTGCCTCCCGGCACAGGAGCCGACGACCGCCTTCTCACGCGGTCCGTGATCTTCTCCTGACCTTCAGCCTGCCCGGGGCGGCAGGAAAAACTCGTGAAACCCCCAGCGGGCGGCCAGGCGTCCGTGCGCAGGGCCGAGAAGGTTGGCCACCGGGTCCAAACCCAGTAGCGACGGCCGGCACAGCCTTCCGCGCCCACCCCGATGACCACTTCCCCGTCCGCCCGGCCGGCTGCTGGCTTCTGGCCCGGCGCCGGGGTGGCAGGGAGCAGGTCTACAGGCGGCGGTGACCGCTCGCCACGTCACCGTGTCGCGACACGTGATTCTCGACGGGCAAGGGCCGCTCTTGCAGCAGGTTCCTGGATGTGGCCGATGCCGTGTCCGGTCGAGCAGTTGTTGCCGTGGCTGGCGCCCACGTCGGCGAGGCCAGGGACGACGGCGAGTTCCTGGAGGCAGTGTGCGGCGTCGGTGACGTTCCAGTCGCTGACGGCGTTCGCCATGCCGGTGAGGCCGCTGCCGGTGTCGGCGTGTGCAGGCGCGGTCGAAGGACAGGGCCAGGGTGGACAGGGCGGTCAGCAGAGTGATCTTCCGCAGGGGCTGGGCAACGGTCGCGGCTGGTCCGGTACGCGGTGCGTGGGCCGTTTCGGCGGCGGCCGAGCGGGGGTATCGGGTTTCGTTCGTTGTCTGCTCAAAAGCGCCTATCTCGTATGGCTGGAGTGTGCCCGGGGGTAGCTTCCGGTCCGTTCCCGGGCTGGGCAACGGACCTGGCCGACACCGCCGACGCCAACCATCGCGCAGTCCGCGCCTCGTTGGCCGCCCATGGGATCACCGTCCCCCTCTCCTGGGTAGCAGCCGATCCCGCGGTCACCGCCGCCCAGCTCCGCCGCCGACTGGGCTTCGGACCGGGTGACCTTCCTGACGACAGCTTCGTCGAAGCCGCCCGCGCCCACTGGTACGCGCACACCGACCTGATCCGGCCGATCGCCGCCGCTGCGACCGCCGCCCGCGCCGCCGCGGACCGCGCCGCCGTCGCAGTGGTCTCCGCCAACTACCACGATCGTCCGACACGGCCTGACGGTCGTGGGCCTCGACGAACACCCGCGAGGCACTGTGCACAGCCACTCCCTGCGTGCCCTGGGCCAATTGGTCACCCGCGCTGCTCTGGACCGCATCGAGCGTGACGCCGCAGAGCCGGATCACGCCGGTCAGCACGCTCAGTGCCAACAGCGAAACGCAGTGCCAGAAGCCCGCAGGGCAGGCGCCGCCGCCCACCGATTCGTCCGACGCCGGGAAGCCAAGAGGGCGAAACGTTGCCAGCAGTCCCAGCCCTGTTGACGCTTGATCGCCGGGCACAGGAAGCCTGCTCGACAGCCGGGGCCCGGATGCGCCTTGCGCGCCTCCGAAGAATTCGCGTACTCCGAGGGAACGTTTCGCGCGGACAGCTCCTCAACAGGGCGACGGATTCCTTTGCCGACGCAGGAGGCACCATGCCGTACCAGCCCGCCAACCCCGCACCGACCCGTGCCGCCGCACTCGTCGCCTCGGTGCTCACCGTGGACGCCGTGCTCCACCTGTACTGGACGACGGGAGCCACATGGCCCGCGGCCGACGACAGGAGCCTGTCCCACGCGGTTCTCGGGACGGACGTGCCGTTCACACCACCGGTCCTGCTTCCTCTTGTCGCCCTGCTCCTCACCGCAGCCGCCTTCGTTCTCGCCCGCGCGCACCGGCCCCGCCCGCTGTTGTTCCGCGTCGGCACGCCGGCCGTGGCCGTCGGCCTCTCGCTGCGCGCGGTGGCGGGGATCTACTGGCTGTTCGCCGAGGAGACCGGCACCGCCTTCTACTGGCTCAACCTCATTCTCTACACCCCGCTGTGCGCCGTCCTGGCCGTCGCCACTCTGCGCGTGGCGCGGTGGAAGGATGCGGCCCGTGCCTGATGAACGATCCGATGACCGAACGGTCCGGCTCGTACGAGCCGCCCAGCGTGGTGACACCCTCGCCATGGCCGAACTCCTGGACGTGCTCGCCCCGTACGTGGTCCGCGTCTGCACGTCCATAGCCCTGGGCCAGGGCGCGGACGCTGCGCAGGAGTCCCTGGTGGCGGTCTTCAAGTCGCTGCGCACGTTGAAGGACCCAGCCGCACTGCACGGCTGGGTCCGTGCCATCGCGGTACGGGAGTCGATCCGCACCGCGCACCGCGCCGCCCGCACCGTACCGGCCGATCTCAGCGCGCTTCCCGCCCGCGGCGACCCTCAACTCTCCGCCGACATCAGGGACGTACTGGACCGGCTCTCCCCCGAGCACCGCGCGGTGCTGATGCTGCGTGACGTCGAGGGGCTGGACGAGCGCACCGCCGCCGCCCTGCTCGGCGTGCGCACGGGCACTGTCAAGTCGCGGCTGCACCGGGCCCGCGACACCTTCCGGAAGGCGTGGACGTCATGAACGAGCCCTGGCCCATCACTGACCTCGACCCCGTGCGGCGCCTGCACGTCTTGGCCGGCGGCATTCGCGGCGCCCACGTGAGCGAGGCACACATGGACGCCCCCTTCGAACGGGTCTGGGCCCTGCTGGGCGACCTGGAGGGCGCCTTCGGACAGGTCGTGCCCGACATGGAACGGCTGCGCGTCGTCCGTCGGCAGGGCGAGCGCATAGAGGCGCTGGCACGCAGCAGGTACGGGATGCGGGCACGGCTGCGCGGCGTGCAGCGGCCCGGCTGGTGCTGGCTGCAGAGCCGGTTCCTGCTGCTTGGCGTGGCGGCGGCGCCGGAAGGCACAGGCACTCGGGTGGCATTCACCGGTGGCGTGCGCCTTCCGGCCCACGCCGCCCTGATCCCCCTGGGCGTACGGCGTGAGGGCAGCCGCAGCGTTCAGCGCCTGGCGGCCCTGCTGTGACCGGGAAGGCGCCGGTTTCGGGTGCCCTGAGCCGGTCAACGACTCACAGGCTGCGTGCCGGACGCCGTGCGGCAGTCGGCAGTTCGACGAGAGGCCTCGTACCAGCCGCGAAGGGACGCTGACCCCGCGTCCGGCGAAACGGACAGGAGGGACATCCTCGAGCCGGTCCGTCGCGCAGTTCCGCAGCGGACGCCGACGGCACCCATGCACCGCGGACGGCTCGGTTCGTTGAGCAACGTCTCGATTGAGTGAGACGGAACAGGAGCACCGGGCAGGGGGCCCCGAGGGCAGGAATGAAGCGGGGGCGTATACCGCGGTGTACGCCTCGCTTTCGGAGACCTTGTTGGTTGATTCGGTTTGGGCGTCCTTGTCCTGTCTCACCGAAGGCTGAGCGGTCTCACCGAAGGCTGAGCGATGGGTGTTCCGTCCCCAGCGGAGCGCGGGGCACGAGACGATCGGGAATTCCGGGTGTGCTCACCGGGTCAACGCGAGCAGTTCATCGATCACCGGTTTCTCACCATCGTCACCGAGGTGGGCGATGGCCGCGAACGGCGCGATCACCTGGCTCCAGGCATGGAGTCGGTCGCCATCGAGCCCGCACGCCGCCGCCACGCGCGCGCAGCGGGTCTCGACGCCCTCGAGCCCGGCGCCGGCCACGACGTAGTCCACAGCGTCGAAGCACGGATCACCGACACATGCTTTCGGGTCGATGGCCATGAGACCGCGCTCCGCGCCGCCGTCGAGCACGTTGCCCCGGTGCAGGTCACCGTGGAGCAATACGGTTGTCGCTTCCGTGTCCAGCAGCCGCTCGCAGCGCTGGATGGCCCTGTCCCACGCGGTGACGTCCATCCGTGCACTGATCGCAGGCTCGGACAGCCGCCTGCCGACCCGGGCGAAGGCCTCTTCGCACCGCCCACGCAGCACACGCGTCGGCAGCGGAGGCGGAGTGACCCCGTGCAAGGCGGCGAGCAGATCCGACCACTGTTCCGGAAGCGAAGCAGCAGGCATGTCCTCCGCCGGCGTTCCGGGCACGATCTCCTCCAGCACCATAGCGCCCGCTTCCTCGTCGACGGCCAGCACAGAGGGCACCCGGCCCGAGGCAGCGAACCACCCCAGCATTCCGGCCTGCTCGGCCAGAAGTGCCCGCTCCGGACTGATTTTCAGCACCGCAGGCGTGCCGTCGGGCCAGCGGCACCGGAACACGACGGACGAAGCACCGTCCGGGAGGGACTCACCGAGCGAAAGGCCCCACTGGGACGTCAGCCGCGCGATGAGATCCGGCGTGTCAGCGCACCACTCGGCAACCTGGGGACCGAATCGACGTACCAACCGTGTAGTGACGCTCTCCACATCCACCAGCAGTCGTTTCACCCGGGTCAGTCTGCCGCTCGCGTGATCTCTGTCCACCGCTTTTCCACCACTCGCTGTGAACGCGAGCCGACGAGCGAATCGGACCGGAGCAGTCACCCGGCCTTCGGTGAGAATCGCTCAGCCTTCGCTGAGACAGATCAACAACGACGCGAAGCCACCCCCAGCCCTGGTGCCGACCCGCCTTCGTCGCCCTGGCCCGGGCGGTCTTGACGTTGCGGGTGATCCGCCTGGCTCCGGCTCGGCGCGGCCCCGGCCTGCCCAAATGGGTCGACTCCGTCGAAGCGGACTTCCCGCCAAGACCATCCGCTACTACGAACAGGCCGGCCTGATGCCTGAGCCGCCCAGGACCTCAGGCGGCTACCGCGACTACCCCGGCGAAGCCATCACTCGCCTCGCGTTCATCCGCGACGCCCAGCACGCCGGGCTCACCCTCGCCGATATCCGAGGCATCCTCACCCTGCGCGACAGTGGACAGGCCCCCTGCGACCACGTCAGCGACCTCATCGAGCAGCACCTCACCGAGATCAACCAGCGCATGGCCGAACTCCGCAAGACCCGCACGGCGCTGCGCGAACTCGCCCAACGGGCCGCCGACACCGACCCGGCAACCTGCACCGACACCGACATCTGCCAAATCATCAGCAGACCGAATCGCTACCGTGACGAGCGGACCGGCGGCCGGCCGAGGCGCTAGGCCCAGTCGTCACACTGCCGTCGTCGCCCGGAGGGCGGCCGCGCGGCGTCTGGTGCGTGCGATCGCAAGGCGCCGGAATGGCCTCGGATCGGCTGCGTGGCCTCGCCTCACGCGACCCACGACCGCCCCGTGGCGGCCGCGGGTGGACCGTCGCGCGGCTGGGCGGCTCACAAACGACCTTCTGAACGTTGTTCTGGCGGTATCGGCTGAACAAAGCCGGGAATAGCCTCGGAGGGCCGGGCTGTCCCGGCGGCACGATGGGGATCATCAGAACGGCGATATCGGGGGCGGACATGTGGCTGAACGTGTCGAACGAGGAACTTCCCACACAGGAGCGGTTGCCCTTCTGGGCCGACATGCTCTCCCGCGAACTGGTCCCTCTGACCTTGAGCAGTGCAAGAGCCGATGCCGACTTCCCGGCAAGGGGCGGCCTGCTGGACCTCGGTCCCGTACGGGTGGCCGCGTTCGACAGCCCGCCTGCGCACCTTAAACGTACCTGGGCCGACGTCCGGCAGGCCGACCCGGCCACGTACCAGCTTACTTTCGTCTCCGGCACCCCTCTGTGGATCAGCCAGCGGCGCCAGGACTCCGGGCTGGTGTGCGGCGACATGGTGCTCTGGAACAGCTCGCACCCGTTCGAGGGTTCGGTGCCCGACCGGGGCCGTCACATTCAGTCGCACATTCTGCAATTGCCGCGCGACCAACTACCTCTTCCACCCGACAAGGTCGACCGGCTCCTCGCCCGGCCCCTGTCCGCCCGTACCGGCATGGGAGCGATCCTCGCCCAGTTCGTGACCACTCTGGATGCTTATGGCCCGGAGTGCGATCCACGCGATCTGAGCCGATTGGGGGCGATGGCGCTCGACCTGGCAGGCGCCTGCCTGGCGCAGCACGTCGGTGCCTACGGTGACCTCCCGGCCGAGACCCGTCAACAGGCCCTTCTGGCTCGCGTCAACACCTTCATCGACCACAACCTCGGTGATCCGGAACTGAGCCCGGCGGACATCGCAGCGCACCATCACATATCTGTGCGGTCCCTGCACACCCTCTTCCGGCAGCAGGAGGAGACCGTGTCGGCCTCGATCCGCCGGCGTCGGCTGGAACGCTGTCACGCCGACCTCACTGACCCCCGCCTGCGACAACGCTCGATCAGTGCCGTCGCCGCCCGGTGGGGGTTCCTGCGCCCGCCGGAATTCAGCCGGGCGTTCCGTGCGAGATACGGCGTGCCGCCCAGAGAGCTCAGGCAGATGGCACTGGGCGGTGTGCCTGATACGGAACGGGCCGCGCTGAGCGACAAGTAACGGGGCGCGTATCGCCAACTCGCGGATGCCACCGCACGCCACGATGTCAGGGACGGGGGCACTGGGCTCCGCCACCGGGCGGAGCCCAGCTCGTACTCACCCGTCGCAGTTGTCGATCATCCATGGCAGTTTGACCACGAGGACCGGGACTCCGACTGGTCGTGGGCTGTCGTGCGCATGGCCCAGGGCAACCAGGGAGACGAGCAGGCTTCCGTACGGCTGCGCCGGGCGGGGACGTGATCGAAGGCGTGACCGAAGGCAAAGGGGCTGCGCATGAGTCACGGGGCACCCGTCATATACGTCATACACCGCCCCCGAGAATGCCAACTCGGCTTAAAATCAGGCGACTTGCCTAACCGGGGGAAGGAGGGGCCGCATGGAGATCGTCGTCCTGACGTTGTACATTCTGGCCGCATACGGGCTTTTCCTGAAGACCCGGACCGTACTCCACGCCTGGCGGCTCCCCGACCCGTCCATCAACATGGATCGGCTGGACGTCTACCAGAAGCAGGCTTTCCAGGAGATCTGTCGAAGATCCCCGAGCCTCGGCACCCGAGTCCGCCTGGCACCCTACTTCGACGAGCGGCAGTGGAACCGCGCCGACGCCCTGGTCGTCCTCGCGGAACCCGTCAAACACAAACTCGTGCGCATCGAGGGATGGAAGTTCGGTTCCTACGCCCTCACCCGCAAGGGCTGGCGCGAGTACCGGAAGCACTTCATGTGGACAGGGATCAGTGATGAATCCATGCACATAACGGCCTCTGATGGCGGCCTCGCGTCAGTCAATGTCAACAGCCCTCACGGGGTGGCCCAGAGCAGCGGGCGTGACAGCAGCGCCAACCTGTCCAGCATCTCGTACCACCAGCTGGCCACCGCTCTCAGGGCCGACTCGGAAAGTGCCCTGCCAGAGGAGGCGGTCAGGGCACGGGAGTATGCCGAAGACCTGACGGACGCGGCCGGTGCGCAGGACACCGATCGGGCCAACCGCGTCCTCGGCCGCATCAATGCCCTTCTCACAACTGCGAGTTCCGCCTTCAACCTGACGAGGGATCTGCTGCCGCCCGGCAACTGAACCCGGATGCGTCTCGCACGGCTCGGCCTCCGGAGGCCGGTGACGACTTCCCCCGATGTTGTGGTCACTGACGTGTCCAGCCACAGGGAGAAGCACCCGCATACCCGAACAGTCGACGCGGTCTGAACGGATGAGGGGCGGGCGCCCCGACAGTCTGGGCGGCCCGGCTCAGGGCTGACCCGGTGTCGGCGGGTGCGTACCTGGATCGGGGCGCGGCGTTCGTGCGTGGGACGGCGACCGGGACCGTCAGCCGGTCTTGCGCCGGAAGAACCGCTTCCGACCTGCGTTGCCACTCATGTTCCTGTCCTTCAGCCGGCCCTCCTCGTGAGCCGTGCGTGCCTACGTCGCACGTGTCTTCTTCTCAAGGGCTTCCTGGAAACGGAGCTTCGCTTCGTCGTCGGCATTGTTCGCGGGGGACGGTTCGGCCATGGCTGCCTCCTGGCGTTCGTCGGCACATACCGCACTCAGGGCATCACTGTTCCCTCGATGTCGATCGAGTCCGGCCTGAGTCCTTCTCAAGGCGCTTTCGATCGCGTGCGCCAGGGCGCCGACGGCGTCGGCGCCACCGCCGGCCAGGACCACGGGCGGGGGCGTACCGCCGTCCTCGGCGAGCCGCAGGGCGATGTCGCAGGCCTGGGCGCCGGCGCCGGAGAGACCGGCGAGCACCAGGGGCCCGTGACCGTCGGCGGTGCGCAGATAGCGGCGGATCTCCGTGACACAGCTCCGGGTCCCGTACGGCGTCGGGTGCAACGCCACGACGGCGTGCGCTCCGGTGGTGCCGTGGATCAGTGCGGTGAGCCAGAAGGCCGGTGTGCCGGGCGTGATGACCAGGCAGGCGGTTCCGGCGCGGGGCCCGGCCGCCGCCCTCAGCGTGGTCAGCACTCCGCTCGGTCCGGACGGGGCGCCGGGGCGTTCGTGCAGGCGCGGCGGGTCCATGCCGGGCAGGCCGTCGAGGAGTTCGGCGACGGTCACCGGCTGCCCCTCGGTTTCGGGCAGTTCGCGCAGCAGCTGGGCGCTGTGCGCCAGCAGTGCGCCCGCCCGGGCGTCGTCGAGGCGGGCGCGGTCGTGCACGGACGTCAGGACCAGGCCGCCCTGATCGTCGTGGTGGACGACGATGCTGATCGGGACCGGAGTGCGGGCCGGGGAGATGTCAGGTGCGTCCACGCGGACGCCGCGCGCGGCCAGGTCTGCGCCGAGGCCGTCGTGCCCGTGCGTGCGCTGCTCGAAGACCAGCAGGGACTCGGTGAGTGCGGCCCCTGAGTCCCATGAGCCCCATGAATCCCATGGGCTCTCTGAGTGCCCCGAGCTCTCTGAGTCCCCTGATTTCGCTGATTCTCGTGAGTTCGCTGATTCTCGTGAGTACCCCGAGGCATCCGAGGGCGCGGGTGTGTCGGTCGTGGCCGGTTCCCGCGCGAGCCAGTCGCGGATCTGGCCCTCAGCGACCCATTCGTACCCGGACACGTCCAGGGCGCAATCCCGCAGGGCCCGCAGCAGCCCGGACACCGTGGAGCGCGGGTCGACCTCGACGGACACCGGCAGCGGTCCGGCGAAGGGGCCGGGGGTGCGCTCGATGTCCCCGAGGAAGATGCCGCGGCCGGAGACGGTGACGCCGAAGCGCACCCGGGCGGGCTCCGCGCCCGCGTCCGACGCGCGGTGCAGGAGCATCGCCCACACGGCGTGCACGGCGACGCTCTCCGTGATGCCCCGTCGCGCCGCCCACTCGGCCAGGCGCACCGCGTTGTCGGGGGTCAGCCGGACGCGGGTGCGTCCGGTGCCGGACCGTCCGGTGACGGCGCCGGACGCGGCCCGCGGCATGCACACAGCGGGGCGCGCCGCCTCCCGGGACCAGAAGTCCCGTGCGGCGGAGGGGTCCTGGGCCTCCAGCCAGCGGACGTAGTCGCGCAGGTCGGGGCGGCGCTCGCCACCGGGCAGGAGGCCGTCGGCGCAGTAGGCCCGGTAGAACTCGCGGAGCAGGGTGTGCACGCTCCAGTGGTCGAGCAGGGCGCGGTGGTAGGTGAGCAGGACATAGGTGGGCGGGGGGTTGCCCGGTGTGCCCGGAGGTGCTCCGTCGAGGAGCGCGGCGCGCAGCAGCCCGGGGCGGCGCAGGTCGAAGCCGCGTCCGCGCTCGTGTTCCATCAGGGCGGCGCGGCCGGAGAACGTTCCGTGCGGGTGCCGTACGACCTCTGGGGCAATGTGGCGGTGCACGGTGACTTGGGGGTGCGGGTCCCAGACGAACGCGGCGCGCAGCACGGTCTCCCGGTCGAAGACGGACTGCCAGGCCGCGGTGAAGCGATCGGTGTCCAGCGGGCCGTGCCAGCGCCAGGAGAGCTGTTCCACGTGGTGGTCGGGGTGGATGAGAGCATCGGTGAGGACGTCGCGTTGCAGAGGTGTGGCGGCGAAGGTCTCCAGAGAGCCGGTCGTGGCTGCGCCGTGCAGTGCGTACGGGGTGTGCGGGGCGTACGGGGCGGGAGCCGGCGCCGGGGGGCGGGTGAGCTGGTCGGCGAGCGGGCCGACGAGGTCGGGCGGGACCGTGGCCCGCCCGGTGAGGCGGAGGGAGTCGGGGCTACCGGGGGCGCCGTCCGTCGGGCCGGTGCCGACGATGACTTCGGGCGGGCCGGGGTCGGCAGGTGCGGTGACGGCGCCGAGGAGGGCGGTCGGCAGGGGGCCCCGCACCTCCACGACGGCCTGTCGTGAGCGGTAGGTACCGGCGAAGGTGACGGTTACGGTCACGGTCCCCGGTTCGGATACGGATCGGCGACCCGGCGTGGGGACGGGGGCGTCGGAGGGGCGGTGGCCGTCGGTGGTCATCCGTGCGCCCTCCCCTCTCGTGGTGTGTTGTGGTCGGTCGTGGTCCGTGGCGGCCAGGCGCGGCCTGTCGTGCTGTCCTTCTGCCGCTGCCTCTGCTCCACGCGGTCGCCGCCGGTCGCGGGCCGGTCCCGGTGAAGGCGACGGTGTCGTACGCCGCGGCGCGCGGGTGCGGTGAGCCGGGAAGAACGTGCACGGTGGCGTGCTGGTGACTCATGCCTGCCTCCTCGTGCTCGGCTCACTGCCCGGTCCTCGCGGCAAGCCTAGGCACTCAGCGGGCGGAGGCCGGATTCTTCGAGCGGCCCTGAAGCGGTTCCCGATGCCGGGAGCCCGTCCCAGTCGATTTCGGGCCCCTGCAACTGCAGTTGGCGGAAGGCCGCCATCAGTCCTGGTACCCGAAGAGAGCGGCTCTGCCGTACCGGGGGTCCTCCACCAGCTGGGCGTCGACTCCGTGGGCGGGGGCGAACACCGCGGCGACCAGCGGTGCGGGCAGACAGCAGTCCAGTGCGCCGAGCAGGGTGTCGAAGGCGGTACGGAAGGCGGGGAACGTGCCGTACAGCGCCCTGGCCGTGGTGGGCGGGCAGCCGTCCCGGTCGGGGAAGAGCACCGCGAGGTCGCCGCGACCGCGGGTTCTGCACCCGGTCGGCGCAGCCGCAGGGCAGGAGCGCGGGCCGGGGTGTGTCTCGGGTGTGCGTGTCGGGTTTCATGGGCGTCTCTCGTCGTACTCGTGGCAGATCTTCCGCCGCGGCACGCAGGTCACAACACCCGGACCGCGCTCTCCGCGTGCCGCTTGGCCAGTTGGAGTGCCGCTTCGCTCTCCCGGCCGAGACTCTCCCGCACCTGGCGCCGGACCTGGGCGGTGTCCGTGCCGGGGCAGAGGTCCGGATCGAGGACGGCACGGTGCTGGGCGGTGACAGTTACACCCGTCGTGTCCGGCAGTACGGACCACTCACCGGTGTGGGCGGCCAGCGGACCCGGCGGGAGGGTCCTTTTGAACACGATGCGTCCGGCGTGGGGGAAGCAGATGCGTACGGCCTCGGTGGTCCGGGCGGGCAGGTGGTCCGCCTCTTGGGTCTGTGCCCGGACCAGTTGCACGCCGGGCGGGTCCTCCCGTACGTCGATGTGGGCGACCTGGGGCAGGAACCGGGGCCAGTCCCGTATCCGGTACAGCATGTCGTAGGCGAGCTCGGAAGGTCCGTCGACACGGACGGAGTCCTCGAAGGAGAGCACGAGCTCGTCGAGGTCGCTCCAGTGCTGCGCGTGGCAGCGCACACCGGCCAGGTCCAGACGGGTCGTGGTGTCGAGGGTGTGCTCCGCCCAGGCGGCACTCTCCGGGTCGTCCCGGGCGACGGTGAAGGTGCGGCTCAGGGTCAGCCGGGTGCGCCTGTCGTCGATGGCTTCCACGGTCCAGCTGCCGTGCATACTCGTCAGCGGCTGTTCCGACTGCTCCTGCCAGAAGTCCACGCGCCGCAGGTCGGACGAGAAGACCAGGCGCGTCGTCCATGAGCGCACCCGGCCCTCGGCGATGTCCCAGAGGCGGTGGCGTGCCTGCCGTCCGTCGAACTCCAGCTGTTCGACGTGGACGACGGACGGGAAGTACCGGGGCCAGTGCGCGGCGTCGGCGACCAGCCCGTAGACCACACCCGCGGGGGCAGCGATCACCACGTCGTGCTGCGCACAGCGCATCCGCTCGGCAGGCATCTGTCCACCCTCCTTCGGGTCCCGGCCCCGGGGCGGGTGGCCCCATGGCATCACGGGCCTCGGGCACCGGCGGGCAGAGGCCATTGGGCCGAGGGTGCCCCCAGTCGCTCGAGGGCGGGACGAGTGCGCCTTGAGCGCCGCGGACGGCGGCTGCGGGACGGCGCGCGTGCGGTCAGGCGGCGAACAGGTCGAAGGTGGAGGCGCCGCGCGGGCCGGCCAGGATATCGAGCTGGGGGGCCGTGGTGAGCATCGCCTGGTACAGCCTCTGGAGCTGGGGGGCGGGCTCGACACCGAGCTCCTCGCGCAGCCGGCCGCACAGCCCCCGATAGGTTCCGAGCGCGTCGGCCTGCCGGCCCGAGCGGTACTGCGCCAGGATGGACTGGGCGTGCAGACCCTCGTTCAGTGGGTGATGCATCGTCAGTTGACGTAGTTCACCGAGGAGTTCGGCGTGGCGGCCGAGGCGAAGGTCGGCGTCGATGCGGCGCTCGGTGGTGACCAGGCGGCTCTCTTCGAGTCGCACGACCTCGATGTCGAGCACCGGTCCGAGGCGCACGTCCACCAGGGCAGCGCCGTCCCACAGGTCCAGTGCCGCGCGGAACCGGTCGGAGGCGAGGAGAGCGTCACCGGCTTCGAAGGCGTTGCGTCCCTCCGCCACCAGTCGCTCGTACTGGTGCACGTCGATGCATTCCTCGGGCACCTGCAGCACATAGCCGCCGTGCCGGGTGGCCAGGATGTCCTTGGCGTTCCCCGGGACGTCCGGGCCCATGGCGGTACCGAGGCGGCGGCGCAGCTGCAGGATGTAGGTCTGGAGCGTGGTGAGGGAGCTCAGCGGCGGCTCGACTCCCCATATCTCCTCCATGAGTGTCTGCACCGGCACGACACGTCCGCGATATAGGGCCATCAGGGAAAGGAGCTGACGCGGTTTGCTGGCCGTGGGAACGATCGACCCGCCGTTGACTTCTGCCTTCAGCGGCCCCAGTACCTGAATCTTCATGTTCTCCCCCGCTCTTGGCGAGATGCGCTCGGTCGGCACACACGCTTGGTACTTCGCACGCTAGCGGGACGCAGAGCGTGCACGCGCGATTCTCCAGTTCTTCTCCAGCGGTCTTGGACAGCTGAATTCAGGACTCGACGAACGACGAAAAAGGCATCGTGAATCGCTGGAGTGCCGCCCAGAATTCGCTCAAGAGACCCTGCAGGGCGAGGGGCGGTCACAGGCCGCCGGGAGCAGGTCGGCCGCCGCCGGTGCGGGCAGGGTGATGCGCAGCGGTGCCGCCCGCGGCCAGGGGAATCCGAGGCGCGGGTGCATCACGGGATGCGTGAAGGGGCCGGTCTGGCTCACGACCGCGGCGAGGACGTCGGGGGCGGGTTCGAGTTCGACGAATGTCCACTGCCCGTACCGGTCATCGGCGGGCGGTTCGAATCCGTTGCGTTCCGGCGAACTCGGCGCCGAGGATGGAGTCGAGACCCATGACGTGGAAGGTGGCCTTCTCCTCGATCTCCGACGGGTCGCAGCGCAGGATCCTGGCGAGCATCTCGCGCAGTGCGCCGAGGACCTCGGGCAGGTCACCGACGGATGCCGACCGGGCGGGGTGCAGTTGTCCGAACACGATGGCCAGTCTCCGATTCACCTGGCCGTGGTAGAGCAATGGTGCGGGACGGGTCCCCCGCTGCGCATCGCCTCGCGTGGTGAACTCGCCGCGCGGGCCCTGGCTCTCGCGAGGGAGTCCGCTCAAGACCGTCTCGAACCCGTATGGCGAAAGGATGACGAGGCCGGCTCACCCGGTCAGGGAGGGAACAGAGGCGGGCGCGTCGGGCGCCGCGATGAGGATGGAGCGCTGCAACCGCCGTACGTGCGCCGAGGGTTCGATGCCCAGTTCGCGTACGAGGGTGGCCCGCAAGCGCTGGTAGGCGTGCAGTGCCTCACCGCGCCGTCCGGAGCGGTACAGCGCGAGCATGAACTGCGCGTGCAGGTTCTCGTGGGTGCCGTGCCGGTTCACCAGCACCGTCAGCTCCGACAGCAGTTCACGGTGCCGTCCGAGCCGCAGCTCCGCATCGAAGCACTGCTCCAGGGCACACAGCCGGGACTCCTCCAGCCGCCATGCCTCGGACTGCAGTTGCGGGCCCGTGCGGACGTCGGTGAACGCCTCGCCCGACCACAGCCCGAGGGCCTGCCGCAGCAGCGTGGACGCCTGAGTGAAGTCCTCCGCGTCCATGGCCCGGTAGCCGCGCCCGGCGAGCAGCTCGAACTCCCTGGCGTCACAGGCGCCTTCGGAGCCGGCCAGCCGGTAACCGCCAGGAAGCGTCATCAGGACGTCCTTCGCCCCGGTGTCCTGCGGCACGGTCTCACCCGTCCCCTGCGGGGAGACCAGTGCGGCCGCGATCAGCTCCCGCAGCTGCAGCACATAGGTCTGCAGTGTGGTGCGCGCGCTGCGCGGCGGGCGACTGCCCCACAGCTCCTCGGTCAGCGCCTCCACCGGCACCAGACGGTCCACTCGCGAGGCGAGCATCGCCAGCACCTGCCGCGGCTTGGGCGCCGTGGGTGTGATCGACACACCCCGCACCTTCACCTCTAGAGCCCCCAAGACCCCGATGTCCACAACTATCTCCCCTGTTCGTTGTGCAACCTCTCGACGAAGTAAAAAACTGTACGATCGGTTTGTCAACACGCAGAGCGTGCCAGAGAAACGGACTAAGCGCCTTATACCGACCGCATTCACTATCGAATCGAGCCCGATCCCCGCTGAAGCGACCCCAATAAGAGAACGCAGTGACTCTTTCTATGTCGTTCCGGGAGCGGCGCTGCCCCCTCCCTCCTCACCCGGCCGGCTCGAAACCGAGGGGCGGGCCGCCGTCGGCGTCCAGGGAAGCAGCCGTCGCCGGCGAGGCGACGCGCGGCAGGATCAACCGCCAGAAACGGGCGACGACATCCGGCTTCAGCCAGGTGCGGTCCCGCACGGCCAGCACCTCGAATCCCACGGTGGCCGCCACCACGGCCGTCGCGACATCCGCGCCGTGGATTCCCTCACCCAGTTCCCGCGCCCGCTCGGCATCCACCAGGGCCTCCTCGACCCAGTGCTGCCACTGCTCGCGCAGGCTCTCCCCCAAGTCGGGCACCGAGCCGTCCAGGGTGAGAACGAACCCGGCCTTGAACACCGGGTCCCGGTCGAGCAGGGCCACGAACCGGTAGGTGGCCTCGATGAGCCGCCGCAGAGCAGTGGGCCGGTCACCACCGAGGCCGGGGTCGGGAGCCGCGCACACCTCGCCGAGCAGGACGGCTGTGGCCTCCGACACGACAGCCCTGGCCAGGTCCCGCTTGTCGGTGAAGTGGTGGTGCAGTCCGCCGTAGCTCACACCGGCCCGCTTGCTGATCCTGTTGAGCGACACCGGATCGAAGCCCCCGTGGGCGAACTCCTCGCCGGCGGCCCGGATCAGCATCTTCCGAGTCTGCGCCGCTCGTTCCTGCTTCACCGTCGAGAAGTCTCCTGATCGCGGGGCAGCCGCCCGGCAGCGGGCCCGCCTCGCCCCCGAGGGCACAAGCGGTCGCCACGAGGGCCGGATACGTCACGGGAGTCCGCACGCAGGAGGCACTGCGGGCAGACCTGTACCTGAGGCGCCCTGCCGGTGACCCGAGATACAGCGCGGACACTCTCGGCCGAACTCCGACACCATTAAACCATCATGTCGGTTTGTTACGGGAGTGTGCGGCGGAGACTTTCCAGGGAGGCCGCCCGGCGTGTACGCGAGGTCGAGCTCGGCGGGTTCGGTGCCGAGGGCGGCAGCCGCCGTGTACTTGACGGCGAGCCCGGAGGCGGCGAACCGGTACGACAGCCGGGCACGGTCTCCGCCGGGGGCGGCTTCGGCCCGGCCGTCCAGCAGCAGGCCGCCGCCCGGCAGCAGCGCTGCGAGGGTCCGCGCGCCGGCGGGTGCCACCGGCGGCCTGCACTGGGGCGGTGCCTGCTGGCGATCCCGAGGGCCACGTCACGGCGGAACACCGGGCGCAGCACCTTGGCCAGCAGATCGGCCCTGGTCAGCCGCCCGCCGTCCGCGACAGGTACGCATTCGGCGTTCAGCCCGAACCGCTCCAGCAACACTTCCTTCTGTTCGTGTGTCCTTCCCCGGGCAACAGCGCCGGACAGGGTGGTCAGGCCGTGCGGGCTGTCGGGGGCGTAGGGGTCGCCGAGGAGCACTTCGAGCCGTGCGGCACGCCGGTCGGCGGTCGGCAAGGCGGCCGGACAGGCGGGAGAACCGGCCGCGCCGACGGCGGCCCGGTCCAGCGTGGTGGCGGCTGCGACGGCCATGGTGACGCGGATCAGCCCCTTCGGGCTCCTGCGGACTCGGGCGCCTGCGGACATACTGCGATGAGCCGCGCGCCGGTCTGTCGGGCGCGCGCCCCCGGCAGTTGACGACTGTGCCGACGACGACTCGAACGCCGATCAGCCGGAACTGGACGGACTTGCCCGGGGCTTTGTGCAGGGGCACGGGCGCGGGCCCCTGCACGACCCGGACGACGCCGCGAGCGTGCGTGCCGGATGCCGCGCGGCATCCGGCAGGTTGACGACACGATCTAGCGCAATGCCGGGGCCTGCTCCACGGAGGAGGCACGGCTGCCGGAGGCGAACAGCTCGACGGGGCCGCGGCCCGCGTCCTCCAGGCGGCGCGCCACCTCGAAGCCGACGATGGCACCCATGCTGTGGCCGAACAGCGCGTACGGGCGCCCAGTCATGCGGCGGCCTCATGGCGCCGGAGCATCCGTCGAGGGACGCTCGAACGAAGACGGCAGCCCTGCCCCTCAAACAAGCCGGACGGACGGTTTTCTTTCGGGAACCGAACCGCCCGTGCTCTCTGAGGGCTCCGCGCCGGTGTGCCGTCGACGGAGCCCTCAGAGGCAGAAGATCCACCCGGGTCAGCCTTCCGCGGGCTCCCCCAGCAGCACGGGCAGCGAGTCGTATCCGTTGACGATGAAGGACGGCACGGGATCGATCTCCTCCGCCGCGACGGCGAGCCGCACCTGCGGGAAGCGCTCGAAGAGTCCGGCCAGCGCGATCGTGGTCTCCAGCTTGGCCAGCGAAGCCCCCATGCAGAAGTGGACGCCGTGCCCGAACCCTATGTGCTCACGCCAGCCGGGTCGTAGCAGGTCGAAGCGGGTGGCGTCCTCGCCCTGCTGCTCGGGATCGATGTTCGCGGCGCTGAAGGAGACTATGATCGGGTCCCCCTTGCGGATCAACACACCGTCCAGATCTATGTCGTCCACCGCGAAGCGCATGGGCGAGTAGGCCGCGGGGTTACGGCTGCGCATGGTCTCGGCGATGACGTCGCTCCAGTCGGCGCGCCCGGC
The DNA here is from genome assembly GCF_045040875.1 of Streptomyces sp. NBC_00012. Classification (NCBI taxonomy): domain Bacteria; kingdom Bacillati; phylum Actinomycetota; class Actinomycetes; order Kitasatosporales; family Streptomycetaceae; genus Streptomyces; species Streptomyces sp. NBC_00012. The sequence continues at coordinate 1,140,363 of NZ_CP108310.1, read as the reverse complement.
CCGCACGTGGTCCAGCTGCGCCGGGTCGGCGAGCAGCGCGCCCATCGCGTTGTTGATCAGCGTGCACGTCGTCTCCTGGCCGGCCGCGATCATCAAGTAGAGCGTGCCGAGCAGCTCCTGTTCGCTCAGCGTCTGATCCTCGTCGCGGGCCGCGATCAGGGCGGACGTCAGGTCGTCGGCGGGGCTTTCCTGCTTCTGCCGCACCAGATCGGCCAGCATCCCGAAGACCTCCACCTGGGCCGCGGCCATCTCCTCCGCGGCCGCGGACGTGCTGAACACCATGTCCAGCGCGGTGCACAGCGGCTGTCTGAGGTCCTCCGTGACTCCGAAGAGCTCGCATATGACCCGCAGGGGCAGCGGCTTGGCGTACTGGGCACGCAGGTCGAGGGGCTGTCCGGCGGGCAGCAGCGCCAGGCCGTCGAGGAGTTCGGCGGTGATCGCCTCTATGCGGGGGCGCAGGGACTTCGTGCGCCGCATCGTGAACGCGCGGGCGATCAGCCGGCGCAGACGGGTGTGCTTCTCACCGTAGGCGAAGAGCATGTTCTCGTTGGCCACCCACGGATAGAGCGGCCAGTCGTCGGAGATTCGTCCCTCGACGAACGCCGGCCAGTGCTGCCGGGCGTCTTTGGACACCCTCGGGTCCGTCAGCAACTGCTTGACGTACCGCTGTCGGGTGATCGCCCAGGCGAGCACGCCCCCGGGCAGCTCGACCTCGGCGGCGGGTCCGGAGCGCTGCAGCATCGCGGCTTCGCCGTTCAGGTCGCGTCCGAGCACGTCGAGAGCGTATGGGCAGGCATTCGTTTCCATCTGTTCTCCCCCTTGTGGATGGCTACTTCGTGCCGACGTCCCACAGTGGGAACGCCGTCGTACCTGCCCCCCCTCGACGCATCACATGGCGTCCTGGACGGCCTCCGGATCCGCTTCGGCGTTCCGGAACTTCATGGCCTCCTGGTAGACCCACATGCCCCGGTCGGGGCCGAAGTCCAGGTGGGAGAGCACCGAGGGCGCCGCGGTGGCCGCCATCAAATTCCGGTAGAGGTCAGTCACCCTTTCCGGCATGTCCTCACGCTCGGTCATGATGTTGGACAGCACCTGGATCCCGGTGAACGCCCCGACCGCCAGCTTCGCGAGGCTCAGCGTGTTGACGTGCGGCAGCAGCTCGCCATTCGCCTTCGCCTCGTCCAGCAGGGCACGGGTGTGCTTGACCCAGGCATTCATCGGCACCCGCGTGTCGAGTCCACCCTGGGTCGCCCCCTGGTCGACGGTCAGCCGCACGCTGCCGCGGACAATGGGGTCACCGGTCTCCCGCCTGAGCAGATGGGCCAGCAACAGGGCCTCGTCCAGGGACTCCTGCAGCTTGAACTCCTGCTTCGGGACCGGCGGGAGTGCCTCGACCTGCACGGCCAGCACTCCCTGGGCCAGCTCCTCCTTTGAACCGAAGTGGAAGTACAGGGCACCCCTCGTCAGCCCGGACCTCTTCAGGATCTCGGAGATGGTCGCCGCCTCGTATCCGACTTCGTCGAACACTTCGGCCGCGGCCACGAGGATCGCCCTGCGCGTCCGGATCGCACGTTCCTGCAACGCCACCGTTCTACCTCCGTCAGAAAATACCAGTCGGTATTATTCTGCACGCAGATATACCTATCGCTTCCGCCCACATTGGTGGGCAGGGCCTGGTACACCGCGAATTCTGGTCCGTCCGCATGGTCGGCGGCGTAAGCGAGTGCCACTTTAAAACCGATCAATCGGTTTTTCAAGACTTCCCCCCGCGCCCCGAGGCATGGAAGATGAGCCATACAGATAGACCGGTTCAGTACGTTTGCCGGGGCTTCCCGGCTTCCACCAGCCGCGTATCTCATCTCAACGGGGAATTTCATGACAACTGCGACCCTGCCCGGCCCCCTTCCCTCCGGGACCCCGGTGCTGCCGCTCGGCCCGGACCGCGACCTGACCACGCAGTCACCGCCTGAGCCCTCCATGGCCCTCGACAGGGAACTCACCCGGCTCCTCTTCGGGGACAACCAGGCCGCCGTGCACGCCACTTGGCGCGGCCTGCTCACCAAGGAAATGTTTCACCATCAGCCAGGTCTGACGCCCGAGCAGCGTGTCGCGCTCTCCTACGACCGTCTCCGCCAGGTCAACGAGGCGACCGACTCGCCCGAGCAGCTGGCTCGCGATCCGGAGCTGCTCGCCGCGCTGCACGAGTGGACAGGGGTCGTCGACGGCGGCCTGTGCACTCTGGCGAGCATCCACTACAACCTCTTTCTCGGCAGCCTGCTCGACCACGACGGGGCCGGCCAGGACCTGTCCGAGTTCACCTCGATGAGCAGCACAGGCACGTTCCTGTGCACGGAACTGAGCCACGGCAACGACGCCCCGGCCCTGCAGACGACGGCCGAACTCGACCGCGCCACCGGCGAGTTCATCCTGAACACGCCCACCACCGGGGCCCAGAAGTTCATGCCGAACACCAGCCTCACCGGCGGCCCCAAGACCGCCGTCGTGGCCGCGCGACTGCTGATCGACGGCGAGGACCAGGGCGTCTACCTCTTCCTCACGCCACTGAGCGACGACAAGGGCCACCTGCCCGGGGTCCACGTGCGCCGGCTGCCGGACCGCACCGGCACCCCGGTCGACCACTGCCTCACGACGTTCGACCAGGTCCGGCTGGATCGCGAGGCCCTGCTCCAGGCCGACCACGGACGCATCGACGCCGACGGCACGTTCACCAGCACCCTGGGCAGCCGGCGCAGGCGGTTCCTGCAGTCCATCGCCCGCGTCACCACCGGCAAGCTCTGCATGAGCGCCGGAACCCTCGGCATGGCGCGCGCCTCCCTGGTCATCGCTGTGCGGCACGCCTACTCGCGGCAGATCAGCGGGTCCAGACGCGGGCTGCGCGTACCGCTGATGGAGCACCGCAGCCATCACAGCCGGCTCCTGCACTCCCTGGCACTGGCCTACGCCATGAGCTTCCTGCACCGGTCCGCGCTGGCCCAATGGATCGGGCACGGCCTTGAGGACCAGGAGGAGGCCGCACGCCTGGTGGCCGTGGCCAAGGGCTGGATCACCTGGCAGGCCCGCGCCATCACCACCGAGTCCCGTGAGCGGTGCGGCGCCCAGGGCCTCTTTCCCGCCAACGGCATATCCGACCTGCCGCTGAACGTGGAGGGCGGCATCACGGCCGAGGGCGACAACCTGGTGATCTGGCTGAAGGCCGCCGCCGAGATGCTCTTCGCGTCGCAGAACGACGACCGGACCGCCACCGAAAGCCCGCTGAGCGACGGGCCGTTGAGCGACAGGCCGTTGACCGATCTGTCCTTCCTGCGCGGGCTGCTGGCCGAAGTCGTCGCCGGCTGGCGGTCCCGGGCACAGCTCGCCCTACGGCAGGGACCCGCGGGCGACCCGCTCGGTCGCTGGAACGAGGCATCCACTCCCGCGCTGGAAATGGTCTCGGCGTACGCCTGCCTCAAGGCGGCCGACGCCTTCATGGCCGCCACGGCCCGGGCCGGGACGCCCGAGGCACGCCGCGTGCTCGAAGAGCTGTGCTGTCTCTTCCTGCTGCAGCAGCTCAACGGACACAGCGGACTGTTGCTCGCCGACAACCACATGACGGCCGATCACGTCCGCGCGCTGTGGCCCACGATCAGCGGCCTCGTCGCCCGGCTGGCCCCTCACACCATGGCCCTGGCCGACGCGTTCGACCTGCCGGAGGAGTTCCTCGCCACGGTTCCGATCGCCAGCGGAGGGCTCATCGGCCACGAGCCCTGCGAGCGTCCCACCGGGGAGGCCGGCCGCTCCTGAAGCCGGTGACGACGCTGGGTCCGCGGTCCGTACCCGGGCAGGTGCGCTCGGGCACGGACCGCCCCGATCAGCGACCGAAGCGACTGAAGTTCCTCATCATGGAATCCTCGCGTATGTCATGACCGTGACGCCGCTGTCGAAGACCCGGCCCGAGACGGTCCGGTAGCTCTGCGGCGTATAGGCGGAGTCGAACAGCCGCCTTCGGGACGCTGGGTCTTGCAGCCCTTGATGCGGGCGGCGAGGGGGGCCGGGGTCGACCGCCTCGGCAGGGGTCCCCGCACCCACGGTCCCGCCCCACGACGTCCGCCGCCTCGGCGGAGGCACGACCAAGGTCCACCAACCCGGGGGCGGCGAACTGCGCCCCCACCGGGACGAAATGCCTGCCGTCCGTTTCGCGCGCTCTCACCGCGGTTCAGGCGCTGGGGGCTGCTATCGCTGCGGCGGGGCCGCGCTGGGAGCGGGGGGTTTTGTCGCCCACGCGCTTGGGTTCGATGGTGCGGGGATCGACGGCTTCGCCCGGGGCGCCCTGCTGGTAGGGCCCGTCGGGGTTGGCGTCGCGGTCGTGCGGGAGGAGGAAGAAGACCCGGCGGAGCTGGAGGCCGCTGTCGGGGTCGGCTTCGGCATGGGCGTCGAGCTCGGTGTAGCCGACCATGCGTCCGTCACGTTCGTAGCGGGGCTTGCCGCGACGGCGGGCGGTCTTGTCGAGCGCCTGGCGTACGTAGTCGAGGTCGTCGGGGTTCTCCAGCCACACCACGGCACTCTCGTGGCGGAGGTCGCTCTCGTTCAGCAGCGAGCTCATGGCTGCAGCCCCTTTTCGTCGTCTACGGCCGGTTGTGGGCCTGGATGGATGTGGTGAGCACGATCCCTGGTGGGGGCACCCCGCCCATGGTAGGCCGGGTTGGCAGATCTGTGTCGGGCGCTCTGGTCAGGCATGGCCGGCCTGGGGCTCGTCATCGGTGAGAAGTCCGAGGCCGGGGTAGTACTTCTTGCCGCTGGACTTCATCATGTCGGCGGGTGAGGCGAGGGAGAGTTCCTGTCGCACGCGAGTGGCGAAGGCGCGGGCGGTGGCGGGGCGGATGCCTTCACCGGCGCTGCACCAGCTGCTGTAGGTGGTGTACAGCAGGCCCTGCTCGACGCGGAGGTCGCCGTTGTCAGTGGTGCAGCATTCGGTGAGGAAGCGGCCGATGTGGTCTTCGGTGGTGGCGTAGGCCTCGGTGGCGATGCGGACGGTGGCGGGTCCGGCGAGCGGGTCGCGGGTACCGAGGTAGAGCTGGGCGCCTTCGATGAGCCACTGCAGAATGCCGGGGCCTTCGCTCAGGACGAGTTCCTTGGCCAGGTTGTCGATCTTGCGAGCGGCGGGGACGACACGTTCGAAGGGGATCAAGCGGATCCGGCGCCAGAAGGCATGGCCGCCGGTGCCGACTTCAGGGCGGTGGTTGCCGAGCAGCCAGAGTTTGTGGGTGGGGTTGAAGCTGAAGAAGTCCTGGCGCATGCGGCGGGCCATGATGCGGTCGCCGCCGGTCAGGAGCTTGACCCGTGATTCGTCGAACTTGTCATTGGGTTTCAGTTCGGAGCACACGACGATGCGTCGGCCGTGGAGTTCGGTGAGTTCCGTGGAGTGCTCGGAGAACTTGCCCTTCTCCATGAGGAAGCCGGGCGGGGCGGCCTGGGCGTAGTCGCCGAGGATCTGCGTCATGACGTCGAGCAGCACGGACTTGCCGTTGGCGCCGGTGCCATAGAGGAAGGGCAGGACCTGCGCGCCGACGTCGCCGGTGACGGAGTAGCCGAGGAGCAGATGGAGGAAGTGGATGGTCTCCGCACCCTTGGCATCGTCGCCGAAGGTGTCGTGGAGGAAGCGGTGCCAACGTGGGGTGGGCATCGTCTCGGGGGCGACGCTGGTGGCCCGGGAGTGCATGTCGGCTTCGGGGTCGGGCTTGTGGAGGTGGCCGGTGTGGAGGTCGACGACGCCTGCCGGGGTGCACAGGGCGTAGGGGTCGCCGTCCAGGACGTCGGGGTCCAGAGCGAGTGCCGGGGATGCCTTGGCCTGGGTGAGCATCGCCTTGATGCCCGGGGTCGACATGGAACGTCGGCGGTGGGAAGCGAGTTCACGTTCGCTGAACTGGCCGGTCGGGTCGGTGGCGGGCATCTGCTCGGCCAGATCGCCCGCCGCCCACACCGCGGCCTTCTCGCCGCCGGTGCGCTTCCAGCGGTACTGGTCCCAGTGGTACCAGCCAAGGCCTTCGACATGGCGGAACTGATCGCCGAACATCACCGCGAACAGCTTGGCGTTGCCGCGGTCGGTGAGCAGTCCGGGGAGCCGGCCCGACTGCGTCGATGGCTCGTGGACGACCACGGTGGCGGCTCCCTGCTGAGCAGGCAGGCCGGGGTGTTCCACCTGGCCGTCGAGATCGAGCATCTGCTGCGCCGCGGCAGTGGCGTCGAAGCGCGGGCTGTCGGCGCTGCTCATGGACGTCCTTCGAAATGGAGCGGCCGGCTTGCGCCGGCGGACAGGGCAGAGGTGATGACGGCAAGACTGTGGCGGCTTCGATGCGGCCGAGCGGCGTCGGCGGCCGCGGTCAGCAACTCGCGTGCCTGGCTGTCGGTGAGGTGACCGGAGGCGACCAGACCACCGGCGGTGTAGGCGGCACGGTTGAGTTTCTCGGTGAAGGCGGTGCCTTCAGGAGCGGCGGCGCAGTCCTTCACCTGGTCGAGCAGCGGTTCCAGGAGCCGGTGGGCGCGCTGGTGGGCCGGACGCCGGGGCCCGGGGCGCGGTGGCGGCGCTTGGGTGGGCCTGTGGTCGACCGGGTGGCCCGTGCGCCGGAGTTCGACGGCGAGCCAGTCAGGCAGAGGGGCGGGGAGCCGGGCTGCGCCGACCGGGCTGTATGTACCGGCGGAGGTGCGGGTGGCGGGGGTCACGATGTAGCCGCCGGTGGACCGGACATCGACTTGCCAGGCGAGGGCGACCTTGGGGCTGGAGCCCACCGAGGAGCGGTAGCGCGGGCCTTCGGCGGGCGTCCGGTACCAGACGTGCAGTCCGCCTGACGGAGTCCGGACGCGCAGGGTCGAGTCGTCGTCCGCGGGACTGCGTCGGCCGCGGAGGGCTGCCAGCAGCGCGATGGTGTCGAACCCGGAGGCGAGGCCTGCCAGGTTGACGCCCTCGTGAATCGGGATGCCGGGCAGGAGGCGGTTCCGGTCGGGCACTTCAGCGCTGTGAGCATCGATATCGAGGATGACGAGTCCTGCCGGACCACAGGAGACCCCGACTCCGAGCGTGGGGTACCTGCCCCACCAGGCGTCCAGGAGAGCGGTGTTCGTGGTCGCCGCGTGGAAGCCGTGGCACCACCTGCCCACGGAGTGGCAGGGACAGCTCTGAGGGCTGTGGGGCTCGTCGCGGCACGTCGGGCAGTTGGCGGCCGGGGTCTTGCGGCCCGGGGCCAGCGGGTGCACCGGCCAACCGTTTCCGGCGCACCAGCGGGCAACGTCGTAGGGACTGGCGGTTCCCCTGGAGCGGGGATCGCTGGTCTCACTGTGACGCGGCACGCTGATCTTCCTTGCCGAGGGGCTGAGAGCCTGCTCAGTCCCTTTGATAAAAGACCAGGTCACAGCGGTGCCACCGCCAGACGAGGGACCGAAGGGACTGAGATTTCCAATGAGATCAGAGCCTACATCAGCGGTCTGGGCCGGGGGGTAGCCGCTTCCCGACTTGGGTCCCTTCAGTCCCTTTCACCACCTGGGAGGTTGCGGTGCCTGCATCTTGGCCCAGCAGCCGCTCAGGCCGGTCGGCCGGGCGTGTCGGGTCCTGGCCAGGTACGCCGGGAGGGACGGAAGGCCGGAGTCGCCTTTTGGTCCCCGTTCAGTCCCTCATAGAAAAACGCAGGTCACAGGGCATTCAGGACTCAACCGAGGGACTGAAGGGACTCAAAGTCGCAGTTATGAACTGCTCACGATAGAAGCCTTGTTTCTCGCGCGTCCACATGTACGCGCACCCGTGATGACAGGAACTGGAGTTTTCAGTCCCTTCAGTCCCTTCAGTCCCCTGTTCAGACAGCTCAGACGCCCCTGAGCTGCGCTTTTTCCGAGGGACTGAAACAGGGACTCAACGAGCAGCTGCGCGATTGGCGCCGCCTGGACATGTGAGACCCGGAGTTGGTCGTCGGCGACGGCGATAGGGGCCTGTGGAAGGCACTTCACCTGTTCTTCGGGGCCCAGGCTCGTGACCGCGAGCTATCTCGGGATGTTCCTGGACGACCCGACGGACGTGCCGGCGGAGGTCGTGGACTACCTCGCCGAGTAGCTCGGCATCGGTGATCCGTCGGTGCTGAAGGCGTACGGCGAGCGGGGACCCCGGCTGGAGCATGTGCGTGAGCTGCGGCGGGTCCTGGAGTACCGGGAGTTCACCGAGGCGCAGGCCGAGTCGCGGGAGTGGGTGGACGCGCTGGCCTGGACGACGGGGGAAGGCCCGAAGGCGCTGTTCGACGCGGCGGCCGGGGAGGTCACCGGCCCGAAGGTGGAGTCGTTCGAGGCGATGTGGGAGCGGATCGAGGCGGTCGTGCCCGGCACGAGCTGGCCGCCGCGATCGCCGCGCTGTTCGAGCTGCCCCCGCCGCTGGACTCCGACGCGGACGAGGCGTGGCGGGCCATGCTGGGCAGCCGCTTCGGTACGGTCCGGCCCTTCCTCAAGCTCCTGGTCGCGGTCGTCGACTTCGGCACCACCCCGGAAGGGCTCCCGGTCCTTACCGCGTTGAAGTCGCTGCCGGACCTCATGGGCCGCAAGAAGGCCGGCCCGGCCGAGATCGACACCGGCCGGGCCGGCTCGTGGCGGCGCCTGGTGCTCTCGGCCCCTCACCTGGAGCCGGGCACGGTGGACTGGAAGACGTACACGTTCTGCGTGCTGGAGCAGTTCCACCGGATGCTGCGAAGCAAGCAGGTGTTCGCGAAGAACTCGTCGGCGAGCGCGACCGGGACAAGGAGAAACGCCGGGCACCTTCCACCGTTCCGCGGGGCCGCCAGCCACGCGATCGATCCCGAGCCCTGGGGACCCCCCTACGTCGTGCAGGAGGCTCAGAAGAACCCGAAGCCGGCTCAGTCGCGGGGACCGCGAATCTGCTGGGAAGAAGGCTTCGTCATTTCAGCGGGCGGCCGAAAGACAGTGCTGGTGCACCCCGACGACGCCGCCGGCCTTCAGCCACTGCCCAACTGGGAGAACAGCACTGGGTGCTGCGGACCGACCGGCGACGAGGGACTCAACCGGGCCTGCCCTTGCGGTGCTCCGGTCGCGACCCTCGCGGCCGACTGCTTCGGGCCCTACGAACTGCACCTCGCCCCTGTCCGGACCTACGCGTTCTCGCAGTAAGACCGCGAAGCGCACGGCGCCGACGCGATCGACACGCCCGACGGAACGCGCCCACCCAACTCCTTCACGACTACTTTCCGTCGTGAACGTCGGCTCGCAGGCGGACCTGACCCTGAGCTGGACTAGTTCGGATATGACCAGATCGGCGCCTCGGCCTCGTCCTCAACGCCCTGTTCTGCTCAACACCCGGTACATGGACGCCGCCGTCCCCCAGCTCCGCGCCGAGGGCTTCGACGTCCGCGACGAGGACATCGCCCGCCTCTTCCCGTTCGTCCGGCACCACGTCAACGTGCTCGGCCGCTACTCTTTCCAGCTCCCCGACCGGCCCGGCGGTCTGCGTCCGCTTCGCGACGAGGACGCGATCGACGAGGAGTGACAGGCACTGGCCCGCACGGCCGGACAGGATGTCCCCTGGGGATATGGCCAGGAGGAACGTCCGGCGGTGCAGCCAGTTCGCTGCCCGGCTGCCCGAGGGCAGCCGGCGGTCGCGCCGGTACTGCACGGCGCCTGCCGAGTCGGACGTTGTCGCGAAGGCGGCGGCCGCCCGCGTTCTGGCAGACCGAAGCTACTCAGCGCAGTACGGCCGCCAGCAGGTCGGCCCCCAGCGCCGTCATGGCGGGCGGCACCACCGCATTGCAGGCGCTGGCAGCCGTCACCGGGCTCGCCTATCTCGCTGCGGCAGCCTTGGCATGGTCGGTCCACCTGCGCGCGCATCCGGCCGCTATTTCGGCCAAGACAGGGCCGACGGGCCCGCACCTCGGATGCGCGCGCTGCTGGCCGCCAACGTGGTCTACGTCTTCTGCCTCAACGTCCCCGAAAATCGCGCTCCCGCTGGTCCTGGTGACACAGTTGCACGCATCCCCGGTGTGGTCGGCAGCCATCTTCGTGGCCAACACCATGCTCGTGGTCACCCTGCAGGTTCTGGTCACCGTCCTGATGTCCCGCCTTTCCCGGCGGACCGTGCTGGCTCTCGCAGGCGTGGTACTCGCCGCGTCCTACCTCGGGTTCCTCGCGGCCACCTCACTGGGACACGGCTGGAGTGTCCCGGCCGTCGCCACGGTGTCCGTGGTCTGCACCATCGGCGATCCGACCGTAGGACAAAGAGGCCCCGCTCCCCCGCACATCGGCAGGAGAACGGGGCATGAAGGGCTGGAGCTGGGAAGCGGCCCTCATACCTGCTTGTTGGGCAGTGCCGTCCCCTCCAGCTCACCGAGCCTGAGCAGCATCGACTGACGCTGCTCAGGTGTCATCTTCCGGAACACCAGATCGGCAACGGCCTTGCCGTCGTGCCAAGGCATCTTGATCGCAGGTCGCTGCGGAGCCGAAGAGTCTGTCGCCCTGGGCACAAAGGGAGACAAGACTTCACCAGCTGCATGAGGCTGGACCTGCGTTTCGAGGAGGGGGGTCTCCGCCGCGTTGGGCCCCTGAGACACCTCGGGCTGCGGACCTGGCGGTGCCGTGTGAGCGGCAGACCGGAAGGCCACTGGTACCGGTACACCCGCCTCCCGGACCGAGTCCTCAACAGGAGGCAAGGCCACGGACTCCTGCGGGGCGGCCGGCGCAGTCTTTACCGCGGTAAAGACTGCGTGGGGGGCCGCGGGAGGTGTCAGCGGCTGTTCCGTTGCGGGGCGGCGAATTCTGGGGCGCTCTCTCTCCTCCTCGCGCTCCAGGGCACGGTTCTGCCAGGCACTCAGCTGCTCTTCCTGGGGAAGCTTCACCAGGGTGCGCGTCTCACGGACCGGAAGATCCCCGCTACTCACCAGCGCTTGGAGTTCAGGGTCCAGGTCGAGCAGGTACATCTGCTGAGTCACCCAGCCCCCGGACTTGCCATAGTGCTCCGCGACTTTGGCCTTGCCGCCGAGCTCTTCGACCATGGTCTGAATGCCGAGTGCACGCTCTATCGGATCGAGGTCTTCCCGGTCATTGTTCTCGGAGAGAACAGCGTCCAGGAAGTCCGCCCGAGACTTGGCCACATCGTCATCGACGACCACCTCAAGGGTGCCGATTCCAGCGGCCAGGGAGCCTCGATAGCGTCGCTCGCCGTTGGCGATGACATAGCGGGCGGTGCCGACACTGCCGGCTTCGCCCTCCCACAGCCGGAGGTAGGCCTCGCGTGTGACGGCGACTGCCGGCTGCAACTGCTTCTTCTTCAGCTTCAACCCGAAGTCGAGCAGGTCACTGTCGCAGCCAAAATTCCGACGCGGGTTGAAGCGGGTCGGAACGAGTTGGTCAAGAGGGATCGTGCGTAGGCGACTGTCGGAAGCTCCGACAGTGACGGCTCCGGTTGCTGCGGCCACAGCCTGCCGCCGTGCACTGACGCCAGGAGGATTGCCAAAACGTCCGGTGCCGAGCTGGCCGGCCTTACTCATGAGACCTCCCGTGCGAGCGCCCGCATGGCAACTGCTTGCTGACTTCGTGGCGCGTACGCGAGCAGCGGCCGCTTCACGCGGACGGCTTCCTTCTGTTCCTTGAGGTCCCCGATGAGGCCGACGACTCGCGGATCCTTTATGTCGACCCAGCCCTGGAGTGAGGACGTTGCGATGTAGCCGCGCCGTGAGTCGTAAAGGTTGACGACAATGCCGAGGTAGTCGATCTCGATGGCAAGGTCGCTGCGCAAGTCTTCGAACTGGGCGGTGAGGAGTTCGTATGCGTCGGCGCTGCTGTCTTCGGCCTGGACCACGACCAGCGCACCGGACTGACCGGGTGCTTCGCCGTCGCGGCGCCTCCCGTAGTAGGCGGCCGCGTCCATGCTGAGGCCGAGGCTGGGCGGGCAGTCGACCAGGATGACGTCAAAATCGGCTTCCAGGGGTGCAAGAGCGCGCTCCAGGGCCGCTTCGCGGGCCCGGACCGCGGAGAGACGGACGTCCAGGAGGAAGGCGTCACTACATGCCGGCAACAGGTGGAGGCGCCCTTCGAAGACCTCCTCGTCGATCGACACGACGAGGTCTCGCAGGTCGCCCTTCGGGTCGCCGGCCATGTGGTTGGTGAGGCTGTCGCCGTTCATGGGCAGGGGCGTGGCCCCGAGCTGATTGGTGAGGTGGCACTGGGGGTCGAAGTCGACGAGCAGAACCCGCAGTCCGAGGCCGGGCAGATTCTCGACCTCGAGAGGACCTGCCTCTCCGGCTGCGGCCGCGAGCTGTTTGGCGATGCGAACTGGGTGCAGGGCGTTGGGATTCTCTGCCAGAGCTTCGCCGGTTCCAGCTGTGATCGCGGTCTTGCCGACGCCACCCTTCTGATTGCAGACGATGATGCGCCGCGTGATGCTTGGGCGCTCGATGTCGGGGGCGTGGTGAGTGTCGAGCCACAGCTGCACCGATTGGGCAAGGCCCTGGATGAGAGAGACGCCGCGGTCGGTCGCAGCCTGCCGGAAGGTGTCCCACTGTCCGTCTGGCAGGAAGGTCGCGAAGGAGTCTGCGCCTCTGGTGTCGACGGTCTTGAGGCCTGTTGCCAGGTCGCACCATGCGGCAATGCCCTGCTCGACCGCGGTCTGAATCTCGATGCCGTGCTGGGCGGCTCTGACCTTGAGGTTCTGCCGGAGCCATCCCGGCAGTTTCGAGACGACCTTCTCGCGGTCGTTGGCTGGAGAACTCATGGGAGACACCTTACTAACGCTCAAGACCAATGGTGGCATTGACACGTTAGTAGCATCTAATACGTCTCGGATGGGGTGACTTTACCGCGGTAAAGCCACCCCCTGCCCAGTCCCAGGTCGTCCTCACCCTGCGGGGTGATCGGGAACGTGCAGAAACGGCTTGGCGAAGTGACCTGTGTGCATCAAGGGCCGCTTCGGCTACTCCTGCGCAGTCCAGTTCCGTAGGTGCTGTCCTGTCATGTGTTCTCCCCGGTAGGCCACTTCTAGTTCGTTGGTGATTAGAGGTTCTGGGTCTCTGATGGGCCGGGGCGGCGTTGTCCAGCCCCAGGCAGGACGTGTGTGGTCCGGTCGGTGCCGTGGTGGCCCCTGCGACACCTCCGACCGTGCGAGGTCTTGGTAGAGACTGGTGGCGCTGGGCGCCGGCCGGTCCTCGCACGTTCTGCCCCCACGGGCCCGTCGGGTTCGGGATCCTCGTTGGATGAGCTGCCGCACGGTGACGCGTATCTCCTCACGAGCTTCGAGCTCTGGACACGACGCGCGCCCGTGCGGTCCGGCGGTGCCGCGCACGGCTGATGAGGTGGCGGGCCTTGGAGCCCTGGAATTAGTGCGCCGTGCGGCCCCGCGTGCTCGCCTTCGAGAACAGCACCGGAGAAGGGGCGGAATCCATGGACGTGTTCTGCGGGATCGACTGGGCGGAGGGACACCACGACGTCGCGCTCGTCGACGACACCCGGCAAGCTGCTGGCCAAGTGCCGGATCAACGACGACCTGGACGGCTACCGATTGCTGCTGGACCTTCTGGCCGAGCACGGCGACACGGCGGAGGCGCCGATCCCGGTGGCCATCGAGACCAGCCGCGGCCTGCTGGTCGCCACGCTGCGGCAGGGCCCCCGGAAGATCTACGCGGTCAACCCGATGGCTGCCTCCCGCTACCGCGACCGCCACGGATCGGAGTCAGCCGCAAGAAGTCGGACCCCGGCGACGCCCTGGTCCTGGCGAACATCATCCGCACCGACGCGCCAGTGCACCGCCCGCTGCCCGCCGACACCGACCTGGCCCAGGCGGTCTCCGGCCTGGCCCGCGCACAGCAGGATGCGGTCTGGAACCGGAGCAGGTCGCCAATCAGCTGCGGTCCCTGCTGAGGGAGTACTTCCCGGCGATGATCGAGGCGTTCAGGGACAAGCCGGGAGCCCTGACCCGCCCGGATGCCCGCCGTATCCTCGCCGTTGCGCCCACACCTGCCCTGGCCGCCAAGCCGCAGATGTGGAAGCTGACCGCCATGCTCCGGCGAGCCGGCCGCCGCCGGGGCATCGAAACGGACGCCGAACGACTTCAGCAGCTCTTCCGCCAGGAAGCCCGCGGCAGCTGCCCCTCGTCGAGGACGCCAAGGGCAAGCAGGCTCAGGCCCTGCTGCTGCAGCTGAACGCGGCCTGCGAGGCGGTCGATGACCTGGCGCGTGCCACCGAGGAGGCCTTTCGGTCACACCCGGATGCGGCGATCATGCTGAGCTTTCCCGGGATCGGTCCCAGGTCGGTGCCCGCGTTCTGGGCGAGATCGGCGACGACAGGAGCCGGTTCACCACGACCGGAGGACTGAAGTCGTACGCTGGCGCGGCCCCGATCACGCGGACGAGCCTCCGCTGCTCTCGACGCTCTACAACTTTCTCAGCGCCTGCGTTCTGCGCAGTTCAGATCTGGTGTCGGCAGGCTGTGAACCTGCCCATCACCCGTGCACCCCGTGCACTCGCCGGGATCCTTCGCTTCGCACGTGCAGCAGCTGGGTGCACGTCTCGATGTCAGCGCATCCAGACAGTTTGGCCTCACTCGCGAGAGTGCGCTTGTGCTGTGTGCCGTCCTATGAACCGTCCTTGGCCAGCATGCAGTTCACGTGAGTCCGACTCACGCTTTCCCTGAAGCACGTCCTTGCGAATCCACGCAGCCCGTGATGCATCTTGCACATCCTCCAGCCACACAGGCTCGTTCCCCTCTTCTCCCCGTCGGAATGGCGTTAAGTCCCGTCTGCCTCGGATCGCATGTGCTCCTCCTACTGCTCTCACATTCATCGAGCGAGGCACGTACTGCCGAATCAGTGCTCTCAACGATCGATCCACCTCATCTCGCCCGTACGTACATCACTACGCATGCAACCCCCTCACGTTCCTATGACGCACTCTCGTTGCTGTATCTCGACCCATCCACCTTCGTAGGTTTCTTTGTAGGTACGCCGGTAGCTAGGTCGGTAGCTACGTGTGTAGGCGTGTAGGCATGTTGGTAGGTACGCAGGCATGCATTCATGTATCTCTGTAGGCATTCAGGTATGCACGCATGCATCTACAGTCGTCGGCTCACCGCTTGGTTTCGATGCGTGCCAACAGCCTTGTCGCAACGCACCCTCTTCTGCGCGCCTTCGTCGTTCGGCGCTGTTCCGTGTCACTGCATCTGAGTTCTGACTGACGCTCGCGTTGAATCTCGCGCGCTACCGCCCGCTATTCTTGCGACTGATGCTGCAATCCTCTTCGACATTTTTGCCCTGCGCCTCGCGCCGGAGCCCCTGCCCACACACCGCATGAGGCGCGTACGCCGATGACGTCCTGCATGTTCACCCCCGGCAAGAACGTCCTACCGCTACTCCCTCGCTCCAGTGCTCCGCACATGCTGCACTCGTGCGACACACCTGAATCTCGCCTCACTCACCCTCTTCCTCTGCGCCTTGGTGTTATCGTGCCCCCGTGTCACGTCGTGACACGCAGGCACGACAGCAGACACACGATGCATCCTGAAGATGACCGATTTCTCAGGCAAAATCCCTAAGCTGTACACCCTTTGTCTTCAACCACCGCCCCTATACCGCCAGAACACGTGACGCGACGCGACAGCGACGCCCAAAGCGTGGTCCCTTACCCCCTCGCCCAGTTCGGGAGGCATTCGCGATGACCAGCACGCTTGAGAACCCCATCGATGTTGTCGGTGGCCCAGCGAGTCCCGCGCCGACGGTGATCGCGATCGCTACGCAGAAGGGTGGAGTCGGCAAGACGACCACCACGGTCAACCTCGGCGCCCGGCTGGCGATGGCCGGCTACAACGTCCTCATCGTCGACCTTGAGCCCCAGGCCCAGGCCGGAACAGCGCTCGGAGTCACGCTCGGCGGCCAGGAGGACGAGCAGGAAGCCGAGGAGGAGCTGCAGAGGTCCCTCGGGTACATCCTTCAGATGGCTCTGCAGAACTTCCCTCGGGCCCACCTTCAGCAGGCCATGTTCGATCGCACCGACGAAGTCCTGGAAGGCTTCGACGGGCACGGTCGCCTCTGCCTGCTGGCCTCGGAAGAAGCTTCCATGTCGGCGGCGCAGAACGCGTTTGTCACCAAGCCGTACAAGCAGACGGCCACGCTCCGCCATCTGCTGCTGGCAGAAGCCCGAGGCTTCCACTTCGTTCTCATCGACACCCCGCCGGCCGTCTCCCACCTCAACGCGGTCGCCCTGGCCGCTGCTGACTACGTGGTGACGATCTGTATCCCGGAATACCAGTCCATCAAGGGGGCGCTCGTCCTCAGCGCGGCAACGCACGCGGTCGAGACCAACACCGGGGGAGAGTGCAAGCCGCAGCTCCTGGGGGCGCTCTTGAACCGCTCCAATCCGGAGTCGAAGTGGACCAACCAGGACGTCGACATCCGGAACGGGATGGTCGGCGACGGGATCAACGCTGAACCGGGCCGGGGCCTGTTCCCTTTCTTCACCGACGTTCGCAAGGACACCCGTATCTCGGAGTCCTACATCTACGGCAAACCCGCCGTTGTCCGGTTCCCGAACCACGCATGCGGCAAGCAGTACACGGCCGTGGTCGAAGAGATCCTGGACCGCATCGACCTGCCGCACGAGAAGTGGACGATCGCCAACCCGATCCTGGTCGAGGAGAGTGCAGATGCCTGAGCCCGAGGGTCAGGGAACGAACGGCCCGGCCAAGAAAGCTGTCAAGAAGCCGGCCAAGAAGGCTGCCAAGCGGGCAGCTCTCAAGCCCAGGCCTCCAGGTTCCATCCTCAACAACCCTGCCCTTGCCGGTGCCCAGACCGTGGTCGCAAGGTCGGTGCTCGGGCAGGGAGCATCGGGGGCTGATGCTCCCGCCCCATTGCCTCAGGCGTCGGCCGAACAGTCACCGGCCCCGCCGCCCCGTCTGCAGGCAACGAGCGTGGTGCCGGCCCCCAGCCAGCCCGTCGAAGGACAGGGTACGAAGGAGCCTGCACCGGGGGAGACCCACACGTATCGGTCACCTCGTAGCGCCGAGTTGTCCGCACCTCCTGCCGATCGCCCTGCCGACGGCTCGGATTTGGAGGCCAGGACCGCTGCTCGCGACAACACTGATGCCGATGGCCCCGATGTTGCCGGAGCCGCAGAGGTCGGCCCCGCGTTCTGGCGAGTGATTGATGCTTCTGCTCCGGATCGCGAGGGAACACCGTCCAGCACTGCTGCCTCGACGCCCGACAGAGTTGTTTCTGAGCCTGCCTCCCGGGCGGAGAGCAGCGTGGATACGGCTGCTGTACGGAAGAAGCGCGCCGGGTCACCCCGTGGGGGACCGAAGCTCGGTCCCGCCCATGAAGCCATTCACAGGTCGTGGCGAAACAGCCGCGTGGACCTCAAGATGGGCAAACAGTCCTGGCAGACACACGCGTTCAGGTTCGCGCCGGATCTCGTGACGGTCCTCAGTCGGCGAGTCGCCCAGGACTCCACGTCGGCGAGGAAGACGTTCACGGCCGCTCAGTACGTCGATGCCGCGATGTGCCTCTACCTTCCCAGCACCATCGCGAATCAGCTGGAGCTCGCGGAGGAGTTCCTGCTCTCTCGCGACTCCGACGTAGGCACGGGCAAGCAGGCGAGCCACCGAGTGAGCGCCGAGGTGTACGCGATTGCCTCGCCGCTCGCGAACGAACTGCGGATCGCCGGTCACCCCAGACTCGCAGTCCATGTCTACTCGGGAGTACTTGACCGATTCCTCCGGGACCTCGAGGAGGAAGGCCCGCTGGGCCCTACGAAGTAGCTGCGGCCACGGCGGCCGGACAAGGCGAAGCGCCAACCTCTCGCGGAGAGGTTGGCGCTTCGCCTTGTCCGTATTGGTTCGAGCAGGGTCCAGCGATACCGGAAGCTGGATTCATAGGCCACTCAGTAGGTAGGCCAGTAGGTAGGTCAGTAGCTAGTCCGATAGGTACGTAGTCATGTCTGTAGTGATCTCCGTAGGCATGCACATAGGTGCGTGTGCAGGTATTGATGCGTCCTTGTATGTACGTATCGTCACGCTGTCGCCTCTGCCATATCTTTGACGCGACGTGACACGAAGTTAGGCCAGTAGAAACGGACAGATCTCGCCGAACTCAGAGAAGGCGGGGGGAATCGCACTGGAGAGCGTGTCGCGACGTGACACGGAAATCGGCCCCAAATGCGCTACGGTGATCCACAGCCAGAAGGACACTCACGCGCTGGAGACGTCTTGTCCGCCTACGTGCAGCCTGCTGTTCTCGCGAATACCGCCAAGCTCAATCGCTCCTGGGTCACCAAGGCCGTGGCACTCGGCCTGATCAATCCGAGCACCCTCGACGGTGAGGACCTGATCGTCGTACGCGTGTTCGCCTTCGTGGACCAACTGATGTGGCCCGGCAAGAGCAGATCCAGGAGCGAGGCGCGGGTGATGGAACCGTGGCAGTCGCTTGCGGTCAACGCCGCACGCGCAGCGGCACGGGACCCGGCCACGCGGTTGGACTCCATCCTCTGGGTAGCGCCGGATGGAGTGGAAGTCACCCATGAGCCAGGAGCGCACTCGGCTTTCGTGCTGAATCGCCAACGCTCGATGTTCGTGGCAGTGCCGCTCGGGGAGTGGATCGCCGAACTCCCTCCGAACCTGGAGACCCTCTTCCACTGGCCTCGCCAGATCATGGAAACCACGGTCACGGTGGACGACTCAACCGCTGTCTGCCTGCGCACTTTCAGTACCGTTCCCCAGCAGGTCACCGTGTTCGCATCCGCTGCCGCTCCGCTGGATGAAGCCGCGCACGCGAAGGTTGTCCAGCATGTCGCCGCCCAGCACCCGGACTCGAATATCCGTCTCATCGAATGGCGGAGTGCGGACACGCGATCGCCATGGGCTGAGCTCTACGTGCTCCCCGGTGGAGGCCTTGTCAGGCGTCCCCTCGATTCCACGAGTCTTCTCAACGAGTTCGGGCCTCAACTCAAACACTTCGGCCCAGGCGCGAAATGATCAGCCGCACAGCCTCAGGAGCGCTTCGTAGGCAAGCGCAGGAGCGTGGGGTGCTGTGCGTTGCCGGCCTTCACCTGTCTTCGGCCCGACCCCCTTCGTCGGCGCTGCTCCAGCCGGAACAGCGCCGACGAAGGATGTGATGAAACAGCTCGGCCCGGGATCTGCGGTCCCGGGCTCCACTGCTCCGTCGAAGAGGTGAGCACGACTCCAATTCCTCACTGAAATCGCGTCGCACACCCGGCTGTTGCGCCATGAACCAGCAAGCCCCGGTTGCGATGGACTACGCCCTCTTTCTCCTCGACAGGAGCAGATCATAGCTACCCGTCCGAGGGCTGGATCAGTCGTGCCCGAAGCCGATGATGCACGGCACCTCCCGGCCCCTTTCCCACCCGCGCCCTCCCGGGCAGATACATCCCGCTGGATCCCGCGCGCTAGAGACACCTCGGCCTCGGATTCCTCGGGTGATGGCCAGGCGAATGAGCCACTGGCGCTGTCCCCTGCGATGCATACGGTGCTTGCGTCGGCCGTTCATTCGTTGCTCAAGGACTCTCGACTGGCCGGGCGAAGCGATCTCGTCAAACTGGCCGCGGTGGTGTTGCTGGCGAAGGCACCGGCGGGGTCCGCGGTGGTGGACATGGCCTCCCGCGACGTCGGCGGCTGGTTGGGTTGTTCGCTCTCGCACGTCGGTCACACCGCAGTTCCCGGACTGAAGGCGACCGATGCCGTGCTGTGCAAGCCGAAGCGGACCGATGAGGGACAGACGGAAGGGCTCCGCCTGGAGTTGTTGCCGCTTCGCGAAGCGCGGGCAGCAGCTGACGGTCGGCCTCTGGCCATGCTGAACAAACGGGAGTTGGCAACGCTGCTGCGGTTCTGCGAGGCGGTGACGTGTCCGGGGTGGTCGCCTCCGGGCAGAGCGGCGACGCCGCCGGGGTTCATGGCGCAACGCCGGGGGAGAGGCGCCCCGACGGACCGTTTGGCCATGCTGTTGCTCTCGCTCGAGGCCCGCAGGGACGGCCGCGTACGCATGGCTCCGGGGCGAGTTCCCAGGGGGGGGCGGCGGGCCGACACGACGGTGGCCCGGCTCCTCGGCTGTTCGGTCGGCGCTGCGGCAGGGGTCGTGGACCGCCTGGTGGCTGCCGGTCACCTGGAGCTGCAGGACACGGAGCAGCCTGGTCGCGATCGGCTGCGGGTGCCGGCTGTGGCGGCCGCGCATGCTCGGGTTCGGAAAGCGGTGGCTCCCGTAGACGTCGATGAGGCTTCACCGGTGGCCGAAGACGTGGCGGCGGACAACGGGCTGTGCTCGCGATGCGCCGAACCGGATGCCGGGGTGGCGGAGGCGGCGTTGTCTGGCGAAGGCTGGGCACAGGAGAGTCTGGAGAATCTGCTCCTGGCGGCCGACGATTGTGCATTCGGGGATCAGCCGACCGCCCGTTCCGTGAACGGGCAGGTCAGCGGAGGTTCTGAGGAGCTGTCGGGCCGGTCTGCTTGTGCAGACCTCCACACTGCCCACGCACCTGTGGCTGATCTCTCCAGGTCTTCTGCGGGTGATCGTAAGGTCTTTTCCGGCTCTGCCGTCGAGGGTGAGGGCCGTCGGCGGGAACGCGCGTACGCGGGCGAGGATTCTTCCGGAACCGGCCCGCTTCGCGGGGACAAGCCGGAGGGCCTTCTGAAGCAACGGAGCGGGACCCGCAGCGCGGCCTTCGTACGGGTGGCGGAGGTTCCGCTGGATCTTGCCGAGGCGTTGGCTCCGGTAGCCCACTTGTGGGCCCGCATTCCCCGGATCTCGACGGCCAAGTGGCTTGCCAATGCCGTACGTTCCGAGCTTGTCCGTCTGAGCGGGATCGTCGGCCCCGTGTTCGCGGCTCGGGCTCTGGCCGCACGGCTGGCTCGACGCATCGACCGGCAGGGACCCCATGCGGTGGAGCAGTTGACCGGCTGGCTGTTGCATCGAGGGCTTCCTCAGCGTTCCGGCTGCTGGTCGCATCTGTGCGACGACGGCTACCGGATGGGCAGCGGCGGACCCTGTGAAAGCTGCGCGTGCCTGATCGACGATCGACGATCGACGCGCCGCTCCATCGCAGCCACCGTTGCCGTACAGCTCGCAGCAGCCTCCCCCGAGCTGCGGCGCGCGGAAGTCGAGCGGCGGCTGCGGGATGCTTTCCGCTCGAAGGCGGCCATTCAGGCCGTTCGCCACGAAGCCGATGCCCAGGGCCACGTCCTGCGGCGTACGGCCGCGGAGCAGCGCCGACAGGAATTGGCAGCAGCGGAGGACGCGCGCGCGGCGATGGCCTGCCGGGACTGCGGCCTGCCCGACAGCGCGGGGGAGTGCCCGGTGTGCGCGTTCCGGAAGCGGACGGACGACCTGATCGGCCAGGCTGTGGACCTCGTTGTCGCGTTGCGTGTTGACCCGCTGGATCTTCGAGCCGTGGCGGAGATGACGGCACAGGTCGAACGGGACACCCGGAGCCTCGTCCAGCACGCACAGACGTCCGACGCCTCCGCCGATCCGGGAGTGCGGGCTCACGAGCTGCAGCAGCTGGCCGAGGAACTGCTACGACAGCGGCGTCACCGGGCACTGCAGTGCCTGGCCGTAAGCGAGTCGGCGGATGACGCTGCCGAGAGGGTCTACCAGGTGGCCTTGAGGAAGACGGACCGGCACTCCACACCGGAGACACGGCGGAAAGCCGCGGAGAAGGCCGGGGCGAGTGCGCGTCACCGCGTGGCACGGGACTTGCTGGGAGAATTCCTGACGGACCTGGCCCGGGCTCGGGCGAACCTGGTCGCCGCACCGGAACGGGTGTCCTGGAATGAGCGGTTGGCAGAGTTGGCGTCTCACGGGCACCCCGGGTAAAAGCGCTCCTGGACGGGGCAGGCCTCCGTGCCCGGTGTCTCCAGGATCCGGAACACGGAGCGACCGAAGCGACTCTGGTCCCGGCCTGGATCCGGATTTCGTCTCCGTGCTGCTTGCCCAGTAGAAGGCATGTCGTGCCTGCCTATAAGCGCGATCCAGAGTCGCTTGAGTCGCTTCGGTCGCTTCGGTCGCTTCGGTCGCTCCGGTCATGTGTACTCCGGGTCCGGACCAGTCGCTGTCGCCGTTCCCGGGGCGGATTCAGACGCTGAGTCGCTGGGGCCGACGACCGAAACAAAGCGACCGATGCAAGGCAGTCGAAGAGCAGCGACTGAAAAGAAGCGACCGAAGAGCAGCTTGGTCGCTTGCTGAGTCTTCAGAAAAACCCCAGGTCAGAGCGATTTTACATGAAGAACAGCGACTGAAGCGACCGTAAGATCGGATATATGAAGACATTCGCGTGTGCGCGTGTGCGTCATATATAGAGGCGTTGAGTCGCTTCAGTCGCTGTTCTGGCCTCCGCACGCTTCTGACCTGGGGTTTTTCGAAGCTGCTGGAGCAGCGACCGAAGCGCTCCGAGTCGCTGGCGCGCAGACGCTTCGGTCGCTGATGGCTCACTGGTCGAGTGGATTGCCCTCGCTCCGGCATGATGAAACTGTTTCTTCCCAGGAACCCCCTCGGTCACCGCAGCCTTCGATAATCTATGTTCATCATTGAGTCGCTTTGGTCGCTGGTCGGGGGTGCGCATGGCTCATGAGCTGGACGTTTCATGCAGCGACTCAGGGCAGTACGGATGCTTGCCCGCAGCCGTTCCGTCGGGTGTTGCCCTAGCCAGGTGGTGTGCCAGCCGCGGCTGGCCGGTTCATCCACTGGTACCGGGACGCGGGACGCCGACGGCGGACTGTGAGGAGTGCCGCCGGCCCGGCCACAACCCCAGCGGGTGTGCCTGCCTCCAGGCCGGCCGCTGGTGCCATGGACTCCACGCGGCCACACTGGACTTCGCCCGCATCGAGCAATGGTGGTCCACCCACCCCGGCCTCGGGGTCGGGGTCGCCTGTGGGCCCGCCAACCTCGTCGTCATCGACATCGACGCGCACGGACAGCAGCCCCCGGACCGGGACCTGCTGCTG
Source organism: Streptomyces sp. NBC_00012 (assembly GCF_045040875.1). Lineage (NCBI taxonomy): Bacteria > Bacillati > Actinomycetota > Actinomycetes > Kitasatosporales > Streptomycetaceae > Streptomyces > Streptomyces sp. NBC_00012. The sequence continues at coordinate 1,117,401 of NZ_CP108310.1, read as the reverse complement.
CCGGGCATCCCGATTCCCCGCAGCGTGGATCTGGGCGGACTGGCCAACGGATTCCACACGCTGGGAGTGCTGGCCGCGCTGCGGGGTGCGGTGAGCCCGGCGGACGACGAAACGACCTTGCGTGTACGCACGCCGTCCGGGGGCCTTCACGTGTGGTACCGCGCTCGTGGCAGCCACCGTTGGCAGTGCTCCACCGGTTCGAACAGCTCCCGCGCCCTGGCCTGGCAGGTCGATGTCCGAGCCCATGGCGGGTACACCGTCGTTCCGGGCACCGTCGCGGCCGCCGGGATCTACACGGCGGTCGGTCCGATGAACGAGCCCGCGGCGCTTCCGAACTGGCTGGCGCACGAACTGGCCCGCACCGGGCACCTTCCGCCTGCGGATGTGCCCGCTCCGCGACCTGTCCCGCCCCGGGCGCGTCAGGCGGTCATCGCTGCGGGCGGGGGCCGCGGCCCGGCCGGCGGGGCCTTCTCCGGAGCTCTGGGAGAGGTGACTGCCTGTGCGGCTGTTCCGGGTGGCGCTGCCTTCTCCGCGAAGCTCAACCATGCCGCGTACACCGCCGGGTGGCTGGTGGCCGACGGTCACCTCTCGGAGGCTGCGGCCGAGCAGGCGCTGAGCGAGGCGGCGGAGCGCGCGCGTCCCGGGCAGGCCCGCCGTTACGGAGCCATCATCCGTAGTGGCTTCAACGCCGGTTTGCTGCGCCCGCAGTGCTCGGGAGGCCGTGCGTGATCTCCTGGGACAACAACGCACTCTTCGACCCACAGGCGGTCGCCGCGCAGATCCTCGCGCAGGTTCCCGCCCCGCGGGCTGCCCAGGCCCAGGACGGCGAGCCCGCAGCGGATCGGCTCCCGGTCGGCGAGGCGACTGCGGAGGGGCTGCTGCCGGACACACTCACCGACCGCGGCAACGCCAAGCTGTTCGTCAAGTTGTACGCCAACGACTACCGCCACGTCCCGGGCCTCGGCTGGTACCGATGGGACAGCACCCGTTGGCAGAGCGACGAGGACGACACGGTGATCTGGGCTGCCGGGGACCTGGCCGAAAGTATCGCCGCCACCGATCCGCGCGGTGTGTACACCGGCGCGGCACTGCACCGCCACCGCAGCCGCGCACTGAGTACCAGCGGCATGAACGCGATGCTCACGCAGGCCAAGGCCGCCCCCGGCATGGTGCTCAACGCCGCGCGGCTGGACGCTGATCCGTACGCGCTGTGCACCCCTGCCGGGATCATCGATCTGCACACAGGGCTGATCCGGACACCTGACCCGAACAAGGACTTCCACTCCCGCTCCACCAGCGCGGCGCCGCAGCCCATGCCCACGCCGCGCTGGCACCGGTTCCTCACCGACACCTTCGGTGAGGACGACGCCGGCGCGGAGATGGTCGATTTTCTGCACCTGCTGCTCGGTTACTCCATCACCGGTGATGTCGGCGGGCAGGTCATGCCCTTCCTATTCGGTTCTGGCAAGAACGGGAAGTCGGTGCTGCTCGACGTCCTGATGAAACTGCTCGGCGACTACGCCGACGCCGCGCCGCCCGGCTTCCTGATGGCCCGTCCCTACGAGGGGCATCCCACCGACCTGGCCGAACTGCACGGCCGTCGGGTCATCGTGTGCAGCGAGGTCAAGCCCGGGGACAAGTTCGACGAGGCCAGGGTCAAGCTCCTGACCGGTGGTGACCGCATCAAGGCACGGCGCATGCGGCAGGACTTCTTCAGTTTCGAGCCGACGCACAAGCTCTGGCTGCTGGGCAACCACCGACCGGAAGTCGGCACCGGAGGCTTCGCGTTCTGGCGGCGCATGCGGCTCATCCCGTTCGAACGCGTCGTCTCCGACGACCGCAAGATCGACAACCTGGCGGACATCCTCGTCACCGAGGAGGGGCCGGGCATCCTCAACTGGCTCATCGAGGGTGCCCGCCGGTACTTGGCCGGTGAGAAGGTCCTGACCGGTCCCGAACGGGTCCGTATCGCCACGACGGCCTACGCCGAGACCGAGGACCATACCGGGCGGTTCCTGAGTGAATCCTGCAGGGTCGACCCCGATCTGAGAGCGGAACAAGCGACGCTCTACGCGGCCTACAAGTCCTGGTGTCACAATGAGGGTGCCCCGGCCGTCTCGTCGCGAGCCTTTGCGGCCAGGGTTCGCGAAGCGGTGGGGCTGGCATCGCCCAAGGAGATGATCCTGTCCAACCAGCGGAAGTACTACCCGGGCATTGGACTGCTCGCTGATCAGGAGACAGCATGAGCGCCCTCATCGCAGAGGACGAGATCAGCCATGAAGTCGACCTCGTCTGGCTCGAGGACATCGGCGATCTCGACTACGTACGACAGAGCCTCGACCGGTTGCCGACCCGTCGGGGGAAGCCTGCCTACCACCGCGACGGTCGCATGGTCGGGTACACCCAGCTGGGGCCGCAGGCCAAGCCGTCGCGCTCGTCCGGTACCTTCCGCCGCCGGGTCTTCTGGCTGCTGCCGCACGACCGCGACAGCGCCCCTGACGGCCTGTACGCCATCGGAGCGCCGGCCGAGGCCGTTGACCCACGCACGTTGACGCCCGGCCGCAAGGGGCGCAAGACCGCCCGTTCCGAGGGCGGGCCCCCTTCCCCCGCGATGCAGGAAATGGGCATAACCCTCCCGTTGTAGACGGTGTGCCCAGCCCCGGGGCCCGTTGAAGGGGTACCCGCGTTGACCGCGGCTCGGTGCGGAGCACGCCCTTCTCCGGTGAGGCTTCCGCTCCGATGAGGGTGGCAGCGTTGCAAGGAACAACCGTCCAACCGGTATATTTTTCTGGCGGAGGGGCGCCCCAGCGTTCTGGATGGGCCGAGGTCCTCTCTTGCATTTCCGTATGTGGTCCGTTGATGACCAGGGGCGTGGGGACGCTCCGGGCGGAATGAATGTGGGGGAGGCCCAGGATGACCGGCCGAATACGTGCACAGGTGATGGTGGTCGGGGGAGGCCCGGTCGGCATGCTGGCCGCGGCGGAGCTGGCCGCGCAGGGTGTGGACACGGTGGTCCTCGAGTCCGAGGCCGCCACCTCCGAACGGCCCAAGGCCACCACGCTCCACGCCCGGGCGGTGCAGTGCCTGGCCCGGCGTGGCTACTTCTTCGAGTCGGCGTCCGGGGCCACCGGCCGGACGGCCACCATGCCCTTCCATTTCGCGGGCATTCCGGGTCTGTCCATCACCGCCCCGGAGACGGAACCCGACCCGATCCTCAAGTCCCCCCAGGTCGAACTCGAACGGTTCTTCGAGGCCCGGGCTCGGTCCAACGGCGCGCGAGTGCTGCGCGAGCACCGGGTGACGGACATGGTGCAGGATCACAATGAGGTACGGGTCACCGCTGATAGTCCCGAGGGACTCAGGACGTTCACGGTCGCGTACGTGGTGGGGGCGGACGGGGCCCGCAGCACGGTCCGAGAGTTGGCGGGAATCACCTCCGACGTCAACTCACCGACCATGTCCGTGATGACGGGCATGGTCCGCATCCCGGACGAGGAGACCGTTCCGGTGGGCTGGCACCGTACGCCCAGGGGCTGGCTCGTAGCCAAGAGCGGCCCCGACGGCCGCACCCTCATCCATGCGCTCGCCAGCGGGGACGGTTCTTCCCACCGTCATCTGCCGCTCACCCTGCATGAGTTGAGCAAGGAGGCCTCGTGGATCGCCGGACGCGACATCACGATGACCGCCCCGCGCTGGCTCAGCCGGTTCAGCGACTACACCCGGCTCGCACGGACGTACCGCGCCGGACGCTGCTTCCTGGCCGGGGACGCCGCGCACGTGCACTTCCCGATCGGCGGGCAGGGGCTGAGCACGGGCGTGCTGGATGCCCTCAACCTGAGCTGGAAGCTTGCCCTGGTGGTGCGGGGGGCCGCGGCCGACGGACTGCTCGCCACCTACGGCCCGGAACGTCGGCCCGCTGCCCAGCGGGTCATCGACAACACCCGTGCCCAGGTCGCGCTGATGCGCCCCGGCACCGAACTCGACGCCTTGCGGACGCTCTTCAACGGGCTCCTGGAGTCGGGCGGCGGCAATGACTACCTCAGCGGGATGATCAGTGCCCAGGACACCGTGCTCCCGACGAACCCCCGCTACGGCTCCCCCCGAGAAGGAACCTTTCTGCACAATATCGAGCTGACCACCGACAAGGGCCCGTCGGATGTGATCGGACTGCTGGGGGAGGGCGGCGAACCGCTCCTGCTGATCTTCGGCGACAGTGACGGGGCCGTCGCCGGTCGCTACGCGGACACGGCCCGGGCCTGGGAGCAGTCCCTGCGCGTGGTCCATTGCCTGCCGACGCACGCCGTGCCGTGTTCAGCGCTGCTCGTGCGCCCCGACGGCTACGTCGCCTGGGCGTCGGACGGCGGCGGACCACTGGCCGACGCACTGGCTGCGTTCTTCGGGACGGACGCGAGCACGGGGCCGGTGGCGGCCCCGGCCCCGGAAAGAGTGTCGGCCTGATCCGGACAAGACCCTGAGGTCTTCCGTCCGGTCCCGGTCCGTCGACGGGCCCTAACCGACCGGGGCGCCGACCTTGTTGTCGAGCTCTTCGGCCAGTTCGGTGAAGACCGCCACCCCTCGTGTGGGCAAGAGGTCCACCGAGGCGAGGACGGACGAGAGCACCACGTTGGGGAGGATGTGCCGCAACAGGAAGCAGACCCGCTGGGCGAGGTCCTGGTAGTTGCTGAGCGCCTGGGACATCGCCTGGATGCCGGCGAAACTGCCCACCAGGACGTCGGAGGTCTCCTGGGGCGAGATGTGCGGGAGGAGCTCTCCCTGGGCCTGCGCCTTCTCCAGGAGCCCGCTCAAGACCTCGCCCCAGTTCAGGAAGGGGCCGCTGCGGTCGAGATCGTGTGCCTGCTGGTCCAGGGACAGCCGTACGCCGGCGCGGACCATGGGGTTCGTCTGCAGCCGGTGGGCGTGCAGCATGATGACGTCCACAACCTCCTGCGTCTTGCAGGCACGGTCGGGGACGGCCAGACGCTGGTCCTGTTCGCCGAGGACGCCTTGGGCCAGCTCTTCCTTGGACTGGAAGTGGAAGTACAAAGCACCCTTGGTGACTCCGGCCTCGGCCAGTATCTCGGTGATCGTGGCTGCCTGGTAGCCGTTCTTCTCGAACACCTTGGCCGCTGCCGACAGGATCGTCTGACGTGTACGGATGGCTCGATCCTGCTTCGCCACTCTCGCCCCCTCCACTTACACGGTTGATGCCTCAAAGAACACCGTAACTCACGAAAAAAACCGGCTAGTTTGTATCTTACAACGATCGGTTCCGAGAATGAATGGGGGTACAACATGATCAATTCGCGCCATGGGGCCGGTGACACCGCGAACAGCGGCGCGGCGGTCTGTTCCCCGGAACCTGTCGGGAGGCCGGGACGGAAAGGGTATGTGCCGATGATTCTGGTGACAGGTGCGACAGGGACGGTCGGCCGGGAAGTGGTGCGTTCCTTCCCGCCAGGCGTACCGCTGCGGCTCATGACGAGGAACCCCGCAGGCATCACGGTCACACGGCCCGAGGCGGAGGCCGTGGCCGCCGACTACGCCGATCCCGACTCGCTGGCCCGTGCGTTGCTCGGGGTACGGAAGGCCTTCCTCGTCACGAACCGGGTCGCAGGCGACGACGATGCGGTCTTTCTCCGGGCGGCGCGAGAGGCAGGGGTGCGCCACGTCGTGAAGCTGTCCGCGGCGGCGGTCACCGATGTGCGGGCCGACGACCTGATCACCCGTTGGCAGCGTGCCAATGAGGATCTCCTGCGGCGGTCCGGGATGGAGTGGACCGTGCTGCGGCCTCGTTCGTTCATGTCCAACTGCCTGTCGTGGGCAGGGCCGGTCCGTTCGGAGCGCGTGGTGCGGGCCTTGTACGGAACGTCGGCCAACGCGTGTGTCGACCCGTCCGACATCGCCGAGGTGGCGGTGCGGGCACTCACCGAGGGCGGACACGAGAGCGCGGTGCACACGCTGACCGGGCCGGAGGCGATCAGCGCGGTGGAACAGACCCGGCTGCTCGCGCAGGTGCTCGGGGTGCCGCTGCGATTCGAGGAACTGGGTCCGGAGGAAGCGCACGCCGCTCTGCTGCGCCGCTACACGCCCGAGCTCGCGGATGCGTTGCTGAGCAGTGCGCAGCGGCAGCGGGACGGAGCCAAGGCGGCCGTGGCGGACGGGGTCCGTGAGGTGACCGGGCGGCCGCCCCGGTCGTTCGGAGAGTGGGCCGGGGATCATGCGGATGCCTTCGCTGCCGAAGTGGCCTCCTGAGGGGTGAAGGCATCGGTGTGGGCGGATCAGCTCTCGGGCGACAGCGCCTTCACCGTGGAGGTGAACACGAGGTTCCCGTCCTGGTGGCCGGTCACCAGGACCGAATTCACGCCATCGGCCGTGCCTGGCAGGTGCTGCGCCTGGATCCTGCACGGTGTGTCCAGTTCGGCGTACCGGTGGAACTCGCTGGAGATGCCGATGGGCAGCATCGTGGGACTTCTGAGGGCTGCTGCCGCCGCCTGCCGGGCCGCTTCCAGGAGGACCATGCCCGGAACGTGGTCGACCGGGTGGTCGAAGAGGACGTGGTGGCGGGTGTCGGCTCTCAACTGCCAGCGATTCGTCCCCCTGGAGGGGGCGAGCACCACATCGACGGGCGACATGCGTCCGACGCTCCGGGGTGAGACGGGGGCCGTGAGGGGGAGCTGGGACGGGCCTTCAGGGGTGCAGCGGCCGCCCCGAAGCCTGCGGTACACGGCCGGTGTGGTGCAGGTGTAGGAGGCGCTTCCCCGCACGGCCGGCTTGCCGTCACGGTGGATCACGGCCTCGTAGCGGAGTCCGGCCAGGGTGCCGCCGCGCCATTTCACCTCGGTGCAGATGACGTCGATGCCGAGGGCGGCGGGTGTGTCGCCGATGAGGATCTGGTCGGGCTCGACCGCGTACTCGAGGCCCCACATCAGGAACTGATGGCCGAGCGGAACGCCGAACTCCGCGTGCGCGAGGAGCGAGCCCACCTGACGGATCGTTTCCGCTGCCAGCAGCGGGTCGTGGTGGCCGTCTATGGGGCTGAAGAAGCTGTGTCCGCGAGGCCACTGGGCCGTCACCTTGAAGTGGGTGTCGTCCTCGCGCTTCCAATCGGTGAGTATGACTTCGGCGACGGCCGCCCGGTGCACGAACTCCTTGGGCACCGTGGTCGTCAGGGACGGGAAGCGGAACAGCGGCGGTGGGATCGCCGGAGCCGTCTGGCCGTCCCGTACGGGTGCCTCGTTCGTGAGCGGGTGAGCAAGCTGGGTTGCTGCCGCAGTCATCTTTCCCCCAAAACGACGGTGGCGAGAAAGTGTGAGTTCCTCGCGGGACGCCAAAGATACATACCACCCGTTCAACTTCTACCGTTCCCTCACGCTCGCCCGCCAGGGCTTTGCTTTCCGTGCTCGCGAGGGGCGGGCCAGGTCCCGGGCGCGCGCGGGTGGCGCGGAGGGTCACCCGGTCGGGTGGCGGCGGCGCCGGGAGCGGTTTTCCGGGCAGCCCCCACTACTGGCGGTAGTGCGGTGGTGCAGATGAGGTCATCCGCAGGGAAGAAAACCGCGTGGCTGGTTTGCCGCTCTGGATTCCGTGTCGAGGGGCGACGTCGGGGGGCTGCGGCATGGCGGTGGGGAGGCCCGCCGAGCCGGCGGGATCGCCCGGCACCGACCCGGCACCCGGGACCGCCCGGCCTCCTGGTCCTGTCCGCCGGTATTCCGGCGGACAGGACCAGGCCCTGGCGTGGGGCTCCTTCGGGGGCGGTCGCGGGCGCGGGAGAGAAGGAGCGGCTGCCCGGCAAGCCTTACAGCACCTGGCTGTGGCAGCGGAGAATACGAGTCCTACGCCTTGCGGCCCGAGCGGCGGTAGGCATAGGCCGCGTACGCGCCGAAGACCAGCAGCCAGGCCGCCAGCACCGCGATGCCCGTCACGCTCGGCGCCACGCCGTCCGTCGTGTTCCAGCCCAGTTCGCCGAAGCGGTAACCCGGCGTCCACTTGGCCACCGAGGCCATCCAGCCCGGGAACTCGGTGATGGGGAACCACAGCCCGCCGACCAGCGCGAGCGCCAGGTTGCAGACGATGTTCGTGACGTTGGTGGTCTGGGAGGAGAGCTGGTAGCCGTTGGCGATCCCGAGCATGGTGAACGGCAGTGAGCCGACCCACAGCAGCAGCGTCAGCACGAGCCACTGCCAGGCATCCAGCCGCACACCGTTGATGATCATGGCCGTGAGCAGGACCACCACGATTGCCGGAAGCACCATCAGCGAGCCGGTCACCGCACGCCCGAGGACCACCTGCGCCGGGGACAGCGGCGTGATCCGCAGCTGCCGCAGCCAGCCCACGGCCTTGTCCTCGGCGACCGCCGTGCCCGAGCTGAGCCCGGCGCTCAGCGCACCGTACGCGGCCAGCCCCACCATCGCGGTCACGGCCCAGTCGTCCGTTCCGCCGGAACCGCCGCCGACATTGGTGAACATGATGTACATCAGCACCGGAGTGCCGATGCCGAAGATGACGAAGCCCGTGTCACGGAACGTACGACGCAGCTCAAGATTGACGTAGCTGGAAACGAGGGCGATCGAACTGGCCATCACGCGCCTGCCTTCGGGGTCTGGGCAGCGGAACCGGACGAGGCGGAGGGGGCGGACGGGCGGCGCGCGTCACGACCCGAGTGGTGCGCCGTCAGGGCCAGGAACGCGTCCTCAAGGCCCGCCGGGGCGACTTCGAGACCCCCCGTGGCGTCATCACGCCCGGCAGGGCACTCACTGTCGCGTCCGAGTCCGAAGTACGCAGCCGCACCCGGCCGTCGACGACCTCGACCGACAGAACACCGGGCAGCGCGGCCAGTTCGTCCGGCAGTGGCCCGTCCGGCGCGGTGAAGGAGACCATGCTGGACCCCACCGTGTGCTTGATGTCGGCGCCGCTGCCGTCGGCGATCAGCCGACCGCGGTCGATGACGACGATCCGGTCGGCGTTCTGGTCCGCCTCCTCCAGATAGTGCGTGGAGAACAACACCGTCTTGCCGCGGTCGGTGAATGCGCGCATCGACTGCCAGAACAGCCGGCGGGCCTCCACGTCGAGCGCGGCCGTCGGCTCGTCCAGCACCAGCAGATCGGGGTCCCCGGCCAGCGCGACCGCGAAGGCGACCCGCTGGGCCTGGCCACCGGAGAGCTTGTCCGCGCGCCGGCCGGCCAGCTCGGTCAGGCCCGCCAGCTCGAGCGCCTCGTCGACTGCCATCGGGTTCGGATACGTACGGGTCACGAAGGACACCAGTTCACGCACCGTCACCCGGGAAACCGGCTTGGAATCCTGCAGCATCGCGCCGACCCGGCCGTCGCTCACCGCATGGCTCGGGGCCCGCCCGAAGAGTTCCACCGTGCCGGAGGTCGGGTCGTCCAGACCCAGCAGCAGGCCGATCGCCGTCGACTTGCCCGCGCCGTTGCGACCGAGGAGGGCGACCCTCTCACCCGGTCCGATGGTGAGATCGAGCCCGTCGACGGCGCGTACCGCGCCGAACTCCTTGACGGCGCCGGTGAATGCAACCACCGGTGTTGCCCTGTCTATTGTCGTCATGGGCGGAACTCTAAGAGGCCGCGCGGATAGGCGTGTGGTCATGGGCGGCGGTTCGGGCGTTCGTCCCATCGGTGGGTTGTCCATGCCTGACGGATCAGGCTGCGCACAGTGATGATGGTGTCGGCCAGGTCGAAGAAAGCGTCGATGACGGTGGCCCGGCGCTCGTAGCAGCGGGCGAGGCGGCAGAAGGCACCGATCCAGGCGTGGGTCCGTTCGACATGCCACCGCTGGCTTGCCTGGATCGGTGCCTTCTCACCCTTGTGCGCGATGCGGCCGTGCAGGCCGCGTTCGTCGAGCAGGGCGCGGGTCTTGTCCGAGTCGTAGCCAGCGTCCAGGTGCACGGTAATGCCGTCGGGCAGCGGCCCCAGGTCGTCCAGGCGGTCCAGGGTCGGGGCGAGCAGCGGGGAGTCGTGACGGTTCGCTCCAGCCAGAACGCGGCCCAGCGGAATGCCGTAACCGTCCGTCATTCCAGAGCGTTTCAGGCCCTGTTTGCCGCGGGCGACCGGGGAGCGTCCGGCGGCTTCACCGCCGCCGGGGGCTTTGGTGATGGAGCCGTCGACGGCGATCTGGTCGAGGACGAGGCCGACGATGCGGTCGTAGGACTCCAGCGCGATCTGTTTGAGCCGGGCGAAGATGCCAAGCCGGATCCACTCGTCGCGGCGGGTGCGGATCGTGGTGGCCGAGCAGATCGTGTCGGCGATCGCCTGGTAGGAGCAGCCGAACCGCAGGAACTGCAGCAGCTTGTCGAAGACGATCCGGTCGCTGATCCGCGGGCGGTGGCAGCCCAGCGGATGGTCCGGGTGATATTCCGGCCGCTCGGGCAGCAGGGCGGCGAATTGGCTCCAGAGCGGTTCGGCCAGCCATGATGGCAGTGCAGGCACAGGTCTCCCCGGTGATCACGGAGCGTTGCAACTTCATGATCGTCAAGACCTGTGCCTGTACTGCTGCCGGGGTACCAACACCGCCCCTATCCGCGCGACCTAAGCGGCAACGGTTCGGAACTGCAGGGCCGGCGCGTCGAGAAGCTTCAGCCGGCTGCTGTCAGGTGTATGTGTACGGAGCGGGGGATGTGGACGTGGCGCCGGCGGAGGTCGTCACGACCACGGCCACGGGGCCGGGTGTGGCCGTCGGCGGTGTGACCGACTGGACCTTGTTGGCGGACATGACCTTGAACGAGAGGGCCGGGACGCCGCCGAAGGTGATGTGGTTGACCTGGGACAGAGAGGTGCCGTTGATGTTCACGATGCGGCTTCCGGTGCGCGGCCCCGAGGATGGGCTGATGCCGGTGATCGTGGGGGTGTCGGCATAGGTGTAGGAGAGGCTGTTGGAGACGCCTCCTGGGTTGACCAGGTAGACGGGGACGGTGTGGGCGAGGGGCGATGCCGGGACGGTGACGGTGAGCGCGGTGTCGGAAAGGACGGTGGCGACGGCCGTGGCGGTGCCGAACCACACGTACTTGAGACCGATGAATCGGAGTCCGGTGAGGGTGAGGACGTTTCCCCCGTTCGTCGATCCGACGGATGAGGAGATCTGGGTCAGGACAGGCAGCCGTCGGTAGAAGAAATGGCCGATGATCGCTGTTCCGCCGCTGGCGGTCACGGTGATCGGTACGGATGATCTGATGGTGGAAGGGGTGATGGCAGTCAGCGTGGTGTTGCTCACCACGGCGAAGCTCTTGGCCTGCCGAGTCCCGAAGCGGACGGCGGTGGTCCCGAGGAAGCCCCGGCCTTTGATGATCACAGTCGTTCCGCCGCCACGGGGGCCGATGTTGGGGGAGATGCTGGCGGGCCTTCTCAGAATACCGACCGTGTTGTTGCCGTGGTCGACGACGTAGAGGTAGCCACCGTCCGGTGTGGTCGCCACTTCGTGGGGCTCGACGAAGCCTGGGAGCGTTTCGGCGACGGTGTTGGCACTCGGGTTGATCACCGTCAGCGAACCCGCGCCGGTCATTGTCGCGTAGACGAGTGTCCCGTCGGGGGAGACGGTCAGATAGACCGGGCTGGTCGCGACGGTGATGGTGGCGGTGACGGTGTTGGTGGCCGTGCTGATGACGCTCACGGTGGTGCCGCCGGAGTTCGCCACGTACAGGTGGGCCCCGTCGGGGGTGACAGCCACGCCCAGGGGCACGTTGAAGCCGGTCACAGTGGCCGTGACCGTGTTGCTGAGCGTGTTGATCACGCTCACGGTGCCGTCGGCGGAGTTGGTGACGTAGACGCGCAGCCCGTCGGGACGGATTGTGACGGCCTGTGGGCTGTTCCCCACGGTGATGGTGGCGGTGACGGCGTTGGTGGCAGTGCTGATGACGCTCACCGTATGGGCGCCGGAGTTCGCGACGTAGAGATGGGCTCCGTCGGGCGTGACGGCCAGCCCGCGCGGCGCGGTGAGGCCGCTGACGGTACCGATGAGGGTGTTGGTGGCCGTGCTGACGATGCCGACGGTCCCCGAGCCGGGCTTCGTCACGTAGACGAGCAGACCGTCGGGGGTGACCGCCACGTCCCACGGGCCGGCCCCCACGCTGATGGTGGTGACAGCACCGGCAGCGGTGTCGATCACGCTCAACGTGTCGGCACCCGAGTTGGTCACATAGGCGCGCAGACCGTCGGGCCGCATGGCGATGGAGTGGGGTGCCGGTCCTACCGGGATCGTTTCGGCGGCGGCCATGGCGGCGGCCGGGGGACTCCCGAACTGCTGGACAACCGGCGGGGCTTTCAAAGCGGACATGCTGGCTCCTCCCGACCGAACTCCCGGATTCGGTGAGTGTCAGAGCGAGTTGAGGAGTCCAGGGCCTGGGATTCAATAACCTGGCGCTCATGATCTCAGGAGTCGATTCCATGTGTTCCATGGATCGTCCCACCCGCCGTGACTCGATATAAGGGGTCAACCGGGGCGCTCGGGCGCACAGTTCGCCACTTCAGGAAGTAATTCATATTATAGCATTCACCACTGATTGCATCATATGAGCCCTACTTCATTCGTGGAATGCCTGGTTCAGTTTTCGTACAAGGGATGCCCTGCGCGAGGATCCGCCTTCACTGATATGGCGCCGACGCTCATAGGCCCAGTCGTACTTCCGCATGCGGGGTCGCCTTTTCCGGGAAGAAAGCACGCAGTGCGAAGGAGAAGCGTCGTGGTCACTCTGAATCCGAACCAGGGACCCACCTCAGGTGGTAACCAGGTCGTCATCACCGGAACGAACTTCACGGGCGCCACCAGTGTGCAGTTCGGAACCAAGTCGGCCGGGTTCGTGGTCGACAGCGCCACCCAGATCACCGCTGTGGCACCCTCGAACAATGCCGCGGCCCAGGTCATCGTCACCACGCCGGGCGGCACGACATCCCCGGTCTGGTACTACTACATCACGTTCCCGTCCAAATCGAGTCTCAGTGCGACCGTGGGGCCACTCGGCGGCATCCCGGTCACCCTCACCGGTGCGAGTCTGACGACGGCCACGTCGATGTCCTTCGGCTCCAACACCGCGGTTCCCACAGTGGTGAACGACACCACGCTGAACGTCACGGTGCCGCCCGTGACCACCCCCCAGATCGTCGGAGTCAGTGTCACGACCAAGGGCGGCACCACCAACGGGCTCACCTTCACCTATGTGGGCGCCCCGACGGTGACCGGCATGACTCCCATCACCGGACCGGACTACGGCGGAACGGCCTCCAACATCACCGGCACCAACCTGAGCGATGTCGTCGATGTGTCGTACGGCCCCGACTCAACCTCCTACAACATCATCGACGACAGCACCATCGTCGCCTACTCCCCAGGCGGCACGGGCACGGTCCCCGTCACCGTCACCGGCCCCGGCGGCAGTGACTCCTCCCAGTCCTTCACGTATACCGTCACCCCCGGCTGAGCCTGCTCTCTGCCCTCGACCGGCTCACTGAGCCGGTCGAGGGCAGAGACCATTTCGGAACCGAGGCCGCACAAAGCCGGTTCCGATACGGGCTGTTCGGCGGACGTGCTTGATGACCGTGCCCCCATCCATCTGCGACGCGATCTCCCGCACGCGCGGGAGGTCGAGCCCAAACCGGTCCAACTGGAACTGGGACTCGTGGATGGCGTGGGTTGTCTCGTCCGACCAGGTCCGCCGCTTCTCCCAATCGCCGTGTGCGTCCAGAAAGGCGTCGGGCAGGGCGTCGTGGTCGCCGGCATCGGCCAGGTAGGCCGGAACGGTCTCCGGCTCCGGGCCGGACGGTTCGGGCTTGGCTGCGGCGAGGTCGAAGGCCGAGCGGGGACGCCCCGGATCCCCGGCTTCGGCCGGGCCCGCCTCCGCCCTGTTCCTCCGGCCGGCCGTTACCGCGTGGCGGCCGTGGTGTGCGCGCTCTTCTTGCGTGCGCGGTAGGCGGCCGCCTTGATCTTGTTCCCGCAGGACTCCATGCCGCACCACTGCCGTCGCATGCCCCGGGAGCGGTCGATGTAGATACGGGTGCACTCGGGATTGCCGCACTCCTTGAGCAGGGGTACGTCCGGCCCGCTCAGGAGCTCGACCGCATGGCGTGCCACGGTGGACAGGGCTTCGTCCGGCGTCGCTTCCGTCCAGCGCCCCGAGGCGGTGAGCTGCGGTGTCGCGGGGGGCTTGCGTGCCGCGCCGTTCAGTACGTCCAGTGCCTCGTCGTCGTACTCCTCGCCGAGCCGGCGGGACGTGACCAGTCGGTAGACGGCCTCCCGTACGGTCGTCGCGCGATCGACGTCGGCCCGGTCGCCCGGGGAGACCGCGTCGACGATGCCGGATTCCAGGTACCACGCCCGCAGCCGCTCCGGCGTCACGAACATCTCGAACCGCACCGAGCGCCGTGCCCGGAGTGTCGCGGCGAAGTCGAGCGCCGGGTTTCCGCATACGAAGACGTGATCCAGATTCACATCACCATTCTGGCAGGTGACTATCGGGTCGGCAAGATTTGCCCCCGCCCCCACCGGACCGGCGGGGGCGGCAAGATTCGCCCCCCACCGGACCGGCGGCCCTCCCCGTGCCCTCGCCCGCAATTGCCGTCCACAGCTACCCGCCGGAGCCCAGCCGGATCTCGCGTCCCTGCCAGCGCCCGCGCAGCCAACGGTCGTGGCTGGCCAGCACGATCGCGCCGGCCCCCGTGCCCAGGGCGTCCTCCAGCTCGTCGCACAGCCGCGGGGACAAGTGGTTCGTGGGCTCATCGAGCAGCAGCAGCTCCGGCGGACGCGCCACCAGGAGCGCCAGCGCGAGCCGGCGGCGCTGACCGACCGACAGCCGGCCGACCGGCTTGTCCAGATCCGCCTCGTGCAGCAGACCCAGCGAGCCCAGCGGGACCGCCTCGGCCCGATCGGCGCCGAGCGAGCACTCGTAGGTCTCACGCCCGGTCCGGTCGGGCCTGCCGAACACGGTGTCCTGGGCCAGCAGTCCCACTGTCAGCCCCTGCCGCCGTCGTACGTCGCCCTCGGTCGCGAGCCGCCCGGCGAGCACGGACAGCAGTGTCGACTTGCCCGTGCCGTTGCCTCCCGTGACGAGGAGGCGCCCGGTCGCCGGTACGTCCAGGCGCTCGACGGTCAGCCGGCCCGGCACATGCACATCGCGCAGGGAGACGAGGGCGTCCTCCACCAGATCCTCGGCGGGCGCGGTGACGGCGAGAGCGGTCCCGTGGAAGCGCAGCGGCTGCGGCGGCTCACCGATCCGGCTGCGCTCCAGCCCGTCCAGCCTGCGGGTGGCATTGCGCACCCGCCGCGAGACCTGGCTCTGCACCCGGCCGCCCCGGTGGCCGTAACCCATCTTCTCGTTGTCGCGCCGCCCCCGGTCTGGCGCTACGCGGTGCGCGGTCACACCGGCCGAGTGGCGCAGCGCCGCCAGCTCCTCCTGTTCCTCGGCGTACCGCCGTTCCCAGCGCTCCCGCTCGGCACGCTTCTCGGCCAGGTAAGCGCTGTAGTTGCCGCCGTAGCGGACCGGGCCGTCCACGGCCGGGTCGAGATCGACCAGATCAGTGCAGACGGCGTCGAGGAAGGCCCGGTCGTGGCTGGCCACCACGACGACCCCGGGCAGACCGCGTACCTGCTCCTCCAGGAACGCGGCGGCGCCGTCGTCGAGATGGTTGGTCGGCTCGTCCAGCAGCAGTGCCGAAGGGCGCCGGACCAGCAGCGCGGCCAGCGCCAGCCGGCCGCGCTGCCCGCCGGAGAGGGAACCGAGCGCCCGGTCGTGCCGGAGCGCGCCGAGACCGAGCCCGTCGAGCACGATCGCGGCACGCCGGTCCGCGTCCCAGACCTCCCGCTCCTGGGCCTGTTCGAGCCGTCGGCCGTACGCGTCGAGCAGTCCGGCGTAGTCGGAGGAGTCCTGCGGTACGTGGGCGAGCCGCTCGGTGAGACGTTCGAGCTCGGCCAGGTCGTCGCGGGCCTCGCACAGCGCCTCGTCCAGGACGTCGGCGATAGTCGAAGCGTTGTCGAAAGGCAGCTCCTGGTGCAGAAAGCCCAGGTCGGCCGGGCGTGTGACGCTCCCGGCATCGGGTTCGTCCACCCCGGCGAGCAGACGCAGCAGCGTCGACTTGCCGACGCCGTTCTCCCCGATCAGCCCGATGCGGTGGCCGGGGGAGGCGGTGAGGGAGACGCCGTCGAGGATCCGTGCGGTCCCCAGGGTGCGGACGATGTCGTGGGCGAGCAGGGCCGGTCGGGACATGGTGTTCCACCTGATGTGATCGATGTTCGGCCCGCCGGGTGGTCACCCACCTCGGGCGCGGGCCCGGTCGGCACATCAGCGGTTCACGCCTCCGGACCTCCCGTATCGGGCGCTCCGGTCTCCGTCAGCTCGCCGCCGGACAGCCGCAGCCACCGGTCCACGCCGATCCGGGCGAGGAAACGCTCGTCGTGGCTGACCACCACGAACGCTCCCCGGTACGAGCCCAGGGCGCTCTCCAGCTGGCCCGCGCTCACCAGGTCGAGGTTGTTCGTCGGCTCGTCCAGGAGCAGCAGCTGCGGAGCCGGTTCGGCGCACAGCACGCAGGCAAGCGTGGCGCGCAACCGCTCGCCGCCGGACAGCACCCCGACCGGGAGATGGGCCCGGGGGCCCCGGAAGAGGAAGCGGGCAAGCAGGTTCATCCGCTCCGCCTCGGTCCGGTGCGGTGCGAAAGCGGTGAAGTTCTCGGCGACGGTTCGGTCGAGGTCCAGCAGGTCCAGCCGCTGCGAGAGGTAGGCGATCCGGCCGTCGGCCCGCTTGATCTGCCCGCTGTCCAGCTCCAGTTCGCCGTTGAGCAGCCGCAGCAGTGTGGTCTTGCCGGAGCCGTTGGGACCGGTCAGCGCGATGCGTTCGGGGCCACGGACCGTCAGGTCGACGCCCGCTTCGGCGAACAGGGCCCGTCCGCCGTGGCGTACCTGCATCTGCTCGGCGAGGACGAGTGTGCGTCCGGTGGGCACATCGGTGTCCGGCAGGTCCAGGGTGATGCGCTGCTCGTCGCGCAGGGCGCGTCCCGCCTCGTCCAGCCGGGCCTTCGCATCGGTGACCCGGGACGAGTGCAGCTGGCCCGACCGGCCCGCCGACTCCTGGGCGCCGCGCTTCATGTTTCCGGCGAAGATGCGTGGCAGGCCCGCGCTCTTGAGGTTGCGGGCGGCATTGCTCGCGCGGC
The DNA here is from genome assembly GCF_045040875.1 of Streptomyces sp. NBC_00012. Lineage (NCBI taxonomy): Bacteria > Bacillati > Actinomycetota > Actinomycetes > Kitasatosporales > Streptomycetaceae > Streptomyces > Streptomyces sp. NBC_00012. The sequence continues at coordinate 1,100,260 of NZ_CP108310.1, read as the reverse complement.
GTTCGGCGCGTTCGCGGGCCTGCTGCATCTCCCGCTTCTCCCGCTTCAGCTCCTGTTCGGCGTTGCGGATGTTCTTCTCGGCGACCTCCTGCTCGGCCCGTACGGCCTCTTCGTATTCGGTGAAGTTGCCACCGTAGAAACGCAGTTCGCCGCGTCCGAGTTCGGCGATGCGCTCCATGCGGTCGAGCAGTGCCCGGTCGTGGCTGACCAGCAGCAGGCAGCCGTTCCAGTCCTCCAGCACGTCGTAGAGCTTGTGACGGGCGTCGAGGTCGAGGTTGTTGGTCGGCTCGTCGAGCAGCAGTACGTCGGGTCGCTTCAGCAGCTGGGCGGCCAGGCCGAGCGAGACGACCTGGCCGCCGCTGAGCGTGTTCAGGCTCCGGTCGAGGGCGAGGTCGGCGAGGCCGAGCCGGTCCAGCTGGGCGCGGGTGCGTTCCTCGATGTCCCAGTCGTCGCCGATGGTCGTGAAGTGGTCCTCGCCCACGTCCCCGGACTCCACGGCGTCCAGGGCCCGGATCACCTCGGCGACGCCCAGGACCTCGGCCACCGTGAGATCACCGGTCAGGGGGAGGCTCTGCGGGAGGTAGCCGAGCGTGCCGCCCACGGACACGGAACCGGTGCCGGGCCGCAGTTCGCCGGCGATCAGCTTGAGGAGGGTGCTCTTGCCGGAGCCGTTGGGCGCGACCAGGCCCGTCCGGCCGCTGCCCATGGTGAAGGAGAGGTCGTCGAAGACCGGGGTGTCGTCGGGCCAGGCGAAGGACAGGTTCGAGCAGATGATGGCGGCGTCGGACATGGAGAGACCTCGAATGAGATACGGGCAGGCACGGACTGCTGCCCGGGACATGGAAGAAGGGGACGACTGAACGGCCACGACGGCGATGCTCCTGGGCATCGGCCGGTGGCCTGACAGATCGGGGTCTCACCCCGAGATGTCGTCGTCACCCACCATGTCTGGTCTCCTCGATACACGATCAACGTTTTCGCGAGCTTAGCAGCAGCCCCTCGGCGGCTCCTCGCGATTTATTCGCCGGGCGAGGGGCTGGGCGAGAGGACGCGCGAGGGGCGGACGGACGGCGACGACCGGCTACAGACCGAGGTCGGCGGCCAGGCAGGAAAAGGACATCCACGAGGCCTCCGGGTCGTACGCATCCCTCACGGACTCCTTCGGCGAAGCGGGCTTCACCTCGACCATGTCTTGGTAGGGGACGCGCTCGGGCAGCTTCCCGAACCGCTCGTGCCGGGCCGCCGCGGCACTGTCCGTCGTGTTCTCGGTGTTCGCGACTGCGGTCGTGTTCACGGCTGCGGTGGTGCTCGCGGCGGTGGTGTTCACAGTGTCTGAGGTGTGCATGGCCGGACTCCGCTCGATCGGTGGCGGATCGCGCTGTGGCGCTGGGCTGATATCAGCGTCACACCGCGTGCGTCACCTGTCAAGCCGGTGACGAATTGAGGTGGCTGCTGAGGTGGTGGCTGTGGCTGCGGTTGTAGCCATGGCTGCGGTTGTAGCTGTGGCCTGGGCGACGGCGTCGTCAGAAGCGGTCCACGTCGACGACCGCCCGTGCGAAGTCGACGGGCGCCTCCTGCGGCAGGTTGTGGCCGATGCCCTTCAGGGCGCGGTGGTCGTAGGCACCGGCGAACCTGTCGCGGTACGAGGATCCGTCGCCCGGTGCGGTGAAGGGGTCGCGCTCGGCGTCGAGGGTGATGGTCGGCACCTCGATGACCGGCCGCGTGGCGAGCCGCTCCTCGAAGCGGTCGTAACGGCGCTCGCCGTCGGCGAGGCTCAGCCGCCAGCGGTAGTTGTGGATCACGATGTCGGCGTAGTCGGGGTTCTCGAAGGATGCGGCCGTGCGCTCGAAAGTGGCGTCGTCGAAGTCCCAGGTCGGGGAGACGGTGTCCCAGACCAGACGGTTCAGGTCGTGCCGCTTCGTCGGGTCCTCCATGGCCTTACGGCCCCGCTCCGTGGCGAAGTAGTACTGGTACCACCAGGCGTGCTCGGCCGTCGGCGTCAGCGGCTCCAGGTTGGCCGCGAGGTTCGTGATGAGGTAACCGCCCACCGACACCAGGGCCTTGCAGCGTTCCGGCCACAGGGCCGCGATGATGCCGGCGGTCCGAGACCCCCAGTCGAAGCCCGCGAGCACCGCCTTCTCGATCTTGAGGGCGTCCATGAGGGCGATGATGTCGAGCGCGATCGCCGACTGCTGGGCGTTGCGGAAGGTGCGGGCGGAGAGAAAGCGCGTCGTGCCGTGGCCCCGGAGGTGGGGGGCGATCACGCGGTAGCCCTCCGCCGCCAGCAGCGGAGCGACGTCGACGAAGCTGTGGATGTCGTAGGGCCAGCCGTGCAGGCAGATGACCGCGGGGCCGTGGGCCGGGCCCGCTTCGACGTAGCCGACGTTCAGCAGACCGGCCCTGACCTGCTTCGGGGCCGCGAAGGGCGTGAGCGAACCGGGTCCGGCCGTGGGCGTGACAGGTGTCCCGGCGGTCCCGCTTTGTGCGGTGGCGGACGCGGCCGGGGAGCCTGCCAGGCCCGCCAGCGTGGCGGCGGCCGTGCCGGTGCCCAGCCCCAGGGCCTTGCTGAAGGTGCGCCTGTTGATCATCTGAAGCCCTCCGTGCGTGTCGAAGTGCGGACGCCGGGATGCCGACGTCGAAGTGCAGACGTCGAGGGCCGGCGTCGAAGTACGGACGCCGGGATGCTGACGTCGAAGTGCGGACATGGGTGTGGCGGTGGAGTGGACGCGAGCTTTGCCGGGCGGCCGTCCCGGGCGGCGCCGCGGTGCCCGGGCGAGATGACTGTTCCACGCGATTCGTCACCGGTCAAACAGGTGACGACATCGACACGAGCGTAAGCTGTCCAGCTTGTGTCCACGACCTTGTGTCTACGACGAACTCGATGAAGGGGAACCGGACATGACGGCCTCGTACCCGCCGATCGATCCCTACGACCACGGGATGCTCGACACCGGCGACGGAAACCTCATCTACTGGGAGACCTGCGGAAACCCCGACGGAAAGCCCGCTCTCGTCGTGCACGGCGGCCCCGGTTCGGGCTGTTCGGTGGGCGCGCGCAGGTCCTTCGACCCGGAGCGTTACCGGATCATCCTCTTCGACCAACGTGGCTGCGGCCGGAGCACACCCCATGCTGCCGACCCCACCACCGACATGAAGCTCAACACCACCGAGCATCTGATCGCGGACATGGAGCAATTGCGCGAACACCTCGGTGTCGAAAAGTGGTTGCTGTTCGGCGGATCCTGGGGGTCCACGCTCGGTCTCGCGTATGCCGAGCGGCATCCGGAGCGGGTGTCGGAGATCGTCCTCGCCGCTGTCACCAGCACCCGCCGCTACGAGATCGACTGGCTTTACCGGGGTGCGGGCCGGTTCTTCCCGGAAGCGTGGGAGCGATTCCGGAACGGTGTCCCCGAGGCAGACCGTGACGGTGACCTCGTGGGGGCGTACGCGCGGCTCATGGGCGACCCCGACCCGGACGTACGGGTCAAGGCCGCGACCGACTGGTGCGCCTGGGAGGACGCGGTGGTCTCCGCGGAGCCGAACGGCACGCCCAACCCGTACGGCGGCAGGCCGCCCCGGGCCGTACTGGCGCTCGTACGGATCTGCTCGCACTACTTCGCGCACGGAGCCTGGTTGGAGGAGGGGCAGTTGATCCGTGACGCGGGACGTCTGGCGGGCATCCCCGGTGTCCTGATCCACGGCCGCCTCGACATCAGCGCACCGCTCGACACGGCTTGGGAACTTGCCCATGCCTGGCCCGGCTCGGAACTCGTGGTCATCGAGGATTCGGGCCACAAGGGCAGTGCCGCCATGAGCGCGGCTCTGCGCGAAGCGTTCGAGCGGTTCGCGCGGGAGTAGGAGCGGTTCGCGCGGTGCCACGGGGCAGTGGCACCGCGCGAGTGCGCGAGTACGGGAATTACCCGGGCTTGTGCGTACCCCCGTCACCCCAGGAACGCTGCGACGGTTGCCGTGAACCGGTCCGCGTCGTCGAGCCAGGGGTAGTGACCTGCCCCCGGCTGCACGACGAGCACGGCGTCGCGGAACGACTCGCCCGCCTCGGCCACCGACCGGGGCGGGCTGTTCACGTCGAACTCTCCGGCGAGCAACAGTACGGGGGCTTCGAAGCCGGCGAGCGCCGCACGAGTGTCGTCCGGCGTGAAGGCCCCCTCGGCTGCGAAGAGGGCGACGGCCTCCTCGTTGTCCGGCCGACTGGACGCCTCGTGCTGCCGCGCCGCGGCGTCCCACCGGCCGTGGAAGAAGGGGCTGATGGCCTCCCGGTCGCTGCCGGTTCCCTGGGTGACCGCCTCCAGGGCGGCGTACGCGGTCGGGAACCACGGCTCGTCCCTGCGAAGCCGAGCGATTTCACGTCGCGTCTCCCCGGTGATCGAGACCCCGAGGGCCCGGGTGCCAGGGGCGATCAGGGCGAGCCTGCCGACGTTCTTCGGGTGACGCGCCGCGTACTGCGTCGCGAGGTTCGCTCCGGCCGAGTGGCCGAGCAGATCGATCCGGGGGAGTCCGAGGTGGGTGCGCAGGGCCTCGACGTCCTCGACGAGGCGGTCGCAGCGGTAGGAGGAGGTGTCGTCGGGGATCGCGGACCGTCCGGTGCCGCGAAGGTCCAGGACGATCAGCCGGCGGTGCGCGGACAGGCCGCCGAGGTCACCGAGGTAGCGGGAGTCCGCGGGACCTCCGGGGATGCAGACGACCGGGTCGCGATCGCCGTCGATACGGCGATCGCCATAGCCATCGCCGTCACTATTGCCGTCTCCGTGGATGCGGTAGGCGAGTCGGGTCCCGTCAGGTGCGAAGAAGGTGGGCATGGCAGGGACCATGTCATTTATAACGAGGTTGTACAACCCGGTTATAACTTGGAGGGAGCGGGGTGTATAACCGACTCATGGCAGGCGAAGAGAGCACGCACCCGATGCCCGGGGCGCTGACCGAGGAACAGGCCGGGCGGCTGCTCGCCGACATGAACGAGGTCATTCGCGCGGGCGAGGAGATGCGGAAGCTGCGCGCCGAAATGATCAAGCTGTTCATCGGCTTCGGCTGGACGCAGGACAGGATCGCCCGGCTCGCGGCCATGAGTCAGCCCGCCGTGTCCAAGCAGATGGCGAAATACCGGCTGGACGACGAACCGCCGTCCCCGATGGCGCTCTCCCTCGACCAGCACGACACCCCATGGCTCGAAGGGCGCCTGTGGGCCCTTGCCGAGGAGATCTCGGAGACCCTCGGCGACACCGCCCGCTGCACCCGCTACGTCGACGCCATCGCCCGGGGCAAGAAGCGCTTCACTCCCGAGAACGTCGATGAGCTGCGACGCCTCGTCGAGGAGGACCTGCGACTGCACCGGGCGACGGTGCCCGGCAGCTACCAGGACGCGTACGACAGGATCAGCCGCGGCCTCGACGTCCCCCCGAAGCCCACTACCGCCACCACTACCCCTGCCACCGCATCGGCCTCCGTGCGTCGTACCCTCGCGCACCGGATCCAGCGCGACCGTCTCAAGGGCGACGCCTGATCCTTCGGGCGCTGTCGTCCACGTTCACCGTTCGTCAACCGGGACGGCTCCGGAGCCGTCCGTAGACGCACGCGTATGGAATTGAGCGTTGTGGCTATGGTTCGTCTCGCCGGACAGGCGTTGACTGATCGGCATGACGAACGAACAGAACATTCAGCAGAGCACTCAGCAGCGCACTCAGCAGAACATTGAGCAGAACATTCAGCGGGCCGATCCGAAGACGATCCTGGTGATCGGCGGCACCGGAAAGACCGGGCGCCGCGTGGCGGAGCGGCTCACCGCACAGGGGCTGCCGGTGCGTGTGGGATCCCGCAACGCCGAACTTCCCTTCGTGTGGGAGGACCCCGACACCTGGGACGCGGCGCTCGACGGCGTCGGTGCCGTCTACGTCACCTACTACCCCGACCTCGGGTTCCCCGGAGCCGCGGAAGCCATCGGCGCCTTCTCCGAGTTCGCCGTGAAGAAGGGCGCGCGCCGGCTGGTACTGCTCTCCGGACGTGGTGAAGAGGGCGCGGTCAACAGCGAGAACAAGCTCAAGGAGTCGGGCGCCGACTGGACCGTCGTACGGGCCAGCTGGTTCAACCAGAACTTCAGCGAGAGCTTCTTCCTGGAGCCCGTCCTCGCCGGTGAACTCGCGCTGCCGACCGCCGACGCGGTCGAGCCGTTCGTGGACATCGACGACGTCGCCGAAGTCGTCACCGCCGCCCTCACCGACGACAAGCACATCGGCAGGACGTACGAGCTGGCCGGGCCCCGGTCGCTGAGCTTCCGCGATGTGGCCGCCGAACTGTCACAGGTCACCGGCCGGGAGATCACGTACACCCCGGTCGCCCTCGACGACTACCGGGCGGGCCTGCGGGAGAATGGGCTGCCTGTCGAGTTCGCCGACCTGTTCACCCTGATCCTCGACGGGCGCAACGCCGGCGTCGTCAACGGCGTGGAGGAGGTCCTCGGCCGCAAGCCGCGCGACTTCTCGGCCTTCGCGAAGGATGCTGCCGCCACCGGCGTCTGGAACGTCTGACAACGCCCGGCAGCAGCACCCGGCACCATCGGAGAGTGCCTGGTACGGATTCGGACCGGCGCCGCGCCCTCAAGCCGAATGGGGATCACCACATGGACGTGCTCACCGGACTCCTGGACGGGCCGAAGGCGCGCGGCGCCTTCCTGCTCAAGTCGGTCTTCGACCCGCCCTGGTCGCTCCGCGTCGAGGACCGCGCTCCGATCTCCCTGGCCACCATGGTCCGGGGCAGCGCTTGGGTGATGCCCGACGGCGGCGTGCCGGCCCTCATCGGTCCCGGCGACATCGCCGTGCTGCGCGGCCCCGACCCGTACACGATCGCCGACGCGCAGGACACCCCCGTCCAGATCACCGTCGGCCCGGATCAGCGCTGCAGCACCACCGTCGGCGAGGACGTCACCGACACCATGGCCCTGGGGGTGCGGACCTGGGGGGACCCGCTCGGGCAGGGCTCGTCCGTCATGCTCAGTGGCACGTACCAGGCGCCCGGCGAGATCGGCCGCCGGCTGCTGGGCGCCCTGCCCACCCTCCTGGTGCTGCCCGCCGACCTCGACGACACCCCGCTCGTACCCTTGCTGGCCGAGGAGATCGGCCGCGACGAGCCGGGACAGGAGCTGGTCCTCGACCGCCTCCTCGACCTGCTCTTCGTAAATGTGCTGCGCGCCTGGCTCGCCGAGCCGGACGCCGGTGCGCCGGCCTGGTACCACGCCCGGTCCGACGCCAGGGTGGGGCCCGCACTGCGGCTTCTGCACGGTGATCCGGCCCACGCGTGGACGGTGGAATCGCTGGCCCGCAAGGTCGGTGTCTCCCGGGCGGGCCTCGCTCGCCGCTTCACCGAGGTCGTGGGGGAGCCGCCGATGACCTACCTGACCACCCTGCGGCTCGCCGTGGCCGCCGATCTGCTGCGCGAATCGGACGCGACGGTTGCCACGGTGGCGCATCAGGTCGGCTATAGCAGCGCGTTCGCGCTGAGCTCGGCCTTCAAGAGGGTGCGGGGGGTCAGTCCGCAGGAGTACCGCAGGAGCGGTGCCTCGCAGATCGTCCTGCCCTTGGCGACATCGTCCCGGACAGTGGTTCTGGGCAGCGGCTGACGGTATGTGGGGGCGCTGCTGGTCGTGTTCTTTGTGAACATTCCGCTGACAACGAGCTGTGCACAGCCACGCTGGGCCGGGCTGGGTCGCGCTGGGTCGCCTGGCCTACTGCCTGAAACTGCATGGCCGCGGAGCGGCCGGTGTCCCGGACTGATCATCCGGTGGTCGTGTTGTGCCGACCGACACCGGCCATCCGCGGCCTGTGTTGTGCTCTGTTGTGCTGTGTTCCCGTCCTGGTCACCGTCGGGTGCCGGGCTTGGGAAGCGGTCGGACCCGGCCGAGGCCGCCCAGACCCTGGCCGTCCCGTCGTCCCCCGAACTGGTCGCGCAACTGCTGCGCGAGGTCCACCAGCGCATGGAAGCCGACCGCAGCAGCTATCTCGCCATGATGGAGCTGCGCCCGGAGGGTGTCCGCCGCCCCGAACTGGGTGCCGAGCTCTACAAGATCCTTCGCGCGGCGCTGGAGGAGAACAGCCGCTTCCACCAGGACGCGGGTCTGCCCGGTGACCGTGTCGACGTCATCCTGCTGTACCTCGCCGCGTACGGCATGATCGTGGACGACCTCACCGTGCAGGACGTCCTCGCGGGTTCCGCGAGTGAGCTGATCGGCGAGCTGTGCCGGCGCCTCCTGCCCCGTGACGCGGCGGAGGACGTCTGAGAGGGTCTCCCGGAGAGGCTTACCCAGGGACCTCCGTGCGCTCCCACCACTCGTAGACGGGCAACTGCCCCTCGGCCGTTTCCCGGTGGCGTGCCGTGGACCTGAAGTGTTCGTACCCGCCACGGAACGGGATCTTGATGTCGGGTCCGGGTGTAGCGAGGGGGACGATCCGGTCGGGGAGGTCGTCGGGTCCGCCTTCGAGGACTGCTTTCGCTGCGTCGGTCATGGCGAGAGTTTCTCCGGGCGGTGGTCCGGCTCCTTCGTGACGCGCCGAACGGCTCGCCGCTGCCCGCCGCGCCCCACTCCGACGGCGTGCATGGTAACTTTCCAACAAGTTGAACAGTATTCCGCCGGGAGGTGGACGGGTGCTGCAGATCCAGATCGGTGCCGAGCGCGCGGCGGCCCGGGACGACCGCCTGATGCGGACCACCCTCGGGTGGCGCCGGGGCATGAGCGAGGACGAGGCGTGGGAAGCAGGCCGGGGCATCTGGAAGTTCAACGCCGACCGGGCCCTGTCGCAGGACGAGGTGCAGATCATCAACACCGAAGGCACGGTCCTCGCGGTCGCCAGGATCATCGGCATCTCCAAGCATGGTGACCGCTACGCTCTTGAGGGCGAACTCCTGCGTGAAGACCCCCGCGTCGGCCGCCCGACCAGTAGCCCGCATCTGTCCCGTAACCCCGTCACCTACATCTGACGGGCCCCATGACTTTCCAGTCGCCGCGAAGGGAGCGCTCCGGTGAGTGACTTCGACGCCATCGACGCGCTCCTCGCGGACGTCGGTCCGCAGGCCGAACTCCCACCGCCGGACGTCCGGCGTGAGCTGCGGGAGCAGGCCAGGCTCTCCAAGGCCCAGGTGGCCCGAGCGCTCGGCGTGAGCCCCAGCACCGTCGGTGCGTGGGAGGGCGGCCGCGACCCGTCGGACGAGATCCGCGCCAAGTACGCGTATCTGCTGGACGGACTGGCCGCCAAGCTCACCGCCGGGACGGAGCCGGAAGCGGCGCCCGTGGAGGACAAGGGCGGGGACGAGAGCGAGGCCGGGGACGAGGTGGAGTCGCTCGCCGCCGCCGAGCCGTGTGTGCTGTGCGGAGCACCGGCCAGACACCGGGTGGCGGGTTTCGCCCAGCACCTGGACCCGTCCGACTGCCGCCCCGCGACCACCGCGCCGTCCACCGCGACGCAGCCGATCGCCGCGCCGTCCACCGCGACGCCGTCCACCGTCGAGCGGCCCGCCGCTGCACCGTCCACCGCGACGCCGCCCACCCCGCCCCCCGCCCGGCCCTCCCGCGGCCCGGCCAAGCGTGCGTTCCAGGAGGAGTCCGGGCCCGGGGACCTGATCGGGCAGGCGGTTCAGGCGGCGCTCGCCGAGCACCGGGGCGACGTCGAAGCCGCCCTCGCCGCGCTGCTGAAGCGGGCGATCCCGGACGCGATGCGGCTGCTCGACGAGACCCGCAAGGGCGCGCGGTACGACATCGTCGCGCACCCGTGGATCCCGGACATCCTGCGCAAGCAGACCTCCAAGGGCGCGGACCGGATCTGGGAGGCGCGCCCGAAGTGGACCCGCCGCGAACTGCCGCCCGGCCGCCACGAGGTGACCGCACTCGACATCAACGGCGCCTACCTCTCCGCTCTGAAGACCCACCTCCCGCTCGGCCAGCTGGAACACAGCGCCGGATTCGCCCACGACCGCCGCCGCGCCGGCGTCCACCTCATCACCCCGCCCGCATGGGAACACGGGGCGGTGCTGCCCAACCCGATCGGCAACCGGGACGAGCCCGGCCCGCTGTGGGTCACCGAACCGACCTTGCGCCTCCTGCTGCGTCTCTCCGGCCCGAAGCACGCCCTGTGCGCGCCCCCGGAGATCCACGAGTCGTACACGTCCGGGGCCACGGAGAACCTGCTGGAGAAGTTCCGCGTCGCCCTCAAGGAGGCCAGGGACACGGCGATCGCCGCCGATGACGAGGTGACGCTGGAGTACGTGAAGGCGATGTACTCGAAGTTCGTCTCCACGATGGGGGAGTCGAACTACAACCGGGAGCTCTACCGCCCGGACTGGATGCACATCATCCGCAGCCAGGCGTTCTCCAACCTCTGGCTGAAAGCCCTCAAGGCCCACGACGAGGGGCTCACCGTCGTACGCGCGATGGGCACCGACGAGCTCCACGTGATCGGTGACTGGCACCGTGTCTTCCCCGAAGGGCGCGGCGTGACCGAGGTCAAGATGAAGGACACCTACACCGCGGGCAGCGACGAAACCGAGGACGCCGAGGTCACCGGGAGCGCCGGGAACATCGGGGATCTGCCGGGAGAGGAGGCGTAGATGCCTGAGAGGACCATCGACTTCGGGAAGTTCGGCGCCCGGGGCATCAAGGGCAGTGACGCCGTCGCACGCAAGCTCGACGAGCTGTCGGGCGGCATCGTCACTCCGGTGACCGTGAAGCGTGGTCTGATGGCGCGCCTGCACTACCTCACGAGGACGGAACACAGCCGCAGGGCGGCCAGGGACGCCGGGCTGACGGTGACCGACCGCACGCTGAAGGCGTGGCTGGAGGAGAAGCGCCGGCCGTCGAACGCCAACCTGGAACGCATCGACGCCGCCTACCGCCAGGTCCGCCGCCAGAACGTCGCCCGGCATCTCCTGCGGCGCCTGAACGCCGATGGTGGGACGCGGGTGGAGATCCATCCGCTGAACCAGTCGCAGGTGCCGCGACCGCTCCAGCGGATGGTGGAGTACCGCACGATGAACGTCCGCCGCTGGGACCGCATCGTCGAGGCCTGGGCATCCGGCGACCATCAGGGTCTGGACGACGCCTGGGAGGACGTCATCGTCGACCTGGGGTCTCAGTGGGGTCAGTACGAGTACGTCACCAACATCGGCTTCGCCGCGTAGACGACCGCGCAGGTCTCAAGTTCCGTGTTGGAGGCGGTGCCCCGGGCTCCCGGAGCGGTGCCCACAGCGATGGCAAGTGGCCACCGCTCCACCCTGCTCGCTTGACAACCAGGGCTGTGTATCCGGGCCGGCCTCTCACGCGCTGCTCACGCGTCGGCCCGACCGAAGTGCGGTCAGTAATCCGGCCTCGGGGAACATCGGTACAGCGGTTATCGGTGAGAACGATCATGGTCGGCCAGCACAGTGATCCACTTCGCCGCTGGGGTCCGGTGAAACGCTTCCGGGCCTGCTCCGGTGCTGGCTACGGTCCGGCTCGTGCCGGTGGAATTTCTGAGTGATGAGCAGGCCGAGGCGTACGGGACGTTCGCCGAGGAGCCGACAAGCCCCGAGCTGGAGCGGTTCTTCTTCCTGGACGACGTGGACCGGGACCTGATCGCCCTGCGGCGCACGAAGCACCACCAGCTCGGCTTCGCGCTCCAGATGTGCACGGTGCGGTACGTCGGCCTGTTCCTGGAGGACCCGCTCGCGGTGCCGTGGCCGGTGGTCGAGCACCTGGCCGCGCAGCTTGGCATCAAGGACCCGTCGGTGGTCAAGCGGTACACCGAGCGGCGTCAGACGCTGTACGACCACGCGTGGGAGATCCGGGACGCCTACGGCTACCACCCGTACGAGGACACGGAGTGGGGGCGCCCTCGCACCGCTGGTCCGACCCGCGTGCCCGCCTGCTGGACGGGCCTGAGTGGGCGGCCGTCGAAGAGGACGTGCTGGCCGGGCTGAGCCTGGACATGCCCGTGGAGGAACATCTGGCGGAGCTGGTGCGGGGCCTGGACGCAGGGTGGAAGCAGCTCGCCGAGCGCCTGGAGGAGGCGGGGCCGACGGCGAAGGTCTCCATCGAGGTCCAGGACGACGGGCGGGTGAAGCTGAACGTCGACAAGCTCGGCGCGCTCGGCGAGCCGAAGTCCCTGACCTGGCTGCGCCGCCGGGTCGAGCGGATGCTCCCGAAGATCGACCTGCCGGACCTGCTGTTCCAGGTGAACGCCTGGACCAGCTTCCTCGACGACTTCGTCCACCTCGGCGACGGCACCACCCGGATGAAGGACCTGTCCACCTCGGTGGTCGCGTTGCTGGTGTCCTAGGCGTGCAACATCGGCCTGGCCCGGTGGTGAATCCCGGCTACGAGGTGCTCACACGGGCCCGGCTCGTGCACGTCGACCAGTACTGCCTGCGCGCCGACACCATCGCCGCGGCGAACGCGCGGCTGATCGAGGCCCAGGCCGCCGTGCCCGTCGTGAAGTTCTGGGGCGAGGGCCTGCTCGCCTCGGTCGACGGACTGCGGTTCGTCGTCCCCGTCCGGACCGTCAGCGCGGCGCCGTCGCCGAAGTACTTCGGGTTCAAGCGGGGCATCACCTGGCTCAACGCAGTAAACGACCAGGTCGCGGGCATCGGGCAGATGGTCGTCCCCGGCACCCCGCGCGACTCCCTGCACATCCTGGACGCGCTGCTGAACCTGGACGGCGGGGTGAAGCCGGAGACGGTGGCCACTGACAACGCCTCCTACTCCGACATGGTGTTCGGCCTGTTCAAGATCCTCGGCTACAACTTCAGCCCGCGGTTCCGCGACCTGGACGACCAGCGGTTCTGGCGGGCCACGATGCCCGGCGTCGAGACGGGCAGCTACGGCGCGCTGGAAGACCCGGCCCGCAACCGCGTGAACCTGAAACAAGGTGATCACGCACTGGCCGGACACGCTGAAGGTCGCCGGTTCCCTGGTCACCAACCAGGTCCGCGCCTACGACCTGCTGCGCATGTTCGGACGCGAGGGGCGCCCGACTCCGCTGGGTGCGGCGTTCGCGGAGTACGGGCGGATCGCCAGGACCGAGCACCTGCGCGCGTGGTCGACCCGGTCGACGGCACCTACCGGAGGCAGATGAACCGGCAGCTCACCGTCCAGGAATCCCGCCACAAGCTGGCCCGGGACGTGTTCCACGGCAAGCGCGGCACCATCCACCAGGCGTACCGGGACGGCATGGAGGACCAGCTCGGCTCGCTCGGCCTGGTCCTCAACGCCATCGTGCTCTGGACGACCCGTTACATCGACGCCGCCGTCGCCCAGCTCCAGGCCGAGGGCCACGAGATCCGCGAGGAGGACATCACCCGGCTCTCCCCGCTCAAGCACCGCAACCTGAACCTGCTCGGCCGCTACAGCTTCACCGCCTCGACCCCGGCGGCCGGCGCCCTGCGCCCGCTGCGCGACCCGGACGCGCCCGAGCTGGACGAGGACGACGAAGGCGTGGACTGAACGCCCACATCGGGTGACGCGGGCATATCAGGTGGCCGGGTGCTCGGAAATCGCAAGCGCCGGTAGGGGAGCTGATGTCAGGCTGCCTGGTATGTCTAACTAAGCCTTGATTGGTGCGGCCGACCTGGCGGCCTGCTCGATCTTCGCGCAGTAGGCTGTACGGGCTTCCTCGTCGATCTGCTTCTCGTGTTCGGGGCGCACCCCGGTCCGGCCGTCGAGGCCCTCGCGCAGGATGTCGGCGTGCCCGGCATGCCGGTTGGTCTCGCCGAGGACATGGACCATGGTGGCGAACAGGTTCGTGTTGGGATAAGGCTCCGGCCACCACGGCACGTGGCCGGGGGCGTCGAGGGGAAGCTCGTTGATCGTCGCGTCCGAGTGTTCCCACGTGCGCCGGCAGAACCCGATGATCTGATCGCGGGTCTCGTCCTCGGTCGCCCATAGATCGCTGCCGTTGTAGTCCTGCCATCGGGGCAGCGGTTCCGGGGAAGGGCGGTCGAAGACCTCGCCGAAGTACCTGGCCTCGACGGTGGCCACGTGTTTGACCAGGCCGAGGAGGTTGGTCCCGGTCGCTGTCAAAGGTCGGCGGGCGTCGTATTCGGACAAGCCGTCGAGTTTCCAGAGCAGCGCCTTGCGGTCCCGCCGCAGTCTCCCGTGCAGATTGTCCTTCGCGAATTCATCGATCATGCGGCATGAGCCTTCCATGGGCTGCTCGTGGTCTCAAGATCCCGTAGCCTCGCCCGATCGATCAGGCCGCGTGACCAAACAGCTTCACACCCTGGGGCTGTTCAGTCCGTGCGCTCCACGGGGACCAGCGTGAGGTAGGCCATCCCGAGCACCCCCCGGTAACCCCTCAGCCAGCTCGCCCGGTGCCGGTCGATGCGCTCGCGCGTCTGCTGGGCCAGCGGGTGGTCCGGGTGAGTGGCCAGCCACTCCTCCACATCCGACTGATAGCCGGACTCGAAGTCCTCCCACTCGTCGTTGTCGGCCGTCTCGACCCAGAGGGGCCGGAACCCGGCGGCCACCGCGACATCGACGAGTCCGGCCAGATCGTGGTGTTCGTCGGCACGGGCGTCCGGCCACATCGCAGCCAGTTCGGCGGAGGTGGGGGAGCGCTGCCAGAAACTCTCGGCGAGCAGGACCCGACCTCCGGGTGCGACGATCCTGCGCAGCGCACGCAGCGCGTCGGCACTGTGCCCGGGCGGTTCCTCGTCGCTGAGGGCGTGACTGGACCCGAGACACAGGACGAGGTCGGCGGGCCCGTGGGACGTTTCCCCGGCGGAACCCTCGACGAACTCCACACGACTGGTCAGCGCACGGGCCTCGGCATTCGCGCGTCCCCGGGCGAGGTCCTCGCCGTTGAGGTCGATGCCGATTCCGGTCGCCCCCGGCATCGCGTCGAGGACGCGGAGCATCAGCTCCCCCCAGCCACAACCGATGTCCAGGACCCGAGCAGGGGCGGCCCGGCCGAGCCTGTCGACAATCCGCGCGGCTCGCGCCTCGGAGAGCGGGCCGTGGAAGGTGAGCCGGGTCAGGCGCGGCGGAAGATCGTTCTCAGTCATGCGGCGCAGGTTAACTCCGATGGGCCCGCCACGAACACCGAGTTATCGCCCCGCCGATTCATCGCCCGCCGGGCCGTTGCGCCTGCCGAGTCGGATCGGCCGGCGTCGATACGGCCACACGCCTCGGTCCGGACCAGCAGCCCGCCATCATCCGCGACGCCGTCGCGCAGTCGAGCACCGCCCTTGCGCAACCGGGCACCGCCCTTGGCCCATTCCGTCGGATCTGGATGCGCCAGCCGGTGCAGGGCCTTGTCGAGCCGGGCCTTCCGGGTCTCCGTGGTGAGCGCCTGGAGCAACGGCAGGATCAGCTGGTAGCGCCCCGACCGGTCGAGGGCCTCGAACGCCTTCCTGGCCCCGGGATCCGCGTCGAGTGCCGCCACCAGGTCGGGCGGTGCCGTCGCCGTTCGCTGTGACTCGTACGCTGCCGCCCACCGCCCGTCCTGCTGGGCTCTGCGCACCTCGGCCAGCCCGGGCTCACGCATCCGTCCCGCGGCCGTCAGCTTCGCCACCTTGTCCACGTTCACCTGCGACCACAGGCTCCTGGGGCGGCGCGGCAGGTACTTCTGGAGGTAGTACCGCTCGTCGAGCGACCGGCGCTGTCCCGAGATCCAGCCGTAGCACAGACCGATGTCGACCATCTCGTCGTCGGTGACCGTCGCGATGCCGGACTTCTTCTTGGCCACCTTGACCCATATGCCGGTGCTGCGTGTGCCGTGCTCGGCCAGCCAGTTCTCGAACGCCTCGGCGTCCGCGAACGCGATGACCTCCACCCCGTCGATCTCGTCCATACGGCTCAGATTATCGGCCCGCGGACAGTACCGTTGGGGCCGCCCGACTTCCGGGCAGCGAATGACCCACGAGGAGCCAGGACATGCCCGGTCGCCCGAGCACGCGTTGACACCGTAGGCCGACCGGCCTGTCATCGCGTGCTGCCTCCGATGCGCGGCACAGCGAGCCTTCCCCCACCCCGGACCGTCGGCGCGGCCGTCGTACGCCGGGTGGTGGGCACCTTCTTCGGCGACCCGAGGGATTCCTGTGCCGTCCGCTTCCTCGTCCGTTCCTTTCTCCTCCGTTCCCTCCTCCTCTTCGTTCCGCGTGTCCGATGCCGGGCGTTCCGATCCGCCCGGCCTGTGGCGGGACGCTGATTTCCGCAGACTCTGGGCAGGCCAGACGGCTTCCCAACTCGGCGAACACGCAAGCCTGGTGATCCTGCCGCTGATCGCCGTTCCGACCCTCGACGCCGACGCGGGCCGGCTGGGCTGCCTCCGCGCGGTGGGGCAGCTGCCGATCCTGCTCTTCTCGCTCCTGGTCGGCGCGTGGGTGGACAGATGGCGGACCCGTACGGTCATGGTCCTGGCCGATCTCGGCCGGGCCGTGGCGCTGGGAGCGGTCGCGGTGGCCGGTCTCCTGGGCCTGTTGGGGCTGCCGGTTCTGTTCGTGGGAGCCTTCGCCGTCGGGACCCTGTCCGTGTTCTTCGACGTGGCCTACCAGGCGTCCCTCGTACGGTTGGTGGGACGCGATCGGCTGGTACGCGGCAACAGCGCGCTGGAGGGCAGCCGTTCCGCGGCCCAGACCGGCGGCCCCGCCCTCGGCGGCATGCTGGTCTCCCTGCTTTCGGCGCCGGTCGCCGCCGCCTCCGGCGCGCTGTTCTTCGCGCTGTCGTTCCTCTCGATCCAGCGGATCCGCCGCCACGAACCCGCCCCGCAGCACCTGGCACGTCCCCCTCGGGTCCGGCGGCGGATCGGCGAGGGGCTCCGCTTCGTCGTCGGCGATCCCGTGCTGCGGACGGTGGGACTCGCCTCGGCCGCCTTCCAGTTCTCCTTCGCCGCGATGATGACCGTCCATCTGCTCTTCCTGACCCGCGAACTCCACCTCTCGGGCACCGCCGTCGGGGTGGCGCTCGCGGCGACGGGACCGGGGGCGCTGCTGGGCTCGCTGCTCGCCGCCCGGCTGCCGGCCCGGTTCGGCCACGGCGCGGTGCTCGTGTCGGCGGCGGTACTCGGCGACGGCGTGCTGCTGTGTGTGCCCGCGCTGCATGGCCCCGCCACGGTGACGGTCCCTTCGCTCATCGCGGTCAACCTCGTGTTCGGAGCTTTCGGCCAGTTGGTGAACGTCACGGTCATGGCCGTCCGGCAGGCCGTCACCCCGGACGGGATGCAAGGCCGCGTGGCCGCGACGATCACCTTCGCCGGCATGGGCCTCACTCCGGTCGGCTCGCTGCTCGGCGGCCTCCTCGCGCAGGAGTGGGCGCCGCGCACCGCCCTCCTGGTGACGGCCGCGGGGCTGATGGTGTCCCCCGCCCTGATGGCCCTGTCCCCGCTCGCCCGCCTGGGCCGGACCCTTCCGGCCCCGCACACGCACCGTTCAGGACCGGACGGCGGCGGGGGAGGCGACGGGGGCGGGGACGGCGGATCGGTCGGCGTCCGTCCGTAGCGGGCCGGCCCGCGCCCTCACGACGGCGCAGCGCCCCGAACGGGGGAGTGTCGGGGCGCTGCTGCATGTGGTGTGCGGCTGCTGCGCGAACGCGTGGCACCGCCGCGTCGTTCCGATCACATACCGCACATTGCGACTGCTGCCGGGGGCGGCGGCCGGTCTGCCCACAGCTTCGACCCTCGTGCTGCCGTTCCGCTGATGTTCGGCTGATGTACCACTGACGCCCCCGCCGACACCCTCGCCGCCGTCCGCCCCGCCACTCCGTCGATGTCCCGACGGCCTGACGGGGTGGCAGGGCGGACCCGGCAGCTGCTCATCCGCGGTCCGAATGTTCCGAATGTGGTGTGGCCGCGCCGCCCGAAGCCGTCTCGGGATTCGTGTAGAGGATCTCGCGGGCCTGCTCCGCGGCGCGGGCGATGCTCTCGCCGACGAAGTCGACGAAGCGGGCGATGTTCTCCAGGCGGACGGCGGCCGGGGTGTCGGGGCCGAGGACGCCGACACCCTGCCGGGCGGTCAGGGCCAGCTGGGCGTTGGCCCGGGCGGCGGCGATCATCGACCGGTACCAGACCTCGTCGTCGACGAGGTAGCGCTCGCGGCGGCGTTCGTCCCGTTCGCGGCTGATGAGGCCCTGGCTTTCGAGGTACGCCATCGCTTTGGAGATGGACGCCGGGCTGACCTGGAGGCGCTGGACGAGTTCGGCCGCGGTGAGGCTGCCCGCGTCGCTGGTGATCAGGCAGGTCAGCACCCGGGCCATCATCTGGGGCAGGCCCTGCTGCATCAGGAGGGTGGTGAACACCTCCTCGTACTCGCGCACGGCCTCGGCGTCCCGTCCGTGGGCCTGCTCGGGCGTCCGCGGTCCACGAGGGGCGGCCTGCCTGCGCCGGTGGGCGCGGCGTTCGGTGGCGCGGTGGGCCAGGTCGGCGCGGTACGCGGTGGGGCCGCCGTTGCGCATCACCTCGCGCGTGATCGTCGAGGTGGGGCGGTCCAGACGCCTGGCGATCTCGGCGTAGGCGAGCCCGTCGGCCACCCCCAGCGCGATCTGCTGGCGTTCCTGCTGGGTGAGTCTGCCTCCCGGCACCACGATCTCCCTTCGCTTCCTCTGTACCTCCAGCATAGCGTTCACTCTCCATCCAATGCAACGGGTGAGGTGGTCGACGTTGCATTAAAAGTAGAATCGTTGCAACGATATTATGCCTCTGAGCTGCGATGATGATGGTTGAGTGCAACACGCTTGTTGCTCGATCATTGAATGCAACGTAGCGTTTGCGATGTCAGAAACAAGGAACGCAAAACGATGAACGCAAGAGGAGAGCACGATGCAGAACTTCGACACCGCCACCCCGATCTCCGCCGTCCTGGACATCCCCGCCGGGCGCGTGCAGGTCATCGCCGCCGACCGGGCCGACACCACCGTCGAGGTCCTGCCGGCGAACGCCTCGAAGAGCCGCGACGTGAAGGCTGCGGGGCGGGCCGAGGTCGCCTATGCCGATGGCGTCCTGCGGATCGCGGCCCCGGCGGCTGAGAGCCAGTACTTCGGACCCTCCGGATCCATCGAGGTCACCGTCCAGCTGCCGGCCGGATCCCGGGTCGAGGTCAAGTCGTCCTGCGCCGAATTCCGGGGCGTCGGACGGTTCGGCGACATCGCCTTCGAGGGCGCGCAGGGCGCGATCAAGGTCGACGAGGCCGCAGGCGTCCGCGTCACCACCTCCGGTGGCGACGTCTCGATCGGCCGGCTGGGCGGCCCGGCGGAGATCAGCACCGGACGGGGCGACATCCGGATCGCCGAGGCCGTGCGCGGCGCGGTCGTGCTGCGTACCCAGATGGGCGACGTGTCGGTCGGCGCCGCTGCCGGGGTCTCGGCCTCCCTGGACGCCGGTACCGGTTACGGCCGGATCCACAACGCGCTGAAGAACGCCGACGGTGACGTCGGTCTGAACATCCACGCGACCACCGACCACGGCGACATCGACGCCCGCAGCCTCTGAAAGCACCGTCCCCGATCCACTTCCGGCCCCGGAGAAAGAGGAACCATGACCACCATCGAGCAATCCGCCTGGACCGGCATGGTGCCGGTGGACGACACAGCCCTGGCCGTCACCGACACCGGCGGTCCCGGAATCCCCGTGCTCTACCTCAACGGTCAGTTCGCCACTCAGGGGTACTGGCGGCGGACCATCGCCGAACTGGGCACGGGATGGCGGCACATCACCTACGACGAGCGGGCTCGCGGCAGGAAATCGAAGCGTTCGGCGGACTACTCCTTCGCCGCCGCCGTACGGGACGTCGATGCCGTTCTCGCGGCCAGGGGGGTGGACCGGGCGCTGGTGGTGGGCTGGTCCTACGGAGCGGTCGTCGCGGCGCACTGGGCCGGCCGGAATCCGGACCGAGCCCTGGGCGCGGTCCTGGTCGACGGCGCCTTCCCGCACGACTGGCTCGACGAGGCCATGGAGCAGCGGATCCGGAAGCTGTTCCGGCGGATGGGCTGGTTCACACCGCTGCTGCGCCCGACGGGCCTGACCCCGCGGATGACCCCCGAGCAGCAGGCGAACAGCAACATCGAGCTCGGCAGGCTCTCCCGCGAGCGCGAGCTGGGCCCCGTGCTGGACGGCATCACCGTTCCGGTGCGGTACGTGGTCGCTTCGGGTACGTCACTGGGAAGCCGCGGTGACGAGCAGGAGCGGATTCGTGCCGGCCTCGACGGGGTGACCGCCCGCAACCCGAACATCAGGGTCAGCGCGAAGGTCGCCAGCAACCATGGTGCGATCCTGAAGAAGGACTTCCTGGCCATCGCCGAGGCCGTACGAGAGACCGAGGCCGCACGCGAGCCGGCGGCCACGCGCGATACCCAGGCCGTACGGGAGACCGAGGCCGCACGTGGGACAGCGGCCGCCGACGGCCAGGGGGCGAGCGGCCGGTCCACGACACCCTGACCGGTTCCGCGGCCGCTCGGGGCGTACGTACCCGGGTGGCCCGCCGGGCCAGGGCCAACAGGCCGGGCGTCGCCGACGTGCCGACGGCCGCCCAGGTGATCGCCACCGGAGAGGCCAACAGGCCGGGGGTAGCGGCAGTAGCCGCAGCGGAGCGGCAGCAACCACAGGGCCGTGCCGACGCGCGCGTCCGCGAATGGAAGCGCCGACGGACCACCTCGTCGGTGCCGAAGGTCCGGCCCGTTCCGGGCGGCCCTGCTTCGGGGCGAAATATTCGTATACCAATGTCTGTGAGGCGAGAGATTCGCGAGGTGAATTCCGGACGAATGCTGCGATGGCCTCCCCCGGGCCTTGTTCGGCCTACCGTCTTGGTATACAAACTGGATCCGTTCGCATCGAACGGACGAGGAGCAGCGCCCGCCGGGAGATCCCTGCGGCACTGCCCCGTCGTACTGCTGTCCCGTGTCCCGCTTGTACCGCTGTCCCGTACCAAGCCGAAGGAGTCCCATGACGCCCCCTCCCACCCCGCCGTCCCGACGTGGTGTCCTCGCGGGTGCCGCATCCCTGGCGGGCGCCGGTGTCGCCATGTCCGCGGGCATCCCGTCGGCCGTGGCCGACTCCCGCGGCGATGCGCGCCGTGAGCCCCGGAACGTGGTGGTCTTCCGCGACGTGCGGCCCATGGGCGCGGCGAAGCCGGTCGACCTCACGGTCGTCGACGGTCGCATCGCCCGTGACCGGGCCTCCAGGGGTGCCAAGGTGATCGACGGCGGCGGGCGCATCGCCCTGCCTGCCCTGGTCGACGCGCACATCCACCCCGACAAGACGACGTGGGGCGGTGAGTGGGTGTCGCGCAAGCCGGCCGACACCATCGCCGAACTCGCCCAGCAGGACGCGGAGTTGTTCCGCAGTCAGCGTCGCCCGGTGTCCGAGCGCGCGTACGCGCTCATGTCGCACGCCGTGACCCGCGGCACGCGCGCCATGCGGGCGCACGCCGACATCGCCCCGGCCTACGGCCTGGCCTCCGTGGAAGGCGTGGCGCAGGCGCGCGAGCGGCTCAAGCACGCGCTCGACGTGCAGATCGTGGCCTTCCCCCAGCACGGCGTCATCCGTACCCCCGGCACCGCGGAACTGCTCACGGAGGCCGCCCGCAGCGGACTCATCGACATGGTCGGCGGACTCGACCCGATCAGCTTCGACCACGCCATGGACGAGCAGCTGGACCTGCTCTTCGGTCTCGCGGACCGGTACGGCGTCGGCGTCGACATCCACCTCCACGACCGGGGCGAGAACGGCACGACGGTGCTGCGCGCCATCATCGACCGCACCAGGGCCCTGTCCCTGAAGGGCAAGGTGACCGTCAGTCACGTCTTCTGCCTGCCCGGTCTCTCCGACGCCGAACTGGCGAGGACCGCCGCGGACCTGAGCGATCTGGACATCGCCCTGACCACCGTGGCGCCGAGCGCGTCGCTGGTCCTGCCGATCGAGAAGCTGCGCGAGCACGGCGTACGCGTCGGGCTCGGCTCGGACGGGGTGCGCGACTCCTGGAGCCCCTTCGGCAACGCGGACATGTTCCACCGGACGCACCTGCTCGGCTGGGTCACGGATGTGCGCCTCGACAAGGAGCTGTCCGCCTGTTACGAAGCCGGCGCGCACGGCGGTGCCGATGTCATGCGGCTGCCCCGCGCCGACCTCTCCCCGGGCTCGCCGGCCGACTTCGTCCTGGTCCGCGCCGAGTGCCTGCCGCAGGTCGTGGTGGACATGCCCGCGCGCGACATGGTGGTGCACGGTGGACGCGTGGTCGCCCGCGACGGCCGACTGGTCTGACGGATCCCGGTGACCCCGGTGACCCCGGTGACCCCGGTGACCCCGGTGACCCCGGTGGCGCCCCGTCGCCCCAGCGCACGCATAAGGTGACGGGACGCCCCGGGTCAGGCCGGGGCGCCGGGAAGGCACAGGGAGGACGGCACACGTGACGGCAGGTACCGGCCGGAAGGGCGACGGGGAACAACCGTCCGCCCCGGCGACGCGCACCCCGTTGAGCGAGGTCGCGCGCCGGGCCGTCAGGGATCGCATCATCGACGGCAGTTATGCCCAGGGCACCCGGGTGGTGGAGCGCGAGATCGCCCAGGACCTCCAGATGTCCCGGGTGCCGGTGCGCGAGGCGCTGCGGGCCCTGGTGGAGGAAGGGCTGCTCGACCTGTTGCCGCACAGCGGCGTGCGGGTGCGCCGGCTGGAGCGCGCCGAGGTGGAGCACCTGTACGACGTGTGGGAGCCGCTGGCCATCCAGGCGTCCCGCCTCGCCGCCCGCCGCGTCGCCCTGGCCGCACCCGGTGAGCCCGGCGCCCTGGCGGAGCTGCGGACCGCACTGGAAAAGGCGGAGGCGGCCGCCACCGCCGGGGACCGGACTCGGGAGAACAGCGCCGGGACCGCCTTCCACGACGGGATCGTGACCCTCGCCGACAACCCGCTGCTGGCCCAGCTCATGCAGCGGCTGAACGGTCAGCTGCGACTGCTCTTCGGCCTGAACACGGAACCCGCCCCCATGCGTGCCCAACACGGTGATATGTACGAACGCATCGCCGCGGGAGACGCCGACGCGGCGGCGGCGATCACCCTCCTCCACGTGCGCAAGAGCCGGGAGCTCGCACTGCGCGCGGTGACGGACACGGCGTAGATCCTCGGCTCATCAGGCCCGCACACGGGCCCAAGTGTGTCGCGAAACGGTGACGGCAGGACCATGGCCCGTGGACTCGTAGCAGGGTGATGCCGCAACACACATCTGCGGCGGGCACACCCCCGGCGCGAGCGACCGCTGCACGCTGGACGACCTGGAGCGGGCGGGCAACGGCGGTGTGCTCGCGACCGTTCGTCCTCGTTGTGCGTCATGCACGTCAACCTATCGGGGACGGCTCTCAGCTCTTCCGTCCTGGGCCGCCCCGTGGCGCCAGGTCATCGGTGCCGGCCCGGAACCGGAGCCGGTACTCCGTCGGTGTGGTGTCCAGCTTCCGGCGGAACGCTCGGATGAGGGTGTCGGTCGTGCCGAACCCGCAGGTGGACGCGATGCGTTCCAGGGTGGCGTCGGTGGATTCCAGCTGGTTGCGTGCCCGTTCGACGCGGACCGATTCGACGTACGAGCTCGGGGTCATGCCGAGCTCGGCCTTGAAGATCCGGGTGAGCTGCCGCTCGCCGACATGGGCGTGCGCGGCGAGCTCCGCGACGGTGAGCGGTGCGCCGACATTGCCCATGATGTGGTGACGGAGGTCCTCGATGCGCCGGGTCGTGGAGACCGGTTCGAGGGGAACGCTGAACTGACTTTGTCCGCTCGGCCGCTTCAGATACATCACGAGCTGCCGGGCGACGCGCAGCGCGACGGTCTCCCCGAAGTCGTCGGCGACGAGGGCGAGCGACAGGTCGAGACAGGCGCTGATGCCCGCACCGGTCCACACGTCGCCTTCGCGGATGAAGATCGGGTCCGCGTCGACCTCGACCTCGGGGTGGTCGGCGGCGAGTTGTTGCGCGGTCGACCAGTGGGTGGTGGCGCGCTTGCCGTCGAGCAGTCCGGCGGCGGCGAGGATGTGTGCTCCGACGCAGACGGATGTGACCCTCCGCGTTCCGGCGGCGAGTCTCTTCACCCAGCCGACCACGACGGGATCGGTGAGGGCGTGAACCCGGCGCCGGTCGTCCACCTCCACCGACCCGGGCACCAGGAGGGTGTCGATGTTCCTCGCGGCCGCCCGCTCGAAGCTGGTGTCCGGGAGGATGCGCACGCCGGCGGAGGTGGTGACGGGGTCCATGGTCTCGGCGGCGAGAACGACGGTGTAGCCCGACTCGTCGTCCGTCTCGCGTCGCAGAAGGGCGAAGACCTCCGGTGGTCCGGTGACGTCGAGCAGGTCGACACCTTCGAAGAGGACGATGACGACGAGTCGTTCGACGGCGCTCATGGGGTCTCCGCGTTCATGGGTCTCTCGGCGTTCATGGTCTCTCGGCGTTCATGCGGTCCCGGCGTTCGCGGGGGTCTCCGCCCGGTGGGCAGCCGCGTCGCGATGTCGGTATCTGCATGTTAGATGGCATTGCCGACACGCCCTGGCCGACCGTAGCGTTCTGGAGACAGCTCACCGCGTGGGTGGGCGACGAATCCTGGCTCGATGCGCGGCACGCAGCGCGGCACAAGACGTGGCGTGCAAGGCGGCACGCAGCGCGGCACAAGACCTGAGGCGGCAATTCCATGGCTACGACGACTCTGCGCGAACTCAACGGCTTCGACGAGACACCCGCGTCGCTCGCCGATTCGACCCTGATCCTGGTCGACTACCAGAACACCTACGTCGGTGGCGTGATGGAGCTGGAGGGCTGGCAGACCGCGCTCGACTCGGCCGCCGCGCTGCTGGGCAGGGCCCGCGCGGCGGGCACGAAGGTCATCCATGTCATCAACGACGGCGGCGAGGGCACTCCCTACGACATCCGGGCGGAGATCGGCCGGATCCACCAGAGCGTGGCGCCCGTCGAGGGCGAGCCCGTAGTCGTGAAGAAGGCCCCGAACGCCTTCGTCGACACCGACCTGGCCGAGCACGTCGACGCCGCCGGCAACAAGGACGTCATCGTCGCGGGCTTCATGACGCACATGTGCGTGACGTTCACCACGGAGGGCGCGTTCCTGCGAGGAAACCGGCCCACGGTGGTCGCCGACGCCTGCGCGACGCGCCCGCTGCGTTCGGCGGGCACCGAGCTGACGGCCGACCAGATCCATCACAGCGCGCTCGCCACGATCTCCGACCTCTACGGGGTCGTCGTCGAGTCCGGGAAGTCCCTGACCTGAGCTCCGGGGCCGGTCCGCGGTGCCGGCCATGGGGAATCCAGGTGTGCCGGTCGAGCGGCCCGGGAGACACTGCGCGGATGAGCTCCGACGCGCCCTGCACGCCGCAGACAATGGCCATCCGTCACGTCGCGGAGTTTGCGTCGGGTCCTCCGCTGGACCCGGCGCTGCGGGTGACCCTCAACTTCCACCCGGACCGCCTGCTGCACGGCAGGCCGATCCTCGAAGCCCTGGCCGAAGACGGTGTCTACAGCTCCCAGTTCGTCACGGGGACCAGCAACGGCGGACTGACCGCTCATCCCGGTGGGGACCGGTGGCGCTGGGAGAGCAGGATCTTCGGTGGGGCGTACGACGCGGCATCCGCTCCTGAGCGACCCGTGTACGGGGCGTTGAACTTCCGCCGCAAGCCGGTCGGAGGTGCGCCGCGGTTCGGCTCCGCGCACTTCCGGCTGACCGCGCGGACACTGGCGCGGACCACGTTCTGCTACCCGGACAGCTTCCTCGAACCCTCGGACTTCGGGGTCGCGGCCCGCATGGGGCTCATCGACCTCGCCCTGGGCGACAGCCAGGACGACCTCGACGACTACATCGAGGCCCAGGTGCACGGACCGGTCCTGCTGGACCGGCATGTGGAGGCGCTGGTCCTGGACCCGTGCTACCGAGGCACGGCTGTCGAGGCCGCGGCACGCCGTCTCGGCTGCCCCGTCGAGTGGCACCCGGGTTTCCGCCTCGGGACCGAGACGCTTCGCCTCCACCCCGGCTACCGGGGTCGGGAGTACGTCGAACTGGGCACACGGATCGCCGTCGGTGGCGTACTCGATCCTCGTCTCGTCGGAGACGCGGCACGCGACAGCCACCACGACCCACAGGCGGTCAAGAAGGTGTGGCACTGCCTGGCGCGCTTCGGGGCGCCCGGGAACGGCGGTGCGGGTGGCGCGACGGTTGCCCTGTGACGAGATCTTCACGGCTGTGTCCCGGCTGTGTGCCATCCGGCAGTCGGCCGAAAATCGATGGTTAGCCTGGCGACGCTCAAGGGGTCCCTGGGGGACGTCGGAACAGTTGGACGGAAGTGGGAACAGGCATGGGCAGTCGTGACGGACACGTGGTGTCGCGCAGGCGGATACTCAGGCTGGCCGGGACCGGGCTGGGGCTGGCCGTGTTCGGGGCCGTTGTCGTGGGGTGCGGCCCCGAGGAGGAAGCGGATGTCCCGGGCGGCGGTTCGAAGCCGGGCGGGGGCAGGAGCGGTGACACTTTCACCACCCCGCCGCCGGGCACCGCGCCCGAGCCGCTGTGGCGGGCGGCTGCCGCGAACACCAGCCTGTCCGGCAACGAAGCGCTCGCGGTGATCGGGAACGTGGCCCTGGTGTCGGGCGACCCGCTGGTGGGACGGGACATGGTCAGCGGCAAGGAGAAGTGGTCGCGCCGCGGCGTCACCACACCCGGTGCCAAGCTCATCCTCGGCGGCGGCACGCTCTACCTCGCCAGCGCCGAGTACGACGGCGACGTGGTCGGACTGGATCCGGCCACCGGCAAGGAGACCTGGCGCAGCCGCCTGGGCAAGCAGTACGAGCAGCCGCGCCCGATCGCGGCCGACGACCGCCATGTGTACGTACTCGCCGGCATCCTGGAGAAGGACTTCACGACGCCGAACAACGTGATCGCCGCGATCGACACCACGTCCGGCAAGATCGCCTGGAGCGAGCAGCGCGATGCGGGGACCGAGGAGTTCGGAATTACCGCCGCGGCCGTCGACGGGCGCCTGGTCTACACCGACTACCGGGAGAACGTGACCGTCCGCGACACGGCGACCGGCCGGCAGGTGTGGACGAAGAAGATCAGCCGGTCCAACAACCGTCGCTTCGCCGTGCACAAGGACCTGGTGATCGTCGCGGACGGCCGACGGCTGCGGGCCTTCGAGCTGGCCGGGGGCAAGGAACGCTGGTCGCTCCGGACGGAGGAGTTCAGCTCGTTCAACGACCCGCACGTCCTGGACGGGGTGCTCTACGCGGCCGACAGCGCGCGCGGCATGTGGGCGGTGGATCCCGGTACGGGAAAGCAGCTCTGGCACAACGAGGACCTGCGGGAATCGGCGACGCAGGCGTGGCAGTTCGCCAAGGTGAAGGGCGTCCTGTACGGCGCGACCGAGTTCGACGAGGACGGCGGCGTGCACTCCTTCGACGCGGCGACCGGGAAGCTGCGCTGGACCTACAACGACAAGACCGGCGACATCCAGCAGTGGTACGTGGTGGCGGGGGGCGACCGGCTGGCCGTGATGCACGGGAAGCGGATCTACGCGCTCCCCGCCGTGTGATCCGGACACCCCGGAGCGGAATCCACGCCGCCACTCGGCCGGGCATGCGCTTCGGGGCCGAGCCCACGCCGCCACCCGGCCGGACTCACCCCTCCGGTGCTCGGCGGCCACCACGGGGAATGGGCCCGGACCGCGACGGGGGGACGCGGACCGGGCCGTGCCACGGGTCGTCGCGGCGGGCGGGGGGAAGCGCGCGGCGGCGACCTGTCTGAATATTAGGGCGGCGTGCAGAATTGAGAACCCCTATGAATTCCGGTGTGCCCCCTGTCCGTCGAATGGCGGACAGGGGGTCCTTTTCGGAATGTCGTCGACTTTCGTCGCGAGTTCTCATTGAGGGGGGTTCTAGGGGGTAATCGAGGGGGGTGGGCGATTCTTTTCCTGGGATAGCTTCGGGCTCAAGTGAAGTGAATCCGTGAGGAAGTGTGGAGATCATGACCGGTCGTTCACCGCAGACGTTTGAATTCCCCGCCTGGCCCCAGTTCGACGACACCGAGCGGACGGGGCTGCAACGCGCGCTGGAACAGGGCCAGTGGTGGCGGATCGGGGGCAGCGAGGTCGAGACCTTCGAGCGGGAGTTCGCCGAGTACCACGGCGCTCCCTACGCGCTCGCGGTGACCAACGGCACGCACGCCCTGGAGCTCGCGCTGCAGGTGCTCGGAGTCGGCCCGGGAACCGAAGTCATCGTCCCCGCCTTCACATTCATCTCGTCCTCGCAGGCGGCGCAGCGGCTGGGGGCCGTCGCCGTCCCCGTCGACGTCGACCTGGACACCTACTGCCTCGACCCGGCTGCCGTCGAGGCGGCCATCACCCCCCGGACCCGGGCCATCATGCCGGTGCACATGGCCGGGCACTTCGCCGACATGGACGCTCTGCAGAAGCTGTCGGCCAACTCCGGCGTGCCGCTGATCCAGGACGCCGCGCACGCCCACGGCGCGCAGTGGCGCGGGCAGAAGGTCGGCGAGCTCGGCTCCGTCGCCGCCTTCAGCTTCCAGAACGGCAAGCTGATGACCGCGGGCGAGGGTGGCGCGGTGCTCTTCCCCGACGCCGAGCAGTACGAGGCCGCGTTCCTGCGGCACAGCTGCGGGCGACCGCGCACCGACCGCAAGTACTTCCACGGCACATCCGGGTCGAACTTCCGCATGAACGAGTTCACGGCTTCGGTGCTGCGCGCCCAACTGGCCCGCCTGGGCGGCCAGATCGACACGCGCGAGCAGCGGTGGCCGCTCCTGGAGAGCCTGCTCGCCGAGATACCGGGCGTCGTGCCGCAGTCCAGGGACGAGCGCAACGACCGCAACCCGCACTACATGGCCATGTTCCGGGTCCCCGAGCTCGGCGAGGAGCGGCGCAACGCCCTCGTGGACACCCTGATCGAGCGCGGCCTGCCGGCCTTCGTCGGCTTCCGCGCCGTCTACCGCAGCGACGGGTTCTGGGAGACCAACGCCCCGGACCTCTCGGTGGACGAGCTGGCCCGCCGGTGCCCGAACTCCGAGGCCCTCACGCGGGACTCCATCTGGCTGCACCACCGCACCCTGCTCGGCACCGAACAGCAGATGCACGACATCGCGTCGGTGATCGCCGAGACCGTGGCCACGGCATGAGCGAGCGGCCGACCGGGGGGCCGGCGGGCGGGAGGCCCGTACGCACGGTGGTGGTCGGTCTCGGCTGGGCGGGCCGGTCGATCTGGCTGCCCAGGCTCGTCGAGCACCCGTCCTACGAAGTCACCGCCGTAGTGGACCCGGCAGTCGAAGGCCCCGAGCACCGAGGCGTCCCGCTGCTCACGGACGTCGTGGAGCTCGCCCCGGACTCCGTGGACCTCGCGGTCGTCGCGGTGCCCAACCATCTGCACGCCGACATCGCGGAGAAGCTGCTGGCCAAGGGCATATCCGTATTCGTGGAGAAGCCGGTGTGCCTCACCTCCGAGGAGGCGGACCGGCTGGCCGCCGCCGAACGCGAGGGCGGTGCCGTCCTGCTGGCCGGCAGTGCGGCCCGCTTCCGCGCCGACATCGGCGCCCTGTACGAACAGGCTCGCTCCGTGGGGCGCGTCCGCCACATCGACGCGTCCTGGGTCAGGGCGCGCGGAGTGCCGGACGCGGGCGGCTGGTTCACCCAGGCCCAGCTCTCGGGCGGCGGTGCGCTGGTGGACCTCGGCTGGCACCTGCTCGATGCCGTCTCGCCGCTGCTCGGCGCCGCCGCGGTCGAGCAGGTCTCCGGCACGGTCTCCGGCGACTTTGTCAACAGCTCCACCGCACAGGCCCGTTGGCGCAACGACGACGAGTCGCACGGCGCACCGGAGGTGGCCGCCGACGTCGAGGACACCGCGCGCGGATTCCTCGTCACGGAGGACGGCCTATCCGTCTCGCTGCGCGCGAGCTGGGCCTCGCACGAGCCGCTCGACGTCACGCTCATCCGTGTGGAGGGCAGCGAGGGCACCGCGACACTTCGCTGCACCTTCGGCTTCAGCCCGAACCGCCACGACGGATCGGCCCTCACACACACCCGCGACGGCGAGATCACCGAGGTGCCCGTCGTACACGACCCGATCGGCGCCGAGTACGGCCGGCAGCTCGACGCGCTCCCGGCCGAGCTGGCCGACCCGGACAGCAGAGGCCGGGCCGTCGCCGAGGCCCGCAGGACCATCGGGGTCATCGAGCGCCTCTACGCCTCGGCCCGCGGACACGTCGCCCGGCAGCACGCGACAACGAGGGAGCACCGCATGTACCCGAGCCTCACCGGCCTCGCCCAGGACACCACGACCGTGACCAGCGCACCCCTGGAACACCCCAAGAGTGTCGTGGTCTTCGACCTCGACGGGGTCATCGTGGACAGCACCGCGGTGATGCGCAAGGCGTTCTCGATCGCCTACGCGGAGGTCGTGGGCGAGGGCCCGGCGCCGTTCGAGGAGTACAACCGTCACCTGGGCCGCTACTTCCCCGACATCATGCGGATCATGGACCTCCCGCTGGAGATGGAGGAGCCCTTCGTCCGCGAGAGCTACCGCATGGCCCACCTGGTCCCGATGTTCGACGGGATCCCCGAGCTGCTGCGCACCCTGCGGGAGCGGGGCTTCCGGCTCGCCGTGGCCACGGGCAAGAGCGGTCCCCGGGCCCGTTCGCTGCTCCAGCAGCTCGGCGTCCTCGACCTGTTCGACCACGTCATCGGCTCCGACGAGATCGCCCACCCCAAGCCCGCACCGGACATCGTGCTGCACGCCCTCGACCTGCTGGGCGCCGAGGCACGCAGTGCGATGATGGTCGGCGACGCCGTGACCGACCTGGCCAGCGCCCGTGGCGCCGACGTGGCGGCCGTCGCGGTCCTGTGGGGCGAGAGCGACGCGGCCGCCCTGCTGGCCGCCGGGCCCGACGCCGTGCTGCGCGAGCCCGCAGATCTGCTCGCTCTGTGCCCGGCGGTCGCCACCTGCTGACCGCACCGCAAGCAGGGCCCGGCCGTCCACGACGGCCGGGCCCTGAGGGCTGTCCCGTAATCCCTGGCGGGTGTGCGACGACAGCCACTTCCCCAAGCTCTCGGCTGCGCTCGAGCAGGGGAGACCCCATCCCTCGCCGCGTTGTCGGAACGCCCGAACACATCCAGTATTCGGGCGTCCCTCCGCCTTGCGACGCACCGCGTCTGACGCCGCACGCTGATCCACCAGGGATTACCGGACAGCCCTTAGCTTGATCTTTAACCTCGGGGCCCGAACGAGTCCTCGTACTTGATCACTCGGACCGGTAACTGCCGTACGTGCAGGCGGCCTTCGTCTGAGCATGTGATCCGACCAAGGAACACACAACACTCAGCACGAAGGCCGTGGGAATGAGTCTGTCGCATCGCGTCGTACGGCAGGATCCGTTTGCGGAACTGTCACGCTTCCGGGGTGAGTTCTATTCCTGTCTGACCAGGCGGGCGGATGCGTTGTTCGAGCTCGCGGACGCCGTGTTGTGCGCCGATGGTCCGGTTCGGTCGCTGGTGGAGCTGTCGCTGGTGGGCGAGCATCGTCGCGGGCATGGTGGGCTCTACGACGCTCTGGCCGCGGGCGAGGTCGATGTGGCCCGGCTTCGGCGGGCCCTGACCGCGGTGCCTCTGCCGCGATCGGCGGACGGCCGGCTGGTCCTGGCCGCCGATATCACCTGCTGGCTGCGGCCCAGCGCGCACACCTCACCGCAGCGGATCCTGTGTCACACCTACGGGCGGGGCAAGGACCAGCACATTCCCGTGCCCGGCTGGCCGTACTCGGTGATCTGCGCACTGGAGACGGGCCGCAGTTCGTGGACGGCGCCGCTGGACGCGCTGCGTCTGGCCCCGGGGGATGATGCTGCCACGGTCACGGCCGGGCAGATGCGTGAGCTCGTCGAGCGGCTGATGGCGGCCGGGCAGTGGAAGGACGGCGATCCGGACGTTCTGATCGTGGTGGACGCCGGATACGACGTGCCACGGCTGGCCTTCCTGCTGAAGGATCTGCCGGTGCAGGTGCTGGGCCGGATGCGTTCGGACCGCGTCCTGCGCCGTGCAGTCCCGCCCCGCGAGCCCGGCGCCCGGGGCCGCCCGCCCCGCCACGGCGGCGAGTTCGTCTTCGGCGACCCGACCACCTGGAACACACCCGACGCGCAGACGGTGACCGCAACCCGTCTCTACGGCACCGCCACCGCACGGGCCTGGGACCGGCTCCACCCGAGACTGACCCACCGCTCGGCCTGGACCGCCCAGCTGGGCTCCCTGCCGGTCATCGAGGGGACCGTGATCCGCCTGCAGGTCGAGCACCTGCCCAGCGGCGCGACACCGAAGCCGGTGTGGCTGTGGTGGTCGGGCACCGACGCCACCGCCACCCAGGTCGACCTGCTCTGGCAGGCATTCCTGCGGCGCTTCGACATCGAGCACACCTTCCGCCTCTTCAAGCAGACCCTGGGCTGGACCTGCCCCAAGATCCGCACCCCCGAAGCAGCCGACCGCTGGACCTGGCTGATCCTCGCCGTCTTCACCCAGCTACGTCTGGCCCGCCCGCTGGCAGCCGACCTCCGGCGGCCGTGGGAGAAACCGAGCCCGCCCGACAGACTCACCCCCGCACGAGTCCGCCGCGATTTCCGGCACCTCCGCCCCAAGGCAGCCTGTCCCGCCGGAGCACCGAAATCCTCCCACCCCGGCCCAGGCCGGCCACCCGGCCGCAAGAACACCCGGCCAACCCCACGCCACGACGTGCACACGGTCGGCAAAACGGCCCCCGCAAAGCGACGAACGAAGAAGCCAACGACCCCACGTCCACGCCGCACAGGTTAAAGATCAAGTTAGCATTCTCCCGGCACACAATGCGGCCGCATTCCGAAATGCGCGTACCGCGGAGGTGTCGAATGCGCGGAGACCGAGAAATTCGCCGCGCCGGGGAGTTCGCCGCGCCGGGCGTTCTTCGCGCTGGGGTTCCGGGAACTTCTCCTTCGCGGTACGGGAGAAACATAGGGATGACCTAGGGGGAGGACAGGGGTACAGAACAGCGCGTCGTGCCGCGACACTGATCGACGACCGGCCCTGCGCCGTGAGCCGGCGGCGGATACGGGCCGCGCGAGGTACTCCGCTCAACCGACGGATGTGGTGACATGTTGCGTACTGAACTGATCCGGCCGCTGCCCGAACTCCTGCGGGCACACGCCGATCGGTTCGGGGGCAAGGTCGCCTTTCTGGACACTCGCAGGAGCGTGACCTACGCCGAGCTGGAACAGCGCACCGGACGGCTGGCGGGCCACCTCGCGGGACTGCGGCTGCAGCCGGGGGACCGTGCGGCCATCTACCTCGGCAACTGCGTCGAGATGGTGGAGAGCTACCTCGCCATCACCCGGGCCAGCGCGATCGGCTCGCCGTTCAACCCCCGTGCCACCGATGCCGAACTGACCCACCTCCTCGACGACAGCGGCGCCCGCGTCATCATCACCGACGCCGCCCACCTCCCGCAGCTCGCCCGCGTCCTGGACGACCGCCGCGACCTGCGCGTCGTGGTCATCGGCAGCCGCGGCGTACCCGCCGACGCGCCCGCGGGAAGCCTCGCCTTCGAGGCGCTGGCCACCACCGAACCCGCCACCGGGCCGCGGGACGACCTCGGACTCGACGACCTGGCCTGGATGCTCTACACCTCGGGCACCACCGGCCGGCCCAAGGGCGTGCTGTCCACACAACGCAACTGCCTGTGGTCCGTGGCCGCCTGCTACGCCCCCGTCCCCGGACTGTCCGCCGACGACCGCGTGCTCTGGCCGCTGCCGCTCTTCCACAGCCTGTCCCACATCGCCTGTGTGCTGGGCGTCACCGCGGTAGGCGCGAGCGCGCGGATCGTCGACGGATTCGAGGCCGAAGAGGTCCTCGACGCGCTCAAGGAGGACTCCGCCACCTTCCTGGCCGGAGTGCCCACCATGTACCACCACCTGGTCCGGGCCGCCCGACGGCAGGGCTTCACCGCACCCGAGCTGCGCATGTGCCTGGTCGGCGGCGCGATCACCACGGCGGAGCTGCGCCGTTCCTTCGAGGAGGCGTTCGGCGCCCCGCTGCTCGACGCGTACGGCTCCACGGAGACCTGCGGTTCGATCACGATCAACTGGCCCAGCGGCGCCCGCGTCGAGGGCTCCTGCGGCCTGCCCGTACCCGGCCTCGGCGTGCGCCTGGTGGACCCGGAGACGGGCCTGGACGTGGGCAGCGGGACCGAGGGCGAGGTCTGGGTGAGCGGCCCGAGCGTGATGGCCGGATATCACAACCAGCCCGAGGCCACCGCCCAGGCGATCCAGGACGGCTGGTACCACACCGGCGACCTGGCCCGCCGCGATGCCGCCGGGTACTTCACGGTGACCGGCCGCATCAAGGAACTGATCATCCGGGGCGGCGAGAACATCCACCCCGGCGAGGTCGAGTCGGTGCTGCGGCGGGTGCCGGGCGTGGCCGACGTCGCCGTCGTCGGCAAACCGCACGAGACGCTCGGCGAAGTACCGGTGGCCTGCATCGTCCCCGGCCCCGAAGGAATCGACCCGCAGGCCCTGTTCGCCGCCTGCCGGGAACAGCTCTCGTACTTCAAGGTGCCCGAGGAGCTCTACGAGATCGCCGAGGTGCCCCGTACCGCATCCGGCAAGATCACCCGCCATGTCCTGCTCGAACAGCCCGCCAGGCTGCGCGCGTCCGGCACCAGCCACTACGAGTCGCTGTTCCGCCTCGACTGGGTCCCCCTGACCTCCGTCCCCCCGCCGGCCGTGCCCGCAGGACGCTGGGCGCTGGTCGGCCGGGACACCGCACACCTCACCGCCGAACTCCTCGACCGCGGCCTGGAAGCGACCGCGTACCCCGACCCGGCGGCTCTGCGCACCGCGGTGACGGCAGGCGCACCCGCCCCGGACGTCACCGTGCTCGCCGCGGGACGGGACGCCGGGCACGACGGCTTGCGGCAGCACGCCCGCGACCTGGAGGACTGGCTCCGCGACGAGCGGTTCGCCGACGGCACGCTGCTCCTGACGACCCGCCGGGCGGTCGCCTCCGCGCCCGACGAGGACATCGCCGACCTGTGGCAGAGCGCCCTGTGGGGCCACGTGCGGTGCCTCCAGACGGAACACCCCGGCCGCCTCGTCCTGGCCGACCTGGACGGCGACGACCGGACCGCCGCCGCGCTGCCGCTCGCCCTCTTCCACGACGAACCGCAGTTCGCGGTGCGCTCCGGAGTCGTCCTGCTGCCCCGGTTCGCCCGCGCGGCGACCCTCGCGGCCGACGCGCGCGAACCCGCCCTCGACCCCCGGGGCACCGTACTGATCAGCGAGGCCGACGGCGCGGCCGCCGCCGAGGCCGGCCGCCACCTGGTCATCGGCCACGGCGTACGCCATGTGCTGCTGGTCAGCGGGGGAGGGGAGACGGACAGCGCCGCGGCCGACCTCAAGGCCCAGCTGATCCGCGCCGGCGCCCGGGTCTCCCTGGAGGCCTGCGACCTCACCGACCGCGCCGCGCTCGCGGACGTACTGGCCCGCAACAAACGGCCCCTCACCGCGGTGTTCCACACCTGGGGTCGTCAGGAACCGCGGACCACCGGCTTCCTGCCCGCCGCCGCGGCGGCCGCCCTCAACCTGCACGAGCTGACCGCCGACGACCACCTCGCCGCCTTCGTGCTCTTCTCCTCGGCGGCCGGGCTGCTCGGCGAGGCCGGGCAGCCCGGACACGGCGCGGCCGCCGCCTTCCTCGACGCCCTGGCCCAGCACCGCCGCGCGGTCGGGCAACCCGCGCTCTCCCTGGCGTGGGGCCCCGGCGACGGACTCGGCGCCGACGGCGCCCCGGCGCCCCGCACAGGCATCGGCAGGCTCTCCGCGCACGACTGCCGGGCCATGCTCGACGCGGCAAGGACCGCCGACCACGCCGTCCTGATGGCGCTGCGCACGGTCCCCGAGGCGCTGCGCGCCGACGAGATACCCGCGCTGCTCCGCGACATCATCGAGGTGACCGAGCGCTCGGCCCCCCGGGACAGCGCTGACGGTGCCGCCCTGCGCCAGGAGCTCACCGCCCTGCCGGACGCCGAACGCGACCGGGTGCTCCTCGACCTCGTACGCACCCACGCCGCGCAGGTCCTCGGCCTGACCGGCGGCCAGGCCATCGGCGCCGACCGGGCGTTCAAGGAGCACGGCTGCACCTCCGTGGGCGCTGTCCAGCTCCGCGGCAGGCTGGCCGGGGCGACCGGCCTGCACCTCGCGGCCACCGTGGCCTTCGACCACCCCACCCCGGCCGCGCTCGCCCGCCACCTGCGCGACGTCCTCCTGGACGACACCGCCGTGCCGGCCCCCGTCCCCGTGGTCCCGCCGGCCGCCGACGACGACCCCGTCGCCATCGTGGCCATGGGCTGCCGGCTGCCGGGCGGCGTCACCTCCCCCGAACAGCTGTGGCAGCTCGTGGAGCAGGGCCTCGACGCCGTCACCGGGTTTCCCGCCGACCGCGGCTGGGACATCGCCGCCCTCTACGACCCCGACCCCGACCGGCAGGGAACGACGTACGTCCGCGAGGGCGGATTCCTCCACGACGCCGGCGACTTCGACGCGGCCTTCTTCGGGATCTCGCCGCGCGAGGCGCTCGCCATGGACCCGCAGCAGCGGCTGCTCCTGGAAACCTCCTGGGAGGTCTTCGAGCGGGCCGGCATCGACCCGACGTCACTGCGCGGCCAGCACGTCGGCGTCTTCTCCGGCCTGATGCACCACGACTACGGAAGCGGCGTCGCACACGCCCCGCAGGGCACCGAGGGCTACCTCGGGATCGGCACCGCGGGCAGCGTCGTCTCCGGCCGCGTCGCCTACACCCTGGGCCTCGAGGGCCCCGCGATCACCGTCGACACCGCGTGCTCCTCCTCCCTGGTGGCCCTCCACCTGGCGGCGCAGGCGCTGCGCGCGGGCGACTGCACCATGGCACTGGCCGGCGGCGCGGCCGTCATGGCCGAGCCCGGCTCGTTCGTCGAGTTCTCCCGGCAGCGCGCGCTCGCCCCGGACAGCAGGTGCAAGGCGTTCGCCGAGGCCGCGGACGGCACCTCCTGGTCCGAGGGCGTCGGCGTACTCCTCCTGGAACGGCTGTCGGACGCACGGCGCAACGGCCACCAGGTCCTCGCACTGCTGCGCGGCTCCGCGATCAACCAGGACGGCGCGAGCAACGGCCTGACCGCACCCAGCGGACCCGCTCAACAGCGGGTGATCCGGCAGGCGTTGGCCCAGGCCCGGCTCACCACCGACCAGGTCGACGCCGTAGAGGCACACGGCACGGGCACCACCCTGGGCGACCCCATCGAGGCCCAGGCACTCCTCGCCACCTACGGCCAGGGCCGGCCTGCGGACCGCCCGCTGTGGCTCGGATCGCTGAAGTCCAACATCGGGCACGCACAGGCCGCCGCGGGCGTGGCCGGCGTCGTCAAGATGGTCATGGCGATGCGGCACGGTGTGCTGCCGCAGACCCTGCACGTCGACGAGCCCTCCTCGTACGTCGACTGGACGGCGGGCGCGGTCGAACTGCTCACCGAGGCACGCTCCTGGCCGGAGACGGGACGGCCCCGCAGGGCCGCGGTCTCCTCGTTCGGAGTGAGCGGCACCAACGCCCACGTCATCCTGGAGCACGTACCCGCGCCCGTCCCGGACGGCGACGGCGAGCGGACGGGCGGCGAAGGCCCCCTGACACTGCCGGTCTCCGCGCGTGGACACCAGGCACTGCAGGCCCAGGCGGCCCGCCTCGACGCCCATCTGACCACCCGGCCCGAGCAGGAACTCGCCGACGTGGCACAGGCGTTGGCTACCACCCGCGCAGCCCTGGAGCAGCGGGCCGTCGTCGTGGCCGCCGACCGGGAAGAAGCCCGGCACGGCCTTGCCGCCCTGGCCGAAGGCACCCCCACGCCGAGCGTGCTCACCGGCAGCGCGGACCTCGAGGGCAAGGTGGTGTTCGTCCTGCCGGGCCAGGGCTCCCAGTGGGCCGGCATGGGCGCCGAACTCCTCGACTCCTCACCGGTGTTCGCCCAGGCCATGACGGAGTGCGCCGACGCGCTCGCACCGCACGTCGACTGGTCGCTCCTCGACGTCGTCCGGCAGGTCCCCGGAGCACCCACCCTCGACCGCTGCGACGTCGTCCAGCCCGCGTCGTTCGCCGTCATGGTCTCCCTCGCCCGGATGTGGCGCTCCCACGGCGTCGAACCCGACGCGGTGGTCGGCCACTCCCAGGGCGAGATCGCCGCCGCCTGCGTGGCGGGGGCGCTGTCCCTGCCGGACGCGGCCCGAGTGGTGGCGCTGCGCAGCAGGGCCATCGCCCAGCACCTGGCGGGCCGCGGCGGCATGATGCCGGTCGCGCTCGCCTCCGACGAGGCCGCCAGACGCCTCTCCGCCACCGGGTACGGGGAACAGATCGCCACGGCCGCGGTCAACAGCCCCTCCTCGGTCGTCCTCGCCGGGACCCTCGACGCACTGGACGCCCTCGCCGCCGAACTCGCCGAGGACGGGGTGCGGGCGCGCCGCATCCCCGTGGACTACGCCTCGCACTCGGCGCACGTCGAACAGATCGAGGACGAACTCCTCCGGGCGCTGGAGCCGATCGCCCCGCGCTCCTCGGACATCCCCTTCTACTCCACCGTCGACAACCGCTGGCTGGACACCCGCGAACTCGACGGGCGGTACTGGTACCGCAACCTCCGCCAGACCGTCCGCTTCGAGGAAGCCACCCGCGCCCTGCTGGCGCAGGGCTTCGGGTTCTTCCTGGAGATCAGCTCGCACCCGGTGCTGACCCCCGCGGTCCAGGAGACCGTCGAGCACACCGGTGCCGAAGCACTGGCGTGCGGCACACTGCGCCGCGACGAGGGCGGCCCGCGGCGCTTTTTCACCTCGCTCGCCACCACCTGGGTGCGCGGCCTCCCGGTGCACTGGTCGCCGTCCCCGCACGGCAGCGGCGCGCGCCACGTGGAACTGCCCACCTACGCGTTCCAGCACCGCCGCTACTGGCTCGAAGCGGCCCCCGCATCCGGTGCCACGACGACAGCGGACCCCGCCGAAGCGGCGTTCTGGGAAGCCGTCGACAGTGCCGACCCGCAGGCCCTCGCCACGGCCCTGCGCGCGGAAGGCCAGGACACGGGCGCCGACCTGGGCGCGGTCGCCGCCGCGCTGCCGGTGCTCTCCGACTGGCGCAGACGGCACCGGGAACGGTCCACCGCCGACGCGTGGCGCTACCGCGTGACCTGGCAGCGGCTGGCCGGTGATACCGCGGGAACCCTCACGGGCCGTTGGCTCGCCGTCGTCCCCACCACCGGTGCGGGCGCCACCGATCCCGCCACCGGCGGGCAGGACCCGGACACGCTGCTCGACGGGCTGCGGGCCCTGGGCGCGCGGTTCGAGCGGATCGACGTGGACCCGCGCCACGCCGAAGCCGGCGGACTCGCCGAGGTCATCCGGCAACACGCCGACGAGAAGGGCGACTTCGACGGAGTGCTGTCCCTCCTCGCACTCGACGAACGCGCCGTGCCCGAGGCCCCCGGCCACACCGCGGGCCTGGCGGGAACGGCCGCGCTGGTGCGGGCCCTCGCCGACACGGACAGCGGCGCCCGCCTGTGGACGCTCACCCGCGGTGCCGTCACCACCGGCCCCGGCGGCCCGGCGATCAGCCCGTCACAGGCCATGGTGTGGGGCCTCGGCAGGGTCGCAGCCCTGGAGCGGCCGCAGACCTGGGGCGGCCTCGTGGACCTGCCGCAGACCTTCGACGAGCGGGCCCTGAGCAGACTGGCCGGAGCGCTCGGCCGGCGTGACGGCGAGGACCAGCTGGCCGTACGGCCGACCGGAGTCTTCGCGCGTCGCCTGACCCCCGCACCCCTCGGCGACGCGCCCCCCGCCCGCCGATGGGAACCGCACGGCACCGTACTGGTCACCGGCGGCACCGGCGGCATCGGCGCCGAGGCGGCACGCCGGCTCGCCGAGGCCGGCGCCGAACACCTGATCCTGACCAGCCGGCGCGGCCCGCACGCACCGGGCGCCGAGGAACTGGCCGCCGAACTCCGCGCCCGGGGAACACGCGTGACGGTCGCCGCCTGTGAGGCCACCGACCGCGACACTCTTGCGGACCTCCTGACGA
Organism: Streptomyces sp. NBC_00012; assembly: GCF_045040875.1. Lineage (NCBI taxonomy): Bacteria > Bacillati > Actinomycetota > Actinomycetes > Kitasatosporales > Streptomycetaceae > Streptomyces > Streptomyces sp. NBC_00012. Next base: position 1,060,173 of record NZ_CP108310.1, on the reverse strand, counting down.
ACGCCCCCGGCGAGCACCCCCTCACCGCGGTGGTGCACGCCGCGGGCGTGGGCCAGGACAGCCCCCTGGACGCCACCGACGCCCAGGAGTTCACCCGGGTCCTGGCCGGCAAGGCCGCGGGCGCGGCACTGCTCGACGAACTCCTCGGCGACACCCCCCTCGACGCGTTCGTCCTCATGTCGTCCGGCGCCGGCGTATGGGGAGCGGGCCGCCAGGGCGCCTACGCCGCGGCCAACGCCTACCTCGACGCCCTCGCCGAACGGCGCCGTGCCGCGGGCCGGACCGCTACGGCCGTGGCCTGGGGCTCGTGGGGAGGCGGCATCGGACTCGGCGCCGAGGCGGGCACCGCCGAACGACTGCGGCGGCTCGGCCTGCTCGGCATGGACCCGCACAGCGCCCTCGCCGCACTGGTGCGCGCCGTCGAGCACGACGACACCTGCGTGGCCGTCGCGGACATGGACTGGGCGCGGTTCCACGCCGCGTTCACCATGAGCCGCCCGAGCCCCCTCCTCCAGGACCTGCCCGACGTACGCGCCGCACAGGCCGCGCCCACGACGCCCGACGGGGACGAACAGCGGCCCGCCACCGGCCTGGCGGCCCGGCTCGCCGCGCTGACCGGGCCCGAACGCGACCGGACCGTGCTCGACCTGGTCCGCGCCCAGGCCGCCGCCGTGCTCGGCCACACCGGCGCCGACGCCGTCGACGCCACCCGCGCCTTCCGCGACCAGGGCTTCGACTCCATGACCGCCGTCGAACTGCGCAACCGCCTGGCCGAGGCGACCGGGCTGACGCTGCCGTCGACGCTGGTCTTCGACCACCCGACGCCCACGGCCCTCGCGGACCGGCTGCGCGGCCGGCTGCTCGGGACCGGTCCCGAGCAGCCGCCCGTGCCGGACCCGGCTGCCGCCGGACCCGACGACGACCCGATCGTCATCGTCGGCATGAGCACCAGACTGCCGGGCGGCATCGCCTCCCCGGAAGACCTGTGGAAACTCGTCGACACCGGCGGCGACGCCGTGGCCGCGTTCCCCACCGACCGCGGCTGGAACGTCGACGACCTCTACGACCCCGACCCCGCCAAGACCGGCAAGTCGTACGTCCGGCACGGGAGCTTCCTCTACGACGCGGGCGACTTCGACGCCGCCTTCTTCGGGATCTCGCCCCGCGAGGCACTGGCGATGGACCCGCAGCAGCGGCTGCTCCTGGAGACGGCGTGGGAGGTCCTGGAACGGGCGGGCATCGACCCGCAGTCCCTGCACGGCAGCAGGACCGGCGTGTTCGTCGGCGCCATGCACCAGGACTACGGCTCCGGACAGAGCCCCGACCGGCGCGGCGTCGAGGGGTACTTCGTCACCGGCAACGCGGCGAGCGTGCTCTCCGGACGCGTGGCGTACACCTTCGGCCTCGAAGGCCCCGCCGTCACCGTGGACACGGCCTGCTCGTCGTCCCTCGTCTCCCTGCACATGGCCTGCCAGGCCCTGCGGTCGGGCGAGTGCGACCTGGCCATGGCCGGCGGCGTGACGGTGATGGCGACACCGGACGGATTCGTCGAGTTCTCCCGGCAGCAGGGGCTGTCCACCGACGGCAGGTGCCGTGCCTTCGCCGCCTCGGCCGACGGCACCGGCTGGTCCGAGGGCGCGGGCCTCCTGCTCGTCGAGCGGCTGTCCGACGCCCGCCGCAACGGCCACCCGGTCCTGGCCGTCGTACGCGCCACGGCCATCAACCAGGACGGCGCGAGCAACGGACTCACCGCCCCCAACGGCACATCGCAGCAGCGCGTCATCCGGCAGGCCCTCGCCGACGCCGGGCTGACCGCGGCCGACGTGGACGCCGTGGAGGCACACGGCACCGGCACCACCCTGGGCGACCCCATCGAGGCACACGCCCTCCTCGCCACCTACGGCCAGGACAGGCCGGCGGACCACCCGCTGTGGCTGGGATCCCTGAAGTCCAACATCGGGCACACCCAGGCCGCCGCCGGCGTGGCAGGCGTGATCAAGATGGTGATGGCGATGCGGCACGGCGTGCTGCCCCGCACCCTGCACGTCGACGAGCCGTCCCCGCACATCGACTGGACCACCGGCGCCGTCGAACTGCTCACCGAGCCCCGCGACTGGTCCGTCGACGACCGGGCACGACGGGCCGGAGTGTCGTCGTTCGGCATCAGCGGCACCAACGCCCACGTCATCCTCGAACAGGCCCCCGCCGAGGACGGCACCCCAACCGCCACGGCCCCGGAGCACGCCGACGACCCGACCCGATCGCGGCAGCTGCCCACCGTGCCGTGGCTGCTCTCCGCCCGCACCCCGCAGGCGCTGCGCGCCCAGGCCGAACGCCTCGTGGAGTTCGCCGAAGGGACCCCGGCACCCGATGCCGCCGACATCGCGTACTCCCTCACCTCCCGCTCCGCACTGGAGCACCGGGCCGTCGTCGTCGCCGACGACAGGGACGGGCTCCTCGCCGGACTGCGGGCCCTGGCCCGCGACGAACAGGCCGCCGCGCTCACTCAGGGCGCCGCGGCCACCGGACGCTGCGCGGTGCTCTTCACCGGACAGGGCGCCCAGCGCATCGGCATGGGCCGCGAACTGGACGCCACCCAACCGGTGTTCGCCGAAGCCTTCGACGAGGTGTGCGCCGAACTGGACCCACGGCTGCCCCGCCCCCTGCGCGACGTGGTCTTCGGCGACGACCCGGCGCTCCTGGAGCAGACCGCGATGGCCCAGGCCGCGCTGTTCGCCGTGGAAGTGGCGCTGTACCGGCTCATGGAGTCCTGGGGAGTACGTCCCGACGTCGTCGCCGGACACTCGGTCGGTGAAATCGCCGCCGCACACGTCGGCGGAGTGCTCTCGCTGGCCGACGCCTGCGCCCTGGTCGCCGCGCGCGGCAGGCTCATGCAGGCGCTCCCGCACGGCGGCTCCATGGTCGCGGTCGACGCGCCCGAGGACGATGTGCTGCCACTGCTCGCCGGCCTCGAGAGCCGGGTGAGCGTCGCCGCGGTCAACGGCCCCTCGTCCGTGGTGCTCTCCGGCGACGAGACCGAAGTCCTGCGGCTGGCCGAGGAACTCGCCGCACGGGGGCACGTCACCAAGCGGCTCCACGTCAGCCACGCCTTCCACTCGCCGCTCATGGAGCCGATGCTCGACGGCTTCCGCGCCGTCGTGGAACGGCTCACCTTCCGGCCGCCCACCACTGCCTTCGTCTCGACCAGCACCGGCGCGTCCGCGGACGCCGGGACCCTGTGCTCGCCCGACTACTGGACCGACCAGATCCGCCGGCCCGTCCGTTTCCACGACGCCGTACGCACCCTCCACGACGACGGAGTCCGTACGTTCCTCGAACTCGGCCCCGGCGGAGTGCTCACCGCGATGGTCCAGGACTGCCTCGCCGAAGCGGGCGAAGCCGTCGCCGCCGTGCCCACGCTGCGGCGCGACCAGAGCGAACCGCGGGCCGTCGTCTCCGCGCTCGCACGGCTGCACGTCCACGGCGTCCCCGTGGACTGGGCCCCGCTGTTCACAGGCAGCGCCGCCCGCCGCGTCGACCTGCCCACCTACGCGTTCCAACGCCGCCGCTACTGGCTGGACCCCGGCACGGCGGCGGGCGACGCCGGCGCGGCCGGACTCGCCGACGCGGCACACCCGCTGCTGCGCGGCCTCGTCACCCTGCCGGACGGCGGCGGAGTGCTCTGCACCGGCAGGCTCTCCCTGTCCACCCACGCCTGGCTCGCCGACCACACCGTGGGCGGCGCCGTCCTGGTGCCCGGAACCGCACTCGTCGACGCCGTCGTACGGGCCGGCGACGAGACCGGCTGTTCCCACGTCGACGAACTGATCATCGCCGCCCCGCTCGTCCTGCCCGAACAGGGCGCCGTCCAGCTCCAGATAGCCGTCGCCGCCCCGGACGGGACGGGCCGCAGGCCCGTGACCGTCCACTCCCGCCCGGCCGACGCGGCCCCCGACACGCCCTGGACCCGGCACGCCGACGGCCTGCTCGCCCCCGCCACGGCCGACGCCCCGCCGACCGCCACCGGGACCTGGCCGCCGCCGGCCGCGCGGAGCGCCGACGCCGACGGCTTCTACCCGGCGATGCGCGAGGCCGGATACGCGTACGGACCGCTCTTCCGCGGACTGCACAGCGTCTGGACCCACGGCGACAAGGTCCACGCCGAAGTCGCCCTGCCCGAAGAACGGGTCACCGACGCCCAGGAGTTCGGCCTGCACCCCGGGCTCCTCGACGCCGCCCTGCACGCGGCGAGCTTCGGCGCCCTGTCCGGCATCGGCAAGGACCGGCTGCTCCTCCCGTTCGCCTGGAACGGCCTCACCCTGCACGCCTCCGGAGCCACCGCGCTGCGCGTCACGCTCGCCCCGGCGGGACCCGACGCCTTCTCCCTGGAGGCCACGGACCCCGCGGGCGCACCGGTCCTCTCGCTCGCCTCGCTGGTGTTCCGGCCCGTCGCCGCCGACCAGTTGCGCGGCCACCGGACCCCGCACGACCTCATGCACCACCTCGACTGGACCCCGCTGCCCCTGACCGACAGCAGCCCGCAGTCCCCGGGCCCGCTCCTCGTCGACCTCACCGACACCACGGCGGCCGAAGGCCCCGAGCGGACACGTGAACTGTGCGAGCGCGTCCTGCGGGCCGTCCAGAACCACCTGGACGAAGGGGACGAGAGGCATGAAGGACCCGGCCTCCTGATCCTCACCCGCGGCGGCTGCCGGCCCGAAGGGACCGGGACCGGCGACGCCCCCGACCCTGCGATGGCCGCCGTGTGGGGCCTGGTGCGCGTCGCGCAGTCCGAGCACCCCGGCCGCATCGCCGTGGCCGACCTCGACGGACACGAAGCCTCGCGGACGGCCGCCCTGGCCGCCGTCGCCTCCGGGGAACCGCAGATCGCGATCCGCGCGGGCCGCGCACTCGTGCCCCGCCTCGTCCGACTGCCCGCCACCGCACCCGAACACGGCCGCACCCTCGACACCGAGGGCACCGTCCTGATCACCGGAGGCACCGGCACCTTGGGCGGCCTCGTCGCCCGGCACCTGGCCGCCGAACACGGCGTACGGAACCTGCTGCTCGTCAGCAGGACCGGCGACGCCTCCGAAGCCGCCCGCACCCTGCGCGCCGAACTGGCCGAGCAGGGCGCCCGGGTCACCCTCGCCGCCTGCGACGCGGGCGACCGTGACGCCCTGGCCGCCGTCCTCGCAGCGATCCCCGTCGCTCACCCGCTGACCGCCGTCGTGCACGTCGCCGGCGTCCTCGACGACGGCGTGGTCACCTCCCTCGGCCCCGAACGGTTCGAGCCCGTGCTGCGGGCCAAGGCGGACGCCGCCTGGCACCTGCACGAACTGACCAGGGACACCGACCTGGCCGCCTTCGTCCTGTTCTCCTCCGCGTCCGGCCTCCTCGGCACCCCGGGCCAGGCCAACTACGCCGCGGCCAACGCCTTCCTGGACGCCCTGGCCCAGCACCGGCAGGCGCACGGCCTGCCGGCCACCTCCCTCGCCTGGGGACTGTGGGCACGGACGAGCGGCATGACACGGCAGCTCGGCACCGGCGAACTGCGCCGCGGCGGACGCGCCGGCATGGACGCCCTGAGCAGCGAAGAGGGCCTGCGACTCCTCGACGCCGCCCTGCGGTCGGGCCACGCCCAGCTGATGCCCGCCCGACTGAACCTCGCCGCACTCGGCGACGCGGACCCGGCGGACCTGCCGCCGCTGCTGCGCGGCCTGGTCCGCGCCCCGCGCAGAACCGCACGCGCCACCGCGGCCGCCGAAGGGCCCTCGCTCACCCAGCGCCTGACCGCCCTGCCCGCCGCGGAACGGGCCGAGGCACTCCTCGACCTGGTGCGCACCGAGGCGGCCATCGCACTCGGCCACGACACCGCCGCGTCGATCGAGGCCGACCAGGCGTTCAGCGGCATCGGCTTCGACTCGCTGACAGCCGTGGACCTGCGCAACCGCCTCACCGCCGCCACCGGTGTGCGGCTGCCCGCCACGCTGATCTTCGACTACCCCACCCCCACCGTCCTCGCGGACCACCTCGGCGACAGGCTCGGCACGGTCCCCGGGGCCAGACCTGCGGTCCTCACCGAACTCGACAGGCTGGATGCGGCGTTCGCCACGGCAGGCGCCGACGGCGAACTGCACGCGCACGTCGTGGCCCGCCTGGAGGCACTGACCGCGAAGTGGTGGTCCCTGGGCGGCGGAGCCGACGAACTCGGCGCCGAGGACGACGACTTCGACTTCGACTCGGCCACCGACGACGAGATCTTCGGGCTCATCGACAACGAACTGGGGTCCTGAACATGGTCCGGGCCCTTCGCGTGAACGCTCAGGGAGAACAGAAGTGGTGAACTCCGATGTGCTGATCGTCGGTTACGGTCCCGTCGGCCAGCTGGCGACGATCCTGCTGGCCCAGCACGGTCACACCGTCACGGTCGTCGAACGCTGGCCGCAGCCGTACAGCATGCCCCGGGCCGTCGCGTACGACGGCGAGGCGGCCCGGATCCTCGCCGCCGCGGGCGTCGCCGACCGCCTGGACGGCATCCGCGAACCCACCGGCGAGTACGTGTGGGAGAACGGCCGCGGCCAGACCCTCATCCACATGGACGTACCCGGACAGAGCCCCTCGGGCTGGCCCGAGTCGACATCCATGTACCAGCCGGGCCTGGAGGCGGAGCTCGCCGAACGCGGCGCGGAACTGCCCGGCGTCACCGTGCACCGCGGTCGGACCGCCGTGGACCTGACCGAGCACGAGGACCGGGTCGACGTCGTCACCGAGGACGCCGACGGCGGCCGGCACACGTACTCCGCCCGCTGGGTGATCGGCTGCGACGGCGCCAACAGCTTCGTCGGCGGCCGCATCGACCCCGCCGTGACCGACTACTCCTTCGCCCACGACTGGCTGATCTGCGATGTCGTCACACACGACAAGCGCGAGTACAAGCCCAACAACCTGCAGATCTGCGACCCGGCCCGGCCGCGCACGGCCGTCTCGGCAGGACCCGGGCACCGGCGCTGGGAGTTCATGCGCGTACCCGGCGAGACCGTCGAAGAACTCGGCCACATCGACAACGTCTGGAAACTCCTCGGACTCTTCGGCCTCGACCCCGACAACGCCACCCTGGAACGGCACGCCGTCTACACCACACAGGCCCGCTGTGCCGACCAGTGGCGCTCGGGCCGGCTCCTCGTCGCGGGCGACGCCGCACACGTCATGCCGCCCTTCGTCGGGCAGGGCATGTGCTCGGGCTTCCGCGACGCCGTCAACCTCGCCTGGAAGCTGCACCTGGTACTCGGCGGCCTCGCCGACGAACAGCTCCTCGACACCTACACCGTCGAACGCAGCTCCCATGTACGGTCGGCCATCGAGACGTCCATCGCCCTGGGCGAGGTGATCTGCCAGACCGACCGGGCCGCGGCCGCGGGGCGCGACGCCTTCCTGCTGGCCGCCCGCGCCCGTGCCCGCGGCGGCCGCGACCAGGCGGCGCCGGGCGGCCCCGCCCTCGCCCAGTCGCTCACCGGCGGACTGCTGCGCACCGGGACCGGCCAAGCACCCCAGCCCGGCGCGGGCGACCTCGTCCCGCAGGCCCGAGTGGCACGGGGCGGCAGAACCGGCCTCTTCGACGACATCGTCGGCACCGGATTCACCCTGCTCTGCACCGAGGACCCGCAGCTCCTCCTCGACCCCGCGGACCTGGCGTTCCTCGACGCCCTGGGCACCCGTCCGGTGCGGGTGCTGCCCGCGGGCACGGCCCCGGAGAAGGCCGGGGAGCACGACGTCGTCGACATCGACGACGTCTACCTCCCCTACCTCGCCGAAGCGGCCGCCGGCACCGCGACCGGCATGCTCGTACGCCCCGACTTCTACCTCTTCGGCACCACCCGCGACCGCGACGACCTGGCCGCGCTCGTCGAAGATCTGCGTGGCCGACTCGAGCACACGCAGCCCTGAACTCCCCTCATGCCACACAGCACGGGAAAGGCAGCTCCGCAGATGTTCGAAGCAGTGAAGCAGTTCGGCAAGCTGGTCAAGATGATGACGACGGGCGACCCCGTCGAACGGACCCGCCGCCTCTACCAGTTCATGCCGCCGAGCTTCGAGTTCGTCGAGCGCACCACGACGTACTGCAATTTCGGCTACTGGAACGACGGCGTCACCAGTCTCGACGAAGCAGCCGAGGAAATGGCCACCAAACTGGCCGACGCCGCCGGGATGCAGAGCGGCGACACCGTCCTCGACCTCGGATTCGGCTACGGCGACCAGGACTTCTCCTGGCTGCGCAACCGACAGCCCAAGAAGATCCACGGTCTGAACATCACACCCCACCAGATCGAGCACGCACGCAACAGGGCCACGAAGGAAGGAGTCGCGGACAAGCTCGACTTCCAGCAGGGCTCCGCCACCGACATCCCCTTCCCCGACAACACCTTCGACCGCGTGGTGGCCCTCGAATCCGCCTTCCACTTCTATCCGCGCAGCGACTTCTTCAAGGAGGCGTTCCGCGTGCTGCGGCCCGGCGGTGTCCTCGCCGTCGCCGACGTCCTGCCCACCAACGACGACGTGGTGCGCAAGGAACTCAAGTCGCGCGCCCTGAGCTGGATCCTCATCAGCTACGACGAGGCCAACTGGTACACCGCCGACACCTACACCAAGGAGCTCGGCGAAGCCGGCTTCGAGCAGGCACGCGTCGACTCCATCCGCGACCGCGTGTGGGAGCAGTACCGCCAGTTCATGGTCAACAGGCTCGCCAGCCCTTCGTACAAGGCCAAGGTCAACTCCACCAGCTACAAGGGCATGTCCCGCAACTGGAGCGACCAGGAGCTCCTGAAGAAGGAACTCGCGGGCATCGACTACGTCATGGCCGTCGCGCACAAGCCGGCGGAGTGACGGGCAGCTACAACCGGCGGTGCACACAGCGGGGGCAGGGGTGAACGGGTGCGTTTGGTCGAGCGGGACGAACAGGTACGGTACCTGGACCGGCTGATGAACGAGTGCCGCGGACGGCGGGGACAGATCGTCCTGCTGAACGGCCCGACGACGACGGGCAAGACCGAACTCCTGAGAGTGTGCGCGGACCGGGCCCCCGAGGACGTCCGCGTACTCCGCGCCACCTGCTCGCGCGCCGAGCAGTCCCTGCCCTTCGGGGTGCTCAGCCAACTCCTGCGCAGCGACGCCCTGCCGGGCGAACTCAGCGCCCGAGTGGAATGGCTACTGAGGGAAGGGGCGTCCGCGGACGCCCCTTCCCGGCCGGACCACGACGCCGTCGAAGCCGCGGTCGTGCGCATCGTCCACGGCCTCGGCGTGGCCGTCCTCGACCTCGCCGCCCGGGCGCCCCTGCTGATCGCCGTCGACGACGTCCAGCACGCCGACGTCCCCTCCCTGCACTGCCTCCTCTACATCGCGCGCCGGCTCGCCTCGGCCCGCGTCCTGGTGGTCCTCACCGACGAGGCGGAGTTCGAGAGGCAGCACTCGCCGTTCCGCGCCGAGCTGCGCAGGCAGCCGCACTTCCACCAGCTGCGCCTCGCACCCCTCACCCGCGAAGGCGTCGCCGCGGTGCTGCAGGGCGGGGCCGGGACACCCGCCGACGACACCCCCCTGGCCGACACCTTTACCGCCGACGCCCCTCCGGCCGAGACCAGCACCGACGACGCGTCACCCTGGGACACCGACGCGTTCTTCCGCGCCAGCGGAGGCAACCCCCTGCTCCTGCACGCCCTCATCGAGGACCGGCACATCGCCGGCGAGCCCCGCGCCCAGGGATACGGACTCGCCCTGCTGAGCTGCCTGCACCGCGACCGGCTCGCCGTCCTCCAGGTGGCCCGCTCCCTCGCCGTGCTCGGCGAGGAGTGCGGCGTCGACGAACTGAGCCAGCTGGCCGGGCTCGACACGGAGACCGTCAGCCGGGCCCTGCACGACATGGACGCCGCCGGACTCATCGACAAGCGCGCCTTCCGCCACCCGGTGGCCCGTGCCGCGGTCGTCGACGACATCTCCCCGCAGGACCGCCTCGCCCTGCACCGCCGCGCCGCCCAGCTGATGCACGACCGGGGCGCACCCACGATGAGCGTCGCCCGGCACCTCGTGGAAGCCAGGCACACCCACGGCCCCTGGGCGGTGCGGGTGCTCCTGGAAGCGGCCGAACAGGCGATGCTCGGCGAAGACCCATGGCTGGCCACCGAGTGCCTCAAACTCGCCCACCGATCGAGCCCCGACGAACAGGACAGGCCGGCCATCAGGGCACGCCTCGCCCAGGCCGAATGGGAACTCAGCCCTTCCGCCGCGGCCCGCCACCTCACCCCGCTCGTCGCCGCCGTACGCAGCGGCCGGCTCGACCAAGGCGACCGCCTCGTCCTCCTGAGGCACCTGCTCTGGCACGGCAGGACCGACGAGGCCGAGACCGTCCTCAGACACCTCAGGAGCACCGCGGGCGACCAATGGACCGAAGCCCGCGACATCGAAAGGTGGCTGGCCGCCACCCACCCCCCGCTCGCCCGCAGAAGCCGCCACCCCCTCACCCGCGGCGGCGACATCGGCCACCTGCTCACCCCGCTCAGCGACCCGTGGTGGCGCTCGGCCGCCGACCTCGGCGACCTGATCACCCGCGGCCCCGACCGGCAGGCCGCCGACCGCGCCGAACAGATCCTCGCGGAGACCGGCGTCGGCCGCCGCAGCCCCTGGACCGAAGAGGCCGTCCAACTGGCCCTGTCCGTACTGATCTGCGCCGGGCGCCCCGGCAGCGCCGCGGACTGGTGCGACCGCCTGAACGACCCGGCCGCCCCCCGGCAGACCCCGGTGCGCACCGCGACGCTGGCCGCCATGCGCGCCGAAGCGGCCATCAGACAGGGCGACCTGACGGCCGGCGCCGACCACGCACGCCAGGCACTGACCCACCTCGCGCCCAAGGCCTGGGGAATCGCCATCGGCCTGCCGCTGGGCAGCCTCGTCCTCGCCGCCACCAGAACCGGCGACTACGAGGAAGCAGCGAAGTGCCTCACGCACTCCACGACCGACGCCATGTTCCGCAGCCGATACGGACTGCACTATCTCGACGCCCGCGGACACTTCCACCTCGCCACCAACCACCCGCACGCCGCCCTCGCCGACTTCCTGTCCTGCGGCGAACTCATGCGCGCCTGGGGCCTGGACGCGTCGGCGCTCATCCCCTGGCGCACCGGAGCCGCCGAGGCCTGGCTGCGCCTCGGCAACCCGGACCAGGCCAAGCGCCTCGTCTACGACGAGCTGACCAGAGCCGGTGCCGACGATCCACGCGCCCGCGGCTCGGCACTGCGCCTCCTGGCCGCGCTCGGCCCCGTCAGCAGACAGCCCGAACTGCTCACCGAAGCACTGGACCTCCTGGAGGACTGCGGCGACGGCTACGAACAGGCCAGGGTGCTCGTCGACCTCTGCCGCAGCTATCACGCACTCGACGAACACCGGCGGGCCCGCATGGTCTTCCGCAGGGCCTGGCACGTGACGAAGCTGTGCGACGCGGGTCCGCTGAGCAAGGAACTCATGGCGGCCTCCGGCGACTTCAGCGGATTCGGCGGATTCGAGCCGGCTCCTGTGGGCGCCGACGGCATCACCTCCCTCACCGGCTCCGAACGGCGGGTCGCCGCACTGGCCGTGATGGGCTGCACGAACCGAGAGATCGCCGGGAAACTGCACATCACCGCAAGTACGGTGGAGCAGCACCTGACACGCGTCTACCGGAAGCTCAACGTGAAGCGCCGAAAGGATCTCCCCGTGGACCTGCGCAACGAGGGTGCCACGACCGAGCGCACCCCTCTCGGACGCCGCTGACCTCTTCCGGACGCCGCAGACCCACCACCTCCCCCAAGGACTCACATGCCACGCACGACTGACGACCAGCCCACCACTCCCGCACCCGGCACCTACACCATCGACGCCGGACGCAGCACGATCGCCTTCACCACACGACACGTCTTCGGCCTGGGCGCCGTGGACGGAACGTTCGCCCTCGCCTCGGGCCAGGTGCACATCGCCGCCGATCCCACGCAGTCGTCGGCCACGGCCGTCGTCGCCGCCGACAGCTTCACGACCGGCAGCGGTAGCCGCGACAAGGTCGTGCGCTCACCCAAGTACCTGGACACCGCGGCGCACCCCCACTTCACCTTCGCCTCGAACGCCGTCCAGGACACGGGCGCCGGATACGTCCTGCGCGGAGAACTGACCGTCAAAGCCACCGCTCAGCCCGTCGAACTCACCGTCGGACAGCCGGAATACAGGGCCGAAGGAATCCGCTTCAGCGCCACCACCCGAATCGACAGGTACGCATTCGGCATCACCGTCGACAAAGGCATGACCGCCCGATACCTCAACCTTTCTTTCGACATTCTCGCCGTGCCCGCCACCGGAAACACTTCCGGCGAATAGCGGACGAGGGAGCCCGGCCATGGAGAACACGGTGACGTATCTGGGAATCGACATAGGCGGCACCAAAGTCGCCCTGCGCGCCGAGAACGGTACGCAATCCCAGGAGGCCGTGTTCCCCTGGCCGAGCCCCGAAAGCACCGCACGCGGCGACGTGTCCGCACGCGACGACCTGTCCGCACGCGACGATCTGTCCGTCCTCGCCACGCAGGTCCGCGCGCTCCTCGCCGGAACGCCCGGCCCGGTCGCTTCCGTCGGCATCGCCATGCCCGCAACCGTCGACGGCACCGGCCGGGTGACCACCTGGCCGAACCGCCCCTCCTGGACGGGACTCGACCTGCGTGGCGCGCTCCACCCCCTGTTCCCCGGGAGCGAGGTCGCCTGGGCCGACGACGGAGACCTCGCCGCCCTCGCCGAGGCCGACGCGGCGGGCTGCCGGAACCTCGTCTACCTCGGCGTCGGCACCGGCATCGGCGGCGGCACGGTCCTCGACGGCCGGCTCTGCCCCGGCGCGGACCGCGGTTCCTGCGAAGTCGGCCACATGATCGTCGACAGGACAGGACCGCGCTGCGACTGCGGCCGCCACGGCTGCGTACAGGCCATCGCATCCGGCCCGGCCACCCTGCGCAGGGCGGCGCGGCTGCGCGGTACCACGACGACCTTCGACGAACTCGGGCAAGGCCTGCGCGACGACGAGCCCTGGGCCGTCGCCGCCGTGGAGGAAAGCTGCGCCGCCCTGGCCGTCGCCGTCGTCAACCTCAACGAACTCGTGCACCCCTCCCTGGCCCTGATCGGTGGCGGATTCGCCGACGGCCTGCCCGGATACACCGACCGGGTGGCAGCCGCCGCGACCGCCCTCACCAGGCCCGGCCACCCGCTCGCCCCCGTCCGGGCCGCCGCACTCGGCGGGCTCTCCTCCCTGCGCGGCGCACTCCTCCTCGCCCGGGGTACGCACTCCGGGTAGGGGGTTCCCGGCTAAGGGCTGTCGTCGCACACCCGCCAGGGATTACGGGACAGCCTTAGGGGGCTGCGGCAACCGCGTAGGGGTTGTCCGGTTCGACGAGCCACCCGTAGATTCCCCGAGTAGGGAGGATCATTTCGGAGTGTGCGGTGCTGCGAATTCACCGAAGAAGCCACTCGGGTATTCCGGTCGGAACACGCCAGACGTGCCACTCCACGGGACCGGCCGAGCTCAATGACGCTCATTGGTGCCCATCGATGACGAATTGAGGCTCGTTGACAGACCGTTTGATGGTGGGCCGATATTCACCTGCTGACCGCCGCGACGGGTTGGGTTGAGTGGAAAAAGAAGAGAAGCTCCGTGATTACCTGAAGAGGACGACCGCGGATCTGCGCCGCACGCGACAACGCCTCCGCGACATGGAGGCCGAGCAGCAGCAGCCCATCGCGATCGTGGGGATGAGCTGCCGCTACCCGGGCGGCGTGACCAGCCCCGAGGACCTCTGGCAGCTCGTCTCCACCGGCACCGACGGCGTCTCCGGCTTCCCGGACGACCGAGGCTGGAACCTCGGCGGTCTCTACGAGGCCGACGCGGGCCAGGACGGCAAGTCGGCCACCGAAGAAGGCGGCTTCCTCTACGGGGCGGGTGACTTCGACGCCGGCTTCTTCGGGATCTCCCCGCGTGAGGCGCTGGCGATGGACCCGCAGCAGCGGCTCCTCCTCGAAGCCTCCTGGGAGGTCTTCGAGCGCGCCGGCATCGACCCGACCTCGCTGCGCGGCAGCAGTACCGGCGTCTTCGCGGGCCTGATGTACCACGACTACGCGGCCCGGCTCGGGGCAGTGCCCGACGGCGTCGAAGCGTTCATCGGCGTCGGCAACTCGGGCAGCGTCGTCTCCGGCCGCGTGGCCTACGCCTTCGGGCTCGAAGGCCCCGCCGTGACCATCGACACGGCGTGCTCGTCGTCCCTGGTCGCCCTGCACCTGGCGGTGCAGTCGTTGCGCAAGGGCGAGTGCACGATGGCGCTGGCCGGTGGCGTGACGGTGATGGCGACCCCTGGCACTTTCGTGGACTTCAGCCGCCAGCGCGGCCTCGCCTCCGACGGCCGCTGCAAGTCGTTCGCGGCGCGCGCGGACGGCACGGGCTGGTCCGAGGGCGTCGGCGTGCTCCTGGTGGAGCGCCTGTCGGATGCGCGGCGCCTGGGCCATGAGGTGCTGGGTATCGTGCGCGGCTCCGCCGTCAACCAGGACGGCGCGTCCAACGGCCTGACGGCGCCCAATGGCCCGTCCCAACAGCGGGTGATCCGGGCGGCGTTGGCGAGTGCGGGCCTGACGGCCGCGGACGTCGACGCGGTCGAGGCACACGGCACGGGCACGACGCTGGGCGACCCCATCGAGGCGCAGGCGCTGCTTGCCACGTACGGCCAGGAACGGTCGGGCGACCGCGCGCTGCTGCTCGGCTCGGTCAAGTCGAACCTCGGTCACACACAGGCGGCAGCCGGTGTCGCGGGCGTCATCAAGATGGTCATGGCGATGCGGGAGGGTGTGCTGCCGCAGACCCTCCACGTGGACGAGCCGACGCCCCAGGTCGACTGGTCGGCGGGTGCCGTCGAGCTGCTGACGGAGTCGGTGGCGTGGCCGGAGACGGGGGCGCCGCGTCGCGCGGGCGTCTCGTCGTTCGGCGTGAGCGGTACGAACGCGCATGTGGTGCTGGAGCAGGCTCCGGTGGAGGCCGAGCCGGAGGTGGCTGTGGCTCCGGTTGCGGCTCCGGTGGTGTTGCCGGTGGTGCCGTGGGTGGTGTCTGCGAAGTCGGAGGCGGGGCTGGCGGGGCAGGTGGAGCGGCTGAGGTCGTTCGTTGCCGAGCGTTCTGAGCTGTCGCCGGTGGATGTGGGTTTCTCGCTGGTGACGTCGCGTGCGGTGCTGGGTCATCGGGCGGTGCTGGTCGGGGACCGGGCTGTGCGGGGTGTGGCCTCGGCGGGCAGGACGGGTGTGCTGTTCTCGGGTCAGGGTTCGCAGCGGGCGGGTATGGGCCGGGAGCTGTATGAGACCTATCCCGCCTTCGCGGACGTGTTTGATGGGGTTTGTGCGGAGCTGGACCGGCACTTGGAGACGCCTCTTCGTGAGGTGGTCTTCGGGGGTGGTGAGCTGCTGGATCGGACGCAGTACACGCAGGCCGGCCTGTTCGCGCTGGAAGTGGCGCTGTTCGAGCTGGTGACGTCGTGGGGCGTGCGGCCCGACTATCTGCTGGGTCACTCGATCGGTGAGCTGTCGGCCGCGTATGTCGCCGGGGTGCTGTCGCTGGAAGACGCGGCGGAGCTGGTTGCTGCCCGGGGTCGTCTGATGCAGGCGCTCCCGGCGGGCGGGGCGATGGTGTCGCTCCAGGCGGCGGAGGACGAAGTCCTGCCGCTGCTGGTCGAGGGTGTTTCCATCGCGGCGCTCAACGGCCCGCGCTCCACGGTGATTTCAGGTGATGAGGAAGCGGTTCTTGAGATCGCCGCGCACTTCGAGGGCGAGGGGCGCAAGACCAAGCGCCTGCGGGTCAGCCATGCGTTCCACTCGCCGCGTATGGACACGATGCTCGACGACTTCCGGACAGTTGCGCAGGGGCTGACCTTCAATGCCCCGCAGCTGTCGATCGTCTCGGACGTGACGGGTGAGGTCCTGTCGGCCGAGGAGCTCCAGGACCCTGAGTACTGGGTGCGTCACGTGCGTGAGGCGGTCCGTTTCCTGGACGGGGTCCGGGTGCTGGAAGCGGAGGGTGTGACCAGGTTCCTGGAGCTGGGTCCGGACGGTGTGCTGTCCGCGATGGGGCAGGACTGCGCCTCCTCCGATTCCGGCGAGATCACCTTTGTGCCTGTGCTCCGGAAGGATCGTGAGGAGCCGGGTTCGCTGGTTGCCGCGCTGGCCGAACTGTACGTACGTGGCACGGGCGTCGACTGGCCGGCCTACTACGCCGGTACCGGTGCACGCCGTGTCGACCTGCCGACGTACGCCTTCCAGCACGAGCGCTACTGGCTGAAGTCCCTTCCGGCGGATGCCGTCGATGGCACGGGGTTCGGAGCGCGGCTCGTGGAGCACGCGTTGCTGGATGCGGTCGTTTCGCTCGCGGACGAAGATGGCTGGCTGTTTGCCGGACAGCTCTCCCTCCAGTCGCATGCGTGGCTTGCGGATCATGTGGTGCTGGGTTCGGTGTTGTTGCCGGGTACGGCGTTTGTGGATCTGGCGTTGTATGCGGGGGAGAGGGTTGGTTGTGGGGGTCTTGAGGAGTTGACGCTGGAGGCGCCGTTGGTGCTGCCTGAGCGTGGTGGGGTGTCGGTTCAGTTGTCGGTGGCGGCGGCGGGTGCGGACGGTCGTCGTGCGGTGAGTGTGCATTCGCGGCCGGCTGATGATGCCGAGGGCGAGTGGGTGTGTCATGCCCGGGGTGTCCTGTCGGTCGAGGTGGAGGCCGGGGCCGCGGGTGAGGGGCTTGAGGAGTGGCCCCCGCGTAACGCCGTCGAGTTGAAGACGGCTGATGTGTACGACCGGCTGGCGGACCAAGGCCTCGGCTATGGGCCCCTGTTCCAGGGGCTTCAGTCCGTCTGGCGGCAGGGTGACGACGTCTACGCCGAGGTCGTTCTGCCCGAGGGGGCGGACGTCGACGGGTTCGGCGTGCATCCCGCACTGCTGGACGCCGCCCTGCACGCGGTCGGATTCGCCGCCGGAGTTGCTCCGGAGACGGTCGAGGGTGGTTCGCCGGGTCTGCCGTTTGCGTGGTCGGGGGTGTCGCTTTCGGCGGTGGGTGCTCGGGTGTTGCGGGTGCGGATTGTGCGTTCGGGTTCGGGTGTGTCGTTGTTGCTGGCTGATGGCACGGGCGCGCATGTGGCGTCGGTGGAGTCGTTGGCGTTGCGTCCGGTGACTGCTGAGCAGTTGCGGGGTGCGGGTGGTGGTGATGTGGCTCGGGATGCGTTGTTCCGGGTGGAGTGGTCGGCGGTGTCTGTGCCTGCGGATGTGGATGCGTCTGGGGTGCGGGTCGAGGACCTGAGTGTGGGTGCTGCGGGTGTCGGGGAGGGTGTGGTTGCGCGGGCGCATGAGGTGGCGGTTCGGGCGTTGGAGGTGGCGCAGGGCTGGCTGGCGGATGAGGAGGCTGGTCAGGGGCGGCTGGTCGTGGTGACGCGGGGTGCGGTTGCCTGTGGTGAGTCCGAGGTGCCGGATCCGGTGCAGGCTGCGGTGTGGGGTCTGCTGCGTTCGGCGCAGTCGGAGAACCCGGACCGTTTCGTCCTGGTCGACCTTGACGGGGACGAGGCGTCGCAGGCGTTGCTGTCCGCCGTTGTGGCTTCGGGTGAGCCGCAGGTGGCGGTGCGGCGGGGTGAGGTGTTCGTGCCGCGCCTGTCCCGGGCGGTTGCCGCGGCTGAGCGGCCGGTGGGTGATCTGGATGGTGGGGGCACGGTCCTGGTGACCGGTGCCAGTGGCGTTCTGGGTGGTCTGGTGGCCCGGCATCTGGTGACGGAGCGGGGTGTGCGTCATCTGCTTCTGGTGTCGCGTCGTGGTGAGCGGGCTCCGGGGACTTCGGAGCTGATCGCCGAGCTTGGGGAGCTGGGTGCTGAGGTGCGGGTGGCCGCGTGTGATGTGGCCGACCGTGAGGCTCTGGCGGCGGTGCTGGGGGACATACCTGCCGGGCATCCGCTGGTGGGTGTCGTGCACACGGCCGGTGTCCTGGACGATGGCGTGCTGTCCTCCCTCACCCCGGAGCGGGTGGGTGCGGTGTTGCGTCCGAAGGTGGACGCGGCGTGGCATCTGCATGAGCTGACGCGTGGTCTGGATCTGTCGCTGTTCGTGCTGTTCTCGTCTGCGGCTGCGGCGCTGGGTTCGGCTGGGCAGGCGAACTATGCGGCGGCGAACGCGTTCCTGGACGCGTTGGCCGAGGTGCGGCGTGGTGAGGGTCTGGCGGGTCAGTCGCTGGCCTGGGGTCCGTGGGCCGAAGGCGGGATGCTGGGGCGGCTCGGCGACGCCGACCTGCAGCGCATGGCGCGGGACGGCGTGATGTCGTTGGCACCCGCAGACGGTCTCGCCCTGTTCGACGCGGCCCACGGTACGGATAGGGCCGCACTCCTGACCGTCAAGCTGGACGTTCCCGCCCTGCGCCGACGTGCTGGAGCAGGCACGCTTCCCGTACTGCTGCGGGGCCTCGTGCAGGGGAACCGGCGGCGCGCGGCCCGTACCGGAGGCAGCGGATCAACGCTTGCGGAGCGTCTCGCGGCGGTGCCCGCGAGCGAGAGGGCCGCACTGGTCGACGAAATGGTCAGGGCGCAGATCGCGACAGTGCTGGGCCACGCGTCCGGGGACGCGATTGTGGCGGGGCAGGCATTCAAGGATCTCGGCTTCGACTCGCTCACGGCGCTCGAACTGCGGAACAGGCTCGTGTCGGCGACCGGCCTTCGCCTGCCGGCCACCTTGATCTTCGACTACCCGAGTCCTGCGGCGCTGGCCGACTTCGTGCTGGCCGAGGCGCTGGGAACCGCCGAAGGGATCACCGTCGGCGCGGCTGTGGAAGTAGCTGACGAC
Source organism: Streptomyces sp. NBC_00012 (assembly GCF_045040875.1). Classification (NCBI taxonomy): domain Bacteria; kingdom Bacillati; phylum Actinomycetota; class Actinomycetes; order Kitasatosporales; family Streptomycetaceae; genus Streptomyces; species Streptomyces sp. NBC_00012. Next base: position 1,041,288 of record NZ_CP108310.1, on the reverse strand, counting down.
GAGCCGATCGCCATCGTGGGCATGAGCTGCCGCTACCCGGGTGCGGTTGCCGGGCCGGACGACCTCTGGCGGCTGGTGGCCTCGGGAGGGGACGGGATCTCCGGGTTCCCGACCGACCGGGGATGGGACATCTCAGGGCTGTTCGACAGTGATCCGAGTCAGGTGGGTACGTCGTACGCGACTGAGGGCGGGTTCCTGTACGACGCCGCGGAGTTCGACGCGGGCTTCTTCGGCATCTCGCCGCGTGAGGCGCTGGCGATGGACCCGCAGCAGCGGCTGCTCCTCGAAGGTTCCTGGGAGGCCATCGAGTCCGCGGGCATCGACCCGGGTTCGCTGCGCGGCAGCAGCACCGGCGTCTTCGCTGGTGTGATGTACCACGACTACGCGTCCCGGTTGAGGACGGCGCCCGACGACGTCGAGGGCTACCTCGGCATCGGGAACTCCGGCAGTGTGGTCTCCGGCCGCGTCTCCTACACGCTGGGCCTTGAGGGTCCTGCGGTGACGGTGGACACGGCGTGCTCGTCGTCCCTGGTCGCGCTGCACTGGGCGATCCAGTCGCTGCGCAAGAGTGAGTGCACGATGGCGCTCGCGGGTGGCGTGACGGTGATGGCGACGCCGGGCACGTTTGTGGAGTTCTCGCGTCAGCGTGGTCTGGCTGCTGACGGTCGCTGCAAGTCGTTCGCGGCCGGGGCCGACGGCACCGGCTGGGGTGAGGGTGTCGGCATGCTGCTGCTGGAGCGGCTCTCCGATGCCCGCCGCAATGGGCACCGGGTTCTCGCGGTGGTCCGTGGTTCGGCGGTGAACCAGGATGGTGCGTCCAATGGTCTGACGGCTCCGAACGGTCCGTCGCAGCAGCGGGTGATCCGGGCGGCGTTGGCGAGTGCGGGTCTGTCGTCGTCGCAGGTGGACGCGGTGGAGGCGCATGGTACGGGTACAAGGCTGGGCGACCCGATCGAGGCGCAGGCGCTGATTGCGACGTACGGGCAGGAGCGTCCGGAGGACCGGCCGTTGCTGCTGGGTTCGATCAAGTCGAACATCGGTCATACGCAGGCGGCTGCCGGTGTGGCGGGTGTGATCAAGATGGTGCAGGCGATGCGGCACGGGCTGGTGCCCGAGACGCTGCATGTGGACGAGCCGACGCCGCAGGTGGACTGGTCCGCCGGAGCGGTGGAGCTGGTCACCGAGCAGCGTGCCTGGCCGGTGACGGGTGAGCCGCGGCGTGCTGCGGTGTCCTCGTTCGGGATCAGCGGTACGAACGCGCATGTGATCGTGGAGCAGGCTCCGGAGGTCGATGAGCCGGCGGTGGTTGTGGCTCCGGCGGTGTTGCCGGTGGTGCCGTGGGTGGTGTCGGCGAAGTCGGAGGCGGGGCTGGCGGGGCAGGTGGAGCGGCTGAGGTCGTTCGTCGCCGAGAACCCCGATCTGTCGCCGCTCGATGTCGGGTTCTCGCTGGTGACGTCGCGTGCGGTGCTGGAGCACCGTGCGGTGCTTCTCGGTGAGCGGGTCGTTGACGGTTCGGTGTCGCCCGGCAGGACGGGTGTGCTGTTCTCGGGTCAAGGTTCGCAGCGGGTCGGCATGGGCCGGGAGCTGTACGAGAGCTATCCCGCCTTCAGCGAGGCGTTCGACGCGGTCTGCGCGGAGCTGGACCGGCACTTGGAGACACCTCTTCGCGAGGTGGTCTTCGAGGGTGGCGAACTGCTGGATCGGACGCAGTTCACGCAGGCCGGCCTGTTCGCACTCGAAGTGGCACTGTTCGAGCTGGTGACGTCGTGGGGCGTGAAGCCGGACTTCCTGCTGGGTCACTCCATTGGTGAGCTGTCGGCCGCGTACGTGGCCGGGGTGCTCTCTCTCGAAGATGCTGCCGCGCTGGTGGCGGCTCGGGGTCGTCTGATGCAGGCGCTCCCGACCGGTGGGGCGATGGTGTCGCTCCAGGCGGCGGAGGACGAGGTCCTGCCGCTGCTAATCGAGGGCGTTTCCATCGCGGCCCTCAACGGTCCGCGTTCCACGGTGGTTTCGGGTGACGAGGACGCGGTGCTTGCCATTGCCGCGCATTTCGAGGGCGAGGGCCGCAAGACCAAGCGCCTGCGGGTCAGCCATGCCTTCCACTCGCCGCGCATGGACGCGATGCTGGACGACTTCCGCAAGGTCGCGGAGGGACTGACCTTCAACGCCCCGCAGCTTTCGATCGTCTCGGACGTGACGGGTGCAGTCCTGTCGACCGAGGAGATCCAGGATCCCGAGTACTGGGTCCGGCACGTCCGTGAGGCGGTCCGTTTCCTGGACGGCATCCGCACGCTGGAAGCCGAAGGCGTGACCGCGTTCCTGGAGCTGGGCCCGGACGGCGTGCTCTCCGCGATGGCGCAGGACTGCGTGACGTCCGGCTCCGAGGACGAGCAGCAGCTCACCTTCGTACCCGCTCTGCGTAGGAGTCGTGAGGAGCCGGAGAGCCTGCTCGCCGCACTCGCTGAACTCCACGTCCGCGGCACACCGGTCGACTGGACTTCCTGCTACGCCGGCACCGGCGCCCGTCGCGTGGATCTGCCCACCTACGCCTTCCAGCACCAGCGCTATTGGCTGACGGATGAGCGTGCGTACGACGGCGACGCAAGTGGTCTTGGGCAGAGTCCGGACGAGCATCCGCTTCTGGGTGCGGCCGTTCCGCTGGCCGGGGGCGCGGGCGTGGTGTTCACCGGCCTGCTGTCGCTGGCCAGGTACCCCTGGCTTGCCGATCACGTTGTCAAGGGCACGATCTTGTTGCCCGGTACGGCATTTGTCGACCTGGCGCTGCACGCCTGCGAGTACGTCGAGTGTGGATCGCTGGACGAGTTGACGTTGGAAGCGCCCCTGGTTCTGTCGGAGCGGGTCGACACGCAGGTGCAAGTCGTCGTGGGCGCCCCCGACGACGAGAGCGGACGCCGGGCACTCACCGTGTACTCGCGTCCGTCCGACGACATGCGTGCCGAATGGACGCGGCACGCGGAGGGCGTGCTGTCGGACAACGCCGGGACCGTGGGTGCGGGTGACGGGCTGGAGGTGTGGCCTCCGCATGATGCCGTCGAGTTGAAGACAGCCGATGTGTACGACCGTCTCGCGGCTCAAGGACTCGACTACGGGCCGGTGTTCCAGGGGCTTCAGTCCGTCTGGAAGCGCGATGACGAGGTGTGCGCGGAGGTGGCCCTCCCCGACGGTCTTGAGGCTGGCGGCTTTGGGCTGCACCCGGCGCTGCTCGATGCCGCTCTGCACGCCATGGCTGTTTCGGGTGCGGGATTCCAGGCAGTCGAGGATGGCTCCCCGGGTCTGCCGTTTGCGTGGTCGGGGGTGTCGCTTTCGGCGGTGGGTGCTCGGGTGTTGCGGGTGCGGATTGTGCGTTCGGGTTCGGGTGTGTCGTTGTTGCTGGCTGATGGCACGGGTGCGCATGTGGCGTCGGTGGAGTCGTTGGCGTTGCGTCCGGTGACTGCTGAGCAGTTGCGGGGTGCGGGTGGTGGTGATGTGGCTCGGGATGCGTTGTTCCGGGTGGAGTGGTCGGCGGTGGCTGTGCCTGCGGACGTGGATGCGTCTGGGGTGCGGGTCGAGGACCTGAGCGTGGGTGCTGCGGGTGTCGGGGAGGGTGTGGTTGCGCGGGCGCATGAGGTGGCGGTTCGGGCGTTGGAGGTGGCGCAGGGCTGGCTGGCGGATGGGGAGGCTGGTCAGGGGCGGTTGGTGGTGGTGACGCGGGGTGCGGTGGCTTGTGGTGAGTCCGAGGTGCCGGATCCGGTGCAGGCTGCGGTGTGGGGTCTGCTGCGTTCGGCGCAGTCGGAGAACCCGGACCGTTTCGTCCTGGTCGACCTCGATGATGAGGACGAGGCGTCGCAGGCGTTGCTGTCCGCCGTTGTGGCTTCGGGTGAGCCGCAGGTGGCGGTGCGGCGGGGTGAGGTGTTCGTGCCGCGCCTGTCCCGGGCGGTTGCCGCGGCTGAGCGGCCGGTGGGTGATCTGGACGGCCAGGGCACGGTCCTGGTGACCGGTGCCAGTGGCGTTCTGGGTGGTCTGGTGGCCCGGCATCTGGTGACGGAGCGGGGTGTGCGTCATCTGCTTCTGGTGTCGCGTCGTGGTGAGCGGGCTCCGGGAACGTCAGAGTTGGTGGCGGATCTGGTTGATCTGGGTGCTGAGGTGCGGGTGGCCGCGTGTGATGTGGCTGACCGTGACGCCTTGGCGGCGGTGCTGGGAGACATACCTGCCGGGCATCCGCTGGTGGGTGTCGTGCACACGGCCGGTGTCCTGGACGATGGTGTGCTGTCCTCCCTCACCCCGGAGCGGGTGGCTGCGGTGTTGCGTCCGAAGGTGGACGCGGCCTGGCATCTGCATGAGCTGACGCGTGGCTTGGATCTGTCGCTGTTCGTGCTGTTCTCGTCTGCGGCTGGTGTGTTCGGTGGTGCGGGTCAGGCGAACTATGCGGCGGCGAACGCGTTCCTGGACGCGTTGGCGGAAGTGCGGCGTGGTGAGGGGCTGGTGGGTCAGTCGCTGGCCTGGGGTCCGTGGGCCGAAGGCGGGATGCTGGAGCGGCTCGACGATGCCGATGCGCAGCGTATGGCCCGGTCCGGCGTTCCGCCGCTCTCTGCCGAGCAGGGCATCGAACTCTTTGACGCCGCCGGTGCGTTGCCGGAGGCCGTGCTCGTCCCCGTCCGGCTGGACCTGGCCGCGCTGGGCCGGCAGTCGGCGGGCACGCCGCTGCCGGTCATGTTCCGCTCGCTTGTCCGCAGGGCGGCCCCACGTGCGGCCGACGGGCGCTCCGTCTCCGGTGGCGGCGGCGGAACCTTCGCCGACCGGCTGCGTCCCCTGCCCGACGCCGAACGTGAGCTGCTCGCACTCCAGTTGGTGTGCGACCGTGTGGCGGAGGTGCTGGGGCACGCCCGGGGTGCGGATGTCAAACCCCATGACGCCTTCACGGAGATGGGCTTCGACTCCCTCACCGCAGTCGAACTGCGCAACCGGCTCAACGCCGAGACCGGCCTGCGGCTGCCCGCGACGCTGGTCTTCGACTACCCCACGCCGATGATGCTCGCCGAGCACATCCTGGGCGAGGCCGCTCCGGCGAAGGCCGCAGCCCGCTCCGTGCTCGACGAACTCGACCAGCTGGAGGCCGTGTTCGCCGATCTGGACACGGCCGACGAGGAGCCGGTGGCTGAGGTCACCGCCCGGCTGAACGCGCTCGTGGCCAAGTGGAACGAGGCGCGCGGGCAGGCGGCGGTGACGACGGACGAAGTGGGCAACACCCTCGACACAGCCTCAGACGACGAGCTGTTCGACTTCATCGACAACAAGTTCGGCAGGTGACTCGCTGATGGCGAACGAGGACAAGCTCCGCGAATACCTCCGGCGGGTGACTGCCGAGCTCCACGAGACGAGCGAGCGACTGCGTGCCGTGGAGGAGAAGGATCGCGAGCCGATCGCGATCGTGGCGATGAGTTGCCGCTACCCCGGCGACGTCGGCTCCCCCGAGGAGCTGTGGGAACTGGCCGCGGCGGGCCGGGACGGGATCACGGAGTTCCCCGCGGACCGCGGCTGGGACGTCGAATCCCTCTACGACCCGGAGATGCGGCGCCCCAACACGTCGTACACGCAAGAAGGCGGGTTCCTGCACGACGCGGGCGACTTCGACGCCGAGCTGTTCAAGATCTCGCCGCGTGAGGCGCTGGCGATGGATCCGCAGCAGCGGCTGCTTCTCGAAGCGACCTGGGAGGCCATCGAACGGGGCGGGATCGACCCGCTGTCACTGCGCGGCAGCCGTACCGGCGTGTTCGCCGGGGTGATGTACCACAACCACGCGGCGAGCCTCGGGGCGGTGCCCGAGGGCGTGGACGGCTTCCTGGGCACCGGCACCGCGAGCAGCGTGGTGACCGGCCGGGTGGCGTACACGCTGGGCCTCGAAGGCCCTGCGGTGACGGTGGACACGGCGTGCTCGTCGTCGCTGGTCGCCCTGCACCTGGCGATGCAGTCGCTGCGGTCGGGCGAATGCGCCCTGGCGCTCGCGGGCGGGGTCACGGTGATGACGACCCCGGCGACGTTCATCGACTTCAGCAAGCAGCGCGGACTCGCCGCGAACGGCCGCTGCAAGGCGTTCTCGGACGCGGCGGACGGCACCGGCTGGGGCGAGGGCGTCGGCATGCTGCTCCTGGAGCGCCTGTCGGACGCCCGCCGCAACAACCACCGGGTGCTCGCGGTGGTCCGTGGATCGGCCGCGAACCAGGACGGCGCGAGCAATGGCCTGACCGCCCCCAACGGACCCTCTCAGCAGCGCGTCATCCGCCAGGCGCTGGCGAACGCCGGCCTTTCGGCGGACGACGTCGACGCGGTGGAGGCGCACGGCACGGGTACGACACTGGGCGACCCCATCGAGGCGCAGGCGCTCATCGCGACGTACGGCCAGAAGCGGCGTGGCGAACGCCCGCTGTGGCTGGGCTCGTTGAAGTCGAACATCGGGCACACCCAGGCCGCCGCCGGTGTCGCGGGCGTCATCAAGATGGTCATGGCGATGCGGGAGGGTGTGCTGCCGCGCACCCTGCACGTGGACGAGCCGTCCTCGCACGTCGACTGGTCGGCGGGTGCCGTCGAGCTGCTGACGGAGTCGGTGGCGTGGCCGGAGACGGGGGAGCCGCGTCGCGCGGGCGTCTCGTCGTTCGGTATCAGCGGAACCAACGCCCACGTGATCCTTGAGCAGGCCCCCTCGGAACGCGCCGAGGAGGGAGCCTCGCCGAGCGCCTCGAAGAGCGCCACCGAGGTGCGCGCGGCGAACGGGGGCGGGTCCGCCCACGCAGCACACGGCAATCTGGCACCGGTGACGAGCGACGTCCTGCCGTGGGTGCTGTCCGGCAAGTCGCCGGAGGCCGTCGCAGGCCAGGCCGCGCGGATGCTGGCCTATCTGGAGGACCGTCCGGAGGCCGAACAGCCGGCCCCCGACGACGCGGCCGATGAGGCCGACGTGACCAATGTGGCCGGCGTGGCCGATCTGGCCGAAGTGACCAATGTGGTCGGCGTGGCCGATCTGGCCGACGTGGCCTGGTCCCTGTCGACGACGCGGGCCCAGCTGGAGCACCGCGTGGCCGTGATCGCCGAGCGGCAGGCGGACTTCCGGGCCGGCCTGGCGGCGCTGGCGCAGGGCGGCTCGGCTCCCGGCGTGGTGCGCGGCGTGGCGGGTCGTGCGACGCGGCCCGTGTTCGTGTTCCCCGGCCAGGGCGCGCAGTGGGCGGGCATGGCCGCCGGGCTCCTGGAGTCCTCGCCGGTGTTCGCGGCGCGGCTGACGGAATGCGGAGCGGCCCTGGCGCCGTACGTGGACTGGTCGTTGCTGGACGTGGTGCGGGGAGAGCAGGGCGCGCCGTCGTCGGACCGCGTGGACGTCATGCAGCCGGTGCTGTGGGCGATCATGGTGTCGCTGGCCGAGGTGTGGCGGTCGGTGGGCGTGGTGCCGGGCGCAGTACTGGGCCATTCGCAGGGCGAGATCGCGGCCGCCGTGGTGGCGGGCGGCCTGTCGCTGGAGGACGGGGCGCGGCTGGTGGCGCTGCGGCGCAGGGTGACGCTGCCGCTGTCGGGCCGCGGCGGGATGACCTCGGTGGCACGGGACGCGGACTGGGTCGGCGAGCGCGTGGTGCGGTACGGGTCCCGGCTGTCCTTGGCCGCGGTGAACGGGCCGGGCTCGGCGGTGGTCTCCGGTGACCTGGACGCCCTGGAGGAGTGGGAGGGCGAGTGCGCGGCGGCCGGCGTGCGGACGCGGCGCATCCCCATGGACTACGCCTCGCACTCGGCGCAGATCGACGGTGTACGGGAGGAACTGGCGCAGGCCCTGACGGGGCTCGCTCCCCGGTCCGCGGCCGTGCCGTTCTACTCGACGCTGACGGGCGGGCCGCTGGACACGGTGGAGCTCGGCGCGGACTACTGGTTCAGGAACCTGCGGTCGAGGGTCGAGTTCGAGGCAGCGACGCGGGCCGCGCTCGCGGCGGGGCACCGAGTGTTCGTCGAGGTGAGTCCGCATGCCGTGCTCGGCTTCGGACTGCAGGAGACGTTCGACTCGCTGGGCAGCGACGCCGTGGCGCTGGGTACGTTGCGCCGGGCCGAGGACGAGACCCGCAGGCTGCTCCTCTCCTTCGCCGAGGCGTGGGCGCACGGTGTGGAGGTCGACTGGCGCGCCGTGCTCGCCGGGACCGGCCCGCGCCGCGTCGTGGACCTGCCCACGTACGCCTTCCAGCACCGCCGCTACTGGCTCGATGCGGTGAGCAGGCCGCACAGCACCGACCCCGCCGACTCCGCCGGAACCGCCGGTGGCTCCGGCGGCGGAACGGCGACAGGTGCCGCCCCCGAGGACGGCACGTTCTGGGCAGCGGTCGAGAGCGAGGACCTGGAGGCACTCTCCCGGACGCTCGCGGTGGACACGGAGCAATCGTTTGCCGCCGCGCTGCCCGCCCTCGCCTCGTGGCGGCAGCAGCGCACGGCCCTCGCCACGGTCGACGCCTGGCGCTACCGCGTGACGTGGCAGCGGATCTCCGAGCCCGCCGGGCCAGGGGTCCTCTCCGGGACCTGCCTCGTGATCGCACCGGAGCCAGGCACGGGGTACGTCGCCGAGCCCGACACGAAGCCCGACACGAAGCCCGACACGGAGTACGTCGCGGATCCCGAGGCGGAGTACGTCGCCGAGTACGCCTCGGAGATCGAGCAGTACGTACAGCAGTGCGTCAGCGCGCTCGCCCCCGCCGACGTCAGGGTCGTGCGGGTCGGGTCCGGACACGACAGCGAGGCGCTCACCGCACGAATACGCACCGCGCTCGCCGACGCCGACTCCGAGGGAGGCGGCGAACCGGCAGCGGTGACCGGCATCCTTTCGCTGCTCGCCCTGGACACGAGCGCCCACCCCGGCGCGGACGCGGTGCCCGCCGGCCTCGCGAGCACCCTCACCCTCGTGAAGGCCCTCGCCCACATCGAGGAGAAGGCCCTCCAGCAGTCGCTCCACAAGGCCCCGCTGTGGATCGCGACCCGCGGAGCCGCGTCGGTGGGGCGGACCGACCGGGTGACCGATCCGACGCAGGCCCTGCTCTGGGGACTCGGTGGCGTCATCAGCGCCGAACACACCCAGCTCTGGGGCGGTTTGGTAGACCTCCCGGCCGAACTGGACCGGCGGTCGGCGCACCGCCTGCGCCGGGTTCTCACTGCTGCCGACGGCGAGGACCAGCTGGCCGTCCGCGCCACCGGCCTGCATGCCCGCCGGCTGGCGCACGCCCCGCACCGCCCCGGACTCGCCCCCGACCGGCCCGGACCGGACGCGGCGGACCCCACGGCCACGGCGTGGACACCGCCACACGGCACCGTACTGATCACCGGCGGGACCGGCGCGCTCGGCGCCCATGTCGCCCGCTGGCTCGCCGACCAGGGCTGCGAACACCTGCTGCTCGTCAGCAGGCGGGGCCAGGACGCCCCCGGCGCACAGGACCTCGCGACGGAACTGGGAGCCAAGGGCAGCAAGGTCACTCTGGCCGCCTGCGACGCGGGCGACCGGAACGCGCTGGCCGCACTGCTCGCGACGGTCCCGGCCGAACTGCCACTGACGGCGGTCTTCCACAGCGCGGCGCTCCTGGACGACGGGCTGCTCGACACGCTGACCACCGGCCAACTCGACCGTGCCCTCCGGGCGAAGGTACGGGCCGCGGTGAACCTGCACGAGCTCACCCGTGACCTCGGCACGGACCTCTCCGCCTTCGTCCTCTTCTCGTCCGTCGCCGGTGTACTGGGCGGCGCGGGCCAGGGGAACTACGCCCCGGCCAACGCGTTCCTCGACGCGCTGGCCCAGCACCGCAGGTCCCACGGCCTCACGGCCACCTCGCTCCAGTGGGGCCACTGGCGGGGCAGCGGCCTCGGCGAGGGCCAGGAGGAGCGTTTCGCACGCACCGGGGTCGGCGCGATGGACCCCCGACTCGCCCTAGTGGCACTGCGGCAGGCACTCCAGGACGACGAGACCACCCTTGCCGTCGCGGACGTCCGTTGGGAACGGGCAGCCGAACAGCGCACGACCCGACGGCCCAACCCGCTCCTGCGCGATCTGCTGCCCGAACTCAGCGACGCCGCCCAGGACAGCGCCACCGGCCGGGCGGCGGAGTCCGACCGCCGCTCGTCGGCGCTCTCCGCCCGGTTGCGCGGCATGCCCGAACAGGACGGCCTGCGTCTCGTCCTCGACGTGATCCGTAGCGAGGCCGCCGCGCTCCTCGGCCACGCGTCTCCGGAAGCGGTGCCCCCGGGCAGGGCGTTCCTGGACCTGGGGTTCAGCTCCCTGAGCGCGGTGGAACTGCGCAACCGGCTCGACGCGGTTTCCGAGCTGAGCCTGCCGACGACTCTCGTGTACGACCACCCGTCCCCGGAGGCGCTGGCACGTCACCTCTGGTCGGAACTGACGGAGAGCGGCGACAGCGGGCCGTCGCCGTACGGATCGGAAGGTACCCGCGCCACGGGTGACGTGGGCGGTACGGACGGCGACCCGATTGTCGTCGTCGGCATGAGCTGCCGGTTCCCCGGCGGCGTGGGCTCGGCGGAAGAGCTGTGGGAGCTGCTGGCCACCGGAGCGGACGGAGTCTGCGGGCTTCCCGAGGACCGTGGCTGGGACCTGGCAGCCCTCTACGACCCGAACCCCGAAGGTGTGGGCACCTCGTACACGCGCGAGGGCGGATTCCTCCACGACGCCCCGGACTTCGACGCGGAATTCTTCGGCATCTCGCCGCGCGAAGCCTTGGCCATGGACCCCCAGCAGCGGCTGTTCCTCGAAGCGACATGGGAGGCCGTCGAGCGGGCGGGAATCGACCCGACGTCTCTGCGCGGCAGCCGTACCGGGGTCTTCGCCGGCACCAACGGCCAGGACTACGCGCACCTCATGGACACCGCGACCGAGTCCACCGCCGGCTACGGCGCCACGGGCAGCTCGGCCAGCGTCCTGTCCGGCCGCGTCTCGTACACGCTGGGCCTTGAGGGTCCTGCGGTGACGGTGGACACGGCGTGCTCGTCGTCGCTGGTCGCCCTGCACTGGGCGATCCAGGCCCTGCGGTCGGGCGAGTGCACGATGGCGCTGGCCGGTGGTGTGACGGTGATGTCCACCCCTGGCGCGTTCATCGAGTTCTCCCGCCAGGGCGGCCTGGCCCCGGACGGCCGCTGCAAGGCGTTCGCCGAGTCGGCGGACGGAACGGCCTGGGGCGAGGGCGTGGGCGTGCTCCTGGTGGAGCGCCTGTCCGACGCACGCCGCCTGGGCCATGAAGTGCTTGCCCTCGTCCGTGGTTCGGCGGTGAACCAGGACGGTGCGTCCAATGGTCTGACGGCTCCGAACGGTCCGTCGCAGCAGCGGGTGATCCGGGCGGCGCTGGCGAACGCCGGTCTGTCGTCGTCGCAGGTGGACGCGGTGGAGGCGCACGGTACGGGTACGACGCTGGGCGACCCGATCGAGGCGCAGGCGCTGCTCGCGACCTACGGGCAGGACCGTCCGGAGGACCGGCCGCTGCTGCTGGGTTCGATCAAGTCGAACATCGGCCACACGCAGGCCGCCGCAGGTGTCGCCGGCATCATCAAGATGGTGCTGGCCATGCGGCACGGTGTGCTGCCGCAGACCCTCAATGTGGACGAGCCGTCCTCGCACGTGGACTGGTCTGCTGGTGCCGTCGAGCTCCTGAGGGAGTCGGTGGAGTGGCCGGAGACCGGCGCACCGCGTCGTGCGGGTGTCTCTTCGTTCGGTATCAGCGGCACGAATGCGCATGTGATCGTGGAGCAGGCGCCGGTGGAGGCCGAGCCGGCGGTGGTTGTGGCTCCGGTGGTGTTGCCGGTGGTGCCGTGGGTGGTGTCGGCGAAGTCGGAGGCGGGGCTGGCGGGGCAGGTGGAGCGGCTGAGGTCGTTCGTCGCGGAGCGCTCTGAGCTGTCGCCGGTGGATGTGGGTTTCTCGCTGGTGACGTCGCGTGCGGTGCTGGAGCACCGTGCGGTGCTGATCGGTGAGCGGGCCGTGGAAGGCTCGGTGACTTCTGGCAGGACGGGTGTGCTGTTCTCGGGTCAGGGTTCGCAGCGGGCGGGGATGGGGCGGGAGCTGTACGAGGCGTATCCCGCCTTCAGCGAGGCGTTCGACGCGGTGTGCGCGGAGCTGGACCGGCACTTGGACCGGCCTCTTCGCGAGGTGGTCTTCGGCGAGGGCGAGGACGAGCTGCTGGATCGGACGCAGTTCACGCAGGCCGGCCTGTTCGCGCTGGAAGTTGCGCTGTTCGAGCTGGTGACGTCGTGGGGCGTGAAGCCGGACTATCTGCTGGGTCACTCGATCGGTGAGCTGTCGGCCGCGTACGTGGCCGGGGTGCTGTCGCTGGAAGACGCGGCGGAGCTGGTGGCGGCGCGGGGTCGTCTGATGCAGGCGCTCCCGGCGGACGGCGCGATGGTGTCGCTCCAGGCGGCGGAGGATGAGGTTCTGCCGCTGCTGGTCGAGGGAGTGTCCATCGCCGCCCTCAACGGACCACGCTCCACGGTGATTTCCGGCGACGAGGCGGCGGTTCTCGAGATCGCCGCGCACTTCGAGGGCGAGGGTCGTAAGACCAAGCGGCTGCGCGTCAGCCACGCCTTCCACTCGCCGCGTATGGACGCGATGCTGGACGACTTCCGTGCGGTCACGCAGAGGCTGACCTTCAACGCCCCGCAGCTTTCGATCGTCTCGGACGTGACAGGTGAGGTCCTGTCGGCCGAGGAGATCCAGGATCCCGAGTACTGGGTCCGGCACGTCCGTGAGGCCGTCCGTTTCCTGGACGGCATCCGCACTCTGGAAGCCGAAGGCGTGACTGCGTTCCTGGAGCTGGGCCCGGACGGCGTCCTCTCCGCCATGGCGCAGGACTGCCTGAGTGGCGGCTCCGAGGGCGGGGCGCTCACCTTCGTACCCGCTCTGCGCAAGAACCGCGAAGAGCCGGAAAGCCTGCTCACCGCGCTCGCTGTACTGCATGTGAACGGGAAGGCCGTTGACTGGACGCCTTACTTCGCCGACGCGGGCGCCCGCCGTGTCGACCTGCCCACTTACGCCTTCCAGCGTGAGCGCTACTGGCCGGAGAGCGTGGCGCTGTCGATGTCGTCGTCGGCTGACGCATGGCGATATCGGACGGCGTGGGAAGCGGTGCTCGGTGTCCTGGGTGGCGAGAGGCTGTCCGGGCGGTGGCTGGTGGTGTCGCCGTCGGCGTGTGCGGATCACCCGGTGGTTGCGGGGATGCGTGCGCGTGGCGGAGAAGTCGTGGAATGGCTGGTGGAGGGCGGTGAGCTGAGCCGCGGGGCGCTGGCTGCGCGGCTTGCCGAGGATGCCTCCGGGTTCGCCGGTGTGGTGTCGTTGCTGGCCCTGGGCCGGGAGGGTGCGGCGCTGGGCGCGCTGGCCCTGGTGCAGGCGCTGGGCGATGCGGAGCTGTCCGTGCCGTTGTGGTGTGTGACGCGTGGTGCGGTGGCGGTGGGGCCGGAGGACGGTCCGGTGGATGCGGTGCAGGCGCAGGTGTGGGGTCTGGGGCGGGTGGCCGCGTTGGAGCACCCGGAGCGGTGGGGTGGGTTGATCGATCTGCCCGAGGTGGTGGACGAGGTGGTGCTGGGGCTGGTGTGCGGCGTCCTCGCCGATCCGGGTGACGAGGACCAGCTCGCCGTACGCGCCTCGGGTGTGTACGGGCGTCGTCTGGAGCGTGCGTCTGGTAGCAGTCGTGCTGCGTCGGGTGGTTGGTCGCCGCGTGGGACGGTTCTGGTGACGGGTGGTACGGGTGCGCTGGGTGCGCATGTGGCTCGTTGGGCGGCCGGCAATGGTGCTGAGCGGTTGGTGCTGACGAGCCGTCGTGGTCCGGATGCTCCGGGTGCGGTCGAGTTGGTGGCCGAGCTGGAGGGCTTGGGTGCGGCGGTGGAGGTCGCCGCGTGTGATGTGAGCGACCGGGAAGCGCTGGCCGGGCTGGTGGAAGGGCTGAAGGACGCCGGTACGCCGGTCCGCTCCGTCGTCCACACCGCCGGTGTCAACAAGTTCGTCGCTCTCGCCGAGACAGGGGCGGACGACTACGCCGAGGTGCTGCGGGCGAAGGTGGACGGCGCCACGCATCTCGACGCTCTGTTCGGCGGTCCGGACAGCGGCGGTAGTCCGGACGACGGCGAGGGTTTGGATGCCTTCGTGCTGTTCTCGTCCATTGCCGGTGTGTGGGGCAGTGGCGGCCAGGCCGCCTACGCCGCGGCCAATGCTCACCTCGACGCCCTCGCCGAGGACCGGCGTTCCCGTGGCCTGACCGCGACCTCCGTCAGCTGGGGGCCGTGGGCCGAGGGCGGCATGGCCGAGGGTGAGGCTGCGGCGCATCTGAACCGCCGTGGCCTGGCTGCGATGTCTCCGGTCAAGGCGTTGGACGGCCTACGGCGGGCGCTCGCCGAGGGCGACACGCACGTCACCGTGGCCGACGTCGACTGGACACGGTTCGCGGCAACGTACACCGCGCTGCGCCCGAGCGCTCTTCTCGGCGAGCTGGCCGATGAGCGCGTTGCGGCCGATGACCGCGACGCGGCCGGCGGCACCGACGCGGACGCCGACGCCGACGTCCCCGGGCAGTCCGAGCTGCGGACGAGACTCCTCGGCCTGTCGGGCGCCGAACGGGACACGGTTCTGCTCGACCTGGTCCGGCGGCAGGTCGCGGCCGTCCTGGGGCACGCGAACACGGCCAAGGTGTCCGCGGACCGGGCATTCAAGGAGCTGGGGTTCGACTCCCTGACCGCAGTGGAACTGAGGAACGGCCTGCGCAAGGAGACCGGCCTCGAACTCGCCACCACCCTGGTGTTCGACTGCCCGAGCCCCAAGGTCCTTGCGGAACACCTCCGCTCGCGGCTCGTCGGGGACGGTGCGGAGACCGCGGGGGAGACGCTTCCCTCGGCCACGACGACCGATTGGGACGACCCGATCGCGATTGTCGGCATGAGCTGCCGCCTGCCCGGCGGCGTCCGGTCCCCGGAAGACCTCTGGTCGCTGTTGGCGTCGGGGAACGACGGGATCACCGGGTTCCCGGTCGACCGCGGATGGGTGACGGATCCGGGGGCCACGTTCGTTCGCTCGGGCGGGTTCCTGCATGATGCGGGGGAGTTCGACGCCGACTTCTTCGGGATCTCGCCGCGCGAGGCGCTGGCGATGGACCCGCAGCAGCGACTGCTCCTCGAAACGGCGTGGCAGGCGTTCGAACGCGCGGGCATCGACCCGACCTCGGTACGCGGGAGCCGGGTCGCGGTCTTCGCGGGAGCGGCGAGCCAGGGCTACGCGTCCGGGCCGAACTCCGGTGAAGAGGAGGGCTTGGGCGGCCACCTGCTGACCGGCAACGCGACGAGCGTGCTTTCCGGCCGGATTTCGTACGCCTTCGGCCTGGAAGGCCCGGCGATGACAGTGGACACGGCGTGCTCGTCGTCCCTGGTCGCCCTGCACCTCGCGGCGCAGGCCCTGCGCGCGGGGGAGTGCTCCATGGCGCTGGTCGGCGGCGTGACGGTGATGGCCACCCCGGTGACCTTCGCCGAGTTCTCCCGCCAGGGCGGCCTGGCCGGGGACGGCCGCTGCAAGTCCTTCGCGGAGGCGGCGGACGGCACGGGCTGGTCCGAGGGCGTCGGCATGCTGCTGGTGGAGCGCCTTTCGGACGCCCGCAGGAACGGTCACGAGGTCCTGGCGGTGGTCCGGGGCAGCGCGGTCAACCAGGACGGCGCGAGCAATGGCCTGACGGCGCCGCACGGTCCGTCCCAGCAGCGCGTCATCCGCCAGGCCCTCGCCGGCGCGGGCCTTTCGGCGGCGGACATCGACGCCGTGGAGGCGCACGGCACGGGCACCGCACTGGGCGACCCCATCGAGGCACAGGCGCTGCTGGCGACGTACGGCCAGGAGCGCACCGGCGAACGCCCGCTGTGGCTGGGCTCGTTGAAGTCGAACATCGGTCACACGCAGGCTGCCGCGGGGGTCGCCGGGATCATCAAGATGGTCCTGGCGCTGCGCAACGGCGTACTGCCGCGAACGCTGCACGTCGACGAGCCGTCCTCCCACGTGGACTGGTCGGCCGGCGCCGTCGAGCTCCTCACGGAGCCGGTGCAGTGGCCGGAGACGGGCGAGCCGCGCCGCGCGGCGGTGTCGTCCTTCGGCGTCAGCGGCACGAACGCGCATGTGATCGTGGAGCAGGCACCGGAGGCGGAAGCGCCGGAGCCGACCGAGGCTTCGGTGACATTGCCGGTGGTGCCGTGGGTGGTCGCGGCGAAGTCCGAGGCGGCGCTGACGGCGCAGGTGGAGCGGCTGAGGTCGTTCGTCGCGGAGCGCCCCGGAGGCTCTGAGCCGTCGCCGGTGGATGTGGGTTTCTCGCTGGCGACGACGCGTGCGGTGCTGGAGCACCGTGCGGTGCTGATCGGCGAGCGGACCATATGGGGCGTGGCCGCCGAAGGCAGGACCGGTGTGCTGTTCTCGGGTCAGGGTTCGCAGCGGGTCGGAATGGGACGGGAGCTGTACGAGGCGTATCCCGCCTTCGCGGATGCGTTCGACGCGGTCTGTGCGGAGCTGGACCGTCACCTGGAGACACCTCTCCGCGTGGTCGTCTTCGAGGCTGGCGAACTGCTGGATCAGACGCGGTACACGCAGGCCGGCCTGTTCGCACTCGAAGTGGCACTGTTCGAGCTGGTGACGTCGTGGGGCGTACGGCCCGACTATCTGCTGGGTCACTCGATCGGTGAGCTGTCGGCCGCGTATGTCGCCGGGGTGCTGTCCCTGGAAGACGCGGCGGAGCTGGTGGCGGCCCGGGGTCGTCTGATGCAGGCGCTCCCGACCGGAGGCGCGATGGTCTCGGTGCAGGCGGCGGAGGACGAAGTCCTGCCGCTGCTGGTCGAGGGTGTTTCCATCGCGGCGCTCAACGGCCCGCGCTCCACGGTGATTTCCGGTGACGAGGCGGCGGTTCTCGAAATCGCCGCGCACTTCGAGGGCGAGGGCCGCAAGACCAAGCGGCTGCGGGTCAGCCACGCCTTCCACTCCCCGCGCATGGACGCCATGCTCGACGACTTCCGTGCCGTCGCGGAGAGCCTGACCTACAACGCGCCCGAGGTCGCCATCGTCTCGGACGTGACGGGGGAGGTTCTGTCGGCCGAGGAGGTCCAGGACCCTGAGTACTGGGTGCGCCATGTCCGTGAGGCCGTCCGTTTCCTGGACGGCATCCGCACGCTGGAAGCGGAAGGCGTGACTGCCTTCCTGGAGCTGGGTCCGGACGGCGTGCTGTCCGCGATGGCGCAGGATTGTGTGACGGCTGGCTCCGAGGGTGGCGATGAGCTCACCTTCGTACCCGCCCTCCGCAAGAACCGCGACGAGCCGGAGAGCCTGCTCACCGCCCTCGCGGAATCGCACGTGAGTGGCAGGGCGGTCGACTGGCCGACGTACTTCGCGGGCAGCGGCGCCCGTCGCGTGGACCTGCCGACGTACGCCTTCCAGCGCGAGCACTTCTGGCTCAAGGAGCCGGCCGCGGCCCGTGCGGCGGGCGGTGTGGACTCCTGGCGCTACCAGGTGACGTGGAAGCCGACCGGGCACAAAGCGGCCGAGGCCGTGCCGGGGCAGTGGGTCGTGGTGTGCAGGGACGCCGATGTCGATCACCCGTTGGTCGCCGCGCTGCTGAAGCTCGGTGCCGAGGTGGTGGTCGTGCCGATGGGCGCAGGCGATGTGGTCGACCGCGATGCCTTGGGCGCGAGGGTGGCGGGGCTCTCCGGTGAGGTCGGCGTGGTGTCGCTGCTGGGGCCGGGGGAGACCGAGCCGGGCCTTGCGGTGCTGGGGCTGGTACAGGCGTTGGGCGACATGGGTGTGTCGGGGCCGTTGTGGTGTGTGACGCGTGGTGCGGTGGCGGTGGGGCCGGAGGACGGTCCGGTGGATGCGGTGCAGGCGCAGGTGTGGGGTCTGGGGCGGGTGGCCGCGCTGGAGCACCCGGAGCGGTGGGGTGGGTTGATCGATCTGCCCGAGGTGGTGGACGAGGTGTCGCTGGGGCTGGTGTGCGGCGTCCTCGCCGATGCGGGCGGCGAGGACCAGCTCGCCGTACGCGCCTCGGGTGTGTACGGGCGTCGTCTGGAGCGTGCGTCTGGTAGCAGTCGTGCTGCGTCGGGTGGTTGGTCGCCGCGTGGGACGGTTCTGGTGACGGGTGGTACGGGTGCGCTGGGTGCGCATGTGGCTCGTTGGGCGGCCGGCAATGGTGCTGAGCGGTTGGTGCTGACGAGCCGTCGTGGTCCGGATGCTCCGGGTGCGGTCGAGTTGGTGGCCGAGCTGGAGGGCTTGGGTGCGGCGGTGGAGGTCGCCGCGTGTGATGTGAGCGACCGGGAAGCGCTGGCCGGGCTGGTGGAAGGGCTGAAGGACGCCGGTACGCCGGTCCGCTCCGTCGTCCACGCCGCCGGCCTGGGACAGGTGACGCCGCTGTCCGAGATGAGCGCCGAGGAATTCACCGAGGTGCTGCGGGCGAAGGTGGACGGCGCCACGCATCTCGACGCTCTGTTCGGCGGTCCGGACAGTGGCGGTAGTCCGGACGACGGCGAGGGTTTGGATGCCTTCGTGCTGTTCTCGTCCATTGCCGGTGTGTGGGGCAGTGGCGGCCAGGCCGCCTACGCCGCGGCCAATGCTCACCTCGACGCCCTCGCCGAGGACCGGCGTTCCCGTGGCCTGACCGCGACCTCCGTCAGCTGGGGGCCGTGGGCCGAGGGCGGTATGGCCGAAGGGACCAGCGGGGAACTGATTCGGCGAGGTCTCGCCGTGATGGCACCGGAGTCGGCCGTCGGCGCGCTCCAGCAGGCGCTGGCGGACGACGCGACGCTCCTCACGGTCGCGGACGTGGACTGGCAGCGGCTCGCCCCCGCCTTCACCGCACGGCGGCCCAGCCCGCTCCTCGGCGAACTGGCCGACGTGCAAAGGGCTCTGGAGCAGGACCACAGCGGCGCGGACGGCGACGGCCGCGGCGGCGACGCGGCGGCCCAGCTGCGCGGACGGCTCGCGCAGGCCAACGAGTCGCAGCAGAACCGCATTCTCCTGGAGCTGGTGCGCACGGAGGCGGCGGACGTGCTGGGGCACACCACGGCGGACGTGGTCCGGCCCCGGCGCGGCTTCGTCGAACTGGGTTTCGACTCGCTCATGGCGGTCGAGGTGCGCAACCGGCTGGCCCGGCACACCGGGCTGCGGCTGTCCACCACCCTGCTCTTCGACTTCCCTTCCCCTGCCGCGCTGGCGCAGTATCTGCGCGCCGAGCTCGCGCAGGAACTCTCGGCGGAGGTCTCGACTTCGGTCGCCGCCGTGCTCAACGAGCTGGAGCGGATGCTCTCCGGCCTGTCCACGGATGACGTCGACGGCGTGGACATCACAGAGCGGCTGCAGGGCCTGCTGACGACGTGGAGCGGAGCACAGGTCCGCATGACGTCGCCGCCGCCCGAAGCGGGCGAGCCCGCGGCCGCGGCGATGGACTCCGACCTCGAGTCGGCGACATCGGACGAGATGTTCGACCTCATCCAACGCGAGTTCGGGAAGTTCTGACCGAACCGGTGAACGCGTGTGCAAACCAAGCTTTTCTCAAGGGGCGGTGCTGTTTCGATGGCGAGTGACGAGAAACTCCTGGACCACCTGAAGTGGATGACCGCTGAGCTTCGCCAGACGAAGCAGCGGCTCCAAGAGGCGGAGTCCGAGGAGCAGGAGCCGATTGCCATCGTCGGCATGAGCTGCCGCTTTCCCGGTGACGTCCGCTCGCCCGAGCAGCTGTGGCGGCTGGTCGCCGACGGCGTCGACGCGATATCGGACTTCCCCGACGACCGCGGCTGGGACGTGGAAGGGCTCTACGACCCCGACCCGGACAACCCGGACACGTCCTATGCCAATCAGGGCGGATTCCTCAGCTCCGTCGGTGACTTCGATGCCGAGTTCTTCGGTGTCTCGCCGCGCGAGGCACTGGCGATGGATCCGCAGCAGCGACTCCTCCTCGAAACCTCCTGGGAGGCCTTCGAACAGGCGGGAATCGACCCGGTATCCCTGCACGGCAGCCGGACCGGGGTGTTCATCGGATCCAACGCGCAGGACTACGCCTCGCTCCTGCACAACGACACGGCCGAACTCGGCGGCTACCTGGCCATCGGCAGCGCCGCCAGCGTCATGTCGGGCCGCATCGCCTACACCCTCGGCTTCGAGGGCCCCGCCGCGACCGTGGACACCGCGTGCTCGTCGTCGCTGGTGGCACTCCACTGGGCCGCCCAGGCACTGCGCCAGGGCGAATGCGCCATGGCGCTCGCGGGCGGCGTGGCGGTCATGGCCACCCCGGGCGCGTTCCTGGAGTTCTCCCGGCAGCGGGGCCTCGCCGAGGACGGACGGTGCAAGGCGTTCGCCGAGGCGGCGGACGGCACCGGCTGGGGCGAGGGCGTCGGCATGCTGCTGGTCGAGCGCCTCTCGGAAGCCCGCCGCAACGGCCACCGCGTACTCGGCGTCATCCGGGGCTCGGCGATCAACCAGGACGGCGCGAGCAGCGGGCTCACCGTTCCGCACGGCCCCTCGCAGCAGCGCGTCATCCGGGACGCCCTCGCCAACGCGGGCCTTTCCGCCGCGCAGGTCGACGCGGTGGAGGCGCACGGCACGGGCACCCGCCTCGGTGACCCGATCGAGGCGCGTTCCCTCATCGCGACGTACGGCCAGGAGCGCACCGGCGGGAGGCCGCTCTGGCTGGGCTCGCTGAAGTCGAACATCGGTCACACGGCGGGTGCCGCGGGTGTGGCGGGCGTCATCAAGATGATCATGGCGATGCGCGAAGGCGTGCTGCCGCGCACCCTGCACGTCGACGAGCCGTCCTCCCACGTGGACTGGTCGGCCGGGGCCGTCGAACTGCTCACGGAGCCGGTGGAGTGGCCGGAGACGGGCGAGCCGCGCCGCGCCGCCGTCTCCTCGTTCGGCATGAGCGGTACCAACGCGCACGTGATCCTGGAACAGGCGCCGGAGGCCGAGCAGGCCACCGAGCCTGCGACGGTGTCCCTGCCGGTCGTACCGTGGCTGCTCTCGGCCAAGTCCCTGCCGGCACTCGCCGCCCAGGCCGGACGCCTGCTGGCGCACGCCGACGGCGCCGGCCTCGACGCCGTGGACATCGGCTACTCGCTGGCGCGGACCCGGAGCGCGCTGGAGAACCGGGCCGTCCTCATCGGCAAGGACACCGAGACCCTGCTGCGTCGCGCCGCGGTACTGGCGGAGGACCCCGGCACCGCCGACGCGGTGGGCTCCACCACGGGCGAGGACGAGCCGGTGGCGGTGCTGTTCTCGGGTCAGGGTTCGCAGCGGGCCGGTATGGGCCGGGAGCTGTACGAGGCGTACCCGGCGTTCGCGGACGCGTTCGACGCGGTGTGCGCGGAGCTGGACCGGCACTTGGAGACGCCGCTTCGTGAGGTGGTCTTCGACGAGGGCGAGGGTGCGGGTGAGCTGCTGGACCGGACGCAGTTCACGCAGGCGGGCCTGTTCGCGCTGGAGGTGTCGCTCTTCCGTCTCGTAGAGGCGTGGGGTGTGAAGCCGGATTATCTGCTGGGTCACTCGATCGGTGAGCTGTCGGCCGCGCACGTGGCCGGAGTGTTGTCCCTGGAGGACGCGGCGGAGCTGGTGGCGGCGCGGGGTCGTCTGATGCAGGCGCTCCCGGCGGGCGGCGCGATGGTCTCGTTGCAGGCGGCGGAGGACGAGGTCCTGCCGCTGCTGGTCGAGGGCGTCTCGATAGCGGCCCTCAACGGCCCACGCTCCACGGTGATTTCCGGCGACGAGGCGGCGGTTCTTGAGATCACCTCGCACTTCGAGGGCGAGGGCCGCAAGACCAAGCGCCTGCGGGTCAGTCACGCCTTCCACTCGCCGCGCATGGACGCGATGCTCGACGACTTCCGTGCGGTCGCGGCGAGCCTGACCTTCAACGCGCCGCAGCTGTCGATCGTGTCCGACGTGACAGGTGAGGTTCTGTCCGCCGAGGACGTCCAGGACCCGGAGTACTGGGTCCGGCACGTTCGTGAGGCGGTGCGCTTCCTGGACGGCATTCGTACCCTGGAAGCGGACGGCGTGACCGCGTTCGTGGAGCTGGGTCCGGACGGCGTGCTCTCGGCCATGGCGCAGGACTGCGTTGCCTCTGACTCCGGCGAGCTCACCTTCGTACCCGCCCTTCGCAAGAACCGCGACGAGCCGGAGAGCCTGCTCAATGCCCTCGCTGAACTTCACGTAAGCGGAGGGGCAGTTGACTGGCAGGCGTACTTTGCCGGTACGGGCGCCCGTCGCGTGGACCTGCCCACCTACGCCTTCCAGCGCGAGCGCTACTGGCCGAGGAGCAGTTGGGCCGCGCCCCGTGACGTGACCGGGCTCGGACTGCGTACGGGCGAGCATCCGCTGCTCGGTGCCGCGGTCGGTCTCGCGCACACCGACGAGTTCCTGTTCACCGGTTCGCTGTCTGCGCAGCGGCAGCCGTGGCTCGCCGATCACGCCGTCATGGGTGCGGTGCTGCTGCCCGGCACGGCCTTCGTCGACCTCGCACTGCACGCGGGCGAACGCGTCGGCTGCGAAACGGTGGAGGAGCTGACCCTGCAGGCGCCGCTGGTGCTCCCCGCGTCCGGCGGGGTCCAGGTCCAGGTGGTGGTCGGTGCCCCGGAGGCGGAAGGCCGCCGGTCCGTCGGTGTGCACTCCAGGCCCGACGGCGAGGACGAGAGCGACTGGACCCAGCACGCCACGGGCTTCCTCGCGCCGGCCGACGCGGCAGCGGAGGACGCCGCCGCGTCGCTCGTGCGGGACGAGCTACGGGTATGGCCGCCGCGGGACGCCACCCCGATCGGCGTCGATGACGTGTACGAGCAGCTCTCCGCGCGCGGGTTCGGCTACGGCCCGGCCTTCCAGGGGCTGCGCAGGGCCTGGCGCAGAGGCGACGAGGTGCTCGCCGAAGTGGCGGTGGCCGACCTCGACGTGGCCGGCTTCGGCGTGCACCCCGCGCTGCTCGACTCCGGACTGCACGCCCTTGCGGTGAGCGGGCTGCTCGGCGGCGCCGCGGAGCGGGATGCGGCCGGCGAACCGGTTGACGCCGACGGACGCGGCTGGCTGCCGTTCTCCTGGGGAGGAGTCTGTCTGCGGGCCACCGGCGCCACCACGCTGCGAATGCGGATCAGCCCGGCGGGACGGGACGCGGTGTCGCTGCACCTGGCGGACGGCGCGGGTCAACTCGTGGCGGTTGTCGAGACGTTGGCAATGCGCGAGGTGTCCGCCGAACAGTTCGGGACCCGGGCCACGGCCGCCATGGACGGGCTGTTCCAGCTGGACTGGACCGAGGTCGCCGAAGCCGGTCCGAGGGCGGAACGGCCGTCCGACGAGGCGCGGTGGGCTGTCGCGCTCGCTGCCGACGAGGACGGGCGGCCCGCGGCCTTCGAGGCGTTCGACGCCTTCGTGGACCTCGCCGCGCTGGGCGATGACGTGGACGGCGGTGCCGATGTGCCCGACGTCGTGATCGCCGACTTCACCGCACGTCCCGCCGGGGCGGACGACGACACCGCCGCGTACCACGCCGCGCACCGCGCGCTCGCACTCGTGCAGCAGTGGCTGGCCGACCCGCGGTTCGACGCCGCCCGGCTGCTGGTGCTGACCAGGGGTGCAGCCGGCCCCGACGGTGACGTGGCAACGGTGCCCGGCTCGGCCGCTGCGCCCGACCTGGCCGCCGCCCCCGTGTGGGGCCTGCTGCGTTCGGCCCAGTCGGAGAATCCGGACCGATTCGTCCTGCTCGACGCCGAGGAGCCGTACGCACTCGACGTACCGGCCCTGCGGACGGCGCTCGACAGCGGAGAGCCGCAACTCGCCCTGCGCGGAAGGACGTTGTACGCACCCCGGTTCGTGCGCGCGGGGCGTGACGGCGCACTGCTGCCGCCGCCCGGCGTCCCCGCCTGGCGGCTCGACAGCGAGAACAGGGGAACCCTCGACGGCCTGGGCCTGCTGCCCCACCCGGAGGCCCTCGACGGCCTGGAGAGCGGCAGGATACGCGTCGCCGTACACGCCGCAGGGCTGAATTTCCGCGACGTACTGATCGCGCTCGACATGTACCCGGGACGCGCCACGATGGGCATCGAGGGCGCGGGCGTCGTCGTCGAGGTCGGCCCCGATGTCACCGGGATCGCGCCCGGCGACCGCGTCATGGGCCTGCTCAGCGGCGGCTTCGGGCCGACCGCGGTGACCGACCACCGGATGGTCGCCAGGATTCCCGACGGCTGGTCGTTCACCCAGGCGGCCTCGGTCCCCATCGTGTTCCTGACCGCCTACTACGGCCTGGTCGACCTGGCCGCGCTGCAGCCCGGCGAATCGGTGCTCGTGCACGCCGCCGCGGGCGGCGTGGGCATGGCCGCCGTCCAGCTGGCACAGCACCTGGGCGCCGAGGTCTACGGCACGGCCTCCCAGGGCAAGTGGGACACCCTCAGGGAACTGGGGCTGAGCGACGAACGGATCGCGTCCTCGCGCACGCTCGAGTTCGAGGAACAGTTCGGGTCCGACACCCAGGGACGCGGCGTCGACGTCGTACTGGACTCCCTCGCAGGACCGTTCGTGGACGCCTCGCTGCGGCTGCTGCCGCGCGGCGGCCGGTTCGTGGAAATGGGCAAGGCCGACGTCCGCGACCCGGAAGCGGTCGCCGCCGCACACCCCGGCGTCAACTACCGGGCGTTCGACGTCATCGAGGCGGGACCCGAGCGGATCGGACAGATGCTGGCCGAGGTGGTCGCGCTCTTCGAACGCGGCGCACTACGCCCGCTGCCGGTGCGCGACTGGGATGTGCGCCGCGCCCCGGAGGCCTTCCGGTTCCTCAGCCAGGCGCGCCACATCGGCAAGGTGGTGCTGACCGTCCCGCAGTCGCTCGACGGCACTGGGACCGTCCTGGTGACCGGCGGCACCGGAGCGCTCGGAGCTGTCCTCGCACGGCACCTCGTCACCGCGCACGGCGTCCGGCACCTGCTGCTCACCAGCCGGAACGGCGCGGCCGCCACGGGCGCACGGGAGCTGGCCGCCGAACTCACCGGACTCGGCGCCGACGTCACCCTCGCGGCCTGCGACGCCGCCGACGCCGACGCGCTCGCCGCGCTGCTCGCCGGCATCCCCGCCGAGCACCCGCTGACCGGCGTGGTCCACGCCGCCGGAGTCCTCGACGACGGCGTCATCTCCTCGCTCACCGGCGACCGTCTTGAGGCGGTGCTGCGGCCCAAGCTCGACGCGGCCTGGCACCTGCACCGGCTCACCCGCGACCTCGACCTGCGCGTGTTCGCCCTCTTCTCCTCGACGTCCGGACTGCTCGGGGCGCCGGGACAGGGCAACTACGCGGCCGCGAACGCCTTCCTCGACTCCCTGGCCCGGGCCAGACGGGCCCAGGGCCTCGCCGCGACTTCCCTGGCCTGGGGCCCGTGGGAGCAGGCCGGCGGCATGATCGACCAACTGCGCGGGACGGACGCGGGACGCACCCCGCGCGGCGGGCTGCTGCGCGCACTGACGGCGGAGGAGGGCCTCGCGCTCTTCGACGCCGCCCTGGCCGTGGACGAAGCGCTGCTGGTACCGATGAAGCCGGACCCGGCGGCCCTGCGCGGCAGGACCGCACGGCCCGCCCTCTTCGATGGGCTCGCGGGCGCACGCCGGCAGGGCAGGCGGCGCGGCGCGGCCGCTGCGGGAGAGACGGCCTCCACCCTCGTCCAGCGGCTGCACGGACTCGACGAGGCCGAACGGCGGCAGACCCTCGTGGAGTTGGTGAGCAGCCAGTCCGCCGCGGTGCTCGGGCACACGTCGGCGGGCGCCGTGCGCCCGGACCGGGCCTTCAAGGACCTCGGCTTCGACTCGCTCACGGCCGTCGAACTGCGCAACCGCCTGGGCGCGGCCACCGGCCTGCGGCTTCCCGCCTCACTGATCTTCGACTACCCGACGCCGACCGTCATGGCCGACCATCTGCACGCCGAACTGGTCAAGACGCCCGGCACGGACGGGACGTCCGCGGCCGTGGTGCGCACCGGCACGGCGGACAGCGACGAACCCATCGCCATCGTGGCGATGAGCTGCCGCTACCCCGGCGGCGTCAGCTCGCCGGAGGACCTGTGGCAGCTCGTCACCACGGGGACGGACGGCATAGCGGCCTTCCCCACGGACCGTGGCTGGCGACTGCCGACCACCGCGGACGGCGGGGCCGACGGCCTGCCCCAGGAGGGCGGATTCGTCTACGACGCCGCGGAGTTCGACGCGGGCTTCTTCGGCATCTCGCCGCGTGAGGCGCTCGCGATGGACCCGCAGCAGCGGCTGCTCCTCGAAGCCTCCTGGGAGGTCTTCGAACGCGCGGGCATCGACCCCGCCACGGTGCGCGGCAGCCGGACCGGCGTCTTCACCGGCACTTCGTCCTCCGGATACGCCACCTCGCTCGCGCAACTGCCGGAAGGTGTCGCCGGGCATGTGCTGACCGGGACTGCGGGCAGTGTCGTGTCCGGGCGCGTCGCCTACACCTTCGGCCTGGAAGGGCCCGCGGTATCGGTGGACACGGCCTGCTCCTCCTCGCTGGTCGCGCTGCACCTGGCGATCCAGTCGCTGCGCTCGGGCGAGTGTTCGATGGCGCTGGCCTCCGGAGCCATGATCATGGCCGACTCGGGAGTCTTCACGGAGTTCAGCGGGCACGGCGGCCTCGCCGTCAACGCCCGCTGTAAGGCCTTCGCCGCTGGCGCCGACGGCACCGCCTGGTCCGAGGGCGTGGGCGTGCTCCTCGTGGAGCGGCTCTCCGATGCCCGCCGCAATGGGCACCGGGTCCTTGCGGTGGTCCGTGGTTCGGCGGTGAACCAGGATGGTGCGTCCAATGGTCTGACGGCTCCGAACGGTCCGTCGCAGCAGCGGGTGATCCGGGCCGCGTTGGCCAACGCCGGTCTGTCGGCGTCGCAGGTGGACGCGGTGGAGGCGCACGGCACGGGTACCCGTCTCGGCGACCCGATCGAGGCGCAGGCGCTGATCGCGACGTACGGTCGGGAGCGCCCGGAGGACCGGCCGCTGCTGCTCGGCTCGCTGAAGTCCAACATCGGCCACGCGCAGGCCGCTTCAGGCGTCGCCGGCATCATCAAGATGGTCATGGCGATGCGCCACGGAGTGCTGCCGCGCACCCTCCACGTGGACGAGCCGACACCCCAGGTCGACTGGTCGGCAGGGACGGTCGCGCTCCTGACCGAGCCGGCCGACTGGCCGGAGACCGGCGAGCCGCGCCGGGCCGGAGTCTCCTCGTTCGGCATCAGCGGCACCAATGCCCACGTCATCCTGGAGCAGGCTCCGGAGCAGGTCACGGAGCACGCTCCGGAGCAGGCCCTGGACCAGGCACCCGCCGCCGCTCTCGCTCCCGTCGTGAGCGGGGACGTGCCCCTGGTGCTGTCCGCCAGGTCGGAGGACGCACTGCGGGCCCAGGCCGAGCGGCTGCGGCAGCTCATCGACGGCACGCAGGCACCCGAACCGGCCGTGCTCGGTCGGGCTCTGGCGACGAGCAGGGCGCGCTTCACCCATCGGGCGGCGGTCGTGGCACAGGACGCGGACGGTTTCCGCTCCGGTCTTGCGGCCCTCGCGGCGGGCGGAGCGACCCCCGACCTGGTACAAGGCGCCGCGGACGGACCCGTGCGTCCGGTGTTCGTGTTCCCGGGTCAGGGTGCGCAGTGGGTGGGCATGGCGGCCGGGCTGCTGGAGTCCTCGCCGGTGTTCGCGGGGCGGATGGCGGAGTGCGCGGCGGCGCTGGAGCCGTTCACGGACTGGTCTCTGCTGGACGTCGTACGCGGCGAGGAGAGCGCCCCGGGCTACGACCGCGTCGACGTGGTCCAGCCGGTCCTGTGGGCGGTGATGGTCTCCCTCGCCGAGCTGTGGCGGGCTTGCGGCGTGGCGCCCGCGGCGGTCATCGGCCACTCCCAGGGCGAGATCGCGGCGGCCTGCGTCGCCGGTGGCCTGTCGCTGCAGGACGGCGCGCGTGTGGTGGCCCTGCGCGCCCGGGCGCTGCTCCAACTCTCCGGCAAGGGCGGCATGGTGTTCGTGTCGCTGCCTCTGGAGGAGGTGCGTGAGCGACTGGCCGCCTGGGACGGCCGCATCTCTGTGGCCGTCGTCAACGGCCCCGCCTCGGTGGTCGTCTCCGGCGAGTCGGACGCACTGGCCGAACTGGTCGACTCCTGCAAGGCCGTCGGCGTGCGCGCCAAGCGCGTCGAGGTGGACTACGCCTCGCACTCGGCCCAGGTCGAGTCCATCGCGGACGAGGTGGCCGAAGCGCTGAAGGGCGTCTCCCCGCGTTCGGGCACGGTGCCGTTCTTCTCCACGGTGACCGGCGGCCCGCTGGACACGGCCGAACTCGACGGCGGCTATTGGTACAGCAACCTGCGCTCCACGGTCCGGTTCGCATCGGCCGCGCACGCGGCGCTGGACGCCGGGCACACGGTCTTCGTCGAGGTCAGTCCGCACCCGGTGCTCAACCTCGGCCTGCAGGAGACCTTCGAGGAGGCCGGCCGGGACGACGCGGTGGCGCTGGGCACCCTGCGCCGCGACGTCGACGAGGCACACCGCTTCATGACCTCGGCGGCGGAAGCCCACGTTCATGGTGTCGAGCTGGACTGGCAGGCGGTGTTCGCGGGGCAGGAGGCCACCCGCGTGGACCTGCCCACCTACCCCTTCCAACGGCAGCGCTACTGGCTCGCGCCGGCCGACGGGGCGAGCACCGACGTCTCCTCGGCAGGCATGCGCCCGGCAGGCCACGCCCTGCTGTCCGGGGCGATGACCCTGGCGGACACCGATGGATTGGTACTGACCGGACGGCTGTCGTCCGACACGCACCCCTGGCTCATCGACCACACTGTGCTCGACTCGGTCCTGCTGCCCGGCACGGCGTTCGTCGACCTCGCGCTGCACGCCGCCGACCAGATCGGCTGCGACCTGCTCGAAGAGCTCACCATCGAGGCGCCGTTGGTCCTGCCGGACGCCGGTGCCGTCGCGATCCAGGTGACCGCCACGCTTCCGGACCCCTCGGGCCGCAGCACGGTGCACCTCTACTCCGCCCCCGCCGACGCACAGGACGACGGCTGGACCCGCCACGCCACCGGAACGGTGACCCGGCAGAACCTGTCCACCGCCCCGCCCACCGCGGAGACCCTCGCCCAGTGGCCGCCGGCCGGGGCCAAGGCCATCCCGGTCGACACCCACTACGAGACCCTCGCCGAGACCGGCTACGCCTACGGTCCGCTCTTCCAAGGGCTGCGGTCGGCGTGGCGGCACGGCGAGGACCTCTACGCCGAGGTCGCACTGCCCGGCGACACCGGCGTCGACGGGTTCGGCCTGCACCCCGCCCTGCTGGACGCCGCGCTGCATACGATCGGCCTCGGCCCGCAGGGCCGGCCCGAGGACGGCGAGGGCGCCGTCGAGCTGCCGTTCGCGTGGTCCGGTGTCTCCCTGCACGCGGTCGGCGCCCGCGCCCTGCGCGTCCGGCTCCGCCGCCACGGCGCAGAGGTGTCCCTGTTGCTGGCCGACGGCACGGGCGCCGCGGTGGCGTCGGTGGACTCGCTGGCCATGCGCTCGATCTCGCCAGAGAGGCTGCGGGGTGCGGGTGGTGGTGATGTGGCTCGGGATGCGTTGTTCCGGGTGGAGTGGTCGGCGGTGGCTGTGCCTGCGGATGTGGATGTGGATGCGTCTGGGGTGCGGGTCGAGGACCTGAGCGTGGGTGCCGCGGGTACTGCGGAGGGTGTGGTTGCGCGGGCGCATGAGGTGGCGGTGCGGGCGTTGGAGGTGGCGCAGGGCTGGCTGGCGGATGAGGAGGCTGGTCAGGGGCGGCTGGTCGTGGTGACGCGGGGTGCGGTTGCCTGTGGTGAGTCCGAGGTGCCGGATCCGGTGCAGGCTGCGGTGTGGGGTCTGCTGCGTTCGGCGCAGTCGGAGAACCCGGACCGTTTCGTCCTGGTCGACCTCGACGGGGATGAGACACCACAAACGCTGCTGTCCGCCGTTGTGGCTTCGGGTGAGCCGCAGGTGGCGGTGCGGGGCGGTGAGGTGTTCGTGCCGCGCCTGTCCCGGGCGGTTGCCGCGGCTGAGCGGCCGGTGGGTGATCTGGATGGTGGGGGCACGGTCCTGGTGACCGGTGCCAGTGGCGTTCTGGGTGGTCTGGTGGCCCGGCATCTGGTGACGGAGCGGGGTGTGCGTCATCTGCTTCTGGTGTCGCGTCGTGGTGAGCGGGCTCCGGGAACGTCAGAGTTGGTGGCGGATCTGGTTGATCTGGGTGCTGAGGTGCGGGTGGCCGCGTGTGATGTGGCCGACCGTGAGGCTCTGGCGGCGGTGCTGGGAGACATACCTGCCGGGCATCCGCTGGTGGGTGTCGTGCACACGGCCGGTGTCCTGGACGATGGTGTGCTGTCCTCTCTCACTCCGGAGCGTCTGGGTGCGGTGTTGCGTCCGAAGGTGGACGCGGCGTGGCATCTGCATGAGTTGACGCGTGGCTTGGATCTGTCGTTGTTTGTGCTGTTCTCGTCTGCGGCTGGTGTGTTCGGTGGTGCGGGTCAGGCGAACTATGCGGCGGCGAACGCGTTCCTGGACGCGTTGGCGGAAGTGCGGCGTGGTGAGGGTCTGGCGGGTCAGTCGCTGGCGTGGGGGTTGTGGGCGCAGGCGAGTGGGATGACGGGGCAGTTGGGTGAGGGGGATCTGCGGCGGTTGGCGCGGGGTGGTCTGGTGCCGTTGTCGTCGGGTCAGGGTTTGGGGTTGTTCGATGTGGCGGGGGGTGTGGATGCGTCGGTGGTGGTGCCGGTCCGGGTGGATCTGGCGGCGTTGCGGGCGCGTCCGGAGTTGACGCCGTTGCTGTTGCGTGGGTTGGTGCGGGTGCCGAGTCGGCGGGTGGCGGAGTCGGGTGCGGATCAGTCCGAGTCCTTCGCGCGTACGCTCCTCGCACTCCCCGAAACCGAACGCCACCAGTACGTACTGAAGTTGGTGCGTGACGAGGTCGCCCAGGCTCTGGGGCACACCTCCGGCGACGCGATCGCGCCGCAGCACGCCTTCAACGACCTCGGGTTCGACTCGCTGATCGCGGTGGAGCTGCGCAACCGGCTCAGCGCCGTCACCGGCCTGCGGCTGCCCGCGACGCTCGTATTCGACTACCCCAGCTCGGCCGCGCTGGCCGACTTCATGGTGGCGGAGGCGCTCGGTACCCAGCAGGGGCCCGCCGAGGTACGGGGCACGGTCGCCGTGGCGGACGACGACCCGATCGCGATCGTCGGCATGAGCTGCCGTTACCCCGGCGGGGTCACCGACCCGGAGGACCTGTGGACGCTGCTGTCCACCTCTGGGGACGCCATATCGGGCCTGCCGTCCGATCGCGGCTGGGACGTGGACCGACTCTTCGACCCGGACCCCGACCGCCCAGGGACCTCGTACACCCGCGAGGGCGGGTTCCTGCACGACGCCACGCACTTCGACGCAGCGTTCTTCGGGATCTCGCCGCGCGAGGCCCTGGCGATGGACCCGCAGCAGCGCCTGCTCCTGGAGTCGTCGTGGGAGGCGGTCGAGTCCGCGGGCATCGACCCGCTGGCCCTGCGGGGCAGCGACACGGGCGTGTTCGCCGGCCTGATGTACCACGACTACGCCGCGCACGCGAGCACGGTCGGAGAGGGCCTGGAGGGCTACCTCAGCACCGGCACCGCGGGCAGCGTGATGTCAGGACGTGTCTCGTACACGCTGGGTCTGGAGGGACCGGCGATCACTGTGGACACGGCGTGCTCGTCGTCCCTGGTCGCGCTGCACTGGGCGATCCAGTCGCTGCGGTCGGGCGAGTGCTCGATGGCACTTGCGGGTGGCGTGACGGTGATGGCGACGCCGGGCACCTTCGTGGAGTTCTCCCGCCAGCGTGGGCTCGCCCCCGACGGTCGCTGCAAGTCGTTCGCGGCCGGGGCCGACGGCACCGGCTGGGGCGAGGGTGTCGGCATGCTCCTCGTGGAGCGGCTCTCCGATGCCCGCCGCAATGGGCACCAGGTCCTGGCAGTGGTCCGTGGTTCCGCGGTGAACCAGGATGGTGCGTCCAATGGTCTGACGGCTCCGAACGGTCCGTCGCAGCAGCGGGTGATCCGGGCCGCGTTGGCCAACGCCGGACTCGACGCCACAGATGTCGATGTCGTCGAGGCGCACGGTACGGGTACAAGGCTGGGCGACCCGATCGAGGCGCAGGCGCTGATTGCGACGTACGGGCAGGAGCGTCCGGAGGACCGGCCGTTGCTGCTGGGTTCGATCAAATCGAACATCGGTCATACGCAGGCGGCTGCCGGTGTGGCGGGTGTGATCAAGATGGTGCAGGCGATGCGGCACGGGCTGGTGCCCGAGACGCTCCATGTGGACGAGCCGACGCCGCAGGTGGACTGGTCCACCGGAGCGGTGGAGCTGGTCACCGAGCAGCGTGCCTGGCCGGATACGGGCGCACCGCGCCGTGCTGCGGTGTCCTCGTTCGGGATCAGCGGCACGAACGCGCACGTGATCGTGGAGCAGGCTCCGGAGCTGGAGTCTGTGGTGTCGGTGTCGGTGGCCGACGGGTCTGCTCCGGTGGTGGGTGCGGGTGTGCCGTTCGTGCTGTCGGGTAAGTCGGAGGATGCGCTGCGGGCGCAGGCGGAGCGGTTGCGGCTGGCTGTTGATGGCGGTGGCTCACTGGCGGAGTTGTCTGCTGTGGGGCGGTCGTTGGCGCTTGGCCGGTCGCGGTTCGAGCATCGTGCGGTGGTGCTTGCGGGTGGTGTGGAGGAGCTGCGGTCGGGTCTGGAGTCGGTGGCGCTGGGCGCCGGTTCGGGCGCGGGTGTGGTGCGTGGTGTGGCCGGTTCCTCGGCTCGTCCGGTGTTCGTGTTCCCGGGGCAGGGTGCGCAGTGGGTGGGTATGGCGGCGGGGTTGTTGGAGTCGTCGTCGGTGTTCGCGGGGCGGATGGCGGAGTGCGGTGCGGCGTTGGAGTCGTTCACGGACTGGTCTCTGCTGGATGTCGTGCGTGGCGGGGAGGGTGCGCCTGGGTTTGACCGGGTGGATGTGGTGCAGCCGGTCCTGTGGGCGGTGATGGTGTCGCTCGCCGAGCTGTGGCGGGCGTGTGGTGTGGTGCCGGCGGCGGTGATCGGTCACTCGCAGGGTGAGATCGCGGCGGCGGTGGTCGCCGGGGGCTTGTCGTTGGAGGACGGTGCGCGGGTGGTGGCTCTGCGGTCGCGGGCTCTGCTGGCGTTGTCGGGTGGTGGCGGGATGGTGTCGGTGTCGCTTGCGGTGGCGGAGGTGCGTGAGCGCCTGACCGTGTGGGACGGCCGGATCTCGGTGGCGGCGGTGAATGGTCCGTCGTCGGTGGTGGTGTCGGGTGAGCCGGGGGCGCTGGATGAGCTGGTGGCCTCTTGCACGGGACAAGGCGTGCGGGCGAAGCGGATCGCGGTGGATTATGCGTCGCATTCGGCTCAGGTGGAGCTGATCGAGGAGGAGCTGGCGGGTCTGCTGGCGGGTGTGGTGCCGGTGTCGGGCCGGGTGCCGTTCTATTCGACGTTGACCGGTGCGCTGCTGGATGACACGTCGGGTCTGGACGGCGGTTACTGGTACCGGAATCTGCGCTCCACGGTGGAGTTCGAGCGGGCGGTGCGGGCGGCTGCCAGTGATGGTCTGTCCGTGTTCATCGAGGTGAGCCCGCATCCCGTGTTGAATCTGGGGTTGCAGGAGATCTTCGAGGAGGCGGACAGCGACGCGGTCGCCCTGGGCACTTTGCGTCGTGACGAGGACGAGGCGCACCGCTTCATGACCTCGGCGGCCGAAGCACACGTTCATGGTGTCGAGCTGGACTGGGAGGCGGTGTTCGCGGGGCAGCGGGCCACGCATGTGGACCTGCCCACCTACCCCTTCCAACGGCAGCGCTACTGGCCCGAGACCACGGACACCACCGCGCCCGAGCAGAGCGGGATGGCTCCGCACGAGGCGGAGTTCTGGCAGGCCGTCGAGAGTGAGGATCTGGACGCCCTGATGGGCACCCTGGACAAGGCCGAGGCGGAGCCGCTGCGCGCGGTCCTGCCGGCCCTCGCCTCCTGGCGGCGCAACAGCCGCGACAGCTCCACCGTCGACGGCTGGCGATACCGCGTCGACTGGAAGCCGCTGCCGAAGGCCAAGTCGGCCGAACTGTCCGGCACATGGATCGTCCTGGTTCCCGACGTGCTGCGGGACGACGCCTCGGTCTCCGCCTGTGGTCGTGCCCTGTCCGGGCACGGTGCCCACGTCGTGACCCTGGCGGTGTCCTCCGCCGACGCCGGACGCAAGGCGCTCGCCGGACTTCTCGGTGAACTCCTGGAGGGGAACCCTACGGAAAGCTGCACAGTCGACCCGTCCCGCATCGGCGGTGTGCTGTCCTTCCTCGGCGCGGACGAAGCGCCCGACCCGGTACACCCCGCGGTTCCCGTCGGCGTCACGTCGACGCTCGCGCTGGTGCAGGCCCTCGACGACGTGGAGCTCCAGGCGCCCCTGTGGTGCGCCACCATGGGCGCCGCCCAGGTCGGCACCACGGACCGCACGGTGAGCATGGCGCAGGCCCAGGTCTGGGGCGTCGGACGAGTCGTCTGCCTGGAGCGCCCCGGAAACTGGGGCGGTCTCGTCGACCTGCCGGCCGACGGGGTCGACGCCAGGATCGCCGACAGCCTGTGCGGAATCCTCGCGGGGCGGACGGCGGAGGCATCCGGACCGGGCACCGGCGACGTCGGCGGCGCGGGCGAGGACCAGATCGCGGTGCGTTCGGCAGGTGCGTTCGGCCGACGCCTCGTCCGCGCCCCGCTGAACGGAG
Source organism: Streptomyces sp. NBC_00012 (assembly GCF_045040875.1). NCBI lineage: Bacteria > Bacillati > Actinomycetota > Actinomycetes > Kitasatosporales > Streptomycetaceae > Streptomyces > Streptomyces sp. NBC_00012. The sequence continues at coordinate 1,006,519 of NZ_CP108310.1, read as the reverse complement.
CGCCCGCCGTACGCCCGTGGCGTCCCGAGGGCACCGTACTGATCACCGGCGGTACCGGCGCCCTGGGCGGCCACGTCGCCCGATGGCTGGCGGAACGGGGAGCGGAACGGCTCGTCCTGACCAGCCGCAGGGGCGCCGCGGCCCCCGGAGCGGCCGAGCTGGAGGCGGAGCTGACGGAGCTCGGCGCCAAGGTGACGGTGGAGGCCTGCGATGTCGCCGACCACAGCCAAGTGGCCGCGCTGATCGAGAGGTTGAACTCCGAGGGCGACCCCGTGCGCGCGGTCGTGCACACGGCGGGCGTCAGTGACAGCGCCGCCCTGGCCGACACCGAACCGGCAGCGTTCGCCGACGTCCTCGCGGGCAAGACGGCCGGCGCCGCCCACCTCGACGAGCTGCTCGGCGGGACGGTGGACGCGTTCGTGTTGTTCTCCTCCATCGCCGGAGTGTGGGGCAGCGCCCGGCAGGCCGGGTACGCCGCGGCGAACGCGGCACTGGACGCGCTGGCCCTGCGCCGCCGTGCCCGCGGCTGGGCCGCCACATCCGTGGCATGGGGCCAGTGGGCCGACGGTGGCATGGCCGCCGGCGACACCGGCGAGCAGCTGACCCGTCTCGGCCTGGCACCGATGGCGCCCGGCCTCGCGATCACCGCGCTGCAGCAGGCCATCGAGCACGACGAGGCACCGGTGGTCGCGGTCGACGTGGACTGGCCGCGATTCGCCACGGCCTTCACGACCCTGCGGCCGAGCCCGCTGATCGGCGACCTGCCCGAGGTGCGGGCGGCGCTCGCACCCGAGGAGGACGAGGCGGACGGCGCGTCCGCGTCCACCGGCGCCGACCGCGCCGAGACGCTGCGGCAGAACCTCCTCGAGCTTTCCGGACTCGAACAGGAACACCTGCTCCTGGAACTCGTGCAGGAGCGGGCGGCGACCGTGCTGCGGCTCGCCGCACCCACCGACGTACGGTCCGACCGGGCGTTCCGCACCCTCGGGTTCGACTCCCTGACCGCGGTGGAGCTGCGCAACCGACTGGGTGAGGCGACGGGCCTGCGGCTTCCGGCCGCACTGGTCTTCGACCACCCGACGCCCACGGCGCTGGTCACGTACCTGCGGAGCAAGCTGCTCCCCGAGGGGGACGGGACACGCACCGACGGCGGCCCCGGCGGCCATGACGACCTGGACGAGGCCGCCGTCCGTGGCGCACTGGCGACAGTGCCGCTTGACCAACTCAGGGCCGCCGGAGTGCTGGACACCCTGTTGAAGCTCGCGGACCGGCGCGGTGGGGCGCAAACCCCTCCGCCCGCGGGCGACGAGACCGAGTCGATCGACGAGATGGACGCCGAGAGCCTGATCCAGATGGCGCTGGGCGACGGCGAATCCTGATGACGCGTGAAGTGTGGAGTGCATGATGGCTAGTTCGGCTGACAAGGTTCTCGAAGCGCTGCGCGCGTCGCTCAAAGAGGTCGACCGGTTGCGGCGGGAGAACACCCAGCTCACCGATGCGGCGCGGGAACCGATCGCGATCACCGGGATGAGCTGCCGCTACCCGGGCGGGGTGACGAGCCCCGAGGACCTGTGGAACCTGGTCGCGTCCGGGACCGACGCGGTCAACGGGTTCCCGACCGACCGCGGCTGGGACCTGGAGCGGCTCTACGAGGAGGCCCACGCCAACGCGGTCACCTTCGAGGGCGGCTTCGTCGACGGGGTCACGGACTTCGACGCGGGCTTCTTCGGGATCTCGCCGCGCGAGGCGCTGGCGATGGACCCGCAGCAGCGCGTGCTCCTGGAGGAGTCCTGGAAGGCCCTGGAGCGGGCAGGAGTCGACCCCTCGTCGCTGCGCGGCAGTGCGACCGGTGTCTTCGTCGGAGCCCAGTCGTCCGGGTACGAGACGAGCCTGCGGCAGTCGAACGAGAACGTCGCGGGCTACTACGTCACCGGCACCGCGGGAAGCGTCGTCTCCGGACGCGTCTCCTACTCCCTGGGCCTGGAGGGCCCGGCCGTGACGATCGACACGGCGTGCTCGTCGTCGCTGGTGGCCCTCCACCAGGCGGTGCAGGCACTGCGCCAGCGCGAGTGCTCCCTCGCGCTGGCCGCCGGTGTGACCGTGATGAACAACCCAGGCGCTTACGCGGAGTTCAGCCAGCAGGGCGGCCTCGCGGCGGACGGCCGCTGCAAGTCCTTCGCGGCCGCCGCCGACGGCACCGGCTGGGCCGAGGGCGTGGGTGTCCTGGTGGTGGAGCGGCTCTCCGACGCCCTCCGCAACGGACGCGAGATCTACGCGGTGATCCGCGGCTCGGCCGTGAACCAGGACGGGGCGAGCAACGGCCTGACCGCGCCGAACGGCCCCTCGCAGCGGCGGGTCATCCGGGCCGCGCTGGCCAACGCCGGCCTCTCGCCCGCGCAGATCGACGCCGTGGAGGCCCACGGCACCGGCACCGTCCTCGGTGACCCCATCGAGGCCCAGGCCCTCGTGGAGACGTACGGTCAGGACAGGCCGGAGGGCAGGCCGCTGTTCCTCGGCTCGATGAAGTCCAACTTCGGTCACGCGCAGGCTGCCTCGGGCGTCGCCGGTGTGATCAAGATGGTGATGGCGCTGCGGCACGCGGCCCTGCCCCGCACCCTCCACGTCGACGAGCCGACGCCGCACGTGGACTGGTCGGCCGGGTCCGTCGAGCTGCTGACCCAGGCGGTGGAGTGGCCGGAGACCGGGCAGCCGCGCCGCGCGGGCATCTCCTCCTTCGGCGTGAGCGGCACGAACGCGCACGTCATCGTCGAGCAGGCGCCCGCGCGCGAGGACGGACCCGATGCCGACGGGTCCGGGCAGAACCGGACCCTGCCGATCGTCCCCTGGCTGGTCTCGGGCGCGACCGGCGAGGCGCTCAAGGCACAGGCGAGCGAACTCCTCGCCCACCTGGACAACGTCACCGCACACGAATCCGGCGCCCTGGACGTCGGTTACTCGCTCGCCACCGGACGTGCCGCCCTGGAACACCGCGCGGTGATCCTCGCCGACGGTCGTTCCGGACTCGTGGACGGCGTACGTGAGTTGAGCGATCTCGGCAACGGCCCGGCAGTGGTGCGCGGAGTGGCGGCACCCGGACGCCTGGCGATGCTGTTCTCGGGTCAGGGTTCGCAGCGGGTCGGAATGGGACGGGAGCTGTACGAGGCGTATCCCGCCTTCGCGGATGCGTTCGACGCGGTCTGTGCGGAGCTGGACCGTCACCTGGAGACACCTCTCCGCGAGGTCGTCTTCGAGGCTGGCGAACTGCTGGATCAGACGCAGTACACGCAGGCTGGCCTGTTCGCGCTGGAAGTGGCGCTGTTCGAGCTGGTGACGTCGTGGGGCGTGAAGCCGGACTATCTGCTGGGTCACTCGATCGGTGAGCTGTCGGCCGCGTATGTCGCCGGGGTGCTGTCCCTGGAGGACGCGGCGGAGCTGGTGGCGGCTCGGGGCCGTCTGATGCAGGCGCTCCCGGCGGGTGGCGCGATGGTCTCGTTGCAGGCAGCGGAGGACGAAGTCCTGCCGCTGCTGGTCGAGGGTGTTTCCATCGCGGCGCTCAACGGTCCGCGCTCCACGGTGATTTCCGGTGACGAGGCGGCGGTTCTCGAAATCGCCGCGCACTTCGAGGGCGAGGGCCGCAAGACCAAGCGGCTGCGGGTCAGCCACGCCTTCCACTCCCCGCGCATGGACGCCATGCTCGACGACTTCCGTGCCGTCGCGGAGAGCCTCACCTACAACGCGCCCGAGATCGCCATCGTCTCCAACGTCACCGGCGTGGTGATCCCCGCACGGGAGATCCGTACGGCGGAGTACTGGGTGCGCCACGTCCGTGGCGCCGTCCGCTTCCTGGACGGCATCCGCACCCTGCAGACCCAGGGTGTGAACGCCTTCCTGGAACTGGGCCCCGACGGAGTGCTCTCCGCCATGGCCCAGGACTGCGTCACGTCCGGATCCGGCACCGAGGACACCCTCTTCGTCCCCGCGCTCCGCAAGGGACGCGACGAGGCGCGCACGTCCGCCGCCGCGCTCGCCGAACTGCACGTGCGTGGCAAGGCGGTCGACTGGGCGGCGTACTTCTCGGGCACCGGCGCCCGCCGCGTCGACCTGCCCACCTACGCCTTCCAAAGGCAGCGGTACTGGCCGCACGTCCCCGAGGACCAGCCTGTCGTGGGCGGCGAGGGCGGCAACACTCCCGAAGAGGCCCGGTTCTGGGACGCCGTCGAACGCGAGGACCTGCAGTCGCTCGTCGACGCGGTACGCCCCGACGACTCCGCCCCGCTGGCCGACGCGCTCCCGGCGCTCGCCGCCTGGCGACGGCAGAGCCGCGACAACTCCACGGCCGACGAGTGGCGTTACGGCATCAGCTGGAAGCCTGTCACGGCCGGCCCCGCCGGACAGCCGTCGGTCAACGCGCTGGCGGCCAACGCGCAGTCGGGCAACGCGCTGGCGGGCAACTGGATTGTCGCCGTCCCTCGCGGCGACGGCGACAACCCCTCGGTGTGCAGCACTGACGGCCTGGTGCGCAGCACGGTCGACGCCCTCGCCGCGCACGGCGCCACGGTGCTGCCGCTGGAGATCGACGCCGCCGCCACCGACCGCGCGGCAATCGCGCACGAACTCGCCCAGGTCCTTCGGGACTCCGGGCAGCCGGCCGGCGTGCTCTCCCTCCTGGCCCTGGACGAGGAGCCGCACCCCACCCATTCCGTCGTAGCGGCCGGCATGGCCGGCACGCTGGCACTGGTACAGGCTCTCGGCGACGCGGAGATCGACGCGCCGCTCTGGCTCGGTACCCGCGGAGCCGTCTCCGTCGGCCGCTCCGACCCGCTGACCAGCGCCGCCCAGGCCGCGCTGTGGGGACTCGGCCGGGTCGTCGGCCTGGAGTGCGCCCACCGCTGGGGCGGACTCGTCGACCTGCCGGCCACGCTCGACGAGCGTGCGGCCGCCCGGCTGTGCGCGGTCCTGGCCGACGGCGGCGAGGACCAGGCCGCGGTGCGCTCCTCCGGAACCTTCGTACGCCGACTCGTCCGCGCCCCCCGAGGGGAGAACACCGACGGCTCGACGTGGACGCCCCGCGGCACCGCACTCATCACCGGCGGCACCGGCGCGCTCGGCAGCCACGTGGCCCGCTGGCTGGCCAAGGGCGGTGCGGAGCACCTGATCCTCACCAGCCGCCGGGGCCCCGACGCACCCGGAGTCGCCGAACTCGTCGAGGAACTCCAGGAGTTCGGCACCCAGGTGACCGTCGTCGCCTGCGACATCGCCGACCGCGCAGCCGTCGCCGCACTGATCGAGCAGACCACCGCCACGCCGGACACGGACGGCGAGGAGAGCGCCCTGCGGACCGTCGTGCACGCCGCGGGCGTCGGCACGGCCACGCTGCTGTCCGAAGCCACCACGGAGACACTCGCCGCGGAGCTGTCCGCCAAGGTCTCCGGCGCCGTCCACCTGGACGAACTGCTCGACGGCCACGACCTCGACGCCTTCGTCGTCTTCTCCTCCGTCGCCGGAGTCTGGGGAAGCGGTGGCCAGAGTGGCTACGCCGCCGCCAACGCCTACCTCGACGGACTCGTCCAGCGCCGCAGGGCACGCGGCGTCCCGGCGACCGCGGTCGCCTGGGGCGCCTGGGCCGGCGGCGGCATGGCCGACGGCGAGGAGGGCGAGCAGCTGCTGCGCCTGGGCATCCGCTCCATGGCGCCCGCCCCCGCGATCACCGCGCTGCAGCGGGCACTCGACTGCGACGACACCCTGGTGACGGTCGCGGACATGGACTGGGCGCGCTTCGTGCCGGTCTTCGCCGCGGCCCGCCCCCGCCCGCTGATCGGCGACCTCGCCGAGGCGCGAGAGGCGCTGACGACCCCTGCGGGACCCGACGGGACGAGCGGCCCGGCCGATGGCACGTCCCCACTGGGCGAACGGCTCGGGCACCTGGGCGCGACCGAGCGCACCGAAGCACTGACCGAGCTGGTCAGGGGCCAGGCCGCAGTCGTACTCGGGCACGGCTCGATGGACGGGGTCGAGCCCGACCGGGCGTTCCGCGAGCTCGGCTTCGACTCGCTCACCGCGGTCGAACTGCGCAACAGGCTCGCCGCCGAGACGGGCCTGAGCCTCCCGAGCACCATGGTCTTCGACCACCCGACGCCGGCCGTCCTCGCCCGGTTCCTCGACGCCGAACTCACCTCCGAACTCGGCGACGGGTACGGCGCGTCCGACACCCGCCAGTCGTCCGCCGCGGGCACCCGCGCTCCGGCCGGCGACACCGCGCCCGCCGAGGACGACGACCTGATCGCCATCGTCGGCATGAGCTGCCGCTACCCCGGCGAGGTCGAGAGCCCCGAGGACCTGTGGCGGCTCCTCGCCGAAGGCGGCGACGGCATCACCGGCTTCCCCACGGCCCGCGGCTGGGACCTGGAAGGCATCTACGACCCCGACCCGGCCAACCCGGGCACGAGCTACACCCTCCAAGGCGGCTTCCTGCACGGGGCGGGCGACTTCGACGCCGGCTTCTTCGGGATCTCCCCGCGTGAGGCCCTTGCGATGGACCCGCAGCAGCGGCTCCTCCTCGAAGCCTCCTGGGAGGTCTTCGAGCGCGCCGGCATCGACCCGACGTCGGTGCGTGGCGAGCAGATCGGCGTCTTCGCCGGAGCCTCCTCGTCCGGCTACGGCGCCGGCGCCGCCCAGACCCCCGAGGGCGGCGAAGGCCACCTCATCACGGGCACCGCGACCAGCGTGGTCTCCGGCCGCATCGCGTACATGATGGGCCTTGAGGGCCCCGCCGTGACCATCGACACGGCCTGCTCGTCGTCCCTGGTCGCCCTGCACCTTGCCGCGCAGGCCCTGCGCCAGGGCGAGTGCAGCATGGCGCTCGCGGGCGGCGTCGCGCTCCTCGCGACCCCGGCCGCGTTCGTGGAGTTCTCCCGCCAGCGCGGCCTCGCGGCGGACGGCCGCTGCAAGCCCTTCGCGGAGGCGGCGGACGGCACGGGCTGGGCCGAGGGCGTGGGCGTGCTCCTGGTGGAGCGCCTCTCCGACGCACGGCGCCTGGGCCACGAGGTCCTCGCGGTGGTCCGGGGCAGCGCGATCAACCAGGACGGTGCGTCCAACGGCCTGACGGCTCCGAACGGCCCGTCCCAGCAGCGTGTGATCCGCCAGGCCCTGGCGAACTCCGGCCTGTCCGCGTCGCAGGTGGACGCGGTGGAGGCGCACGGCACGGGCACCCGTCTCGGCGACCCGATCGAGGCCCAGGCGCTCATCGCGACCTACGGCCAGGAACGGGCCGACGGCCGCCCCCTGTGGCTGGGCTCGATCAAGTCCAACATCGGCCACGCCGCGGCGGCGGCCGGCGTGGGCGGCATCATCAAGATGGTCATGGCGATGCGGGAGGGTGTGCTGCCGCAGACCCTCCACGTGGACGAGCCGTCCTCGCACGTCGACTGGTCGGCGGGTGCCGTCGAGCTGCTGACGGAGTCGGTGGCGTGGCCGGAGACGGGGGCGCCGCGTCGCGCGGGCGTCTCGTCGTTCGGTATCAGCGGTACGAACGCGCATGTGGTGCTGGAGCAGGCTCCGGTGGAGGCTGAGCCGGAGGTGGCTGTGGCTCCGGTTGCGGCTCCGGCTGTGGCTCCGGTGGTGTTGCCGGTGGTGCCGTGGGTGGTGTCTGCGAAGTCGGAGGCGGGGCTGGCGGGGCAGGTGGAGCGGCTGAGGTCGTTCGTTGCCGAGCGTTCTGAGCTGTCGCCGGTGGATGTGGGTTTCTCGCTGGTGACGTCGCGTGCGGTGCTGGGTCATCGGGCGGTGCTGGTCGGGGACCGGGCTGTGCGGGGTGTGGCCTTGGCGGGCAGGACGGGTGTGCTGTTCTCGGGTCAGGGTTCGCAGCGGGCGGGTATGGGCCGGGAGCTGTATGAGACCTATCCCGCCTTCGCGGACGTGTTTGATGGGGTTTGTGCGGAGCTGGACCGGCACTTGGAGACGCCTCTTCGTGAGGTGGTCTTCGGGGGTGGTGAGCTGCTGGATCGGACGCAGTACACGCAGGCCGGCCTGTTCGCGCTGGAAGTGGCGCTGTTCGAGCTGGTGACGTCGTGGGGCGTGCGGCCCGACTATCTGCTGGGTCACTCGATCGGTGAGCTGTCGGCCGCGTATGTCGCCGGGGTGCTGTCGCTGGAAGACGCGGCGGAGCTGGTTGCTGCCCGGGGTCGTCTGATGCAGGCGCTCCCGACCGGAGGCGCGATGGTCTCGGTGCAGGCGGCGGAGGACGAAGTCCTGCCGCTGCTGGTCGAGGGTGTTTCCATCGCGGCGCTCAACGGCCCGCGCTCCACGGTGATTTCAGGTGATGAGGAAGCGGTTCTTGAGATCGCCGCGCACTTCGAGGGCGAGGGGCGCAAGACCAAGCGCCTGCGGGTCAGCCATGCGTTCCACTCGCCGCGTATGGACACGATGCTCGACGACTTCCGGACAGTTGCGCAGGGGCTGACCTTCAATGCCCCGCAGCTGTCGATCGTCTCGGACGTGACGGGTGAGGTCCTGTCGGCCGAGGAGCTCCAGGACCCTGAGTACTGGGTGCGTCACGTGCGTGAGGCGGTCCGTTTCCTGGACGGGGTCCGGGTGCTGGAAGCGGAGGGTGTGACCAGGTTCCTGGAGCTGGGTCCGGACGGTGTGCTGTCCGCGATGGGGCAGGACTGCGCCTCCTCCGATTCCGGCGAGATCACCTTTGTGCCTGTGCTCCGGAAGGATCGTGAGGAGCCGGGTTCGCTGGTTGCCGCGTTGGCCGAACTGTACGTACGTGGCACGGGCGTCGACTGGCCGGCCTACTACGCCGGTACCGGTGCACGCCGTGTCGACCTGCCGACGTACGCCTTCCAGCGACAGTGGTACTGGGCTGCGGCGCCGATGACGCTTCTCGGCGACATGACCGGTGTCGGTCAGCACTCCACGGAGCACCCGCTCCTGGGCGCGGCGATATCGCTGGCCGAGGGTGACGGGCTCGTGCTGACGGGCCGCCTCTCCCTTCAGTCGCATGCGTGGCTTGCGGATCATGTGGTGCTGGGTTCGGTGTTGTTGCCGGGTACGGCGTTTGTGGATCTGGCGTTGTACGCGGGGGAGAGGGTTGACTGTGGGGGTCTTGAGGAGTTGACGCTGGAGGCGCCGTTGGTGCTGCCTGAGCGTGGTGGGGTGTCGGTTCAGTTGTCGGTGGCGGCGGCGGGTGCGGACGGTCGTCGTGCGGTGAGTGTGCATTCGCGGCCGGCTGATGATGCCGAGGGCGAGTGGGTGTGTCATGCCCGGGGTGTCCTGTCGGTCGAGGCCGAGGCCGAGGCCGTGGGTGAGGGGCTTGAGGAGTGGCCCCCACGCGATGCGGTGGCCGTGGACGTCGAGGGCTTCTACGAAGGCCTCGCCGGACTGGGATACGGGTACGGGCCGGTGTTCCAGGGGCTGCAGTCCGTCTGGAAGCGCGATGACGAGGTGTTCGCGGAGGTGGCCCTCCCCGAGGACGGAGACGTCGACGGGTTCGGCGTGCATCCCGCACTGCTGGACGCCGCGCTGCACGCCATGGGACTGACGTCCGGGGACGGCGGGACGAGCGAGGGTGGTTCGCCGGGTCTGCCGTTTGTGTGGTCGGGGGTGTCGCTTTCGGCGGTGGGTGCTCGGGTGTTGCGGGTGCGGATTGTGCGTTCGGGTTCGGGTGTGTCGTTGTTGCTGGCTGATGGCACGGGTGCGCATGTGGCGTCGGTGGGGTCGTTGGCGTTGCGTCCGGTGACTGCTGAGCAGTTGCGGGGTGCGGGTGGTGGTGATGTGGCTCGGGATGCGTTGTTCCGGGTGGAGTGGTCGGCGGTGTCTGTGCCTGCGGACGTGGATGTGGATGCGTCTGGGGTGCGGGTCGAGGACCTGAGCGTCGTTGCTGCGGGTACTGCGGAGGGCGTGGTCGCGCGGGCGCATGAGGTGACGGTGCGGGCGTTGGAGGTGGCGCAGGGCTGGCTGGCGGATGAGGAGGCTGGTCAGGGGCGGCTGGTCGTGGTGACGCGGGGTGCGGTTGCCTGTGGTGAGTCCGAGGTGCCGGATCCGGTGCAGGCTGCGGTGTGGGGTCTGCTGCGTTCGGCGCAGTCGGAGAACCCGGACCGTTTCGTCCTGGTCGACCTCGATGATGAGGACGAGGCGTCGCAAACGCTGCTGTCCGCCGTTGTGGCTTCGGGTGAGCCGCAGGTGGCGGTGCGGGGCGGTGAGGTGTTCGTGCCGCGCCTGTCCCGGGCGGTTGCCGCGGCTGAGCGGCCGGTGGGTGATCTGGATGGTGGGGGCACGGTCCTGGTGACCGGTGCCAGTGGCGTTCTGGGTGGTCTGGTGGCCCGGCATCTGGTGACGGAGCGGGGTGTGCGTCATCTGCTTCTGGTGTCGCGTCGTGGTGAGCGGGCTCCGGGGACTTCGGAGCTGATCGCCGAGCTTGGGGAGCTGGGTGCTGAGGTGCGGGTGGCCGCGTGTGATGTGGCCGACCGTGAGGCTCTGGCGGCGGTGCTGGGGGACATACCTGCCGGGCATCCGCTGGTGGGTGTCGTGCACACGGCCGGTGTCCTGGACGATGGCGTGCTGTCCTCCCTCACCCCGGAGCGGGTGGGTGCGGTGTTGCGTCCGAAGGTGGACGCGGCGTGGCATCTGCATGAGCTGACGCGTGGTCTGGATCTGTCGCTGTTCGTGCTGTTCTCGTCTGCGGCTGCGGCGCTGGGTTCGGCTGGGCAGGCGAACTATGCGGCGGCGAACGCGTTCCTGGACGCGTTGGCCGAGGTGCGGCGTGGTGAGGGTCTGGCGGGTCAGTCGCTGGCCTGGGGTCCGTGGGCCGAAGGCGGGATGCTGGGGCGGCTCGGCGACGCCGACCTGCAGCGCATGGCCCGTGCCGGCCTCCCCGCACTCACGGCGGAGCAGGGCCTTGCTCTCTTCGACGCCGCCGAGCTCACGGGCTGTGGAGCGGTGCTTCCGCTCCGGCTCGACCTCGCGGTGCTCCGCCGGGGTGCCGCGTCCAATGGTGTGGCGCCGCTGCTGCGCGGCCTCGTACGCGTCCCGAATCGCCGTACCGCGAAGTCGGCCGCGGCCGAGTCGGTGCTCGCGGACCGGCTTGGTGGCCTCGGCGAGGCGGACCGTACAGCCATGGTCATGGAGCTCGTGCGCGGTGAGGTCGCTCTCGTGCTCGGTCACGCGTCGCGAGACGCCGTTGTGCCGGGGCAGGCGTTCAAGGAGCTCGGCTTCGACTCGCTCACGGCGGTGGAGCTGCGCAACCGGCTCAACGCCGAGACCGGCCTGCGGCTGCCAGCGACGCTCGTATTCGACTACCCCACGCCGGAAGCGCTGGCCGAGTTCATCCTGGACGAGGTCGCGCCGCGCGAGGACGACCTGGACCACGGGCTCCCCGCGGTGCTGGGTGCGACGGACGAACCCATCGCGATCGTCGGCATGAGCTGCCGCTACCCGGGCGGGGTGCTCAGCCCGGAGGACCTGTGGCAGCTGGCGGTGAACGGCCGCGACGGCATCGCGCCGTTCCCGACCGACCGTGGCTGGGACGTGAGCGGACTGTACGACCCCGACCCGGACAGCCGCGACACGTCGTACACGGCTGAGGGCGGATTCCTCTACGACGCGGGGAAGTTCGACCCGGCGTTCTTCGGCATCTCGCCGAACGAGGCGCTGGCGATGGACCCGCAGCAGCGGCTCCTCCTCGAAGCGACATGGGAGGCCGTCGAGCGGGCCGGTATCGACCCGACGTCCCTGCGCGGCAGCCGTACCGGCGTGTTCGCCGGAATGATGTACCACGACTACGCCTCACAGGTCGCCTCCGTGCCGGAAGGCGTCGAGGGCTTCCTCGGGATCGGTACGTCGGGCAGTGTCCTGTCCGGCCGAGTGGCGTACACCTTCGGTCTTGAGGGACCGACGATGACGATCGACACGGCGTGCTCGTCGTCGCTGGTCGCTCTCCACCTGGCCGTCCAGGCCCTGCGCAAGGGCGAGTGCACGATGGCGCTGGCCGGTGGTGTGACGGTGATGTCCACCCCCGGCGCGTTCATCGAGTTCTCCCGCCAGGGCGGCCTCGCCTCCGACGGCCGCTGCAAGTCGTTCGCGGCCGGCGCGGACGGCACGGGCTGGTCCGAGGGCGTCGGCATGCTCCTGGTGGAGCGCCTCTCCGACGCACGCCGCCTGGGCCACGAGGTGCTGGCGGTCGTGCGCGGCAGCGCGGTGAACCAGGACGGTGCGTCCAACGGCCTGACTGCTCCGAACGGCCCGTCCCAGCAGCGTGTCATCCGCCAGGCCCTGGCCGACTCCGGTCTGTCGTCGTCGCAGGTGGACGCGGTGGAGGCGCACGGTACGGGTACGACGCTGGGCGACCCGATCGAGGCGCAGGCGCTGATCGCGACGTACGGCCAGGACCGTCCGGAGGACCGGCCCCTGTGGCTCGGTTCGCTGAAGTCGAACATTGGTCACACTCAGGCCGCCGCAGGTGTCGCCGGGATCATCAAGATGGTCATGGCGATGCGGGCGGGAGTTCTGCCCCGGACCCTGCACGTGGACGAGCCGACGCCCCAGGTCGACTGGTCGGCAGGGGCTGTTGAGCTGCTCACCGAGTCCGTCGCGTGGCCGGAGACGGGGGACGCGCGTCGTGCGGGTGTCTCGTCGTTCGGTGTGAGCGGTACGAACGCGCATGTGCTGCTGGAGCAGGCGCCGGCGGAGGCCGAGCCGGTGGTTGTGGCTCCGGTGGTGTTGCCGGTGGTGCCGTGGGTGGTGTCGGCGAAGTCGGAGGCGGGGCTGGCGGCGCAGGTGGAGCGGCTGAGGTCGTTCGTCACCGAGAACCCCGGCCTGTCGCCGCTCGATGTCGGATTTTCGCTGGTGACGTCGCGTGCGGTGCTGGAGCACCGTGCGGTCCTGATCGGTGAGCGGACCGTGGAAGGCTCGGTGACTTCTGGCAGGACGGGTGTGCTGTTCTCGGGTCAGGGTTCGCAGCGGGCCGGTATGGGACGGGAGCTTTACGAGGCGTATCCCGCCTTCAGCGAGGCGTTCGACGCGGTGTGCGCGGAGCTGGACCGTCACCTGGACCGGCCCCTGCGCGAGGTGGTCTTCGAGGGTGGTGAGCTGCTGGACCGGACGCAGTTCACGCAGGCCGGCCTGTTCGCGCTGGAAGTGGCGCTGTTCGAGCTGGTGACGTCGTGGGGGGTGAAGCCGGATTATCTGCTGGGTCACTCGATCGGTGAGCTGTCGGCCGCGTACGTGGCCGGGGTGCTGTCGCTGGAAGACGCGGCGGAGCTGGTGGCGGCGCGGGGTCGTCTGATGCAGGCGCTCCCGGCGGACGGGGCGATGGTGTCGCTCCAGGCGGCGGAGGATGAGGTTCTGCCGCTGCTGGTCGAGGGAGTGTCCATCGCCGCCCTCAACGGACCACGCTCCACGGTGATTTCCGGCGACGAGGCGGCGGTTCTCGAGATCGCCGCGCACTTCGAGGGCGAGGGTCGTAAGACCAAGCGGCTGCGCGTCAGCCACGCCTTCCACTCGCCGCGTATGGACGCGATGCTGGACGACTTCCGTGCGGTCGCGGAGAGCCTGACCTTCAATGCCCCGCAGCTTTCGATCGTCTCGGACGTGACGGGTGAGATCCTGTCGGCCGAGGAGATTCAGAACCCGGGGTACTGGGTCCGCCATGTCCGTGAGGCCGTCCGCTTCCTGGGCGGCATCCGCACTCTGGAAGCCCAGGGCGTGACCGCGTTCCTGGAGCTGGGCCCGGACGGAGTCCTCTCCGCCATGGCGCAGGACTGCGTTGCCTCTGACTCCGGCGAGCTCGCCTTCGTACCCGCCCTTCGCAAGAACCGTGACGAGCCCGACGCACTCCTCACCGCCCTCGCCGAACTCCACGTACATGGCAAGGAAGTTGACTGGAAGGCGTACTTCGACGGCACCGGTGCCCGTCGCGTGGACCTGCCCACCTACGCCTTCCAGCATGAGCAGTTCTGGCTGGTGTCGTCGCCGGTGGGGTTGAGTGATGCGCGAGCGCTGGGGCAGAGCGCGGGGGAGCACCCGTTGCTGGGTGCGAAGGTGGTGCCGGCTCAGGGGGACGAGTTCCTCTTCACGAGTCGGTTGTCGGTCGACTCGCATGCGTGGCTGGCCGATCACGTGGTGATGGGCTCGGTGCTGCTGCCGGGAACTGCGTTCGTGGACATGGCGCTCCACGTGGGAGAAGCCGTCGGCTGTGGGGTATTGGGTGATCTGACGCTCCAGGCGCCGCTGGTGCTCCCTGAACACGGCGCGGTGGCCGTGCAGGTGGCCGTGGGTGCTGTCGAAAGTGACGGAAGCCGTGCGTTGACGGTGCATTCGCGGCCGGCGGAGGACGCCGACGCGGAGTGGACACAGCACGCGGTCGGAACGCTGTCCGCGGGACCCGTGGCCGTGAGTGAGGCGCTGGAGCAGTGGCCGCCGCTCGACGCGATCGCCGTCGAGGTGACGGGTCTGTACGACGACCTTGCGGAACTGGGCCTCGGATACGGCCCGGTGTTCCAGGGGCTTCGGGCCGCCTGGCGGAAGGGCGACGAAGTGTACGCCGAAGTGGCTCTCCCCGAAGGGGTGGATGCCACCGGGTTCGGTGTGCACCCGGCGCTGCTCGACGCCGCGCTCCACGCCCTGGGCCTGCCGGGTGGCATCGACGCCGGCGCGGAGTCCGGTGCGGCGGGGCTGCCGTTCGCGTGGAGCGGGGTCTCGGTCTCCGCTGTGGGGGCGACGGTCCTGCGGGTCCGGATCAGCCCTGCGGGCTCCGGTGTGTCCCTGACCGTGGCCGACGGCGCCGGTGCCCCGGTCGCCCACGTCGATTCGCTCGCGCTGCGCGCGGTGTCGCAGGAGCAGGTTGCCTCGGCCGGCCACAGCGCAACCCGTGACACCCTGTTCCAGGTGGACTGGGTCGGCCACGCGGTGACGGAGGAGCGGGTCGAGGCGCGCTGGGCCGTGCTCGGCGACGCGGTTGCCGTGCCCGGTGTGCGCTACGCCGACCTGGAGGCGCTCGCCGCCGCACTCGGTGCGGGCGAGTCGGTGCCGGGCGTGGTGGCGGTGTCGTTCGCCGGAACCAGTACGGGTACGAGTACGAGTGCGGGTGTGGGCACGGTCGACGGCATCGGTGGCGCCGGTGACGTCGTTGGCCGCACGCATGAAGTAACCGGTCGCGCATTGGAGCTGGTGCAGGGCTGGCTGGCGGATGAGAAGTTCGGACAGTCGCGGCTGGTGGTCGTGACCCGTGGGGCGGTTGCCTGTGGTGAGGCCGAGGTGCCGGATCCGGTGCAGGCTGCGGTGTGGGGTCTGCTGCGGACCGCGCACACGGAGAACCCTGACCGTTTCGTCCTTGCCGATCTCGACCCACTGGCCGAAGGTACTTCCGGAGACTTGAGCGTTGACCTCGACGGCGATGCGGCGTCGCGTGCGGTGCTGCCCGCGGTCGTGGCTTCGGGTGAGCCGCAGGTGGCGGTGCGGGGCGGTGAGGTGTTCGTGCCGCGCCTGTCCCGGGCGGTTGTTGCTGCTGAGCGGCCGGTGGGTGATCTGGATGGTGGGGGCACGGTCCTGGTGACCGGTGCCAGTGGTGCGCTGGGTGGTCTGGTGGCCCGGCATCTGGTGACGGAGCGGGGTGTGCGGCATCTGCTCCTGGTGTCGCGTCGTGGGGATCAGGCTCCGGGAACGTCAGAGTTGGTGGCGGATCTGGTTGATCTGGGTGCTTCGGTGCGGGTGGCCGCGTGTGATGTGGCCGACCGTGACGCTCTGGCGGCGGTGCTGGAAGACATACCTGCCGGGCATCCGCTGGTGGGTGTCGTGCACACGGCCGGTGTCCTGGACGACGGTGTGCTGTCCTCCCTCACCCCGGAGCGGGTGGCTGCGGTGCTGCGTCCGAAGGTGGACGCGGCCTGGTATCTGCATGAGTTGACGCGTGGCTTGGATCTGTCGCTGTTTGTGCTGTTCTCGTCTGCGGCTGGTGTGTTCGGTGGTGCGGGTCAGGCGAACTATGCGGCGGCGAACGCGTTCCTGGACGCGTTGGCGGAAGTGCGGCGTGGTGAGGGTCTGGCGGGTCAGTCGCTGGCCTGGGGTCCGTGGGCCGAGGGCGGGATGCTGGAGCGGCTCGACGATGCCGATGCGCAGCGTATGGCCCGGTCCGGCGTTCCGCCGCTCTCTGCCGAGCAGGGCATCGAACTCTTCGACGCCGCCGAAGGCGCGGGGCGCGCGGCGCTGGTGCCCGTGCGGCTCGACCTCCCGGTGTGGCGCAAGCGTGCCGCGACGGAGGGGGTGCCACACCTCTTCCGCGGGCTGGTCCGTGTCCCTGGCCGCCGTGCGGCCACGTCGGGGGAGTCCGGATCGAGCTTCGCCGTACGCCTGTCCGGCCTGTCGCCCGACGAGCGGATCCGCTTCGTCGACGGCCTGGTCCGCGGTCAGGTCGCGGCGGTGCTCGGCTACGGCTCCGGCGAGTCGATCAAGTCCCGGAGCGCGTTCAAGGAGCTCGGCTTCGACTCGCTGACCGCCGTCGAACTGCGCAACCGGCTCAACACGGCGACGGGCCTCCGCCTGCCGGCGACCCTCGTCTTCGACTACCCGACGCCGAGCGAACTGACGGAGTTCCTGGTCGCGGAGGCGCTGGGCGCGCAGCCCGAGGCGGCCGCGGCCGCTCCGGCGACGCGACTCGCGGATGACGAGCCGATCGCGATTGTCGGCATGGCTTGCCGCTACCCCGGCGGGGTGACCGACCCCGAGGGCCTCTGGCAGTTGGTCGCCACGGCAGGGGACGGAATCGCGGGATTCCCGACCGACCGTGGCTGGAACCTGGACGGCCTCTACGAACCGGACGCCGACCAGGAAGGCAAGTCCCGCACCATCGAGGGCGGATTCCTCTACGAGGCGGGGAAGTTCGACCCGGCGTTCTTCGGCATCTCACCGCGTGAGGCGCTGGCGATGGACCCGCAGCAGCGGCTCCTCCTGGAGACCTCCTGGGAGGCAGTCGAGCGTGCGGGCATCGACCCGGCCTCGCTGCGCGGCAGCCGGACCGGTGTCTTCGCGGGCCTGATGTACCACGACTACGCGGCCCGGCTCGGCTCCGTGCCCGACGGCGTCGAGGCGTTCATCGGCACGGGCAACTCGGGCAGCGTGGCGTCCGGCCGTGTCTCGTACACGTTCGGCTTCGAGGGTCCTGCGGTGACCGTGGACACGGCGTGCTCGTCGTCCCTGGTCGCCCTGCACTGGGCGATCCAGGCGCTGCGCTCGGGCGAGTGCACGATGGCGCTGGCCGGCGGTGTCACCGTCATGGCGACCCCGGCGACGTTCGTGGAGTTCTCGCGGCAGCGGGGCCTCGCGGCCGACGGCCGTTGCAAGGCGTTCGCCGACGCGGCTGACGGCACGGGCTGGTCCGAGGGGGTCGGCATGCTCCTCGTGGAGCGGCTCTCCGATGCCCGCCGCAATGGTCACCAGGTCCTTGCGGTGGTCCGTGGTTCGGCGGTGAACCAGGATGGTGCGTCCAATGGTCTGACGGCTCCGAACGGTCCGTCGCAGCAGCGGGTGATCCGGGCGGCGCTGGCGAACGCCGGTCTGTCGGCGTCGCAGGTGGACGCGGTGGAGGCGCACGGCACGGGTACCCGTCTCGGCGACCCGATCGAGGCACAGGCTCTGATCGCGACGTACGGCCAGGAGCACCCGGAGGACCGGCCGCTGCTGCTCGGCTCGATCAAGTCCAACATCGGCCACACGCAGGCCGCCGCAGGCGTCGCCGGCATCATCAAGATGGTTCAGGCAGTACGCCATGGAGTGCTGCCCGAGACGCTGCATGTGGATGCGCCGTCGTCGCAGGTGGACTGGTCGGCGGGGTCGGTGGAGCTGGTCACGGAGCGGCGTGCCTGGCCGGTGACGGGTGAGCCGCGGCGTGCTGCGGTGTCCTCGTTCGGTATCAGCGGCACGAACGCGCACGTGATCGTGGAGCAGGCTCCGGAGCTGGAGTCTGTGGTGTCGGTGTCGGTGGCCGACGGGTCTGCTCCGGTGGTGGGTGCGGGTGTGCCGTTCGTGCTGTCGGGTAAGTCGGAGGATGCGCTGCGGGCGCAGGCGGAGCGGTTGCGGCTGGCTGTTGATGGCGGTGGCTCACTGGCGGAGTTGTCTGCTGTGGGGCGGTCGTTGGCGCTTGGCCGGTCGCGGTTCGAGCATCGTGCGGTGGTGCTTGCGGGTGGTGTGGAGGAGCTGCGGTCGGGTCTGGAGTCGGTGGCGCTGGGCGCCGGTTCGGGCGCGGGTGTGGTGCGTGGTGTGGCCGGTTCCTCGGCTCGTCCGGTGTTCGTGTTCCCGGGTCAGGGTGCGCAGTGGGTGGGTATGGCGGCGGGGCTGTTGGAGTCGTCGCCGGTGTTCGCGGGGCGGATGGCGGAGTGCGGTGCGGCGTTGGAGCCGTTCACGGACTGGTCTCTGCTGGATGTCGTGCGTGGCGGGGAGGGTGCGCCTGGGTTTGACCGGGTGGATGTGGTGCAGCCGGTCCTGTGGGCGGTGATGGTGTCGCTCGCCGAGCTGTGGCGGGCGTGTGGTGTGGTGCCGGCGGCGGTGATCGGCCACTCGCAGGGTGAGATCGCGGCGGCCGTGGTCGCCGGGGGTCTGTCGCTGGAGGACGGTGCGCGGGTGGTGGCCCTGCGGTCGCGGGCCCTGCTGGCGTTGTCCGGCGGCGGCGGGATGGTGTCGGTGTCGCTTCCGGTGGCGGAGCTGCGTGAGCGCCTGACCGTGTGGGACGGCCGGATCTCGGTGGCGGCGGTGAACGGGCCGTCGTCGGTGGTGGTGTCGGGTGAGCCGGGGGCGCTGGATGAGCTGGTGGCCTCTTGCACGGGACAAGGCGTGCGGGCGAAGCGGATCGCGGTGGATTATGCGTCGCACTCGGCTCAGGTGGAGCTGATCGAGGACGAGCTGGCGGGTCTGCTGGCGGGTGTGGTGCCGGTGTCGGGCCGGGTGCCGTTCTACTCCACGCTGACCGGTGCGCTGCTGGATGACACGTCGGGTCTGGACGGCGGTTACTGGTACCGGAATCTGCGCTCCACGGTGGAGTTCGAGCGGGCGGTGCGGGCGGCTGCCAGTGATGGTCTGTCCGTGTTCATCGAGGTGAGCCCGCACCCGGTGCTGAATCTGGGGTTGCAGGAGATCTTCGAGGAGGCCGGCCGGGACGACGCGGTGGCGCTGGGGACCCTGCGCCGTGACGAGGACGAGGCACACCGCTTCATGACCTCGATGGCCGTGGCCCACGTCCATGGTGTGGAGCTGGACTGGCAGGCGGTGTTTGCGGGGCAGCGGGCCACGCATGTGGACCTGCCCACCTACCCCTTCCAGCGCGAGCGCTACTGGCTGAGTGGGGCGCTCGGGCAGGGGAACCTGGACGTGTCGTCCGCAGGACTCGACTCGGTCGACCACGGGCTGCTGTCGAGTGCGGTCGGTCTCGCGGGTACCGATGGCATCCTGCTGACCGGCCGACTGTCGGTCGAGACGCATCCGTGGCTGGCGGATCACGCGGTGTGGGGCTCGGTGCTGTTGCCGGGCACCGCGTTCGTGGAACTGGCGCTGCACGCAGCTGACCAGGTCGGATGCGGCCTGGTGGAAGAGCTCACCATCGAGGCTCCGCTGGTCTTCAACGACCAGAGCGCAGTCGCCGTCCAGGTCGCGGTCGCCGCGGCCGACGAGTCCGGACGACGCGAGCTGACGGTGTACTCGCGTCCCGCCGATGCCGTGGACGGAGTCTGGACGCGGCACGCGAGCGGTGTGCTGGCCGAGGTTGCCGCGCCGGTGACGGAAGGGCTGGCTCAGTGGCCGCCGGCGGGCGCCCAGGCGGTGACGATCGACGCTCTGTACGAGGAACTCGCCGATTCGGGCTACGAGTACGGGCCGCTGTTCCAGGGTCTGCGTTCGGCCTGGCGACAGGGCGGTGATGTCTTCGCCGAGGTGGTGCTGCCCGAGGGGGCGGACGCCGAGGGCTTCGGGTTGCATCCGGCGCTGCTTGACTCGGCCTTGCACGCGATCGGGCTCGCTGCCGATGGTGACCCGGAGGCGGTCGAGGGCGGCGTGGGGCTGCCGTTTGCGTGGTCGGGGGTGTCGCTTTCGGCGGTGGGTGCTCGGGTGTTGCGGGTGCGGATTGTGCGTTCGGGTTCGGGTGTGTCGTTGTTGCTGGCTGATGGCACGGGTGCGCATGTGGCGTCGGTGGAGTCGTTGGCGTTGCGTCCGGTGACTGCTGAGCAGTTGCGGGGTGCGGGTGGTGGTGATGTGGCTCGGGATGCGTTGTTCCGGGTGGAGTGGTTGGCGGTGTCTGTGCCTGCGGATGTGGATGTGGATGCGTCTGGGGTGCGGGTCGAGGACCTGAGTGTCGGTGCTGCGGGTACTGCGGAGGGTGTGGTTGCGCGGGCGCATGAGGTGGCGGTGCGGGCGTTGGAGGTGGCGCAGGGCTGGCTGGCGGATGAGGAGGCTGGTCAGGGGCGGCTGGTCGTGGTGACGCGGGGTGCGGTTGCCTGTGGTGAGTCCGAGGTGCCGGATCCGGTGCAGGCTGCGGTGTGGGGTCTGCTGCGTTCGGCGCAGTCGGAGAACCCGGACCGTTTCGTCCTGGTCGACCTCGATGATGAGGACGAGGCGTCGCAAACGTTGCTGTCCGCCGTTGTGGCTTCGGGTGAGCCGCAGGTGGCGGTGCGGCGGGGTGAGGTGTTCGTGCCGCGCCTGTCCCGGGCGGTTGCCGCGGCTGAGCGGCCGGTGGGTGATCTGGATGGTGGGGGCACGGTCCTGGTGACCGGTGCCAGTGGCGTTCTGGGTGGTCTGGTGGCCCGGCATCTGGTGACGGAGCGGGGTGTGCGGCATCTGCTTCTGGTGTCGCGTCGTGGGGATCAGGCTCCGGGAACGTCAGAGTTGGTGGCGGATCTGGTTGATCTGGGTGCTTCGGTGCGGGTGGCCGCGTGTGATGTGGCCGACCGTGAGGCTCTGGCGGCGGTGCTGGGAGACATACCTGCCGGGCATCCGCTGGTGGGTGTCGTGCACACGGCCGGTGTCCTGGACGATGGTGTGCTGTCCTCTCTCACTCCGGAGCGTCTGGGTGCGGTGTTGCGTCCGAAGGTGGACGCGGCGTGGCATCTGCATGAGTTGACGCGTGGCTTGGATCTGTCGTTGTTCGTGCTGTTCTCGTCTGCGGCTGGTGTGTTCGGTGGTGCGGGTCAGGCGAACTATGCGGCGGCGAACGCGTTCCTGGACGCGTTGGCGGAAGTGCGGCGTGGTGAGGGTCTGGTGGGTCAGTCGTTGGCGTGGGGGTTGTGGGCGCAGGCGAGTGGGATGACGGGGCAGTTGGGTGAGGGGGATCTGCGGCGGTTGGCGCGGGGTGGTCTGGTGCCGTTGTCGTCGGGTCAGGGTTTGGGGTTGTTCGATGTGGCGGGGGGTGTGGATGCGTCGGTGGTGGTGCCGGTCCGGGTGGATCTGGCGGCGTTGCGGGCGCGTCCGGAGTTGACGCCGTTGCTGTTGCGTGGGTTGGTGCGGGTGCCGAGTCGGCGGGTGGCGGAGTCGGGTGCGGATCAGTCCGAGTCCTTCGCGCGTACGCTCCTCGCACTCCCCGAAACCGAACAGCGTGACCTCGTGCTGGACCTCGTGCGTGCGGAGGCTGCCGCCGTGCTCGGCCATGCCTCAGGCGACGCGGTGCAGCCCCAGCGGGCCTTTACCGAGCTGGGTTTCGACTCGCTCACGGCCATCGAACTCCGTAACCGGATGAGCGGGGCCTCCGGGCTGCGCCTGCCGGCCACCCTCGTGTTCGACTATCCGACACCGGTCGCAATGGCCGATCACATCCGAACCGAGATCGTCGGCGTCCAGACGGCAAGAGTCGTGCCTGCGGCTCGCGCGGCCGTCGACACGGCGGACGACCCGGTCGTCATCGTCGGTATGAGCTGCCGGTTCCCCGGTGGCGCCGAGTCACCGGACAAGCTCTGGGACCTGGTGGCCACCGGTGGCGAGGGAATCACCGGACTGCCCACGGACCGTAACTGGGACGTGGACGCGCTGTACGACCCCGACCCGGACCGTCCCGGCACGTCGTTCACCCGCGAGGGCGGATTCCTGCACGATGCCGCCGAGTTCGACCCCGGCTTCTTCGGGATCTCGCCGCGTGAGGCGCTGGCGATGGACCCGCAGCAGCGGCTCCTCCTCGAAGGTTCCTGGGAGGCCATCGAGTCCGCGGGCATCGACCCGGGCTCGCTGCGCGGCAGCAGCACCGGCGTCTTCGCGGGCCTGATGTACCACGACTACGTGGCGCAACTGGCCACCGTGCCCGAAGGAGTCGAGGGATACCTCGCGACAGGCACCTCGGGCAGTGTGGTCTCCGGCCGCGTCTCCTACACGCTGGGCCTTGAGGGTCCTGCGGTGACGGTGGACACGGCGTGCTCGTCGTCCCTGGTCGCCCTGCACCTCGCGGCGCAGGCGCTGCGGTCCGGCGAGTGCTCAATGGCGCTCGCCGGCGGCGCGAGCGTCATGGCCACGCCCGGCAGCTTCATCGAGTTCTCGCGTCAGCGTGGTCTGGCTGCTGATGGTCGCTGCAAGTCGTTCGCGGCCGGGGCCGACGGCACCGGCTGGGGTGAGGGTGTCGGCATGCTGCTGCTGGAGCGGCTCTCCGATGCCCGCCGCAATGGGCACCGGGTTCTCGCGGTGGTCCGTGGTTCGGCGGTGAACCAGGATGGTGCGTCCAATGGTCTGACGGCTCCGAACGGTCCGTCGCAGCAGCGGGTGATCCGGGCGGCGTTGGCGAGTGCGGGTCTGTCGTCGTCGCAGGTGGACGCGGTGGAGGCGCATGGTACGGGTACAAGGCTGGGCGACCCGATCGAGGCGCAGGCGCTGATTGCGACGTACGGGCAGGAGCGTCCGGAGGACCGGCCGTTGCTGCTGGGTTCGATCAAGTCGAACATCGGTCATACGCAGGCGGCTGCCGGTGTGGCGGGTGTGATCAAGATGGTGCAGGCGATGCGGCACGGGCTGGTGCCCGAGACGCTCCATGTGGACGAGCCGACGCCGCAGGTGGACTGGTCCGCCGGAGCGGTGGAGCTGGTCACCGAGCAGCGTGCCTGGCCGGAGACCGGCGCACCGCGCCGTGCTGCGGTGTCCTCGTTCGGTATCAGCGGCACGAACGCGCACGTGATCGTGGAGCAGGCGCCGGAGGTCGATGAGCCGGCGGTGGTTGTGGCTCCGGCGGTGTTGCCGGTGGTGCCGTGGGTGGTGTCGGCGAAGTCGGAGGCGGGGCTGGCGGGGCAGGTGGAGCGGCTGAGGTCGTTCGTCGCCGAGAACCCCGATCTGTCGCCGCTCGATGTCGGGTTCTCGCTGGTGACGTCGCGTGCGGTGCTGGAGCACCGTGCGGTCCTGATCGGTGAGCGGACCGTGGAAGGCTCGGTGACTCCTGGCCGGACAGGTGTGCTGTTCTCGGGTCAGGGCTCGCAGCGGGTCGGCATGGGCCGGGAGCTGTACGAGGCGTATCCCGCCTTCAGCGAGGCGTTCGACGAGGTCTGCGCGGAGCTGGACCGGCACTTGGAGACACCTCTTCGCGAGGTGGTCTTCGACGAGGGCGAGGGTGCGGGTGAGCTGCTGGATCGGACGCAGTTCACGCAGGCCGGTCTGTTCGCTCTCGAAGTCGCGCTCTTCCGTCTCGTCGAGGCGTGGGGGGTGAAGCCGGACTATCTGCTGGGTCACTCGATCGGTGAGCTGTCGGCCGCGCACGTGGCCGGGGTGCTGTCTCTCGAAGACGCGGCGGAGCTGGTGGCCGCCCGGGGCCGTCTGATGCAGGCGCTCCCGGCGGGCGGGGCGATGGTGTCGCTCCAGGCGGCGGAGGACGAGGTCCTGCCGCTGCTGGTCGATGGTGTGTCTGTCGCGGCGCTCAACGGCCCGCGCTCCACGGTGGTTTCGGGTGACGAGGCGGAGGTCCTGCGGATCGCCGCGCACTTCGAGGGTGAGGGTCGCAAGACCAAGCGCCTGCGGGTCAGCCATGCCTTCCACTCGCCGCGCATGGACGCGATGCTGGACGACTTCCGCAAGGTCGCGGAGGGACTGACCTTCAACGCCCCGCAGCTGGCCGTCGTGTCCGACGTGACGGGTGCAGTCCTGTCGACCGAGGAGATCCAGGACCCGGAGTACTGGGTCCGGCACGTCCGTGAGGCGGTCCGTTTCCTGGACGGCATCCGCACGCTGGAAGCCGAAGGCGTGACCGCGTTCCTGGAGCTGGGCCCGGACGGCGTGCTCTCCGCCATGGCGCAGGACTGCGTGACGTCCGGCTCCGAGGACGAGCAGCAGCTCACCTTCGTACCCGTACTCCGCAAGAACCGCGAAGAGCCCGACGCGCTCCTCGCCGCGCTTTCCGAACTGTACGTACAAGGGGGGGCAGTTGACTGGCCGGCGCACTTCGCCGGTACCACCGCCCGCCGCGTCGACCTGCCCACCTACGCCTTCCAGCGCGAGCGCTTCTGGCCGGAGGGCGGCGGGTTGCTGATGGGCGGTGCCGGGGCCGCTGCGGCCTCGCCGTCGTCGGACCTGGACGGTGCGTTCTGGGCCGCGGTGGAGCAGGAGGACGTGGATGCCTTCGCGGCGGCTCTGGGCTCGGACGAGCTGGAGTCGTTGGGCGCGGCGCTGCCTGTGCTCTCCTCCTGGCGGCGCAGGTCGAGCGACTTGTCGACCGTGGACTCGTGGCGTTACCGGGTGACGTGGCAGCCGGTTCCGGGTGGTGCGGATCGTGCCGGGCTGTCCGGGCGGTGGCTGGTGGTGTCGTCGTCGGCGTGTGCGGATCATCCGGTGGTTGCGGGGATGCGTGCGCGTGGCGGCGAGGTCGTGGAGTGGCTGGTGGAGGGTGGTGAGGTGAGCCGTGGGGCGCTGGCTGCGCGGTTTGCCGAGGATGCCTCCGGGTTCGCCGGTGTGGTGTCGTTGCTGGCCCTGGGCCGGGAGGGTGCGGCGCTGGGCACGTTGGCGCTGGTGCAGGCGCTGGGCGATGCGGAGCTGTCCGTGCCGTTGTGGTGTCTGACGCGGGGTGCGGTGTCGGTGGGCCGCTCCGATGGTGCGGTGGATGCGGTGCAGGCGCAGGTGTGGGGTCTGGGGCGGGTGGCCGCGCTGGAGCAGCCGGGCCGTTGGGGTGGGTTGATCGATCTGCCCGAGACGTTGGACGAGCGGGCGGTGGCCCGTGTGTGTGCCGCGCTGACCGGCACAGGCACGGGCATCGGTGCCGGTGCCGGTGCCGGTTCTGCTGGTGAGGATCAGCTCGCGGTACGTGCTTCGGGTGTGTACGGGCGTCGCCTGGTGCACGCGCCTGGTAGCAGTCGTGCTGCGTCGGGTGGTTGGTCGCCGCGTGGGACGGTCCTGGTGACGGGCGGCACGGGTGCGCTGGGTGCGCACGTGGCTCGTTGGGCGGCCGGTAACGGTGCTGAGCGGTTGGTGCTGACGAGCCGTCGTGGCCCGGACGCTCCTGGCGCGGTCGAGTTGGTGGCCGAGCTGGAGGGCTTGGGTGCGGCGGTGGAGGTCGCCGCGTGTGACGTGAGCGACCGGGAAGCGCTGGAAGAGCTGGTGGAAGGTCTCCGGCAGGCCGGTACGCCGGTCCGCTCCGTCATCCACACCGCGGGTGTGGCCGCTTCGCACCCGCTGGACACGCTGGACGACGACGCCTTGGCGGCCGTCCTGTCCGCCAAGGTGACCGGCGCGACGAACCTCGACGCCGTCTTCGCGGGGTACACCTCGAACACCTCCGACACGTCCAATACCTCCGAACCGCACGAGGAGCTCGACGCATTCGTCCTGTTCTCCTCGATCGCCGGCGTGTGGGGCAGCGGCGGCCAGGCCGCCTACGCCGCGGCCAACGCCCACCTTGACGCCCTCGCCCAGGACCGGCGGGCCCGCGGCCTGACCGCGACCTCCATCAGCTGGGGCCCGTGGGCCGACGGCGGCATGGCGGCGGGCGATGCCGAGGCGGAGCTGTTGCGCCGGGGGCTGCCCGCCATGGTTCCGGAGCGGGCCGTTGCCGCCCTGCAACAGGCGCTCGCCGAGCGCGACACCCACATCACCGTGGCCGATGTCGACTGGACGCGGTTCGCGCCCGCGTTCACCGCGCTGCGCCCGAGCCCGCTGCTCACGGGCCTGCCCGAGGTGAGGGACCTCCAGGAGGAGGTGACCGCGGCGGCGGGCGACGAAGCCTCGGCCCTGCGGGACCGGCTGGCCGCGGCCACCGGAGCGGAGCGGACCCGGGCACTGCTCGAACTGGTGCGGAGCCAGGCGGCGGTCGTCCTCGCACACGGAAGCGCGGACTCGGTCACCGCGGCGAGCACCTTCCGGGAGCTCGGCTTCGACTCACTGACCGCGGTGGAGCTCCGTAACCGCCTGGCCAAGGCGACCGGGCTCAAGCTCCCCGCGACCATGGTGTTCGACCACCCGACCCCGACGGTTCTGGCCGAACACCTGCGGGCCGAGCTGTTCGGCGAGGAGGCCGAGCACGTCGACGCCCTCGAGGCGATGGCGGCAGCGGCGACGGCGACGGTGGTGACCGACCCGGACGACCCGATCGCGATCGTCGGCATGAGCTGCCGCTTCCCGGGCGGTGTCCGTACGCCGGAAGAGCTGTGGGAACTGCTGGCGGCCGGTACGGACGGGGTGACCGGATTCCCGGTGGACCGGGGCTGGGACCTCGATTCGCTGTACGACCCGGACCCTGACCACGCGGGCACCTCGTATGTGGCCGAGGGCGGATTCCTACGTGACGTGGGGGACTTCGACCCCGTCTTCTTCGGGATCTCGCCGCGCGAGGCCACTGGAATGGACCCGCAGCAGCGGCTGCTCCTCGAGACCTCCTGGGAGGCGTTCGAGCGGGCGGGCATCGATCCGGAGTCGCTGCGCGGAAGCCGCACCGGAGTCTTCACCGGCACCAACGGCCAGGACTACTCGGCCCTGCTGTTCATGTCCGCCGACAGTGCCGAGGGCCACATGGGCACCGGCAACGGGGCAAGCGTCGTGTCGGGCAGGCTCTCGTACACGTTCGGCCTCGAAGGACCCGCGATCACTGTGGACACGGCGTGCTCGTCGTCCCTGGTGGCGCTGCACCTGGCGATCCAGGCGCTGCGGTCGGGTGAGTGCTCGCTGGCCCTGGCCGGCGGTGCCACCGTGATGTCGACGCCTGGCGCGTTCATCGAGTTCTCCCGCCAGCGCGGTCTGGCGGAGGACGGGCGCGTCAAGGCGTTCGCCGATGCGGCGGACGGCACGGCCTGGGGTGAGGGTGTCGGCATGCTGCTGGTGGAGCGTCTCTCGGACGCCCGCCGCAACGGCCACGAGGTCCTCGCGGTCGTGCGCGGCAGCGCGGTGAACCAGGACGGTGCGTCCAACGGTCTGACCGCCCCCAACGGGCCCGCGCAGCAGCGCGTCATCCGCCAGGCCCTCGCCTCGGCCGGTCTGTCGGCGTCCCAGGTGGACGTGGTGGAGGCGCACGGTACGGGCACCAGGCTCGGCGACCCGATCGAGGCACAGGCGCTGCTCGCGACGTACGGCCGGGAGCGGACGCAGGAACAGCCGTTGCTGCTCGGCTCGGTGAAGTCGAACATCGGTCACACGCAGGCCGCCGCCGGTGTCGCCGGCATCATCAAGATGGTCATGGCGATGCGCCACGGTGTGCTGCCGCGGACCTTGCACGTCGACGAGCCGTCCACGCAGGTGGACTGGTCGGCGGGGGCCGTCGAGCTCTTGAGGGAGTCGGTGGCCTGGCCCGAGACGGGCGGACCGCGGCGCGCGGCGGTGTCCTCGTTCGGCATCAGCGGCACCAACGCCCACACGATCATCGAGCAGGCTCCCGCGCCCGACGTCGACGCGGAGCCGCGGCCGGTCGCCCCGACCGCCTCGTCGTCCCCGGTCCTGCCGTGGATGCTGTCCGCGAAGTCGGCGCGCGCCCTCACGGCGCAGGCCAGGCTCCTGCGGTCGCACCTGCTGCGCCGGCCCGGACTCGACGCGTCGGACGTGGCGTTCTCGCTCGCCACGAGCCGCGCCGCGCTGGCCCACCGGGCCGTCGTCGTCGGGAAGGACAGGGACGCACTGCTGCGCGGCATCGAGGCACTGGCCGAGGACGGCACGGACTCGAACGTGATCGTGGACTCGGTCACGTCCGGACAGTTCGCGGTGCTGTTCTCGGGTCAGGGTTCGCAGCGAGCCGGTATGGGCCGGGAGCTGTACGAGGCGTATCCCGTCTTCGCGGACGCGTTCGACGCGGTGTGCGCGGAGCTGGACCGGCACCTGGACCGGCCCCTTCGTGAGGTCGTCTTCGACGAGGGCAAGGATGAGGGCGAGGGTGCGGGTGTGGGCGAGCTGCTGGATCGGACGCAGTTCACGCAGGCCGGTCTGTTCGCTCTCGAAGTCGCGCTCTTCCG
The DNA here is from genome assembly GCF_045040875.1 of Streptomyces sp. NBC_00012. Lineage (NCBI taxonomy): Bacteria > Bacillati > Actinomycetota > Actinomycetes > Kitasatosporales > Streptomycetaceae > Streptomyces > Streptomyces sp. NBC_00012. Next base: position 978,167 of record NZ_CP108310.1, on the reverse strand, counting down.
TCTCGTCGAGGCGTGGGGGGTGAAGCCGGACTATCTGCTGGGTCACTCGATCGGTGAGCTGTCGGCCGCGCACGTGGCCGGGGTGCTGTCTCTCGAAGACGCGGCGGAGCTGGTGGCCGCCCGGGGCCGTCTGATGCAGGCGCTTCCGACGGACGGGGCGATGGTGTCCCTCCAGGCTGCCGAGAGCGAGGTCCTGCCACTGCTGACGGATGACGTGTCCATCGCCGCCCTCAACGGCCCGCGCTCCACGGTGGTTTCGGGTGACGAGGCGGAGGTCCTGCGGATCGCCGCGCACTTCGAGGGTGAGGGTCGCAAGACCAAGCGCCTGCGGGTCAGCCATGCCTTCCACTCGCCGCGCATGGACGCGATGCTGGAAGACTTCCGCAAGGTCGCGGAGGGACTGACCTTCAACGCCCCGCAGCTGGCCGTCGTGTCCGACGTGACGGGTGCAGTCCTGTCCGCCGAGGACGTCCAGGACCCTGAGTACTGGGTCCGGCACGTCCGTGAGGCGGTCCGTTTCCTGGGCGGCATCCGCACTCTGGAAGCCCAGGGCGTGACCGCGTTCCTGGAGCTGGGGCCGGACGGAGTCCTCTCCGCCATGGCGCAGGACTGCCTCACCGACACCACCGTCGACCCGGAGAAGTTCGGCTTCGTACCGGCCCTGCGCAAGGACCGCGACGAGCCGCAGGCCCTGCTCACCGCCCTCGCCGAACTCCACGTGCGCGGCACGGCAGTCGACTGGAACGCGTACTGCGCCGGAACCGGCGCCCGCCGGGTCGACCTGCCCACCTACGCCTTCCAGCGGCAGCGCTACTGGCCGAAGCCGGGCGGTCCCGCCGCCCCGAAGACGGATGCCGTGTCGTCGATGGACGCACGGTTCTGGGCCGCGGTGGAGCAGGAGGACCTGTCCGGACTCGTCGACGGGGCCGGACTCACCGCGGACCAGCCGCTGGGCGAGGTGCTGCCACTGCTGTCGTCGTGGCGCCGCCAGTCCCGCGAGCAGTCCACGGTCGACGCCTGGCGCTACCGGGTCGCATGGAAGGCGGTCGCGGACGACACGGGTGTGCCGCTGTCCGGCACCTGGCTGGTCGTGGCAGCCGACGAGCACCTCGGCCACCCGGTCGTCGCCGGGATCGAGGCGCACGGCGCCGCCGCCGCCCGGCTGTCCGTGGACCCGGGCACACGTGACCGGACCGGACTGGCCGAGCAGCTTGCCGGAGCCGGCGAGGCCGCGGGCCCCGAGGGCATCGCGGGCGTCGTCTCCCTGCTGGCCCTCGGCCAGGAGCCCATGGCGGCCACGCTGGACCTGGTGCAGGCACTGGGCGACGCGGGTGTGAAGGCGCCCCTGTGGTGCCTGACCCGCGGAGCCGTGAACACGGGCCGCTCCGACGCGGCGCCGGAACCGGCACAGGCCCAGCTGTGGGGCCTCGGCCGGGTCGCTGGGCTGGAACAGCCGCAGAGCTGGGGCGGGTTGATCGACCTGCCTGCGAACGCGGACGAGCGGGCGGTGGACCGAATCCTCGCGCTCATCGGCGGCGGCAGCGGCCAGGACCAGGCCGCGGTGCGCCCCGCCGGAGTGTTCGTGCCCCGGCTCCTGCGGGCGTCGGCGAACACCACGGGCGGCGAGTGGGCCCCGCGTGGCACGGTGCTCGTCACCGATGCCACGACGCCGTTCGGCTCGTACGTCGCGCACTGGCTGGCCGGCACCGAGGCCGACCGGGTGGTTCTGATGACCCCCGAAGGGCAGGAACCGGTCGAGGCGGCGGTGACGGCGCTCGGCGAGCGCGCGGTCGTCGCGCACTGCGACGTGACCGACCGCGAGGCGCTCGACGCGCTGGTCCGGCGGCTCGCCGACGAGGGCGGCCCCGTGCGGGCGGTGGTGCACACCGTCGGCGGCAACCACCTCGCCCCGCTCGACACCATCCGCATGGAGGAGGCCGACGAACGGCTGGCCGCCAAGGTGGTCGGCGCCGCCCATCTCGACGCGGTCCTCGCCGACACGGAACTGGACGCCTTCGTCCTCTTCTCCACCATCGCCGGTGTCTGGGGCGGTGGCGGCCAGGGCGTGTACGCGGCGGCCGGCGCCTACCTGGACGCACTGGCGCTGAACCGCCGGGCGCGCGGCCTCGCCGCGACGTCGGTGGCCTGGGGTCCGTGGGCCGACGGCGACACGACGGAAGGCACCGTGCGGGACGGCGAAGCCGGGCAGGCCGAGGAGGCGGAGCTGCTGCGCAGGCGGGGCCTGCCCCCGATGGCGCCGGAGCTGGCCCTCACCGCGCTGCGCCAAGCGGTCGCCGATGCCGACCCGCTGCTCACCGTCGCCGACGTGGACTGGGCGCGGTTCGCGCCGTCGTTCACGGCCATGCGCCCCAGCGCGCTCCTCGCGGAGCTGCCGGAGGCCGCGGATGCCCTGGCGGGCGGCGCCGAGCCGACGGACGTCGACGACGACGTCGCCGACGAGCTGCGCCGACGGCTGGAGGCCATGTCCGAGCCGGAGCGGGAGGCCGAACTGGTGCGGCTGGTGAGGACCCACGCGGCGGCAGTCCTCGGCCACCCGGTGGACGAGGTCGGAGCCGACCGGGTCTTCCGGGAGCTCGGATTCGACTCCCTGACGGCCGTGGAACTCCGCAACCGGCTGTCACGGGCCACCGGGCTCCGGCTGCCGGCGGGCCTGGCCTTCGACCGTCCGACGGCGGCAGCGGCGGCCGCGTTCCTGTACACGGAACTCCGGTTCGACTCGGATGCGTCGGACGCCTCGGGCGTATTGCTCCTCGCGGAACTGGACAAGCTCGAGGCCGCCATGTCAGAAAAGGAGCCCGACAACCTGACGAGGACAAGGGTCGCGATGCGACTCCAGGCATTCCTCGCCAAGTGGTCGGACGGGCGAGCTGAGACCGAACAGGCCGATGTGAGTCAGGAGCTCGAATCGGCATCGGACGATGAGATCTTCGATTTCATCAACCAGAAGCTCGGCCGCTCGAATTGACGGCCCCAGACTCGCCCCGCCCACCGGCGGGGCGGGTGCGGCCAGCCACGCGGCGGCGGCCGAGCGGGCTGCCGCCGCGCCCCGCCCCCTGCGGGCCCGTGACCCGGAACCCGCCCGAAACGGGCGGCGAGGCCCGGCTCCTGGGCACCGTACCCGCCGCCGACCCCTGGACCGACAGGGGCGGTTGGCTAGGGGGACGGGCCGAACCCATAGGGGTTGTGCGGCCAAGAGGGGGTCGAATAGCTTCACATTGCGAGTTGATCTGCTGGAATGCCGATGCAATTACAGGAGCGTGTCGGCTTTCGAGGATGCGCAATGTGAAGGCTATGGGTTAAGGGTTGTGTGGTCTCGGTCAATTCATGCCGAGGAATTCCTCCTCCAGTAGTGGGGGCGTCGAACGACTTTCCACCCAGTTCCCGGTCCTCCATCGCTATTAAGTGCTGACTGCTCAGGGTGGGATTGAATGGCGAACGAAGAGACGCTGCGGGATTACCTCAAGTGGGTTACCGCGGATCTGCACCAGACCCGTCAGCGTCTGCAGGAACTCGAGGCGGCCGACCTCGAGCCCATTGCGATCGTCGGCATGAGCTGCCGCTACCCGGGCGGCGTGCGCAGCCCCGAAGACCTCTGGCAGCTGACCATTTCGGGCGTCGACGCCATCTCCTCGTTCCCGCTCGACCGAGGCTGGGAGAGCCTCGGCGACGCCACCGACTCCGGGGGCCCCTCGTTCGCCATGGAGGGCGGCTTCCTCGACGGCGTCGGCGGCTTCGACCCGGCGTTCTTCGGGATCTCGCCGCGCGAGGCGCTGGCGATGGACCCGCAGCAGCGGCTGCTCCTCGAAACGTCCTGGGAGGCCTTCGAGCGGGCCGGGATCACGGTCGACACGCTGAAGGGCAGCCGCACCGGCGTTTTCGCCGGCACGACGGGACAGGACTATTCGACGCTGCTCCAGCCGCCGCCGGAAGGCACCGGCGGCTATGTCCTGACCGGCACGTCCGCGAGCGTCGTCTCCGGCCGCATCGCCTACACGCTCGGCCTCGAAGGGCCCGCCGTGACGGTCGACACAGCCTGCTCCACCTCGCTCGTGACGCTGCATCTCGCCGTGCAGGCCCTGCGGTCCGGCGAATGCTCCCTGGCGCTCGCCGGCGGCGCGACCGTCATGTCCACCCCTGCGGCGTTCTACGGTTTCAGCGACCAGGGTGGGCTCGCCGCCGACGGCCGCTGCAAGTCGTTCGCCTCGACGGCCGACGGCACGTCGTGGTCCGAAGGCGTGGGCGTGCTGCTCCTGGAGCGCCTCTCCGACGCCCGCCGCAACGGCCGCGAGGTCCTCGCGGTCGTACGTGGCTCCGCGGTGAACCAGGATGGCGCGTCCAATGGCCTGACCGCCCCCAACGGCCCGTCACAGCAGCGCGTCATCCTCCAGGCCCTCGCCAACGCCCGCCTCTCGGCCCAGGCCGTCGACGCGGTGGAGGCACACGGCACGGGCACACGTCTCGGCGACCCCATCGAGGCCGAGGCGCTCATGGCCACGTACGGCCAGGGCAGGGACGCCGAACAGCCCCTGCTCCTGGGTGCGTTGAAGTCGAACATCGGTCACACCCAGGCCGCCGCAGGTGTCGCCGGTGTGATCAAGATGGTCCAGGCGGTACGCCACGGAGTGCTGCCCCGGACCCTGCACGTGGACGAGCCGTCCTCCCACGTCGACTGGTCCGCGGGTGCGGTGGAGCTGGTCACCGAGCAGCGTGCCTGGCCGGAGACGGGAGAGCCGCGCCGTGCGGGCGTCTCGTCGTTCGGCATGAGCGGCACGAATGCGCATGTGATCGTGGAGCAGGCTCCGGAGGTGGAGCCTGTGGTGTCGGAGTCCGTGGCCGGGTCTGCTCCGGTGGTGGGTGCGGTTGTTCCGTTGGTGCTGTCGGGTAAGTCGGAGGATGCGCTGCGGGGGCAGGCGGAGCGGTTGCGGCTGGCTGTTGATGGCGGTGGCTCACTGGCGGAGTTGTCTGCTGTGGGGCGGTCGTTGGCGCTTGGCCGGTCGCGGTTCGAGCATCGTGCGGTGGTGCTCGCGGGTGATGTGGGTTCTTTGGTGGGTGCGTTGTCGGCGGTGGTCGAGGGGCGTGCTGTTGGGGATGTGGTGCGGGGTGTGGCGGGCCGGGCTGTGCGTCCGGTGTTCGTGTTCCCGGGTCAGGGTGCGCAGTGGGTGGGTATGGCTGCGGGGTTGTTGGAGTCGTCGTCGGTGTTCGCGGGGCGGATGGCGGAGTGCGGTGCGGCGTTGGAGTCGTTCACGGACTGGTCTCTGCTGGATGTCGTGCGTGGCGGGGAGGGTGCGCCTGGGTTTGACCGGGTGGATGTGGTGCAGCCGGTCCTGTGGGCGGTGATGGTGTCGCTCGCCGAGCTGTGGCGGGCGTGTGGTGTGGTGCCGGCGGCGGTGATCGGCCACTCCCAGGGTGAGATCGCGGCGGCGGTGGTCGCCGGGGGCTTGTCGCTGGAGGACGGTGCGCGGGTGGTGGCCCTGCGCTCCAAGGCCCTGCTGGCGTTGTCGGGTGGTGGCGGGATGGTGTCGGTGTCGCTTCCGGTGGCGGAGGTGCGTGAGCGCCTGACCGTGTGGGACGGCCGGATCTCGGTGGCGGCGGTGAATGGTCCGTCGTCGGTGGTGGTGTCGGGTGAGCCGGGGGCACTGGATGAGCTGGTGGCCTCTTGCACGGGACAAGGCGTGCGGGCGAAGCGGATCGCGGTGGATTATGCGTCGCATTCGGCTCAGGTGGAGCTGATCGAGGAGGAGCTGGCGGGTCTGCTGGCGGGTGTGGTGCCGGTGTCGGGCCGGGTGCCGTTCTATTCGACGTTGACCGGTGCGCTGCTGGATGACACGTCGGGTCTGGACGGCGGTTACTGGTACCGGAATCTGCGCTCCACGGTGGAGTTCGAGCGGGCGGTGCGGGCGGCTGCCAGTGATGGTCTGTCCGTGTTCATCGAGGTGAGCCCGCATCCCGTGTTGAATCTGGGGTTGCAGGAGATCTTCGAGGAGGCGGGCCGGGACGACGCGGTGGCGCTGGGGACCCTGCGTCGTGACGAGGACGAGGCGCACCGCTTCATGACCTCGGCGGCCGAAGCCCACGTCCACGGCGTCGAGCTGGACTGGGAGGCGGTGTTCGCGGGGCAGCGGGCCACGCATGTGGACCTGCCGACCTACCCCTTCCAACACCAGCAGTTCTGGCCGGAGGCCCAAGAGGTCTCCGTGGCGGGAGCGGCGGACCCGGTGGACGCCGAATTCTGGGACGTCGTGGAGCGCGGCGATCTGGAAGCGCTGGCCGAGACCCTCGAACTCGGCGGTGCCACCCGGGACTCGCTCGGCGAAGTGCTCCCGGTGCTGTCGTCGTGGCGGCGGCAGCGACGGGACGAGTCGACGGTCGACGCGTGGCGCTACCGAGTGACCTGGAAGCCCGTGACGGCGGCCGCGCCCGCCCTGTCCGGCAGTTGGCTGCTCGTCGTCCCCGCCGCCGAGGCCGACCACGAGACGGTGGGCGAGACCGTGCGCGGGCTGACGCGACACGGTGCCGACGTCTCGGTGCTCACCGTCTCCGGCACCGAGGTGGACCGCGAAATTCTTGCCGCCCGGCTGGCCGACGCGCCGGAGCCGGCCGGGGTCGTGTCCCTGCTGGCACTGCTCCACGGGCCGGACCCGGAGCACCCGGTGATCCCGGCGGGCCTCGCGGCCAATGTCGAGCTGGTCAAGGCACTGGGTGACGCGGGACGCCTGGCCCCGCTGTGGCTCCTGACCCGGAGCGCGGTCTCGGTGGGCCGCTCGGACGGCCCTGTCCGCACCGAGCAGGCCATGAACTGGGGCTTCGGCCGTGTCGTCGCCCTCGAACACCCGGAGCGCTGGGGCGGGTTGATCGACCTGCCCGAGATCCTCGACGACCGCGCGTGGACCCGGATCTGTGGCGTGCTCAGCGGTGGCGAGGATGCCGAGGACCAGGTGGCGGTGCGCGCGTCCGGTGTCTTCGGGCGCCGCCTCCAGCGCGCCAGGCCCGGCCAGGGCTCCGCCGGGACCCGGTGGACGCCGCGCGGCACTGTGCTGATCACCGGTGGTACGGGTGCCCTGGGATCGTTCATCGCGCACCGCCTGATCGACCAGGGCGCCGAGCACGTCGTGCTCACCAGCCGCAGGGGCGCCGACGCCCCCGGCGCGCGGGAACTGGAGGAGCGGCTGACCGCACTCGGTGCCAGGGTCACCCTCGCCGCGTGCGACGTGGCGGACCGCGACGCGCTGGCCGCGACGGTCCAGGGGCTGCGCGACGCGGGCGACCGCGTCACGGCGGTCGTGCACGCCGCCGGTGTCGGCCAGCTCAGCGTGATCACCGAGACGAGTCGCGCGGAGTACGCCGATGTCCTCCGGGCGAAGGTCCTTGGCGCCGCCCACCTCCACGAGGTCTTCGGCGACGAGAAGCTGGACGCCTTCATCCTGTTCTCGTCGATCTCCGGCATCTGGGGCAGCGGTGGCCAGGGAGCGTACGGCGCGGCCAACGCCTACCTCGACGCGCTCGCGCAGCAGCGCCGCGCCGACGGCCTGGCCGCCACCGCGATGTCCTGGGGCGCGTGGGGCGGCGCCGGCATGGCCAAGGGCTCGGCCGAGGAGATCCTGAGCAGACGCGGTCTGCCCGTGATGGACCCCGAGCTCGCCATCGACGCGATGCAGGACGCGGTGGGGCACGACGAGACCATGCTGACGGTCGCGGACGTACGCTGGGAACGGTTCGTACCGACGTTCACCGTGGCCCGGCCCAGCCCGCTCCTCGCGGACCTGCCGGAAGTGCGCCGGATCCTCGACGACGCGGCGGCCGTCGAGGCCGCCGAGACGGGCGACCTCTCCGCGTTCCAGCGCAGCCTCGCCGAACTGCCGGAGAACGAGCGTCCCGCCGCGGTTCTCGACCTCGTACGCACCGAGGCCGCTGCCGTGCTCGGCCTGGCCGATGCCATGGCGCTGGAGGCGAACCGGGCCTTCCGCGAGGTCGGCTTCGACTCGCTGACCGCCGTGGAGGTGCGCAATCGCCTGAAGGCCGCCACCGGCCTGCGGCTCTCCACCACCCTGGTCTTCGACTACCCGACGGCGACCGTCCTGGCCGAATACCTGCTCGCCGAGTCCCTCGGCCACGAGGACGACACCGCCGCGACGGCCCCGACCGCCGGTGCCGCTGCCGCCGACGACGACCCGATCGTCATCGTCGGCATGGGCTGCCGCTTCCCCGGTGACGTACGGACGCCGGAACAGCTGTGGGACCTCGCCGCCACCGGCACCGACGCCATCTCCGGGTTCCCCGCCGACCGCGGCTGGGAGCGTGCCTTCGCCGACGACGGCAGTGGTCCGGGCTTCACGCCGATGGGTGGCTTCCTCAGCGGTGCGGCCGCCTTCGACGCAGGGTTCTTCGGGATCAGCCCGCGTGAGGCGCTGGCGATGGACCCGCAGCAGCGGCTCCTCCTGGAGACCTCCTGGGAGGCCTTCGAGCGCTCCGGGATCGTCCCCGCTTCCGCGCGCGGAAGCAGCACGGGTGTGTTCATCGGCGCCTCGTCGCAGGGGTACGCGAGCGACGTCCACCAGCCGCCGGAGGGCGTCGAGGGCTACCTCCTCACCGGCACGGCCACCGCAGTGATCTCCGGCCGCATCGCCTACGCCCTCGGCCTCGAAGGCCCGGCCGTCACCATCGACACCGCGTGCTCGTCGTCGCTGGTCGCCCTGCACATGGCCGCGCAGGCACTGCGCCAGGGCGAGTGCTCCATGGCGCTGGCCGGCGGCGCCGCGATCATGGCGACGCCGGCGGTCTTCGCCGAGTTCAGCCGCCAGGGCGGCCTGTCGTCCGACGGCCGTTGCAAGGCGTTCGCGGAAGCCTCCGACGGTACGGGCTGGGGCGAGGGCGTCGGAGTACTGCTCCTGGAGCGGCTGTCCGACGCCGAGCGCAACGGCCACCGGGTGCTGGCCGTCGTCAGGGGCAGCGCCATCAACCAGGACGGCGCCAGCAACGGCATCAGCGCCCCCAACGGACCCTCGCAGCAGCGCGTCATCCGCCAGGCCCTGGTCAACGCGGGCCTCACCGCGGACCAGGTGGACGCGGTGGAGGCGCACGGCACCGGCACCACGCTGGGCGACCCCATCGAGGCGCAGGCCGTCCTCACGACGTACGGCAGGCACCGGGACGGCCGACTGCCGCTGCTGCTCGGCTCGTTGAAGTCGAACATCGGTCACACGCAGGCTGCCGCGGGGGTCGCCGGGATCATCAAGATGGTCATGGCGCTCCGGCACGGAGTGCTCCCGAAGACCCTGCACGTGGACAAGCCCTCCACCCACGTGGACTGGACCGAAGGCGCCGTTGAACTCCTGACCGAGCGGCGGGACTGGCCGGAGACCGACCACCCCCGCAGGTGCGGCATCTCCTCGTTCGGCGTGAGCGGCACGAACGCCCACGTCATCCTGGAACAAGCCCCGGAGCCGGCCCCCGCCGCCATCGCACCGCCCGCGCCCCGCACACAGGGCGGGCCCGCGGCACTGCCGTGGGTGCTGTCCGCACGGGACGAGGAAGCGCTGCGCGGCCAGGCGGAACGCCTGCGCACGACGGTCGTCGCCGACCCCGGCCTCGATCCGCTGGATGTCGCGTACTCGCTGGCCACCACCCGATCCGTCCACGAACGCCGAGCCGTGCTGGTCGCGACCGACCGCGACGCCTTCCTCGACGGGCTCACCGCCCTCGCCGACCAGGGAACTGCCGCAGGACTGGTACGGGACGCGGGAGCGCGCGGCCGGGTGGGCGTGCTGTTCTCCGGCCAGGGTTCGCAGCGGATGGGCATGGGGCGGGAGTTGTACGAGGCGTATCCCGTCTTCGCGGACGCGTTCGACGCGGTGTGTGCGGAGCTGGACCGGCACTTGGAGACGCCTCTTCGCGAGGTGGTCTTCGAGCGCGGTGAGCTGTTGGATCGGACGCAGTTCACGCAGGCGGGTCTGTTCGCGCTGGAAGTGGCGCTGTTCGAACTGGTGACGTCGTGGGGCGTGAAGCCGGACTTCCTGCTGGGCCACTCGATCGGTGAGCTGTCGGCCGCGTACGTCGCCGGCGTGTTGTCCCTCGAAGACGCTGCCGCTCTCGTCGCCGCGCGGGGCCGTCTGATGCAGGCGCTCCCGACCGGAGGCGCGATGGTCTCGTTGCAGGCGGCAGAGGACGAAGTCCTGCCGCTGCTGGTCGAGGGCGTCTCGATAGCGGCCCTCAACGGCCCGCGCTCCACGGTGATTTCAGGTGATGAGGCGGCGGTTCTCGAGATCGCCGCGCACTTCGAGGGCGAGGGTCGCAAGACCAAGCGCCTGCGGGTCAGTCATGCCTTCCACTCGCCGCGTATGGACGCGATGCTGGACGACTTCCGTGCGGTCGCGGAGAGCCTGACCTTCAATGCCCCGCAGCTTTCGATCGTCTCGGACGTGACGGGTGAGATCCTGTCGGCCGAGGAGACTCAGAACCCGGAGTACTGGGTCCGCCATGTCCGTGAGGCCGTCCGTTTCCTGGGCGGCATCCGCACTCTGGAAGCCCAGGGCGTGACCGCGTTCCTGGAGCTGGGCCCCGACGGAGTCCTCTCCGCCATGGCGCAGGACTGCGTGAGCGGCGGCTCCGAGGGCGGCGATGAGCTCACCTTCGTACCCGTTCTGCGCAAGAACCGCGAAGAATCGGAGAGCCTGCTCACCGCGCTGGCCGAGCTCTACGTACGCGGCAGGGCAGTTGACTGGGCGACGTACTTCTCCGAAGCAGGCACCGGTGCCCGCCGGGTCGACCTGCCCACGTACGCCTTCCAGCACGGTCAGTACTGGCTCCAAGGCGGTGCGGCGGCGGGAGACGTCCGGCAGGCGGGGCTCGGGACGGCCGATCACCCGCTGCTGGGTGCCAAGGTCGAGCTGGGCCACTCCGACGAGTACGTCTTCACCGGCCGGCTGTCGCTGGACAGCCACCCCTGGCTCGCCGACCACACGGTGATGGGCACGGTGCTGATGCCCGGCACCGCGTTCGTCGAACTGGCCGTCAAGGCCGGTGACGACGTGGGCTGCGACCACCTCGAAGAACTGACCATCGAGGCACCGCTCGTCCTGTCCCCCGAAGGGGCCGTCGGCCTCCAGCTGTGGGCGGGCCCCGCCGACGAGGCAGGCCGCCGGGCCGTGGAGATCCACTCCCGCGACCTCGGCCGGGCGGAGGCGTCCTGGACGCGCCACGCGAGCGGCACCCTCACGTCGGGCGGCGACCGGCCCGACGCGGGCGACCTCACGGTCTGGCCGCCGGAAGGCGCCACCGAAGTGCCCGTCGACGGGCTCTACGACTACCTCACAGCCATCGGCTACGGCTACGGCCCGGTGTTCCAGGGGCTGCGTGCGGCATGGCGGCTCGGCGAGGAGGTCTTCGCCGAGGTCGCCCTGCCCGACGGCACGGAGACCGGGGCGGCACGGTTCGGACTGCACCCCGCGCTCCTCGACTCGGCGCTCCACGCGATGGGCCTGAGCACGTCGCACGACGCCGACGGTGACGGCGGGGGCCGCAACCGTCTGCCGTTCGCCTGGAACGGCGTGACGTTGTACGCGGCGGGCGCCGACGCCCTCCGCGTGCGGATCACCCCCAAGGACGCCCAGGGCTCCCAGGACTCCACGGGTGCCAACGGGTCCACGGGTGCCAAGGGCCCGGAGGGGGTCTCACTGACCCTCGCGGACCCGAAGGGCGCGCCCGTCGCGGTCATCGAGTCCCTGGTGCTGCGCACCGTCACATCGGCACAGCTCGACGGCGCGCGGCAGTCCACGCACCACGACTCGCTGTTCCGCCTCGGCTGGTCACCCGCCGCGGTCGACCGCACCTTCCCCGACGCCCGTTGGGCCGTGCTCGGGGCGGACCACCTCGGTCTCGCGGCATCCGGTGTCGGCGTAGACGCCTTCGCCGGCCTCGACGACCTGGCGGCCGCGCCCACTCCGCCGCCCGCCGTCCTGCTCGCCTTCGCCCCGTCCGCCACGGACACGGCCGCCTCGGACGCCGCTCATGAACGTACGGCCGAGGCCCTGGAAGCCGTCCAGGCATGGCTGGCCGACGAGCGGTTCACCGACGTCCTGATGGTCGTCGCGACGCGGGGCGCGGTAGCGGTCGACGGCGAGGACGTGACCGACCTGGCACAGGCGGCCGTGTGGGGGCTGCTGCGCTCCGCGCAGTCCGAGGCTCCGGGCAGGTTCGTACTCGTCGACATCGACGACGCGGACGTGTCCGCGCAGAGCCTCGTGACGGCCGTCGCCTGCGGTGAGCAGCAACTCGCGGTCCGTGCGGGGAAGATACTCGTCCCGCGCCTGGACCGCGTCGCGGTCGCCGAGCTGGACGCCGAGTCGGTGGTCGACCCTGACGCCGCCGACCGGGAAGACGCAGATCAGGCAGACGCAGACCAGGGAGACACCGTCGGTCAGCCGGGCACCGCGCTGATCACCGGCGCCAGCGGTTTCCTCGGCGGCCTGGTCGCTCGTCGCCTCGCCGAGCGAGGCACGCGCCACCTGCTGCTGGTCAGCCGTCGCGGGGGCGACGCGCCGAACGCGGCGCGACTCGCCGAGGAGCTGGCCGAGTCGGGTGCGGAGGTCACCTTCGCCGCCTGCGACACATCGGACCGTTCCGCGCTCGCCGCGGTGCTCTCGGAGATCCCCGCGGCGCACCCGCTCACCACGGTGGTGCACGCCGCGGGCATCGTGGACGACGGCGTCCTCGCGTCCCTGACCCCGCAGAGGCTCGCGGACGTGCTCCGTCCCAAGGTCGACGCCGCCTGGCACCTGCACGAGCTGACCATGGAACTCGCGGTACGGGAATTCGTACTGTTCTCCTCGGCCGCCGGCACCTTCGGCGGCCCCGGACAGGCCAACTACGCGGCCGCCAACGCCTTCCTCGACGGACTGGCCCAGCACCGGAGCGCCCAGGGCCTCCCCGCCGTCTCCCTCGCCTGGGGCCCCTGGGCGGAGAGCGGCATGGCAGGCCGGATGGACGAGGCCGACATCGCCCGCATGGCCCGCTCGGGGCTCGCGCCCCTCACACAGGAACAGGGCATCGAGCTGTTCGACACCGGCCGGACGGCGGGCCACGCGGTGCTCATGCCGACGCGGCTCACCGCGGGCTCCCCGCAGGTGCGGCCCGACGCGATCCCGCCGCTGCTGCGCGGGCTGATCCGCGGACCGGTCCGGCCGACGGCGGCAGGCAAGAGCGGTCCGGCGGGCGCGTCGGCAGCCGACCTCAAGCAGCGACTGGCCGCCGCGGACACCGCGGAGCGAGACCGGATCCTGCTCGACATCCTGCGCACCGCCATCGCCGACGTGCTCGGCCACGGCTCTCCCGCGGCCGTGGAAGTCACCCGCGGTTTCCTGGAGATCGGCTTCGACTCGCTCACGGCGGTGGAGCTGCGCAACCGGCTCAATGCCGAGACCGGCCTGCGGCTCCCCTCGACGCTGGTCTTCGACCACCCGTCCCCGGAAGCGCTGGCCGCCCACCTGCGGGACGAGCTCGTCGAGGACGGGGCGAGCTCGGCGCTGGCCCTCCTCGCCGAGCTCGACCGGCTGGAAAGGGCTCTGGCCACAGTCGCGTCGGACGACGCCGACCGGGCCGCGGTCACCGACCGGCTGCGGGGGCTCATGTCCGCTTGGAACGGCGGCGGAGCCGAGGGCGACGCACCGGGCGGCCAGGACCTCGAATCGGCCACGGCCGACGAGATCTTCGACCTGCTGGACGAGGAGCTCGAAACGTCCTGAGGGTTCCGGGCTCCCTCCATCTCTGCCTCCGCACACCCCGGACACCTCCACCCCCTCGAACATCCCGATCCACGTCGATCACCTCTTCAAGGAGTGACACCCCATGGCGAACGAGGAGAAGTTCCTCGCCTACCTCAAGCGGGCCACGGCGGACCTGCGCGAGACTCGCCATCGGCTGCGCGAGATGGAGGACCGGGAGCGCGAGCCCATCGCGATCGTGGGCATGAGCTGCCGCTACCCCGGTGGTGTCAACAGCCCCGAGCAGCTGTGGGAGCTTGTCGCCGCGGGCGGGGACGGGATATCCCCGTTCCCCACCGACCGTGGCTGGGACGTGGAAGGGCTCCTCAGCTCCGACCCGGGCGAGTCCGGCACGTCGTACGTGCACGAAGGCGGCTTCCTGCACGAGGCCGGCGCCTTCGACCCCGGCTTCTTCGGGATCAGCCCGCGCGAGGCGCTGGCGATGGACCCGCAGCAGCGGCTGCTCCTCGAAGTGTCCTGGGAGGCCTTCGAGCGCGCCGGCATCGACCCGACCTCGCTCAAGGGGAGCCGGACGGGGGTGTTCGCGGGCCTGATGTACCACGACTACATCAGCCAGCTGCAGTCCGTACCGGACGGCGTGGAAGGCTACTTGGGTACGGGTAACTCGGGCAGTGTCCTGTCCGGCCGCGTCTCCTACACGCTGGGCCTCGAAGGGCCTGCGGTGACGGTGGACACGGCGTGCTCGTCGTCCCTGGTCGCTCTCCACTTCGCGGTGCAGGCGCTGCGGTCGGGCGAATGCTCGATGGCGCTGGCCGGCGGTGTGACGGTCATGGCGACTCCCGGCACGTTCGTGGACTTCAGCCGCCAGCGCGGCCTGTCGTTCGACGGCCGCTGCAAGTCCTTCGCCGCGAGCGCGGACGGCACGGGCTGGGCCGAGGGCGCGGGCGTGCTCGTGGTGGAGCGCCTCTCCGACGCACGCCGCCTGGGACACCAAGTGCTGGCCGTCGTAAGGGGTTCCGCGGTCAACCAGGACGGCGCGAGCAGCGGACTCACCGCGCCCAACGGCCCGTCCCAGCAGCGCGTCATCCGCCAGGCCCTGGCCGGCGCGAGGCTCGCCCCCGAACAGATCGACGTGGTGGAGGCGCATGGTACGGGTACGACGCTGGGCGACCCGATCGAGGCGCAGGCGCTGATCGCGACGTACGGCCAGGACCGTCCGGAGGGCCGGCCCCTGTGGCTCGGTTCGCTGAAGTCGAACATTGGTCACACTCAGGCCGCCGCGGGTGTCGCCGGGATCATCAAGATGGTCATGGCGATGCGGGAGGGTGTGCTGCCGCAGACCCTGCACGTGGATGAGCCGACGCCCCAGGTCGACTGGTCGGCAGGGGCTGTTGAGCTGCTCACCGAGTCCGTGGCATGGCCGGAGACGGGTGAGCCGCGCCGTGCGGGCGTCTCGTCGTTCGGCGTCAGCGGCACTAACGCGCATGTGGTGTTGGAGCAGGCGCCGGAGGCCGAGGAGCCGGCGGTGGTTGTGGCTCCGGTGGCGCTGCCGGGGGTGCCGTGGGTTGTCTCGGCGAAGTCGGAGGCGGGGCTGGCGGGGCAGGTGGAGCGGCTGAGGTCGTTCGTCACCGAGCGCTCTGAGCTGTCGCCGGTGGATGTGGGTTTCTCGCTGGTGACGTCGCGTGCGGTGCTGGAGCATCGGGCGGTGCTGCTGGGTGAGCAGACGGTTCAGGGCTCGGTTTCGCCGGGTCGGGTGGGTGTGCTGTTCTCGGGTCAGGGTTCGCAACGGGCGGGCATGGGGCGGGAGTTGTACGAGGCGTATCCCGTCTTCGCGGACGCGTTTGATGGGGTGTGTGCGGAGCTGGACCGTCACCTGGACCGGCCTCTTCGTGAGGTGGTCTTCGAGGGTGGCGAACTGCTGGATCGGACGCAGTTCACGCAGGCGGGTCTGTTCGCGCTGGAAGTGGCGCTGTTCGAGCTGGTGACGTCGTGGGGGGTGAAGCCGGATTATCTGCTGGGTCACTCCATTGGTGAGCTGTCGGCTGCGTACGTGGCCGGTGTGCTGTCTCTCGAAGACGCCGCCGCTCTGGTTGCTGCGCGGGGTCGTCTGATGCAGGCGCTCCCGGCGGGCGGCGCGATGGTCTCGTTGCAGGCGGCGGAGGACGAAGTCCTGCCGCTGCTGGTCGAGGGCGTCTCGATCGCCGCGCTCAACGGTCCGCGCTCCACGGTGATTTCGGGTGACGAGGCGGCTGTCCTGCGGATCGCCGCGCACTTCGAGGGCGAGGGCCGTAAGACCAAGCGGCTGCGGGTCAGCCACGCTTTCCACTCGCCGCGTATGGACGCGATGCTGGACGACTTCCGTGCGGTCACGCAGGGGCTTACCTTCAACGCCCCGCAGCTGTCGATCGTCTCGGACGTGACGGGTGAGGTCCTGTCGGTCGAGGAGATCCAGGATCCCGAGTACTGGGTGCGTCACGTCCGTGAGGCCGTTCGTTTCCTGGACGGCATCCGCACTCTGGAAGCGGAAGGCGTGACCGCGTTCCTGGAGCTGGGCCCGGACGGCGTGCTCTCCGCCATGGCGCAGGACTGTGTTGCCTCTGACTCCGGCGAGCTCGCCTTCGTACCCGCCCTCCGCAAGAACCGTGACGAGCCCGACGCACTCCTCACCGCCCTCGCCGAACTCCACGTACGCGGCAAGGCAGTTGACTGGACGACGTACTTCGCCGGCACCGGCGCCCGCCGCGTCGACCTGCCCACCTACGCCTTCCAGCACCAGCAGTTCTGGCCGCAGGGGCATGCCCCCGCTTCGGTCGTCGCCCCGGCCGATCCGGTGGACGCCCGGTTCTGGGAGGCCGTCGAGCAGGGAGACCTGGCGGCGCTGGTCGGCACGCTCGGCGTCGAGGACGAGACACAGGCGGCGCTCGGCGACCTGCTGCCCGTGCTGTCCGCGTGGCGGCGGCAGCGGCGGGACGCGTCGAAGGTCGACGGCTGGCGCTACCGCATCACCTGGAAGCCGCTGAAGCTTCGGACGGACACCGGAATCGGCGAGCCCTGGCTGCTGGTCGTGCCCGATGCCGGAGCCGACGAGACGGCGGAGGCCGTCGGTCGGGCGCTCTCCGCCGGTGGCGCCGAGGTCGTGACGGTGCCCGTCGCGGCAGGCGGTGCCGACCGCGTTGAACTCGCCCGGGCGGTGCGCCGAGCGCTGCCCGAGGGCCGGCCGGTCGCCGGCATCGTGTCGCTGACCGCGCTCGACGAGGCACCCGACCACGCCCACCCGACGCTCCCTGGCGGTGTCGCCGCCCTGCTGGCTCTGATGCAGGTCCTGGTGGAGCAGGGCGTGGACGCTCCGCTGTGGTGTGTGACGCGCGGCGCCGTGTCCATCGGCAGGTCCGAATCGGTCTCCGGCGCCGTGCAGGCGCAGACCTGGGGGCTGGGCCGGGTCTTCGGCCTGGAGCACCCCGACCGCTGGGGCGGGCTGATCGACCTTCCCGCGGAGCTGGATGCACTGGACGCACGTGCCTGGTCGAGACTGCCGGGCGTCCTCACGGACCCGGCCGGCGAGGACCAGGTGGCACTGCGCTCGGGCGGCGTGTTCGGACGCCGTCTCGTCCGGGCTCCGGAGGGCGACGACCAGACGCCCGAGCCCTGGCGCCCGCAGGGCACGGCCCTGATCACCGGAGGCTTGGGCGCCCTCGGCGCCCACACCGCGCGGTGGCTCGCCCGCGCCGGCGTGGAGCATCTGGTACTCACCGGCCGACGGGGCGCGGAGACGGCAGGTGCCGCCGAACTCGAGGCCGAACTGACCGCGTCGGGCGCCCGGGTGACGATCGCGGCCTGCGACGTCGCCGACCGCGAGGCGCTGGCCGAAGTCGTCGCCCGCGTGCAGGAGGCGGACGGCAGGCCCATCCGCACGGTGGTCCACGCCGCTGGCGTCACCACACAGGCGGGGCTCGCCGACGCGGACCCGGCCGCCTTCGCCGACGCCCTCGCCGCCAAGGCGACCGGCGCCGCCAACCTCGACGCGATCTTCGGCGCCGACACCCGCGACTCGCTGGACGCCTTCGTCCTCTTCGCTTCCGGCGCCGGTGTGTGGGGCGGCGCCGGACAGGGCGCCTACGCCACGGGCAACGCCTACCTCGACGGCCTCGCGGAGCACCGTCGGGCCCGCGGCCTCACGGCCACGTCCATCTCCTGGGGCGGCTGGTCCGGAGGCGGTATGGCCGTGGGCACGGCACAGGAGATGCTCGCCCGCCGCGGACTCGGCGGAATGGACCCGGAACTCGCGGTCGGCGCCCTGGTCCAGGCGGTCGGTGCGGGGGCGACCTGCCTGACCGTCGCGGACGTCGACTGGGCGCTGTTCGCACCCGCCTTCACCATGGCGCGGCCGAGGCCCCTCATCGATGACATCCCCGAAGCCGCCGAAGCCCTGCGGGCGCCGGAGGCCGACGGCGCGAGCGGACGGGACGTCGCGGAGGCGCTGCGCGAGCGGCTAGCCGCGCTGTCGACGGCCGAACGCGACCGGGCGCTGCTCGACCTGGTCAGGGCGGAGGCCGCGGCTGTGCTCGGCCACCCGTCGCCCGACGCCGTCGCCCCGGACCGGGCCTTCAGCGAGCTGGGCTTCGACTCGCTCACCGCCGTCGAACTCCGCAACCGTCTGAACGCAGCCACCGGCCTGACCCTGCCCACCACCCTCGTCTTCGACCACCCCACATCGGGCGATATCGCCCTGCGCCTCCTCGCACCCCAGCTCGGCGCCGCCGACCCGACCGCGGAAGCGGCAGGGGAGACGGCGGACCGACTGTCGGCACACGCCGACGACGAGCCCATCGCCATCGTCTCCATGGGCTGCCGGTACCCGGGTGGCGTCCGGACCCCGGAGGACCTCTGGCGCCTGGTGGCATCGGGCGGCGACGGGATGAGCGAATTCCCGCACGACCGCGGCTGGGACATCGACCGGCTGTACCGCGGCGACGACGGGCAGCCCGTCACCACCCAGGCCCACGAGGGCGGATTCGTCCACGACGTCGCGGAGTTCGACGCCTCCCTCTTCGGCATCTCGCCCCGCGAGGCCCTGGGCATGGACCCGCAGCAGCGGCTGCTCCTGGAGACCGCCTGGGAGACCTTCGAGCGCGCCGGGATCAGCCCGGCATCGGTACGCGGAAGCCGCACCGGCGTGTTCACCGGAACCAACGGCCAGGACTACGCGACGGTCCTGCTCGGTTCGGCCGACGCCGGTGCGGGTTCCCTCGCCACGAGCAACGCGGCCAGCGTCGTGTCGGGCCGCCTCTCCTACACGTTCGGCCTGGAAGGCCCGGCGATGACGGTGGACACGGCGTGCTCGTCGTCGCTGGTCGCCCTGCACCTCGCGGTGCAGGCGCTGCGGTCGGGCGAGTGCGTTATGGCCCTGGCGGGCGGCGCCACCGTGATGTCGACCCCCGCGGCGTTCATGGAGTTCAGCAGGCAGGGCGCGCTGGCCACGGACGGCCGGTGCAAGTCCTTCGCGGAGGCGGCGGACGGCACGGGGTGGGGCGAGGGCGTGGGCCTGCTGCTCCTGGAGCGTCTCTCGGACGCCCGCCGCAGCGGCCATCAGGTGCTGGGTATCGTGCGCGGCTCCGCCGTCAACCAGGACGGCGCGTCCAACGGCCTGACCGCACCCAACGGCCCCTCCCAGCAGCGCGTCATCCGCCAGGCCCTCGAAGGGGCGGGCCTCTCACCCGCACAGATCGACGTCGTGGAAGGCCACGGTACGGGTACGACGCTGGGCGACCCGATCGAGGCGCAGGCGCTGATCGCGACGTACGGCCAGGACCGTCCGGAGGACCGCCCCCTGTGGCTGGGCTCGCTGAAGTCCAACATCGGCCACACGCAGGCCGCCGCAGGCGTCGCGGGCGTCATCAAGATGGTCATGGCGATGCGCGAAGGCGTACTGCCGCAGACCCTGCACGTCGACGAGCCGTCCTCCCACGTGGACTGGTCGGCGGGCGCCGTGGAACTCCTCACGGACTCGGTCGACTGGCCGGCGACGGGCGAACCGCGGCGCGCCGCGGTGTCGTCGTTCGGCGTCAGCGGTACGAACGCGCACGTGATCCTGGAGCAGGCTCCGGAGGCCGAGGAGCCGGCGAAGGCTACGGCTCCGGTGGCGCTGCCGGTGACGCCGTGGGTGGTGTCGGCACGTTCCGCGGGAGCCTTGTCGGCGCAGGTGGAGCGGCTGAGGTCGTTCGTCGCCGAGCGCTCTGAGCTGTCGCCGGTGGATGTGGGTTTCTCGCTGGTGACGTCGCGTGCGGTGCTGGAGCACCGGGCGGTGCTGCTGGGCGAGCGGACGGTTCAGGGCTCGGCTTCGCCGGGTCGGATGGGCGTGCTGTTCTCGGGTCAGGGTTCGCAACGGGCGGGCATGGGGCGGGAGTTGTACGAGGCGTATCCCGTCTTCGCGGACGAGTTCGACGCGGTGTGCGCGGAGCTGGACCGGCACCTGGACCGGCCTCTTCGTGAGGTGGTCTTCGAGGGCGGCGAACTGCTGGATCGGACGCAGTTCACGCAGGCGGGTCTGTTCGCGCTGGAGGTTTCCCTCTTCCGTCTGGTTGAGGCGTGGGGGGTGAAGCCGGACTATCTGCTGGGTCACTCGATCGGTGAGCTGTCGGCCGCTTACGTGGCCGGGGTGCTGTGCCTCGAAGAGGCTGCGGCGCTGGTGGCGGCTCGGGGTCGTCTGATGCAGGCGCTCCCGACCGGTGGCGCGATGGTGTCGCTCCAGGCGGCGGAGGACGAGGTCCTGCCGCTGCTGGTCGACGGTATGTCCATCGCCGCACTCAACGGGCCGTCCGCCACCGTGATTTCAGGCGACGAGGACGCGGTGCTTGCCATCGCCGCGCACTTCGAGGGCGAGGGTCGTAAGACCAAGCGGCTGCGGGTCAGCCACGCTTTCCACTCGCCGCGTATGGACGCGATGCTGGACGACTTCCGTGCGGTCGCGGCGAGCCTGACCTTCAATGCCCCGCAGCTTCCGATCGTGTCCGATGTGACGGGTGAGGTCCTGTCGGTCGAGGAGATCCAGGATCCCGAGTACTGGGTGCGTCACGTGCGTGAGGCCGTTCGTTTCCTGGACGGCATCCGCACTCTGGAAGCGGAAGGCGTGACCGCGTTCCTGGAGCTGGGCCCGGACGGCGTGCTCTCCGCCATGGCGCAGGACTGTGTTGCCTCTGACTCCGGCGAGCTCGCCTTCGTACCCGCCCTCCGCAAGAACCGTGAAGAGCCCGACGCACTCCTCACCGCCCTCGCGGAACTCCAAGTACGCGGCAAGGCAGTTGACTGGACCGCGTACTACACCGGTACCGGCGCCCGCCGCGTAGACCTGCCCACCTACGCCTTCCAGCACGACCGCTACTGGCCGAGCGCCGCGCGCGTACCGGTGGCCGTCCGGACGGATGGTGGACAGGGCCCGGTGGACACCGAGTTCTGGGGCGTGGTCGAGCGCGGCGACGTGGACGAGCTGGCCAGGACCCTCGAACTCGCGGACAGCGGAGAGTCCACTCTGGCGAGCGTGCTCCCCGCCCTCTCCAGCTGGCACCGGAAGCGCAGCGAGGACTCGGCCGTCGCCGGATGGCGGTACCGCGTGACGTGGCACCCGCTCGCGGATGCGGGCACCCAGGGCACCTCGGCAACCTCGGGCGCCACGGCCGCGCAGAAGACCTCCTTGCTGAACGGGACGTGGGTGCTCGCGGTGCCCGAGGCGGATGCCGCGAGCACAGCCCTGACCGACTGCGCGACCGCGCTCCGCGAGCACGGCGCGAACGTGACCGTGCTGCCCGTGGACGGCGGCAGGGACACCGTGAAGGACGTCGCCGAGCGGCTCTGCGAAGCGGTCGCCGAGCCAGGGACGCTCTCCGGAGTGCTGTCGCTGCTCAGCTTCGACGAGCGGCCGCACCCCGCGCACGATGCGCTGCCCGTCGGTTCGTTCGCCGTGCTGGCCCTGCTGCGCGCGATGACCGAGCTGGGTCTTGAGGCGCCCCTGTGGTGTGCCACGCGGACCGCCGTCTCGGTGCGCCGCTCCGATGTCCTCGCGCGGCCGGCGCAGGCCCAGACGTGGGGGCTCGGGCGGGTCGCCTCGCTGGAGCACCCGAAGCTGTGGGGCGGCCTGATCGACCTGCCGGAGCGGGTGGACGCGACCGCGCTGAACCGCCTGGTTTCCGTTCTCGCGCGGACCGACCACGAGGACCAGGTGGCCGTGCGCGAGGCCGGTGTGCTCACCCGGCGCGTGGTGCCCGCTCCGCTCGACGGTCCGGTGCCCGCCAGGCCGTGGAAGCCGTCGGGCACGGCGGTCATCACCGGAGGCACCGGCGCGCTCGGCGGCCATGTCGCGCGGTGGCTCGCCGGCGGCGGGGCCGAGCACGTCGTCCTCACCAGCCGCAGCGGTGGCAAGGCCGCAGGCGTCGACGACCTGGTCGTGGACATCGAGAAAGCGGGCGCCAGGGTCACCGTCGCGGCGTGCGACGTGACCGACCGCGCGGCGGTGGCCGCGCTCCTGGAGAAGCTCGCCGCGGACGGCGACGTGGTGCGCACCGTCGTGCACGCCGCCGGAGTCGGCGTGCTCGCGCCCCTGGCGGTGACGGACGACGTACTCTTCGCGGACATCGCGTCGGCGAAGGTCGCGGGGGCCAGGCACCTGGACGAGCTCCTCGACCGGGAGAACCTCGACGCGGTCGTCTACTTCTCTTCCGTCTCGGCGATCTGGGGCGTCGGCGACCACGGCGCCTACGCGGCGGCCAACGCCTACACGGACGCCCTCGCCGAACAGCGCAGGGCCGAGGGCGTGCCCGCCCTGTCGGTGGCGTGGGGCCCGTGGGCCGGTGGCGGCATGGTCAGCGACGACGCGAAGATTCTCCTCGACCGCCAGGGCGTGCGTCTCATCCAGCCGGATACGGGCATGACCGCGCTGCGGCAGGCCCTGGAGAACGACGACACGTCCGTGGTGGTGGCCGATGTCGACTGGGAGCGTTTCGCCCCCGTCTTCACCATGGCCCGCGAGCGCCCCCTGATCGGCGACCTTCCGCAGGTGAGGGCTATGGCGGCTCCGGACGCGGGCCGGGCCGAGGAGACGGGCGAGGTACACGCGCTCCGCGCGGAACTGACCGTGCTGGCCGAGGCCGACCGGGAACGGCTGCTCCTCGACCTGGTGCGGGAGCACGCGGCGACGGTACTCGGGCATGCGACGCCGGACGGAGTCGAACCGGGCCGGGCCTTCCGCGAACTCGGCTTCGACTCGCTCACCGCTGTCGAGCTGCGCAACCGGCTCGACGCCGCGACCGGCCTGCGACTGCCCGCGACCTCCGTGTTCGACCATCCGACGCCGGCCGCGCTCGCCCGCCACCTGCAGGCAGAGATCCTGCAGGACACGGAGGGTGATCTGCCTCCCGGCGCCGAACTCGACCGCCTCGAACAGGTCCTCGCCGCCCGCGCACACGACGACATCGGGCGCGTACGGGTGGTCATGCGCCTGGAATCCCTCCTGTCCAGGCTCAACGAGACCCACGGGCCCGAGGACCGGACGGACGCCGCGGAGAGGCTCGAGTCCGCGACGAACGAGGAGTTGTTCGACCTGATCGACAACGACCTCGGGATCTCTTGACGTGACAAGCACGAACTTTCCTGCACGACTCACGGGAGCGATGTACTGATGGCGGATGAAGAGAAGCTGCGCGAATACCTGGCACGGGTGGTCGCCGAGCTCCAGCAGACGCGCCAGCGGCTTCGCCATGCCGAGTCGGAGGAGTCGGAGCCCGTCGCCATCGTCGCGATGAGCTGCCGCTACCCCGGTGACGTGCGCTCCCCGGAGCAGCTGTGGGAACTGGTGGCGTCCGGTGGCGACGCCGTCGCGGAGTTCCCCACGGACCGCGGCTGGGACCTCGAGAAGCTGTACGACCCCGACCCGGAACACGTGGGTACCTCCTACGCGAACAAGGGCGGATTCCTCTACGACGCCGCCGAGTTCGACCCGGGCCTCTTCGGGATCAGCCCGCGTGAGGCGCTGGCGATGGACCCGCAGCAGCGGCTCCTCCTGGAGACCACCTGGGAGGTACTGGAGCGCGCCGGCATCGACCCGCTCTCCGTGCGCGGCAGCCGCACCGGCGTCTTCATCGGAGCCTCCACCCAGGGGTACGGCATCGGAGCGGGGGCCGCCCCGGGCTCGGACGCGCACGCCCTGACCGGCGACGCGGCATCCGTCCTCTCCGGCCGCGTCTCCTACACGCTGGGTTTCGAGGGTCCTGCGGTGACCGTCGACACGGCGTGCTCGTCGTCCCTGGTCGCCCTGCATTGGGCGATCCAGGCCCTGCGCTCGGGCGAGTGCACCCAGGCCGTCGCCGGCGGCGTCACCGTCATGTCCAACCCCGGTGTCTTCGTGGAGTTCTCCCGTCAGCGGGGCCTCGCCATGGACGGCCGGTGCAAGGCGTTCGCGGAGGCGGCGGACGGCACGGGCTGGGGCGAGGGCGTGGGCCTGCTGCTCCTGGAGCGCCTTTCGGACGCCCGCCGCAACGGCCACGAGGTCCTCGCGGTCATCCGCGGTTCCGCCGTCAACCAGGACGGCGCGTCCAACGGTCTGACTGCCCCCAACGGGCCGTCCCAGCAGCGCGTCATCAGCCAGGCGCTGTCCGGGGCCCGGCTCTCCCCGACACAGGTCGACGTCGTCGAGGGGCACGGTACGGGTACGATGCTCGGCGACCCCATCGAGGCGCAGGCACTGCTGGCCACCTACGGTCAGGAGCGCCCCGAGGGCCGGCCGCTGCTGCTCGGTTCGATCAAGTCGAACATCGGTCACACGCAGTCCGCCGCCGGTGTCGCGGGCGTCATCAAGATGGTCATGGCGATGCGCCATGGTGTGGTGCCCAAGACCCTGCACGTGGACGAACCGTCTTCCCACGTGGACTGGTCGGCCGGGGCTGTTGAGCTGGTCAGCGAGCCGGTGGAGTGGCCGAAGACGGGCGAGCCGCGCCGTGCGGGCGTCTCGTCCTTCGGGATCAGCGGCACGAACGCCCACGTGATCGTCGAGCAGGCGCCGGAGGCGGAGGAGCCGGAGGCGGCTGTGGCTCCGGTGTCGTTGCCGGTGGTGCCCTGGCTGGTCTCGGGACGCTCCGTGGCGGCACTGGCGGCGCAGGTGGAGCGGCTGAGGTCGTTCGTCGCGGAGCGCCCCGGAGGCTCTGAGCCGTCGCCGGTGGATATCGGTTTCTCGCTGGCGACGACGCGCGCGGCGCTGGAGCACCGTGCGGTGCTGATCGGCGGCGAGCGGGTGGCCGAGGGTTCGGTGTCGCCCGGCAGGACGGGTGTGCTGTTCTCGGGCCAGGGATCGCAACGGGTCGGTATGGGCCGGGAGTTGTACGAGGCCTATCCCGTCTTCGCGGACGCGTTCGACGCGGTGTGTGCGGAGCTGGACCGGCACCTGGAGACGCCTCTTCGTGAGGTGGTCTTCGAGGGCGGCGAACTGCTGGATCGGACGCAGTTCACGCAGGCGGGCCTGTTCGCGCTGGAGGTGTCGCTCTTCCGTCTCGTAGAGGCGTGGGGTGTGAAGCCGGATTATCTGCTGGGTCACTCGATCGGTGAGCTGTCGGCCGCGTACGTGGCCGGGGTGTTGTCCCTCGAAGACGCTGCCGCCCTCGTGGCCGCGCGGGGTCGTCTGATGCAGGCGCTCCCGACCGGTGGCGCGATGGTGTCGTTGCAGGCGGCGGAGGGCGAGGTCCTGCCGTTGCTGGTCGAGGGTGTGTCTGTCGCGGCGCTCAACGGGCCACGATCCACGGTGATTTCGGGTGACGAGGCGGCGGTTCTTGAGATCGCCGCGCACTTCGAGGGCGAGGGTCGTAAGACCAAGCGCCTGCGGGTCAGTCACGCCTTCCACTCGCCGCGCATGGACGCCATGCTCGACGACTTCCGTGCGGTCGCGGCGAGCCTGACCTTCAACACCCCGCAGGTTTCGATCGTCTCGGACGTGACGGGTGAGGTTCTGTCCGCCGAGGAGGTCCAGGACCCTGAGTACTGGGTGCGCCATGTCCGTGAGGCCGTCCGTTTCCTGGACGGCATCCGCACGCTGGAAGCCGAAGGCGTGACCGCGTTCCTGGAGCTGGGCCCGGACGGCGTGCTGTCCGCGATGGCGCAGGACTGCGTGACGGCCGGCTCCGAGGGGAGCGATGAGCTCACCTTCGTACCCGTTCTGCGCAAGAGTCGTGAGGAGCACAAGAGCCTGCTCACCGCCCTCGCTGAACTGCACGTGAATGGCAAGACCGTTGACTGGTCGGCGTACTTCGCCGGCTCGGGTGCGCGTCGCGTGGATCTGCCCACCTACGCCTTCCAGCACGAGCACTACTGGCCGGAGGCCGGTTCGCCATTCATGGCGGATGCGTCCACCTCGCTCGCCTCCTCGGCGGACGGTGCGTTCTGGGCCGCGGTGGAGCAGGAGGACGTGGATGCCTTCGCGGCGGCTCTGGGCTCGGACGAGCTGGAGTCGTTGGGCGCGGCGCTGCCGGTCCTGTCGTCGTGGCGTCGGCAGTCCCGTGAGGTGGCGGTCGCCGATGCGTGGCGTTACCGGGTGACGTGGCAGCCGGTTCCGGGTGGTGCGGATCGTGCCGGGCTGTCCGGGCGGTGGCTGGTGGTGTCGTCGTCGGCGTGTGCGGATCATCCGGTGGTTGCGGGGATGCGTGCGCGTGGCGGCGAGGTCGTGGAGTGGCTGGTGGAGGGTGGTGAGGTGAGCCGTGGGGCGCTGGCTGCGCGGTTTGCCGAGGATGCCTCCGGGTTCGCCGGTGTGGTGTCGTTGCTGGCCCTGGGCCGGGAGGGTGCGGCGCTGGGCACGTTGGCGCTGGTGCAGGCGCTGGGCGATGCGGAGCTGTCCGTGCCGTTGTGGTGTCTGACGCGGGGTGCGGTGTCGGTGGGCCGCTCCGATGGTGCGGTGGATGCGGTGCAGGCGCAGGTGTGGGGTCTGGGGCGGGTGGCCGCGCTGGAGCAGCCGGGCCGTTGGGGTGGGTTGATCGATCTGCCCGAGACGTTGGACGAGCGGGCGGTGGCCCGTGTGTGTGCCGCGCTGACCGGCACAGGCACGGGCATCGGTACCGGTGCCGGTTCTGCTGGTGAGGATCAGCTCGCGGTACGTGCTTCGGGTGTGTACGGGCGTCGCCTGGTGCACGCGCCTGGTAGCAGTCGTGCTGCGTCGGGTGGTTGGTCGCCGCGTGGGACGGTTCTGGTGACGGGTGGTACGGGTGCGCTGGGTGCGCATGTGGCTCGTTGGGCGGCCGGTAACGGTGCTGAGCGGTTGGTGCTGACGAGCCGTCGTGGTCCGGACGCTCCTGGCGCGGTCGAGTTGGTGGCCGAGCTGGAGGGCTTGGGTGCGGTGGTGGAGGTCGCCGCGTGTGACGTGAGCGACCGGGAAGCGCTGGAAGAGCTGGTGGTAGGTCTCCGGCAGGCCGGTACGCCGGTCCGCTCCGTCATCCATGCTGCCGGCCTGGGGCAGATGACGGCGCTGTCCGACATGAGCGCCGAGGAATTCACCGAGGTGCTGCGGGCGAAGGTGGATGGCGCCACGCACCTCGATGCCCTGTTCGGTGCCCCGGACAGCGGCGGGTATCCGGGCGACGGCGACAGCCAGGGACTGGATGCCTTCGTGCTGTTCTCGTCGATCTCCGCCGTCTGGGGCAGCGGTGGTCACGCTGCCTACGCCGCGGCCAATGCTCACCTCGACGCCCTCGCCCAGGACCGGCGGGCCCGCGGCCTGACCGCGACCTCCATCAGCTGGGGGCCGTGGGGCGAGGGCGGCATGATCGAGGACGTCGGCGAGGCGGAGCTGCGCAGGCGTGGACTGCCCACGCTGGCACCGGAGTCGGCGGTCACCGCGCTCCACCAGGCGCTGACGGAGGACGACACCCATGTCGCCGTGGCCGATGTCGACTGGGAGCGGTTCGCGCCCGCGTTCACCGCGATGCGCCCGAGCCCGCTCCTCACGGGCCTGCCCGAGGTGCGCGAGCTCGCGGAGAGTTCCGAAGGCGCCGCCGGGGGCGCGCACGACGACGCGGACTCCGAGCTGCGGCGACAGCTCGCGGGCCTCTCCACCGCCGAGCGCGACGCCGAACTGCTCGAACTGGTACGCCGCGAGACCGCGGCCGTCCTCGGGCACCGCAGCGCCGACGCGGTGCCGGCCGACCGGGCGTTCCAGCAGCTGGGCTTCGACTCGCTCACGGCGGTCGAGCTGCGCAACCGGCTGACCAAGGAGTCCGGTCTTTCTCTGCCGGCCACCCTGATCTTCGACTACCCGACCCCGGCGGTACTCGCCAGACATCTCAGGACCGAGGTGTTCGGCGAAGGCGCCGTCGCGGCGGACAGCGCGCCGGTGGCCGTGGACCGCGCCGACGACCCGATCGTCATCGTCGGAATGAGCTGCCGTTTCCCCGGTGGAGCGGAGTCTCCGGAAGCGCTGTGGGAGCTGCTCACGGCCGGTGCCGACGGCATATCGGGCTTCCCGGAGAACCGCGGCTGGGACCTGGGCTCGCTGTACGACCCGGACCCCGACGGCGTCGGTACCTCCTACGTCGCAGAGGGCTGTTTCCTGCATGACGCGGCGGATTTCGATCCGGCGTTCTTCGGTATCTCGCCGCGTGAGGCGCTGGCGATGGACCCGCAGCAGCGGCTGCTCCTGGAGACCTCCTGGGAGGTCTTCGAGCGGGCGGGCATCGACCCGACGTCGCTCAGGGGCGACCGTATCGGCGTGTTCACCGGCACCAACGGCCAGGACTACGGCTATGTGCTGGGCGGCGCGGGTGACGAGGTCGTGGGCTACGGCGCCACGGGCAGCTCGGCGAGTGTCCTGTCCGGCCGCGTCTCGTACACGCTGGGCCTTGAGGGCCCGGCGGTGACGGTGGACACGGCGTGCTCGTCGTCCCTGGTCGCCCTGCACCTCGCGGCGCAGGCCCTGCGCGACGGCGAGTGCTCGATGGCGCTGGCGGGCGGCGTCACCGTCATGTCGATGCCGGGCACGTTCGTGGAGTTCTCCCGGCAGGGCGGCCTGGCTCCTGACGGCCGCTGCAAGGCGTTCGCGGAGGCGGCGGACGGCACTGCCTGGGGCGAGGGTGTGGGTGTACTGCTGGTCGAGCGCCTCTCGGACGCCCGCCGCAACGGCCACGAGGTCCTCGCGGTCGTCCGCGGTTCGGCGATCAACCAGGACGGCGCTTCCAACGGCCTGACCGCGCCCAACGGCCCGTCCCAGCAGCGCGTCATCCGCCAGGCCCTGGCCGGCGCGGGCCTTTCGGCGGCGGACATCGACGCCGTGGAGGCGCACGGCACGGGTACGACGCTGGGCGACCCGATCGAGGCGCAGGCGCTGCTCGCGACGTACGGCCAGGAGCGCCCCGAGGGGCGTCCGCTGTGGCTCGGTTCGGTGAAGTCGAACATCGGTCACACGCAGGCCGCCGCGGGCGTCGCCGGGATCATCAAGATGGTCATGGCGATGCGGGCGGGAGTTCTGCCCCAGACCCTGCACGTGGACGAGCCGTCCACCCATGTGGACTGGTCTGTCGGTGCCGTCGAGCTCCTGAGGGAGTCGGTGGAGTGGCCGGAGACCGGCGCACCGCGTCGTGCGGGTGTCTCCTCGTTCGGTATCAGCGGCACGAACGCGCATGTGCTGCTGGAGCAGGCGCCGGTGGAGGCCGAGCCGGTGGTTGTGGCTCCGGTGGTGTTGCCGGTGGTGCCGTGGGTGGTGTCGGCGAAGTCGGAGGCGGGGCTGGCGGGGCAGGTGGAGCGGCTGAGGTCGTTCGTCGCCGAGAACCCCGGCCTGTCGCCGCTCGATGTCGGGTTCTCGCTGGTGACGTCGCGTGCGGTGCTGGAGCACCGGGCGGTGCTGATCGGTGAGCGGACCGTGGAAGGCGCGGTGACTTCTGGCAGGACGGGTGTGCTGTTCTCGGGTCAGGGTTCGCAGCGGGCGGGGATGGGGCGGGAGCTGTACGAGGCGTATCCCGCCTTCAGCGAGGCGTTCGACGCGGTGTGCGCGGAGCTGGACCGTCACCTGGACCGGCCCCTGCGCGAGGTGGTCTTCGAGGGTGGTGAGCTGCTGGACCGGACGCAGTTCACGCAGGCCGGCCTGTTCGCGCTGGAAGTGGCGCTGTTCGAGCTGGTGACGTCGTGGGGCGTGAAGCCGGACTATCTGCTGGGTCACTCGATCGGTGAGCTGTCGGCCGCCTGCGTGGCCGGGGTGCTGTCGCTGGAAGACGCGGCGGAGCTGGTGGCGGCGCGGGGTCGTCTGATGCAGGCGCTCCCGGCGGGCGGCGCGATGGTCTCGTTGCAGGCGGCGGAGGACGAAGTCCTGCCGCTGCTGGTCGAGGGCGTCTCGATCGCGGCGCTCAACGGACCACGCTCCACGGTGATTTCCGGTGACGAGGCGGCGGTTCTCGAGATCGCCGCCCGCTTCGAGGGCGAGGGTCGCAAGACCAAGAGGCTGCGGGTCAGCCACGCCTTCCATTCGCCGCGTATGGACGCGATGCTCGACGAATTCCGGGCGGTTGCCTCGGAACTGACCTTCAACGCACCGCAGCTGCCGATCGTGTCCGACGTGACGGGTGCGGTCCTGTCGGCCGAGGAGATCCAGGATCCCGAGTACTGGGTGCGCCACGTCCGTGAGGCGGTCCGTTTCCTGGACGGTATCCGCGCCCTGGAGTCCGCGGGCGTGACCGCGTTCCTGGAGCTGGGTCCGGACGGTGTGCTCTCCGCGATGGCGCAGGAGTGTGTTGCCTCTGACTCCGGCGAGCTCGCCTTCGTGCCCGCCCTCCGCAAGAACCGAGACGAGCCCGACGCACTCCTCACCGCCCTCGCCGAACTCCACGTACGCGGCCGGGCAGTTGACTGGCCGACGTACTACACCGGCACCGGCGCCCGCCGTATCGACCTGCCCACCTACGCCTTCCAGCACGACCACTTCTGGCCCGCCGCTGCGGTGTGGGCCGGTGACGCGACCGCGTTCGGGCTGCGGTCGGTGGGGCACCCGATGCTCGGTGCGGCGATGACGCTCGCCGACGCGGACGGCCTGATGATGACGGGGCGGCTGTCGTTGCAGTCGCACCCCTGGCTTGGCGATCATGTGGTCCTGGGCTCTGTCCTCCTGCCGGGCACGGCCTACGTGGAGCTGGCGCTGCAGGCCGGCGAGCGCCTCGGATGCGGTGTCCTCGAAGAGCTGACGCTGCAGGCGCCCCTGGTGCTGCCCGAACGCGGCGGAGTCGCGGTTCAGGTGACGGTCGGTGCGGAGGACGCGGACGGGCGGCGTTCCGTCGCCCTGCACTCGCGGCCCGCCGAAGGTGACGACGAGGCGCCGTGGCGGCAGCACGCGGCAGGCATGCTGGCGTCGGCCGATGTCGTCGCCGGTGCGTCCGCCGCCGATGCCGCCGACGGAGGAGAGCCGGCCGCGTGGCCGCCGCGGGACGCCGTTCCCGTTGCCGTCGAGGGGCACTACGAGAACCTGGCGGAGCGTGGCTACGGCTACGGGCCGGTGTTCCAGGGGCTGCGCGCGGCATGGCGGCGCGGTGAGGAGATCTTCGCCGAGGTCGCGCTGCCCGACGGCGCGGACGCCGACCGGTTCGGGCTCCACCCCGCGCTGCTCGACTCCGCCCTGCACGCGCTGGGCCTGCACGGTGCGGAGAACGCAGCCAAGGAGAACGCCGGCGCGGCCGCCGGCGTCGGCCTGCCCTTCGCCTGGTCCGGAGTGTCGCTGTACGCGGTGGGTGCCGCCGCGCTGCGGGTGCGGATCACCCCCACGGTGTCGGGCGTCGGCCTGGAGGTCGCCGACGGCACCGGGGCACCCGTGGCCCGCGTGGACTCCCTGGTGCTGCGTCCGGTGTCCGCCGAGCAGTTGGCGGTGCCCGGTACCGAGCCGGACCAGCTGTTCCACCTCGCATGGTCGCCGCTGGCCGTGTCGCCGCCGCCCGCGGACGAGCCCGCCCGGCGGTGGGCGTTGCTCGGCGACGAGGACCGGGCGGTGCCCCACGGTGCCGAGCCGGCCCGGGATCTGGCCTCCGTGTCCCAGGACGTCGACGCTGTCGTCGTCCTGCACGCCTCCGAGGCTGCGGCCGATCTGGCGAGCGGTGTGCGCCGCGACGTCCAGGAGCTGCTCGCGCTGATCCAGGAGTGGCTGGCCGACACGCGCTTCGCCGACGACATCCCGCTCGTCGTCGCGACCCGCGGCGCCGTCGCGGCGAGCGGCGAGGACGAGGTGTCCGACCTGGCGGGTGCCGCGGCCTGGGGACTGATCCGCTCGGCACAGTCCGAGAACCCCGGCCGCCTGGTCCTGGTCGACCTCGACGGACACGACGACTCGTACGCCGTGCTGACCACGGCGCTGGCCACGGGCGAGCCCCAACTGGCCCTGCGGGCAGGCGATGTCCTCGTGCCGCGGCTCGCTCGCGTCACGTCCGACGGCGCCCTGGTGCCCCCGTCCGGCGACGGCCCGTGGCGGCTCGACATCACGGAGAAGGGCACTCTTGACAACCTCGCCCTGACCCTGTGCTCCGACGCCGCCGCGCCGCTCGCCCCCGGAGCGGTCCGGGTCGGCATGCGCGCCGCGGGAGTCAACTTCCGCGACGTCCTGATCGCCCTCGGCAT
This sequence comes from Streptomyces sp. NBC_00012, assembly GCF_045040875.1. Lineage (NCBI taxonomy): Bacteria > Bacillati > Actinomycetota > Actinomycetes > Kitasatosporales > Streptomycetaceae > Streptomyces > Streptomyces sp. NBC_00012. The sequence continues at coordinate 945,828 of NZ_CP108310.1, read as the reverse complement.
GTACCCCGGTGACGCCACCATGGGCATCGAGGGCGCCGGTGTCGTCCTTGAGGTCGGCCCCGGCGTCACCGGACTCGCGCCCGGCGACCGCGTCATGGGTCTCTTCTCCGGCGGGTTCGGCCCGGTGGCGGTGACCGACCGCCGCACCTTGGCACGGATCCCGGACAGCTGGTCCTTTACCGAAGCGGCATCGGCCCCGGTCGTCTTCATGACCGCCTACTACGCGCTGGTCGACCTGGCGGGACTGCGGTCCGGGGAGTCCGTCCTCGTGCACGCCGCGGCCGGCGGCGTCGGCATGGCCGCCGTGCAGCTCGCCCAGCACCTGGGGGCCGAGGTCTACGGCACGGCGAGCACCGGCAAGTGGGACGTGCTGCGTTCCCTCGGGCTCGACGACGCGCACATCGCCTCGTCCCGCACCCTCGACTTCGAGGGCCGGTTCCTCGACGCCACCGAAGGACGCGGCGTCGACGTCGTCCTGGACTCCCTCGCCCGGGAGTTCGTGGACGCCTCGCTGCGCCTGCTGCCGCGCGGCGGCCGGTTCATGGAGATGGGCAAGACCGACATCCGCGACGCGCACGCGGTGGCCGAGGCGTGCCCCGGCGTCGCGTACCAGGCGTTCGACCTGATCGAGGCCGGGCCCGAGCGGATCGGCCAACTGCTGACCGAGGTCCTCGCACTCTTCGAGAGCGGCGCGCTCAAGCCGCTCCCGATCCGCACGTGGGACGTACGCCACGCCCCGGAGGCGTTCCGTTTCCTCGCCAAGGCCCGCCACGTCGGCAAGGTCGTCCTGACCGTGCCCGAGCCCGTGGAGCGGCACGGGACGGTGCTCGTCACCGGTGCCACCGGCGCGCTCGGCGCCCTGGTGGCACGCCACCTCGTGGCCGAGCACGGCGTACGCGGCCTGGTGCTGGTGGGCCGTCGCGGTGCGGACGCGCCCGGCATGAGGGAACTGGCGGACGAACTGAAGTCGGCCGGCGCCGACGTGGCACTCGCCGCCTGCGACGTCGCCGACCGCGACGCGCTCTCGGCGGTCCTCGCGGCGATCCCCGACGAACGGCCGCTGACCGGCGTGGTGCACGCCGCCGGGGTGCTCGACGACGGAGTGGTCTCGTCGATGACGCCCGAGCGGCTCGACACGGTACTGCGTCCCAAGGTCGACGGCGCGGCCCACCTGCACGAACTGACCGCGGGCCTCGACCTGTCCCTGTTCGTCACCTTCTCTTCCACGGCGGGCGTACTCGGCGGCCCCGGCCAGGCCAACTACGCGGCCGCCAACGCCTTCCTCGACGGCCTGGCCCAGCAGCGCAGGGCTCACGGGCTGACCGCGACCTCACTGGCCTGGGGCCCGTGGGCCTCGGCGGACGGCATGCTCGGCCGGCTCGACACGGCCGACGTGGAGCGGATGACCCGCTCCGGCATCCTGCCGCTCACCGACGAGCAGGGCCTCGCCCTCTTCGACACGGCCCTGGACGGCGCACGCGCCGCCGTGCTGCCCGTCGCCCTGGAACTCACCGCTCTCCAGGCACAGGCCACCGCGGGCGTGCTGCCCGGCCTGTTCCGAGGGCTCGTCCGAGCCCCCGGCCGGCGCAAGGCCCTGGCCGCCGCGGCGGGCGCGTCTACGCTCGGACAGCGACTCGCGGGGCTCGCCCCGGAGGAACGCGACCGCGAGATGCTGGACCTCGTCCGCACCCAGGCAGCCGTCGTGCTCGGCCACGCCGGGCCCGAAACGGTGGGCTCGGAGAAGCAGTTCAAGGAACTGGGTGTCGACTCGCTGACCGCCGTCGAGCTGCGCAACCGTCTGAACGCCGCGCTCAGTGTCCCGGGCCTGCGACTGCCCGCGACCCTCGTCTTCGACTACCCCACCCCCGCCGCGCTCGCGGCCTTCCTCCTGACCGAGGTCCTGGGCGTCGTCCCGGAGACCACGAGCACGCTGCCCGACGCGGCCGCCGCGGACGGCGACCCCATCGCCATCGTCGGCATGAGCTGCCGATTCCCCGGCGACGTACGCTCGCCCGACGAGCTGTGGCGGCTGCTGCTCGACGGCGGCGACGCGATCACGGCGTTTCCCGAGGACCGCGGCTGGCACGCCGCCCGGCTGAATCCCGCCGAATCGGCGGACACCGGCATGACCGTCGTGCGCGAGGGCGGCTTCCTGTCCGGAGCGGGCGACTTCGACCCGGGCTTCTTCGGGATCTCGCCGCGTGAAGCCCTGGGCATGGACCCGCAGCAGCGACTGCTCCTCGAAACCGCCTGGGAGGCCTTCGAACAGGCGGGCATCGACCCGGCCACCGTCCGGGGGAGCGCGACCGGAGTGTTCGCGGGCGCGTCCTCGAACGTGTACGGAGCCGGGGCCCAGCTGCCCGAGGGCTTCGAGGGCAACGCCCTGACCGGCAGCGCGACCAGCGTCGTGTCGGGCCGGGTGGCCTACACGTTCGGCCTGGAAGGCCCGGCCGTCACGGTGGACACCGCGTGCTCCTCCTCGCTGGTCGCCCTGCACCTCGCGGTGCAGGCGCTGCGGTCGGGCGAGTGCACGATGGCCCTGGCCGGCGGCGTCACCGTCATGGCCGACCCGGGCATCTTCGTCGAGTTCAGCCGTCAGCGCGGTCTGGCACCCGACGGCCGCTGCAAGCCGTTCGCGGAGGCCGCCGACGGCACGGGCTGGTCCGAGGGCGTCGGCATGGTCCTGGTGGAGCGTCTCTCGGACGCCCGCCGCAACGGCCATGACGTCCTCGCGGTCGTCCGGGGCAGTGCGGTGAACCAGGACGGCGCTTCCAACGGCCTGACCGCGCCCAACGGACCGTCCCAGCAGCGCGTCATCCGCCAGGCCCTCGCCAACGCGGGCATCACCGCCGATGAGATCGACGCCGTGGACGCGCACGGCACGGGCACCCGACTCGGCGACCCGATCGAGGCGCAGGCGCTGCTCGCGACGTACGGGCAGGAGCGTCCGGAGGACCGGCCGTTGCTGCTGGGTTCGATCAAGTCGAACATCGGCCACACGCAGGCGGCTGCCGGTGTCGCGGGCGTGATCAAGATGGTGCAGGCGATGCGCCACGGCGTGCTCCCGCGCACCCTGCACGTGGACGAGCCGTCCTCGCATGTGGACTGGTCTGCCGGTGCCGTCGAGCTCCTGAGGGAGTCGGTGGAGTGGCCGGAGACCGGCGCACCGCGTCGTGCGGGTGTCTCCTCGTTCGGTATCAGCGGTACGAACGCGCATGTGCTGCTGGAGCAGGCGCCGGAGGTCGAGGAGCCGGCGGTGGTTGTGGCTCCGGTGGTGTTGCCGGTGGTGCCGTGGGTGGTGTCGGCGAAGTCGGAGGCGGGGCTGGCGGCGCAGGTGGAGCGGCTGAGGTCGTTCGTCACCGAGAACCCCGGCCTGTCGCCGCTCGATGTCGGATTTTCGCTGGTGACGTCGCGTGCGGTGCTGGAGCACCGTGCGGTCCTGATCGGTGAGCGGACCGTGGAAGGCTCGGTGACTTCTGGCAGGACGGGTGTGCTGTTCTCGGGTCAGGGTTCGCAGCGGGCCGGTATGGGACGGGAGCTTTACGAGGCGTATCCCGCCTTCAGCGAGGCGTTCGACGAGGTGTGCGCGGAGCTGGACCGTCACCTGGACCGGCCCCTGCGCGAGGTGGTCTTCGAGGGTGGTGAGCTGCTGGATCGGACGCAGTACACGCAGGCCGGCCTGTTCGCGCTGGAAGTTGCGCTGTTCGAGCTGGTGACGTCGTGGGGCGTGAAGCCGGACTATCTGCTGGGTCACTCGATCGGTGAGCTGTCGGCCGCTTACGTGGCCGGGGTGCTCTCTCTCGAAGATGCTGCCGCTCTGGTGGCTGCCCGGGGTCGCCTGATGCAGGCGCTCCCGACGGGCGGCGCGATGGTGTCGTTGCAGGCGGCGGAGGACGAGGTCCTGCCGCTGCTGGTCGACGGTGTGTCCATCGCCGCACTCAACGGGCCGTCCGCCACCGTGATTTCAGGCGATGAGGAGGCGGTGCTTGCCATCGCCGCGCACTTCGAGGGCGAGGGTCGTAAGACCAAGCGGCTGCGGGTCAGTCATGCTTTCCATTCGCCGCGTATGGACGCGATGCTGGACGACTTCCGGGCGGTCGCGGCGAGCCTGACCTTCAATGCCCCGCAGCTTCCGATCGTGTCCGATGTGACGGGTGAGGTCCTGTCGGTCGAGGAGATCCAGGATCCCGAGTACTGGGTGCGTCACGTGCGTGAGGCCGTTCGTTTCCTGGACGGCATCCGCACTCTGGAAGCGGAAGGCGTGACCGCGTTCCTGGAGCTGGGCCCGGACGGTGTGCTCTCCGCGATGGCGCAGGACTGTGTTGCCTCTGACTCCGGCGAGCTCGCCTTCGTGCCCGCCCTCCGCAAGAACCGAGACGAGCCCGACGCACTCCTCACCGCCCTCGCGGAACTCCACGTACGCGGCAGGGCAGTTGACTGGCCGACGTACTACACCGGTACCGGCGCCCGCCGTATCGACCTGCCCACCTACGCCTTCCAGCACGACCGCTACTGGCTCTCCGCTCCCGCCGCCCCCGTGGGCGACATCACGGCGGCGGGCCTCAGTGGTGCCGGGCATCCGCTGCTGGCGGCCGGGCTGCGGCTGGCCGGTTCGGACGGGTTCCTGTTCACCGGGCGGCTCTCGGTCGAGACGCACCCGTGGCTCGGCGACCATCTGGTGTACGGCACGGTCGTCGTGCCGAGCACGGTCTTCGTCGAGCTGGCGCTGCACGCGGGGGAGCGGTTCGGCTGCGATTCGCTGGCCACGCTGAACGTACGGAATCCGCTGGTGCTTCCGGAGCGGGCGGGTGTCGCCGTCCAGCTGGCCGTGGGCGCGGCGGACGCGGCAGGGCGCCGCACGGTGGAGGTGTACGCGCGAGCCGAGGCCGACGGCCCCGAGGCGGAGTGGAACCTGCACGCCACGGGCGAACTGGCCCCTGCCCGGCCGCAGTCGGTGGACGAGGCGGACTTCGCCGTCTGGCCGCCGCGGGACGCCGTCGAGGTGACGGCGCAGAGCGTGTACGACGACCTCGCCGACGAGGGCTACGACCACGGCACCGAGTTCCGCGCGCTGCGGTCGCTGTGGCGGCGCGGCGACGAGCTGTACGCCGAGGTCGCGCTGCCCGAAGGTACGGACGTCGACGGTTTTGGTCTGCACCCGGCGCTCCTCGACGCCGCCCTGCACGCGGCGCCGGGCGGTGTGCCGTCCGCGTGGTCCGGAGTGTCCTTGGCGGCTGTGGGCGCGACCGCGCTTCGCGTACGGGTTCGTCCCGCACGCGAGGGCGTCTCGGTGGCCGTGGCCGACGAGACCGGCGGACTGGTCGCGGTGGCGGACCGTGTGAGGCTCGCCCCGGTCTCGCCCGAGCTGCTCCGGAGCGAGACCGGCACTACGGACGCCCTGTTCACCCTGGAGTGGTCGCCGCGGACGGCACCCGTGTCACCGTCGGGCTCCGCGTCGGGCTCCGCGTCGGCTTCGGCGTCGTCGAAGGAAGGCGCGAGGGACTGGGCGCTGTTGGGGGAGTCGGCCGCGTTCGAAGCGCTCGGCATCCCCACGTACGAGGACCTCGCCTCCCTGGACCGGGTGCCGGACGTCGTCTTCTACACCCCCGCATACGACACCGGAGACGGCCTGGCCGCCAGCGTGCGTGACATCGCGAACGCCGTCCTCGCGACGGTGCAGGAGTGGCTGGCCGACGAGCGGTACGGCGACGCGCTCCTCGCCGTCGTGACCCGGGGCGCGGTCACCGCGGGCGACGGCGCGGGCCCGGTCGACCTCGCGGGCGCCGCTGCCTGGGGTCTCGTGCGGTCCGCCCAGTCCGAGAACCCGGGACGGTTGCTCCTCGCCGACCTGGACGACACCTCCCTGGACGTCTTCACCGAGATCCTGGCCGGCGGGGAACCGCAGGTGGCGGTCCGCGAGGGCCGCGTCCTCGTACCGCGCCTCGCCCGGGCCACGCCCCAGGAAGCCCCCGCCGAGCCCGAGTCCGCGTCGGAGCAGGTGTCGGTGCCGGGGACAGAGCCCGAGCGGCACGGCACGGTCCTGGTGACCGGCGCGACCGGCGCCCTCGGTGCCCTGATAGCGCGGCACCTCGTCGCCCGGCACGGCGTACGCAGCCTGGTACTGACCAGCCGCCGAGGCGCCGAGGCGCCGGGTGCGGCGGAGCTCGCAGCCGAGCTGACCCGGGCCGGTGCCGAGGTGACCCTGGCGGCCTGCGACGTCGCGGACCGGGACGGACTTGCCGCGGTGCTCGGCGCGATTCCCGATGAGCGGCCGCTGACCGGAGTGGTGCACGCCGCCGGTGTCGTCGACGACGGCGTCGTGTCCTCGCTGACCGCCGACCGGCTCGACGCCGTGCTGCGGCCCAAGGTCGACGCCGCGGTGCATCTGCACGAACTCACCGAACACCTTGACCTGTCGATGTTCGTCCTGTTCTCCTCCGTCGCCGGAACCTTCGGCTCGCTGGGACAGGGCAACTACGCGGCAGCCAACGCGTTCCTCGACGCCCTCGCACAGGACCGCGCGGGCCGCGGCCTCGCGGCCACATCACTGGCCTGGGGCCCGTGGGGCATCGCGGACGGCATGGTCGGACGGCTGCACGACGGCGACACGAGCCGGATGTCCCGGTCCGGAGTGGTTCCGCTGACCGCCGACGAAGGTCTGGAGCTGTTCGACGCGGGGCTCGCCCTCGACCGCCCGGCGCTGCTCCCCGTCCACCTGGACCTGGCCGTCCTGCGCGCCCAGGCCGGTGTCGGCGCGCTCGCCGGCGTGTTCCGCGGACTCGTCCGCACCAGCTCGCGGCGCCGGGCGGGAGCGCTCGCCGGATCGGTGAAGCTGCTGCAGCGCCTCGCGGGACTGTCCCGCGCGGAACGCGGCAAGGCCGTGCTCGACCTGGTGCGTGGTCAGGCGGCCGCGGTCCTCGGCCACAGCGGCGTCGAAGGGGTGGGCGTCACCCGGCCGTTCAAGGACCTCGGCTTCGACTCGCTGACCGCCGTCGAACTGCGCAACCGGCTCGACCGGGCCACCGGCCTGCGACTGCCCGCGACCCTGATCTTCGACTACCCCACACCCGAGGCGCTGGCCGACTACGTACTCGGGGAGGCCCTGGGCACGCAGCCGGAGCCCGCGGCGGTCGCTCCGGTGACGCGACTCGCGGACGACGAGCCGATCGCGATCGTCGGCATGGGCTGCCGTTACGCGGGCGGGGTGGCGAACGCCGACGACCTCTGGCGCCTCGTGGCCACCGGAGCCGACGGCATCTCGGCCTTCCCCACCGACCGTGGCTGGGACCTGGACGGCCTCTACTCGGAGGTGGCCGACGGCGGGACGTCGGCGACGCTGGAGGGCGGATTCCTCTACGGTGCGGCGGAGTTCGATCCGGCGTTCTTCGGGATCTCGCCGCGCGAGGCAGTCGCCATGGACCCGCAGCAGCGGCTGCTCCTGGAAACCTCCTGGGAGGCCTTCGAGCACGCAGGCATCGACCCCGACTCCGTACGGGGCCACCACATCGGTGTGTTCGCCGGTACCGCCTCGTCCAACTACGGGGTCGGGATGCGACTGCCCGAGGGCGCCGAGGGGCATCTGCTGACCGGCAACGCGACCAGCGTCATCTCCGGCCGTGTCTCGTACACGTTCGGCTTCGAGGGGCCTGCGGTGACCGTCGACACGGCGTGCTCGTCGTCCCTGGTCGCGCTGCACCTGGCGACGCAGGCGCTGCGGTCGGGCGAGTGCACCATGGCGCTGGCCGGCGGCGTGACCGTACTCACGAACCCCAGCATCTTCGCGGAGTTCTCGCGACAGCGCGGTCTGGCTGCCGACGGTCGGTGCAAGTCGTTCGCGGACGCGGCGGACGGCACGGGCTGGTCCGAGGGCGTCGGCATGGTGCTGGTGGAGCGGCTCTCGGACGCGCGGCGCAACGGTCACCGGGTTCTCGCGGTGGTGCGGGGCAGCGCGGTGAACCAGGACGGTGCGTCCAATGGTCTGACGGCTCCGAACGGTCCGTCGCAGCAGCGGGTGATCCGGGCGGCGCTGGCGAACGCCGGTCTGTCGTCGTCGCAGGTGGACGCGGTGGAGGCGCACGGTACGGGTACGACGCTGGGCGACCCGATCGAGGCGCAGGCGCTGATCGCGACGTACGGGCAGGAGCGTCTGGAAGACCGGCCGCTGCTGCTGGGCTCGGTCAAGTCGAACATCGGTCACTCGCAGTCCGCGGCGGGCGTCGCGAGCGTGATCAAGATGGTGCAGGCGATGCGCCATGGAACGCTCCCGCGGACGCTCCACGTCGACAAACCCTCCACCCATGTGGACTGGTCGGCAGGGACTGTCGAGCTGTTGACGGAGCAGACGTCCTGGCCGGAGACGGGAGAGCCGCGCCGTGCGGGTGTCTCGTCGTTCGGAATCAGCGGCACCAACGCCCACGTGATCCTTGAGCAGGCCCCGGCTGAAGAGGCACCGGCTGTCGAGGCCGCCGCGCCGGGCGACACCACGCCCCCCTTCGGGGACACGGTGCTGCCGCTCGTTGTTTCGGCCCGCTCGGCCGAGGCGCTGCGGGCCCAAGCGGAGCGCATCCAGGCTGCGTTGGCCAATACCCCGGACGTCCCGCTCAAGGACCTCGGCAACGCCCTGGCGCTTGGCCGGTCGCGTTTCGAGCATCGTGCGGTGGTGCTTGCGGGTGGTGTGGAGGAGTTGCGGTCGGGTCTGGAGTCGGTGGCGCTGGGTGGTGCTTCGGCTGCCGGTGTGGTGCGTGGTGTGGCGGGGTCCTCGGCTCGTCCGGTGTTCGTGTTCCCGGGTCAGGGTGCGCAGTGGGTGGGTATGGCGGCGGGGCTGTTGGAGTCGTCGTCGGTGTTCGCGGGGCGGATGGCGGAGTGCGGTGCGGCGTTGGAGCCGTTCACGGACTGGTCTCTGCTGGATGTCGTACGTGGCGGGGAGGGTGCGCCTGGGTTTGACCGGGTGGATGTGGTGCAGCCGGTCCTGTGGGCGGTGATGGTGTCGCTTGCGGAGTTGTGGCGGGCGTGTGGTGTGGTGCCGGCGGCGGTGATCGGTCACTCGCAGGGTGAGATCGCGGCGGCGGTGGTCGCCGGGGGTCTGTCGTTGGAGGACGGTGCGCGGGTGGTGGCTCTGCGGTCGCGGGCTCTGCTGGCGTTGTCGGGTGGTGGCGGGATGGTGTCGGTGTCGCTTCCGGTGGCGGAGGTGCGTGAGCGCCTGACCGTGTGGGACGGCCGGATCTCGGTGGCGGCGGTGAATGGTCCGTCGTCGGTGGTGGTGTCGGGTGAGCCGGGGGCGCTGGATGAGCTGGTGGCCTCTTGCACGGGACAAGGCGTGCGGGCGAAGCGGATCGCGGTGGATTATGCGTCGCATTCGGCTCAGGTGGAGCTGATCGAGGAGGAGCTGGCGGGTCTGCTGGCGGGTGTGGTGCCGGTGTCGGGCCGGGTGCCGTTCTATTCGACGTTGACCGGTGCGCTGCTGGATGACACGTCGGGTCTGGACGGCGGTTACTGGTACCGGAATCTGCGCTCCACGGTGGAGTTCGAGCGGGCGGTGCGGGCGGCTGCCAGTGATGGTCTGTCCGTGTTCATCGAGGTGAGCCCGCACCCGGTGTTGAATCTGGGGTTGCAGGAGATCTTCGAGGAGGCGGGCCGGGACGACGCGGTGGCGCTGGGGACCCTGCGCCGCGACGAGGACGAGGCACACCGCTTCATGACCTCGATGGCCGAAGCACACGTCCACGGCGTCGAGCTGGACTGGGAGACGGTGTTCGCGGGGCAGCGGGCCACGCACGTGGACCTGCCCACCTACCCCTTCCAACGGCAGCGCTACTGGCCCGAGGCCATGGCCCTCCCGGCCGCAGGCGTGGCGGACCCGGTGGACGCCGAGTTCTGGGACGCCGTCGAGCAGGGCGATCTCGCGGCGCTGGCCGCGACGCTGGACCTGGAGGAGGTGTCGGACTCTCCGTTGGGCGAGGTGCTTCCGGCCCTCTCGTCGTGGCGGCGGCAGCGACGTCAGAACGCCGCCGCCGACTCCTGGCGGCACCGAATCCACTGGAAGCCACTCGCCGAGAACGCGGCGTCCCTGAGCGGGACTTGGCTCCTTGTGGCACCCGGGACCGGCGCGGGCGGTGAGGCCGGCGAGGCAGTCGGGGCCGTCGCGGAAGGACTGCGCGGGCTGGGAGTCGACGTCGTGCAGTGCGTGCCGGGCGACGTGCTCGACCGCGTGGCGCTGGCCGGGGAGCTGACCGGAGCGCTGGACGGCCGCACCACCGTAGAAGGCGTCCTCTCGATGTGCGCCCTGGACGAGGCGCCGGTCCCCGGGCTGCCGGAGACCACGGCCGGTCTGGCCGCCACGCTGGCCCTGACGCAGGCGCTGGGCGACGCGGACGTGACGGCGCCGCTGTGGTGCCTGACACGCGGGGCGGTGTCCACGGGTCCCGGGGACGGTGCGGCACGCCCGGCGCAGGCGCAGGTGTGGGGGCTCGGCCGCGTGGCCGCGCTCGAACACCCGGACCGCTGGGGCGGGTTGATCGACCTTCCCGAGGTGCTCGACGAGCGTGCGGTGGCCCGGCTGGGTGCGCTGCTCGCCGCGGGCGGCGACGAGGACCAGCTGGCGGTGCGGTCGGCGGGCGTGTTCGCCCGGCGGCTGCTGCCCGCGCCGGCGACGGCGGCGGGCCGGACCTGGGAACCGGAGGGCACGGTGCTGCTCACCGGCGGCACCGGGGCGATAGGGACGCGGGTGGCCCGCCGGCTCGGCGGCAGCGGCGCGGAACACATCGTCCTGATCGGCCGCAGTGGGCTGCGGGCGCCGGGCGCCGAGCGGCTGCGCGACGAGCTCGCGGAGATGGGCGTGCGGGTCACGGTCGCCGCGTGCGACGTTGCCGACCGAGATGAACTGGCCGCTCTGGTAGGCAAGTTGATGGCCGACGGGGAACGGATCACCGCGGTGCTGCACGCCGCGGGCGAGCTGGACGACGGGGTCGTCGACGCGCTGACCCCCGAGCGTCTCGCCCATGCCCTGCGGGCCAAGGCCACCGGTGCGCGCAACCTGCACGAGGCGACGCGGGAACTCGACCTCTCGGCGTTCGTACTGTTCTCCGGTGTCGCCGGCACGGTCGGCGGCGCGGGGCAAGGAGCCTTCGCCGCGGCTGGCGCCTACCTGGACGCGTTCGCCGAGCACCGCAGGGAGCTGGGACTCGCCGCCACGTCCATCGCGTGGGGCCCCTGGGCCGAGGGCGGTCCAGCCCTCGACGACGACACGTTCCTGGAGCGGACGAGCCGGCGCGGTCTTGCCGCCCTGCCGACCGAGCCCGCGGTCACGGCGCTGTACCGGGCGGTGGCACAGGACGGTCCCGTGCAACTGGTGGCGGACATCGCCTGGGACCGCTTCGGTCCCGCGCTCACGGCGGCCCGGCCCAGCCCGCTGATCGGTGATGTGCCGCAGATGCGGGAGATCGCGCGGGCGGCCGAGCAGGCGGGGGAGACCGGCGCGGACGACACGGCGGAGTTCCGGCGTGCCGTGGCCGAGCTCTCGGACGTGGAAATCGGCCAGATGCTCCTGGAGCTGGTGCGTACCGAGGCGGCCGGGGCGCTGGGCTACACCGACATCGAGGCCATCGGACCCAAGCGGCCCTTCCGGGACCTCGGTTTCGAGTCGCTGACCGCCGTGGAGCTGCGCAACCGGCTCAGCACCCGCACCGGCCTGCGGCTGCCGGTGACGCTGGCGTTCGACCACCCCACGCCGGTCATCCTCGCCGCCTTCCTCAAGGGCGAGGCGGGCCGCGACGCGGAGCCGCAGACCGTGCCGGTCCTCGCGGAGCTCGACCGGCTCGAGGCGAGCCTTGCGACGCTCTCAGCGGACCGCACCGCGCGGCACCGGATCGGGGCGCGGCTGAGGGACATCCTCGCCGGCTGGGACGAGGAGCCCGCAGGGGGTGACGGGGCCGCCGTCGCCGAGAAGCTGCAGTCGGCCTCGGCCGACGAGGTCCTGGCATTCATCGACAACGAACTTGGGGCCTCCTGATGCGACGGCACCGTACTTCGGTTCTATACAAAGGGGTTAGCGGTAATGGTGGCTGACGAAAAGCTCCTCGAGTACCTCAAGCGGGTGACGGCCGACCTCCATCAGACCCGGCAGCGTCTGCGCGAGGTGGAGTCCGAGGAGCAGCAGCCCATCGCGATCGTCGCGACGAGTTGCCGCTTCCCCGGCGGGGTCGCGAGCCCCGAGGACCTGTGGCGGCTCGTCGCCGAGGACGGCGACGCGATGTCGCCCTTCCCGGACGACCGCGGCTGGGACACCACGCGGCTCTACGACGCCGACCCCGACGCCGCGGGCACGTCCTATGTGCAGTCGGGCGGATTCCTCGACGGGGCGACGGAGTTCGACCCGGGCCTGTTCGGCATCAGCCCCCGCGAGGCGCTGTCGATGGACCCGCAGCAGCGGCTGCTCCTGGAGACGGCGTGGGAGGCGTTCGAGCGGGCGGGCATCGACCCGCTGTCGCTGTCGGGTGAGCGCGTCGGCGTGTTCGCCGGGTCCAGCGGCCAGGACTACGCGTCGCTGCTGCAGTTCTCGCCGGACAGCGTCGAGGGCTACGGTCTGACGGGCACCGCGGCCAGCGTGGTGTCGGGGCGGCTGTCCTACACGTTCGGCCTGGAGGGTCCCGCCGTCACCGTCGACACGGCCTGCTCGTCGTCGCTGGTCGCGCTGCACCTGGCCGCGCAGGCGCTGCGACAGGGCGAGTGCTCGCTGGCGCTGGCCGGCGGCGTGACGATCATGTCGACGCCCGGTGCGTTCATCGAGTTCAGCCGGCAGCGCGGCCTGGCCACGGACGGCCGCTGCAAGGCCTTCGCGAAGGCTGCCGACGGCACTGGCTGGGCCGAGGGTGCGGGTCTGCTGCTCCTGGAGCGCCTCTCCGACGCCCGCCGCAACGGCCACCGGATCCTCGCGGTCGTACGCGGTTCCGCGGTGAACCAGGACGGTGCGAGCAACGGTCTGACCGCCCCCAACGGGCCTTCGCAGCAGCGCGTCATCCAAGAGGCCCTGGCCAACGCCGGATTGTCCTCGGCGGACGTGGACGCGGTGGAGGCGCACGGTACGGGTACGACGCTGGGCGACCCGATCGAGGCGCAGGCGCTGCTCGCTACGTACGGGCAGAACCGGCCCGACGACCGGCCGCTGCTGCTCGGCTCCGTCAAGTCCAACATCGGCCACACCCAGGCGGCCGCCGGTGTCGCGGGCATCATCAAGATGATCGAGGCGATGCGGCACGGGACGCTGCCCCGCTCGCTGCACATCGACGAACCCACCCCGCACGTCGACTGGTCGGCCGGTGCGGTCCGGCTGCTGACCGAGGCGACGCCCTGGCCCGCGACGGACCGCCCGAAGCGGTTCGGCATCTCCTCGTTCGGCATGAGCGGGACGAACGCCCACACGGTCATCGAGGAGGCGCCCGCCGCGGAGGCCCCCGCACCGCAGGAGACCGGCCCGGCGGCCGGGCTCCCCGTGCTGCCGTGGACGGTGTCGGGCAAGACAGAGCAGGCCCTGCTGGCACAGGCCGCGCAGGTCCTCTCGTACGCGGAGACCACCGAAGCGAGCCCGCTGGACGTGGCCTTCTCGCTCGCCACCAGCCGTGCGGCCCTCGACCACCGGGCCGCCGTCGTCGGCACGGACCGCGAGAGCCTGCTGCGCGGCCTGCGGGCGCTGGTCTCCGGGGAGTCGGCCGCCGGCGTGACCCGCGGCACCGCCCCGGAGAGCGGACTGCTCGGCTTCCTCTTCTCCGGGCAGGGCTCGCAGCGGGTCGGCATGGGGCGTGAGCTCCACGCGGCGTTCCCGGTGTTCGCCGAGGCCTTCGACGCGGTCTGCGGGGAGCTGGACCGGCACTTGGAGACGCCGCTTCGTGGGGTCGTCTTCGGTGAGGGCGAGGGTGAGCTGCTGGACCGGACGCAGTTCACGCAGGCCGGTCTGTTCGCCCTCGAAGTCGCCCTGTTCGAGCTGGTGACGTCGTGGGGCGTGAAGCCGGATTACCTGCTGGGTCACTCGATCGGTGAGCTGTCGGCCGCGTACGTAGCCGGCGTGCTGTCCCTCGAAGACGCTGCCGCTCTGGTGGCCGCGCGGGGTCGTCTGATGCAGGCGCTCCCGACCGGAGGCGCGATGGTGTCCTTGCAGGCGGCGGAGGACGAGGTCCTGCCGCTGCTGGTCGACGGAGTGTCCATCGCCGCGCTCAACGGGCCTTCCGCCACGGTGATTTCGGGTGATGAGACGGCGGTTCTCGAGATCGCCGCGCACTTCGAGCGCGAGGGGCGCAAGACCAAGCGGCTGCGGGTGAGCCATGCCTTCCATTCGCCGCACATGGACGCCATGCTCGAAGAGTTCGGGAAGTTCGCGGGGACCCTGGAGTTCCGCGCGCCCGAACTGCCCCTCGTCTCGAACGTGACCGGCGGCGTCATCGCCGCCAAGGAACTGGCCGACCCCGACTACTGGGTGCGCCACGTCCGTGCCGCCGTCCGCTTCCACGACGGGATCCGGGCGCTCGCCGACCACGGCGTCACCGCGTTCCTGGAGATCGGCCCCGGCGGCGTACTGACCGCCCTGGGCCAGGACTGCCTGACCGATCTCCCCGCGGGGGCCGCGGAGCCCGCCTTCGTCCCCGCGCTGCGCACCGACAGGCCCGAGGGCCATGCGCTCGTCACCGCCCTCACCGAACTGCACGTCCACGGCAGCGGCCCGGACTGGACGGCCCTCTTCGAAGGCACCGGCGCGCTCATGACCGCGCTGCCCACCTACGCCTTCCAGCGGGCGCCGTACTGGCCGAAGCTGTCCGCCGCCTGGGCCGGCGACGCCACCGCCATGGGGCTGCGCTCGGCCGAGCACCCGCTGCTCAGCGCCGCGGTCGCCCTGGCCGGCGACGACGGCATGCTGTTCACCGGCAGACTCTCCCTGCAGACCCACCCCTGGCTCGCCGACCACACCGTCCTCGGCACCGTCCTGCTGCCCGGCACCGCCTTCGTCGAGCTGGCCATCCACGCCGGCGACCAGCTCGGCTGCGGGCAGATCGTGGAGCTCAACCTGGAGGCGCCGCTCATCCTTCCCGCCGAGGGCGGCGTCGCCGTACAGATGAGCGTCGGCACCCTCGACGAGAGCGGACACCGCGAGCTGTACGTCCACTCGCGGGCCGACGACGCACAGAGCGAGGACGGCTGGACCCGCAACGCCAGCGGAGTGCTCGCCCCCGGCCAGGCCGCGGCACCCGACTGGAGCGACTTCACCGCCTGGCCGCCCCCGGAGGCCGTCCGGATTCCCATGGACGACTTCTACGCCACGCTCGACGCCGCCAACTACGGCTACGGGCCCGCCTTCCAGGGCCTGCGGTCGGTGTGGCGGCGCGGCGAAGAGGTCTTCGCGGAGGTCCGTCTGCCGGAGGAACCGGCCGCCGAGGCCGGCAGGTTCGGCCTGCACCCCGCCCTGTTCGACGCCGCGATGCACTCGCGGGCCATGCTGGGCTCCGACGACGGCACGGAGTCCGGCCAGGAGCGGCTGCCCTTCTCCTGGACCGGAGTCTCCCTGTACGCCGCGGGCGCCGCCGAGCTGCGGGTGCGGCTCACCCCGACCGGCAGCCACACCGTGTCGGTCGCGCTGGCCGACGGCACCGGGGCACCCGTCGCCTCCGTCGAGGCCACGGCGCTGCGCCCGGTCTCCGCCGAGCAGCTCGACGTCGCCCGCAGTGCCCACCACGACCGTCTCTTCCGCGTCGAGTGGCCGGTGCTCACGGAGACCGGCACGGCGCCGGACACCAGCGGCTGGGCCGTCCTCGGCGACATCTCCTTCGGGCTGCCCGCGAACCTGCGGTACCCGGACCTGGTGGAGCTCGGCGAGGCCGTCGAGGCGGGCGGGCCGGTGCCCGACGTTCTCCTCGTCCCCTGTGTGTCCGAACCCGGCACGGACACCGTCGAGTCGGCGCACGGAGCCGCCGCCCGTGCCCTCGCGCTCGCCCAGATCCTCGTAGAGGACGACCGGTTCGCGTACACCCGCCTGGTCTTCGTCACCAGAGGCGCGGTCGGCGCCACCGCCGACGACGAGGTCGAGGACGTCGCACAGGCCACCGTGTGGGGCCTGATCCGCTCGGCGCAGTCGGAGAACCCCGGCCGGTTCACCCTCGTCGACCTCGACGGACTGCCCGCCTCGCACCGCGCGCTCCCGCAGGCCCTGGCCGGCGGCGAACCGCAGTGCGCCATCAGGGCGGGACAGGTGAGGGTGCCCCGGCTCGCCCGCGCGGCGGCGCCCGAGGCCCCCGCCGACGCACCGCTCCTCGGCAGGCCCGGCGGCACCGTTCTGATGACCGGCGCCACCGGCACGCTCGGCAAGCTGTTCGCCAGGCACCTGGTCACCGCGCACGGAGTCGAGCGGCTGCTGCTCGTCAGCAGGAGCGGCCCGCAGGCGCCTGGCGCGGCCGAACTGGAGGCCGAACTCACCGGCCTCGGCGCCACGGTGACCGTCGCGGCCTGCGACGTGGCCGACCGGGCCCGGCTCGGTGAGCTCCTGGCCGCCGTCCCCGCCGAGCATCCGCTGACCGCCGTCGTGCACGCCGCGGGCATCACCGACGACGGCGTGCTCAACGCGCTGACGCCGGCGCGCGTCACCGCGGTGCTGCGGCCCAAGGTGGATGCCGCGGTCGCGCTGCACGAACTCACCAAGGACCTGGACCTGTCCGCGTTCATCATGTTCTCCTCGGTCGCCGCCACCCTCGGCGGCGCGGGACAGGGCAACTACGCCGCGGCCAACGTCTTCCTGGACTCCCTCGCCCAGCACCGCCGCGCCCGCGGCCTCGCCGCGACCTCGCTCGCCTGGGGCCTGTGGGCCGAGCGCAGCGGCATGGCCGCGAGCCTCGACGACACCCAGCTGAGCCGGATCGGCAGGTCCGGTGTCGGCTCGCTGGAGTCGGCGGACGGCCTGGCCCTGTTCGACGCCACACGCACCCTGGACGACGCGACCCTGGTGCCCGCACCCCTGGACGTGTCCGGGCTGCGCGGTGCCACCACGGCCGACGCCGTGCCGCCGCTGCTGCGCGGCCTGGTGCGGCTGCCGGCCAGGCCCGCCGCGCAGAGCGGCGGCTCCGGCGAGGAACCACTCGCGCAGCGACTGGCGGGCCTCGACGAGGACGACCGGGCGGCAGCGGTCCTGGAGCTGGTGCGGACCCAGGCCGCCGCCGTACTCGGCTACGCCGCACCGGACGAGATCGGCGCCGGACGCGCCTTCAACGACCTCGGCTTCGACTCGCTCACCGCGATCGAGATGCGCAACCGCATGAACCTCGTCACCGGGCTGCGCCTGCCCTCCACCCTCGTCTTCGACTACCCGACCCCCGCCGCGCTCGCCGCGCACGTGGCCTCGCTCCTGGCGGGATCGGCCGCACCCGCCGGAACCCCCGGCCCGGTCAGGGCCGTCGACAGCGACGAACCCATCGCCATCGTCGGCATGAGCTGCCGGCTGCCGGGGAACGTGGAAACCCCCGAGGACCTGTGGCGCATGGTGGCCGACGGCGTGGACGCCATCACCGACGTACCCGCTGAGCGCGGCTGGGACATCGAGGGGCTCAGCGGCGGATTCCTCGCCGCCCCGGGCGACTTCGACCCCGCGTTCTTCGGGATATCGCCGCGCGAGGCGATCGCGATGGACCCGCAGCAGCGGCTGATGATGGAGTCCGCCTGGGAGGCCGTCGAGGCGGCGGGCATCGACCCGACCTCGCTGCGCGGCTCCCGCACCGGCGTCTTCGTGGGCTCCAGCGGCCAGGACTACACCGGACTGCTCCAGCAGGCGGAGGACAGCAACGCCGGGTACATCCTGACCGGCACCACCGCCAGCGTCATCTCCGGCCGCGTCTCCTACACGTTCGGACTGGAGGGCCCGGCGGTCACCGTCGACACCGCCTGCTCCTCGTCGCTGGTGGCACTGCACCTGGCGGCCCAGGCGCTGCGGCAGGACGAGTGCTCGATGGCGCTGGCCGGCGGCGTCATGGTCATGGCCACCCCGGCCGGTTTCGCCGGGCTCAGCGGGCAGGGCGGCTTCGCCTCGGACGGGCGCTGCCGTGCCTTCGCCGAGTCCGCCGACGGCACCGGCTGGAGCGAGGGCGTCGGCGTGCTGCTCGTCGAGCGGCTGTCCGACGCCCGCGCCAACGGTCACCCGGTGCTCGCGGTGCTCCGCGGCTCGGCGATCAACCAGGACGGCGCGAGCAACGGCCTCACCGCGCCCAACGGCCCCTCCCAGCAGCGCGTCATCCGCCAGGCCCTGGCCAACGCGGGGCTCGGCACCGCGGACGTCGACGTCGTCGAGGCGCACGGCACCGGCACCAAGCTGGGCGACCCCATCGAGGCCCAGGCGGTCCTCGCCACCTACGGCCAGGACCGCCCCGCCGACCGGCCGCTGCTGCTCGGCTCCATCAAGTCCAACATCGGCCACGCCCAGGCGGCCGCGGGCGTCACCGGGATCATCAAGATGGTCATGGCGATGCGGCACGGAACGGCGCCGCGCAGCCTCCACCTGGACGAGCCCACCTCCCACGTCGACTGGACGGCGGGCGCGGTGTCGCTGCTCCAGGAAGCAGTGCCGTGGCCCGAGACCGGCAGGCCGCGCCGCGCGGCCGTGTCCTCCTTCGGTATCAGCGGCACCAACGCGCACGTCGTCCTCGAACAGGGCGACGACGCGGGTACGGAGCCCGCCGCCGACCCGGCGGCGGACGCACCGGCCGCGGCCGCCGACGAACCCCTGATCGGCACGCCCGCGCTGCCGTTCGTGCTGTCCGCGGGCTCCGCGGACGCCCTGCGCGAGCAGGCCGCCCGGCTCCGCTCGCACCTGCTGGCCCACCAGGACGCAGCCCTCGCCGACGTCGGCTGGTCGCTGGCCACCGGCCGCGCCAGGCTCGCCCACCGGGCCGCGCTTGTCGCCGGTGACCGGGACGAGCTGCTGCACGGGCTCGCCGCCCTCGCGGACGGCACCGGAGCCCCCGGACTCGTCCAGGGCACCGCCCCCGCCGAACCGCCCAAGGTCGTCTTCGCCTTCCCCGGCCAGGGCGCCCAGTGGGCGGGCATGGCGCTCGAACTCCTCGACTCCTCACCGGTGTTCGCCGAGCGGCTGCGTGAATGCGCGACGGCCCTCTCGGCGTACACCGACTGGTCGCTGCTCGACGTGCTGCGCGGCGAGCCCGGCGCACCGGGCTTCGACCGGGTCGACGTCGTACAGCCCGCGCTGTGGGCGGTGATGGTGTCGCTCGCCGAGCTGTGGCGGGCGGGCGGCGTCGAACCCGCCGCCGTCGTCGGCCACTCGCAGGGCGAGATCGCCGCCGCCTGCGTGGCCGGGGCGCTGTCCCTGGACGACGCCGCCCGCGTGGTGGCACTGCGCAGCAAGGCGATCCTGGAACTCTCCGGCCTCGGCGGCATGGCATCGGTGCCGGAACCGGTCGACCGGGTGCGGGAACGGATCGCCCGCTGGGACGGCAGGCTGTCCGTCGCGGCAGTCAACGGCCCCTCGTCCGTCGTGGTCTCCGGCGACGCCGACGCACTGGACGACCTGCTCGCCACCTGCACCGCCGAGGGCCTGCGGGCCAAGCGGATCGACGTCGACTACGCCTCGCACAGCGCCCACGTGGAGCGGATCCACGAGCGGCTCGGCGAGGTCCTGGCCGGCATCACCCCCCGCGCCTCGGACGTGCCGCTGCACTCCACGGTGACCGGTGAACTCCTGGACACCACGGTCATGGACGCCGAGTACTGGTACCGCAACCTCCGCCGGACCGTCCGGCTCGAAGAGGCCACCCGCGGACTGCTCCGCTCCGGCCACTCCGTCTTCGTCGAGATCAGCCCCCATCCCGTCCTGGCCGTCGGACTCCAGGAGACCCTGGACGACGCACAGACGAACGGCGCCGTGCTCGGTTCGCTGCGCCGGGAAGAGGGCGGCCCCGCACGCTTCCTCACGTCGCTGACCACCGCGTACGTCCACGGCGCCGGCCTCGACTGGACGGCACTGTTCGCCGGACGCGACGCACGGCGGGCCGACCTGCCCACGTACGCCTTCCAGAACCGCCGCTACTGGCTGCCCATCAGGACCGGCGGCCCGGGTGACGCGGCCTCCATCGGGCTCGGCGCGACCGACCACCCGATGCTGGCCGCCGCGGTGACGCTCGCCGACACGGACAGCCATCTGTTCACCGGACAGCTGTCGGCGCAGACGCAGCGCTGGACCGCCGACCACGTCGTCATGGAGACCATCCTGCTGCCGGGCACCGGCTTCGTGGAGATGGCCCTGCGCGCGGCCCAGCAGGTCGGCTGCGACCTAGTGGAGGAACTCACCCTGGAGGCACCGCTGGTGCTGCCCGAACGGGGCGCCATCCAGGTGCAGCTCGTGGTGGGGGCGCCGGACGGCACCGGACACCGCCCGCTGACCGTCCACTCCCGCCCCGCCGGCCCCGCCGCGGAGGACTCCGGCGAACGCCCCTGGCTGCGGCACGCCACCGGTGTGCTCGCCGTCCGCGACGGCGCGCCGGACCCCGGCTTCGACTTCGCGGCCTGGCCGCCCCCCGCGGCCACCGCGCTGGAACTCGAAGGCGTCTACGAACAGGCCGCACTCCTCGGCTTCGACTACGGCCCGATGTTCCAGGGCCTGCGCTCCGCCTGGCAGTCGGGCGAGGACATCTACGCCGAGGTGGCCCTGCCCGAGGACGGCCGCGCCGAAGCCGCCGACTTCGGGCTGCACCCGGCGCTGTTCGACGCCGCCCTGCAGGCGATGGGGCTCGGCACCTTCGGCCCGGGTCAGGGACGCGGCGAGGACGCGGGCAAGCCGCGGCTGCCGTTCGCGTGGCGCGGTGTGCGCGTGTACGCGACCGGAGCGTCGGTGCTGCGCGTGCGGCTCTCCCCGAGCGGCGCCAACGGCATCGCCTTCCAGGTGGCCGACGGCACGGGCGCCCCCGTGGCGACGGTCGACTCCCTGGACATGCGCCCCGTCGACCCCCGGCAGCTCAAGACCGCGGGACACGGCGACCACGACTCGCTGTTCCGGCTGGAGTGGGCCGAGGCCCCCGTGGCCGCCGTGCCCACGGGCCTGCACTGGGCGGTCCTGGGCACCGACCCCGCGCCCCTCACCGCGGCGGGCGTGCGCACGGACACCCACCCGGACCTGGCCGCACTCCTCACGGAGGTCGAGAAGGGCGCCCCGCTGCCCGACGCCGTGGTCGTCACCCTCGGAGCCCTCACCGCGGGCGACGCCGCGACGGACACGACGGGTGCCGGAACAGGTGACGCGACAGGCGACATCGCACAGGACGCGCACACGGTCGCCCGTGCCACGCTCGCCCTGCTCCAGCGCTGGCTGGCCGACGAACGCCTCACCGCCGCACGGCTGGTGATCCGCACCTCGGGCGCGGTGGCCACCGTCGCGGGCGAGACCGTCGACGGCCTGACCGCCGCACCGGCCTGGGGCCTCGTCCGCTCGGCGCAGGCCGAACACCCCGACCAGTTCGTCCTGGTGGACGCCGACGACAGCGAGGCCTCGTGGCAGGCCCTGCCCGCGGCGCTCACCCTGCCCGAGCCGCAGTTCGCCCTGCGCGAAGGCACCGTGCTGGTGCCCCGCCTGGTCCGCACCGGACCGGCGGCCGATCCCGCGCCCGACACCGCCTTCGACGACCGGGGCACCGTACTCATCACCGGTGGCACCGGCACCCTGGGCAGCTCCCTCGCCCGCCACCTCGTCGACCGGCACGGCGTACGCCACCTGCTGCTCCTCAGCAGGCAGGGCGCCGCCGCCGACGGCGCCGCCGAACTGCTCGCCGAACTGCGCGACGCGGGCGCCCAAGCGCACGCCGTCGCCTGCGACACGGCGGACCGGGACCAACTGGCGCGCGTCGTCGAGGACATCGACGACGCGCACCCGCTGACCGCGGTGGTGCACGCCGCCGGCGTTCTCGACGACGGTGTCATCACCTCGCTCACCGACGAACGCCTCGACGCGGTGCTGCGCCCCAAGGTCGACGCCGCCGTGCACCTGCACGAGCTGACGCGGGACAGCGCGCTGAAGGCGTTCGTGATGTTCTCCTCGGCCGCGGGCACCCTCGGCAGCTCCGGCCAGGGCAATTACGCCGCGGCCAACGCCTTCCAGGACACGCTCGCCCACCACCGCCGCGCGGCCGGGCTCCCGGCCACCACCCTCGCCTGGGGGTTCTGGGCGCAGGCCAGCGGCATGACCGGACACCTCAGTGACGCGGAGGTGCTCCGCATGAGCGGCGGCGGGGTCACCGGCCTCAGCACCGAGGCGGGCCTCACCCTGTTCGACCTCGGCACGGCGGCCGGCGAACCGCTGCTGCTGCCCGTGCGCCTGGACCTCACGGCCCTGCGCGCCCAGGCGATGGCCGGCACGCTGCCGCCGCTGATGCGGAAGCTGGTCCGTGCCGCGGCGCCGCGCGCCGCCGCGGGCGACGACGCCACCGGCACCGGCGGAGTCGGCCTGGCACAGCGCCTGGCCGGGCTCTCCGAGGAGGACCGCGACCGCGTGGTGCTCGACCTGGTCCGCACCCACGCCGCGGCCGTGCTCGGCCACGCGTCGGCGGCGGCCGTCGAACCGGACATGGCCTTCAAGAAGCTGGGCTTCGACTCGCTCATCGCCGTCGACATGCGCAACCGGCTCAACGCGGCCTCCGGTCTCCGACTCCCCGCGACGCTCGTCTTCGACTACCCGACCCCGGCCGAACTGGCCGCGTACCTGCGGTCCGAGGTCGTCCCGGACGTGGCGGGCGCCTCGGACGCACCGGTGCTCGCGGGCATCGACCGCCTGGAGAACCTGCTCGCCGCCGTCGGCTCCGACGACGAGCAGCGCACACGGATCACCCTGCGGCTCAACGACATGCTCGCGAAGTGGGGCGATGTCCGGGTCGCCGCGGAACCGTCGGCGGCGCCCAAGGACCTGGACGCCGCGAGCGACGAGGAGATCTTCGACTTCCTCGGCAAGGAGTTCGGCATCTCGTGAACACACCGCAGCACCCGACCGAACCGCTCCGAGGGGGGACCCAGGCCATGACCGACAACGACAAGCTCCGCTATTTCCTGCGGCGGGTTACCGCCGACCTGCAGGAGACCCGCGGCCGGCTGCACGCCGCCGAGACCAAGGACAGCGAGCCCATCGCGATCACCGCGATGAGCTGCCGCTTCCCGGGCGGCGTGCGTACCCCCGAAGACCTGTGGCAGATCATGATGTCGAAGGTCGACGCGCTCTCCCCGTTCCCCGAGGACCGCGGCTGGGACTTTGAAGGGCTCTTCTTCCGGGACCCCGACGAGCCCGCCCGCAGCTACACGCTCGAAGGCGGATTCGTCTACGACATCCCGGACTTCGACCCCGAGTTCTTCGGGATCAGCCCGCGCGAGGCGCTGGCGATGGACCCGCAGCAGCGGCTCGTCCTGGAAGCGTCGTGGGAGGCCGTCGAGCGGGCCGGCATCGACATGTCGACCCTGCGCGGCAGTCAGACCGGCGTGTTCGTCGGCACCTCCTACCAGGGTTACGGCAGCACGGTGTTCGTCCCGCCGGAGGGCACCGAGATCTACCTCGGCGTCGGCAACACCAGCAGCGTCGCCTCCGGCCGGGTCGCCTACACCTTCGGCTTCAACGGCCCCGCCGTCACCGTCGACACGGCCTGCTCCTCGTCGCTGGTGGCGCTGCACATGGCCTGCCAGTCGCTGCGCAGGAACGAGTGCTCCATGGCACTGGCCGGCGGGGTCACCCTGATGTCGAGCCCCGGCGCGTTCACCGAGTTCAGCCGGCAGCGCGGACTGTCGAGCAGCGGCCGCTGCAAGGCGTTCTCCGCCGACGCGGACGGCACGGGCTGGGGCGAGGGCATCGGCATGTTCCTGGTC
Source organism: Streptomyces sp. NBC_00012 (assembly GCF_045040875.1). Classification (NCBI taxonomy): domain Bacteria; kingdom Bacillati; phylum Actinomycetota; class Actinomycetes; order Kitasatosporales; family Streptomycetaceae; genus Streptomyces; species Streptomyces sp. NBC_00012. The sequence goes on along the minus strand of NZ_CP108310.1, from coordinate 921,960 downwards.
GAGCGGCTCTCCGACGCCCGGCGCAACGGGCACAAGGTGCTGGCCGTCGTCCGCGGCTCGGCGATCAACCAGGACGGCGCGAGCAACGGCCTCACCGCCCCCAACGGCCCCGCACAGCAGCGCGTCATCCGCCAGGCCCTGGCCGACGCGCGCCTGTCCCCGGCCCAGGTCGATCTCGTGGAGGCGCACGGCACGGGGACGACGCTGGGCGACCCGATCGAGGTGCAGGCGCTGGCCGCCACGTACGGCCAGGACCGACCCGCAGGCCGCCCGGTGTGGCTCGGCTCGGTCAAGTCGAACATCGGTCACACCCAGGCCGCCGCGGGAGCGGCGGGGCTGATCAAGATGGTCATGGCCGTGCAGCGCGGCACGCTGCCGCCCACCCTGCACGTCGAGAACCCCACGACGCACATCGACTGGTCCGACGGGCGCATGGCCCTGGTGACCGACCCCACGCCCTGGCCGGAGACCGGCCAGCCGCGCCGCGGCGGCATCTCCTCCTTCGGAGTCAGCGGCACCAACGCGCACGTCATCATCGAACAGGAACCGCCGGAGGAGCACGGGCCCGAGGCGGAGCGGCCGGAGGGTGAGCAGCCGGAGGGTGAGCGGAAGGAGGGTGAGCAGCAGGACACGGACCGCAGGGCACCGCTGGACGGAGTGCCGCTCCCGGTTGTCCTGTCCGCCCGCACGGAACAGGCCCTTGAGGATCAACTCCGCCGCTTGCAGACATATGTGACGGGCCATCCAGAGGTCGGGATAGCGGATCTCGGATACTCGCTCGCCACGGGCAGGACGAAGTTCAGCCATCGTGCGGTGGCGCTTGCGGGTGATGTGGGTTCTTTGGTGGGTGCGTTGTCGGCGGTGGTCGAGGGGCGTGCTGTTGGGGATGTGGTGCGGGGTGTGGCGGGCCGGGCTGTGCGTCCGGTGTTCGTGTTCCCGGGTCAGGGTGCGCAGTGGGTGGGTATGGCTGCGGGGTTGTTGGAGTCGTCGCCGGTGTTCGCGGGGCGGATGGCGGAGTGCGGTGCGGCGTTGGAGCCGTTCACGGACTGGTCTCTGCTGGATGTCGTACGTGGCGAGGAGAGCGCCCCGGGCTTCGACCGGGTGGATGTGGTGCAGCCGGTCCTGTGGGCGGTGATGGTGTCGCTCGCGGAGTTGTGGCGGGCGTGTGGTGTGGTGCCGGCGGCGGTGATCGGTCACTCGCAGGGTGAGATCGCGGCGGCGGTGGTCGCCGGGGGTCTGTCGTTGGAGGACGGTGCGCGGGTGGTGGCCCTGCGCTCCAAGGCCCTGCTGGCGTTGTCGGGTGGTGGCGGGATGGTGTCGGTGTCGCTTCCGGTGGCGGAGGTGCGTGAGCGCCTGACCGTGTGGGACGGCCGGATCTCGGTGGCGGCGGTGAATGGTCCGTCGTCGGTGGTGGTGTCGGGTGAGCCGGGGGCACTGGATGAGCTGGTGGTGTCCTGCACGGGACAAGGCGTGCGGGCGAAGCGGATCGCGGTGGACTATGCGTCGCACTCGGCTCAGGTGGAGCTGATCGAAGAGGAGCTGGCGGGTCTGCTGGCGGGGGTTGCGCCGGTGTCGGGCCGGGTGCCGTTCTACTCCACGCTGACCGGTGCGCTGCTGGATGACACGTCGGGTCTGGACGGCGGTTACTGGTACCGGAATCTGCGCTCCACGGTGGAGTTCGAGCGGGCGGTGCGGGCGGCTGCCAGTGATGGTCTGTCCGTGTTCATCGAGGTGAGCCCGCATCCCGTGTTGAATCTGGGGTTGCAGGAGATCTTCGAGGAGGCGGGCCGGGACGACGCGGTGGCGCTGGGGACCCTGCGTCGTGACGAGGACGAGGCGCACCGCTTCATGACCTCGGCGGCCGAAGCACACGTTCATGGTGTCGAACTGGACTGGGAGGCGGTGTTCGCGGGGCAGCGGGCCACCCGCGTGGACCTGCCCACCTACCCCTTCCAACGGCAGCGCTACTGGATCGACGACCTGCGTCCGGTCATGGAGGCGCCCGTCGGCGGGGCGGCCGAGCTGTCGCTCGCCGACGCCCAGTTCTGGTCCGCTGTCGAGCAGGAGGATTTCGACGGCCTCGTCGGCACACTGGACATCGAGGGCGGCGACGACGCCCGCTCGGCCCTGGGTGCGATGCTGCCCGCGCTGTCCTCGTGGCGCCGCCGCACCCGCGAGCTGTCCACCGTCGACGACTGGCGGTACGAGGTCGCCTGGCGTCCGCTGCCCGATGCGTCCGCCGCCCGGCTGTCCGGCCACTGGCTCGTCGTCGTGCCCGAGACCCACGCCGAGGACGCCCTGACCGCTGGGTGCCTCGCGGCGCTCGCCGACCACGGCGCCCAGGTGCTGCCCGTGACGGTCGACGGGGGCAAGCTGCGGCGCGACCTGTTCGCCGGCCACGACCTGCCCGCCGACATCGCGGGCGTGCTGTCGCTCCTCCAGCTCGACCACGCGCCGCACCCCGAACTGCCGGACGTGCCACGTGGCTACGCGGCCACCGTCGCACTGCTGCAGGCGCTCGGCGAGGCCGGAGTGTCCGCGCCGCTCTGGTGTGCCACGCGCGGCGCGGTGTCGGTGGGACCCGCCGACCCCATCGCCGGACCCGAGCAGGCCATGGCCTGGGGCATGGGGCGCGTCGCCGCGCTCGAACACCCCGACCGCTGGGGTGGGTTGATCGACCTTCCGGCGACCCTGGACGAACGGACGGCCGCGATGCTGAGCGGCGCGCTCGGCGGGGCCGGTGACGAGGACCAATTGGCCGTGCGGCAGTCCGGCACATTCGTACGCCGCCTCAACCGCGCCCGGCTCGGCGCCGCCCCCGGCACCCGGCGCTGGGACCCGAAGGGCACGACGCTCATCACCGGCGGAACCGGCGCGCTCGGCGGGCACGTCGCGCGCTCGCTGGCCCGCGAGGGCGCCGAGCACCTGCTGCTGGTCAGCCGTCGCGGCCCGGACGCGCCCGGCGCCCAGGCCCTGCGGGACGAACTGACCGCGCTGGGCGCCCGTGTGACCGTCACCGCGTGCGACGCGGGTGACCGGGACGCGCTGGCGGAGGTCGTCGCCGCCGTGCCCGCCGAGCATCCGCTGACCGGCGTCGTGCACACAGCGGCCGCGCTCGACGACGGCCTGCTCGACACGCTCACCCCGGACCAGCTTTCCAACTCCCTGCACGCCAAGGCCAGTTCCGCGCGGAACCTGGACGAGCTGACACGCCACCACGACCTGTCGGCCTTCGTGCTGTTCTCCTCGTTCGGCGGCATCGTCGGCACCCCGGGCCAGGGCAACTACGCACCGGGCAATGCCTACCTCGACGCGCTGGCCCAGGAGCGCAGGGCCGCGGGTCTGGTGGCCACCTCCATCGCCTGGGGCGCCTGGGGCGGCGGCGGCATGGCGGAAGGCGAGTTCGGCGAGACCCTCAACCGGCACGGGCTGCGCGAGATGGCGCCCGAGGCGGCCGCGGGCGCGCTGCGGCAGGCCGTGGAGCACGACGCCACCTGCCTGCTGATCGCGGACATCGACTGGGAGCGGTTCTTCGTCGCCTTCACCGCGACCCGGCCGAGCCCGCTCCTCGCCGACGTGCCCGAGGTGCGCCGCATCGCGCAGGACGGCACGGGCCGGGTGGGATCCGGCGGTGAGGAGCAGTCGGCGCTGGTGCAGCGGCTCGCCGGGCTCTCCGAGGCGGAGCAGGACGCACTGCTCCTGGAGGCCGCGCGCGAGCAGGTCGCGGCGGTGCTCGGACTCACCGGACCCGAGGCCGTGGGGGTCAAGCGCGCCTTCCGCGAGATGGGCTTCGACTCCGTCACCGCCGTCGAGCTGCGCAACCGCATCGGCGCCAAGACCGGCCTCAAGCTTCCGGTCACCCTGGCGTTCGACTACCCGACGCCGCAGCGCCTCGCCGGGTTCCTGCGCGAGCAGCTCGTACGCGACGGGGAGACCATGGCCGTGACCGCGCTGGAGGAACTGGACCGGATCGAGAAGGAACTGACCGGGGTCGCGCCGGACGATGCGGGACGGGCCCGGGTGGTGCGCCGCGTGCAGGCACTGATGGCCCGGCTGCAGGGCGGGTCCGCCGACGAGGCTCCGGTCGGCGAGGAGATCGAATCCGCCTCCGACGACGAGATGTTCGAGCTCCTCGGCAAGAAGTTCGGCATCTCCTGAACGCCCTCAGCGGCACCCACCACGATCACCGCAGTTCCTGACAGAGGGGTCGCCCGATGGCGAACGAAGAAAAGCTCCGGTACTTCCTGAAGCGGGTCAGCACCGATCTCGAAGCGGCACACGAGCGGATCCGCGAGATGGAGGAGCGTGACACCGAGCCGATCGCCATCATCGGCATGAGCTGCCGCTACCCGGGCGGCGTGCGGTCGCCGGAGGATCTGTGGGACCTGGTCGCCGCGGGCACCGACGGCCTGTCGCCCTTCCCTTCGGACCGCGGCTGGAACCTGGACAGCGTGTTCCAGCCCGCGCCCGACGGGGCGTCGTACGCGGGCGAGGGCGGCTTCGTCCAGGACGCGGGCGATTTCGACGCGGCGTTCTTCGGCATCAGCCCGCGCGAGGCCCTGGCCACCGACCCGCAGCAGCGGCTGCTCCTGGAGACGGCGTGGGAGGCGTTCGAGCGGGCGGGCATCGATCCGGAGTCGCTGCGCGGCAGCCGGACCGGTGTCTTCGCCGGCACGAACGGCCAGGACTACCCCTATCTGCTGATGGGGGCGGAGGCAGGGCTCGAGGGGTACATGGGCACGGGCAGCGCCGCGGCCGTGGTGTCCGGCCGGGTCTCGTACACCCTCGGTCTCGAAGGGCCTGCGGTCACCGTGGACACCGCGTGCTCCTCGTCGCTGGTGGCGCTGCACCTCGCCGCCCAGGCCCTGCGCAAGGGCGAGTGCTCGCTGGCGCTCGCGGGAGGGGTCACCGTGATGGCGACCCCGGGCATGTTCAGCAGTTTCAGCGCACAGCGCGGACTCGCCCTGGACGGTCGCTGCAAGGCGTTCGCCGCGGCGGCCGACGGCACCGGCTTCGCCGAGGGCGTCGGGCTGCTCCTCGTGGAGCGGCTCTCCGACGCCCGACGCAACGGCCACCGCGTCCTCGCCGTGCTCCGCGGCTCCGCGGTCAACCAGGACGGTGCGAGCAACGGCCTGACCGCGCCCAACGGCCCCTCCCAGCAGCGCGTCATCGAGCAGGCGCTCGCCGACGCGCGCCTGGGCCCCGAGCAGGTCGACGCGGTCGAGGCGCACGGCACCGGCACGGTACTCGGCGACCCCATCGAGGCGCAGGCGCTGCTGGCCACCTACGGTCAGGAGCGCTCGGCGCAGCGCCCGCTGTGGCTGGGATCGGTGAAGTCGAACATCGGTCACACGCAGGCCGCCGCCGGCGTCGCCGGGATCATCAAGATGGTCATGGCGATGCGGCAGGGAGTGCTGCCGCCCACCCTCCACGTGGACGCCCCGACACCGCATGTGGACTGGACGGCCGGTCAGGTGCGGCTTCTGACGGAACGGACCGACTGGCCCGAGACGGGCGAGCCGCGTCGCGTGGGCGTCTCGTCGTTCGGCATCAGCGGGACCAACGCCCACGTCATCATCGAACAGGCCGACGAGCAGGCCGGGCGCACCGACACCGACGCGGACGCACTCCCCGACACAGCGGATGTACGCCCCGACGCAGTCGTACATTGCGACACAGCGGACGTACGTCCCGGCCTCGTCCCCTGGGTGATATCCGCGCGCGGAAAGGCGGCGCTCGCCGGACAGGCGGCCAGGCTGCGGGCTCTGCTCGCCGCGCACCCCGAGTACGACCCCGTCGACGTCGCCCACTCGCTGGCGACCACACGCACCGCCTTCGAGGACCGTGCGGTCGTCGTCGGCGCGGACCGCGACGAGCTGCTGCGCGGCCTCGACGCCCTCGTGGCCGACGAGGCGGGGCCGGTGCGCGGCACCGTGACGGAGGGAAAGCTCGCGTTCCTGTTCAGCGGGCAGGGCAGCCAGCGGCTCGGCACGGGACGTGAACTCGCCGCCCGCTTCCCCGTGTTCCGCGAGGCGTTCGACGAGGTCTGCGCAGAGCTGGCCCCGCACCTCGATCGCCCGTTGCGCGACGTCCTGTACGCCGAGGAGGCGAGCGACGAGGCCGGTCTGCTGCACCGGACGGCCTACACCCAGGCCGCCCTGTTCGCCGTCGAGGTCGCGCTGTCCAGGCTCCTCCGCCACTGGGGTGTCGAACCCGACCTGCTCGCGGGCCACTCCATCGGCGAGCTGGCCGCCGCCCATGTCGCGGGCGTCCTCTCCCTCCAGGACGCCGGCACGCTGGTCGCCGCCCGGGGCCGCCTGATGCAGGCCCTTCCGGAGCGCGGGGCGATGGTCTCGCTCCAGGCGGCGGAGGACGAGGTCCTGCCGCTGCTGGTCGAGGGTGTCTCGATCGCCGCGCTCAACGGACCGTCCGCCACGGTGATTTCGGGTGATGAGGCGGCGGTTCTCGAGATTGCCACGCACTTCGAGGGCGAGGGTCGCAAGACCAAGCGGCTGCGGGTGAGCCATGCCTTCCACTCGCCGCACATGGACGCCATGCTCGACGATTTCCGCGCGGTCGCCCAGGGGATCACGTTCCGTCCGCCGCGGATCCCGATCGTCTCCAACGTCACCGGCGCGATCGTCCCCGCCGAGGAGATCTGCACCGCCGAGCACTGGGTGCGCCATGTGCGCCAGGCCGTCCGCTTCGACGACAGCGTCCGCACCCTGGCCGAGCAGGGGGTCACCACCTTCGTCGAACTGGGTCCCGACGGTGTGCTCTCCGCCCTGGTGGCGGACAGCCTGGCGGGCCGCACCGCCGACCCGGCGGCCGAACCCGCCGTCGCCTTCCCCGTGCTGCGCGGCGACCGCCCCGAGACCAGGGCCGCACTGACCGCACTGGCCCGCCTGCACGTGCGCGGACGGAACCCGGACTGGTCCGCCGTCCTGCCCGGCGCCGGTCAAGTCCCCCTGCCCACCTACGCGTTCCAGCGCAGCCGGTACTGGCCCGAGTCCCTGATGTGGACGGCGGCCCCCGATGGCGCGGCCGGCGAGGACCCCGCCGAGGCTGGATTCTGGTCCGCCGTGGAGCGCACGGATCTGGACGCCGTGACCGGGACGCTGGCCCTGGAAGGGGACCAGCCGCTGAGCGTCGTGCTGCCCGCACTGGCCGAGTGGCGGCGCGCCCGGCGGGAGCAGTCCGCCCTCGACTCCCTTCGCTACGAGGTCCGTTGGCGGACCGTGCCGGAGGCCGAGGACGCCGCGCCCGCCGGTACCTGGCTCGTCGTGGGCCCCGACGACGACACCACCGACGCGGCCGCCGGCGCCCTGACCGGGCGGGGTGCCACCGTCGTACGGCTGAGGACACCCGGCGGAACGGCCGGACACGATGAGCGGGCCGTACATGACGAGCGGGCCACGCTCGCCGAGCGGCTCCGGGAAGCCCTGCGCGGACCGGACGAGCCGGGCCGGGCCCTGCCGGTCGCCGGAGTCCTGTCCCTGACGGGCCCGACCAACGGTGGCGCGGACGGCACCGAAGCCCTGCTCCGTACCCTCGCACTGGTGCAGGCGCTGGGCGACGCCCAGGTCGCCGCGCCCCTGTGGCTCGCCACCCGCGGTGCGGTCTCCGTGGGCGCCTCCGACCCGCTGACCCACCCGGAACAGGCGATGCTCTGGGGCCTCGGCCAGGTCGTGGCGGCCGAGGAACCGGCACGCTGGGGAGGTCTCGTCGACCTGCCCGACGTGCTGGACGCCCGCGCGGGACGTCGCCTGCTCGCCGTCCTCGCGGCGCGCGACGGCGAGAACCAACTCGCGATCCGCCCCACGGGAGTTCACGCCCGCAGGCTCACCAGGCCCGCCCCGGGACCGGCGGCCACCCGGACGGCGTGGCAGCCCTCCGGCACCGTCCTGGTCACCGGCGGCACCGGCGCGCTCGGCGCCGTCGCAGCACGCTGGCTGGCCCGCAACGGAGCCGCCCGCCTCGTCCTCGTCAGCCGCAGCGGCAACGACGCCCCCGGCGCCGCCGAGCTGGTCGCCGAGCTGACCGGGCTCGGCACCGAGGTCACCGTCGCCGCGTGCGACGCCGCCGACCGCGACGCGCTGGCCGCCCTGCTGACATCGCTGCCCGCCGACGAGCCGCTGACCGCGGTGGTGCACACGGCCGGAGTGCTCGACGATGGCATGCTCGCCTCGATGACCCCGGAGCAGGTCGTCAAGGTCCTGCGGCCGAAGGTCGACGCCGGGCTCAACCTCCACGAACTGACCCGCGACCTGGACCTGTCCGCGTTCGTCCTCTTCTCCTCGCTGGCCGCCACCTTCGGCAACGCCGGCCAGGGCGCCTACGCGGCGGGCAACGCCTTCCTCGACGCGCTCGCGGCCGACCGCCGCGCCCACGGCCTGCCCGCCACGTCCATCGGCTGGGGCGCCTGGGCGGGGGCCGGCATGGCCGCCGACCCGGTGGTCGCCGAACGCGTCCGCAGCGGCGGCATGCCGCCGCTGCCGCCCGAGCAGGCCATGGCCGCGCTCCGCCAGGCGGTCGAACACGGCGCCGCCCACCTCGTCGTCGCCGACGTGGACTGGGCGCGCTTCGCCCCCACGCTCCTGGCGAGCGGGCGCTCCGCATTCATCGGCGAACTCCCCGAGGTGCGCGCCCTGCCGGCCTCCGACGCCGCGCCGAAGTCGGCCGAACAGGGCACCGAAGCGCTGCGCGCCCGGCTGTCGGGCGCCTCCGCGGGAGAGCACGAGCAGATCCTGCTGGCCCTGGTCAGCGGGCAGGCCGCAGCCGTGCTCGGGCACACGTCCACGGAGGCGGTACAGCCCTCCCGCGCCTTCCGCGACCTGGGCTTCGACTCGCTCACCGCTGTGGAACTGCGCAACCTGCTAGGCAGCAGCACCGGCCTTGCCCTGCCCGCCACGCTGGTCTTCGACTATCCGACCCCGCTCGTCCTCGCCCGGCACCTGCGCGACGAACTGGCGGGCACCAGTACCGACCCCGCGCACGACCAGCCGCTCGCGGCCCCGGCCGCCCTCGACGATGACCCGATCGCGATCGTCGGCATGGGCTGCCGCTTCCCCGGCGGCGCCCAGTCGCCGGAGGAGCTGTGGCGGCTCCTGGAGTCGGGCACCGACACCATCTCCCCGCTGCCCGCCGACCGGGGTTGGGACATCGACCGGCTCTACAGCGAGGACCCGGAACAGCAGGGCACCTCGTACGTCCGCGAAGGCGGGTTCCTGGCAGGCGCGGCCGAGTTCGACGCCGCGTTCTTCGGTATCGCGCCGCGCGAGGCACTGGCGATGGACCCGCAGCAGCGGCTGCTCCTCGAAACGTCCTGGGAGGCTTTCGAGCGCGCCGGGATCGACCCCGATTCGGTACGGGGCACACGCGTCGGCGTCTTCGCGGGCACCAACAGCCAGGACTACACAGGAATGTTGCTGGGCTCCGCCGAGAGCGCGGAGGGGCTGGTCGGCACCGGCAACGCGGCGAGCGTGGTCTCGGGCCGCGTCTCGTACACCCTGGGACTCCAGGGGCCCGCCGTCACGGTCGACACGGCGTGCTCGTCGTCGCTGGTCGCCCTGCACCTGGCGGTCCAGGCGCTGCGGTCGGGCGAGTGCACCATGGCGCTGGCCGGCGGTGTGACCGTGATGTCGACCCCGTCGGCGTTCATCGAGTTCAGCCGCCAGCGCGGCCTGGCCACGGACGGCCGGTGCAAGGCGTTCGCCGAGGCCGCCGACGGCACCGGCTGGGGCGAGGGCGTCGGCATGCTCCTGGTGGAGCGCCTCTCCGATGCCCGCCGCAACGGCCATGAGGTCCTCGCGGTGGTCCGTGGCTCCGCGGTGAACCAGGACGGCGCGTCCAACGGTCTGACCGCCCCCAACGGCCCCGCGCAGCAGCGCGTGATCCGCCAGGCGCTGGCGAGCGCGGGCCTGTCGGCGGCGGACGTGGACGCGGTGGAGGCGCACGGTACGGGTACGACGCTGGGCGACCCGATCGAGGCGCAGGCGCTGCTCGCTACGTACGGGCAGAACCGGCCCGACGACCGGCCGCTGCTGCTCGGCTCCGTCAAGTCCAACATCGGCCACACCCAGGCGGCCGCCGGTGTCGCGGGCATCATTAAGATGGTCATGGCGATGCGGCACGGCGTCCTGCCCCGGACCCTGCACGTGGACGCGCCGTCCTCCCACGTCGACTGGTCAGCCGGTGCCGTCGAGCTCCTGACCGAGCCGGTGGTCTGGCCGGAGACCGGACAACCGCGCCGCGCGGCGGTGTCGTCGTTCGGCGTCAGCGGCACCAACGCCCACACCATCATCGAGCAGGCTCCGGAGCTGGAGTCTGTGGTGTCGGAGTCCGTGGCCGGGTCTGCTCCGGTGGTGGGTGCGGGTGTGCCGTTCGTGCTGTCGGGCAAGTCGGAGGATGCGCTGCGGGCGCAGGCGGAGCGGTTGCGGCTGGCTGTTGATGGCGGTGGCTCACTGGCGGAGTTGTCTGCTGTGGGGCGGTCGTTGGCGCTTGGCCGGTCGCGGTTCGAGCATCGTGCGGTGGTGCTTGCGGGTGGTGTGGAGGAGCTGCGGTCGGGTCTGGAGTCGGTGGCGCTGGGTGGTGGTTCGGCTGCCGGCGTGGTGCGGGGTGTGGCGGGCCGGGCTGTGCGTCCGGTGTTCGTGTTCCCGGGTCAGGGTGCGCAGTGGGTGGGTATGGCGGCGGGGTTGTTGGAGTCGTCGTCGGTGTTCGCGGGGCGGATGGCGGAGTGCGGTGCGGCGTTGGAGTCGTTCACGGACTGGTCTCTGCTGGATGTCGTGCGTGGCGGGGAGGGTGCGCCTGGGTTTGACCGGGTGGATGTGGTGCAGCCGGTCCTGTGGGCGGTGATGGTGTCGCTCGCGGAGTTGTGGCGGGCGTGTGGTGTGGTGCCGGCGGCGGTGATCGGTCACTCGCAGGGTGAGATCGCGGCGGCGGTGGTCGCCGGGGGCTTGTCGCTGGAGGACGGTGCGCGGGTGGTGGCCCTGCGCTCCAAGGCCCTGCTGGCGTTGTCGGGTGGTGGCGGGATGGTGTCGGTGTCGCTTCCGGTGGCGGAGGTGCGTGAGCGCCTGACCGTGTGGGACGGCCGGATCTCGGTGGCGGCGGTGAATGGTCCGTCGTCGGTGGTGGTGTCGGGTGAGCCGGGGGCACTGGATGAGCTGGTGGTGTCCTGCACGGGACAAGGCGTGCGGGCGAAGCGGATCGCGGTGGACTATGCCTCGCACTCGGCTCAGGTGGAGCTGATCGAGGAGGAGCTGGCGGGTCTGCTGGCGGGTGTGGTGCCGGTGTCGGGCCGGGTGCCGTTCTATTCGACGTTGACCGGTGCGCTGCTGGATGACACGTCGGGTCTGGACGGCGGTTACTGGTACCGGAATCTGCGCTCCACGGTGGAGTTCGAGCGGGCGGTGCGGGCGGCTGCCAGTGATGGTCTGTCCGTGTTCATCGAGGTGAGCCCGCACCCGGTGCTGAACCTGGGGCTGCAGGAGACCTTCGACGCGGCGGACAGCGACGCGGTCGCCCTGGGCACTTTGCGTCGCGACGAGGACGAGGCGCACCGCTTCATGACCTCGGCGGCCGAAGCACACGTCCACGGCGTCGAGCTGGACTGGGAGGCGGTGTTCGCGGGGCAGCGGGCCACGCATGTGGACCTGCCGACCTATCCCTTCCAACGGCAGCGCTACTGGCCGAAGCCCATGGTCCTAGCCGCCCCGGCGGCGCACGGCGGTGACCCGGTGGACACGGCGTTCTGGGACGCTGTGGAGAACCAGGACTTCGGGACGCTCGCAGACACCCTGGGGATCGGCGCGGACGGCCGGGACTCCTGGTCGGACGTGCTGCCCACACTGTCCTCCTGGCGACGGCAGCAACGCGAACAGTCCGTCGTGGACGGCTGGCGGTACCGCGTCGTCTGGAAGCCGCTGGAGCGCGCCGTCGCGCCGGGCGGCGGCGGGCCGTCCGGGACCTGGCTGATCGTCACCTCCCAGGGCGTGAAGGACGACGAGCCCGTTCGTGCGGTGGAGCAGGAGCTGGCCCGGCGCGGGGCGCGTACCGTACGCGTGTCCTTCGAGGCCGACGACACGGGACGCGCCATGGCCCTCCAGTGGCTCGGGGACGCGCTCGTCGACGGACCCGTCGAGGGCGTCCTCTCCTTCCTCGCACAGGACGAACGCCCCGACCCCTTCCACCCGGTGGTTACCGCGGGCGTCGCGGCGACCACCTCCCTCGTCCAGGCCATGACCGACCTGGACGTCACCGCACCCTTGTGGTGCCTGACGAGGGGCGCGGTCGCGGTGAGCCGCGCCGAGCCGCTCGCGCGGCCGGTCCAGGCGCAGACCTGGGGGCTCGGCCGGGTGATCGGTCTTGAGCACCCCGAGCGCTGGGGCGGCCTCATCGACCTGCCGGCCGTGCTCGACGAGCAGTCGGCCGCACGGGTCTGCGGACTGCTCGCCGGGGCCGGTGACGAGGATCAACTGGCCGTGCGTTCCCAGGGCGTGGTCGTACGCAGGCTGGTGCGGGCACCCGTCGACCGTACGAAGGCCGCGAAGCCCTGGCAGCCGCGCGGCACCGCGCTGGTCACCGGCGGCATGGGCGCCCTCGGCGGTCACGTCGCCCGCTGGCTCGCCGGGCACGGCGCGGAGCACCTGGTACTGACCGGGCGTAGAGGCGCCGACACTCCCGGCGCGGCCGCGCTCGAGGCCGAACTCACCGCCATGGGAGTCCGGGTGACCCTCGCGGCCTGCGATGTCGCGGACCGTACGGCCCTGGCCGCCCTGGTCAAGGAGGTGGAGGCGGCCGACGGCGCGCCCATCCGCTCGGTGGTGCACGCCGCGGGGGAGACGCTGCAGGCGGGCCTCAGGGATTCCGACCCGGCGCAGTTCGCCCGCGTCATGGCGGCGAAGGCGGCCGGCGCGGCGTACTTGGACGAACTGTTCGCCGACGGTTCGCTGGACGCCTTCGTCCTGTTCTCCTCGGGGGCAGCCGTCTGGGGCGGCGCCGCGCAGGGCGCGTACGCCGTCGGCAACTGCTCCCTCGACGCCCTGGCGGAGCACCGCAGGTCCCGGGGGCTGCCCGCGACCTCGGTCGCCTGGGGCGGCTGGGCGGGCGGCGGCATGGTGGACGACGCCGCCGAGGACACCCTCGTACGCCGCGGACTGCGGCCGATGGCGGCCGAGTCGGCCGTGCGGGCGCTCGTCCAGGCTGTGGAGCAGGGCGAGACCTGTCTGACCGTCGCCGACATCGACTGGACGCGGTTCGCGCCGGCCTTCACCATCTCCAGGGCCCGGCCGCTGATCGAGGACGTCCCCGAGGCCGCCGCCGCGCTCAGGACCGACGAGCCGATCAAGGAAACGGCTGCCTCGCCGGCCGCCGTTCTGCGGGAGCGGCTCGCATCGGCGTCGGACGCGGAGCGCGACAGGACGCTCCTGGAGCTGGTGCGCACCGAGGCGGCTGCCGCGCTGGGGCACCCCTCCGCCGACGCGGTGGAGCCCCGACGGGCTTTCAAGGAGCTGGGGTTCGACTCGGTCATGGCGGTCGATCTGCGCAACCGGCTCACCGCGGCCACCGGCGTACGTCTCGAGACCACCGTGGTCTTCGACGAGCCGTCCCCGGTGGCGCTGCGCGACCGGCTGCGCCGCGAACTGCTGCCGGCGGACGCGGGGCCCGATGCCGCGGGCGCCGAGACCTCGCAGGACGCCGAGGCGCGTGCCGTGCTCGCCGCCTTGCCGATCGCCAGGATCCGCGCGGCAGGCCTGCTGGACCAGCTGCTGCGCCTCGCCGGGGGCGCCGACGGGGAAGAGGCCGGGGCGGGGCGGGAGGTGCCCAGGTCCGGGGACCGGGTGGACGAGATCAACGCCATGGACATCGATGACCTCGTCCGGATGGCGACGGGGACGAAGGACGCCTGATGTCGGAACTGCCGACGCGTGAACTGCCGATGCGCGAGCTGCTGACGCGCGAGGTGCCGATGTGCGAGCTGCTGACGCGCGAACTGCCGATGCGAGAACTGCCGATGCGACGACCAGTGTGGAGCAGATGATGGGGACGCAGGTCGAAGAGATCGTCCAGGCGCTGAGGACATCTCTCGTGGAGAACGAGCGGCTGCGTCAGCAGCACCAGCGCCTCGTCGACGAACGCACCGAGCCCATCGCCGTCGTGGCGATGAGCTGCCGCCTCCCGGGCGGCGTCCGGTCACCGGAAGACCTCTGGCGGCTCGTCCTGGACGGCGAGGACGCCATGTCGGGCTTCCCCGACGGGCGCGGCTGGGACGCGAGCTGGCTGCGCGGCCTGGAGGATTCGGGCATCACTCCGGAGGGCGGCTTCGTCCACGACGCCGACGCCTTCGACCCGGTGCTCTTCGGCATCAGCCCCCGCGAGGCGCTGGCGATGGACCCGCAGCAGCGGCTCCTCCTCGAAGCCGCCTGGGAGGTGCTCGAAAGGGCCGGGGTCGACCCCACGTCCGTACGGGGCACCGACACAGGGGTGTTCGTGGGCGCCTCGTCATCGGGGTACAGCGCGGGCATGTACGGCGACGCCGAGGGCAGCGAGAGCTTCCTGCTCACCGGCAGCGCGGGCAGCGTCCTCTCGGGCCGGCTCTCCTACACCTTCGGCCTGGAGGGGCCGGCGGTGACCGTGGACACTGCCTGCTCCTCGTCGCTGGTGGCGCTCCACATGGCCGTGCGTTCGCTGCGCGGCGGCGAGTGCTCGCTGGCGCTCGCGGGCGGTGTGACGGTCATGGCGTCCCCCGGCGCGTTCGTCGAGTTCAGCAAGCAGGGAGGGCTGGCGGGCAACGGCAGGTGCAAGTCGTTCGCGGCCGCCGCCGACGGCACCGGCTGGGGCGAGGGCGTGGGCGTACTGCTCCTGGAGCGGCTGTCCGACGCACGGCGCAACGGCCACCAGGTCCTGGCCGTGGTGCGGGGCAGCGCCGTCAACCAGGACGGCGCGAGCAACGGCCTCACCGCGCCCAGCGGCCCGGCCCAGCGCAGGGTGATCGGCCAGGCCCTCGCCGACGCCGGACTGGCGCCCGCCGATGTCGACGCGGTGGAGGCGCACGGCACGGGCACGACGCTGGGCGACCCGATAGAGGCGCAGGCGCTGCTCGCGACGTACGGCCGACAGCGGCCCGCCGAGCGGCCGTTGCTGCTCGGCACGGTCAAGTCGAACATCGGCCACACGCAGGCCGCCGCCGGGGCCATCGGTGCGATCAAGACGGTCCTCGCGCTCGGCCACGGCGTGCTGCCGCGCACCCTGCACATCGACGAGCCGACCCCGCACGT
Source organism: Streptomyces sp. NBC_00012 (assembly GCF_045040875.1). NCBI lineage: Bacteria > Bacillati > Actinomycetota > Actinomycetes > Kitasatosporales > Streptomycetaceae > Streptomyces > Streptomyces sp. NBC_00012. The sequence goes on along the minus strand of NZ_CP108310.1, from coordinate 906,685 downwards.
CGACTGGTCGAGCGGCGCCGTGTCGCTGCTGACCGAGGCCGTCGCCTGGCCGGACACCGGGCGGCCCCGGCGGGCCGGGGTCTCCGCCTTCGGGCTGAGCGGCACCAACGCCCATCTGATCCTCGAACAGGCCCCGGACTCGGAATCCACGCAGGCCCCGGACGCGCAACCCACCGAAGCCCCGGATGGTTCGGACGCCGGGGCCGCGGGCACCCCGTTGCCCGTCGTGCCGATCCTGGTGTCCGGGCGCACGGACGAGGCGCTGCGCGGACAGGCGGCCCGCCTCATCGACCGGCTGCGCGAGACCCCGGACGTACCGCTGGCGGACCTCGGGCGGACCCTCGCCGGGTCCCGCGCGGCCCTGGACCGCCGCGCGGTGCTCCTGGCGGCCGACCACGCCGCTCTGCTGCGGGGGCTCACCGCGGTGGCCGCGGACAAGCCGGGCCGGGGTGTGGTCCGAGGCGCGGTGCGCGTCGCGGGCGGCACCGCCTTCCTGTTCACCGGGCAGGGCAGCCAGCGCCTCGGCATGGGCGAGGAACTCCACGCGCTGTTCCCCGCGTTCGCCGAAGCCCTGGACGCCGCTTGCGCCCGGTTCGACCCGTACCTGCGGACGCCGCTGCGTGCGGTGATGTCCGGCACCGACGCGGACCTGCTCGACCGGACCGAGTACGCCCAGCCCGCGCTGTTCGCCTTCGAAGTGGCTCTCCACCGGCTCCTGGAGTCATGGGGGATACGCCCGGACGCGGTGGCCGGTCACTCGGTGGGAGAGCTTGCCGCCGCGCACGTCGCGGGCGTCCTCTCCCTGGCGGACGCCTGCACGCTGGTCGCGGCGCGCGGCCGGCTGATGCAGGCGATGCCCGCGGGCGGCAGCATGGTCTCCTTCGAGGCGTCGGAGCAGGAGGTGCGGGAGTCGCTGGAGCAGGTGCGCGGCTCGCTCGCGGGCCGCCCCGACGCCGCCCTGTCGATCGCCGCCGTCAACGGCCCCGCGGCCGTCGTCGTCTCCGGCGACCGCGCGTCGGTCGACGAGGTCGCGGCGCTGTGGACGGCGCGCGGCCGCAGGCACAAGGAGCTGCGGACCAGCCACGCCTTCCACTCGGCCCACATGGACGCGATGCTGGCCGATTTCAGGTCCGTCGCCGAGGGCCTGACGTTCCGTCGTCCGGAGATCGACGTCGTCAGCACACTGACCGGCGAACGGCTCACCGCGGACCAGGCGGTCTCCGCCGAGTACTGGACCCGGCAGGTCAGGGAGACCGTCCGCTTCGCCGATGCCGTGCGGCGGCTGAGCGACGACAGCGTCACCACGTTCGTGGAGCTGGGGCCCGGCGGGGTGCTGACCGCGCTCGCCCGGGGCTGCCTGGCCGACCGTACCGATGCCCGGCAGCCGCTGCTCGCCGCCGCGCAGCGACGCGACAGGCCCGCGGCACACGCGCTCCTCAACATGCTCGCCGAACTCCATGTGCAGGGCAGGACCGTCGACTGGGACGCCGTGTTCGCGGGCCGCGGCACCCGCCGCGTCGACCTGCCGACCTACGCCTTCCAGCGGCAGCGGTACTGGCCCGCGCCCCCCGAGGCCCGCGCCGACGTGCCGGAACCCGTGGCCGAGGACGGCGGCTTCTGGAGCGCGGTGGAACACGGCGGGCCCGCCGCGGTGGCACGGCTCCTGGACGCGCCCGAGGAGGGCGAGGCCGCGCTGCGCACGGTCCTTCCGGCCCTGGCCGCGTACCGCAAGCGCCACACGCGCTCCACGCTGACCGGCGACTGGCGCTACCGGACGGCCTGGGAGCCGGTCACGGTCCCCGGATCCGTGTCGCTGCACGGCAGCTGGCTGGTCGTCGGCCCGGACACGGCCCCCGCGGCGGACGTGACACGGGCGCTGCGCGCCCACGGGGCCGAGGTGCTCCGCGTGCCCCTCGCGGGCGCGGACCGGGACACCCTCGCCGACGCCGTGAACCGGCTGTGGCCCGACCCCGCGCTGCCCCCGCTGGAGGGCGTGCTGTCACTGGAGGCGCTGTCCGAACCCGCGGACGGGAGCTGCCCCGACGGTGCGCTCGCGGCGACGGTCGCCCTGTTGCAGGCACTGGGTGACAACGGCGTCTCCGCGCCGCTGTGGTGTCTGACCGCGGGCGCCGTGCGCACCGCGGGCACCGACCCCGCCCCGGATCCGGTCGCCGCTCAGCTCTGGGGCCTGGCAAGGGTCGTGGCGCTGGAGCACCCCGAGCGGTGGGGTGGCGTCGTCGACCTGCCGGCCGCCCTGGACGAGGCCGCGCTCGACGGCCTCGTGGGGGTGCTCGGCGCAGCGGACCGCGAGGACCAGCTCGCCGTGCGCGCCTCGGGAGTAGTGGGGCGCCGGCTGGTGCGCGCCCGCACCGAGGGCCGGGAGCCGGTGCGCAACTGGACCCCGCACGGCACCGTTCTGCTGACCGGCGCGGCGGGCGAGCACGCCGCCCATGTGGCCGGCTGGCTGGCCGAACAGGGCGCCGACCACGTGGTCCTCGCCGGTGCGGGCGGCCAGCAGGCAGCGGTCGTGGAGGAGCGGGTGACCGCCGCGGGCGCGAAGGTGACCGTGCTGCCCGACCATGTGGAGGACTGCCCCGACCTGGGCGCCCGGATCGGGCACCTCGCACGCCTGAGCCATCTCACCGCCGTCGTGCACATCGCGCTGCCGACCGCCGTGGGCGTCCCGCTGGCCGAGACCGAGCCCGCCGAGCTGGCGCGGGCCGTGCGCGCGGAGACCGGACTCGCCCGGCTTCTCGACGGGGCGGTCACCGTTCCCGAACTCGAGGCGTTCGTGGTGTTCTCCTCCACCGCGGCCACCTGGGGCGGCGGCGGCTTCGCCGTCCGCGCGGCGGTCGGCGCCGCCATGGACGCCCTCGTGGAGGCGCGCAGGGAGCGCGGCCTGCCCGGCACCTCCATCGCCTGGGCGCCGTGGGCCGGCTCGTCCCCCGGGGCCGCCGACGAGCAGCTTCGCAGGCGCGGGGTGCGGCCGCTGCGCCCCGGCCCGGCTGTGGTCGCGCTCCAGCAGGCGCTGGACCACGACGACACCTGCGTGGCCGTCGCCGACATCGACTGGGCGCGGTTCGCGCCCGCGTTCACCGTCGCCCGGCCCAGTGCGCTGCTCACCGGGATCCCCGAGGCGCGGGCGGCGCTCGCCACGCCGGTGGCCGGGGCGCGGCCGGACGAGTCCCCGGCGGCGTTCACCGCACAGCTGGAGAGCTGCTCGCCGCCCGACCGCTATCAGCTGCTGCTCGAACTGGTCCGCAGCCGTGCGGCGGCGGTGCTCGGTCATGCGTCGGCCGACCACGTAGATGCCGACCGGGACTTCCTGGAGCAGGGATTCGACTCCCTGACGGCGCTGGAGCTGCGCGACGCCCTGCAGACGGCGACCGGCCTCGAAGGTCTCTCCGGCACGCTGCTGTTCGATCACCCCACGCCGTCCGAGCTGGCCCGGCACCTGTCGGCCGTGCTCGTCGACGGCGACACCGGCGCGGAGCAGGGCGGGGGCACCGCCGCGCCCGCGGCCGGCAGGGGGCCCGCCGCCGGAAACGGCGGCATCCTCGGCCGGCTGTTCCGGCACACGCGCTCCCAGGGGGAGTCCACCGAGTACGCGAAGGTCCTGCTGCGGCTCGCGGAGTTCCGCCCGGTCTACACGGACCCGGCCGACCTGCCGCGTCCCGCCACCGTCGTGCCTCTCGTGCCGGGCAGGGGACGGGACCCGCAGGGCGCCCGCCGGGCCGGGTCCGGCGGGGAGCTGCCCCCGGTCTTCTGCTGCTGCACGATGTCGATGCTCTCCGGAGCGCACGAGTACGCCAGGCTCGCGGCCGGGTTCCGCGGATCGCGCAGCGTGTACGCGCTGCCGCACCCGGGCTTCGCCGAGGACGAGGCGCTGCCGACTTCCTACGACGTCCTGATGCGTACGCACGCGGAATCGGTCCTGCGCACAGCGGGGGACGGGCCGTTCGTGCTGACCGGCCACTCCGGCGGCGCACAGCTGGCCAACTCCCTCGCGCACGAGCTGGCCGGGCGGGGCCGACCGCCCGCCGCCGTCGTGCTCCTGGACAGCTACCCCACGGACAGCGACGTGATGGCGCAGTGGGTCCCCGAGCTCCTGGACGGGATGCTGGAGCGGGACAGCGCCTACACGCCGATGGACGACTTCCGCACCACCGCGTGGGCCGCGTATCTGCCGCTCCTGCACGGCGTGACGCCGCAGCCGGTCGATGTGCCCACGCTGCTGATGCGGGCGAGTACCCCCCTGAACGAGTGGACGGGGGAGGGCGACTGGCGCGCTTCCTGGCCCCTGCCGCACACGGCCGTCGACGCACCGGGTGACCACTTCACCCTGATCGGCGACCACGCGGCGGACACCGCCCGTCATATGCAGGAATGGCTCAGGAGCGAGGGCTGCTGAGCGGGCCGCCACCGCACCCCGTACAGGGGTCGGCGGCGGCGGTTAGGGGTTGCCGCGAGTTTGGCTCGATTCATAGTCTCCGGACTGGAGTCGACTTGGCGGACCCGTAGTTCGCATCAACTCTGCAAACGAATGGTTGATTATGCCTGTCGAAGCAAGGCCGAAAATCGGCGACGATGCCCAGATCTCCCTCGACGGTCGAGAGAAGGCCGAACTGACGGCTCTGGCAGAGGAGTTGAGGGACGCCGCACCCCGACTGGTCGACGACCCGCGCTGGATGGCCCAGGCCAGGGAACTCTCCTGTCTGCTGCCGCAGCGCCTGCGCCGGACGCTGCGCCAGTTCACCTGGAACTCCGGCCGCGAGGCCATGCTGCTGGTGCGCAACCTGCCGGTGGACCCCGAGACGGTGCCCGACACTCCGGCGGTCCGCGGCTCGGTGCAGCGCGAGAGCAGCACATCGGCGGCCTCGCTGGTCCTCATCGCCATGGCTATGGGCGAGGTGATCGCGTTCGACAAGGAGAAGTCGGGCGCGCTCGTCCAGGACGTGGTGCCGGTGCCCGGCATGGAGGAGTTCCAGGGAAACGCGGGCTCCATCAAGCTCAACATGCATACGGAGAACGCGTTTCACGAGCACAAGCCCGATCTGGTCGGCCTGATGTGCCTGCGCAACGACCACGAGAACATCGCGGGACTGCGGGTGGCCTCCGTACGCAACGCGCTCCCGCTGCTGTCCGACCGCACCAGGGAGATCCTCCACCAGCCCCGCTTCGTCACGGTCGCGCCCGCCTCCTTCGAGCTGGATGACGGCATGCAGGAGCCGCACGGCATCCTCGGCGGAAGCGTCGACGACCCCGACCTGAAGGTCGACTTCAGCAGCACGCTCCCGGTCGACGACGAGGCCGGCGAAGCGATGGCGCGGCTCGAGTCGGTCATCGAGCAGATCGCCCACACCCTGATCCTGCGCCCCGGCGACCTGGCGTTCGTCGACAACCGACTCGCCCTGCACGGACGCAACGCCTTCCAGCCGCGGTACGACGGCCGGGACCGCTGGCTGCAACGCGTCTTCGTACACCTGGACTTCCGCAGATCCCGCGCATTGCGGCGCCAGGACGGCCAGGTCCTCGGCGCAGCCTGACCGCCGCGCCGGCCACGCGCGAACGCACCGACACCGATCGAACCGAATTGAGGTACCCCCCATGACCGCGGGTGAGGACGACAGCACCTACAGCCGACCTGTCTCACCCACGGAGACATGGTTCCTGGTCTACCCCGACTCGGTTCCCGGCGTCATCCAGATCGTGGTCGAGGGCGCCGGGCGCATCGACCCCGACGAGCTGACCCGCGCGGTGGAGACCGCGTCCCGGGCCTGTCCCGGGGCGCGGTTGACCCGGCAGGGCATGACATGGGTGGACAGCGGCACGGCCCCGGCCGTGCGGGTGCTGCCCGCCGACTCCTTCGACCCGCGCACCTTCGCGGGCACCGAGCGGCTGCACAGCCCCCTCATGGGCCGCGACGGCGGCCCCACCTGCGAGATCCTGCTGCAGCCCGGCGATGCGTCGGACACGCTGATCCTGCGGGCCTTCCACGCCGTCATGGACGGCCAGGGCGTGCGCGCCTGGGCCGACGACATCTTCCGCGTGCTGCGCGGCGAGGAGCCGCTCGGCGCGCCCTCGCGCATCACCGAGTGCGATCTGATCGAGCAGGCGGGCGCCCCCGGGAGCCGCGACATCGAGCCCGATCTCGACTGGCCCTCGTCGCTCGGCTCCCGCCCGCAGGGACAGCACGCGTTCTTCTGGCGGCGGCGCACCGTCGACGGCACGCACCCGGCGCTGGTGGCGAAGGTCGCGCTGGCGGTCACCCGGGCCTGCGGGCTGAGCACCGGACGCTTCCTCGTCCCGGTCGACCTGCGCAGGTACCTGCCCGGTGTCCGCTCGACCGGCAACCTCACCAACAACCCGCTGTACGAGGTCCGCGCGGCCTCCGGCTGGGAGCAGGCGCACGAGCAGCTCCTGTCGATCCTCTCCGGCCGGCAGGACCTCGCGGCCCGGGTCGACCCCACGCTGCCCACCCAGGACCTGACCGTGCTGAGCCAGCAGATCATGGGGCTGGACGCGTTCTCCGCACAGCACGACCGCTACAGCAGCCTGGCGACGCTGTCGCACGTCGGCAAGGTGGACCTGGCCGACTTCAGCACGGACACGTTCCACGCCACGACGGTGTACTCGCTGCCCAACGCGGGCCCGCTCGGCCCGCCCGAGATCAACGCGGTGGAGTGCGGCGGACGCACGGAGATCACCATCGGCTGGTACGACGGCCCGCAGACCCCCGAACGGGCCGAGGCGCTGCTCGACCGGATCGAGGAAGCACTCTCCCCGCGCGCCCACCGCGAGTGGGACGCCAATGACACCGCGCGCCCCCTCGCCCACCCCGGCACGGTGGTCCAGCAGTTCCAGGAGCAGGTCGACAGGAACCCCGACGCCATCGCGCTGACCGGCCCCGAAGGGGACGTGACGTTCCGCCGGCTGAGCAGGCGGGCGGACGCCGTCGCGGCCGAGCTGCTCGACCGCGGCGCAGGCCGCGACACCCTCGTGGGGCTCCTCGCGGGCCGCACGGTCGCGGGCATGGCCGCCATCTGGGGCGTACTCAAGGCAGGCGCCGCGTATCTGCCGCTCGACCCGCAGCAGCCCGACCACCGCCTCGCCGACCTGGTGGCGGACGCCGGGGTGACCATCTGCCTGACCGAACGCGCCTACGCGGACCGCGAGTTCGCCGACCGGGCCGGAGCGCGGACGGTGCTCCTTGAGGACCTCGCGGAGTCCACGCGCAGGCCGGCCGGCGTCGATGTGCGGCCCGGGGACCTCGCGTACGTGATCTACACATCGGGGTCGACGGGCCGCCCCAAGGGCGTCGAGATCGAGCACCGCCAGCTGACCACCTTCGTCAGCTGGGCGACCCGGGTCTATGGTGTGGACGCCACTTCCCGTTTCCCGCTGTTCACCTCGCTCGCCTTCGACCTGTCCAACACGGCGCTCTTCGTGCCGCTCCTCGCGGGCGGTTCGATCGCGCTGGTGCCGGACGAGCCCAACCACGTGGTCCTGCGGGACATGCTGGAGAACTCGGGTGCCAACGCGCTCAAGCTCACCCCCACTCACCTCGACCTCATCAGCCGCTTCGATCTCGCGCCGCGCGGATTCCGCGCCGTCATCGCGGGCGGCGAGCTGTTGCGGACCTCGGTCGCGGACCGCGCCCAGCGGCTCTTCGGCCCGGACTGCGGGATCTTCAACGAGTACGGCCCCACCGAGACGACCATCGGCTGCATGACGCGGCGCTACGACGCGGAACGCGACGCCGGACGGCCCTCCGTGCCCATCGGCGTGCCCACCGACAACACCCGGATCCATCTGATCGACGGCACCGGCCGCTTCGTCGCCCCGGGCGAGGTGGGCGAGATGCACCTGGCGGGCGACCAGCTGGCGCGCGGCTACCGCGGCCGCCCCGACCTCGACCGCGAACGGTTCACGGCCCTGGCGGACGGCACCCGCGTCTACCGTAGCGGCGACCTGGCCCGCATGCTCCCCTCGGGCGAACTGGAGTCCGTCGGCCGCAACGACGAGCAGGTGAAGGTGCTCGGCTACCGCATCGAACCCGCAGAGATCGCCCGGACCCTGGAGGAACACCCCGCTGTGGCGACGGCGTTCGCCACCGGCCTCGTCAGGCCGGGCACGCGGGACAAGGTCCTGTGCGCCTACGTCGTGCTGCGCGGCGACGCGACCGTCGAGGAGCTCACCGCACACGTCACGGCACGACTGCCGCGCTACATGGTGCCCACCGCGACCTTTGTCGTCCCCGACCTGCCCCGCACGGTCAACGAGAAGGTCGACGTCTCGGCGCTGCCCGTGCCCTTCGAGGGACCGGCGGCCGACTCCGCGACGGCGGGTGCCGCGACGCGCAGCGAGACCGAGGACGTGGTGGCCAAGATCTGGGCCCGGGTCCTCTCGGTGGACGTCGACCGGCTCGGCGCGGACGCGGACTTCCACCGGCTCGGCGGCGATTCCGCCACGCTCCTTGCGATGCTGGCCGCGGTCAGCGCGGACATCGTGGGCATCGAGCGGGAGAAGGACTTCATGGCCGGACTGCCGGAGATCATCGCGGGCCCCACCCTGGCCAGGGTGGCGGGACTGGCCGAACAGGCGCGTGCGGGCAGCGGGGTGCTCGGTGCCTGACTCACGACCGGGCAGGCTGGTCGCGATCAGCGATCTCCACATCCGGTACGACGAGAACCGAGCGATCGTCGACGCCCTGAGGCCCGGCTCCGACCAGGACTGGCTGATCGTCGCGGGCGACATCGGGGAGCGCGTGTCGGACATCGAGTGGGCGCTGCGCACCCTGCGCGACCGGTTCGCCAAGGTGGTGTGGGCCCCGGGCAACCACGAACTGTGGACGGCCCCCGACGACCCCGTCCAGCTCCGCGGGGAGCAGCGCTATCTGCACCTGGTCGACCTCTGCCGCGGCCTCGGTGTGGCCACCCCCGAGGACCCCTATCCGATCTGGCAGGGCGAGGGCGGTCCAGTGGCGGTCGCCCCGCTGTTCCTGCTGTACGACTACACCTTCCGGCCCGCGGGGACGTACTCCAAGGCGGCGGCGCTGGAAGTGGCGGAGCAGGCCGGAGTGGTCTGCAGCGACGAGTTCCTGCTGCACCCCGACCCGTACCCCAGCAGGGAGGCGTGGTGCCGCGCCCGGGTACGGGCGACCGAGGCACGGCTTGCGGAGCTGCCCGCCGAACTGCCCACGGTCCTCGTCAATCACTTTCCCCTGGTGCGCGAGCCCACCCGGGTGCTGTGGCGCCAGGAATTCGCGCTGTGGTGCGGTACGACGGCCACGTACGACTGGCACCGACGCTTCCGTGCCAGGGCCGTGGTGTACGGACATCTGCACATCCCGCGGGTGATCACGTGCGACGGCGTACCGCACCAGGAGGTCTCCCTCGGCTATCCCAGGGAGTGGCGTCGCCGTCCGGGCGAGCCCGGACGTCTGGTGCCGGTCCTGCCGACGGACGTTCCCATATGACACCCCGCATGAGCTGAGGCTGCTCAGCGAATCCCCACAGAGTTGGAGTGGTGTGAGATGACTGTCCTGCACGAGCGCCCGGCCGGGCTGCCGGTGTCCGACGCCCGCGGCCGGGTCGCCGAACTGATGGGGATGCGGGAGCAGGCCGTCGCCGGCCCGGGCGAGAGGGCGACCGAGGCGCAGCATGCCAAGGGGAAGCTGACCGCGCGTGAGCGGATCGAGCTGCTGCTCGACCCGGGGTCGTTCAGCGAGGTCGAGCAGTTGCGCCGGCACCGGGCCACGGGTTTCGGTCTGGAGACGAAGAAGCCGTACACGGACGGTGTGATCACCGGCTGGGGCACGGTGGAGGGCCGGACGGTCTTCGTGTACGCGCACGACTTCCGGATCTTCGGCGGTGCGCTGGGCGAGGCCCACGCCACGAAGATCCACAAGATCATGGACATGGCTCTCGCGGCCGGTGCCCCGCTGGTGTCGCTGAACGACGGTGCGGGTGCCCGTATCCAGGAGGGCGTCTCGGCGCTGGCCGGCTACGGAGGCATCTTCCAGCGCAACACCAGGGCCTCGGGTGTCATCCCGCAGATCAGTGTGATGCTGGGCCCGTGTGCGGGTGGTGCCGCCTACTCGCCGGCCCTGACGGACTTCGTGTTCATGGTGCGTGACACCTCGCAGATGTTCATCACGGGGCCGGACGTGGTCCGCGCGGTGACGGGCGAGGAGATCACGCAGAACGGCCTGGGCGGCGCGGATGTGCACGCCGAGACGTCGGGCGTCGCGCACTTCGCGTACGACGACGAGGAGACCTGCCTGTCCGAGGTCCGCTACCTGCTGTCCCTGCTGCCGTCCAACAACCGCGAGATGCCCCCGGCCGTGGGCCCGGACGCCGTCGGAGGGAGCGGCGACGCGCTGCTCGACCTCGTGCCCGTCGACGGCAATCGGCCGTACGACATGACGAAGGTCATCGAGGAGATCGTCGACGACGGTGATTTCCTGGAGGTTCACGAGCGCTGGGCGCGGAACATCGTCTGTGCGATGGCGCGGCTCGACGGACACACGGTCGGAATCGTTGCCAATCAGCCGCAGTCGTTGGCCGGTGTGCTGGATATCGGGGCGTCGGAGAAGGCCGCGCGTTTCGTGCAGTTCTGCGACGCGTTCAACATTCCGATCGTGACGCTGTTGGACGTTCCCGGTTTCCTGCCCGGTGTCGACCAGGAGCACGGTGGGATCATCCGGCACGGTGCCAAGTTGCTGTACGCGTACTGCAACGCCACGGTGCCGAGGATCTCGTTGATCCTGCGCAAGGCGTACGGCGGTGCGTACATCGTGATGGACAGCCAGTCCATCGGTGCGGACCTGACGTACGCCTGGCCGACGAACGAGATCGCGGTGATGGGTGCGGAGGGCGCTGCCAATGTGATCTTCCGTCGGCAGATCGCCGCCGCCGAGGACCCCGAGGCGATGCGTGCCCGCATGGTCAAGGAGTACAAGACCGAACTGATGCACCCGTACTACGCCGCCGAGCGCGGGCTGGTCGACGACGTCATCGATCCGGCCGAGACCCGCGAGGTCCTCATCCGCTCACTCCAGATGCTCCGCAGCAAGCACGCCGACCTGCCGTCCCGCAAACACGGCAACCCCCCGCAGTGATGGGCAGACCGCCCCTCGTCCTGCCGGAGGAGGTCCGTCGGCTCTCCGAGCAGATGGCGGCCGCCGCGCGCGGTGAGGCATTCGTGCTGCAGATGGGCGACCGCGCGGCGCGGTCCGCGGGGGACGTCGAGACGAACGTCGTGGCCGGTGTCCGCACGCTCCTGCAGGCGGCGCTCGTGCTGACATACGGCGCTCAGGTACCGGTGATCAAGATCTGCCGGCTGCCCGTCCGTCACGGCGAAGCCCTCGACGCGCACTCGGTGACGGCGCTGAACATGGTGCGGGCGATGACCGACACGGCGGGCGTCGCCGATGTGCGCCAAGTGCACCGGTGGAACCAGGAGTTCGTCCGTACCACGGAGGCCGGAGCCCGATATGCGGCGCTCGCCCGGCGGATCGACCGCGTGATGCGCTTCATGGCCGCCTGGCCCGTCGACGACACCCCCCTGCGCACCACACGGATCTTCGCGGGCCATGAGGTGCTGCCCCGCGACCACGAGCGGCCGTCGCCGTGCCCCGAGCAGGCCCCAGACCCTGTCCCGTCGGATTTGTCGACCCACTTTCTCTGGCTGGGGGAGCGAAGCTGGGAAAAGGAAGGGCCGCACATCACGTTCGCGGAGTCCACCGATAATCCGGTCGGCCTTGAGATCGGCCCCGGTACCCTGCCCGAAGAAGCCGTCGAGTACGTCCGGCGGCTGGATCCACATTTCAGGCCGGGCCGGGTCACCTTGATGAGCGCCATGGGCAGCGACAGGGTGCGGGAAGTACTGCCGCCCATCGTCGAGAAGGTGAACGCGTCGGGGCATCAGGTTGTGTGGCAGTGCGATCCGGTGCGGGCGAATTCTCTTGACTCTTTGGGCGGTCCGAATAATCCGTCCCTTTTTCAACTTTCCGACGAGGTGCGCGGCTTCTTCGAAGTTCACAGGAGCCTTGGCTCGAGTCCGGGTGGAATACGGCTTGAGCGCATCGATGGAAATGTTGCCATAGAGCTGGCATTTCATATTGCCGAGTCGCTTCGCGGCTGACCTGTACCTATCTCTCGTTCCGGGAACCTGATCCTCGGCCGCCCCGGGTGGAGGCCGCTCCGGCGGGCTCGGTGCCAGGCTGTCCACAGCCCCTTTGATCTGCTGTCTCGCCTGGTCAACCCCTATGTGCGCCGACCTTCCCCCTGGGGTTGCGGCAGCAGGTTCCGGGTTCCCCCGTCGTGCAGGGGTGCTTTGGGTCCTGGCTTGAATCGGGGTTCAGGTCTTTGAGGTGACGGTGAGCTGAGGTCGAGGGGGCGAAGGTGTACACGAGGCGAATGCTCGGAGAGCCGTGTGGTCGACTGGTCGGTAGCTTCTGGTAAGGGTTTACAGGGGGGTGTGGAGGGGGCTACTGTCTCAAGCGAGAACGGGTATACCGATAGGGGGAAGGGTCCCGATATGGGGCAGGCCCGGCGGTAATTGATGTGACGTCGGATAATGGTCATTCAATTCCGGGATAAAGTCATCATTTTTCGCGCCTTTGATGACGGTAATCCACTTCCTTCCTGAAGTTATGGAATGGCACACGGGGGAAAGGCGTCCAGATAATGCTGGTCGAACGCGAGCGTGAGCTCGAAATATTGGATGGACTTTTTGCGGAATCCGCTGCCGGGCGGGGCAGGATTGTGCTGGTCAGTGGAGCCGTCGCGAATGGAAAGACGGAACTCCTCCGGACCTTTGTCGACCGGAACGCCGCCGGCGACGCCCTTTTCCTGTCGGCCATCGCGACGGCCGCCGATCGCGAGACTCCCTTCGGTGTTCTGCGTCAGCTGCTCGACTGCATGCCCCTCTCCGCCGAGCGCGTCGAGGAGCTGATCAGCCCCGAGTGCGAGCTGGAAACCGTCCGCCAGGCCACCGCCGCACTGCTCGCAGCGTCCAGGGCGGCACCGCTGGTCGTCATCGTCGACGATGTGCACCACGCCGACGAGCCCTCGATGGACTGCCTGTTGCGCATGACCCACCGCGGTCGCTCGACCCGCACCATGCTCGTGCTCGCGGAGTCGGCGTACGACTGGTCGATGCACCCCTCGTACCGGATCGAACTCGTCCGGCAGACCCAGTTCCGCCGGATCCGCCTCGCCCCCCTGACCGTTTCCGGGGTCTCCGAAATGCTCACGCAGTACCTCGGGCGAGAGGCGGCGCACAGTCTCGCCTTCGAGGTCCATGAGGCAACGGGCGGCAACCAGCTGCTTGTTCGTGCCCTCATCGAGGACCACGGCGACGCGGAGTCGCCCTTCGAGCAAGTGGCCGGCGAAAGCTTCCGCCAGGCCGTGCTCACCTGTCTTCAGCGCAGCGGCCCGGACGCGCTCGCCGTGGCCAGGGCGCTCGCCGTCCTCGACACCACGGCATCGGCGGACCGGGTCGCGAGTCTGATCGGCCGTGACCCCGATGTGGTCACCCGCCTGCTGCACACCCTGAACACCTTAGGGCTGCTGGACGGCGACTGCTTCCGGCACCCGCTCGGCCGCGCCGCCGTGTACGAGGACTTGTCAGGAAGCGAGCTGGCCCGACTGCACACGGACGCCGCGCAGTTGCTGCGCCAGGGCGCGGGAGACGCCATCGAGGTGGCCGAGCACCTCGTGGCGGCCAGGAGCGTGCGGGCCGACTGGGCCATCGGTGACCTGCGGAGAGCGGCCGAGGAGGCGCTGGCCGTCGATGACGACGCGGCCGCCGTCAAGTACGTCGAGTTCGCGCTCTCGGTCTGCACCGCGGCGCCCCAACGCGCCCAGCTGAGGATGCTGTTGATCCGTGCCGAGTGGCGCAAGGACCCCGGGACGGCGGCCCGCCACCTGACGGCCCTGTTCCAGGAGCAGCGGGACGGGCACCTCGACGCCGAACAGACGGCCGAGCTCGTACGCCGCGGCATGTGGCACAGGCGGACCGAGGAGACCACCGAGGCACTGGACCAACTGGGGCGGATGCGCCCGGCGGTGAACGAACCCCTCGGCTCCCTCCTGAGCAGCACCAGGGACTGGCTCAGCCACACCTACCCGCAGTTCCTGCCCGCCGGCACCGACGGTGCCCCTGTGCCGCAGGCCGACAGCGCCGCCGCGCCGCCGGCCCAGCAGGACCAGGCCGCCGCCGTGCTCAACGCGATCCTCAGACAGGGCGACGGCGACGGGCGGTGCACCCGCGTGGCCGAGCAGATACTGCAGGGCACCCCACTCACCGACAGCTCCCTGGAAGCCATCACCTCGGCCATCCAGACGCTCGTCTACGGCGAGCGGCTGCCCATGGCGGCGCGCTGGTGCGACATGCTGCTCGCCGAGGCGGAGGCCCGCGGCGTCACCTGGTGGCAGGCGGTCTTCTCCGGCTGCCGGGCCGAGATAGCCATCCGCAACGGCGAGCTGGTCGACGCCGAGCGGCACGCGGCCCGCGCCCTGGACCTGATCGGCCCCCACGGCTGGGGGGTCGCGATCGGCGTCCCGCTCGGAGCCCTCCTCTACACGGCCACCGCCATGGGGGACTTCGAGAACGCCCGCAAGTACCTGAAGGAACCGGTTCCTTCGGCCATGTTCCAGACCCGGTACGGGCTGTACTACCAGCGGGCCAGAGGCCGCTACTACCTGGCCACCGACCGGCTGCAGGCCGCGCTCGCCGACTTCCGCTACTGCGGAGAGCTGATGACGGCCTGGGGCCTGGACACCCCCGCGCTCGTCCCGTGGCGCAGCGACTCCGCGGAGGTCCACCTCAGGCTCGGCGACCATGAGCGTGCCCAACAGCTCGCCCAGGAACAGATGTCCCTCTCCGGCTCGCCCAAGTCGCGTACCCACGGCGCCTCACTTCGGGTGCTTGCCGCGACCATCGGCCACCGGGCGCGGCTGAGGCTCCTGAAGGAGTCCGTCGAGGTCCTCCAGGTGAGCGGGGACCGGCTGACCCTCACTCAGGCGCTGTACGACCTCAGCAGGGTGCATCAGGTGCTCGGCGAGTTCGGCAAGGCGCGGATGATCTCGCGCAGGGCCGGGCGCCTCGCCAAGGAGTGCCGGGTCCAGCGGATGCAGGAGCAGATCACCCCGAGCCACGAGCAGCCGCTGATGCTCGTGCCGGACAAGGGTGACACCTGGAAGCAGCCCGACGCCACGACACGGCAGGCCGCCGACATGCTCACGCTCTCCGAGCGCAAGGTCGCCGCGCTGGCCTCGCTCGGCTACACCAACCGCGAGATATCCGGAAAGCTGCACATCACCGTCAGTACGGTGGAGCAGCATCTCACCAAGATATTCAGGAAGCTGAAGGTCAAGCGCAGGACCGACCTGCCCGTCGAGCTGGAATTCCACGCCGCGTCGTCGGCTTGACGGCGTACGGACGGATTGCTCCGACAGCTCTCGGGGGCCGTGTCACCGCGTTCTACTCCTGCGTGTCATGGTCGTTCCTGAGATAGGCGATCACGGCCAGCACTCGCCGGTTGTCATGGTCGGACTGCGGCAGGTCCAATTTGGCGAAGATGCCGGCCGTGTGCTTGCTCACCGCGCTGTCGCTGAGGAACAGCCGCTTCGAGATGGCCCCGTTGGACCTGCCTTCCGCCATGAGCGCGAGCACTTCCCGCTCCCGTTCCGTCAGCGCCGCCAGCGGACTGCGCGGCCCGCCGGAACCGACCAGCTGGGCCACCACTTCCGGATCCATGGCCGTGCCGCCGGCCGCCACCCGGCGCACCGAGCCGATGAACTCGTCGTCGTCGAAGACACGGTCCTTGAGCAGATAGCCGATCCCGCCCCGCCCGTCCGCGAGCAGCTCGCGCGCGTACAACTGCTCCACATACTGCGAAAGCACCAGGACCGGCAGCCCTGGCAGCTCCTTGCGGGCCGCGAGCGCCGCCCGCAGTCCTTCGTCGGTGAACGTGGGAGGCAACCGCACATCGACGAGGGCCACATCGGGCCGGTGTTCGAGCAGCGCCGTCAACAGATCGGGGCCGTTGTCGACCACGGCGGCCATCTCGAAACCGTGGTCCTCCAGTAGATGGGTCAGTCCCTTCCTGAGGAGGTACTGGTCCTCGCCGAGGACAACACGCACGGCAACTCCATGGTCAAGGTGGTGGGGCCGCCGGGAGGGGAGGCCACGTCTAGCAGACCGTCAAAGGTAGCGAGCCGCCGCTGGATGCCCCGCAGCCCACTGCCCAGCGTCGGATCCGCGCCACCGCGGCCGTCGTCGGTCACGGTGATCCACAGCGCGCCCGCCGCATGGCGCAGGACGACGCGTATCCGTTCGGCGCCCGAGTGCTTGGCGGCGTTCGACAGAGCCTCGCTCACCGAGAAGTACGCGCACGCCGCCACGGGCGGCGCCGGTCTGCCGGGCAGATCGGCGCTCACGTCCACCGCCAGCGGATGGGCGAGTGCCAGCGCGCGCACGGCGTCCGCCAGCCCCCGCTCGGCCAGTACCGGCGGATGCACCCCGCGCACCAGCGCGCGCAGATCGGCGAGGGCCGCGGCCGAGTTCTCACGCGCGTCGGCCACCATTTCGAGCAGCTCGGCCGACTGCCCGTCCAGGCGCCGCTCGATGGCCCGCAGCGTCATGCCGATGGCGACCAGCCGCGTCTGCGCCCCGTCGTGCAGATCCCGCTCGATCCTGCGCAGCTCTGCGGCCTGGACGCCGGAGGCCTCCGCCCGCGTCACGGTCAGCTGTTCGACGCGCAGGGTGAGCTGGGACCTCCTGGTCGGCGCGAGCAGCAGCGCGCTCCACGCGACCAGGCCGCGCAGGGCGTACGGCGTCACCCACACGGCGAGCACCGCGGGCGGCACGGCGAGCGCGAGGCCCGGCCCGTCGGCACCCCACCGCACCACCAGCGCGACCACGGCCGCCGGGCCGAGCAGCAGCACCGCACAGACGAACGGATTGAGGAGCAGCCACAGCAGGTCCCGCCAGGTCGCGGGGTCGCCGAGCAGCCGGCGCCGGGTGGTCAGCCACCTGGGCAGGATCGGATTGCTGTGCAGCTGCCTGCCGTACGCGTAATGGCCGTCCGCGCGCTGGGCCGGCGGGTCGGGGACCGGCCGGTACGGCGCGGGGATGTCCGCCCCGGCCCACTCGTGCAGCAGCCCCCGCCACAGCCCGGTCAGCCGCCGGCTCGGCCCGACCGCCCACGCGAAGACGGGCACCAGCCCCAGAGGCACCGAGAGGACCAGCGCCACCAGCTGGAGCAGGGCCAGCAGGAATCCGCACAGCGCGAGCAGACACAGCAGGACGGCCGCGCCCAGGCCCTGAGCGGCTCGCCGCGGCCACGTCCACCAACCCGCCCCTCGGCCGCCCGGCAGTCCGACGGGCGACAGCAGGCGCTTCGTCAGACGGCCGTGCGCCCGCAGCGCCTGGGGCCCGGCGGCGAAGCCCAGGAGCACCAGCGGCACACCGAGCACCGCCGCCCCGAGCGCCGGCCAGGACACCTGCCACCACAGCAGGGAAGTGAGCCCCGCGAGCCCGCAGCCCACCAGAGCGGCGGGCAGCAGCGCCACGGGCGCGCACAGCAGGGGGTCGACCAGCAGCCACACCAGATCCCGCAGCGTCGCCCGGTCCCGGGAGACCTGCCGGGCCCGCCGCTTGCGCAGGGCGGCCTTGTCGGACGCGTACAGCCGTCGGCCCTGGCGGTACCAGCCGCCCTCGCGGGGCAGCGGGGCCGATACCGGCGGTGCGTACGGCGCGGGGATATCCACCCCGGACCAGGCGCCGGCCAGCCGGCGGCGCAGCAGCGGCAGCCGGCGCAGACCCAGCACCGCGCCGCCGGCACCGAGAGCGGCCGCCACGGCCATCGGCACGAAACACAGCAGTCCCACGGCGGAGAGGGCGGCCAGTGCCGCCCCGCGAGCCGGCGCGGGCCCGTGCCGGTGGGGCCAGGAGCTGACGGCAGGTCTGACGTCGCCGGTCACCGCACCTCCGCAGTCCGTGTGGATCTCCAGTCTGGCACGGCCGGGGAGGCGCCGGTGGGGGTGCAGTTTTCTGCACCCCCACTGTGCTCGTGACTGCATTCCGGACAGCCACTCCCAGCACATAACTTGAGGAACGAAGCAAGCACGGAACAGCAGCACGACAGGGAGGAGTCCCCGGTGGCGACAGAACGGCCGCAGCGGACGGACGGCGCGACGCAGGCCGACATGGAGCCGCGGACCGAGGAGGCAGCGGCCGCAGCCACACCGCAGAGCGCGGAACGCAACCCGCGCACCATGCTGATCAAGGTCACCGCCCTCGACATCGCGCTTCCGCTCCTTCTCTACTACGGCCTGCGGATGCTGGACATGAACCAGTGGCTCGCCCTGGTGATCAGCGGTGCCCTGCCACTGGCCCGCCTCGTGTACCAGGTGGTCAGAGAGCGCAAGGTGGAGCGGACCACGCTCTTCTCCCTGAGCATCATCGTCACCAGCACACTGGTGTCGCTGCTCACCGGAGACCCCAGACTCGTCCTGGCCAGGGAGAGCTACTTCACCGCGCTCGTCGGCCTCTGGATGCTCAGCACCCTGCTGGCCAAGCGGCCCTTCCTCTACGCGGCGACCATCCAGATCCTGCCGGAGGCCACCGCGCGCTCCTGGCGGGAGGACTGGGAGAACTCACCGGAGTTCCGCAAGGCCATGCGCCTGATGACCGCCGCATGGGGAGCCGCATTCCTGATCGACGCCGCGGGCCGAGTGGTGATGGCCTACACGCTGCCGGTCGACAGCGTGCCGCTCCTCGGCACGGGACTGCTGGTCGTGATGCTGATCGCGGTCGTGCAGTTCAGCAAGGCGTACGCCAAGCGCCTCTCCGCGCGGCTCGGCAGGCCGAGCTCCGTCTGAGCTCCCGCGCACCTCGCGGAGCATCCCCCACACTCCCGTCCGGGCGTCTTCACCACTTGGGTCCACCCCCGTAACTCATGTGGTGGCGCCCGGACGGGTCAATCCCTTGTCAGGTTCACCAGGGCGCGGGCCGCCAGTTCGTACCCGTACGCCCCGAGCCCCACGACGATGCCGCTGGCCAGTGGCGCGATCACCGAATCGTGCCGGAACTGCTCCCGCGCCCACACATTGGACAGATGGACCTCGATCCAGGGGCGCGGGTAGTTGGCGAGCGCGTCCCGCAGGCTCCAGCCGGCGATCATCAGGGCGCCGGGGTTCACGATCGCGCCGACGGTGTCGTAGTTGCTCTGGACGGCCTGGATCAGCTCGCCCTCGGACTCGCGCTGGACGGACACCACGTCCCAGCCGCTGCTCTTCACCTCCTCCGCCACAGCCGTCTCGATGTCGGCCAGCGTCGCCTTCCCGTACACCTCGGGCTCGCGTTGGCCGAGGATCCCCAGGTTGGGCCCGTTGAGGAGAAGCAGTCTGCTCACGATGCGCTCCGCGTGCTCGGACCGGCGCCCCGCAGGACCCGGCAGTGTTCCCTAGTGGTCACACCGTGCCCTGCCGAGGTCCCTCACCGGTCCGCGCGCCGCCAAGTGTGGGGTGTTCAGGGGGGACCTAGGGGGTCGCCGAGGCCAGGATCCCGGCGACGGTGGCCTCCGGGACGTCGTGCACGAGCTCGGGTCCGCGGGCGCCGTCCAGGACGAACGACAGACCGCTCGTGGCCTTCTTGTCGAGCCGCATCAGAGCGATGAGCCGGTCCGGGGCGAGGCCGCTGGGAATCTCGGTGGGCAGCGAGTAGCCGCGTACGACATCCAGGTGCTCGGCGACGCGCGCCGCGTCGATCCGGCCGAGCGCCCCCGCGAGCCGGCCCGCGAAGACCGTGCCGATGGCGACGCCCTCGCCGTGCCGCAGCGCGTAGTCCGTCGCCCGCTCCAGCGCATGACCCAGCGTGTGGCCGTAGTTGAGGATGTGCCGGCGGCCCGCGTCCCGCTCGTCGGCGGTCACGACCGACGCCTTGAGGGCCACGCTCGCGGCGATCTGTTCGTGCAGCGGCAGCGACCGCAGATCGCCCGCGCCGATGAAGTGACAGCGCGCGATCTCGCCGTAGCCGTTGACCCACTCCCGCTCCGGCAGCGTCTCCAGATAGTCGGTGTCGCACAGCACGGCCTTCGGCTGCCAGTACGCGCCGACCAGGTTCTTGCCCTCGGGCAGGTTCACCGCGGTCTTCCCGCCGACGCTCGCGTCCACCTGCGCCAGCAGCGACGTCGGAAGATGGATCACTGGTACGCCGCGGTGGTAGAGCGCGGCGGCGAGACCGACCGAGTCGGTGGTCGTGCCGCCGCCGCAGGAGACGACGGCGTCCGACCGGGTCAGGCCGAACTCGGCGAAACGGCGGCACAGTTCCTCCACCGTCGCCAGCGTCTTGTCCTCCTCGCCGTCCCTGGCCGCGAGCATCAGGGCGGGCACCCCGGGATCGGGTACCCAGTCCGCCGGCCGCGCGGACACCACGGCGACCCGCCTGGCGCCCAGTTCGGCGACGACCTCGGAAAGCGTGTGGCGCACCCCCGCACCGATGCGGACGGCGTACGAGCGTTCGCCGAGCGCGACCTCGATCCGCCTGTGGGTCATGGACACTTGAAGACTCCTCTGGTCGGCCCCGTCGGCGGATCGCCTCCACCGAGCATGCAGCATCGGCGAGTACGACAGAACATGTATCGGGGAAGCCAGGGGTGGCATAGGGGTACCGCCCCCGGTGGGGCGGCAAATACGCTGCTCAAAATCGCTCCCTGAGGAAAGTCAATGCTTGAGAAGATATTGCCGACTCAGGTCGCCTCGTACGAAACGTTCGAGGATCCGGCGGAAGCCACGCTATTCCCCGAGGAGGAGGCTCTCATATGCGACTCGGTGGAATTGCGGCGCCGTGAGTTCACCTCTGGACGGTACTGTGCGCGCCAGGCACTCGCGCGCCTCGGATACTCCGTCCCACAGCCCGTGCTCCAAGGAGCCAGAGGAGCTCCTGTCTGGCCTCGCGCGGTCAGGGGCAGCATCACACACTGCCGCGGCTACCGTGCCGCGGCCGTCGGCAAGGTCTCCGAGCTGGCCTCGGTGGGCATCGACGCGGAGCCCAACCTGCCGCTGCCGGACGGTGTCCTGGAGGCGGTGGCGCTCCCCGCAGAGCAGGTCATGGTCAAGGAACTGCTCGCCGATGCGCCCGAAGTGCGCTGGGACAGGCTGCTCTTCAGCGCCAAGGAGAGCGTCTACAAGACCTGGTATCCCCTTGCGCGCCGCCCGCTGGAATTCGAGGACGCGTTGATCGGCTTCGATCCGGCGGACGGCACGTTCTCCGCACGACTGCTCCCTCATGTGCGGAGTGCTCAGGATTTCCCCCGGGAGATCGCAGGGCGGTGGATTACCGAAAATGGTCTCGTGGTGACAGCGATCGCGTTGTCGGTTGCGAGCGGCTCGTCTGTTGACAGCGGCCTTTGAGGAGAGGAAACCGTATGAATACCGTCGAACCGAATGTGATTCTCCGGGGTGGCGCCTCACCCTATCTGACGGATAATCAGCGCATTCGTTACGTGGAGAACACCGACGACAAGCTGAAGCTGTTGCAGGGCAATCGCTACGAACACTTCGAACCGACCACCGAGAACGAGATCCACGACGGCATGCAGCTGCGGGTGTTCATCTGGGTGGGGGGTACCAAGCTCGCCGAGTGACACGGTTCGCGGCCGACGGATCCTCGGGGCCGGAACGGGTTCGGGCGCACCGCCGCACGGCGGTGCGCCCGAACCCGTTCCGGCCTTCGGCCGGATCGGCGATGCCCAGCTGCTTGTGTGCCCTTCCGTACCGCCGCCGGTTGCCCGGGCATGCCCTTCGGCAGCGGAAGCGGCTGTGGCAGCGGCAGGAACCGCAGGCGGAACAGGAGCCGGCCACCATGGGCGCGGGCCTGATGCGCTCGAATCCGCCTACGGAAGCAGCGCGTTACGGAAGGCGTGTCAGGGAAGGTGCGTTGCAGAAGTTGCGCGTTACGGAAGCAGCGCGGAAATCTTCTGGGAAACCGTGGATATGACACTCGGTGCGTGGTTGTTCAGGTAGAAGTGTCCGCCCGGATAGGTGTGCATCTCGAAGTCGCTCTTCGTGTGCTCGCCCCAGGCACGGGCCTCGTCCAGCGTGGCCTTCGGGTCGTCGGCGCCCACGTGCACATGGATGGGGGCGGCGAGGCGGGCGCCCGCCGTGTGCCGGTAGGTCTCGGCGGCCTTGTAGTCGCTGCGGATCGCGGGCAGCACCATGCGCAGCAGTTCCTCGTCGCCGAACACCTGGGCGTCGGTGCCGCTGAGCGCACGCAGCTCGGTGACCATGCCGTCGTCGTCGCGCAGGTGGACGGTCTCGTCCCGGTGCCGGGACGGCGCGCGCCGCCCGGAGGCGAACACCACCAGCGGTACCGTCCCCCGCTCCTCCAGACGCAGCGCGAGCTCGAACGCGAGCGAGGCGCCCATGCTGTGCCCGAACAGCGCGAGCGGCCGGTCGGTCCACGGCAGGACCTGCTCGACCAGTGCGTCGGCCAGTTCGGGGAGGGACTCGATGCACGGCTCGGTGCGGCGGTCCTGGCGGCCCGGGTACTGCACGGCGAGCACGTCGACATCGGGCGAAAGCGCCTTCGAGACGGGGAAGTAGAACGGCGCGGAGCCTCCGGCGTGCGGCAGGCACAGAAGCCTCGCCGGCGCGTCCTGGGCCGGGTGGAATCGACGGATCCACAGGTTGGTGTCGGTGAGGCTCGCGGTCACCCGAAGTCCTTTCACGTGCTGCCGGTCGAGGAGGGCGGTCGCGCCTGCCCGCACGGCGAGCGGGAGTCACGGACCAGCCTGCCGGGTCGTGCCGAACGGACACAACCCCTGTGTTGCAGGGGTTGTGTCCGTTCGGTATAGGGGAGGTCGGGAACGCGTGGCCCGGTGTCCGGCGCGGCACGCCCCCGCGAGCACCGCGCGCGTGGAGAACCCGGTGGATCCGGTGGAATTCGATGCCGGGTCTTCGGACCGACCGCGGAGCAGGCCGCGCAAGTCCACCTGGCGCAGCGGCTGTTGCCAAGGGCTGCCCCGGACGAGGAAGTGCCTACACGTCTTCCCAGGCCATCGAGCTCATCCGCCAGCCGGTGGGCGTCCGAACGAACTGGACCGTCTTGCGCCCGGAGCCCTCGAACCGCTCGCCGTCGCGGATGCCGGACTTACGGTATTCGCTGAACCGGTGCGCGATGGATCCGAAGACCTCGGTCCGCTCGGTGACCTCCCATTCGGAGAACTCGGTCAGCGTCCCGTCGGTGAGCATCTTCTCCCGGGGGCCGATGAAGGATTCGAGGTCGTAGACCACCGGCTCGGCGCGGATGCCCGCGGTGCTGCCGGTGCTGCGAGTGCTGCCGGTGTTCGCGATGATCGTCCCCTGCGGGATGAACACCTCGCGGACGGCATCGAGGTTCGGCCGGCCGCCGCTGGTATTGGTGAACGCGCCGAGGAATGCGTGCATCAGCCGGTCGAGTTCGGCCTTGACCTCGGCTTCGGCTTCGACCTCGGCTTCTGTTTCGACCTCGGACCCGGGTTCGGCCTTGACCCCGGGGGCGGTTACCTCCATCGAGGGTGCTTCTCCCGCGAGGGAGGCACCCGCGGGGGGCCACTCGTCGGAGAGGACCGACCAGACCTCGATGTCGCGCCGCACGCCCCGGTACGCGGTGTGCTTCCGCAGCACACCGTCACGGGTCATCCCGAGCCTGCGCGCGACTTCGATGCTTCGGGTATTGCCCGCCGAGGCCCACCATTCGACCCGGCTCATCCCGCGCTCCGAGAAAGCCCAGTCGATCAGCGCCCGGCACGCCCGGGTCACCAGCCCCCGGCCCTCACCGGCCGCCTCCAGCCAGCAGCCGACCTCACAGACTCCGGAAGCGCTGTCGAAGCGCGTGAACATGACGCCGCCGACCAGCGTGCCGTCCAGCCAGACGCCGTAGATCCGGGCGGTGTCCTGGGCCTGCTTGTCGGCGTAACGCTGGAGGACGGCGGTGGCCGAGGCGAGGTCCGTACTGAAGGTCGCCCAGGGTATCCAGGGGTCCACATGCGGCCGTGCGCGGTCGATATGGGCGAGGAACTCCTGCGCGTGCCGGGGCTCCAGAGGGCGGAGTCGAGCGGTGTCGCCGAGCGGCAGTGTGAACACGGATACCTCGTCCCTGGGTACGTAACAAGCGTTCGGTACGTAAGGTAGCAGCATGCCGCCCGCACCCGGAGACCGTGAAGCACGCCGTGACGACGTATCCCGGGCGGTGTGGCACGTACTCGCCGACAAGGGGTTCGGCGGGCTGACGCTGCGTGCCGTGGCGGCCGCGATGGGCGTCTCGACCGGGATGCTCATGCACTACTTCCCGACCAAGCGGGCCTTGATCGCGCATGCCCTGGACCTGCTGGAGAAGCGCACCGCGGAACGTCCGCGCCGCGACCGTCCGACCGAGGGCCTGGCCACCGTGCGGGCCATGCTGCTGGACATCCTGCCGTTGACCGCGGACGACTCCGCCCGCAACCGCATCTGGGTCAGCTCCTGGGATCTGGCCCTCGCCGACGACGGGCTGGCCACGGACCAGGCCGACCGCTACACCCGGATGCGTTCGACGCTCCGCCCGCACTTCGAGGCCGCGCGCGGTCTGGGCGAAGTCCCCGAAGCCGCCGACCCGGAGCAGCTCGCCGCCACCGCGGTCGCGTTCACCCACGGACTCGTCGTCCAGGCCCTCTTCGACCCCGGCCGGTTCCCCGAGGACGTACAGATCGCCATGCTCGAGGACTTCCTCGCCTCGATCGCATCGGCCCGGCCCGCGCGGCGATGAGCCCATGCCGGTGGCTCCGGGTGCGCGGACTCCGCTATCGGTCGTTCATGCCCTCGTCGTCGCGCAGCCTCCGCCAGATGCGGGTGCGGTGCAGCGCGTAGAGGGCGATGAGCAGGAACACCGCCTGCAGTCCCACGGCGAGCAGCCAGAAGATGTCTCTGCTCTCCAGCTCGTCGGTCAGGTAGCTGAAGTTCATGCCGAAGAACCCGGTCAGGAAGGTCAGCGGCAGAAAGATCGTCGACACGATCGCCAGCCGGTTGATCACGCTGTTCTGTTCGCCGGACACCAGCGAGGAGTAACTGGCGAAGGCGCGGCGGGCGGAGTTCTGCAGCGACTCGATGTCCGTGAGCACCAGCCTCGCCGTGTGCTGGTAGTCGCGAGCGAGCTTCTGGCGCTCCTCGGGGAATCCGGGGTTCATCATCCGGCGGGTGAAGATCTCGTCCGTCACCTGAAGATAGGGCAGCAGCGCGTGGTGCAGGAGCGCCCCGCGCCGCCGTAGTCGTGCCAGACGGTAGACGTGCTGGGGGCCCCGGCGCTGGAACATCTCGTCCTCCAGGTCCTCCACCTCCAGCAGGGCCTGCACGGCGGACCGGCGGAAGGTGTCCAGGGCCTCCTCCAGCAGCAGGAACAGCATGGCCACACTGTCGGGCGGCCTTTCGCGCGGCAGTCTGGCGGTGAGGGTCCTGACCGGTTCGGCCGGACCGCGGTGCACCGTGATCAGGTACCGCTCGGTCACGAAGGCGTGGACATGCGTGATCCGCTCCGCCTGGACCACGGGCACGACGAACGCGGCGCTTTCCCCGAGGAACTCGACCCGCGAGGGTTCGCCCGCCCTGCCGAGCCACGCCACGTCCTCGGCCTCCAGCCCGAGCAGGTGGGCGACCGGCTGTTCGTCGGGCGGTTCCTCCTCGGGCAGCTCGATGTCCACGAGCAGGAAGCGGGATGCCGCCAGACGCTCACGTGCCTCCGACACATGGGTATGAGTGACGGTGCCTTCCGGCATCGACACCATCGATACGATCATCGTCCCTCGCCATGGGCCACCGGGGTCATGAGACCGGATTCGGATCCGCACTCGGACCCATCTTCGGGGCGGGAGGCGCGCCGGGCCGGGCGTACGCGCCGACCACGAGGATGACGCGGACCGCGAGAATGACGTGGCCCATGAGGATGACATGGCGGCGGACCACGTATGGGCACGCCCGCTGACGGGGCGCGGACAGCAGCGGTGTGCCCCGGGCCGCAGCCCGGAACACACCCGCTCCCGGTGTCAGACGACGACGAGATGCTTGGGCGCCGCGCCCCGGCCGAGGTTGCGGAACAGCTTCTTGATGTCCTCCGGGGCGAGCTTGATGCAACCTGCGGACTTGTAGTCGCCCACGCCGTCCCAGCGCCGGCTCTCGATGCCGCCCTGCCCGCCGGTACGGGTCATCTCGCTGTGGATGAAGAGTTCCGTACGTGTGGTCCGGCCGTTCTTGCACGTCTTGTTGCTCAGGGGGATGACGTAGCCCTTGATGAGGTTGCCGTTGTAGCGGGTCTGCCGGGCGCCGACGGTGTAGGTGCCCGCGGGCAGCCATCCCTTGGCCGAGGCGCATTCGTCGCGGCCCTTGGCGTGGTTCCGGCCGAGTCCGGAGCCGGCGCGGAAGACGGCCTGCGTCCTGTTGTCGCGTACCACCAGCAGCCGCGAGTTCTGCGGGTCGGCGGAGTTCCGGACGAACTTCAAGGTGGTGACGGCGGCACCGGCGACGGCAGGCCGGTCACCGGCCGCGGCGGCGGCCTGACCGCTCGGGGCGGTGACGGCGGCAACCGTCATCAGCGCCATGACGCTCAGACCGATGGCGGCGGCACGGACACGCAGGGGAGAGGTTGCGGACATGGGTGACTGCTCCTTCAAGGGGCGGTGGATCGGCAGGTCCCGGGATTCCGGGGCGCCGTGGACCCAACCATGGGCCCTCGGGGAAGCGGTACGGAACGCCCGGCGGCGATGCGCCGATGGGCGGTCATGCATGCCCTCATGCATGCCTCGTGCACCGCTCCGGCCTGCGCCCATGCACGCCGGATGCATACCGGACGCGGAGTGATCGTGTCGTGGGCACGGGGCGGGCCCGGAGCGGGAGACCGGCCGGCGCACCCGGTGCCGGGCAACCATGTGTACGCCCCGAGCACCGCCACCACCGCCAAAGACGGCTGGACACAGCTGTGTTCGGACCGATCGCCGCTGCTACGGTTCGTACCCATGCCCACCAAGACACTGCAGATTCCCACCGAAGACGGTCAGGCCGACGCTTTCGCCGCCTACCCCGATGGTGGCGGGCAGCACCCGGGAGTGCTGCTGTACATGGACGCCTTCGGATTGCGTCCGGTGCTGGAGGAGATGGCCCGCGAACTGGCCGGCCACGGGTACTACGTGCTCGTCCCCAACGTCTTCTACCGCAGCGGCCCCGCACCGGTGGTCGAACTTCCCGGCCACATCGATGCGGAGTCCCGGCCCGCGCTGTTCGGCCGACTGGTGCCCTTGATGAAGGAGCACACCGCCGAACGCGTCCTGCGTGACGCCGACGCCTATCTCGGATTCCTCACCGACCAGCCCGAGGTCGGCGCCGGACCGGTCGCCACGACCGGCTACTGCCTGGGTGCCGCCCTGGCGATGCGCACCGGGGCGGCCCACCCCGACCGGGTGGCCGCCGTCGCCGGATTCCACCCCAGCGCCCTGGTCACCGACGCGCCGGACAGCCCGCACCGTCTCGCCACCGGACTCAAGGCCGAGGTCCACCTCGGTCTCGCCGAGGACGACATGTCGCCCGAGGACATCAGCGAGCTCGGCCGGGCCCTGGACGCCGCAGGCGTCGGCCACACCTGCGAGATCTACCCCGGCAGCGTCCACGGCTTCACCATGGCCGACACCGACGCCTTCGACGCTGCCGCGATGCAGCGCCACTGGGACCGCCTGCTCCCCCTCCTCGACCGCACCCTGGCCAAGAACTGAGGCTCCGACTCGGGGACGGGGACTTCGGCCACCGGGCGGGAACGCGAGGTGCGGTTCGCGGAGCCGCACCCGAGGACCGCCCCGTAATCCCTGGCGGATCGCGTGACCCCCAGTCCCGCGACTCCGGCCTGATCCAAACGAGAGGCCCTAGCATGATCGCTATGGACATCTCCATTCACACGAGCTTCCTTCCGCACGACGACCCGGAAGCGTCCCTGGTCTTCTACCGCGACGTCCTCGGCTTCGAGGTACGCGCCGACGTCGGGCAGGGCAAGATGCGCTGGATCACGGTCGGCCCCGTCGACCAGCCCGGCACATCCATCCTGCTGGCACCCCCGGCCGCCGACCCCGGGGTCACCGAGGACGAGCGCCGCACCATCGCCGAGATGATGGCCAAGGGCACGTACGGCTGGATCCTGCTGGCCACCCGCGACCTCGACGGCACCTTCGAGCAGGTGCGGGCCGCCGAGGGCGAGGTCGTCCAGGAACCGACCGAGCAGCCGTACGGCATCCGCGACTGCGCCTTCCGCGACCCCGCGGGCAACCTGGTACGCATCCAGGAAGTGCGCTGAGCCGTCCGGCGGCGGCCCGGACCGAACCGGTCAGGAATCGAGAAGCACCGGTCGCCGGGCCGTAACTAGCGTGAGGGACATGGCAACCATCGAAACCGTGACCCTTGAGGTGGCCGACCCCGCGGCCGCCCACCGCTTCTACGCCACCGCCTTCGGCCTGGACACCCAGATCCGCCTGCGCGCCTCGCAAGCCGCCACCACCGGCTTCCGCGGATTCACGCTCGCGCTCACGGTGTCCCAGCCGGCCGACGTGAACAGCCTCATCGACGCCGCACTCGACGCGGGCGCCACGGCGCTGAAGCCTGTCGCGAAGTCGTTCTGGGGCTACGGCGGCGTCGTACAGTCCCCGGACGGGACGATCTGGAAGATCGCGACCTCGGCGAAGAAGGACAGCGGCCCCGCCACCCGGCAGATCGACGAGATCGTGCTCCTGCTGGGAGTCGCGGACGTGATCGCGAGCAAGCGGTTCTACGTGGGCCGGGGCCTCGCCGTGGCGAAGAGCTTCAGTCGTGTGTACGCCGAGTTCGCGGCCGGGGAGAGTCCCGTCAAGCTGGCGCTGTACCGGCGCCGCGCCCTGGCCAAGGACCTCGGCGTCTCTCCCGAAGGCACCGGGACGCACGGGCTCCTGATCGGCGGCGACGCCGGTCCGTTCACCGACCCGGACGGGTTCGCGTGGGAGGCCGCCTCGCTGGCCGGTTCGGTCGATCACCACCGGGCGTGACTTCGCGTGCCGGGGGCTCATCCTTCCACGCCCACCCGCGTGGAAGGATGAGCCCCATGTGGTCGCGACTCCCGTTCGGGGACGGATTACGGGCGGAACTGGGCGTACCCCGGCGCTCCCGGCGTCTGGCCAGCAGCCCGCGCTCACGTGTGTGGCGCGTGGAGCTGGCCGGGGGACCGGCGGTGGTGAAGCAGAGCGTCGACGGGCCCGACGCCGAGGAGCGGTACGCCCGCGAGCTGACCGCGTTGCGGCTCGGCGCCCGGTCCGGCACACCCCTGGTGCCCGCGCTGCTGGGCGCCGATCCCGGCGAGCGGGTGATGGTCCTGGAGCATCTGGACCACCGGCGCCCGTCCGGTGACTGGATCGTCGGCTACGCCTCGGCACTGGCCAGGCTGCATGCCGTTGCCCGCCCCGAGGACGCCGGATCGCTTCCCCGTTGGCAGGGTCCGGACGGGGCCGACGCGGAGTCCTTCCTCGGGCTGGCCGAGGCGCTCGGGGTTCCCGTCGCGCCCGGCGTGTCCGGCGAGCTCGACGAGCTCGTGCACCGGCTCGGCCGGGCCCCGGGGCACGCCCTGCTGCACGGGGATCCGTGCCCCGGCAACGACCTGCACACCGCCGACGGGGTCAGGTTCATCGACTTCGAGCAGGCATCGTTGGGCAGCGGGCTGGTGGAACTCGCCTATCTGCGCATCGGCGTTCGACCTGCTGGTGCGTCACCACGGCCCCCGCCCCGCTGCTGGACCGGGCGGAGGCCGCCTACCGCACGGCATGGCACACCGCGACCGGCACCGAACTCCACGACGACCTCGCCGACGCGTGCGCGGGCTGGCTGATACGGGGCGACGCACTGGTCGCGAGAGCCCGTCGCGGAACCACCGACCACCTGGCCCGGATCCCGAACCGGGACTGGAAGTGGGGCACCGTGACCGCCCGGCAGCGCCTCGTCCACCGGCTCGGCGTCGTCGGTCTGCTGACCGCCGACCGCGCCGACCTGAGCGGCCTGAGCAGGCTCAGCACGGACATGCGCCGAAGCATGCTCGCCCGCTGGCCCAAGCTCCAACCGGTCCCGTCACAGCGCCCGTAGCCGGCTTCCTGCCCGGGTGGCCGCGTACATCGGCCATTGGAGCCCGGGGCGTCCGAGCACCATGAGC
Organism: Streptomyces sp. NBC_00012; assembly: GCF_045040875.1. Classification (NCBI taxonomy): domain Bacteria; kingdom Bacillati; phylum Actinomycetota; class Actinomycetes; order Kitasatosporales; family Streptomycetaceae; genus Streptomyces; species Streptomyces sp. NBC_00012. Next base: position 876,454 of record NZ_CP108310.1, on the reverse strand, counting down.
ATACTGAGTATGCTCATGGAGTGAAGATCATGGTGCGTGTCCTTATGAGCCTGGCGGCAGGGGCCGGGTTCGGTGTGGCTGTCTCGCTCGCCAACGCGCTCGCCTCGCCGTACACCACACTCGGCGCCCCACTGGCGGGCACGGTTTGGGGCAGCATCGCCAAGGTGCTCAGCCTTCTCGTCGGCCTCGGGTGGGCATGGGCCGCGCTGGCCGTGGTGATGGGGTGGCCGGCGAAGACATGGACGCGGGGCGCCGTGGCCGGGGCGGTGGCACTGGTCGCGGCCACGGCGGCGTACTACCCGATGGACGCGTCGGTACGGGACGAACCGCTCGCCCTGTACTGGCCGGAGATGCTCATGTGGTGGGTGGCGAGCGTGCTGTTCGGCTCCGTCCTGGGTGTGGTGGGCGCGGCCATCGAGCGCCCCGGCGTGACCGGTCTGCTCGCCGGGCTGACGGTGCCCGTGGGCGGCGCCGCGCAGATGATCATGATGCCGCCCCGGCCGGGCCCCGCCCCCGCGTGGGAAACCGTTCTGGCCGAGGCCCTCATCTGGACGGTCCTGGTGATCGGCGCCGGCCGGGCCGTCCACCGCTACCGGGCCGCGAAGCGCGTGAGGGCCGACGGACAGCTCACCGGGCGCACGGGCACATCGGAGGGTCGGCCCCATCCGAATCCGGGCGGGTAGCCGGATCGTCCCGGGCGGCCGCGGCCGGAGACACCGGGCCCTGCAAATAACGCCGGAGGCGGCTGGGCCCGGCACATGCCGTCGGCGCCTCGACCGGTGCCGCTCAACCGTGTCTCGGCGTCCTTCGTCCCCTGTCCCTCGGACCGGGGCGACGTCCGGCCGGACCGCAGTCCGGCCGGACGATCTGCTCGGAGGCAGTGATCTCTCACGATCGTGGGAGAGGAGAACGACCGTCGAGCCCTTCCCCTCCCTCACGGACCGTTCAGACCTGAAGCCCCGTGGCCTTCACGTCCTCGACCTTGCGGACCTTGATCTCCATGCGATTCACCTCCTCGTAGTCGGATTTGATCCCCTGCGCCGGTGGTCCGGGCAGGGCGGACCATGACCCGCGGGTCAGGCTCTCGCCGTGAGTCGCCGTGCGTACTCACGGGCCGAGAGAGCCGCGGGCAGAATGAAGGGGGTCAGATACACCCCGGTGCACAGCAGCGCCCACCAGAACCGGCCGGTCGCCGGGCCTTCACCGATCCGGTCGGCGGCCCAGCCCAGCACCTCCCGTGCGAAGGGCGCCAGGAAGAGCCCCGCCCAGGCCACCGTCACCACGGCTCCGAGGAACCGCACCCAGCGGAACCAGCGGCCGGCCCGCACGTCGGCCGGATGCGCGTCGGCCAGTTCGGCGGCCCCGGCAGCGTCCAGCCGATGGACCGCGCGCCGGAGCATCAGCGTCGAGACCCGCCACAGATTGCGGCAGCCCAGCGCGTTGACCAGCACCGCGTAAAGGTCCGTGCGCAGGAAGACCATGCACTGCCAGAGCATCGCGGTGAGCTTCACGTAGATCCATGTGGCGAGGACCGCGTCGATCAGGTCCGGCGCCGCCCACACGCCGGTGTCGATCAGCAGCCGCACCGCCAACGGCCCGGCGAGCAGCACCGCGTCGAGGGCGAGACCGGCGAGCAGCGGCCCGTATCTCCGGCGCCTCGGGACGGTCCACACCTGGGTCAGGTCGGTCTCGAAGACCAGCAGGAACCCCATCCGCCGGTCCATGCCGAACCTGGCCCCCAGACCGAGGGCGCGGGCCCCGAACCAGTGCCCCAGCTCATGGATCGCGGTGGCGACCGTGGCGAGCGGGATGAGGATCAGGCTGCCGAGGCCGATGTCGTCCACGACGAACGCATCGGCGGACGGGTCCGGGAAGAGGCCCGGCCGGAACACGAACACGGCGAGCGCGAACAATGCGCACGCGGCGTAGCAGCTCCAGGCCACGCGTCCGAAGAAGGGCCGTACGGCCTCCTGGCGGATGCCGCTCAGCCACCGCCTGCCCTGCACGGGGGCCGAGCGGACCGGTTCGCTCTGCTGCCCCTCGTCGAGGAAGCCGAGCTCGCGCAGGGTGTCGACGAAGGATGGCACATCTACGGGTTGGCCGGCGAACTCCTCGGCTTCGGCGGCGGCTTCGGCGGCCGTCGCCCCGCGTTGCAGGGCCTCGATGACCACGCCGCCGACCCTCGGGATGGTGATGAACTGCCCGGTCGCGGGATCGCCCACCAGGACTTCGTCCTCGCCCTCGGTCACCATGCTCAACGGCCGCAGCCGCACGGTCGCACGCGTGGGCCCGGACGCCTCGGACACCTCGGATGCCCCGGTCATGCCGCGGCCACCCGCGCCGGGGCCAGTGCGCACACCGGGCAGTCGGGAACATCGGGGAACGGCACCCGGGTGCCCGCCAGACCGTCGCGCAGGTCGAGGCGGATCCGGGCACCGGCGGCCAGCGGCTCCTGGAACCCGGTCAGGTATCGCAGGCTCTCCAGCGCGATCAGCGAGCCGACCTGCATGGCCACCGGACCGATGAGCGGGTTGGTGGTCCGCATGCCGTACACGATGTCCTCCGCGGCCGCCGATGCGGTGCCCTCCGCCGGCCGCTCCGAGAACTCGCAGGCCAGGCAGGGGCTCACACCGGGGTTCACGGAGATGTACGAGAGCAGCGTGCGGGTGGCACCGCCGGCCACCATCGGCACACCGGCCCGGACGGCGGCCTCGTTCACCCACAGCCCGGCGTCGGGATGCCCGTCCAGGCCACCCGCGATCAGATCGATGCCGTCGACGACGTCGGCGAGGTCCTCGGGACCGGCCACCCAGCGGTCGACGGTGCGCACCTCGATGTCCGGGTCGTACGCCTGGACCCAGGCCCTGGCGCGCTCGACCTTCGAATGGCCGATGTCCTCGTGCCGGTAGAGGAACTGCCGGGCGAAGTTGCGGGATTCGACCCGGTCGTGGTCCAGCAGCGTCAGCCTGCCGACACCGAGACCCGCCAGACACTGCACCAGCGAGGAACCGCCGCCGCCCACGCCGAGCACCAGGACATGCGCGTCGCGCACCCGCCGCAGGAAATCGGTGCGGTGCCGGTCGAGGCCGGCGAAGGTACCGAAGAACGCGAGGTTGGAGAAGTGCCGCTCGTCCACCACCGGATCGTCGGTGCGCCTGCCCTCCGCGCACTCGATCAGCCCCAGGCCGGCCAGCCCCTCGATGCCCCTGCCGAGCTCCTCCTCGGTCACGTCGACGCCCTGGGCGGCGAGTGCGGCGCGCAGCTCGGGGATGCTCCGCGGATCGACTCCCAGCGCGGCAAGGAGCGCCGCGATCCTCCCCTCGGGGTCCTCCAAGGTGATCGACTCGCGGGGGTCGAAGACGATGACTAGGTTCTCTCCCACCGCTTGCCAGGAGCACTCCTTGAGCGCGACACGCATCAACCACTCGCTTTCGGCCTCAGCAGACACCGGACGTCCGGGTGTGGCCGAAACCCTGCGGGACAAGGCTGAACTCTCGCTTTAGCGGCGCTTTTGCTCGCGTACCGCCCCGATTCCGTCGGTGCGCCGCCCCGATTCCGTCGGCGTACCGCCCCGATCTCGCCGGCACGTTGCGTTCACTCACCGTCCGCCGGGTTCAGCCCGCCGTCGTCCGCAACAGCCCGCGCACCACGTCCGCGTCCGGGTGCTCAAGCTCGTCGAGGATCACGAGGGCGTCGCGCCAGGCATCCCCGGCGGCCTCCTGGTCACCGGCCGCGCGGAGGCTCTCGCCGAGGCTGCGCAACGCGTCCGCCTCGCCGTAGCGGTTGCCGAACCGGCGGAACCCGTCCCGGCACTGGCGGTAGCTGTCGACGGCCTCGGCGTACTGCGCCATGGCGTGATGGATGAAGCCGAGGGTTTCCCAGACGTACGCCTCCCCCAGCAGGCTGCCTCCGGCACGGTGCAGCCGCAGCGCCTCGCGGCAGCGGGTGAGTGCCTTCTCGTGGTCGCCCAGGTGAGTGAGGCACCAGCCGAGGTTGTTCAGCGCACCGGCCTGCCCGGCCAGGTTGCCGACCGCCCGCTGGAGTTCCAGCACCTGCGCGACGCGGTGGAGGGCGGCGCGGTAGTCGCCCTGCTGCTCGGACGACCAGGCGAGCGTCCGCAACGTGTCGGCCTGCGCCGTCAGATCGCCCAGCCCACGCTGGAGTTCCAGGGCCCGCAACAGCTCCTGGTCAGCCTCTGTGTACCGTCTCATCCGGATCGCGGCCCGGCCCGACTCGCAGTGACACAGGGCCGTCCCGGCGCGGTCGCCCTGCTTCCGGGCCGCCACGATGGCTGTCCGCTGAGTGGTCACCCAGTCGTGCCAGCGGCCGCTGAGGTGGAGGAAGTCCGCCATGGCGAGTGGGAGTTGCCAGGCATGGCCGTCGAAACCGGCCGGGCCCGACGCGTCCGTGACCTCGAGCAGCACGGCGTGCTCCGCCTCGAACCACGCCATCGCCTGCTCGTACCCCTCCGGGTGGTGGGGCACGGAGCCGGACACCGGTGGCGGCAGCGGCACCTCGCTGCGGGCCGGGGCGAGGTGCCCCCGGGCGGCGCGCGCGGAGTGCAGGCAGTGGTCGAACAGGCGGTGCAGCGCCGCGGCGCGATCGGCCTCGGGATCCTCGGCCGCCGTCAGATCGGTGGCGTAGGCGCGCAGCAGGTCGTGGAAGGAGTACCGGCCGGGACGGTGCTCGGCGATCAGATGTACGCGGGCCAGCGCGGTCAGCGCCGCGGCGGCCTCCCGTACGGGCAGGCAGGCCAGTGCCGCCACCGCGGGCGCGGCGACATCCCGGCCGGGGTGCAGCCCGAGCAGCCGGAACACCCGGGCCGTGCCGGAGTCCAGCCGACGATACGACCACGAGAACACCGCCCGTACGCTGCTCACCCCCTCACCGGCGTCCAGCGCCTCCAACCGCCCCTTGGCGTCGCGCAGTTCGGCCACCACCGCGCTCAGCGCGAACCCGGGCCGGCCGGCGGCGCGGGCGGCGGTCACGGCGAGCGCCAGCGGCAGGCGGGCGCACAGGTCGATCAGCTCGGCCACCGGCTCCGGCTCCGCGGCCACCCGGTCCGTACCGAGCCGGGCGACCAGCAGTTCGCGTGCCTCCTCGCGGGGCAGCACGTCGAGGGAGAGCAACAGGGCGCCGTCGGTGACGGCGAGACCGGCCAGCTGGCTGCGACTGGTGACGACCACGGCACAGCCGGCGCTGCCCGGGAGCAGCGGGCGGACCTGGGCCGCGTCGCCGGCGTTGTCGAGTACGAACAGCAGGCGGCGGCCGGCGGTCTCGGTGCGCAGCAGCGCCGCCCGCGCCTCCAGCGAGTCCGGGATCCGCTCCGGTGCCACCGACAGCGCTTCCAGGAAGCCGCGAATCGCCTCACCGGGCGGCATCGGCCCGGTGGCGGGGGCGAAACCGTGCAGGTTCACGTACAACTGGCCGTCCGGGAAGTGCGGCGCCGCGCGGTGCGCCCAGTGCAACGCCAGAGTGGTCTTTCCCGCGCCCGCGGTGCCGGCGATCACGCAGATGGCCGGGCCCGGCCCGGCGGCCGCGTCGTCGGGCAGCCCGTCCAGCAGCCGCAGCTCGGCCCGCCGCCCGGCGAACCCGCCTACAGCGGCGGGCAGTTGGCGCGGTGCGTTCGACGGCTGCCCGGCATGGGCGGCCCCCTCGGACGGCCGCGACTCGGGCCGACGCCCGGTCCCGCGTCCGGGTCGGCTCCCGGTCCCGGCCTCGGTCCCGGCCTCGGGCTCGGGCTTGGTCCCGGGTTTGGTCCCGGCCTCGGGCTCGGGGAGGTCGAGCCGAGGGTCGCCGCGCAGCATGCGCAGTTGCAGATCGCACAGGGGGGCGGACGGCTCGATGCTCAGCTCGTCGGCCAGCAGCCGGTGCACCTCCCGATAGGCGCCGAGCGCCTCCGCCTGCCGCCCCGACCGGTACAGCGCCAGCATCAGCTGACCCCAGAGCCCTTCCCGGAGCGGGTGCTCGCGCACCGACTGCCGAAGCTCCGGCACCAGCGCGGCATGCCGGCCGCAGGTCAGGTCGGCTTCGACCCGGGACTGAAGGACGTCGAGCCGCTGCTCGGCCAGCCGCGCGGCCTCCGCCTCCACCAGCGGCCCGGTCGGCACATCGGCGAGCACGGGTCCGCGCCACAGCGCGAGCGCCTGGGCGAGCAGACCCGCCGCCCGTTCCGCATCGCCGGCCGCCAGCGCCGCGCGGCCCGAGTCGCCGAGCCGGGTGAAGGCGGCGGCGTCCACATCGCCCTCGTCGGCCAGCACCATCTGATAGCCGGGCGGCCGGGTGACCAGCAACCGGCCCTGCCGGTCCCCGAGTTCGCGGCGCAGCCGCATCACGTACTGCTGAATCAGATTGGCGGCGGCCTTGGGCTCACGCTCACCCCACAACTCCGTCCCCAGCCGGTCCGTCGGCACAGGGACATCACGCTGCACCAGCAGGGTGGCGAGCAGCGTGCGGGGCTTGGCGGCGGAGATCCCACGCCAGTGGGTGCCGTCGAACACTTCGAGCGGCCCGAGGATCCGAAAGCGCATCGCACCCCCCGTGCTCTGGACCTGTGGCAGGTGATCTTGCCACTGGCGGGAGCAGGTGACCAGTCCCTTTCCCGATGCGTGGACCGGCGGAGGAATTCCTCCCTCTTCTGCTCCCTCCTCTTCCTGTGCCGGGGCAGGTCGAGGAAGACAGGGGAGGGCGGCGGAAGACATGGGCAGGGGCCCGGACGGCTGTCCGGGCCCCTGCCGTACACGGAGCGTCGCTCAGTCGCCGGTGTTGGTGGCCCAGACGGGCCGGTTCGCGCTGTCGTAGACGACGACGTTGCCGTCGTCCTGGACGGAGAGGTACCGACCCTTGTGCCAGGTGCCGGCGGCCCAGAGCGGATCGCCCGCCCGGTTGTAGACGACGAGGTTGCCGTCCTCCTGCATGACCAGGCGGTCGGCGTTGGGGTAGACGTTCGGGGCCTGCCAGACGGGACGGTTGTCCTTGTAGACGACGACGTTGCCGTCGCTCTGGACACGCAGGATGGTGCGGCCGTTTCCGGAGGTCCAGGCCTGGTTCCTGCCGAGGGTGGCGGGCGGGTAGAAGTGGGAGTCGCTCCGCAGCGCCGCGTGGGTCTGCGTGCTCCGGGCGGCATGGCTGCTTCCCGCGGCGTCAGCGGCGGGAACGGCGGCCAGGACGGGCAGTGCTGCGAGGGCGAGCGCGGGAAGGCCGCGTCGCACGAGGTTCTTGATCACAACCCCGGATTTACGCAGCCCGACAGATGCCCGCGCCAGCCTCACAGCCACGAACCCACCCGGATGGCCCAGCGACTTCATTGCCGAAACGACACTGCTTACGCCGACCGCCCCGGCGGCCGGCGCCTCGCACCTCGCTTCATCGCGTCGGCGGGGGCAGAGCCGGCGGAGCGGACCTCCACCCGGCCCCGACCGAGCCGGGAGAGGACGGCGGCGGCCATCTGCGAGCGGCCCGCGTTGTGGGCGCACACGAACAGCACCGACGGCTCGGATTCAGACACGGGCAGGGCCGTCTTCCTCGACGGCGGACGGGGTGGGCCCTGCGGGCTGGGGGAAGAAGCGGCGGGTGGCCAGGGCCACATGGACCAGGCCGATCAGCACCGGGACCTCGATCAGGGGGCCGACAACTCCTGCCAGGGCCTGCCCGGACGAGGCGCCGAAGGTGGCGATGGCCACCGCGATGGCGAGCTCGAAGTTGTTGCCCGCGGCGGTGAACGCAGTGCCGCCCTGGAAGGCGAACAGCACGACGATCGTGAACAGCAGCCCGTACAGGGCGAACGGGCCGATTCTCGGGATCAGCCGGGACTCGTACCAGGCCCGGCCGCGGGCTCTCTCGCCCAGCTTGCGTGTCGCGAATCCGGCGACGAGCGGGATGCCGAGGAAGATCAGCACGCTGCGCGCGATCTCCCACGCCGATACGTCCAGGCCGGTCTGCTCAAGGCCGAGCAGGCCGGGCAGGGCGGAGAGACAGAACCAGCCCAGAGCGGCGAAGGCGAGCACCTGGAACACGGAGTTCAGCGCGACGAGGACGGCGGCGGCCTCGCGGTCGCCGCAGGCCAGGTCGTTCCAGATGATGACCATGGCGATGCAGCGGGCGAGCCCGACGATGATCAGTCCGGTCCGGTACTCCGGCAGGTCGGGCAGGAAGATCCAGGCGAGGGCGAACATCACGGCTGGGCCGAGTACCCAGTTGATGACCAGGGACGAAATCAGCAGGCGCTTGTCGCGGGTGACGGTGCCGAGACGGTCGTAGCGGACCTTGGCCAGTACCGGATACATCATCACGAGCAGGCCGAGCGCGATCGGCAGCGAGACCCCGGTGACGGTGACCTTCGCGAGGGCGTCGTCCAGACCGGGGACGAGGCGGCCCAGGCCCAGGCCGGCAGCCATCGCGGCCAGGATCCATACCGCCAGGAAGCGGTCCACCGACGACAGCCGCCCGGCCACCGGACCCGTCGCGGGCGTGGTCGGCTCGCTCACGGCGCGACCCCGGCCGGTTCGTCATAGGACGGGGATTCGCGCGCCAGCACCTGAGCGAGCTTGTCCGTCATCGTGGGCAGCAGCCGGTGGTACACCCACGTACCCCTGCGCTCGGAGGCGATCAGCCCGGCCTGCTTCAGCAGCTTGAGGTGGTGCGAGATCGTCGGCTGCGACAGATCGAACGCCGGGGTCAGATCGCATACGCAGATGTCACCGCCGTTCCGCGAGGCGATCATCGACAGCAGCCGCAACCGCACGGGGTCGCCCAGCGCTTTGAACACCTTCGCCAACTCGGCGGCCCGGTCCTCGTCCATCGGTGCGGCCAGCAGGGCCGGGCAGCACCCGTCGCCGTCCTGGCCCAGCACCGTCAACTCTTGTTTAGACATTCTCCTATATTGACGTTTCTCGATTCAGAGCGCAAGGTTGCATCGAGAAGCGTCAATGCAGCCTGGCCGGACGGTTGCTCGGCCCCTTCCATGGGAGTCACGTCATGAGCGAGCAGAGCGCCGACCTGCGTGAGACCGTCCGCCGCCGCTATGCGGCCGCCGCCGTCTGCCGGGCCCGGTTCCGCCGCTGCCGACGGCAGCGTGCCCGGCCGGGGCGGGACTCGGCTCGGCGGGGTGGCGCTGATGCTGGGCAGTGGGCTGTCCAACCAGGCCGGGGCGTCGGTGGCGGCACTGGCGTTCCCGGTACTGGGGCCGGTGGGGGTGGTGGCGGTGCGTCAGTGGGTGGCCGCGGGGGTGCTGTGCGCGGTCGGCCGGCCGCGGCCGTCTCCGGCGCGCTCTACGTTCCCGTCGGCGCCCTGGTGCTCTGGCACCGTCGGCCCACTCCTGACGCTCTCGCCTGCGCCCTGGCCGCCGGGGTGTTCTCCTCTGCGGTGCCGTTCCCCGCCGATCTGCTGGCGCTGCGGCGCGTCCCGGCGCATTTCTTCGGCGTGTTCATGAGCGTGAACCCGGTCTTCGCCGCTCTGGTCGGACTGATCGTGCTGGACCAGGCCCTTGATACGGCCGCGTGGGCGGCGATCCTGGTGATCGTCGGCGCGAACGCCGTCGCCGTCACCGCGGCCTCCCCCAGCGCGAAGAGCGCGAAGAGTGAGAAGAGCCCGAGCGGCCGCGACCCTGTGGTGCCGGCCGTGGGCCGCCCGGGCGCTTCCCGGGTGCCGAGCGCAGGTGTCAGGCGCCGAGCGAGCCGAAGAAGGCGCGGACGTCGGTGACGAACGCCTCCGGCTGCTCCAGGGCGAGGAAGTTCCCGCCGCGCTCCAGCTCGGTCCAGTGGGTGACGTCGTGGTCGCGCTCGGCGAAGCGCCGGACGGCGATGTCGGTGTGCAGGGCGACGGCCACGCCGGTCGGGACGGTGCCGCGCGGCTTCGGGGCCCAGGCGCTGGGGTCGTGGCCCGACTCGTAGTACAGGTTCGCCGAGGAGCCCGCCGTACCGGTCAACCAGTGGACGCTGATGTTGGTCAACAGCCGGTCGCGGCCCACGGCGTCCTCGGGGAGCTCAGGGCGGGGTCCGTCCACCCCTCGAGAGCACCGAACGCACCGAAAGCACCGAACCGGCAGCTCACCGTGCAGGAATCCCGCCACCGCCTCGCCCGCGCGATCTGCCACGGCGGCCGCGGCCAGATCCGCCAGGCGTACCGCGAGGGCCAGGAAGACCAGCTCGCGCCCTGGTGCTGTGGAACACCCGTTGCCTGGACGCCGTCGTTTCCCGGCTCCGCGCCGAGCGCCATCGGATCCCGCGTCATCGTCAACGCGAGCAGCGGCAGAGCGGCATGCGACACCCCGTCACCGAGCGAGGACACCGTCTGCGCGGTCCACAGCCGTCCGAACCCGGTCGGCAACTTCCGAACGCCTGAGGTCACTCGGCGCCCCCCTCGGCCTGCTTGCGCTGTGCCGGGTGGAACAGTGCGAAGACGAGTGACGCGTCCGGCAGCGACGGATCGGACAGCTCCCGGCACTCGTCCGCCAGCGCCTGCAACCGCGCCCCCAGCTGCGCGAACTGCTCCTCGGCGAGCCGCAGATGCGCCACTTCGCGGACAAGAAGTCCGGGAAAGGACGCGCTCCGTCCCGAGCTGAAGGCGTGCCACGCGTTCCTCGACGCGGGCGACACGCTTGTCGTCCCCTCGCTCGACCGCTATGGCCGCAGCCTCCAAGACCTCATCAACATGGTCGCCGAGCTGCGCGAGCGCGGCATCGGTTTCACCTCGCTGCACGAGAACCTGGACACCACCACCCCCGGCGGCCGACTCGTCTTCGCCGCGCTCGCGGAGTTCATTCGCGAACTCATCGGCATCGGCACCAGGCAGATCAGACCGAGATCAATCCAAGCGGCACTTTCTGTACCTCAACTACTCACACCCGGAGAGGCCCATGAGTTCGTGCGAACTGACGGGGATGTGGGACGAACTCAAAGGTCTTCAGGCTTGCCAGGCGGTCCTGACCCTCGGGCTCACGGGAACCGATGCCCGGCCTTGCCCCCTCCGGCTGTGTCCGGGCTCTCGTGGCAGCGGGATGCCCCGGCGCAGCGGATGCGGTCGACAGCCAGCTCGTTCCTCGGAGAAGATCGGCCGCCATGTGGAAGAACAGAGCCTTGGCGCTCACTCTTGTGTCCATCCTGCTGATCTCAAATGTCGTCCTGCTGACGATCCTGGTCGAGACAGACGCGTTGTCCGAGGGCGATGTTGCAATAGGCAAGGCTGCCCCCCGAGGTGCGCCTGTCAACCTTCCTTCGCTCAAGGGTGGGGCGATCCTGGCCGCGAATCAGTGGCCGGACGCATGCTCGTTCGTGGACCAGGAGGAGATCAAGGCGATCTTCCCTGGCGTCAAGAACATCGAACAGGAGAGCCGCCCGGTCAGTGCCTTGTCGATCAAGGACTTCGCTGTGGACTCCTCGTGGAAAGAGAGTGACAGGTCCGAGTCCGGCCAGTGCCTCTACAGCATGCGTCTTCCGGGCGAGACCTACAGCGCTACCCAGTTCTGGTTCCGGATCGAGGCCGTGGCCGACCCCAAGTTGATTGTCGGCTACGCCGATCGCGTCGCGCCGGGAACCAATACCAACCAGGGCGCGAGAGGCGCGGATCGCTGTGTCATCACCGGTCTCAACGAGGGCAGTTGGAGCTGCCGCAAAGGCCCGCTGCTGTTCACCGTAGGCGGGCGGACCACCGTGACTTTCAAGGGCACGCCGGCCCCAGCACCTTTCGTCTGGCGGGACGATGTGCTCCCTGAGTTCGTCCAGACCATCACCGCGAAGATCAAATAGCTTTCCCAGGAACGGCAGAAACTACGTTTCATCTGCGCGGAACCGGGCGCAAGACCAGCCACCTCTGTGCGGCGATCAGCGGCTGTTTCCTTGACGCGTCGGCGGCTGCTGGTCCCGCCGGCCGTCTTGCCGCGCAGGAGACGTCATTGCCGCCGGGCGGGGTCGCGGGCGGCCTGCTGGCGCCTCGGCCGGGACGGGCGTCTGATGCGTGCGAGGGCCTCTTGCGACTGCCAGTGCCACCAGGCCGAGCCGCCTCGCCTTCGCTCAGACCGCGGATCGGTCGGACAAGACGAGAAAACCTCAAGAAACCCGAGGTTCTGTCACCGGACGGAAAAGCGCCCAACAGAGGAAGAAGCCCCTGGCCACAGGGGCCAACATTCAGCGGAGCTCGGAGGAACCTGCGGGATGTCGCACACCCCCTCGGGTGAGGTGCTCCGCCGGATCAGCGGTGGGCGGCGAGGAAGGCGCGGACTCCGGCGGCGGCGTAGTGGTCGAGGTCTGCCTCGGTGTGCTGGGCACTGCCGTGGAACATGGCCTTGTTCACGGGGATCCACAGCAGCAGGCCGGAGAAGTGATGGGCGGCCAGCATCGCGTCGTCGGTCCGGAGCAGGCCCTCGTCGGTGAGGCGTCGGAAGGTGTCCGCCAAGGTGACCAGAACCCTTTCGAAGCCCTGCTCGTACCAGGCGGCACCCAGCTCGGGGAAGGCGTCGGCGTTGGCGATGACCAGACGTCGCAGCTGAAGGACCTGGGGCTGGGTGAGGGAGACCAGGAACTGGCGGGCGAGCCGGGTCAGGTTCTCTTCCAGGCCGTCGGCGTCCGCGGGGATGGCGGCCACCAGGTCGATCATGCCGTCGATGCGGTCGGTGGTGGCCAGGATGATCTCGGAGAACAGCTTCTCCTTGTCCGCGAAGTGCTTGTAGACCGTCTGCTTGGACACCGCGGCCAGTTTCGCGATGTCGTCCATGCTCGTTCCCGAATATCCCTTGCTCAGGAACACCGTGGTCGCGGCCTCCAGGATCGCCTGGTGCTTACGCGCTGAACGGCTGTCCATCGTCAACAACTCCCTCTCTCGGTCGGCCCCGCATCGAAGAGTACTGGACTGTCCAGTACTCAAATGGGTACTGTACCGTCCAGTCCAGATAGTGCGGCCGGGGTTCCGGCTCCGCGCGCCGCGTACGAATCGGGAGTGGGATCGAACATGGACAAGGTGTTCTCGTCCGACGGCACGGCCATCGCCTACGAGCGGCAGGGCTCGGGCCCCGCGGTGGTGCTCGTCGGCGGCGCCTTCATGACTCGGGGTGACTCCGCCCCGCTCGCCGGCCTGCTGGCCGAGCGGTTCACCGTGATCACGTACGACCGGCGGGGCCGCGGCGACAGCGGGGACAGCGCGGCGTACGACGTGCAGCGCGAGGTCGACGACCTGGACGCACTGATCGAACGTGTGGGCGGCGAGGCGAGGGTCTTCGGCATGTCCTCCGGTGCCGCTCTGGCGCTGGAGGCCGTGGCCCGGGGCAGCGCCGTCTCCCATCTGGCCCTGTACGAACCGCCGTTCATCGTCGACGCCACCCGTCCTCCGCTGCCCGCCGACTATGTCGACCACCTGAAGGCGCTCGTGGCCCGGGAGGAATACGGCGATGCCGTCGCCTACTTCATGACGGCGGCCGTGGGCATGCCGGCCGAGGCCGTCGCCGGGATGCGGCAGACCCCCTTCTGGGCCGGGCTGGAGGCCACCGCCCGCACCCTGCCCTACGACGGCCAGGTCATGGGCGACACCATGTCGGGCCGCCCCCTGCCCGCCGACCGCTGGCAGTCCGTGACGGTCCCCGTCCTCGTCGGCAGCGGTGGTGCCAGTGATGAGCCCATGCTGAACAGCGCGCGGGAACTTGCCGCACTGGCGGACAACTTCACCCTGCACACCTTTCCCGGCCAGGACCACAACATCGACCCGAAGTCCCTCGCTCCCGTTCTGGACGGCTTCTTCGCCGCCTGAGGGCTGTCCCGTGACGAAGGCATGACAAGTCCTTCGCCGGCCCGCGCCGGTAACCGCGCGGCTTCCGGAACCACCGCGTACGAACACAGGAGAGACAACGAAATGACCGCACCGGTGAACGGCCCCGCCAGCTACTTCCCCTCGATCGAGAAGAAGTACGGCCGCCCGATCGTGGAGTGGAAGAACCTCATCCGTTCGTCACCCCTGACCAAGCACATGGAACTCGTCGCCTGGCTCAGGACCGAGCACGGCCTGGGCCACGGTCATGCCAACGCCCTCGTCGCGCACACCCTGGCCGAGGAGAAGTCCGGCGGCGAGTGAACACTCGCGCTCCGCGCGCGAGATCCCGGCCGAGCCGCATCGGGCCGTTCGCTGCTGACTGTTCGTGCACACTGCCGGTCACAGGGTCGAGTCCCGCTGTCGTTGTGGGGGTATGGATCTCCTGTGAAATGGTCGTCACCGCAACCCGGTTCGCGTTCACGCGGACGGTGGCGAACCGAACGGAACACACGGTGACGGCGATGGATACCACGGGGAACGGACCGTCCTTCCGGATGGAGAGGGCGGACCGATCGACGGCAGCACGAACAACGGGCTCCCCGGCAAGGTCCGCGACGTCCCGTACACCTCGGGCCGAAAGGGAAACGAATGGCTGGTCCTCTGTCCGCCTCCGCTGTGCTCAAGGCGTTGCGCGCCGAGGGCGTGCGCGTGGTCGAGGTAGGCAACTGGCGTACCCACAACCGCAACTCGAAGGGCCCATGGGGCCCGGTCAACGGCAGCATCGTGCACCACACCGTGACCAAGGGCACCGCGGCGACGGTCCGGATGGTCCGTGACGGCTACGCGGACCTGCCCGGTCCGCTGTGCCACGGGATGATCGCGAAGGACGGCCGGGTGCACATGGTCGGCTGGGGCCGCGCGAATCACGCCGGTGGCGGCGACCCCAAGGTGCTGGATCAGGTCATAGCGGAGTCGTACGGCACCCGGCCGACTCCGCCGACCCGCGGCAACAGTAACGGGGTCGACGGCAACGCGCGGTTCTACGGGTGGGAGTGCGAGAACCTCGGCGACGGCAAGGACCCCTGGCCCAAGGCCCAGTACGACGCGATCGTGCGGGTCCAGGCCGCCCTGTGCCGGGCGCACAAGTGGTCGGCGAAATCGGTGATCGGTCACCTGGAGTGGTCGAACGACAAGGTCGACCCCCGCGGCTTCACCATGACCAAGCTCCGCGCCGACGTTTCCGAGCGGCTCAAGCACCCCGCGAGCTGGAACCCCGGCTCGGACCAGGAGGAGGACCCCATGGCAGGAATCACCAAGCGCGACATCTTCGACGCCGTGTGGAAGACCGACGCGATCGGCGGTCCGGCGGACGCGGCGGACCACTCGACGAATCCGACGTGGCAGCCGCAGTCCATCCTGAAGGACATGCAGGTCCGCATCCGGTCCATGGACAAGCGGATGGCCGCCCAGACCGCCGCGATCACCGCGCTCGCCGGACAGGTCGGCACGGGCGCCGACACGAAGACCGTCGTCGCCGCGGTCGAGGCCGCGATCCAGCGGGCCGTCATCGACGTCGACACCGACACCGCGGACGCCTGACGAGTTCGTCAGGCCTCCGTCGGCCGGCGCCCCGTCGCGGAGCCGGGCGGGGCGCTCAGGGGCAGTAGCCGGGGACGTTTCGCGGTGCGGCCGGCTCCGGAGGACCGGCCGCGAAGGCGGCGTCCTAGCCAGGGGCCGAGGAACGCGGCCGCCCAGCGCAGTTCGGCTGCTGCGGCCCGAGGGCCCGTGGGGACCCTCTGCGGCGGCAGGGGGAGAGCCCAGGCAGCGTCGCTTCCGGGCAGGTGGATCGCCTCGGCGAGGGCTGCGGCGATCCGCTCGTGGCCCAGCGGACTGGCGTGGAGCCGGTCCGCGCTCCACAGCCGGGGATCGGTGGAGATGGTCGCCCGGCCGGTCTCGGTGACCGTGACCCCGTGGCGGGCGGCCGCGGCACGGATGCGGGTATTGAGGTCGAACACGCGTGACCTGATCGGCCGGGCAAGGGGAACGATCTTGCCCACGTCCGGGAAGGTCAGCGTCACCACATGGGCCCCGGCCGCGGTGAGGGCGGCGAACATCTCCTCCATGTGCCCGGCCACCTCCGCGGCGTCGAACCGGGGCCGGAGCAGATCGTTGACCCCGGAGACAACGGTGGCCAGGTCGGGCCGCAGGGCCAGGGCGGGCCCCAGCTGTTCGGCGCGGACCTGGCCGGCGAGCCGGCCCCGTACCGCGAGGTTGGCGTACCGCAGCCCCGGCCCGACGGCCGCGAGGTGCTCGGCGAGCCGGTCGGCGAAGCCCCGCAGCCCTACGGTGTCGTCACCGTCGCCGAGCCCTTCGGTCTGGCTGTCGCCCAGGGCGACGTAGCGCAGGTATTCACCCTTCGGCATGAGCCGACCGCCTTTCCGCCAGGACGGCCGCGATCCGCAGACACCAGTCCCGGTGCTCCTGCTCGAAGGCCAGACCGCGCAGACAGGTCAGATAGGGCCCGATCCGCTCGCCCCGGCGGAGGAACTCCTCCTCGTCCGCGTCGCCGCGCAGTTGCCGCAGCAGCTTGCCGAGAAGCTCGATCTTGGCCTCGGCCGCGGACGCCCGCTCCTCGAGCTGTTCGATCACCGACGCCGTGCCGATGCGGTCGGCGACCTGGACCTTGACGAGCAGGTCGTCGCGGATGAACGAGGGCTTCGACACGGCCGCGGCGAACCTCTCCAGCTCGGCGCGACCGGCGTCGGTGACCTGGAACAGGCGTTTGTTCGGCCGGGTCTCCTGGACCACCTGCCGCCCGGCGACCAGCCCCTCCTTCTCCAGCTTGCTCAGTTCCGCGTACAGCTGCTGCGGCAGGGCGTGCCAGAAGTTCGCGACGCCGATGTCGAACGCCTTCGCCAGCTGGTAGCCGCTGTACTCGCCGTCCAGCAGCGCCGCCAGTACGGCATGTCGCAAGGCCATCGAAGCGACCCCTTCCCTTTCCTTGTCCGCCACTGCATCATACTCAAGAAAATGACTAATCACATTCTTGAGTAGCAGGAGGAGCCATGGAGACCACGGAGACCGCCGAACGCTTCCGCGCCGCGGTGGAGAAGGGCGAACTGACCGCACTGAGCGACCTGTTCACCGAGGACATCCGCCTCTACAGCCCGGTGAAGTTCACCCCCTTCGAGGGCAGGCCCATGGTGCTGGGGCTCTTCGGCGTACTGCTGCGCACCTTCGAGGACTTCCGCTACGTCGGACACTTCGAGGGCACGGCCGAGACGAGTGCCGACGGCGAAGAGGCCCCGTCGACGATCCTGATCTTCCGGGCCACCGTGAACGGCAAGCAGATCCACGGCATCGACCTGCTCCAGTTCGACGGGGAGGGCCGGATCAAGGAGTTCACCGTGATGGTCCGTCCCCAGTCCGCCGTGCACGCCCTGGGCC
The DNA here is from genome assembly GCF_045040875.1 of Streptomyces sp. NBC_00012. Taxonomy (NCBI): domain Bacteria; kingdom Bacillati; phylum Actinomycetota; class Actinomycetes; order Kitasatosporales; family Streptomycetaceae; genus Streptomyces; species Streptomyces sp. NBC_00012. Next base: position 859,273 of record NZ_CP108310.1, on the reverse strand, counting down.
AGGCGGTACTGGAGGGCCTGGTCGCCGACGGCCTTGTTCCCGGCGGCCTCGTTCCCGGGGCCGCCGACCGCTGAGGGCCGTCCCGCGCCGATCCCGGATGCGCGCGGACGGCCGGTGCTGGGACACTTCAGGCATGCCGCTTGTCGAAGCCCTGCCCGGAGTGTCCATCGAGTACGAGACCTTCGGCGACCCCGCTGATCCAGCTGTCCTGCTCGTGATGGGGTTCAGCGCTCAGATGATCGCCTGGCACGAGGACTTCTGCCGGGCGCTCGCCGAACGCGGACGCCACGTGATCCGGTACGACAACCGCGACTGCGGGCTGTCCACGAAGTTCGACGAACATCCCGTCGACATGGGCCGGTTCATCGACGCCGTGAGCTCGGGAGACATCTCGTCCGCCCGCGCGATGGCGCCCTACACGCTGCAGGACATGGCCGACGACGGTCTCGGCCTGCTCACCGCGCTCGGCATCGAGCGAGCTCATGTGGTCGGATCCTCGATGGGCGGCATGATCGCCCAGACGATGGCCATCAGCCGGCCGGCGCGAGTGCTGACCCTGACGTCGATGATGTCCTCGACCGGCGAGCCCGACTACGGCCGGTCCAGCGCAGAGGCCCAGGAAGTGATCTCCAGCCCGAAGCCGACGGATCGCGAGGGGTACATCGCGGCGGCGGAAAGGGACCTGGTGTGGGCCTCCAAGCGATACGGCGACCCGGCACTCCTCCGTGAGCTGGCCGCCGAGAGTTACGACCGCGCCCACTACCCGGCCGGAGCCGGGCGGCAGCTCGGAGCGATGATCCTCAGCGGCCCGCGCACCGACGGACTCCGCGGGCTTCGAGTGCCGACCCTGGTGATCCACGGCCTGGACGACACGCTGACCGACCCCAGCGGGGGGAAGCGCACCGCCGAACTGGTGCCCGGCGCGAAGCTCCTGCTGCTCCCCGACATGGGGCACGACCGCCCCCGCGAACTCTGGCCCGAGATCATCGACGCCCTGGAAACCCACACCCGCACCGACGCTTGTTGAGCGGCCGTCGGGCACCCTCACGATGCCGGGTCGGCGGGCGGCGGCTGCTCAGACCGTGAACCAGCGCTCGATTGCCGCCCGTAGCCCGGCCAGTTCGGCCGGGTCCGGGACGGGTGAGCCACTCGCCCAGACCACGTATCCGTCGGGGCGGATCAGCAGGCCGGAGAGGCCGGCCGGGCCACCGCCCTGGGCGAGGACGGGATCGACGGTGTCCTGATCCTTCGCCAGTACGGCTGCCACCGACCGATCCTCGGTCAGGTCGATCAGCAACGGCCCTGCGCTCCGGGCGAGTTCGACGAGGCGGACCTTCTCCCTCCCGGTGATCAGCTCCAGCTCCGGCGCGAAGTGGCCGACCGCGGGGTGGGGATCGGTGAAGCCCATCTCGTAGCGCACGTCGGTGCCCGCGGTGAGGTCGTCGAGGCGCTGGACGACCTCCTTGCCGGTGAGCAGCTCCGTGAAGAGTTCGCGCAGGGCCGTGGTGTCGCTCCCCGGCATGGCCTGCCGGGGTCACGGCGGCGGCACCACAACGGCGTCGGGGACCGGCGCGGTGGCTGACGCCCCGCTTCAGGTCCCCGACGCCGATCGGATCAGCGGATGTAGAGCCAGTACCCGCTCGTGTCCGGCTTGTTCGTGCACTTCCATTCCGACCAGCCCTCGCGCTGGTACTGCTGACCGGCGTCGATGCACCGGGACTTGCTCGCGTACAGGCCGATGTACGTCCAGTCCGCGGCCTGGGCGGACGGTGCGCTCAGGCCGATGACGGCCATGGCCGCGGCTCCGAGGGACAGCAGTGCTCCACGCTTGCGCATCCAGGTCTTCTTTCTGCAAGAGGATCAGGCGGGGTGGGACAAGGTGGGATCTTGCTGGACGGAATTGCGGACCGCAAGCACTTCCGAGGAATTCGTAGCCCCGTGTCAATTGGTTGCGACAGGCTCAACTGGGCGTATACGTAAGGAAGTTGGGAACGCGGTGAAGGCGCTTCGCCGCGACGGTTGACCCTGACGCAGGGGCAACCTCTCAGCATGGTCGGCATGACTGCGAAAACCAATGCGATCGAGGCCGCCGGACCGCGCAGGCCGTACGGCGACGACGGGGAGCGGGCCGAGCGGGAGGACGGGGCGATGCGGCACTTCACGGTCCACCACGACGGCGTCACGATCCCGGTGTCCCGCGGCGGCCGGGGGCGACCGCTGGTTCTGTGCCCCGGGCTGAGCTCGACACAAGCCGATCTGCACGAGCTGACCGCGCTGCTGCGGCGCGACCACGATGTGGTGACCTTCGACTTCAGGGGCCACGGCCTGGCCTCGGCCGCCGACCGCTACTCCTTCGAGGCGTTTCTGAGCGATCTCGTCGCCGTGCTGGCGGAGCTGGGACGCCTCGGTCTGCCGTCGGCGCCCGTGCTCGTGGGCTACTCGCTGGGCGCGGACCTGGCCGTGCACCATGTCTCCGAGCATCCTGACGCCATCTCCGGGCTTGTCCTCATCGACGGGGCGAACCCACTGCCCGAACCGTTCATCACCGAGGCCGATCTGGCGGAGTTCCGCGCGATGGCGGAGGACCAAGTGGCGTGGCATGAGGCCGAGCGGGCCGAGGGCACCGCGCGTCAGGTGGTGCTCACCGCCCAGGACATCCTCGCCCTGAATCTTGAGATCGATGTGGTCCGGTCCGAAATCCTCGACCGGTACCGGAAGATCGACCGTCCGATCAGCATGATCATGTCGACCTCGATCGCCGGTGACAGCACCGAAGGGCGTGCACCACGGCACAACCAGCTCTGGCGGGCCGGCTTCGAGCGGCTAGTCCGCGAGCGGCCACACGTCTCCACCTCCTGGCTCGACGCCGACCACCGGCTGGTCTTCACCCACGCCCCGGAAATCGCCCGGATCATCCGGGGCGCGCACCCCCCGGCCGACAGGCCGATCTCTTGAATCGGACAGTTTCTGGGAGACTGGTCCGATGCTGACGATCGGCGGGCTGGCGTCGTACGCCGGAGTGACGGTGCGGGCGGTGAGGCACTATCACGCCAAGGGGCTGCTGCCGGAGCCGGAGCGGGATCACTCCGGCTACCGGAGGTACGACGCCGGCGCCGTGGTCGAGCTGATCAGGATCCGGACCCTGGCAGAGGCCGGGGTTCCGCTGGCGCGCGTGCGGGAGCTGCTGCAAGCCGACGAGGAGGAGTTCGCCGCGGCGGTCGCAGACATCGACAAGGGGCTGCGGGCGGAGATCCGGGAGCGGCAGCGGCACCGCGAGCGGATCGCCCGCCTCGCCGCCGGGGACAACCTGGTGCTGCCCCCGGAGGTGGTCGGGTTTCTCGACCGACTGCGGGCGTTCGGGGTCGACGAGCGGCTCGTGCAGGTCGAACGTGACGGCTGGATTCCGCTGGCCGCGCACTCACCCGAGCGAGTCCCGGAGTGGATGGCGCGCAAGCGGAAGCAGATCGCCGATCCGCGGTTCATCGACTTCTATCTCACCCTGGGCCAGGCTCTCGACCGGACCGACGATGACCCCCGGTTGGTCGAGCTGGCCGACAAGCTGGCCGCCCACCTCACGCAGCTGGCCGACGAACAGGGCGATGACTATGTCGACGATGTCGACATCGAGCCACCGTTCGCCAAGCTGATGGACACACTGGCGTTCGACGCCGCGCCGCCGGCCCGTCGGCTGACCGAGCTGCTGAAGAAGCGAGGCTGGACCGGCTGGACCAAGGTCGAGCGCATGGACCCAACGCGGGGTGCGGCCGGACAACGGCAGGACGACACCGCGGTGCGGCGTTCCCGGCGTGAACGGTGCGGTCGGTAGAACCTTCCGTCGCGCCGGCGGCTTGATCACCCCCGAAGGACTTCCGAAGCCGACCGCTAAGCAGCCCCGGGGCCGTCGGTGAAGTGCGGCAGGACCATGTCGGCCAGGGCGGTGACGTCGGCCTCGGTCATCGGTTCGCCGGTCATGCCGGAACGGCCCCGTGAGCCGGCCACGGACCCACGGGGCCGTCCCGACCGGACCCCGGCGACCTGCGGCGCGACCGGCACCCCGGCACCGATCCCCCGACACCGATCCCCCGGCATAGGAGCCGCGTAGTCCCTCGCAAGGAATCCGTCGTCCCATGAGGGGCCGTGGGGTTCTCCGCAGTGAATTCCCCGGAGGCGAAGGAGGGTGAGATGGGCAGTCCGGACAGCTCCGGGATCGCGCTGAGCGTCGAGCGGGGGCAGGCCACCGACGAGGAACTGGCCGCGATCACCGTGGTGTTGCTCGCGTTGCAGGCCGAACGGGCACAACCGCCGGAGAGCCGGGCCGCCGCCGGATCGCGGTGGTGGCGGCACACGGACCGGTACAACGCCCCGCTCAGCTGGCAGTGAGGGGGCCGCCATGACGACGACTGTTGATCCCTCCGCTTCCGCTTCCGCGAAGAGGGCTGCCCCGGCCGATGTCCGGGGGCGTGTCGTGGAGCTGCACGCCCTGCGTGAACTGGCCCGCAGCGGGCCGAGTGAGAAGGCGACCGAGGCCCAGCACGCCAAGGGCAAGCTGACCGCGCACGAGCGGCTGGCGCTCCTCTTCGACGAGGGCACCTTCTGCGAGGTCGAGCAGTTGCGGCGGCACCGTGCCACCGGCTTCGGGCTGGAGGGCAAGAGGCCGTACACCGACGGTGTCATCACCGGCTGGGGGCTCGTGGACGGGCGGACCGTCTTCGCCTTCGCGCACGACTTCCGGATCTTCGGCGGTGCGCTGGGCGAGGCCCATGCCACGAAGATCCACAAGATCATGGACATGGCCATCTCGGCGGGTGCTCCGCTGGTGTCGCTGAACGACGGCGCGGGCGCGCGTATCCAGGAGGGTGTCAGCGCGCTCGCGGGTTACGGCGGGATCTTCCAGCGCAACACCCGGGCCTCGGGCGCGATTCCGCAGATCAGTGTGATGCTCGGTCCGTGTGCGGGCGGCGCGGCGTACAGCCCGGCGTTGACCGACTTCGTGTTCATGGTCCGTGAGACCTCGCAGATGTTCATCACCGGACCGGACGTCGTGAAGGCGGTCACCGGCGAGGAGATCACCCAGAACGGTCTCGGCGGCGCGGACGTGCACGCCGAGACCTCGGGTGTCGCGCACTTCGCGTACGACGACGAGGAGACCTGTATCGCCGAGGTCCGCTACCTCATCGGGATGCTGCCCTCCAACAACCGGCAGGACCCGCCCGTCCAGCCCACCCGTGACCCCGCCGACCGGCGCAACGACGGGCTTCTCGACCTCGTGCCCCTCGACGGCAACCGGCCGTACGACATGCGCCGGGTCATCGAGGAGCTCGTCGACGACGGCGACTATCTGGAGGTCCACGAGCGCTGGGCCCGCAACATCATCTGCGCGATGGCACGGCTCGACGGCCAGGTCGTCGGCATCGTCGCCAACCAGCCGCAGTCGCTGGCCGGGGTGCTGGACATCGGGGCGTCCGAGAAGGCCGCTCGCTTCGTGCAGATGTGCGACGCCTTCAACATCCCCATGATCACGCTCCTGGACGTACCCGGCTTTCTGCCCGGCGTCGACCAGGAGCACGGCGGGATCATCCGGCACGGCGCCAAGCTGCTGTACGCGTACTGCAACGCGACCGTGCCCCGGATCTCCCTCATCCTGCGCAAGGCGTACGGCGGTGCGTACATCGTGATGGACAGCCAGTCCATCGGCGCGGATCTGACGTATGCCTGGCCGACCAACGAGATCGCGGTGATGGGCGCCGAGGGCGCCGCCAATGTCATCTTCCGTCGGCAGATCGCCGCCGCCGAGGACCCGGAGGCGATGCGCGCCCGCATGGTCGAGGAGTACAAGGCCGAACTCATGCACCCGTACTACGCCGCCGAGCGCGGGCTCGTGGACAACGTCATCGACCCGGCCGAAACCCGGGAGGTGCTCGTGAAATCCCTGGCGATGCTCCGGAACAAGCATGCCGACCTGCCCTCCCGCAAACACGGAAACCCCCCGCAGTAGACGGAGGCGCCGGAGTACGGGGGGATTCCTCCGTGCACCGGCGGCCGTGGTACCGCCCGTGGCGGAGCCGATCGCAGCCGATCGGACCCGTACGGATGTGACCGCATATGACAGGTAACCGGTCCCGGACGGTATGTCCGCGCCCGGCACCGGAAACCGGCCACGGGGAGTTCGCCGCCGATCACCCGTTTCGAACTCCTGGACGGGTAATCTGATCCCGGAATTCCTCGGGGTGGGGGAAACGGGAGGCCCGGTGGGGGAACGGTTCTTGTTCAAAATCCTTGGCCCACTCATGGTGACGTCGGGCGAGCGAAAGGTGGTCATCGGCGGGGCGCGTCAACGCACCACGCTCGCACTGCTGTTGCTCAATCCCGGCCGAACCGTGCCGGTGGACACTCTGGTGCACGAGGTATGGAACGGGAACCCGCCCGCCACCGCCCGTACCCAGATCGCCATCGTCATCGCCGCGCTCCGCAAGACGTTCAAGGCGCAGGGCGCGGCTGACGACACCATCGTGACCGCGCATCCGGGATACCTCCTCGATGCCGAGAGCCACTACATCGACTCGGTGGAGTTCACCGGCCTCGTCGCCCAGGCGGAGGCCGACGTGCGGGAGCAGCGCCTGGAGGACGCGGCGAGCCGGTACCGGCGCGCCCTCGACCTGTGGCGCGGGCCCGCGCTCGCCGGGGTGTCCGGGCTGCTCGTCGAGGAGGAGGCCAGCCGTCTCGGTGAGCACCGGCTCAACGCCTACGACGACGCCACCGCCGTCCAGCTGGCGCTGGGGCGCCACTACGAGCTGTTGCCCGAGCTCGGCGGGGTCGTGCAGGAGAACCCGCTGCGCGAACGGACCCGGTACCACCAGATGCTCGCCCAGTACCGGGCGGGCCGGCGTGCCGAGGCCATGGAGTCGTACCGGGAGGCGCGCGAGCAGTTCATCGAGGAGCTAGGGCTCGAACCGGGCCCTGACCTCCAGGAACTGCACGACCTGATCCTGCGCGACGACCCCTCGCTGTCCCCGGCCGACGGACCGGTCTCCGTCGTGGCCGAGACAGCGGTGCCAGAGGTCGTCGTGGTCCCCTCCGAACTGCCGCCGGACGTACCGGGGTTCACCGGTCGCGAGGCCGAACTCGCGGCCCTGGACGCGCTGATGATCGAATCCGGGACCGCGCTCCAGACCCCCACCGTCGGCCTGATCACCGGTGTCGCCGGGGTGGGTAAGTCCGGCCTCGCCCTGCGCTGGGCGCACCGGGTCGCCGACGACTTCCCCGACGGGCGGCTCTTCGCCGACCTGCGCGGCTACGACGAACAGCACGAGCCCGCATCCGTCGGCGACGTCCTCGGCCGCTTCCTGCGCTCGCTCGGTGTGCCGGGGCAGCAGATCCCGGAGGCGTTGGAGGAGCGGATCGCGCTCTACCGCAGCCTGCTCACCGAACGCCGCGCACTGATCGTCCTGGACAATGTGCGCACCCACGCCCAGGTCGCCCCGCTGCTGCCGGGCAGCGGCGCCAGCTGTGTGGTCGTCACCAGCCGCGACCAGCTGGAGCAGCTGGTGACCTGGCCGCAGGAGGCCCGCGTCCACCTGGGCGTACTGCCGCCCGACGCGGCCGTCGTGCTCGTCGCCAAGATCGTCGGCGAGGAGCGGATCGCCACCGCCCGCACGGACGCGAACCGACTGGTCGAGCTCTGCGACCGGCTGCCGCTCGCCCTGCGCATCGCCGCCGCGCGCCTCGCGTCCAAGCCGCACTGGTCCGTACGGCACCTGGTGACCAGGCTCAGCGACGAGCGGCGCAGGCTCGACGAGCTGAGCCAGGGGGAGTCCCGGGTACGGGCCGGGTTCGAGCTCAGCTACCGCTATCTGTCCCCCGACGCGGCCCGCCTCTACCGCCGCCTCGGCCTCGCCGACGTACCGGACTTCACCTCCTGGGTGGCCGCCGCGCTGCTCGACGTCGATGTGATCGACGCGGAGCTGCTTCTCGAGGACCTGGTGGACACCCAGTTCCTGGAGGTCGTGGGCGTCGACGCGACCGGCCGGCTGCGCTACCGCTTCCAGAACCTGCTGCGTCTGTACGCGGGGGAGCGCGCCCGGGACGAGGAGTCGGACGAGGCCTGGCGGGACGCCTGCCGCCGGGTCTTCCATACCGCCCTGACCATTGCCCGCGAGGCCCACCGCCGGGAGAATGGTGGGGAGTTCAGCATCGTGCACAGCGGCACCGAGCCGGCCACCATCGACACGGACCTGCTGGAGGAACTGCTCGCGGACCCGCTGGCCTGGTTCGAGGCGGAGCGGCTCTGTCTGGTCGGCATGGTCGAGCAGGCGGCCCGGATGGGCATGGCCGATCTCGCCTGGGACCTCACGGGGTCCGCGTCCGTGCTCTTCGAGACGCGCAGCTACGTGGAGAACTGGCAGAGCTGCGCCGTGCACGCCCTGGACGCGGCGCGGGCCGCCGACGACCGTCTGGGCCAGGCGGTCATGCTGCACCACACCGGGGCCGCCGCGCTGATGCGGCAGAGCATGGACGAGGCGAAGGCGCGCTCGGAGGAGGCGCTGGCGCTGTACGGGGACCTGGACGAACGGCTGGGCCGGGCCCTGGTCCTGCGCAACCTCGCGGTCGTCCACCGCCTCCAGGGCGACCCCGACGCGGCGGCGGACCGGCTGCGCGGGGCCCTGCCCATCTTCCGCGAGGCCGGCGATCTGTCGTCGGAGTCGTCCGTCCTCCAGAACATGGCCCAGCTGGAGCTGGACCGGGGCAACTACGAGGCCAGCCTCGGCCACGCCCGGGACGCGGTACGGGTCGCGGAGTCCATGGAGCCCGGCGCCTCGCGCAGCCTCGCCCAGTGCCTGTACCGGCTGGGCAGCGCGCAGCTCCTGTCCGGGCGGGCGGAGGAGGCCGAAGAGTCGTACCTGCGGGTGGAGGAGCTGTCCCGGGCGAAGGCAGACACCCACGGCCTCGCGCACGCCCTGTACGGACTCGGCCAGGCCCGGGTGGCGCTCGGCGCGCTCGAATCGGCCGAGACCGCGTACGTCCAGGGCCGCAAGGTCGCCCGCGGGCTCGGCAGCCCCGTGGTCGAGGGATCGATCCGGCTGAAACTCGGCGTACTCCTGCGGGAGCTGGGCCGGGAGGAGGAGGCCCGCACCGAACTCCTGGGCGCCAAGGAGCTGTTCACCCGCAGAGGGGCCACGCACTGGCAGGAGGAGGTCGCCCGGGAACTCAGCGGATCCCCGGAGGTGTCGCCGGACGTCTCCCCGGAGGTCTCTCCAGAGGTCTCTCCGGAGGTCTCTCCGGAGGTCTCTCCGGAGGTGGGAATCGTCGAATAGGAAGGAAGGGACCGGCCATTCTTCAGGGTTCGGCCACGGGCGGCGGGACGGGGTCCGCTTAATCCGGTGATATCACGCCGATAAGGCGGATGCCTAGCGTCATCACAGAAATTCGATTTCCCGAGAGCTGTGGAGTCAGTGATGCCGCCTACCCCCGGGGTGCCCTCGTTCGCCGTGATTCCCGGCGCGCAGGTGCACCGAGTCCTCGACGGCCGGCACGAGGAAGTGGTCCGGCTGATCGAGTCGGCCTACCGCGTGCACGGCGGTGGTGACACGGTCAACCCGCCTTCCTATTTCCTGCGCTTCCCCGACCGTCCCACCTCACGCATCATCGCCCTGCCCGCGTCCCTCGGGGGCGGCGCGCCCGTCGACGGCATCAAATGGATCTCCAGCTTCCCCGAGAACGTGGCGGCCGGGATCCCCCGGGCCTCCGCCGTGCTCATCCTCAACGATCCGGCCACCGGCTACCCGCTGGCCTGCCTGGAGAGCTCCATCATCAGCGCGGCCCGCACCGCCGCCTCCGCGGCGCTCGCCGCGGACAGGCTCACCGAGGGGCGTGACCGGCCGCGCCGTATCGGCTTCTTCGGCACCGGCCTGATCGCCCGGTTCATTCACCAGTACCTCGTGGGCACCGGCTGGAGCTTCGAGGAGACCGGGGTGTACGACCTGTCGGACGAGCACGCCCGGGGCTTCGCCGAACACCTGGAGCGCGAGGGCGACAACGGCAAGGTCACCCTGCACACCGGCCCGGAACAGCTGATCCGCTCCAGCGACATCGTCGTCTTCGCGACCGTCGCCGGAGCCCCGCACGTCACCGACCCGGCGTGGTTCACCCACAACCCGCTGGTCCTGCACGTGTCGCTGCGCGACCTGTCGCCCGAGGTGATCCTCGCGGCCACCAACGTCGTCGACGACATCGAACACTGCCTGAAGGCCGATACCTCCCCGCACCTCGCCGAACAGCTCAGCGGGAACCGGGAGTTCATCGACGGCACCCTGTACGACGTACTCACCGGCGACCTGAAGATCCCCGGCGACCGGCCCGTCGTCTTCTCGCCCTTCGGGCTCGGCGTACTGGACCTCGCGGTCGGCAGACACATCTACGACACCCTGCGCGCCGACGGCCGGCTCGCCGTCGTGGACGACTTCTTCCACGAGATGCGCCGATACGGCTGAGATGAGACGACAGTGACCACTCTGCTCGACAGCCCGCCCCGGCCCGCAGGGCCCGGCCCGGGATCCATCACCGTACGTGTGGAGGAGACCGCTCTCGCTCCGCACGAACCACTCGACCTGTACGCCGCGCTGCGCGAGCAGTCGGCGCACGACGTCTTCCTGCTGGAGAGCCGCGAAGGCCCCGGACAGTCTCCCGGAGCCACCGTCGTGGGCCACGGACTCCTCGCCGAGATCCGGGTGCACGCCGACCGGATCTCCGTCGACGGCGCCGAAGCCGTCGTCGCCGCGGCCCTCGCGGCCGCCGACGGACTCGGCCTCGCCCCCCGGCCCGGCAACGAACGCGGCCTCCTCCACGGCGACCAGCTCTGGCAACTGCTGCGCACCGTCCAGGATCTGTTCGCCGTGGAGACCGGCCGGCCCCACGACAGCTACGCCTTCGGTTTCCTCGCCACCTTCGGCTACGGCTCCGCCTGGCACATGGAGACCCTGCCCGACCGGGGCGACCGGGACCACGACGAGCCCGACATCGTGCTCGGCCTGTTCCGCGAGACCGTCTGGTACGGCCCGGAACCCGGCACCGTGCGAAGACTCACCGCGCACAGCGACGCCTTCCCCGACCCGGAACCCCTCGACCTGACCGAGGCGACCGTCGCGGCGGTCGCCGCCGTCGGCCCGATCCCCGAGGTCCTGCCCGAGGCGCCCCGGCCGCACGCCGTACGGGACACCTGCGACGAGCAGACCTTCCTCGCGCGGGCCCGGCGCTGCCTGGAACACATCGGCGTCGGCGACATCTACCAGATCCAGATCGGCCACCGCATCGACGTCGAATCCGACCTCGAACCCTTCGAGGTCTACCGGCGGCTGCGCGGCCGCAACCCGTCCCCGTACATGTACCTCGTCCCGCGCGACGGGCGTACCGTCATCGGCGCCAGCCCCGAAGTGCTCTTCCGCACCGAGGGCGGCAAGGTCGTCATGCGGCCCATCGCCGGGACCGCGCCGCGCAGCGGCGACCCCGATGCCGACGAGGCCCGGGTCGTCCGGCTCGTCGCCGACGAGAAGGAACGGGCCGAGCACGTCATGCTCGTCGACCTGTGCCGCAACGACATCGGCCGGGTCTGTCTGCCCGGCACGCTGGAGGCGCGCGGGCTGATGACGGTCGAGACGTACTCGCACGTCTTCCATCTCGTCTCCACCGTCGAGGGCACCCTCGCTCCCGAGGACGACACCTGGTCCGTGCTGCGCGCCACTTTCCCGGCGGGCACCGTCACCGGCGCGCCCAAGATCCGCGCCATGGAGATCATCGAGGAGCTGGAGAGCGAGCCGCGCGGCATGTACGCGGGCGCCGTCGGCCTCGTCGACCTGCGCGGCTGGAGCCAACTCGCCCTGTGCATCCGCACGATCGTGCACGACGGCCGCAGCGGCACCTACTCCACCCAGAGCTGCGCGGGCATCGTCGCCGACTCCTCGCCCGGGGCCGAGTGGCGGGAGACCCTGCACAAGATGGGCGCGGCCTACTGGTCGCTGACCGGTGAGGAGCTGCTGCCGTGAAGGTCCTGCTCGTCGACGCGTACGACAGTTTCACCCACATCATCGACCAGTACCTGCGCACCCTGGGCGCCGACACCGACGTCGTCCGGTCGCACACCCGCACCCCGCAGCAGCTCGCCGGCCTCCGGCCCGACGCGGTCGTCCTCGGTCCGGGGCCCGGCCACGCGGCCGACTCGGGCCACGTCGAGCTGGTGCGCGCCTTCGCCGGGTCCGTACCGCTGCTCGGCATCTGTCTGGGCCACCAGGCGATCTGTCTGGCGTACGGAGGCCGGGTCACGGTCGCCGAGCGGCTCAAGCACGGCAAGACCAGCCTCGTGCGCCACGACGGCGCCGGGGTGTTCGAGGGGCTGGAGCCGGTGATGACCGCCACGCGCTATCACTCGCTGATCGCCGGCGAACCGCTGCCGCCCCCGCTGATCGCCACCGCGCACGCTCAGGACGACGGCTACGTGATGGGGCTGCGGCACCGCACGCTCGCCGTGGAAGGGGTGCAGTTCCATCCCGAGTCCATCACCACCGTCGGCGGCCTGCGGCTCCTGGACAACTTTCTGGCGGCCGCCCGCCGGGCCGGCCCCGCGAGGGAGAAGACCGATATACGGAGCTCGCGCGTGGGATCGGTCGGAAATTGAAATCGATCTCCTCGGCCGCACCCTCCAGATGGCTGGAACAATCTCGTCCGCATGGCGCTGACCAGCGATTATATCGAATATATTGCTGCGTCTGATAGGCGGAAGTCCTGGTGATAATGATTCGAAACAGATCCTTCCTAATGTTCTGGATGTCGGAACGAACCGCAACAGTTCATAGGGGGAAAAGGAATCATGAAGCTCAACGCGATCACCGGGAAGATCCAGCAGACCGTCGTCGTCACGCTCGCCGGCGCGGCGATATTCGCCACCGTGCAGACCGTCTCGGAGGCCGGCCGGGCGGACCACGCCGGCTCCTACACCACCGCTTCCGCCACGCCGCTGGACGACCCGTGGCACCCGAGCCCCGTGGCCGCCCGTTCGTCGATGCCGGACGACCCGTGGCACCCGAGCCCCGTGTCCGTCCAGGGACCGACGCTGGACGACCCGTGGCACCCGGCGCCGAGCGCCGCCTGACCCGAGAAGGAGAAGACCAGTGAGCCCCACGACACCCGAACAGGACCGCTCCTGGCCCCCGTTGCTGGGGCAGGTGCTCGACGGCCGGGATCTCACCGCCGTCGACACCGCCTGGGTGATGGACCAGGTGATGCGGGGCCGGGCGACCGACGCACAGATCGCCGGCTTCCTGGTGGCCCTGCGGGCCAAGGGCGAGACCGTGGGCGAGCTCGAAGGGCTCGTGCACGGAATGCTGGCCCATGCCGTACACATCGACGTGCCGGGGAGGACCGTCGACGTGGTGGGCACCGGGGGCGACGGGGCACGCACGGTCAACATCTCCACGATGTCCGCGATCGTCGCGGCGGGAGCGGGCGCACGGGTCGTCAAGCACGGCAACCGGGCGGCGAGTTCGGCCTCCGGCTCCGCCGACGTCCTGGAAGCACTGGGCGTCACCCTGCGGTTGTCGCCCGAGCGGATCGCCGCCGTGGTCGACGAGGCGGGCATCACCTTCTGTTTCGCGCCGGACTTCCACCCGGCGATGCGCCACGCGGCGGGGCCGCGCAAACAGCTCGGCATCCCGACCGTCTTCAACGCGCTGGGCCCGCTGACCAATCCGGCGGCGCCCACCGCACAGGCGGTCGGGGTCGCCGACGCCCGGCTGCTGCCGCTGATCGCCGGAGCGCTGGCCAGGGCCGGCGGGCGGGGCCTGGTCTTCCGGGGCGACGACGGGCTCGACGAGCTCACCGTCACCACCACGTCGACCGTGCTGGCCGTGGACGACGGCGACATCAGGCGGGAGCGGTTCGACCCGCGTGACGTGGGGATCGCGCTCGCACCGCTGGAGGCACTGCGCGGGGAGGACGCCGTGTACAACGCGGCCGTCGCCCGCCGGGTCCTCGACGGCGAGCGCGGCCCGGTGCGGGACGCGGTGCTGCTCTCCGCGGGCGCCGCGCTCGTGGCGGGCGAACCCACCGGGGGCCGTACCGTCACCGAACGCCTGGGCTGGGCGGTGGAAGCGGCGGGCCGGGCGATCGACTCCGGCGCCGCGGCCGACACCCTCGACCGGTGGGTACGGGCCACCTCGGCCCCGCACACCCCGGTCGGCGAGGCCCCGCAAGCCCCGGTCGCCGGGGTCGCCACGGCGGCGTGACCGGGCACCCGGGACGGACGAGGACCGTGGACGGCGCCATGGCGATACCTCCCGGGGAACCGGTGGGTACGGCCGTGGCGCGTCCGCGCGGTCACCGGGCGGCGGTGGGTTCGAGAGCCTGGTCCCGCTCCTGGTCCGCGCCGCCGACCGCGGTCGGCTCCGCGTCGCCCCGGGCGGGCGGCCCGGACCCCGTCCGCGGGGAACCGCGGAACTTCTCGCGCCGGATCCAGGAGAGGGCCGGCGACGTGAGGCCCGTGGTGATCAGCGCCATCAGCACCAGCATGGTGAACAGTTCGGGCCCGATCACACCGAGTTCGAGCCCCAGGTTCAGCACCACCAGCTCGGTCAGGCCCCGGCAGTTCATCAGCGCCCCGATCGCGAGGGAGTCGCGCCAGGACTGACCCGAGAGCCGGGCCCCGCCCGTGCTCCCGCCCCACTTGCCGAGCACCGCGACGGCGAGTATCGCCAGCGCCCACAGCCACTGGACCGGGTCGCCGGCCAGCAGTGAGACATCGGTGTGCAGCCCGGTGGAGACGAAGAACAGCGGCAGCAGAACCGGAACCGAGAACGCGCGCAGCCGGGCCGTGCAGCGTTCGATGACCATGGACCCCCGGGGAGTGACCAGGCCGAAGACGAAGGCGCCGAACAGCGCGTGCACGCCGATCCTGTCGGTGGCCAGTGCGGAGAGGCACAGGCCGCTGAAGAGGACGACGAGGACCACACCGTCCACGACCCGTTCGGCCCGCTCCGCCCAGCGGGCGAGCAGCGGACGCAGCGCGTAGATCATGACGGCGAGGAAGACCGCGGCGAGCGCCGCCGTCGTCAGAGCCTCGGCCGGTGAACCGCTCGTCGACACCGCGACGACCGCCGCCAGCAGGCACCAGGCGGTCACGTCGTCGACCGCCGCGCACGCCATGGCCAGCGAGCCGATCCGGGTACCGACCAGGCCCCGGTCGGTGAGGACCCGGGCCAGGACGGGGAACGCGGTGATGCTCATCGACACGGCGATGAACAGCACGAACGGCAACCGCCCCACGCCCGGCGGCGCGAACGAGCCGAACATCGCGAAGGCCAGCAGCGAGCCCAGGACCAGCGGCAGGGCGATGCTCGCCTGACTGACCGCGAGGGCGGTCCTGCGATGGCCGCGCAATGTACCGAGATCCAGTTCGAGGCCGATCAGGAACATGAAGGCCAGCAGGCCGATGTTGCCGAAGGCGCTGATGAACGGCAGCACCGACTCAGGGAACAGCCAGGCCTGTGCCGCGGGCGAGACCCAGCCCAGCAGCGACGGCCCCAGCATGATGCCGAGGGTGATCTCGCCGATGACCGGCGGCTGGCCGAACCTGCGGAACAGCTGGGCGCCCGCCTGGCACACCAGGATGACCACCGGGATGGCGATCAGGAGATCGGGCAGGGGGTCACGTGCCGACACGGCCGGCTCCTTCCCTGGCGGCCGCCGTGGCGTCCGACCAGCGTGCGTAGCGGCGCCGCCCGTACAGCAGCGGCTGGACGGACTCGTCGGCGGTGAACCGCCGCACCTGGGCGAAGACGGTGGTGTGGTCCCCGACCTCCCGCGTACCGACCACCGTGCAGTCGGCGATGGCGTGCGCGGCCTCCGTCAGGTGCGGGCCACCCGCGCCCAGCGGCAGCCGCCACTCGCTCAGCGCGAACCGGTCGGGGTTGCCGGAGCTGAAGAGGTCGGAGGTGCCGTGCGCCTCCTCGTGCAGCAGGTTGAGGGCCAACTGCCCACTGGACAGCACGCATTCGGTGGTGGGGCTCGCCGTGCGCAGGCAGATCACCAGCGTCGGCGGGGAGAGCGCCACGCTCGCCAGTGAACTGCAGGTCATCCCGCGGGGCGTGCCGTCGGAGTCGAGCGTCGTCACCACGGAGACGCCGGAGGGGAAACTGCCCATCAGAGGGCGTATGTCGGCTTCCGGAACGGGCCGGTCGGTCATGGTTTCTCCTTCGAGGACGTGTGCCGCGCGCCCGGCAGCCGGCCGGAGAGGAGTCCCGGCTGCCGGGCGACGCGGTGCGGCACGACTACTTGCCGTGCAGCCTGCGGAGCGCCTCGTGGGTGCTCGGCAGAGAGTTGAGGAGTTCCTTCTGCTCCTTCTTGACCTGGGCGAACATGGCCTGCGCGGCGGCCACGGACTCCGGCTTGTGGTACAGGATCGGCAGCGGTGCGTCCGGCTCCAGGCCGAGGCCGGCGAAGATGCAGTAATAGCGCTCGTTGGTCCAGAAGTTGCGGAATTCCGCCTCGAAGTTCCCGTAGTACGTCGTGTCGTCGGTGGCCGCGGGATTGACGGGAAGGCCCGCCTTGTACGCGTCGATCTTCTCGCGGATGCTCGCGGGGAGTTTCAGTTCCTTGTTGGCGCGCCAGAAGGGCGAGTCGGTACGCGGCGCGAAGTAGAAGTGGGTCTGGATAAAATCGCGGGTGTCGTCGAACATCACCTCGATTTCCCTGTTGAAGTTGTCGACCAGGGCCTGGTTGAACGTCTTGTCCGGGAAGTGCTTGGCCAGCTGATAGGCCGCGGCGGTGATGAAGTAGATGCCGGTGGACTCCAGCGGCTCCAGGAAGGCGCTGGAAAGGCCGATGCCGATGACGTTCTTCACCCAGGCCCGGCGGTTGCGGCCGACCCGGAACTTCACGTGGTTGAACTCGGTGGTCTCGGGGTCCAGGCCCCACAGCTCGCAGAACTCGGCGGTGGCCTCCTCCTGCGTGGTGAAGCGGCTGGAGTAGACGTAACCGGTGCCGAAGCGGCCCGGCATCGGTATCTTCCAGGACCACCCGGAGGACATCGCGATCGCCGAGGTGTACGGCTCCACGCCGTTGGCCTCGTCGTCGTGCGGCACGGCCGTGGCGACCGCGCGGTCGCACAGCAGCTGATCGCTCATGTCGACGAAGGGCTCCTCCATCGCCTGGTTCATCAGCAGGCTGCGGAAGCCGGAGCAGTCCACGAACAGGTCCGCGTCCAGGACCCGGCCCTCCTTGGTGTGCAGGGCCTTGACGAAGCCCCGCTCGTCCTTCTCGACCCGCGTCATCTCGTCCTGGATGTGGTTCACGCCCTGCTTCTCGGTGGCGAACCGGCGCAGGAAGTCCGCGACGAGCGCCGCGTCGAAGTGCCACGCGTACCGGGTGGGGGAGGTGCCGTCCAGGTGCCGCGGCGACTTCTTGGCGTCCATCAGCGGCGCCTCGCGGAAGCAGGCGTAGTCGTACGGCTCGTCCGTCTTCCCCTCGAACTTGTTCTTGAACCAGTAGTGCGACATCGGAATGTTGTCGTGCTCCGGGCTGATGCCGAACGGGTGGTAGAAGTGGTCCGCACCGCCGTTGTCGAGCTCACGCGGATCGCTCTGACCTCTGCCCGGCGTACGCCAGTTGATGAAGCGGACCGCCATCTTGTAACTGGCGTTGCACTCGCGCATCCACTCCTCCTCCTCGATTCCGAGGAAGTCGAAGAGAACACGGTGCAGATTGGGCACGGTGGCCTCGCCCACACCGATGCGCGGAATGCTCGGAGCCTCCAGGACCGTGACGTCGACCGTGTTGTGGAGGGCCTTGCCGAGGTAGGCGGCGGTCATCCAGCCGGCCGTACCGCCGCCGAGGATCACGACCTTCTTGATGGCGTTGTCTGTTGCGGTGGAGGTGTCCGTCATATCGAATTCCCTCTTCTGGCCGAAGTTGTTGTGTCGGAACTGTGGCGATGGCCAGAATCGGCAGCGTCCCTACGGCACTTCTATAACCCGGCGGAAAAGGCCGAATGAGATCGCTGGGCGTCGGGATTTATGGAGGGCGTATAGCGCGCGGGCACAGCCTGGGGCCTGTTGATTCCGCACTCGTATCTCCCAGCAGAGGATGGCCGCATCACATGGCGCGCACAGAACGGGAGCCGGAGACGGGGCTGAAAGGCATCCTTTCCACTGTGGGAGGAACCCCGCTCGTAGAGCTCGAACGGTTGATGCCGGGGTTCACCTCGCGGGTGTTCGCCAAGGTGGAGCGTTTCAACCCCGGCGGCAGTGTCAAGGACCGCTCCGCGCTGAACATGGTGGCCACGAAGATCCGGTCCGGGGAGCTCGTCCCGGGCCGGTCGACGGTCATCGAGTCCAGCTCGGGAAACCTCGCGATCGGGCTCGCGCAGATCTGCGGCTACTACGGCCTGCGGCTCGTCTGTGTGGTGGACACCCGCACCACCCGGCAGAACATCGCGATCCTGCGGGCCTACGGGGCCGAGGTCGAGGTCATCACCGAGCCCGACCCGGCCACCGGGGAACTGCTGTCCGCCCGGCTGCACCGGGTCGCCGAACTCGTGGCGATCACGCCCGACGCCTACTGGCCCGACCAGTACGCCAACCCGCTCAACCGGCGGGCCCACGAGACCACGATGGGGGAGATCGCCGAAGCCCTCGACGGCAAGGTCGACCAGCTCGTCGTGGCCGCGGGCACCAGCGGCACGCTCGGCGGCTGCGCCGAGTACATCCGTCGGCACCGCCTCGGCACGACCGTCAACGCGGTCGACGCCCTCGGCAGCGTGCTGTTCGACTCACCCGTCGACTGCGCCCGCCTGGTGCCCGGCCACGGCGCGTCCGTCGCGCCCAAACTGCTGCGGCGGTCCGACGCGGACCGGGTGGTGCACGTCGGCGACCTGGACTGTGTGGTGGGCTGTCGCACCCTGGTGCGCCGCGAGGCGATCCTCGCCGGCGGCTCCTCGGGCGCGGTCGTCGCGGCTCTGACCCGGCTCGCCCCCGGCATACCGCCCGGCTCCAACGTGGTGATCGTGCTGCCCGACGGCGGCGACCGCTACCTCGACACCATCTACGACGACGCCTGGGTGCAGCGGCACTTCGGCGATGTCGCCCACCTGTGGGACGGGCCGACCGACGCCGGGTTCGTGGGCCAACTGGCCGATATAGCCCAGTAATAGCGCGTCACCGCAGGATTTCCTCATCAGAGAGCAGCACCGCAGAGCAGTTCCGGATAGCAGCACCGGAGACCAGAGAAATCCCGACCCGGGAAATCCCGGACAGGGAAACCCGAACCGAGACCCGGAGGCACCACATGACCACCCAGATCGCCGACCTCAACACCGAGCGCAAGGCCGAGATCAAGGAGATCGTCTGCGACATCCTCGAACTCGAACTCGACGAGGTCACCGACACCAGCCTCTTCAAGGAGGAGCACGACGCCGACTCCTTGCGCACCATCGAGATCCTCGCCTCCCTGGAGCGCAACTTCGGTCTCGTCCTGGAGCAGGCCGAGCTCAGCCGCATGGTCAACCTGGCGGGCGTGTACGCCGTGGTCGCGGAGGCCGAGGGAAAGTGAGCGGAGCGACGGGCGGCACGGCGCCGCGCACGGCCCCCCGGCACCGGGTGGTGATCACCGGGCTCGGCGTGGTGACCAGCATCGGCACCGGGGTGGACGCCTTCGCCGACGGCCTGCGGGCCGGGCGCAGCGGCGCCAAACCGATCGGCGCCTTCGACACCACCGGATTCGCGTACTCCAACGCCTGCGAGATCACCGATTTCGATCCCGAGGCGTGGCTGCGCGACATGACCGCCGACGAGCTCGGCCGGGCCGCGCAGTTCGCGGTGGCCGGCAGCCGGATGGCGGTCGCGGACGCGGGACTCACCGAGGACGACGTACGGGCCAGGCGCACCCTGGTCTCGGTCGGCACCACCGACGGTGAGTCCCGCGACCTGGACCATCTGATCGGCCTTCAGGTCGCCGAGGGCGAGGACCGGCTCGACGCCACCGTCGCCCGCCGGGTGTGGCCCGGCCGGCTCTCCGCCGGCATCGTCCGCGAACTCGGCCTGGAGGACGTGGAGACGGTCACCGTCCCCACCGCCTGCGCGGCCGGCAACTACGCGGTCGGCTCCGGCTACGACGCGATCAGCTCCGGTGACGTCGAAATGGCGCTCTGCGGCGGGGCCGACGCCCTGTGCCGCAAGACGTTCACCGGCTTCTACCGGCTCGGCACCATCGCCCCCGACGTGTGCCGCCCCTTCGACGCCGACCGGCAGGGCATCCTGACCGGCGAGGGCGCCGGGATCCTCCTGATGGAGTCCCTGGAGTCCGCGCTGGACCGCGGCGCCCGCATCTACGCGGAGGTCCTGGGCTACGGGCTGTCCTGCGACGCGAGCCACCCGGTCGCGCCCGACCGGGACTCCATCGCGCGCTGCATCACGGCCGCCCACCGCAACGCCGGCATCGAGGCGTCCGACGTGGACTTCATCTCGGCGCACGGCACCGGCACCAAGGCCAACGACGTCACCGAGGTCGGTGCGATCCGGCAGGTCTTCGGCGATGAACTGCCGCGCACCGTGTCGATCAAGTCGATGATCGGCCACACCATGGGCGCCGCGAGCGCGCTGGCCGCCGCGGCCTGCTCCCTGGCACTGCGGGAGGGCTTCATCCCGCCCACCATCAACCACCGCACGACCGACCCCGAGTGCGCGGTGGACTGCGTACCCAACGAGGCGGTCGAGGCCCGGCTGCGGGTCGTGCAGAACAACGGCCTCGCCTTCGGCGGAAACAACGCGGTCCTGATGCTCGGGCACTGGGACGCGAACGCGGCCGAGACCCTGCCCGCCGACGCAGCGGCGGCGGCGTGAACCGGCCCGACGCGGCCTGAGAGGAGTTGAACGCAATGTCAGCCGACGCGGTCACCACCGCGCAGGACCTGGTCGTTTCGGGCTGGGCCGTGTCCTCGCCGTACGGGCTGGGCCGGGACGGGTTCACGGCCGGACTGCGCGAGGGACGTCGCGCCGTCGCCGCCCTCGACGGCGAGCAGTGGCCGGTGCCCTACGACGAGGCCGGGCTCATTCCCGGCTTCGACATCAAGGCGGTCCTCGGCCGCAAGGGCACCCGCTCCATGGACCGGGTCACCGCCATCGCCGCCACCACCGTGGGCATGCTCCTGGAGGAGTACGGGGCGGGCCTGGCCGCCGGCCCCGAGAGCACCGGCCTGGTGCTCGGCACCTCCGGCAGCGTCCAGTCGATCATGGACTTCACCCGGGACGCGCTCACCGGAAGGGCGCCCTACCTGGTCGACCCCGCCAGGTTCCCCAACACCGTGATGAACTGCCCCACCGGACAGAGCGCCATCCGGCACACGCTCAAGGGCCCCAACGTCACCGTCTCCGGCGGCGCCGCCACCGGGCTGCTCGCCCTCAACTACGCCTCCCGGCTGCTGCGCGGCGGCCACGCCACCGCACTCCTCGCGGGCGCAGCCGAGGAGTTCTCGGTACAGCGCGCCCGGCTGGAGCACGTCGCCGACCACGGCGGCAGCGCCGCCGAACCGCTCGGCGAGGGCGCGGCGCTCTTCCTCCTGGAGAGCGGGGCGGCGGCCCGCGAAAGCGGACGCACCGTCCTCGCGACGGTGCTCGGCTGCCGCTTCCGGGCCTTCCGGAACACGGGCCGTGCCTCCGCCGTGCTCAAGAGCTGCGTCGACGAAGTCCTGGCCGCCGCCGGGGCCGCCCCCGACGACATCGCGCTCATCGCCCCCGGCAACCCGCCAGGCGTCTTCGGCAAGGAGGAGACCGCGGCCCTGGACGGCCTCGCCGCGCCGCGCGTCGCGGTCCGCCCCCTCATCGGCGACGCCACCGCGGCCGGTGCGGCCTTCCAACTCGCCGCCGTACTCGCCGAGTCGGCCGCCCGCCCGGAGCTGGTGGACCGGCTCGCCCTGGTCACCGCCGTCGACCGGGACGGCACCGTGGGCGCGGCCCTGCTCCGCCTCGGCTGAGCCGCCGAGCCCTCAGCAAGCCCCCGACTTCCCGCGCAGCACTCGCAGAAAGGGCACGCACCATGTCCGACACTCCCAGGCCGGTGGCCCTCGTCACCGGTGGATCGCGCGGTATCGGGCGGTCCGTCGTGGAGGTCCTGGCCCGCGACGGATACGACGTGGCCCTGTCCTACCAGTCCCGGGCGGAGGCGGCCGAGCTCGCCGCGAAGGCGGCCCGGGAGCACGGGGCCAGGACGCTGACCGGCCGCGTCGACGTCACCGACCGGGACGGGGTGCGCGCCTTCGTCGCGGAGACCGAGGACACCCTCGGCCCGGTCGACACCCTCGTCACCGCCGCCGGAATCGTCCGGGACAGCAACCTGGCCACGCTCACCGACGACGACTGGGACGCCGTGGTGCGCACCAACCTCGACGGCACGTACAACTTCGCCAAGGCGCTCGTCTTCCCCATGATGAAGCGCCGCCGGGGCACCGTGATCACCCTCTCCTCGATCGCGTCCCAGGGGCAGGCGAGCCAGACCAACTACTCGGCCTCCAAGGCCGGGATCATCGGCTTCACCAAGGCCCTCGCCAAGGAGGGCGGCCGGGCCGGGCTGCGGGCCAACACCGTGGCACCCGGCTTCATCCGTACCGACATGACCGGCGGACTCTCCGAGAAGTACGCCAAGGACATGACCAGGAGCATCCCGCTCGGCCGGTTCGGGGAGCCCGAGGAGGTCGCCGAGCTGGTGGCGTTCCTCGCCTCCGACCGTGCCGCGTACATCACCGGACAGGTCTTCTCCATCGACGGCGGCCTGGTCGTCTGACACCCCGGTCCTCCCGTGATCCCTAGGAGTTCGCCATGACCGCCCGCACCACCAAGCCGCCCCGGTTCTACTTCAGCCTGCGCAGCCCCTACAACTTCTTCGCCCTCGCCGACCTGGAGCGCGACCATCCGGAGCTGCTGGACCGCGTCGAATGGCGCCCGTTCTGGGAACCGGACCCCACCAGCGAGAAGCTCCTCGCCGAAGCATCGCCCGGCGCCGAGTTCCCGTTCCACCCGATGTCCCGGGCCAAGCAGTTCTACATCCTGCGCGACGTGCGCAGGCTCGCCGCCGACCGCGGCCTGGCGCTGACCTGGCCGGTGGACCGCAAGCCCTGGTGGGAGCCGGCCCACCTGACCTGGTTCCTCGCCGAGCGCGAGGGACTCGGCCGCACCTGGGTCGAGCGCGCCGGGCGGGCCCGCTGGCTGGAGGGGCGCGACATCTGCGACCCGGACGTGGTGCGCGAGCTGGCCGAGGAGATCGGCCTGGACGGTGCGGAGGTCGCCCAGGCCCCCCACCACCCGCTCGTGCGCGAACAGGGCGTACGGGCGCTGCTCGACGTGCACCGCGACGGCGTCTTCGGCGTGCCGTACTTCATCAACGGCAGTGAGCCGTACTGGGGCCTGGACCGCGTCACCGACTTCGCGGCGTCCTTCGCCCCCGCCACTTCCGCGTCCACCGCGGTCGAGCCGCCCGCCGCGCCCGCCGCGGGCCGGACCACCGACATGAGCCACGCGGGTGGCTGCGGATGAGCACCGCGACCGGCACCGACGAGCGCGCCACGGCCAGGGGAACCCTGCCACTGACCGCCATCCAGGAAGCGATGTGGACCGCGTACCGCGTCGCACCGGAGAGCGCCTCCTACAACATCGTGATGCCGCTGCTGCTGCGCGGACCCGTCGACCCGGCCGCCATGGCCGAGGCGGTCACCGCCGTCGGCGACCGGCAGGAGCTGCTGCGCTCCGTCTTCACCGAGCAGGACGGCACACCGGTCCGCACCGCCGCCGAACGGGCCCTGGTCCGCATGGAGTTCAGGGACCTCGATGCCATCGACGAGGAGGGCCTGCGACGCGCCGCGGAGGAGGCGGGCGCCCGCCCCTTCCGCCTGGAGTCCGGCGCCTTCCGGGTCGTGCTGCTGCGCCGCTCCGACGAGGAGTGGGCACTGGTGACCGCCGCCCACCACATCGTCAGCGACTTCACCTCGCGCTGGCTGCTCGTGCGTGACCTGCTCGACGCCTACGCGGGCATCTCCACCGGCACCGCACCGGCCTGGCAGCCCATACCCGGCTCGTACGCCGACCACGCCGCCGAGGAACTGCGCCACATCGCCTCCGAGGCGGGGCGGCGCGGCGCGGACCGGTGGCGCGAGTCGGTCGCCGGGGCGCCCGCCGCGGAGCTCCCGCTGGACCGGCCGCGACCCGTCGTGCGCTCGCTCCGGGGCGGCACCGTGGTCCGCGTGCTCGCCCCGGAAACCGCCCAGGGGCTCGACGCGGCGGCCGACGACGCGGGCGTCACCCCGTTCGCGTATCTGCTCGGCGTCTTCCAGGCACTCACCCACCGCTGGACCGGCCAGGAGGAATTCGTCCTCGGGGTGCCCGCGACCAGCCGGATGGGCAAGGCGCAGCGGGACGTGATCGGCTGCTTCCTCAACACCATGCCGGTACGGGCCGAGTTCGACGCCACCAGCACCTTCCGGGGCACCGCCGCGCTGGCCGGCGAGCGGGTGATGCGGGGCATGGTCAACGTCCGCTACCCGTGCGCACTGGCCTTCCCGCAGGCCACCGTCTTCCGCACCGCGCTGTTCCTGGTCCAGATGGACCGGATGGACCCGCCGGTGCCCAACGTTCCGCCGGGGCAGATCATCGGCCCGTCCGTCGCGTACAAGGGGCTGGACATCGCCCTCATCGACGTCCCGCAGCAGGAGGGCCAGCTGGACCTGCTGCTGCGCATCGAGCAGACCCCCGACGGTGTCACCGCCGTCTTCTCGTACGACACCGACCTGCTCGACCGCGCCACGGCCGAGCGGTTCGCGGACGGCTACGAGCGGATGCTCGCTGCGGCCGTCGCCGACCCGGGCACCCGGATCGCCGACGTGGAACTCGCCGGGCAGGACGAGACGGCCGCGCTGCTCGCCCTCGGCACCACCTCCTTCGACGACGTCGCCGATTTCGATGACTTCGACGACTTCGAATCCTTCGAGAACTCCTGGGAACACCGATGACCATGCGCATCGCGATCGTGGGTGCGGGACTCGGCGGTCTGACGGCCGCCGCCGCACTGCACCACCGGGGCCTGGACGTCCAGGTCTACGAGCGGGGGGAGGAACTGCGCGAGCAGGGCGTCGGCATGCACCTCGGCCCCAACGGCACCCGACTGCTCCAACGCCTCGGCCTCGGGCCGGAGCTGGAGCGGTGCGCGGTGCGCCCCGAGGCGCTGGAGGTACGGGCCTTCCACAACGGCGCCACGGTGGCCCGCCAGGAGATGGGCGAGGCCTGGCAGGAGCGGTTCCGCGCCCCGTACTACACCGTGCACCGCGGTGACCTGCACCGGATGCTGTCCTCGCGGGTCCCCGCCGAGCGGGTGCACACCGGCAAGGAGCTCGTCCGGTACGAGGAGACCGTGTACGGGGTCGTCCTGCACTTCGCGGACGGCACCGACGCCCGCGCCGACGTGCTGATCGGCGCGGACGGCGTGCACTCGGCGGTGCGCCGCGCGGTCGCGGGCGCCGACGCCCCGGTCTACTCCGGCAACAGCGCCCTGCGCGGTGTGGTCGACGCCGCCGACCTGCCGGACCTGGATCCCGCCTTGATGTACATGTACGCGGGGCCCACCGCGCGCGTCCTGCTCTACCCGGTCACCGGGGGCCGGCAGTTCACCTACGTCGTGGTGACCCCGGCCGCCGAGGGCGCCGCCGAGTCGTGGACCAGCGCGGGCGACCGCACCGACCTGGACGCCGTCCTGACGGGCTGGGACCCGACCGTGCGCGCGCTCGCCGACGCGGCGGGCGAGGTGCGCCGCTGGGCGCTGTACGACCGCGAGCCGCTGGAGCGGTGGAGCACCACCCGCACCACCCTGCTCGGCGACGCGGCCCACCCGATGCTCCCGCACCACGGACAGGGCGCCAACCAGGCGGTGGAGGACGCCGTGGCGCTCGCCGTCTGCCTCGAAGGGGCGGCGCCCGGCGCGGACGGCATCGCCGCCGCCCTGCGCCGCTACGAGGAGGCGCGCCGGCCGCACACCACCCGTGTGCAGCGCGGCTCCCGGACCGGGCAGCAGCCGAAGGACGCCGCCGCGCAGCGCCGCATCGACGCCGAGAGCGTCGACTGGGTCCTCGACCACGACGTCGAGGCGGCCCTCGGCGGGTCGGAGAACCGGCTCCACCAAGCGGCCTGACGTGTAGTCGGGTCGCGTGCGAACAGGACCAGGGGTCCCTGGCGCTCTCCCCGCGCCAGGGACCCCGCCATGCGTCTCATGCGCGTGTCCCGTCGCCTGCCTCGTTCAGAAAGTCACTGGCTTCCCGTTCGCTCCTGCGGTGAGATTTCCGACGTGACACTTCACGAGGATGAGATCCCGGTCGACGAGACGCTGGTCCGGTCACTGCTGAAGGCCCAGCGCCCGGAGTGGGCCGACCTGCCGTTGTCGCCCGCGGGCGCGGGCACGGACAACACCATGTATCGGCTGGGCGATGACCTGCTCGTGCGACTTCCACGAACTGCCGAGAAGGGACAGTCCGTGCGGAAGGAGCAGGAATGGCTTCCTCGCCTGGCGCCCTTCCTCGTATGTCCGATTCCCGAGGTCGTCCACGCTGGGACGCCCACCGACGTCTTTCCTCTGACCTGGTCGGTCCACCGCTGGATCGACGGTGTCGAGGCCGGCCCGGACACCGTCCGGGACTGGGCCGCCTTCGGAGCCGATCTCGCGGCGGTCGTGCGGGAGCTCCACAGCATCGACCTCATGGGTGCGACTCGCGCAGATGGCCTCAGCTGGTACCGGGGAGGCGGCTTGGGGCCATGCGACCAGTGGATCGCTGGGTGTCTCGACGATTGCCGAACCACCGTGGGTTCTGAGCTCGACGTCGACTCTCTGGAACAGTTGTGGCGAGCCGCGCTCGCACTGCCCGAGCCCTCCGGACCTCACGTGTGGCTCCACGGCGACCTCAAGCCGACCAACCTCTTGGTCCGGGAAGGCAAGCTCCACGCAGTCATCGACTTCGGAGGACTCTCGGTCGGCTTTCCCGACGCCGAGCACTCCACACTCTGGGACCTGCCGCCACAAGCACGACAGGCCTACTGGGACACATTGAGCCTCGACGATCCGACCTGGGCCCGTGCCCGCGCCTGGGCGATCGCGGTGGGCGTCAGCGGAATCTCCTATTACTGGAACACCTTCCCCTCCTTCGTCGCCGAGTGCCGAGCACGACTTGGGGCAATCCTCACCGATGCCGCTGCGCGTTGAGTGGCCTCCCCGGTCAGGGCTACGGAACCCACTGAAATGGAGCACCTCACCGCAATGCCCTGAGTCCGGCTCATCTCACCGAACCCGCACCGTCCTGGTCACAGGGTTCATCAACAGCTCACTTCCGATGAGACAGGACAGCGAGTCCAGAACCCGTCGCGGCCGATGAACCCCTACCTGCGCCACGTCCGCCGCCCCGGGAAGTGGTTCGGCCGAACCACTTCGTGAGCGCATCGGGCGCGGGGAACAGGCTCGCTCGTGGCCGGCCGACGCGATGCAACCACGAGCGGGAGATCAGTGCTTCCGCTCGCGCGGGTACGGTGTCGGCCGGGCCGCGACAGGCAGCGAGCAAGGCCGCCTGTGCACACGGATGGTGAGGCCAGGACCAGTCGCGCCGGGCATCTCGTACGCCTCCGACTCCTCGGCCGTCATGGGCTTCTGGCAGCGATCACACATCATCGGCGGGCCTCCAGCCAAGCGCGATGCAGCCGGACCGCCGTGGGGCAGACGACCCCCGCGCGACAGGCCAAGCATGCGTACGTGTGGCCAAGGAGCGTGCGGTACTCGGCGTCGGGAACCGATGTCTGGCTCGATGCGGAGGTGGTCATCGCACCGCCCCTCGGTAAGGACTGGCCGCATCTTCAAGCGCGGCCTGTAGAGCCGCGGCCTCCGTCATCCACGTCTCATCGGCAGGGCACACCCGCCAGTGCGGACCAGGACCCTGCGTACGCCTGACCGGCGGAATTACCAGATGGGCGTCCTCGGCAAGGACGCGAGTGCCGGCCACATCCCAGGCAGCGGCATCGCCTACGGGAATGAACCAGTACAACGCGGCTGACAAGGGGTCTTCGAGGACAGCCCCGGACCGGGTGCCGAGGATGGCGAGGGCCGAGAGGCCGACACTGCGGGGGACGCGGATCGCATCCCAGGTGCGGCCGGCCTTTTCGAGCCGGCAGTCTCTGATGGTGTGGATGCTGGATGGGGTCATGTCTGCGGCTCCTCGGGGCACCGTGCTGGGCAGGTTCGCCAAGACTGGCCCTCGCGGGGGCGCATATCGAGGACTTCCAGAGGTCTTTTCGCGACACAGAAGAGGACTTTCATGCCGTCGTACGGGTGATGGCTGGTGCCCGAAAGGGCCTTCCATGACGCTGACTTGAGCACACATCATGGAGGTGCGCATGTCGCAGCCCGCGAGCAACACCCGTCTGAGGTCCGCACGTCATGCCGCGGGCTACCGATCTCAGCAGGAGCTGGCAACCGCCCTCGGGGTGGGTGTCCGGCAGGTTCGGCGCTGGGAGTCCGAGAACCCGCCCTGTCCGCACCCCGATCTGCAACAGTCCCTCACCCAATTGCTCGGTCAGGACATGGAATCACTCGGCTTCGCCCCTCCGGTCGGCCGTGACCGGGTCGACCCTGTGCGGCGGTCCTTGGTCGGGGCGTCCGTGGCCGCTGTCGGGTTGGCGGCTGTCCCGATGCAGTCCGCAGTGGCGATGCAACCCGCCTCCGTGGCTGCGGACTTCGAGGCGGTGACCCGGTCTCACCGGCGTCTGTACTGGTCCGTCGCCCCGGCCACCTTGCACCCTGCGGCCGTCGCCCACACCACGCTCGGATGCGCGCTGCTGACCGAGACGGCTGGGCAGACCCGTCGCACCGTCGCTGCGGCGCTGGCCGAGTCATATCTGCTAACGGGACGCATCGAGCTCTTCGACCTCCGCGACAGCGACCAGGCGGCGACGACGCTCCTGCTCGCGCTCCAGGCGGCCGGGCAGGCGGACGATCCGCTGCTCGGCAGCGCAATCCTCGCCCACTCCGCGTTCATCCCGGCATGGGCGGGCGAGAGAGACGCGGCGGTGGAGCGCATGGTGGCCGCACGAACCCACGCTCGCCGCGGCCCTGCGTCGGCCGAGTTCCTGGCATGGCTGGACGCCGTCGAGGCCGAGTGCGAGACCCGGTGCGGGAACACAAGGACGGCCCTGCACCTGATCGGGCACGCTGAGGATGTTCTGACTGCGGGCACTGGGCATGCGTCGCCGCTGTGGATGGACTGGTTCACCGCGGTCCGTCTCGCCGCGTTCAAGGGGAACACCCAGCTGAAGGCAGGTCATCTGCCCCAGGCACGAACTACGCTCCTCGCAGTCCTCGACGACATGCCAGCCACTGAGGACAAGCAACGAACTGTCATCTACGGCGATCTCGCTGCGGTTGAAGCGGCGGCCGGAAACCCGGAGCAGGCGTGTGAGTACGCGTGTCGGGCGCTCGATCAGCTTGAGGTCACCTGGTATGCGATGGGCATGGACCGGGTTCAGGAAGTACGCCGATCTCTGGCCCCGCACCAGCATGAGCAGTGTGTGCGGGACCTGGACGATCGGCTGTACGGGTGGGCTACGACTGTGAGTGCACTCGCTCGTTGAACTTTTTGATGGCCTCCGGAAGTTCGGCCAGGGACTCGATGCGGAACGTCGGCAGCTCCCTGGCCTCGGCGGTGTTCCACTGGATGGTTCCCCAGGGACCGCGATGGATCAGCGCGGTATGCATCCCGGCGGCCACCGCGGGGCGCAGGTCGTTGTCGACGCGGTCGCCGACGTACAGGATCTCGCTGTGGTCGTGCGGGGCGACTTCGGCGACGCGTACGAAGAATTTCGGGTCGGGCTTCGATGTGCCCCAGTCGTCCGAGGTGCCGATCAGGTCGACATCGTCGGTGAACAACTCCCGCAGGATTCTGCCAGCCCGCACGGTCTGGTTGCCCGCGATGCCGAGCCACAGCCCAGCCGCTCGAAGCTGCGCAAGGGCCGGGCGAACGTCCGGGTACAGGTCGCTCTCGTCGAAGTGCTCCGCTTGCCCGGCCTGCGCGCGCTTCTCCCGCTCGGCGTACAGGTCGAAACCTGGCTGGAACTCCTGGAACGTGTCGCGGTAGTTCCGGCCCTGGGCGATGACCGCGCCGAACCTGGCAGCGAACGTGTGCCGCGGTACGCCGAGCCAATCGGCCCACGTGCCATACTCGCGGGTCTCGTCCACCAGGCACTCACCGACGTCAAACACCACTGCGCGAATCATGGCCCGATCTTAGAGGTGTCGCGACCAAGGCCGACGCCTTGCTCAAGGCCGGACAGACCCACTGGCAAGAACGCGAACCACCACTGAACGTACGCAGCCGCGTACGGCTTCGCCATGCAGGGCCAAGCCGCGCGGTGGGACGGCGACGTGTACGGCGTCGGCGCGGACGGCATGGTCATTCCGGGACTGGCCCCGATCGATCAAGAAGCCGATGCGGTGGCCGATCCTGAGAACTCAGAGTGGCCGCAGCAAGGTCGAGCCGGGGCGATGGGCGCGCAACCAGACCACCAAACAGCGCAAACACCGGGGCGCAGGCAGACCCGTGCCTCGCGCTCAACCGCCTTACAACTGGTCCCCCGTGCCGGCTGGTTCCGGGGGATGCGGCCCGCCACCGTCCTTGATGTCCGTCTCGCAGGTTCGTCCGTCGTAGGACTGGTCATTGGGGATCAACAGCACTCCGGCAACCTGCTCAGGATGCTCGACGGCGAGCCAGTCGTCGCCCGTGAGGGCACCATCCGGCCCGAACGCCTGGGACGAATAAACCGTCTGACACCCCAACGCCATGCGCTTCTTGTCGACTGCGCAGGCATCCACTGCCGGGCCGGATCTTTCGTCGGCGCCGTCGAAGCGGTAGTGGAAGTGGACCCGGTCACCTTCGGAGGGTACTTGCGGGTGGGGCTCAAGGCGCCAGTCAACGACCTCGGCGGTGACGCCGAGAGGCTGTCCAGATGTGTCCTCGACCTGCACCCTGACACCGGCCCTACCGCGCTCCGCCGCCGTGTCGGTGCAGTGCCAGAGGGAAGAACAGCCGGACAGGGCGAGAATCGCCAGAGCCAACGGGGCACCGGCAAGTATCCGTGTGGGGAACACTGAACCTCGATTCACCGGTCTGTTTCTGAAGTGATCTTTTGAGGCTTCGAGGGTCGGGGTGGCGGGGTTGTGACTGGGCGCGGGCAGGCGGTGCTTGCTGGCCTGCCCAGCTTTTCCACAGTTCTGCTCCGGTCGGGCTCTGGAGGGGCGGGATGGTCAGGGGCGTCAGGGTACTGCGGTCGGGTGCGTGATCTGCTGCCCTGCCTTGCCCGGGATGCTGAGGACGGCTCGTTTGATGGAGGGGTTCATACCGGTCGTGATCGAGAAGCGGGCGCCGGCCCGGCGGCAGGCGGCGATCCCCCCGGCGTTGTAGAACTGGGAGTCCGCCCGCAGGATGCGGGTGCCGGCGCACCCGGCCTCCTCGGCGGTGGGCAGAGCTTCACCGGCGAACTTCCACCCGCTCCGCCGCCCGGATGCGCGGCGAGCACGTCGACGCTCTCCTCGACGAGCTGTCCAACCTGCCCAGGGTGATCGGCACGCCGATCACCGTCGCGTGGAACGCCAAGGAAGACCTCCTGGACCTGCTTGCCACCGCCCGGACCCGCCCGGACCGGGAACAGGTCCGCGATCTGCTGTACCGGTTCTACCGCCGACGCGCCGACGCCGACCTTCCCGAACTGCAGCGCCTAGCCACAACCGTCGAGGCATGGTGGCCAGAGATCCTTGCGTTCCTGCACACCGGGATCACCAACGCCGGCTCCGAAGGCACCAACCGGGTCATCAAGACAGTCGCCCGCGACGCCCACGGCTTCCGCGACCCCGGCAACCAGCGCTTACGCACCCGCTGCGCGACCACCCGTCGAGCCCGTGGACACCTCGATGCCCGCTAATTTCGTTGAGCCCGCACCCTGCAATCGTGTTGGCTGGCGGCACCGAACTGTCAGCACCGCAGGTGTCCGCTTGGCTGTAGCAGGGAGTTAAACGTGCAGGACATTGTTGTCGACCCGGTTGCCCACAATCGGGCAGCCTGGGACAAGTGTGTCCAAGAGGGCAACGAGTGGTCGAGGCCGGTGAGTGCTGAGGATGTCGAGCGCGCCCGCAGGGGCGACTGGTCGATCGTTCTCATCGGGCATGAGCCGGTCGACCGCTCCTGGCTGCCGACGGACCTGACCGGCAAGGACGTGTTGTGCCTGGCCTCCGGTGGTGGCCAGCAGGGTCCGATCCTCGCCGCCGCAGGGGCGCGGGTCACCGTATTCGACAATTCACCCCGCCAGCTCGGCCAGGACCGGATGGTGGCGGCGCGCGACGGACTCGAGCTGCGCACTGTCCTGGGCGACATGTGCGACCTCAGCGCCTTCGGCGACGCAACATTCGACGTCGTATTCCATCCGGTCTCCAACCTGTTCGTACCAGACTTGGCACCGGTGTGGCGTGAGTGCTTCCGCGTCCTGCGACCGGGCGGAACTCTGCTCGTGGGCTTCCTGAACCCTGATGCGTACTTGTTCGACCACGAGGCGCTCGACGAGCGCGCCGAGCTGATCGTCGTGCACAAGCTGCCCTACAGCGATGTCACGCAGTACTCAGCCGAGGAACGCGCCACGAAGTTCGGCGCGGATGCCCCTCTTGAATACAGCCACACCCTCACAGACCAGATCGGCGGGCAACTCGCCGCGGGGTTCGTCCTCACCGCCTTCGCGGAAGCGCCGCACCAGTCCAACGCATCCGCTCAATACATGTCGCACTATTTCGCGACGCTGGCGGTCAAGCCGGGCTGACCCAGCCGTGGGGGCGGCCGAGACGGCCGTGTCTCCGAATGGCCAAGTGGAGCGCTGTGCCAGCCCGCCCCCCTACGCCTTTGTCCGCGCGGAGTTTGACGGGTCGGCGCCGCCGTGATCCCCGGCGGGACCGGACGGCGGGTATGCCGCGGATGAGCGGCTTGAGGGCGAGGCTGTCGTGCCTGTTCGCGCCGGACACGGCGACGGCGAGCGGGATGGAGTTCATCAGGAACCAGACGCTTCGACAGATCAGCGCCCACGACCGGCAGCATGCCGCACGGACATCAAGTCACGTGAGGCAACCTCTAAGCCTTGACCGGTGCGGCCGACCTGGCGGCCTGCTCGATCTTCGCGCAGTAGGCCGCACGGGCTTCCTCGTCGATCTGCTTCTCGTGTTCGGGGCGCACCCCGGTCCGGCCGTCGAGGCCCTCGCGCAGGATGTCGGCGTGCCCGGCATGCCGGTTGGACTCGCCGAGGACATGGACCATGATGGCGAACAGGTTCGTGTTGGGATAAGGCTCCGGCCACCACGGCACGTGGCCGGGGGCGTCGAGGGGAAGCTCGTTGATCGTCGCGTCCGAGTGTTCCCACGTGCGCCGGCAGAACCCGATGATCTGATCGCGGGTCTCGTCCTCGGTCGCCCATAGATCGCTGCCGTTGTAGTCCCCCCATCGGGGCAGCGGTTCCGGGGAAGGGCGGTCGAAGACCTCGCCGAAGTACCTGGCCTCGACGGTGGCCACGTGTTTGACCAGGCCGAGGAGGTTGGTCCCGGTCGCTGTCAAAGGTCGGCGGGCGTCGTATTCGGACAAGCCGTCGAGTTTCCAGAGCAGCGCCCTGCGGTCCCGCCGCAGTCTCCCGTGCAGATTGTCCTTCGCGAATTCATCGATCATGCGGCATGAGCCTTCCATGGGCTGCTCGTGGTCTCAAGATCCCGTACGTGGTCCGCAACGACCGGCAGAGCCGAGGCCTGGCCATGGCCGCCGCCCTGACCTGCTACAAGAAGCTCGCGAAACTTGCCACGTGAGACAACCTCCAAAGCAACTGCATTGGCCCGCCATGCCCCGGGCTCGGTGAATACATGGCCGGCATAGGGCCCGGATAGGTCGCCCTTCAACCATGGCCATAACCGACCACACGAAGGGGCGTCGAACTGATGAGCGAGCAACAGACCGAAGAGACCCTGTACCGCGTCGTGCTCAACGACGAGGAGCAGTACTCGATCTGGTGGGCCGACCGCGCCCTGCCGGCCGGCTGGCACGCCGAGGGCGCCGAGGGCACCCGCGAGGAGTGCCTCGCGCGCATCACCGAGATCTGGACCGACCTGCGCCCGCTGAGCCTGCGTCGCCGCATGGACGCCACCGCCGCCTGACCGAACTGGCCGCCGGATCCGAGGCCGGGCCCGACCCCCACCGCGCCGCCCGATCCCGATGGAGGAGAGACTGTGAACGACCGCACGCTGTCGGGTTCGTACGCCGGTGCGACCACTGCCCGGCCCAGGACCGCGCCCCTGCTGCCCGCGCTGTTCGCCGCCCAGCGCACCCGTACGCCCGACGCGCCCGCCGTGGTCGGCGCCGACGGAAGCATGGTCACGTACGCCGGACTCGGCGCGCGCGCCGCCCTGTTCGCCGCCCGGCTGCACGCCCTGGGCGTGCGCCCCGGCGACTTCGTGGGCGTGTGCCTGCGCCGCGGGCCCGACCTGGTCGCCGGGCTCCTCGGCGTCTGGCTGGCGGGCGGCGCCTACGTACCGCTCGACCCCAACCACCCCGAGAGCCGCATCGCCCTCGTCCTCGACGACGCGCAGGCACCGGTGGCCCTCGCCGAGCGGTCCACCGCCGACAGGCTGCCCACGGGCACCCGGGTGCTGCTCGCCGAGGACGTCACCGGTGAGCGGTCCCAGGGTCTCAACGGCGAACAGCCCGCAGCAGCACCGGAGTTCGCCGCCGAGCCGGCCCGGCCCGCCTACGTCCTGCACACCTCCGGCTCCACCGGCCGCCCCAAGGGCGTCGTCGTCCCGCACGAGGGCATCGCCAACCGGGTGCGCTGGCTTGCCCACCGCCACCGGCTCGGGCCCGCCGACCGGGTGCTGCTCAAGACGACCGTCGGCTTCGATGCCGCCGGGCTGGAGCTGTTCTCCCCGCTCATCAGCGGCGCCGCCCTCGTGCTCGCCCCCGAAGGCGCCGAGCGCGACCCCGCGACCCTGCTCGCCGCCGTCGCCGACCACGGCGTCACCGTCCTCCAGGGCGTCCCCTCCGTCTACCGGCGCCTCGTCGACGAATCCGGCTGGGAGCGCGCCACCGCCCTGCGCCTGGTCTTCAGCGCCGGCGAACCCCTTCACGCCGACCTGTGCCGCCGCATCCTCGAACGCGCGCCCGGCGTACGGATCTGGAACACCTACGGCCCCACCGAGGCGTCCGTCGACATCACCGAGCACCTGTGGGACCCGGACCGGGACACCGGCGCCGTCCCCATCGGACGGCCCATCGGCAACATGCGCGTGGTCGTCCTCGACCCGGCGGGACGGCCCGTGCCCGTCGGCGTCCCCGGCGAACTCCACGCGGGCGGCATCGGGCTCGCCCTCGGCTACCTCGGCCGCCCGGACCTGACTGCCGAACGCTTCGTGCCCGACCCGCACAACGAGGGACAGCGGCTCTACCGCACCGGCGACAAGGTGCGCTGGCGCGCCGACGGCGTCCTCGAGTACCTCGGCCGCCTCGACCAGCAGGTCAAGGTCAACGGTGTGCGGATCGAGCCCGGCGAGGTAGAGGCCGCGCTCGCCGCCCACCCCTGGGTGCGCACCGCCGTCGCCGCCGCCGTGCCCGACACCGCCGGTGACGGCCACCGCCTCGCCGCCTGGGTGCAGCCGCGCGGTGAGGCGCCCCGCCCCGACGAGCTGCGCGCCTTCCTGCGCCGCACCCTGCCCGACGTCCTGGTGCCCTCCGTGTTCGTCACCGTCGACGAGTGGCCGCTCACCGCCAGCGGGAAGATCGACCGGGGCGCGCTGCCCGACCCGGCCGAGAGCCGCGCCGAGACCGCGTACGTCCCGGTGCGCGACGCCACCGAGCGGGCCGTCACCGAGATCTGGGCGCAGCTGACCGGCATCCCCGCCGGGGAGATCGGCGCCACCCACGACTTCTTCCAGCTCGGCGGCTCGTCACTGATGCTGACCCGGCTCTCCGAGCTGCTGTCCGCGTCGGCGGGCACCCGCGTACCGCTGCGCGCGCTGTTCACCGCGACCACCGTCGAGACCCAGGCCGCGTTGATCGGCCGCCCCGGCGACCCGACCGGCGACGACCACATTGCGGAAACGGTCCTTCCCGTGCCCCGCGAGCCCGAGGGCCTACCGCTCTCGCCCGGCCAGCAGGGCATGTGGCTGCTCGACCGGCTGCGCCCCGGCAGCAGCGAGTGGAACGCCCCCACCTTCCTCACCCTGCCCGCCGAGTACAGCGACGCCACCGTCGCCGCCGCCCTCGGCGCACTCGCCGACCGGCACGAGATCCTGCGTACCCGGTACGTCCTGCACGGCACCGAGCCCGTCCAGATCGCCGACGCGCCCGGCACCCGCCCGCCCCGGCTGCGCACCGCGCTCGCCGCGACCGCCGACGAGCTGAACGCCCTGGTGCAGGAGGAGTTCGCCCGCCCCTTCGATCTGGAGAACGGCCCCGTCTGGCGCGCGCTGACCGTACGCCGGGGGACCGAGCACCTGCACGTGATCCTCTCGCTGCACCACATCGCTTGCGACGGCTGGTCCTCCGTCGTCCTGGAGCGCGACCTCAAGGCGCTCGCCGAGGCCGCCCACACCGGCACCGACGCCCGGCTGCCCGAGCTCCCGGTGCAGTACGCCGACCACGCCGCCCACCGGCGCGCCCGGCTCACCGACACATTCGTCTCGCGCGAACTCGGCCACTGGAAGCAGGTGCTGGACGGCATCGTCCCGCTCGACCTGCCCACCGACCGGCCCCGGCCGCCGGTGCGCGACGCACACGGCGCCGTCCACCTCTTCACCGTCCCGGCCGCGCTCACCGAGCGCGTCGCGGCCCTCGGCCGCAGCTGCGGGGCGACTCTCCAGCAGACCCTCCTCACCGCGTTCTCCGCGCTCGTCGCCCGCCTCACCGGCTGTTGGGACGTCCCGGTCGGCATCCCGGTGGCCGGCCGCGAGCGGCCCGAGACCGCCGATGTCGTGGGGTTCTTCCTCAACACCCTCGTGCTGCGCTGCGACGCCGACGCCGCCGACACCTTCCGGGACGCCGTCGTCCGGGTCCGCGACACCGCCCGCGAGGCCTTCGCCCACCAGGAGCTGCCGTTCGACCGGCTCGTCGCCGAGCTCGACGAGAGCCGCGACGCCGCCCGCACCCCGCTCTACCAGGTGATGTTCGACCTGCACGAGGAGGGGCGCACCGGCACCGCGACCTCGTCCGGCGACCTCGACGCCTTCCGGGGCGCCTGGCAGGCCGCCCGCACCGACCTCACGTTCGTCGTGCAGCGCCGGGACGACGGCTCCCTGCTCGGCATGGCCGAGTACGCCACCGCCCTGTTCGACCCGGCCACCGTCGAGCGGTTCGCCGACTGCTGGACCCGACTGCTGGAGGCGGTCGCCGACGACCCGTGGGCACGGCTGGGCACCGCCGACATCCTGCCCGCCGCGCTGCGCGCCGAACTCGTCGCCCACGGCCCCGGCCCCGCCGGTGCGGGGGACACGATCACCGGAGCGTCCGAAGGCGGCGTGCACACCGCGATCGCGGAGGTGGCCCGGCGCTCCCCACAGGACCCGGCCGTCGTCTGCGGCGACGAGACCTGGACGTACGAGCGGCTGACCCGCCGCGCCGAATTCCTCGGCCACCGGCTGCGCGACCTCGGCGCCGGGGCGGAGACCACCGTCGCCGTGCTGCTCGGCCGCACCCCCGACCTGCTCGCCACGATCCTCGGCAGCTGGCACGCCGGCGCCGCCCATGTGCCGCTCGACCCGGGCGCGCCCGACGACCGGATCGCCCATGTGCTCGCCGACTCGGGGGCGGGCGTCCTCGTCACCGACACGACGGGCGCCGCACGCCTCGCCGGGATCCACCGCGGCGCCGTCCTCACCCTGGACACGGAACCGGACGCCGCACCGCCGGCCGGCGCCGAGCCGCTGCCCGCCGGGGACGGCACACGCCTCGCCTACCTGATGTACACCTCCGGCTCCACCGGCCGCCCCAAGGGGGTCGCCGTCGAGCACCGCACCCTGCTGCCGACCCTGCGCGCCTTCCAGGCCCACCTGGGCTTCGGGCAGGGACCCGACGACGCCTACCTCGCCCTGGCCCAGCCCACGTTCGACATCTCCTGGACCGAGCTCGTCATGCCGCTCGTCGCGGGCGGCCGGGTCGTCCTCGCCCAGGAACACGAACTACGCGACCATCGCGCCCAGTTGGCGCTGCTCGACCGGCACGGAGTCAGCCACCTCCAGGCCGCCCCCGCGCACTGGCAGATGCTGATCGACGCCGGCTTCGGCCGCCGCCCGCTGGTCGGCAAGACCGGCGGCGAGGACTGCCCGCCCGCCCTCGCCCGAGACCTCTCGCGCAGGCTGCGGCGGTTCATCAACGAGTACGGGCTCACCGAGACGACCATCGCCTCCACCCGGTGGGACGCGCACGACACCGCGCAGTCCACCCCGATCGGCCGCCCCTACCCGCACTGCACGGTCCGGGTGCTGGACGAGAACCTCGTGACCGTGCCGTACGGGGTGACCGGCGAGCTGTGCATCGGCGGTGCCGCCCTCGCCCGCGGCTACCACGGCAGGCCCGACCTGACAGCCGCCGTGTTCGTGCCCGACCCGTACGGCGAGCCCGGCGCCCGCCTCTACCGCAGCGGCGACATGGCCCGGATGCTGCCCGACGGCACACTGGAGTTCGCCGGGCGCGCAGATGGCCAGGTCAAGATCCGCGGCAGGCGGGTGGAGACCGGCGAGGTCCAGGGCGTCCTGGCCGAGCATCCCGCCGTCGCCCAGGCCGTGGTCACCGTCCACGGCACCGGCCCCGACGCCGCGCTCGTCGCCTACTGGGTGGCCGCCGACGACCTGCCCGTGCCCGGCGACAGCGCGCTCCTGGACCACTGCGCCCGCAGGCTGCCCGACTACATGGTCCCCGCGCTGCTCGTGCCGATCACCGCCGTACCGCTCACCCGGCACGGCAAGGTCGACACCGCGGCCCTGCCCACGCCCGACCTCGCGGCCGCGCTCGCCGACGAGCCGTACACCACGCCCGAAGGACCCGTCGAGGAGATCATCGCCGGGATCTGGGCCGAGGTGCTGCTCGGCCCCGACGCCGTCGCGGGCCACCGGATCGGTTCCCGCCAGGGGTTCTTCCGCAGCGGCGGAAACTCCGTGCGCGCCGCCCAGGTCATCGCCCGCATCCAGGAGGAGTTCGACGTCGAACTGCCCCTGCGCGCCGTCTTCGAACGCCCCACCGTCGCCCGGCTCGCCGAAGCCGTGGAAGAGGCCGTGACGGCCGAGATAGAGAAGCTCACCGAAGCCGAACTCGCCCTCGCCCACAGGGAGTACCAGCCGTGACCGCACCCACCGCGCCGACGCAGCCCACGCAGGAGGAGCTGCGCGCCGAGCTCCTGCGCCGCCGCCTCGCCGGGCGCGGCGGGCGAGGCGCCGAGACCCCCGTCCGCAGCGCCGCGATCCCGCGCGCAGACCGCACGAAGCCCCTTGAACTCTCGGCCGGGCAGCGCCAGTTGTGGTTCCTGCACCAGCTCGATCCGGAGAGCCCCGAGTATCTGCTGCCGATGGCGTACCGGCTGCGCGGTCCGCTCTCGACGGGCACCCTCCAGCAGGCGTTCGACGCGCTCGCCGCCCGCCACGAGATCCTGCGCACCCGCTACGTCCTGGACGCGGCCGACCCCCGGCAGGTCGTCGACCCGGCCGGTCCCGTCGACCTCGCGGTCACCGACCGGCCCGGCCTGGACAGCGCCGCCCGCGATGCGGCCGCCGTCGCCTTCACCGAGGCCCGCGCCGCCGAGACCTTCGACCTGGCCGCCGACCACCCGCTGCGGGTACGACTGCTGCGCTTCGCCCCCGACGACCACGTCCTGCTCGTCGTCATGCACCACATCGCCTGCGACGCGCTGACCCGCCCGCTGCTCCTGGCCGACCTCGCCGCCCTCCACCGGGGCGAGGAACTGCCCGAACTTCCCGTCCAGTACGCCGACTACGCGGCCTGGGCGGCCCGCCGGCAGAGCGGCCCCGACGCCGACCGCGGCCTCGACCGGTGGCGCCGGGAGCTCGCCGGCGTCGAACCGCTCGCCCTGCCCACCGACCGGCCCCGCCCCGCCGTACGCACCTGGGGCGGTGCCTCGCACGGCTTCGACGTCCCCGCCACCACCGCCACCGCGCTGCGCAAGGTCGCCCGCGACGGCGACGCCACGCTCTTCATGGTGCTGCTCACCGCCTACCAGACCCTGCTCGGCCGCTACACCGGCAAGCGGGACGTCTCGGTCGGCACCGCCGTCTCCGGACGCACCCGCCCCGAACTGCGGCAGATGGCCGGATACGCGTACAACACCCTGGTACTGCGGGCCCGTTGGGGCACCGACCCGGCCTTCCGGGACGTCCTCGCCGCCAACCGCACCACCGTGCTGGACGCCTTCGACCACCAGGAGACGCCGTTCGACCGGATCGCCGACGAGCTGGAGCCCGAGCGCGACCTGTCCACCACACCGCTCTTCCAGGTCATGTTCGACCTCGTGTCCGGCGAGGGGGCCGACGGACCCGAACTGCCCGGAATCACCGCCGAGCCCGTCCCGGCCGCAGGTTCCATCGCACGCTTCGACCTGACGCTGCACCTCACCGAACGCGCCGACGGCACCCTGCACGGCAGCCTCGAATACGCCACGGCCCTCTTCGACGCGGCCACCGCCGACAGGATCGCCGGGCACTACACCCGGCTCCTCGCACAGATCGCCGCCGCCCCCGACGCCCCGCTGTCCACCCTCGACCCGATCGGTCCCGAGGAGCGCGCCCTGCTCCTCGACGGACCGGCCACCCCAGTCGGCACCGATCACCCCCTCGACGCCACCGCCCTGCGCCCCGTCCTGGAGACCATCCTGGAACAGGCCGCGGCCACCCCCGACGCCACCGCACTGCGCCACGGCGAGACCACGTACACCTACCGCCGGCTCGTCGAGGAGGCGGAGCGCCACGCCCGCCGCCTCGCCGGGCTCGGTATCGGCCCCGAGGACACCGTCGCCGTCCTCCTGGACCGCTCGCCGCAACTGGTCGCCGCCCTGCTCGGCATCTGGCGCGCGGGCGCGGCGTACGTGCCCATCGACCCCGGCTACCCGGACGAGCGCGTCGGCCACATGCTGGCCACCACCGGCACCCGGACCGTCCTCACCGAGAATCGCTACGCCGATCGCTTCGACGGCCGTACCGTCCCGGTCACCGACGAAGACGGCCCCACCGTCCTGGTCACCGACGACCCGGCCGAGCAGGCCGCCCGCGCGGCCGCCACCGCCGCCCTGCCCACCGGCCACGACCTCGACGCGCTCGCCTACGTCATCTACACCTCCGGCTCCACCGGCCGCCCCAAGGGCGTCCTCGTCACCCACCGCGGCCTGGCCAACTACCTCGGCTGGACCGTCCAGGCCTACGCGGGCGCCGGCCCCGGCGGCGCCCCGCTGTTCTCGTCGGTCGCCTTCGACCTCGGCGTCCCCGACCTGTACGCGCCGCTGATGACCGGCCGCGACGTCGACCTGCTCCCGCAGGACTTCGACACCGCCGACCTCGGCGCCCTGCTCGCCGCGGGCGCCCCGTACTCCTTCATCAAACTCACCCCCGGCCATCTCGACCTGCTCCAACAGCAGTTGACGGACCATCAGATCAAAAATCTGGCCGGTCTCGTCATCGCCGCGGGCGACTCCTTCACCGCCCGGCTCGCCGAGCGCTGGACCGCATCGGCGGGCCCCGACGGCACCCGCCTCGCCGCCGAGTACGGCCCCACCGAGATCACCGTCGGCAACTCCGCCTACTTCCTCGACGGGCCCGTCACCACCGAACTCGTCCCCATCGGCCGCGCCGTCCCGCACACCACCATGTACGTCCTCGACGAGCACCTGCGCCCGCTGCCCGTCGGCGTGCCCGGCGAGGTGTGGATCGGCGGCATCGGCGTCGCCCGCGGCTACGCGGGCCGCCCCGACCTGACCGCCGAGCGCTTCGTGCCCGACCCCTACGGCCCGGCGGGCGCCCGGCTCTACCGCACCGGCGACATCGCCCGGGTACTGCCCGACGGCAACCTCGACTTCGTCGCCCGCGCCGACCACCAGGTCAAACTCCGCGGCTACCGCATCGAGCCCGGTGAGATCGAGTCCGCGCTCACCGCGGACCCGGCCGTCGCCGAAGCCGTCGTCCTCGTCCGCGAGGACAGCCCCGGCGCCAGGGAACTCGTCGCGTACGTCGTCCCCGCCGAAGGCGCCGGCCCCGACGACATCAGCCCGGCCGCGCTGCGCGCCCGCGTCGGCGAGACCCTCCCGTCGTACATGGTGCCCGCCGCCTACCTCACCCTCGACGCCCTGCCGCTGACCGCCAACGGCAAGCTCGACCGCCGCGCGCTGCCCGCCCCGGGCCGCGCCGCCACGGCCGTCGGCGACTACGTCGAGGCCCGCGACGCCACCGAGGGCGCCATCGCCGCGATCTGGGCCACCGTCCTGGGCCGGGACACCGTCGGCGTCCACGACAACTTCTTCGAGCTCGGCGGCGACTCCATCCGCGCCGTCACCCTCGTCGGCGCCCTGCGCGAGGCCGGCTGGGAGACCAGCGTCCGCGACATCTTCGCCCACCGCACCGTGGCCCGGCTGCGGGCCGCCCTCGGCGACGCCGACGGGGCCGGGCCGGGCACGGCCGTAGCCCGGTTCGCCCTCATCGGCGAACAGGACCGGGCCGCGCTGCCCGCCGACGTCACCGACGCCTACCCCGTCTCGCT
This sequence comes from Streptomyces sp. NBC_00012, assembly GCF_045040875.1. Taxonomy (NCBI): domain Bacteria; kingdom Bacillati; phylum Actinomycetota; class Actinomycetes; order Kitasatosporales; family Streptomycetaceae; genus Streptomyces; species Streptomyces sp. NBC_00012. The sequence continues at coordinate 816,417 of NZ_CP108310.1, read as the reverse complement.
CACCCAGGCCGGGATGCTCGTCGAGATGTACGGCGAGAGCACCGAGAACCGCTACCACAACATCACCTCCTTCCGGATCCGCGACGAACTCCCCTTCGACCCGGACGCGTTCCAGCGAGCCGCCGACCTGATCGTCGAACGCCACGAGGTCATGCGGACCTCCTTCGCCCTCGGCGGCTACTCCCGGCCGCTCCAGCTCGTCCACGCCGCCTCACGGATGCCCTGCGTCTTCGACGACCTGCGCCACCTGCCCGCCGCCCGCCGCGAACTGGCCCTCTGGGAATTCGCCGACCGCGACCGCGAAGAGCTCTTCGACCTCACCCGCGCACCGCTCATGCGGATGGCCGTCCACCTCCTCGACGACGAGAGCTGGTGGCTGTCCATCACCGAGTGCCACCCCGTCATTGAGGGCTGGAGCTACCACTCCCAGCTGATGGAGATGCTCCGCGCCTACCGCGCGCTGCGCTCCGGCGCCGAGCCCGAGCCCGCCCCGCCGGTTCCCGCCGTCCGCTACGCCGACTTCGTCGCCGGCGAACTGCGCTCCCTGGACGACCCGGCCGATCGCGAGCACTGGCGCCACATCGTCGACACGTACGAGCGGTTCAGCGTCCCCGCCGGATGGCAGGGCGACGACGAGGGCGACGAGCGCTACCGCATCGACGTACCGCTCGGCGACGTCGAGCCGGGCCTGCGCGCCCTGGCCACCGCCGCCGAGGTCCCCTACAAGAGCGTCCTGCACGCCGCGCACAGCAAGGTCCTGTCGCTGCTCACCCGCGCCGAGCGGTTCCGCGGCGGCATGGTCGCCGACGCGCGCCCCGAGGAGGCGGGCGCCGAACGCGTCTCCGGCATGTATCTCAACTCGGTGCCCTTCCCGTACGAGCGCACCGCCGCGACCTGGGGCGAACTCGCCCAGCAGGTCTTCGCCCGCGAGGTCGAGCTGTGGCCGCACCGCCGCTACCCGATGCCCGCCATGCGCAGACCCGGCGGCGAATCCCACCTCATCGACGTCCTCTTCCACTACCTGGACTTCCACCAGGTCGACACCGAGCTCATCGACATCATGGCCAGCCGCGACGACAGCCCCAACGAGTTCCGGCTCGTCGTCGGCACCCCCGTGCGCGGTCACCTGTCCATCGCCTCCCGCACCCGCACCCTCTCCCGGGGCCGGGCCAAGCGCCTCGCCGCGCTCTACACCGCCGTCTTCGCCGACATGGCGCGCACCGGCGCCGACGGCGACGCCCGCGGTTCGTACCCCGACGCCTACGAGCGCGGCGCCCTCGCCGCGCCCGCCCTGCCGCACTCCGACACCCCCGCCGACGTGCTCGGCGCGATCGAGGCACAGGCCGCCCGCACCCCGCTGGCCCCCGCCCTCTCCTTCGGGTCCGCCACCCTCCCGCACGCCACCCTCTCCTACACCGCGCTCGACGCCCGTGCCGAGGCCGTGGCCCACCGGCTGCGCGCCCTCGGCGCCGGGCCCGAGACCCGCGTCGCCGTGCTCCTGGACCGGGGCCCCGACCTGGTGGCCGCGCTCCTGGGCGTCTGGAAGGCGGGCGCCGCGCAGGTGCCCGTGGACCCCTGCACCCCCGACGCCCGGATCGCCGGCACCGACTTCGCGCTCGCGGTCACCGAACGCCGCCACGCCGCCCGCCTGGGCGACGTCCCGCTCCTGGTCACCGAGGACCTCGACGACGCCCCCGTGCCCGCCCGACCCGCCACCGCCCACGATCCGGACCGGCTCGCGTACGTCCTGCACACCTCCGGCTCCACCGGCACCCCCAAGGGCGTCGAGATCAGCCACCGTTCTCTCTCCCACTACCTGCACTGGGCGGTCGAGCAGTACGCGGCGGCGGGCACCGGCGGCGCGCCGTGGTTCACCTCCGTCGGCTTCGATCTCGGGGTCCCCGCGCTGTACGCGCCGCTGATGACCGGGCAGACCGTACGGCTGCTCCCGCAGTCGTACGGGCCGGGGGAGTTCGGCACCGAGCTCCTCAAGGGCGCGCCCTACTCCTTCGTCGGGCTCACCCCTGGCCATCTGGCGCTCCTGGAAGCCCAGTTGACCGACGCCGAACTCGGCTCCCTGGCCGCGCTCGCCGTCTGCGCGGGCGACGCCTACCCGGCCGCCCAGGCCGACCGGGTCGCCGCCCGCATCGGGGCCGGCGGTATGGTCCTCGCCGCCGAGTACGGCCCCACCGAGGCGACCGTCGCCGCCACCGCCCTGCGCGTCCTGCCCCGGCACCGCAGCGCGCCGCGCCCCGTCGCGGCAGCGTCCGGCGTCCGGGCCGGGCTCCAGCACGCCGACACCCTGCACGCCCCCGAACGGCCCCGCGCGCCGCGCACCCTCGTGGCGCTCGGTTCCCCGCTCCCGGGCGTCACCCTGCGGCTCCTGGACGGCACGCTGCGGCCGGTCCCCGCCGGCATCGCCGGTGAGGTGTATCTCGGCGGCGACGGGCTCGCCCGCGGCTACGCCGGACGTCCCGACCTGACCGCCGTCGCGTTCCTGCCCGACCCCTACGGACTGCCGGGCGCCCGCCTCTACCGCACCGGGGACCTGGCCCGCCGGCTCCCGGGCGGCGCCCTGGAGTTCCTCGGCCGCGCCGACGACCAGGTCAAGATCCGGGGACACCGCGTCGAACCCGGCGAGGCCGAGGCCTCGCTCGCCGCCGACCCCGCCGTGCGCGAAGCCCTCGTCGCGGCCGTCGACGCCGCCGACGGCGGCAAGCGCCTCGCGGCCTGGGTGGTCCCCGCCGAGGGACACACCGTCTCGGTGCCCGCCCTGCGCGAGAGGCTGCGCGCGGTGCTGCCCGCCGCCGTCATCCCGGCGACCGTCACGGCCCTGCCCGCGCTCCCGCTCGGCGACAACGGCAAGCGCGACCGAGTCGCCCTGGTGGCCCGCGCCGCCACCGCCGCCGACACCCCCTACGAGGAGCCGCGCACCGACACCGAGCGACGGCTCGCCGCCGTCTGGGCCGAGGTGCTCGGCCTCGAACAGGTCGGCGTGCACGACGACTTCAGGGACCTCGGCGGCGACTCCCTGCTCGTCCCGCCCCTGCTGCTCGCCGCCCGCAGGGCCGGGCTCCCCCTCGACCTCGCGACGGCACTGCGCCACCACACGGTGGAGCACCTCGCCGCCGCACTCGACGTCCGTACGGCCCACGACCCGGCCCAGGAAGGCTGACCCCATGCGTCATCTGATCTCCATCGACGACCTCACCGACGCGGAGCTGCGGCGGATCGTGGACCGCGGCGCCGAGTTCTCCGTCGGGCTCGCCCGGCGGCCCGCACCGCTGGACGGCCAGGTCGTCGGCGTCTACTTCGCCAAGACCTCCACCCGCACCCGCACCGCCTTCTCCTCCGGGTCGCTGCGGCTGGGCGGCTCCCTCATCGCCTACGGGCCCGGCGACCTCCAGCTCAACACCGGCGAGACCACCGAGGACACCGGCCGGGTGCTGTCCGGGATGCTCGACGTCCTCGTCGCCCGGACCGCCGGACCCGAGGCCGAACTGCGCGGCTGGGCGCGGCAGGGGACCATGTCCGTGGTCAACGCCATGACCGCCGAGGAACACCCCACCCAGGCGCTCACCGACCTCACCACACTGGTACGCCACTTCGGCCACGTCGACGGCCTGCGCATCCTGTACGCGGGCGAGGGCAACAACACGGCGGCGGCCCTCGCGCTCGCCCTCACCCGCTTCCCCGGTGTCCACTTCGAGGTCCGCACCCCGCCCGGCTACGGCCTCGGCGAGGCGATCGCGCACCGGGCCCGCGCCCAGGCCGCCCGCACCGGCGCCACCCTGGTGGAGCGGCACGACATGGACGAGCTGACCGGCGGCTACGACGTGATCTACACGACCCGCTGGCAGACCACCGGCACCAGCAAGCCCGACCCCGACTGGCGGAACGTCTTCGCCCCGTTCCAGATCACCCCCGCCCTGTGGGAGACCAGCCCGGACGCCGTGTTCATGCACGACCTGCCCGCCCACCGGGGCGAGGAGGTCGTGGCCGAGGTACTGGACGGACCGCACAGCATCGCCTTCGCCCAGGCCACCAACAAGATGTACAGCGCGATGGCGGTACTGGAGTTCGTCCGCACCGCCGGGACCTCCCCGAAGGCCGGGGAGCCGGCGGCCGGGGCGACCTCCGTCACGGACCGCGATCTGGTGGCCGCGCGATGAAACCCGCGACCGAGTCCGTGACCGAACTGACCGACACGGCGGTGCTGCCGTGGCTCCTGGCCGAGCAACGGGACGACGCCGTGCCGGACGAGGAGCCCCGGGCGACCGAGGGGCGCGTGCCGGAGCCCGCACCGGACGGGAAGACCGCCGCGCCGCCCGTACCGCTGCGGCGCAACCGTGACTACCGCCTACTCTGGGGCGGCGCCGGCCTCTCGCTGCTCGCCGGGCGCGCGACCGCCGTCGCGTATCCGCTCGCCGTCCTGTGGGCGACCAGGTCGCCCAGCGACGCCGGGCTGGTCGGGACCGCGCTGCTGCTCCCGCAGCTCGTGGTGCAGCTGCCCGGCGGCGCGCTCGTCGACCGCTGGGACCGGCGGCGCATCATGCTGGTGACCGGACTCGGCCAGGCGGTGGTGGCCGGTGTGATCGCCGCGCTCCTGCTGAGCGGGCACATCTGGCTGTGGGCGCTGCTGGCCGCCGCGTTCGTCGAGGGCACCCTCGGTGTGCTGTTCCAGCTGGCCGAGCGGGCCGCCGTGCCCGCCGTGGTGCCGCCCGAGCAGATCGGCGCCGCGATGACCGGCAACGAGGCCCGTACCCGGGGGGCCGCCATCGCGGGCCAGCCGCTGGGCAGCGGACTGGTCACACTGGGCTCCGCACTGCCGTTCGTGGCGGCGGCAGCCGGTCAACTGGCAGCCGTGGTCTGCCTGTTCGGGGTACGCGCAAGGCTTCAGCAGGACCGGAAGGACGCGCCCCGGACGGCGCTCGCCGCCGAGGTCAGCGCCGGTCTCGTCTGGATGTGGCGCCAGCACTTCCTGCGGGCCGTGATGGCCGCCGTCGCCGTCTCCAACATCCTCTTCCAGGGCCTCAACCTGGCGGTGATGTCCGGCATCCAGTCGGCGGGCGGCACCGAGTTCCAGGTGGGTGTCGTGCTCTCGCTCAGCGGGGCGGGCGGCCTGGTCGGGGCGCTCAGCGGTGGCCGGTGGACCGAACGCCTGTCGATGCGCGCCCTGGTGATCGGCGGGCTGGCGGTGTGGGCGCTGCTGATGGTGCCCGTCGCCGTGCTCCGCGACCCCTACGCGCTGGGTGCGATCTTCGCGCTGAGCGGCTATGTGGGCGGTGTGTTCAACGTGGCGGGCGGCGTCCATCTCGTCCGGATCGCACCGGACAGCATGCGGGGACGGGCCAACTCCCTGGCCATGCTGGTCGGTGGCGGTGCGATGGCCGCGGGGCCGGTCGCGGCCGGGTTCGCGCTGGAGGGCCTCGGCCCGACCCGGACGGTCCTCGGACTCAGCCTCGCGATGGCTCTGACGGCCCTCGCCGCGCTGATCTCCCCGGCCCTGCGCCGGGGCCCGTTCGCGGCGGCCGACTGACCGGACGCCCGGTGGATCGCGCAGACGAAGGGAGGGGGTCATCGCAGCCGCGGTGACCCCCTCCTCCGTCCGCGCCGCGAGCGTCAGCCCCCGGGTACGTCACGCCTGTCGCGCGACGCCGTCGCGAGCACCACGGCGACGGCCACCGAGACCGCGCCGACGAGCCAGGCGGCGGTGGTGAGCGTGAGCCGGTCGGGTTCGAGCAGCGGCTGTCCCCGCTCCGCCTGCCAGAGCAGCAGGGCGGTGAGCCCGGCATGGCCGGCGCCGCCGACGACGATCAGGGCCGTACGCGTACCCTCGCCCCGCAGCAGCGGCAGCCGTCCCGCGAGCATCCCGAGGCCCAGGGCGGCGAGCGGCAGCAGCTGCAGCGCGTGCAGACCCACGAAGTGCGCCACCCGCAGATCCCCGCCACCGGTCGCCCAGTCGGTCAGCGGCAGGCCGGCACCACCGTCCAGTACCCCGACGCTGTGCGCGCCGAGCGTGGAGGGATGTTCCCCGGCGTCCATGGCCCGCTGCTGCGCGGCCGTGGGGGTGGTCATCAGATAGCCGATCGACATGCCCGCCAGGGAGACGAACAGTCCGATCGGGATGGCCCAGGCCAGCGGCCGGTCCACCTTGCGCTGCCACAGGAGGAAGATCCCGAGCAGCAGCGTCATCGTCCAGCCGATGTAGGCCGCGCCGCCCATCGCCTTGACCAGCACGTCATTGAGCGTGGACGACACATTGAAGTGGCTGCGTTCGCCCCGCACGGCCTGGAACGTGATGACCGATATCTCCGGGACGATGAACAGCACCACGGTGACGGTGCCGAGTCTGCGCAAGGTGCGCTGCCAGCGCTCCGTCCGGCCGATCATCCACGCCAGGGTGATCGTGTACAGGCCGAAGGAGACCGCGAACTTCAGGGGTTTGAGCCACACCCCCTCACCCAGCACGGTGCGTCCGTCGAGGAGCAGGCCGCCCGTGGCTGTCACCGCGAGCAGTGCCATGGCCCCCGCGCACCAGGCGAGGGGGCCGTGTAATCGGGGGAGGCCCCCGTTGTCGTCGGTGTCCTTCTGCCGGACCCGGGCGCTTGTGAGCGTGACCACAGTGACTCCTTCACTGGTGGGGACAGTGACCGGTACTGGCCGCTTGCATGGCCGAAAAACGATGTAGTGATTCGTACATCTGTTTCCGGAAGAACGTAATCCGTTGCCATATCGTCCCGGCATCGCGGCGGCTTCGGCACCGCTCCTCACCCCTGTGACCAGGCAATACGCCCGGCCGGCGCGGTTATAGGACGCACATAGTCCGGGCCGCGAGAGTCGTTCCATCACCGAAGTCCTCCGCACCGCCCACTGACGAAGGAGATTCACCGATGCCGCAGAACACCATGGACCGCCGGGGCGTCCTCAGGGCCGCCGCCGGCATCGCCGGGGCGGCGGCCGCGGTGACGGTGGCCGGCGCTCTGCCGGCGGCCGCACACGGCCGGTCCCGCAGCGAGTTCCCCGAGGTCCCGGGCATGGTCGGCGACCGTCGCGCCAACGAGTTCTGGTACGAGTACGACGAGCGCTTCTACTTCAACCCGACGCCCGAACTCGTCGAGGCCGTCGATGTCATCGTCAAGCCGTTCGGCGACTTCACCAAGGTCGACTCGGCCTGGGCCGCCACCCGCTCCGGCGGACGTTACCCGCGCAGCTACCTGGAGCTCATCCGCCCCAACCGCGACGCCTTCGCGCTGCTCTCCGACGCCCAGCGCGATGTCTACCGCGAGTTCTACGGGCACGACCCGGAGGGACTGGTCCGCGCCTTCCAGGACTTCGGCCAGGGCGTCCTGTTCGACCCGCGTCGCTCGGCCGGCAACAAGGTCCACATGATGAACTTCACGCCCCCGGACTTCACCCACGCCTACCACCGCTGGCACCCCTTCCTGGCCGGCTTCCGGCTCCTGGACATCGACGTGAAGTGGTGGACGCACATCAACCGGCTCGCGGGCGTCGCCTGGGAGCTCCAGGCCATCGGCCAGCCGGCCATCGACGCGAACGACAACAAGCGCCTGCCCCGGCGGACCGTGCACGGTGTCACCCACAAGTGGCTGCACCGCAACACGGACCAGCTCGACCAGGCCTTCGACACCTTCCCGTACCCGGCTGACCTGGGCAAGTTCTAGGAGGCCACCGCACGCGGTGCCGTCCATCCACAGGGCGTGCCCGCACACGCCCCAGGACCGCACCTCACTCCCCGTACGACTCAGGAGGCACAGCCCACCATGCGAGCCACGACCGGAACTTCACCCCGCATCGGCGTCTGGATGATCGGCGCACGAGGCTCGGTCGCCACGGCCGCGACCGTCGGCGCCACCGCGATCGCCGCGGGCAGTGCCTCCTCCGACGGATGTGTCACGGACCTTCCCCCGTTCCGTGACGCATCGCTCCCGGCCCTCGCCGACCTCGTGTTCGGCGGGCACGACATCGTGTCCGTCCCACTGACGGCGAGGGCCGGGCAACTCGCCCGGGCGGGCGTCCTGCCCGCCACCCTCCTGGACGGCGTGCGCGGCGCACTGGAGGCCGCGGACCGCGAGATCCGCGACGGCTCGCAGCGGCCCGGCGAGCCCCAGGCCGAGGCCGCCGCGCGCTTCGCGGCGGACATCGTCTCCTTCCGCGAACGGCACGCCCTGGAACAGGTCGTCGTCGTCAACGTCTCCTCCACCGAACCGCTGCCCGACCCCGACCCGGCCTTCCTCGACCTCACGGAGCTCGACGAGGTCCTGGCCACCGGCACCGACCTGCTGCCGCCCAGCTCCCTGTACGCGTACGCCGCCTTCCGCGCCGGCTGCGCCTACGTCAACTTCACCCCGTCCGCGGGCGCTTCGCTGCCCGCCCTGGAGCAGCTCGCCCGCGCCTGCGGCGTCCCGCACGCCGGGCGCGACGGCAAGACCGGCGAGACCCTCGTCAAGAGCGCGCTCGCCCCGATGTTCACGCAGCGCGCCCTGCGCCTGCGCTCCTGGTCCGGCACCAACCTGCTCGGCGGCGGCGACGGCGCCACCCTCCAGGACCCCGAGGCCGCCCGCAGCAAGACCGAGTCCAAGCAGCGCAGCCTGGAGGAGACCGTCGGCCACCCCGTCCAGGGCCAGGTCCACATCGACAACGTCCCCGAGATGGGGGAGTGGAAGACCGCCTGGGACCACATCTCCTTCGAGGGCTTCCTCGGCGTCCGGATGTCCATGCAGTTCACCTGGCAGGGCTGCGACTCCGCCCTCGCCGCCCCGCTCGTCCTCGACCTCGTACGGCTGGCCGCCCACGGCCGCCGCCGCGGCGAATCCGGGGCGCTCACCGCACTCGGCTTCTTCTTCAAGGACCCGGCCGGCTCCCGCGAGCACAACCTCACCCTCCAGTACGAGGCCCTGACCGCCTGGGCGAACGCCCCGGTCCCGGCCGTGACGGGCACCCCGCGATGAACACCACCCTGCGCACCTACGCGGAACTGGTCCGGGCCCCGGCCGCGATCACGGTCCCCGGCGACGTCCTCGCCGGGGCGCTCGCGGCGGGCCGCCCCGGCATCCGCCGCACCACCGGCCTCGCCGCGTCCTCCGTCGCCCTGTACTGGGCGGGCATGGCCCTCAACGACTGGGCGGACCGCGCCGAGGACGCCATGGAACGCCCCGAACGCCCCATCCCGTCCGGCCGCCTCACCCCGCGCGCCGCCCTCGCCACAGCCGTCGGCCTCACCGGCGCGGGCCTCGGCCTCGCCGCCCTCGCCGGCGGCCGCCGCACCCTGCTGCGCCGCACCCTGCCGCTGGCCGCCGCCGTCTGGGCGTACGACCTCGGCCTCAAGTCGACCCCGCTCGGCCCGGCCGCCATGGCCGCCGCCCGTGCCCTGGACGTCCTGCACGGCACCGGCCCCGGACGAGCAGCCGCCGCCCTCCCGGCAGCCACCGCGGTCGCCGCACACACCTTCGCGGTGACCCGCCTCAGCCGCCACGAGGTCGACGGCGCGCCCACGAGCGAGCCGAAGCTGTCCCTGGCGACGACGACCGCGATCACCGGTGCGGGCGCGGCCCGGCTGCTGGCCGTCGCGGGTCCTCGGGCCACGACCGCGGCCGCCGCCCTCAGTGACCGGCCGGGCACCCAACAGCCCACCCCCGCACGGCTGTTCACCGCCGCGGTGGACGGCGCCCACCTCGGCGGCCCCGCCGCCGGGTCCGTGGCCGCGCTGCTCGCCGCCGCCGGGGCACCGGACGCCCCCGCCGCCCGCAAGCCCGTCGACGCCCTGGTCACCGGAGCGGCCCTCGCCACCTACGCGGGCACCTGCGCCCGCGCCCAGGCCGCCGTCGTCCGCGACCCCTCCGCCCCGCGCGTCCGCGCCGCCGTCGGCGCGGGCATCCACGCCCTGCTGCCCCTCCAGGCCACCCTGGTGGCCCGCGCCGGAGCACCCCTGCTCGCCCTGCCGCTCGTCGCCGCCCTGCCCCTGGTGGGCCGGCTCGCCCGGAAGGTGTCCTCGACATGAACCCCCGCCCGGACGCCCCGCCCCACGGACTCCGCTTCGCGTACGGCACGAACGGCTTCGCCGACCACCGGCTGCCCGACGCGCTGCGCGTCCTGGCCGACCTCGGCTACCAGGGCGTCTCCCTCACCCTGGACCACCAGCATCTCGACCCCTACGCCCACGACCTGACCCGGCGGATCGCCGAGACCCGGCGCGCCCTGGAGGCCACCGGCCTCGCCGTCGTCGTCGAGACCGGCGCCCGCTACCTCCTCGACCCCTGGCGCAAGCACCGCCCCACCCTGCTCTCCGCCGAGCCCGAGGGCCGTGAGCTGCGCCTCGGGCTGCTGCGCCGCGCCATCGGCATCGGCGCCGAACTCGGCGCCGGGGCCGTCCACTTCTGGAGCGGCCCCCCGGACCCCGGCACCACTCCGGAACAGGCCTGGCAGCGGCTCGTCGACGGCTGCGCCGAGACCGTCGCGCACGCCGACGCCACCGGGATCGACCTCGCCTTCGAACCCGAGCCCGGCATGCTCGTCGCCGACCTCGCCGGCTATCGCAGGCTCCACCGCGAGCTCGGCCTCCCCGACCGCTTCCGCCTCACCCTCGACATCGGTCACTGCCGGTGCCTGGAACCCCACAGCGTCACCCGTTGCATCGAACTGGCGTCCGACCGCCTCGCCCACGTCCAGATCGAGGACATGCGCCGCGGCGTCCACGAGCACCTGCCGTTCGGCGAGGGCGAGATCGACTTCCCGCCGGTACTGCATGCCCTCGGCGCCGCCGGGTACCGGGGACTGGTCTCCGTGGAACTGCCCCGGCACAGCCACGCGGCAACCGCGACCGCCCGCCACAGCATCGAATTCCTGCGCACCGCAGCCCTGTCGAAGGAGGCCGAACCGGTATGACAGCACCGACGATCACGGCGGCACCGACCACCGTGCACCACACCCTCACCCTGCGCGCCCTCACCGAGGGGCTGGGCTCGGCCCTCGGCCACGAGCACCGCGCCCGTCTCGCCCAGGACCTCGCGGCCGTCGCCGAACAGGGCCCGGCCGCCCTCGACAGCCGCTTCCCCGCCGCCGGCCGCGTCTACGGCCGGGGCAGGCTGCCCGGCTGGGCGGGCTGGAGCGTCGAGGACGGCGTACGCACCAGGCTCCTCACCCAACTGCCGTCCGAAGTGCCGGAGTTGGCGCAGGAGGTCACGGAGCGCTACCACAACGGCGACGCGGCGGAGCGGCGCGGTGTCCTGTGCGCCCTGCCCTTCCTGCCCCTCGGACCGCACGCCGTCCACCTCACCGACGACGCGCTGCGCACCAACGACAACCGGCTCATCGCCGCCGCGCTCGGCCCCTACGCGCGGGCCCACCTCGACCAGTACCGCTGGCGCCAGGCCGTCCTCAAGTGCCTCTTCACCGGGATCCCGCTGGCCAAGGTGGCCGGACTGCACGAACGCCGGGACGCCGAGCTGGCCCGGATGGCCGTCGGCTTCGCGACCGAGCGCCGCGCGGCCGGTCGCACCGTACCCGCCGACCTGTGGCTGGTCGCCACCCACGACAGCTGAGCACCGCATCCGGCCCGCAACGGAGCCGGACCACACACCCCGACGGAGATCGGCCATGCGTATATTCGACCCGCACATCCACATGACGTCCCGGACCACCGACGACTACCGGGCCATGTACGACGCAGGTGTACGCGCCCTGGTGGAACCGGCTTTCTGGCTCGGCCAGCCACGCACCCACCCGGCCAGCTTCGCCGACTACTTCGACGCCCTGCTCGGCTGGGAGCCCTACCGCGCCGCCCAGTTCGGCATCCGGCACCACTGCACCATCGGACTGAACCCGAAGGAGGCCAACGACCCGCGCTGCACCCCCGTGCTCGACCTGCTGCCGCGCTACCTCGCCAAGGACTCCGTCGTAGCGGTCGGGGAGATCGGCTACGACACCATGACCGAAGCCGAGGAGCACGCGTTCGCCGCACAGCTCGACCTCGCGGTCGAGTTCGGGCTGCCCGCACTGGTCCACACCCCGCACCGCGACAAGGCCGGCGGCACCGCCCGCTCGCTGGCCGTCATCGAGGAGTCCGGCATCGAACCCGGCCACGTCGTCCTCGACCACCTCAACGAGGTCACCGTCACCGAGGTGATCGGAACCGGCTGCTGGATGGGGTTCTCCATATATCCGGACACCAAGATGACCCCGCGGCGGATGGTCGACATCCTCAAAAAGTACGGAACGGAGCACATGCTCGTGAACTCGGCGGCGGACTGGGGACACAGCGATCCCCTGCTCACGAGGATCACCGCGGAAGCCATGCTCGAAGCCGGTTTCGACGAGGATGATGTCGACCGCGTCATGTGGCGCAACCCGCTCACGTTCTACGGGCAGTCGGGCAGGCTTGACCTGGACGGTTACAACGATGTACAGGCCGCGGGGCTGTACGCCGGAAATTCGATCGCCCGCGGCGGCAGTTGAGGTCGATACATCATGCGTCTGCACCACTCGGACTCCACCACCATCCACCTCGCCTACTGCACCAACGTGCATCCGGCGGAGACCCTCGACGGGATCACGGCCCAGCTCACCGATCACGCGGAACAGGTACGCCAGCACCTCGGCACCGACCTCGTGGGCCTCGGTCTCTGGCTCCCCGCCGACGTGGCCCACCACCTCGCCGACCACCCCGCCGACACCGCCGCGCTGCGCCGGGCCCTGACCACCCGGGGCCTGGAGACCGTCACCCTCAACGGCTTCCCCTACCGCGGCTTCCATACCCCCGTCGTCAAACGCGGCGTGTACTTCCCCGACTGGTCCGAGCCGTCCCGCCTGACCTACACCCTCAACCTCGCCAAGGTGCTCGCCGGACTGCTGCCCGAGGACGCCGCCCGCGGCTCCATATCCACCCTGCCGCTGGCCTGGCGCACCCCCTGGACCGGCGTGCAGCGCTCCACCGCCGCCCAGCACCTCGACGACCTGGCCGCCGGACTCAAGCAGATCGAGGCCGAGACCGGCCGCACCATCCGCGTCGGCCTGGAACCCGAGCCCGGCTGCGTCGCCGAGACCACCGCCCAGGCCGCCCGCGCCATCGCGGGCGCCGACCACGACTGGATCGGCCTGTGCCTGGACGCCTGCCACCTCGCCGTCCAGCACGAGGACCCGAGAAGCGCCGTCGCCGCCCTCGTCGCCGAAGGCGTGCCCATCGTCAAGCTCCAGGCGTCCTCCGCCCTCGTCGCCGACACACCCGCCGACACCGAGTCCCGCGAGGCGCTGCGCCCCTTCGCGGAACCCCGCTTCCTGCACCAGGTCCGCGAACAGGGGCCCGACGGCACCCTGCACGGCTCCGACGACCTCGCCCCCGCCCTCGCGGGCGCCCTGCCCGGCGACGCGCCCTGGCGCATCCACTACCACGTACCCCTGCACGACCAGCCCGAGCCGCCGCTGCGCAACACCAGCGACTCCCTCCAGGAGACCCTGCGGGCGACGCTCGGCGGGGAGCGCGCCCTCACCGACCACATCGAGGTCGAGACGTACACCTGGGACGTGCTGCCGGCCGGGCTCCGGCCCACCGGAGCGGCCGGCATCGCCGCCGGAATCGCCACCGAACTCGAATGGACGCACGGCGAGTTGGTCCGTCTCGGCCTCACCGAGCACGGGGGAGCCACACCATGACCGGCCACCAGGTCGCGGTCCTGTGCACCGTCGGCCTCACCCCCCGCCTCCTCGGCGAGATGCCGCACGTCGCGGCCATCGGCCAGGAGGGCTTCGCCGCCCGCCTCGACACCGTCTTCCCCGCGGTCACCGCCACCGTCCAGGCCACCCTCACCACCGGCCTGCTGCCCCGCGACCACGGGGCCGTCGCCAACGGCTGGTACCACCGCGACCACGGCGAGGTCATGATGTGGCGCCAGCACAACGCCCTCGTCGGGGGCGAGAAGGTGTGGCAGGCCGCCCGGAAACAGGACCCCGGCCACACCACCGCGTACCTGTGCTGGTGGTGGGCCATGGGCGCGGACGTCGACACCGTACTGACGCCGCGACCCGTCTACCACTACGACGGCCGCAAGTCCCCCGACTGCTACACCAAACCCGCCGGGCTGCGCGACGAACTCACCGCCCGCCAGGGTGAGTTCCCCATCTTCAACTACTGGGGGCCGACCGCCTCCATCGCCTCCACCCGATGGATCGCCGGCGCCGCCCGCCACGTCGTCGACACCCGCCGCCCCGACCTGTCGTTCATCTACGTGCCCCACCTCGACTACGACCTCCAGCGGTACGGCCCCGACAGCCCCCAGGCCGTGCGTGCCGCCCGCGAGGCCGACGCCGCGCTCGCCCCGCTCCTCGGCGACCTGCGCGACCGCGGCACTACCGTCGTCGCCCTCAGCGAGTACGGCATCAGCCCCGTCTCCCGGCCCGTCGACATCAACCGCGCACTGCGCCGCGAGGGACTCCTCTCCGTCTACAGCCAGCGCGGCATGGAGTACCTGGACCCCTGTACCTCCCGCGCGTTCGCCGTGGCCGACCACCAGGCCGCCCATGTGTACGTCGCCGACCCCGCCGACATACCGCGCGTCCGCGACGTCCTGAAGCACACCGAGGGCGTCGACGAGATCTGGGACCGCACCGAACAGGCCACGTACGGCATCGACCACCCCAACGCGGGCGAGCTGGTCGCCGTCGCCGAACCGGACGCCTGGTTCACGTACTACTACTGGCTCGACGACACCCGCGCCCCGGACTTCGCGCGCGGCGTCGAGATCCACCGCAAGCCGGGCTACGACCCGGCCGAGCTCTTCTTCGACCCCGCCGACAAGGCGGTGAAGGCGAAGGCAGCACTCACCCTGTTGCGCAAGAAGGCCGGGATGCGCGCACCGCTCACCGTGGTGCCGCTCGACCCGGCCCATGTCAGAGGCAGCCACGGACGGCTGCCCCAGGACCACCGGGACGGGCCGCTGCTGCTGTGCTCCGACCCGGGGCAGGAACGGGACCGCTACCACGCCACCGAGGTGAAGGACTTGCTCCTGCGCCTCAACGGACTGGCCTGAGACCGGCCGTATCGAAAGGATCGAGAGGAGGCCAGATGACACCTCGGCGGAACACCGCGATCAGCGAGGTGCGCATACCCCGCCCGGCGCTCGAAGCGGTCGGCCGGATGCGGGAGTCGGGAGAGATCCACGTGTGGTGGTGGCCGCTCGGCGCACGGACCGACCCGGCGGACTACGCCGTCCTGGACGAGGTGGAGCGGGGCCGGGCCCAGCGCTTCCACGCCGAGGCGGACGCCGCCGCGTTCACCGCGACCCGGGCCGCCGCCCGGCGGGCCGTGGCCGGGCTGCTCGGTGTGGAACCGGGGGAGGTCGGCTTCGGCCGGCGGATCTGCCCCGGCTGCGGCGACCGGGAGCACGGCCCGCCGGCCGTCTCCGACCCGCCGGTCCCGCTCGCGGTCAGCCTGTCCCGCACGGCGGGGGCCGGAGCCCTCGCGGTGCGGGCGGGCAACTGGGTGGGCGTCGACGTGGAGGCCCTCCGGCCGGTCGAACCGGCCGGCCTGGCCGAGGTGGTCCTCACCGCCTCGGAGGGGGCGTACGTCCTCGGTCTGCCGCCGGGACCGGCCAGGGACGCCGCCTTCCACCGGGCCTGGACCCGCAAGGAGGCGGTGGTCAAGGCCGTCGGCCTCGGCCTGCTGGGCATGCCGCTCAACACGCTGGACGTCGCTCCGGCGCAGGACGGTCCCGTGCGGGTGGTGCACCGCTACCGTGGTGTGGAAACGCACTGGCAGGTGACGGACGTCGGCATCGGCGACCGCTGGGCGGCCTCCGTGGCCCGCCCGGAGGCCGGCCTCCTGGGCCCGGTCCACACCCACGCCCCGGCGTGAGGTCGGGCTTCGCGCCGCAAGATCTTTTTCTTGCGGCGCGAAGTCATGCCCGGACCCGGAGCGCTCCCCACCCCCTGGGGTCCCGAAGGCCCCACCGAACACAACACACTCACACCGAAATCCACTTCCTGATGCCGCGCATCACCGCGAGGATTGACTGCCACCGCGGCGGCCGGTGGCGAATGCCTGGTCAACTGCCTCAAAAAGCCCCGAAATAGATCGAATATAGAAGTACGGACCACGCTCGACCCGATGCCATATACGCTCGAAAACCATCCCCTTGAGCCCCGGAACCGCACTACGGAGAGGACAGGTCGCAACATGGTGACCGAGACGAGCCGCCCTTCACTCGACAACGGCTACAACACGGTCAACCGGGGGCACGCCCTTCGTCTGGCCGACGTGACCAAGGTGTACGGCAAGAACGGCCGCGGCGTGCGTGCCCTGGACGGGGTCTCCGTGGGGATCGAGCGAGGCTCCTTCACCGCGGTGATGGGCCCGTCGGGCTCCGGCAAGTCGACGTTCCTGCACTGCGCGGCCGGCCTCGACAAGCCGACCACCGGTCAGTCCTACATCGGTGACACCCAGCTCAACGACATGAACGAGACCCAGCTGACGAAGCTGCGCCGCCAGCGCATCGGCTTCGTCTTCCAGGCGTTCAACCTCATCCCGTCCCTGTCGGTCCGTCAGAACGTCGAGCTGCCCCTGCGCCTCGCCGGCGAGAGCCTCGACAAGAACTGGCTCGACGAGATCCTCGGCCGCGTCGGCCTGGGCGGCCGGGCCGCCCACCGGCCCGCCGAGCTCTCCGGCGGCCAGCAGCAGCGCGTCGCCATCGCCCGCGCTCTCATCACCCGGCCCGACGTCATCTTCGGCGACGAGCCGACCGGCGCCCTCGACACCGTGACCGCCAAGGAGATCCTCTCCCTGCTGCGCGACTGCGTGAACGAGACCGGCCAGACCGTCGTCATGGTCACCCACGACCCGGTGGCCGCCTCGTACGCCGACACCGTCCTCTTCCTGGCCGACGGCAAGATCGCCGGAAAGATGGACTCCCCGACCGCCGACCTCGTCGCCGAGCGCATGACACACCTGGGAGCGTGGGCCTGATGCTGCGCTACGCACTGCAGACGCTCAAGGCCAGGAAGGGCGGCTTCATCGGCGCCTTCCTCGCCCTGTTCTGCGCCGCCGCCCTGGTCACCGCCTGCGGCATCCTCCTGGAGACCGGTCTGCGCGGCACCATCGCCACCGAGCGCTACGCCGCCGCACCGGTCATCGTCGGCGCCGACCAGAACGTCCACCAGACGACCATCAAGAAGAAGAAAGGCAAGGTCAAGGAGAAGCACAAGGCGAAGCCGCTGGCCGAGCGGGTCTGGCTGCCCGAGGGCACCACCGAGACCCTCGCGGCGTTACCCGGTGTCCGCAAGGCGGTGCCCGAGACGAACTTCCCGGCGTACGCGGTCGGCCCCCAGGGCCAGATCGTGCCGGGCATCGACGGCAAGCCGTCCTACGGCCACGCCTGGTCCTCCGCCGCGCTGACCCCGTTCGAGCTGACCGACGGCAAGGCACCCGCGGGCGCCACCGAGGTCGTCCTCGACCGGGAACTCGCGGCCCGCACCGGCCTCAGGACCGGCAGCAGCCTCGTCGTCCAGTCGACCGGTGCCCCGACGACGTACAAGGTCAGCGGCATCGCCGCGGCGAAGGGCGGCGACCTGCACCAGCAGACCTCGCTGTTCTTCTCCGACGAGACCGCCCGCGACCTCTCCGGACGGGCCGGCCAGGTCGCGACCGTCGGCCTGCTGCCCAAGCCCGGCGTCTCCGCGGGCGAACTCGCGGACCAGGCCGAGAAGGCCCTCGCCGGCGACGGCCGCAAGTACGCCATCGCCACCGGTGGCGAGCGCGGCCCCATCGAGTTCCTCGACGCGGGCAAGGCCCGGGTCAAGCTCGTCTCCATGGGCGGCGCCATGGGCGGTACGTCGCTGCTCGTCGCGATCCTCGTCGTCGTCGGCACCTTCGCGCTCTCCATCCAGCAGCGCTACCGCGAACTCGCCCTGCTGCGCGCCATCGCCGCCACCCCCAAGCAGGTCCGTCAGCTGATCGGCCGCGAGGCCCTGATCATCGGCGGCCTCGCGGGCGCCCTCGGCTCGGTCGTGGGCCTGCCCATCGCGTACTGGCTGCACAGCAAGTTCATCGACTTCAAGGCCATCCCCGACACCCTCGAACTCACCTTCAGCTTCGTGCCGTTCACCGCCGCCGTCGGCGCGGCCCTGCTCGGGGCGTGGGTCGCGGCCCGCATCTCCGCCCGCCGCACCGCCCGCATCCGCCCGGCAGAGGCCCTGTCCGAGGCGGCCATGGAACAGCGCCACTTCGCGTGGGGACGGCTCGGCGTCGGGATGCTCGTCCTGGCCCTCGGCATCGGTGTGGTCGTCCTGCTGGGCTTCCTGCGCACCGAGCCGGCCTCGCAGCCCGTCACGTTCCTGTCCGTCGTGGTCCTCGCCGTCGCGGTCTCGCTGCTGGGCCCGGTCATCGCCCGCATCGCCGTCGCGATCCTCGGGATCCCGCTGAAGTTCTCGCGCGTTGGCGGCCACCTCGCGACCGCTAACGCCCGCGCCAACGCCAAGCGGATGGCCGCGGCCGTCACCCCACTGGTCCTGCTCATCGGCATGGCCTGCACCGTCCTGTTCGTGCAGACCACGATGGGCGACGCCGCCTCGGCCCAGGCCAAGGCGGGCAACAAGGCCGACTGGGTGGTCGCCTCGAACGGCCCCGGGGTCCCCGCCGAGGCGACGGACGCGCTGCGCGCCGTGCCGGGCGTCACCCAGGTCACCGAGATCGTCCGGACCCAGGTCCGCGTCGGCCTCGACAAGTACCCGGCGCAGGGCATCTCCGCGCAGGGCCTCACCACGAACTGGGACCCGGACGTCTCCCGGGGCAGCCTCAAGGGCTTCGGGGACAAGAGCATCGCGATGAGCGACGTCTCCGCCGACCACCTCGGCAAGAAGCCCGGCGACACGCTCAAGGTGACGCTCGGCGACTCCACCGTGGTCCGGCTGAAGGTCGCCGCCGTCTACGAACGTGGCCTCGGCTTCGGCGACCTGACCATGTCGCACGACCTGGTCGCCCAGCACGTCGACAATCCGCTCGCCTCCTCCGTCCTGGTCAAGACGGCCGGCGACGGCAAGGCGGGCCGTGAGCAGCTGACCGGTGCACTCAAGCGCTTCCCGGGCATCGGCGTCCTCGACCGCACCCAGGTCGACGACGTACAGGCCGAGGTCCAGCAGTCCAACGCCGAGGTCAACTACCTCGCGATGGGCCTGATCATCGCGTTCACCGCGATCGCCGTGGTGAACACCCTGGCCATGTCGGTATCGGACCGCACCCGCGAGTTCGCCCTGCTGCGGCTCGTCGGCACGACCCGCCGTCAGGTGATGTCGATGCTCAGGATCGAGACCGCGCTGATCGTCCTGGTCGCCGCGGTGCTCGGCACGGCCATCTCGCTCGCGGTGCTCACCGCCTTCAGCGTCGGGATGACGGGCGCCGCCCGGCCGTCCATCGACCTACCGATGTTCCTCGGGGTCCTCGGCTTCGCCGCGGTGCTCACCGCGGTGGCGACGCTGGTCCCCGGCCGTTTCGCGCTCGGCGGCCGCCCGGCGGACGTCATCAGCGCCCGTCAGTAGGTCGAAGCTTCACATCAACACCAAAGGGGTGTACGGGAGTTCAGCTCCCGTGCACCCCTGACTGCTGCACGCGTGCGCCGCATGCGAACGGTCTCGGCGGCGTCCGTGGATTCCCGTCGTACGCCCGGAGGGCGTCGTGGGCCGGGCGGTACTCCACGGACACCGCCGAGGGGCCGGCCCCGTGCGGGGGCCGGCCCCTCGGCCTGCCTGGCGGATACGGACGTCGCGTGCGTGGCCCCGCTCAGCCGAGGACCGCGCCGTTGCCCGCCCGGTCCACCCGGCTGCGCCGGTGGTCCAGGTGCGCGTACACCCGGTGCAGCCAGCGGTCCGCACCGTCGTAGGCCGGAGTGAACGACGTCCGGCCGTGCACCGCGAGGCGGTTGTCGACGACGGCCAGGTCGCCGACGCGCAGCGACAGCGCCGACATCGTCTCCATGAACGCGTCCCGCAGCTCGGCCATGGCATGCCGGGCCTCGTCGTCCAGCGGATGGGTGGCGGAGAAGTCCACCAGCACATTGGGGTCCTCCGGGTCGCCGTTCAGCACCGCGTGGGCGGGCGTCACGCTGTCCAGGGTGCCGAAGGACGGCGGCGGCTCGGTCAGGAACCGCGGCTCGGACAGTACCGCTCGCGCCTTCTCGGAGAGCAGCGGCAGCGCGCGGCGGATGGAGGACGTGCACAGCTTCGCATCGCCCGTCGGGTCCTCCCGCACACACAGCAGACCCACGAAGTCCGGGCGGTTGTCGTGGAATGCGTTCTCGATGTGGAGTTCGAGGAGAACGGAACCCGCATTGCTCTGCGAGGACTCGCTCCCCGGAACGGGAACGACATTCTGTACGAGCGCACCGGTCTTTTCGTTACGGAATGCTATGACCTCTCCGAGATGCAGCATCGCGGTGGTGATGACGGAAGCAGCGACCGTGGGAAGACGCTCCACGGACCCCTTCACGGCCGGCGTCGGAAGCAGCGGGGCGTCCGCCACCACCGGCAGGTTGCGCAGCAGCAGGACTCCGTCGGGGCCCGCGTCGTGACGGAACGCGCGCAGCGCCGACAGCAGCCTGCGCGGCAGCTGTACGGAGGCCTCGCGCGCGGCGTCCAGCCAGCGGAGATCGTCGATCCTGCCGTCCGCGAGCCCCTTCGGGGTCAGCTGCTCGGCGACGGCGACGAGTGCGTTCTGCTCGGCCTCCGTCAGCTCCACGACGGTGCCGGCCGCTGCTGCCGAAAGCGGCAGGGAAAGCGTATGGGTCTCGGACATGTGGACATCCTCGGGTCGCTCGGAAATTACCGGCCCAGTCTCCGAGGAAGTGCTATCGCGGCCCTACGGGGAATTCGGACTCAGGCGTATGCCCGGACGCATATAGACGGCCCGTAGGCGCCGGGCGGACGATCGCACCGTGGCATTTCTGTCCGCACGGTCGGCCGGGCGGAGGAACCGGAGGCCACGGGAAACACGAGAGGTCGACAAGGCCTCGAAGGAATGAGGAATGGGGGCAGTCCATGGCGTTCGTACACGGAACACCGAAGAGCACCGGGACCCAGCGGCCTTCCCGGGCAGCGCCCGGGACACCGGATCTCGCCGGCGCGGCCCACGTCTGGTGGTGGCAGCCGCCGCAGCGGGTCGTCCCGGACGACCTGGCGCTGCTCGGCACCGACGAATTCCACCGCGCACTCACCCTGCTGGCCGAGCGGGACGTGGCCGCCTTCGTGCACACGAGGGCCGGGGCGCGCCGTGCGCTGTCCGAACTACTGCTCGTGGCACCGCAGTCCATCGAGCTGGGCCGGCGCCGGTGCCCCGGCTGCGGGGACCTCGGGCACGGCCCGCCGGTGATCGAACACCCCGAGGTGCCGTGGGCGATCAGCATGTCCCGCACCGCGGGGTGCGGTGTCTTCGCGCTCGGTGAAGGCCACGCCATCGGAGTCGACGTCGAGGCCGTACGGCCCATGCGCCAGCCCTCGCTGTACGACTCGGTGCTGACCGACAACGAACGCGCCCACCTGGTGTCGCTGCCGCCCGGACCGGCACGCGACGCCGGGTTCCACCGTGTCTGGACGCGCAAGGAGGCCGTCGTGAAGGCGGCCGGTCTGGGACTGGTGGGCACCGCGCTGAACCAGCTGGAGACCTGGCCGGCCCGTCACGGACCGGTCCGCGTACTGCACACGCACTCCGGCCGCACCACCGTCTGGTCGGTCCAGGACCTGCGGCTCGACGACCGGGTGGCCGCTGCCATCGCCCGCCCGCCCGGCGGCGCTCCGCCCGGTCCCGTTCACATCCACTCCGTACTCGGCCCGCCGGACGAAGCCGATGGGCCCGACACCGAAGGAAGCCGACCGTCATGACGACGCATCCCCTGGAGACCGCCCCGGTGGCACCGACCGTTCCAACTCCCCTGGCCGCCCGCGCCGATCGGCCCGGGTTCGGCGGACTCGCCCGACGAGCCGGCGAACTCGCCGGAGCCGATGAACTCACCGACCGCAGCCCGCGCACCGACAGTCCCGGGAGACTCGAAGACGACCTCGGGAGGTTGGACGACGACCTCGGGGAGCTCGAGGACAACCTCGGGGAACTCGAAGACATCCTCGGGGAGCTCGACGACACCGGACTGACCGGATACTTCGCCGAGCTCGCCGCCGCCGTCGAGCAGGCGGACCCCGGGCCCGCCGCACGCGGCGGCTGGGAGGAGCGCGAACGCGTCCGGGTCTCCGTCTGGGTGCGTGCCGCCTATGAACACCCCTTGTCCGCCGCGGTGTTCGGCCGCCCCGGCGGCCCGGTCGCCCATGAGGTGCGGGCCGCCCAGGCCGCCGAGCTCGGCTTCCGTATCGACGTCGGCCGGGGTCGCGCCGTACCGGCCAAGCCCTCCGCCGAGGTCCGGGCCGTCGCCGCGGTCGCCGCGATGTGGGCGGTCACCGCGACCGCCTTCGGCCCCGCCGCCCGGCCGCCCCGCGAACGCGTCGTCGCCGACGCGTGGACCGTGGTCCGCGAGACCATCGCCCCCGCGCTCGTCCCCGAGATCCCGACGTACTCCTGGACCCGCGGAACGTGGTGACACCACGGACGACGGAGACTTCCCGGCCACCGCGGTCATCCGACCGCGGTGGCGCTGTCGCGCTCGGCGGGCGAACGCCGGGCTGTGACGACCGGTCCGACGGCCGCCGGGTCCAGCGACGCCGCGTACAGGAGAACCAGCTCATGGCACCGGTACAGCGGCAGTCCCTCGGGATCGAGCCCCGAGAGGTCGAGCAGCGCGGTGTCCACCAGCGACTCCAGTACCCGCTCGGCCCGGTCCTCCGACACCGCGAGCCGCACCGAGGCGTCCCGGGCCGAGAACGGCTCCGTACCGGCACCGGACAAGGCCCGGAGCGCTGACGGGCCCCCGGCGGCCATGCGCCGTACCGACGGCAACAGCGCAGCCCGCACATCCAGATCGCCGAAGGACAGCTCGGCGAGCCGCTCCGCCGGATCGGCGAGCCGCTCCGCGAACCGGCGTGCCGGCCACGACGGCCGCGCCGCGAGCCGGGCGCCCACCACGGCCAGCGCCAACGGCAGCCCCCCGCAGTACGCGACCAGGTCGTCGGCGGAATCCGGGTCGTCCCTCAGCCGCTCCTCACCGGCCGCCGCGGCCAGCATCGCCAGGGACTCGTCGTCGTCCAGCGGCGCGAGGGCCACGGTGTCCGCCCCGGCCACCCGGGCCAGCCGGGCCCGGCTGGTGATCAGCACGGCGGCCTGCGGGCTCGCGGGCAGCAGCGGCGCCACCTGGAGGTCGCCGACCGCGTCGTCGAGGACGACGAGGAGCCGCTTGCCGGAGGTCCGCGCACGGTAGAGCCGGACCAGCTCGTCGCGGTCGAGGGCGAGCGGGGAGTTCCCGTCGAGACCGGGCTCGCCCAGCGCCCGCAGCAACCGCACCAGCACCTCGCCGGCGTCCTTGGGCGTACCGTCCTGATGGCACAGCTCGGCGTAGAGCTGACCGTCGGGGAAATGACCGGTGCTCTCCTCGGCGGCCCGTACGGCGAGCGCCGTCTTGCCCACCCCGGCCATCCCGGTCACCAGCAGGCGCCGGGGCCGGTTCGTCCCGGCCGCCAACCGCGAGGTCAGCAGGGACAGTTCCGCGGACCGGCCGACGAAGCCGCCCTCGGCGGCCGGAAGCATGGTGGGTACATCGGACCGCCCCCGCGCTGCCCCTGCACCTCGCAACCCCAACTCCCCGCCCAGCACGGCCTGGTACGTCGCCCCGAGCACCTCGCCCGGGTCCACCCCCAGCTGATCGACGAGCACCTTGCGTCCCTCGTAGTACGTCTGGAGGGCATCGGCCTGCCGCCCGCACCGGTACAGCGCGGTCATCAGCTGGGCACGCAGCCGCTCCCGCACCGGATGCTCGGCGACCAGACCCGTCAGCTCGGCCGTCACCTGCTCGTGCATGCCCAGCGCGAGATCCGCCTCGATACGGTTTTCCAGCGCCAGCATCCGCGCCTCCTCCAGCTGCGGCAGCTCCGCCTCCAGAAGGAACTCGGTCACGTTCGACAGCGCCGGACCGCGCCACCACCCCAGCGCTTCGGTCAGCAGCGCCTGAGCGTCGGCGTGACGCCGCTCCCGCAGCGCCTCACGGCCGAGCCGGTCGAGCCGCTCGAACTCGACGACGTCGATCCGGGCCCCGGGCGCCCGCAGTACGTACCCCGGCTGCCGCCGGACGATCTCGACCTCGTCACCGAGCAGCTTGCGCAGCCGCGACATGTATGTGTAGATCTGCGCGCTCGCGGTGACGGGCGGGTCCCACCCCCACAGCAGCGCGCCGAGTCTGGAGTCCGAGACGACCCGCCCGTGTGCGAGCAGCATCGCGGCAAGGACCGTGTGCACCTTGGAACCGGACAGCGCGATCCAGTCTCCGTCACGCCGGGCCTCCACCGGCCCGAGAATCCGGAAGTCCATGCGGCAAACCCCTTTCAGGTCTGAGCCTCCTGCATGGCATCCGAAGTTAGGCGGCGCCCTTATCCATGGGTTATCGCCATCGGCCGGACGCCGATACCGCCCGCCGGAGCCGGGTTTCATCGTGATGTCATCGGCCGCTGCCACAGTCTGCTTGGACCCGGGCCGACCGCGTACCGCACCGGAATGCGGCCGCGTCGGCCAACCACATGGGGAGGACGTAATGCGAACAAGAAGGATCGCGGCCGCGGCGGCCGGTCTGCTGATGACGGCCGGGCTGTCGGTGGCACAGGGGACCACGGCACAGGCGGCAGCGCCGTGCGAGGGCACCTACACGATCGTGGTCGGGGGCACCGGCAGCTCCTGGAACAACGACGGCTTCACCGGCAACATCCAGCAGCACGTCGGGTACCCCACCCAGATCCCCAACGGCGCGAGCGCCCGCGCGGGCGTCAACGAGCTGAACCGGCTGGTCCGCGACCAGCGCGCGGCGTGCCCCGGCCAGCACGTCAAGATGGCCGGATACTCCCTGGGCGCCGCGGTGGTGCACATCTGGGTCACCGAGAACTGGCAGACGTTCGACAACGTCAATGCCATCCTCATCGCGGACCCCAAGCGCCAGGGCAACCCCGGTGCCAACGGGGGATCCGTGCCGTTCGGCGGAATCGTCGGCGCACCGCTCGCCGGAGCCGACAAGTTCTTCGGCAACGTGCCCGTCAAGACCATCTGTCACTGGGACTACGTCTGCGACGAGTCCGCCGGCATCTGGACGTACCCGAACAACCACGTCAAGAACTACCCCGAAGACTTCAACATGGACCACCACAACGACAGCGCCAACGAGCAGTGGTACAACGGCGCCTGGTACCCCGCGTAACCACGGACGCTCCTCACCACCTGTCGACGGCCGGGACGACGGCCACCGACAGGTGGTGAGTCACTGCCGACGTCCCGGTCCGGTCACCGCGCGGTGCCGCCGGTCCCGGGACCGAGGCCGGCCTCGTCCCCGCTCAGAATCATCCGGCACGTCAGCCGCAGCATCCGACTGGGACGAACCCCCAGGTCATCGGCGAGACGCCGGCGGGCGCGATCGAACACGGCCACCGCGTCGGCCTGCCGGCCGTCACGGCAGAGCGCACGCATCAGCATCGCCACCACCGACTCGTTCAGGGGGTGCGCCGCGAGGAGGGCGGACAGCTCGGCGATCGCCTCGGAGTGCCGGCCCAGCCGCAGCTGCCACTCCGACTTCCGCTGCACGACGGCGATCCTGCGCTCGGTGAGCCGCAGCCGCTCCAGCTCGGCGAACGGCCCGGGCAGACCGGCCAGAGGCTCCCCGCGAAACAGCTCCAGCGCCCGGGAACACAGACGGACCGCCTCGGCCGCCTCGCCCGCCCGGTCGGCCGCCGCGGCTTCGGTGACCAGCGCTTCCATACGCGCCACGTCCACCTCGACCCCGCCGGCGGCCAGCCGGTAGCCGCACCGGCCGTGCTCGATCACCGGGTCGGGGCCGTCCCCGGGGCGCAGCGTCTTGCGCAACCGGTAGATGGACACCGGCACCACATTCGTGACCGGCGGCTCCATCCCCCACACCCCGTCGAGCAGCTCCTGCTGACTGACCGCCCGCCCCGCGCACAGCGCCAGCGCCGCCAGTACGGCCTGCTGGCGCAGATGTCCCGGATCCAGGGTCCGGCCGCCCCGCCGCACCTCCAGCGGCCCGAGCACGGAGATCTCCACCTTCGGCCCGCCCGCCGCCCGCAGCACCGGGCCCGCCGCCTGCGGGCGGGGGCCGCAACCGGGTACGACCAGGCCGCAGTCGAAGGCGTGGACGATGGCGGCGGCCCGGTCGCGCAGCCCGAGCTTCACGAGGATCCGCGCCAGGTGCCCGGCCACTGCGTCCTCGGGCACGGCGAGAGCGGCAGCGATCTCGTCGTCCCGCAGACCGCAGCCGACCGCGTGGAGCACCCTTCGCTCCTGACGCCCGAGCGGTGCGGAGGTCGGCCGGCGGGTCGTGACGGTCGTCGGCATCGCTGCTCCACGGGCTACGGGCTGGTCGTTCTGGCGGGCGCCGTCGAAAAGGTAGTGGCGCGGGCGCCGGACGAGACATCCGGAACGATCCGGAGTGACACGTACGAGGGCGGCCGGGGTCTTTCGTTCCAGGCGTGGACGCCCCCGGCGTCGCTGACGTCCGTCCTCACGGGGACGTCCAGCAGTTCACCCCACCAGCGGGCCGACGCCCCGGGGTCCGGGGCGAAGGTCATCACGGTACGTACGCTGTTGAACAAGACCCACCTCCACCGGCGATCATCGGCTGAGCCGCTGGAACCGCCGTACCGCCAGGGGCAGGAAGACCGCCGTCAGCAGCACCGGCCACACCACCGCCATCAGCAGCGCGTGCTGCTCGATCCAGGAGTCGCCGCCGCCGACCGGTGTGCCGAACAGTTCCCGGGTGGCGGCGGACGTGGAGGAGATGGGGTTCCAGGCCGCTGCCCAGCCCAGCCAGCCGGGCATGAGCTGCGGGGCGACGAAGATGCTGGAGACCATCGTCAGGGGGAACGCCACCGCGAACAGACCGCCCGCCGCCTCGGGGTTGGGCACGAGCAGCCCGAGCCACACCCCGATCCAGATCAGCGCGAACCTGAGCCACAGCAGCAGTCCGAACGCGGCCAGGAAGCCCCAGCCCCCGTCCGGCCGCCAGCCCATGGCGGCCGCGGTGAGCATCATGATCCCCAGCTCGGCGCAGGCGACCAGGAGATCGGTGACGCCACGCCCGGCCACCACCGCGGAGGAGGCCATCGGCATCGAGCGGAAGCGGTCGATGACGCCCTTGGTGGAGTCGTGCACGATGATGGTCGCGGTGTTGATGAAGCCGAACGCCATCGTCATCGCGAACATGCCGGGCATCAGGAAGTCCTTGTAGTCCCCGCCGCCTGGCACGGTCATCGCACTGCCGAAGACGTACCCGTAGAGGAGGACGGAGAGGATCGGGAAGCCGAGCTGCCAGGCGATGTTGACGGGCTGGCGCCGGTAGTGGGTCAGGCCGCGGCGGACGAGGTTGCCGCAGTCGGCGAACAGCCAGTACAGCCGCCCGCGGCCGTGCGTCCCGGTCAGGTCGGTAGCGCTCACGCCGCCGCCTCCTTCTGCTTCTCGGCCCGGTGTCCGGTCAGGCGCAGGAACACGTCGTCGAGGCTCGGCCTGCGCAGTCCGATGTCCTCGACCCGGACGCCCTCGTCCTGGAGGGCGCGTGCCACCTCGGTCAGGGCGGCCACCCGGTCGGTGACCGGGGCGTACACCCGCAATCCGTCCTCGTCGGTCCCGGGTTCGCCCTCGCAGACCCGGGCGACCGTCTTCACCACCTGGGGAAGCTCGGCCCGCTCGGCGACCACGACCTCGATGCGGTCGCCGCCGACCAGATCCTTCAGCCCGTCCGGAGTGTCGTCGGCGATGGACCGGCCCTCGTCGACGACCGTGATGCGGGAGGCCAGCCTGTCGGCCTCCTCCAGGTACTGCGTGGTCAGCAGCACGGTCGTGCCGCTCGCGACCAGGGCCCGGACGGACTCCCAGACCTCGCCCCGGCCGCGGGGGTCCAGCCCGGTCGTCGGCTCGTCCAGGAAGAGCACGGGCGGGGCGAGGATCATCGAGGCGGCGAGGTCGAGGCGGCGCCGCATGCCGCCGCTGTACTTGCCGACGCCCCGGTCGGCGGCCTCGGTCAGGTCGAACTGCTCCAGCAGCTCCACGGCCCGTGACCGGGCCCGCCGGCCGCCCAGGTGGAACAGCCGGCCGAACATCTCCAGGTTCTGCCGGCCGGTCAGCACCTCGTCCACGGCCGCGTACTGTCCGGTCAGCCCGATCCGCCCGCGCACCGCGTGCGCCCGCCGAGTGACATCCAGGCCGGCCACCTCCGCCCGGCCGCCGTCCAGCCGCAGCAGCGTGGCCAGGATGCGCACGGCGGTGGTCTTGCCGGCGCCGTTCGGCCCGAGCAGGCCGTGCACGGTGCCTTCACGGACGGTCAGGTCGAAGCCGTCCAGGGCTCGTTTCTGGCCGTACCGCTTTTCGAGACCCTCGGCCCGTACCGCGTAACCGCCGCTTCTGCCGCTCATGGGTACCCCCTTCCACTCTCTGACTGGGTACACCGTACCCGATTGTGCGTACACCGTACTCGGTTTTTCGCCCGGACCTAAACTGCTGTCATGACGAGCAGTACGCAGACCAGTGGCAGCGGCGACATCAACCGGACCCTCGAACTGCTGTGGGACACAGGCAGGCGGCCAAGCCGGGGCCCCAAGCCGGGCCTGACCCTGGAGCGGATCGTGGCGGCCGCCGTCGACGTCGCCGACCGGGACGGGCTCGGCGCGGTCTCGATGCGCAGGATCGCCATGGAGCTCGGCACCGGGACGATGTCCCTGTACCGGTACGTCCCCGGCAAGGGTGAGCTGCTCGACCTGATGCTGGACCGCGTCCAGCGCGTGTCCGGCGACCCGGCCGACTCCGGCGACGGCGACCTCGACGGCGGATGGCGCTCGGCCCTCCAGGCCCTGGGCCACGCCACTCGCGCCCTCTACCGCCGCCACCCCTGGCTGCTGGAGGTCAACCAGTCCCGCCCCATCCTCGGCCCGAACGCGCTCGACGGCATGGAGAAGGCGCTCACCCTGATCAGGCCGATGGGCCTGTCCGACCCCGAACTGGTGTCGGTGATCATCCTGATCGACGGGTACGTGGTGGGGGCCGCCCGCACGCAGGTGTACGAGGAGGAGGCCGAGCGCACGTCCGGTGTGACGGACGCGAAGTTCTGGGAGGCCCAGCAGCCCTTCCTGGAGAAGGCCATGGCCAGCGGGCGCTATCCCGTCATGGCCTCCTTGCCCGAGGCAGCCTTCGGCACCGGCTTCGACCACTTCGAGTTCGGCCTCCAGCGCATCCTGGACGGGCTGGAGGCGCTCGTGGCGGCGCGCAACGATCCGGCGGCCGGTTCCGCCGCCGGCCCGGCCGCGCCGGAACAGCCCTCGTAGCCCGCACCCGGCAGGCGCCGGCCGAGAAATTCGTAGCCCGCACCCGGCAGCCCGGCCGAGAAAGATGAGTACGACGACTCACGCCCCGGACGGGATCAGGTCCCGACGATGAAGGCCGACATCGCCGAGACCCGGGAGACCCTTCGTGCTCAGCCGCATCGCCGACGTCCTGGTGCCCGCCGTCGGCCACCTGACGGTGACCACCGACCCCGGCGCCGAAATCGCGCCCGGCAGCATCATCGCCGCCAACCACACGTCCTTGGCCGATCCCGCGATCGTGACCGCCGCCCTGCACCGCCTCGGCGTCGAGCCGGTCATCATGGCGGCCGCGGGGCTGTGGCGCGTCCCGCTGCTCGGCCGTGCGCTCGCCCGCGAAGGGCACATCCCCGTCATACGCGGAGACCGCCGCGCCGCGGCCGCGCTGGACGCCGCGGCAGAGGCCCTGGAGCAGGGACGGCTGGTCCTCATCTACGCCGAAGGGGGCCTGCCCCGCCGCAGGGACGCCGCGGAAGCGGCACCCGGCACCTTCCGCAGCGGCCTGGCCAGGCTCGCCGAACGCACCGGCGCCCCTGTCGTACCCGTGGGCCAGGCAGGCGCCCGCCGGATCACCTCGGGCAGCGCCGCCAAGCAGCTCGCCGGCCTGGTCACGGCCCCTCTGCGCCGACCGGGCCTTCATGTGCACGTGGGCGCGCCGCTGGAGTTGACCGGCGACCGCGCCACCCGCACGGCACGGGCCCGGACCGCGGTGACCACCGCGTGGCGGACGGCGGCCGCCCACCTGCGCGAGCCCGCCGCGCTCGCCGCGTAGCGCTGCTCCCGCGGGCTTCGCGGACCCGGCAGTTCCGACCCGCGAGACGCGGAAACCGGCAGTTCAGCTCACGGAAACATGCGCGAGCAGGCGGTCCAACGGCCTCGGTACCCGGGCGAGTTCCAGGGCATCGACGAGCGATCGCGCGTACTGGCTCTTCCGGCCGCTGATGGTGCCCATGAAGCGCCGCAGCTGGTGCTCGACCATCCGCTCCCGCTGGGCGGGCTGTTTCTGGAAGATACGGAACGCCCGCAGATCGCCCTGGGCCTCGATGACCTGTTGTACGGCGGCGGCACCGAGCGAGCGGATCAGTTCCTCTTCCAGATCGGCGACGCACACATGGAAACCGAGCGGCTCCATGCCGGCGCGGGAGAGGCCGTGGCCGAGACCTGCTCGCTCGAGTGCGCGTGAGAAGTGGCTCTCCTCCCCGGCGTCGCACAGGCCCGCCAGCCCGATGCCGAGCCCCTGAGGGCCCAGCAGATCCAGGAACCTGCCGATGCTGGTCGCACCTCCGAGCGGGATGACCGCGATGCCTTCGGCACCGAGGGCCCGGCCGTGACGGGCGGCCAGCGTGTCGAGCGCGACCCGGTCGCTGACCCCTTCCACGAGTACGGCCGTGTGCAGAGCGGTACCGCCGGCCAGCTCGCGTGCGGCCGAAGCAGCCGCTGGAGCCCCCGCACCCCCGGCCGCCCACTCCACAACCGCCCTGCAGAACCGCTCTGTTGCATCCATGGGCCCAGTCTCTCAGCCCGGCCGGTCGGGCCGGGGCCGGCCGCACGTCTGCCCGGGGTATTGCCAGTCGGCGGTCGACACGACGGTCGTTGTGTCCGTGACGGTGGGTACGGGTGCCGCGTGGGCGGTGGACAGTGTGGCTCCGGTCAGCAGGGCGGCGCCCATCACGGCGCCGGCGAGCACGAGTCGAGTACGCATGTTTCTCCCTCGGATCGAAGTAACGGGCGGCGAAGCCGCAGATGCCACCAACGGTGGCGTCGCGGCCTCACCGCCCGCCGCTGTTACGGAGCAGGGGTTCGCGCCTCGGATCTGCTCCGGTGTCGGCCTACGACGCGTCGTTCACCCAGAGCTGCCACTTGCCGCTGCTCGACTGCTTGCAGTCCCACTGGGAGTAGGCGGAGTTCACGCCGTCGTCGTAGCACGCCTGGTGGCTGCCGTAGGTGCCGACGTAGATCCACGAGTCGGCGATCGGCGCGACGGTCGTTGTGTCCGTGACGGTGGGTACGGGTGCCGCGTGGGCGGTGGAGAGTGTGGCTCCGGTCAGCAGGGCGGCGCCCATCACGGCGCCGGCGAGCACGAGTCGAGTACGCATGATTCTCCCTCGGATCGAAGAGGTGCTGTCGGAACGATCCTCCGAGCGGGAGCAGCTGAGGGGAACGGATGTCGACCGTCCCGGACATGTCCCGGACGGCCCCCCGACCGTGGCGGATCGTGGTCAGGGGCTGACACCCAGCCGCTTTCCATCCGGCCCCGGAGCGCTTCCGACGCAACCATTTCGTTCCCGTCCCTTCTCCGGACCGCCGATGTCCCGGGGCGAACCGGCGGCCGGGCGGGAGGTTCGTGATTCCCCGGCTGGTCGCGGCGCCAGGGACTACGGTCGTGGGCATGATCGAACACGATGCCCTCGCCGCCACCCGCGAGGCCTACGACGCTGCTGCCCCCCAGTACACGCAACTGTTCCGCGACGAGCTGCGCGACCGGCCTCTGGACCGCGCGTTCCTGAGTGCCTTCGCCGAGGCCGTAGCCGCGAGTGGGGACGGTCAGGTCGCGGACCTGGGGTGCGGACCCGGCCATATCACCGCTCATCTGGATGAACTGGGGTTGGCGGTGTTCGGTATCGATGCCTCTCCCGCGATGATCGGGACAGCTCGGCGGAATCACCCGGGCCTGCGGTTCGACGTGGGCTCGATGGCCGCGTTGGACATCGCTGACGGCGCGCTGGGAGGCGTACTTTCGCGTTGGTCCATCATCCACACTCCGCCGCGGGAACTCCCCGCCGTCCTGGCGGAGTTCCACCGTCTGCTGGCACCCGGCGGCCACGTTCTGGTCGGCTTTTCGGCCAGCGATGATCCGTCCCACCCGACTCAGGTCTTCGATCACGCCGTCGTTCCTGCCTATCGGTGGTCGCCGGATCACTTCGCGGCGATGTTGCGCACGGCCGGTCTGGCCGAGGTGGCCCGGATGGTTCGCGAGCCTCAGCCCACCGACCGGCGGCAGTTCAAGGAGATTCACCTGCTCGCCCGCAAATCCGAGGCGGGGCCTGCCCGGTCGACCGCGTGACCGGCACGACCGCATGACCGCGTGACCGGCGCGAGCGCACGGCCGCGTGACCGGTACGAGCGCGTCCAGCCTGCCGGACGGGAGAGTCGATCACAGGCCCCGGGCCCCGTGTCACTCGATGCGGGCCTGTCGGGCCAGCAGCTCGGACCGGACGAGTTCCAGGAGGCGGCCCGTCCAGTTACGGCCCCGGCCCCCGTTGTCGCCCCAGAAGCCCGAGTCCGCGTCGTCGTAGATGACTGTCGCATCACCCGTGGCCAGCAGGATCGCGGCGAGCTCGGGGTGCTGCTCGAACTTGGCGCGCAGCAATCGGGCCATGACCGCGGTCCGTGCCGGTTCCCAGCCTTCGCGCCGCGGCGCCGCAGCCGCGAGAGTGCGGGCCTTCGCCCCCGTCTCCGCCGCCGCGACCGCGGAACGGGCCTCCGGCGCGGCGACGGACCGGGCCCAGTAGGCGTGCGCCACCGACGGGTAGGTGACCTCGTCGAGGGTGATCGCGGCGGGGTAGTCGTTGCGCAGGGCCTGCTTCCCCGGGTGTTCGAGCGCGCGCCGCGGGTATGAGTGGTAGACCTTGACCGCGGGGGCGAAGGAGTCCGCCGCCCCGTCGGCCGGCACTCGGGAAGGAGCCTCCGCGATCCACCGGCTCCGCTCCTCGAAATACGCGATGGCCTCGTCGTACGCCTCCTGCGTGACCGGTTCCTCGGGCCAGTCCGGCGCCCGCCCGCCGGGCCCCGCCACCAGCACCTGCAGGGGATGGTCCTTGCGGTCCATGTCGCCGAGCGCGTACCGGCGCACCGTCTCGGGAATGGCCAGGTAGGCGGCCCGCGCAGCAGCCCGGTTGTCCTCCGTCCGGTCCCCCATGAAGACATCCACCGCCGCGAGGCAGCGGCCGGTCGAGTCGGGGCGACCGTTCAGCTCGTCGATGGTGTCACGGACTTCGGCGAGCAGCAGCTCTGGCGTCAGCCAGGTGCGCGGTTCGCCGAACGTCCATGAGGCCAGGGCGTGTGCGGATGCGCGTCCGCCGTCCGGAAGGCTGGTGGCCACCCATCCGCTGTGGAGCTTCTTCTCGAACTCGTCGAGTGTGACCAGTTCCCAGCAGTCGACGAGGCCGTCGGCGTAGATGAAGAGGTCGGTGAGGAAGTAGGAGCCGCCGTTGCATATGAACGCGTGCCGCCAGGTGCCCGGTACGCGGACGCCGTCCGCCGTGCGATGGGTTGTCCGATTGCCGATCATCCCGTGATGATGCCGGACGGACCGGCCGGGACGCATGGGGACCCGGCAGGTGACCGGTGTTCGCGCGGCGGGTCCTGTTTGACCTTGTCACGGTGACAAGGTTTTCACTGCTTGCCGAGGAGGTGGTCTCGATGACGGTCACGGGACAGGACACGGATGGGACACGAGTGCTCCACGCACTGGAGGACGGCAACTCGTCCATGCGGCTGCGGGCAGCTCTGGCGGTCGGTACGGCGCCCGACCCGCGCTTCGTCGACAAGCTCATCGAGCGATGCGCGATCGAGCCCGAGTTCTACGTCCGCGACATGTTGACCTGGGCGCTCACCCGCCACCCGGTTTCCGTGACGCTCCCCGGACTGGTCCGCGAAGTCCGCTCGGAGCGTGCGCAGGCACGGAGCCAGGCGCTGCACACCCTGTCCAAGATCGGGGACCGGCGGGCGTGGCCGGTGATCACCCCGACGCTCCTGTCCGACGCCGACGACGAGGTGGCGCGGAGCGCCTGGCGGGCCGCGGTCGTACTCGTACCGGAGGGCGAGGAGCCCGCTCTGGCCCTGGCGCTGGCGACGCAACTCGGGCGTGGTGGGCGGGAGACGCAGCTGAGTCTCAGCCGGGCGCTGGTCGCGCTGGGCGAAGTGGTTCTGCCGGCCCTGCACGCCGCGACAACGGCCCGTGACCCGCGCGCGCACGCGCACGCGCTGGCCACACAGCGGCTGCTGCGCGACCCGGACGCCGGGTTCGAGTTCGCGATCGAGGAGGCGAAGCGCGTCGTGGCCCTCGGCGGGTCCGGCCAGGAGGGACGATAGGGCGTGCTGATCGGTGAGGTGGCGCAACGGTCCGGGGTCAGCGCCCGCATGCTCCGGCACTACGAGTCGCTCGGCCTGGTGCGGCCTTCGGGCCGTACGGGCTCCGGATACCGGGAGTACTCCGGGGAGGACATCCGGCGGATCTTCCACATCGAGAGCCTGCGGTCACTGGGGCTGTCGCTGCGTGAGATCGGGCGCGCACTCGACGATCCCGGCTTCACGCCCTCGGCGCTCGTCGGCGACCTCGTCCGCCGGACACGCGAACGCATCGCGGCCGAGACCGAGCTGCTCACGCGGCTCTGCCGGATCGATGCCGCGGACCCCGCCGACTGGGAGCACGTCCTCCAGGTCGTCGCGCTCCTCCAGGCACTGGGGTCGAAGAGCGCCGACGCGCGCCAGCGCGCGGCCCTCTCCTCGGCCGACGAGGTTCCGGTGCCGGTGGAGGCTCTGGTCGAGGCGGCACTGAGCGAGACGGAGCCGAACGTCGCCGGAGCCATTCGATGGGCGCTGGCGCGATCGGGCGACGGCGGCCCGGCACTGCTGGCGCGGGGCCTCGGCTCACCGGTGGCCGCCGTGCGGGAACGCGCGGTTCGGTCCCTCGCCGAGATGCCCGGCGACGAGGCTGCCGAGCAGTTGCGGGACGCCCTCGCGAACCCCGACGCCGTGGTCCGCGGGTACGCGGCCCTGGCGCTCGGGACGCGCGGAGCGACCGATGCGGTCCCGACGCTCATCGACATGATCGTGGAGGGCAGGAACGACACCGATGCGGCCGACGCACTGAGCGTGCTGGCGGACGACACCGCGACGGCGGACCGGATCGCGACCGGGCTCGTCGACCGTCTCGCCCACGACACCACCCGAGCGCCCGGACGCGGACGGCTGACCCAGGCACTGGCGGGCATCCCGGGGACGACGGCCTCACGTGCCCTCGCGGAGCTGTCGCACGACGAGGACCGTGCCGTCGCGCTGACTGCGGCGTACCTTCTTCGGTTGCGCGACGAGTGAGCCCCACAGCCCTTCCGGCCGGGAGGTTCACTCAGCCTTGGTGCGTGCCTCGGCGCGTGCGTGCGAGGACAGGCCGTCGATGACCTGCCTTGCGTCCGGTGTCCGACCGCGGGTGACACCGCCCGGACGCGTCCCGGCCGTCTGCGCGGCATGGATCTTTCGGTTCGTCGTCGTCATGCCGGACAGGGCGCCACGGTCTCGAACGAAGCCGAACCCGCGAACGTGCTGCACAGGAACCAGCCGCCCGGGGGCGTAGCCGGGTACGCGGTACGCGGTCCTGCGCGACGAAAAGGGGCTGAAGGGTGGAGTGGGCCCGTGCTTGTATGGGCGCCATGGTGTCTGCCGAGCGCTTGCTCGCCTTCGCGGCGATGTCGTTCCTGCTGATCGTGATCCCCGGGCCCAGTGTGCTGTTCGTGATCGGGCGGGCGCTGGCGCAGGGGCGCCGAGCCGCGCTGACCACGGTGGTGGGAAATACGCTGGGGGCTTATGTGCTCATCGTGGCCGTGGCTCTCGGGGTCGGGTCGATCGTGGAACGCTCCGTCCTCGTCTTCACGGCGCTGAAGCTGGCCGGTGCCGCCTACCTGGTGTATCTGGGCGCCAAGGCGTGGCGGCAACGTGGCTCGCTCCAGGCCGAGTTCGCTTCCGACAAGGGCGCACAGGGTGGCATGCGCACGTTGTGGGAGGGGTTCGCGGTCGGTGTGGCCAACCCCAAGACCATGGTGTTCTTCGCCGCTGTGCTGCCGCAGTTCGTCGACCGAGCCCAAGGGCACATCGTGGTTCAGATGCTGCTGCTCGGGCTGGTCTTCAACATCATCGCGGCGTGCTGCGACAGCGTGTGGGGACTGGTCGCGGCAACCGGACGGGACTGGTTCGCCCGCTCGCCCCGGCGGCTCTCCATGGTCGGAGGCGTGGGCGGGCTCACGATGATCGGCCTCGGGTTCACCGTCGCCGTGACAGGACGCAAGGACTGAGCCCGCATGCCGAGTCCGGGCGCGTCCCGGCGACCCCTGCGGCTGTGAGCCCTCGCCGCCCGCCGGCCGTCCTGCCGGGCACGCACCCACGCATGGATGGCCCGCAGCCGCGGCCACCTGGAGAAGCAGGCCGAGGAGCACCGCCGGGCCACGCCACCCGGCGGGCCATGCCGGATTCGACCCCGCCCTGCGAGCCCGTACGCGTCGGGGCACCCTGAAACACCGGACCACGGCCAGGGGTGAATCCTTTCGTGCCTGCCGCGCCTCTCATAGGCGTGCGGACGACCGCGTCCGCCTCGCACCCGACCAGGAGGATCCATGACCACCGTCATCATCGTCGCTGCGGCCGCCGCGCTGCTGCTGTGCGCGTGCACCGTCACGCTGCTGCGCCGCCGGAGGCGTCAGCGTGGCTGACCGCACCTGGCCCGGCGCGACTCTGGTCGCCGCGGCGCAAAGAGGCAACGTAGAGGCGCTCACCGCGTTGGTGTACGGCTCCTACCCGCACGTACACCGGTTCGCTCACACGCTGTGCGCCACACCCCAGGACGCCGAGGATGCCGCCCAGGAAGCGCTGATCATCCTCTACCGCAAGATCGGCATGCTGCGTGCCTCCGGGGCACTGGCCTCGTGGATGTTCCGGATCGTCCGCAACGAGTGCCTGCGCCGCACCCGCGCCCTGCTCCACCGCGCACCGGCCGACGAACACGGCCGGCTCGGCACGTCGGACCGGTTCGACACGTTCGGCGGCACCGCGCGGTCCGCCGAGGAGGACGTGCTGCTGCGCCTGGAAGCCGAACGTGTCGCGGCCGTCATCGCCGCCCTGCCCGAGGACCAGCGGCAGGTGCTGGTCATGCGGGACATCCAGGGCCTGCCCGGCCGCACCGTCGCCGAACGGCTCGGACTGAGCACCGCCGCGATGAAGTCCCGCCTGCACCGGGCTCGTTCGGCAGTACGCGAGGTATTGAGCGATGAACCGACCGGGATGAGGGTGACCAACGATGACACCTGACCGGACCACGACGAAACGCACCGCCGCACCCGGCTCAGCGCCCGGTTCTACGCCCGGTTCCGCACCCGGTTCCGTGTCCGGCTCTACGCCAGGCTCTACGCCCAACTCCGTATCCGGTTCCCTGCCCGGTTCCACATCCGGCTCCACACCGGGCGCCGCCGGTGGACGCGACGCGCCGGTGCGCGGCGGCTTCGCCGACGACTCCCTCCCGCGCCATCTGGCCCGCGGCGCCGTCGGGTTCGGCGCGCTCATCGGGTCGCTGGCCCTGTTGCCGGTCGCCGGACCGGCGAGCCTTCTGCTCGCCCCGGTCGGCCTGGTCGTACTGCGAGGCTGCCCGATGTGCTGGGCGATCGGCCTCGTGGAGACCCTCTCGGCCGGGCGGCTGCGTCGCTCCTGCGTGGACGGGAGGTGCGAACTGACCCACGCCAAGGGGTAGGCCCTGTCGTCAGGGCGGTCTCGGGTTGTGGGTCGTGGCGGGGTGATACGTCGCCACGAACTGTCCGATGTCGAAAGGGATCTGATCCGTCCGTCGCTGCCGACGCGGTCCGGGTAACCCGAAAGAGCGAGAAGACTCTCGGAACCCCGCCTTTTCCTGCCATCCTGAACCTGGCCTCGCCGCACCCCCGTCGGCGAGGCCACCCCGGGGAGGTCTCCGATGACATGCGGAAACTGCGGCGCGGCAGCCACCCAGGGCCCCGACGGGTCCTGGACCTGCAACAACCAGTGCGGCTGGTCGTCCAGCTCTCCCGGACCCGCCATGACCCCGGAGATCACCACCACGCGCTGCCGTGGCTGCGGTGCCGAGGTGCACGGCCTCAACGGCCGATACGCGTGCGGACTGTGCAGCTGGTCCAATCACTGGGACGAAGGACACCAGCCGCTTCCCGCCGCAGGCAACATCCCCAGGGACACGAACACCCTGCAGTGAACGCGCGGAACGGCTCACTGTCCTCCGGGGAACGATGAGCCGCCACTGATCGGCACAGTCACCGCAGTCCTGGTCGTGCCGAGGCGACTCCGCAGGATCCGGCGGGGCCCGGGCCGCGGTCGACGGCTCGTACGGACCGCCTCCCGAGCGAAGCGGCGCACTGCCGACGACGTCGACGCGTTCGCCATGGCAATGGCCTGATGCGGGGTCTCTCCCGGCCGCCGCCCGGCCCGAACTCCGCGTGGATCGGGACGCTCCCCACCGGCGACGCCTACCTCTACATGGACAAGAACGAGGAGACTCCGAACAGCGCCGACATCCTGGCGTACGGGCGGATCGCCGCAGGCTGGCCGGAGCGCATCTTCGCCGGATAGTCCCCGCCCCACCCGCATGACCCAGCTCTTCTCCGCGTGGACGTTGCGCGGAGAAGAGCCGCCCAGGGCCGCGATCCGGGCCGGAGGGGCTGAGTTCAGCAGTTCGGCGTGACCGAGGACCGCACGCCGAACCACTGCTCGGCGCCGTACTCCTCGTACCGTTCCACCTCGGTGAAGCCCAGCTTCGCCGCGAGGCGCATTGAGGGGGCGTTGGCGGTCCGGGTGCAGAGCACCACCGGCTCGCCGGGAAGCGCGTCGGCGGCCCAGTCGAGTGCTGCCGCGCACGCCTCGGCGGCGTACCCGTATCCCCACGCCTTCGGCAGGAACATGTAGCCGAGCTCGGCCTCCCCGGCATCCGGACGGATGTGACCCGGACGCTCCGCGTCGCGCCGGTCGAGCGTGACCATGCCGATCATCGCTCCGTCGAGCTCGATCACGAAAAGGCCGGGGCGCCGCCCGGGTATCTCAGGCACCGCGCGCTCGAGCTCATCGCGTGGTCGAGGGCCGCCGACGTAGGTGCCCACCTCCGGCGAGGCGAACAGCTCGATGAAGGCTGCACGGTCCCGGGCCTCGCTCTCGCGGAGCACGAGCCGCTCGGTGCTGATCGGGGCGGGTGGCCAGGCGACGGGGCCGAGTTCAGTCATGGCGGGCAACTTAGCGCACGCCCGCAGGGCAGCAGCCCAGGACGAACGAGGTCCTGCAGAAACCGGGCGAGGACCTCCTCGATAGCATCCCGGCCATGAAGTGGATCCTGCTCAGTGAACATCCGGAGGAGATTTCCCGCGGAGCCGTCTTCCAACTCCCGGCCCGGTGGCCGTACGAGGAGACCGTCGAGTTCATGCTCGCGGAGCTGCCACCGGGTTCGGACGACCGGATGGGTCTCATCGTGACCACCGGCTACAAGGCCGGGTTGTGGGTGGTGTTCCTGCCGGACGAGGCGTATTCGGCGGGGCGGCCATGGTCGTTGTCCGCCTCATGGCTGCGCGACAACTGGACGGCGAAGGTGTACGCGGATACCGACCCCGAGAAAATCCGGGTCCGTACCGGCTACTCGACCGTGGCAGGAATCCCCGTCCTTTAGGGCGGGGAGCGGAAGTCAATCACCGTCGCAGCAGCCCGGATAGCCACGAGCGGTCGACCGGTCTCCCCGGTGATCAGTGAAAGGTCCTGGTCACCCGTCGCAGGTGCCCGTGGTGCGAATGTCATCCCGGTCCCGGTCCCGGTCCCGGTCCCGGTCCCGGTCCCCGGTCGAGCCCGGTCCCGGGACGGCCGCTCAGTTCCGTCCCGGCGTGCCCGGAGTCCCCCTTGTGATCGGCGACGGCAACAACCTGCCGCCGGCCTCCTCCGCCTCCATCGACGTCCTCACGGCGTTGCGGACTCGTCCGGCGACCCGGCCCCGCGGCGGGCACACCCGGCCTCCAAAGCCGTTGCGCGGGGGACCGGCACACCGGACGGGGAACGAGCCGCCCGCCCGGCCGCCGGGACTCACTCCGGTAGCCGGCGCTCCGGCGCCGTGAGGGAGGCGTCCCACCCGCGCCGGGGGACGGAGCCGAGGAGCAGCTTCGTATAGGAGTGTTCCGGCGAGTCCAGCACCCGGTCGGTCGGTCCCGTCTCCACGACCTGTCCGCCCTTGAGCACGAGCACCTCGTCCGCGACGTGCCGGACCACGGCGAGGTCGTGCGTGACGAAGAGATAGGCGATCCCCGAATCGCGGCGGATCGTGGCGAGCAGATCGAGAATCTGGGCCTGGATGGACACGTCCAGCGCCGCGACCGCCTCGTCGAGGACGAGTACCCGGGGCTCGACCGCGAGGGCCCGTGCGATCGCCACGCGCTGGCGCTGCCCGCCGGACAGCCGCCGCGGCAGCGCCGTCGCCTCGCGCTCGCCGAGGCCGACCTGGTCCAGGAGTTCCCGCACCCGGGCGGTGCGGGCCGCCGGGTCGAGCCGGGTGTGCAGCCGCAGCACCTCGTCCACGCAGTCCGTCACCGTCACCCGGGGGTCCAGCGAGAGGTACGGATCCTGGAAGACCATCTGGATCTCCCGGGCGCGGGCCAGGCGTTCGCTCCGGCTGCGGGCCCGCGCCGAACGGTCCCGGCCGTCGAGGCGTACGGTGCCGCCGTCGGGGCGTTCCAGCCCGACGAGCATGCGCACGGTGGTCGTCTTGCCGCTGCCGGACTCCCCGACGAGGGCGAGACAGGCGCCCGGAGCCAGGGCGAACGACACGTCGTCGACCGCCTGGTGGTCTCCGTACCGCTTGCACAGCCCCTCGACCACCAGGCCGTTCGTCGTCGTTGTCGCGGTCGCCGTCACAGCGTGATCCCTTCGTCGGCACGGTGGCACGCGGCGAGACCGTCGCCGTACCGCGCCAGTACGGGGGGCTCCTCGGTGCAGCGCGGCAGCGCGTGGGCGCAGCGCGCGGCGAAGGCACACCCCGGCGGGGCCTCGGCGAGCGAGACGGGGCGGCCGGGGATGGGCCGGGGCGGTGGCGCGTCCCGTTCGATGCGGGGCGTGCAGGCGAGCAGCCCCGCCGTGTACGGGTGCCGCGGCCGGTCGAACAGCTCGTCCGTACCCCGCGTCTCGACGATCCGGCCCGCGTACATCACGTACACGCGGTCGCAGATCGCGGAGGCCAGTTCGAGGTCGTGGGTGACGAACAGGAGGCCGGTGCCGCGCTCGGCCCGCAGCTTGGTGAGGATCGCGATGATCTCCGCCTGGGTCGTGACGTCCAGTGCGGTGGTCGGCTCGTCGGCGACGAGCAGCGCGGGTTCCGAAGCGAGCGCCGCGGCGATCACCACGCGTTGCAGCATGCCGCCGGAGAACTGGTGCGGGTAGCGGCGCAGCGCGCCCCGCGGATCGCGGATGCCGACCGCGTCGAGCAGTTCCTCGGCCCGCGCCGTGGCCGTCGCGGCGGAGGTGCCGGCCGCGCGCAGTCCCTCGGTGAGGAAATCCCCGACGCGGCGCAGCGGGTTGACGGAGGCGCGGGGATCCTGGAAGACCATGGCGACCCGACGGGCCCGCAGCTCGGCCAGCTCCGCGCGGTTCATGGTGAGTACGTCCTGGCCGGCGACCCGCACCCGTCCGGTGGTGCGTGCGCCGGGCGGCAGCAGGCCGAGCACGCTGCGGCAGGCCACGGACTTGCCGGAGCCGGACTCGCCGACCAGGCCGACGGTCTCGCCCGCGGCGACCCGCAGGCCGACCCCGTCGAGGATCGGACGTGCGGCGCGGTCGTCGGGCAGCCGGACGCCGAGCCCGTCGATCTCCAGGACGGGTGCGCCGCCGGAGGTACCGGCAGGAGTGCCGTGTGCGGGTGTTGTCTGTTCGGTCATGCGGTTCACCGCTCCCGCCGTGCGATCCGGTCGGCGATGCCCTCGCCGACGATGCTGAACGCCACCACGGCGAGCACGATGCAGGCCGAGGGCGCGAGAGTGGGCAACATCGCTCCCTGGAGGACGGCCGACTGACCGTCGTTGATTATGGCGCCCCAGTCGGCGGCCGGCGGCTGGATTCCGAAGCCGAGGAAGGACAGCGCGGCGAGGTCCATCAGCGCGTACCCGAAGTTCATCGCGGACTGGGCGAACACCGTCGGCGCGATGTTGGGCAGCAGGTGCCGCAGGCAGATGGTCCACCCCGACCAGCCCTGCACCCGGTAGGACTCGATGTAGGGACGGGCCTTCTCCTGGCGGGCGATCCCGCGCACC
The DNA here is from genome assembly GCF_045040875.1 of Streptomyces sp. NBC_00012. Taxonomy (NCBI): domain Bacteria; kingdom Bacillati; phylum Actinomycetota; class Actinomycetes; order Kitasatosporales; family Streptomycetaceae; genus Streptomyces; species Streptomyces sp. NBC_00012. The sequence goes on along the minus strand of NZ_CP108310.1, from coordinate 773,845 downwards.
AGCCGGCCCACGTACGGCGTGTAGGCCACGGCCATGGCGATCACGGGGGCCGTCATGCCGGAACCGACCACGGAGACGAGCAGGATCGCGAGGAGCAGCCCGGGGATCGCGAACACCAGGTCCATCGACCGGGAGAGGAACGTGTCCGTCCAGCCGCCCCGCCAGGCCGCGACCGTGCCGAGCAGCGTGCCGAGGAGGGTGGAGACGACGACGATCAGCAGCGGGCCGAGCAGTCCGGTGCGCGCGCCGTGGATCAGCCGGGAGAGGATGTCCCGCCCGGACTGGTCGGTGCCGAGCAGATGGTCGCCCGTGGTCCCGACCAGGCTGGCCGAGAGGTCGAGCGCCTCGGGATCGTACGGAGCGATGACCGGGGCGAGCAGGGCGACCAGGACGAGCACGGCGAGTACCGCGACGGAGATCGCGAACAGAGGGCCCTGGCCGAGCAGGCGCAGGCCGCGCAGGCCCGGACGGCGGGACGGCCCGAGGGGTTTGTGCACCGCGTCGGCCGCGGTTGCCGGTGAGGTCATGAGGAGCCTTCCCCCCGGAGGGACAGACGGGGGTCGATGAGCGGGACGAGCAGGTCGACGACCAGGTTCACCACGGCGAAGGCCGCCACACTGAGCAGCGTGATCGCCTGGACGACGGCGAAGTCCTTGGCCGTCACCGACTGCACGAGCAGGGAACCGAGGCCGGGGACGTCGAAGGCGGTCTCGACGATCGACGTGCTGATGAGCAGTCCGGCGAGCATCGTTCCGCCGACGGTGACGACGGGGCCGAGCGCGTTGCGCAGTACGTGCCTGCGCACCACGGCTCGCCCCGCGACACCGCGGGCGCGTGCCACCTCCACGTGATCACGCCCGAGTTCGTCGAGCATCGCCGAGCGGGTCACCCGCGCCAGGAGTCCCGCGAAGGACAGCGCCAGGGCGAAGGCCGGGAGGGTCAGGTAGTACAGCCGTTCCGACAGACCGGCGGGCGTGCCGCCCGGACCGGGGAACCAGCCCAGGCGTACGGAGAAGACCGACACCAGCACGATGGCGGTGACGAACGCGGGCGTCGCGGTGGCCACTCCGGTGCCGATGAGCACGGCGCGGTCGAACAGTCCGGGACGCAGCGCGGCGCCGATGCCGGCCGCCACTCCGAGCAGTGCCACGAGCACCGCGGCGTATCCGATGAGCGTCAGCGTTCCCGTCATCCGGGAGCCGATGAGGGACGAGACGTCCTGGTGGTACTGGGCGGAGCGGCCGAAGTCGCCCTGCAGCGCCGAACCGAGCCACTTCGCGTACTGCACCGGCAGCGGGTCGTCCAGGTGGTACTGGGCGCGCAGCGACTCAACCGCTTCCGGGGTCGCCGGACGGCCGTGCAGCAGGAAGGACACCGGGTCACCCGGCGCGAGATGGACGGAGCCGAAGACCACGACGGAGGTCACGAACAGCACGGCCACCATGCCGAGCACCCGTCCGGTGAGGAAACGAGCCATTACTTCGCCGCTCCGATGCTGGCCGCCCACGGGTAGTAGAGCTGGGCGATCCCGGTCGGCGCACCGGTGATGCGGTTGCCGAGGAAGACCGAGTACGGCGCTTCGTACACCGGGATGATCGGGAGGTCACGCATGGCGATCCGCTGGAGCTCGGCGGTCAGCTCGGCGCGCTTCTCCGGGTCGGGTTCCGAGTTCGCCTTGTCGAAGGCGGTGTCGAACTCGGGGCTGGAGTACTTCCCGTAGTTCCCGAAGTCGCCGGTGCGCAGGTACTGGTAGAACTCCATCGGGTCCGGGGTGTTGTCGTAGCCGTTGGTGATCACCAGGTCGAAACCGGCGCGTGCCGACGGGTCGACGAAGATGCTGCTGTACGCGTCGGGGGAGACGGACTTGAGCTCGACATCGAGACCGATCTGCCGGCCGGCCCCCTGCACGGCGTTGGCGACGACGCTGATCTCGGGGGCGAGCGTGCTGGTCACCATCGTGACCTTCTTGCCGTTCGCGCCGGCCTCCTGCACCAGCTTCTTCGCCGCGGCGATGTCGTACTCGGGCTCGGGAAGCGAGTCGTAGTACTTGGCCGTCCGGTCCGGGACCAGCGCCCAGGCGCCGCGTGCCGCCGGGGCCTTGGCGGGGGCGCCCACGCCGCCCGCCGCGGCCTTGATGATCTGCTTGCGGTCGAGCGCCATCGACAGGGCCTTGCGGACCCTGATGTCGCCGAGGGTGCCCTTGAGGTTGAGCACGGAGAGGTCGGCGGCCGCCGTGTTGGGACCGAACAGCAGCTTCCCCTTGCCGCTGCCGCGAAGCTGGGCCAGGGACGACGACGGCACCATGTAGCCGCCGTCGGCGGTACCGGAGAGGAACGCGTTGGAGCGCGCCGCCGGGTCCTCGATGAAGGTGAACTTCACCGACTTCGACTTGGGGACGAGCGCGTGGTCCCAGTAACCGGAGAACTTCTTCAGGGTCACACTGTCGCCCCTGGCCCACTTGTCGAGGGCGAACGGGCCGGTGCAGTTGACCCCGCCGTCCGCGGTGCCGTAGTCCTTGCCGGCCTTCTTCAGGTACGCGGCGCTCTCGACGGTCCCGGGCGACGCGGCCATCAACTCGTGCAGAAGGACGTCGGGCCTGGAGAGGCGGAGCGTCACCTCCAGCGGGCCCGTCCGTTCGATGGTCCTGACGTTCTTGAACGTCGAGGCCCAGGGGGAGCCGACGGCCGGGTTCATGTGGCGCTTCAGGGAGGCGACCACGTCGTCCGCCGTCATGGTCGTGCCGTCGTGGAACTTGACGTTCGGACGCAGCGTGTAGACCAGCGTGCGCGGGTCGGGACGGTCGAAGCCGACCGCGAGACCGGGCTCCATCCGGTGGTCGGGGGTGACCCGCATCAACTGCTCGCAGACGTTGGCGAGGACGGTGTTGGGCGGGTAGTCGTAGGCGAGGGCGTAGTCCAGGGTGTACGGCTCCGCGTAGAGGGACCAGGTGACGGAGTCCAGGCCGCCCTTCGCGGGAGGCGAGGTCGGGGTGACCTTGTAGTCGGTCACGGCTCCGCCCTGCTGGGAGGTGTTGGCGCCGGAGCAGGCGGTGGCGGCGACCGCGAGGACGGCGGTGCAGGCGATCGAGGTGGCGGTTCTGCGCATGCGCATGCGGACCAACCCCTTTACGGGTGTTGTGACGGGCGCTGGGGGATGGAGCGAGTATCAATGCGGGAACGTTCCCGCACAAGAGTTTGCGGGAACGGTTTTGCTGAGGTCACGGGGGTGGCAACATCACCTGCATGACCGAAGCCCCGCGCCAAGCAGGAAAGCCATCGAAGGCCGGCCCGCGTGTCCGGCTCGTCGACGTCGCCCGCGAGGCGGGCCTCTCGAAGACCACCGTCTCGGCGGCGCTCAACGGCACCGGACGCCTCTCCCCGGCCGTGCGGGAGAAGGCGCGCGAAACCGCGCGGAGAATGGGCTACCGGCCCAACGCCACCGCACGCCAGCTGCGCGCGGGACGGGCCCGGCTGATCGGGTACGTGGTCGGGGAGCTCACCCACGCCCCATGGACGTTCCTGGAGTCCCCGTACTTCGCCAGACTGACCGGCGCCACCGCGGCGACCGCCCTCGAGCGCGGCTACGCGATGGTGTTGCTGCCGGCCGGATCCCTGCAGAGCGAGTGGGCCGACCTGCCGCTCGACGCGGTGGTCGTCACCGATCCCGTCGCGGGCGACCGGATCGTCGAGGATCTGCTCGCCGCCCGGATCCCGGTGTTCAGCGACCGGTCCGTCGAGGGACGCGCGGGCGCCCACTGGGTGGACGTCGACGCGGTGGCGGCGACCTGCGGGACGCTGGACCACCTCTGGCAGGAGGGAGCCCGGCGTCCCGCGATGGTGCTGCCCGGCAGCACGACCAGGTTCCACACGGGGGTGCTCGCCGCGTACCGGGACTGGTGCGCGGCGCGCGGCCTGCCGGAGCGGATCACCCACGTGCCGGAGCCGGGGAACGGGCCGGTCGTCGCGGCGGTCGAGACGGCCCTGACCGGTCCCGGAGAGGGGGACCAGCGCCCCGACGCCCTGTTCGTGGTCGCCGAGGCGAGCCCGCCCCTCGTCCTGGAGGCGGCCCGCCGGGGCGGCTACCGGGTCCCCGACGACCTGCTCCTGGTGTGCGTGAGCGAGGACGTGACCGCGGAGCACACCCGGCCGTCGGTGACCACGCTCAGTCTGCGGCCCCAGGAGATCGCCCGGACCGGTACCGAACTCCTCATGGCCGTCCTGGAGCTGGGGCGCACGGAACCGTCCGGAGTGCTGGTGCCCACGCGGCTCGAAGTGCGGGAGTCCTCGCGCCGGTCGTTGCCGGGCTGAGCGGCGCGGCTGCCGGGGCCGCCCCCTGCGCGAACCCGGTCGCCACATCACCGGTCAGACCGCGTGGACGAGCCGGCCGCCCACGTACGTCCGCTCCACCCGCGCCCGCGCGATGTCCTCCGGCGGCGCCGTGAAGATGTCGCGGTCGAGGACCACCAGGTCGGCGAGGTGCCCGGCGCGCAGACTGCCCGCGTCGTCCAGCCCGTTCACATGGGCGGTGCCCGCGGTGTAGGCGGCGACCGCGGTCTGCAGATCGATCCGCTGTTCGGGCAGGAAGACCCGGTCGTCGGCGGTCCCCGGCTCCTTGCGGTTCACGGCCACGTGGATGCCTTCGAGCGGCGCCGGACTGCTCACCGGCCAGTCGCTGCCCGCCGCCAGGGTGGCGCCGGCCCGCACCAGGTCGCCGAACGGGTACTGCCAGGAGGCGAGTTCGGACCCGAGGAACGGGATGGTCAACTCGTCCATCTGCGCCTCGTGGGCGGCCCACAGCGGCTGGATGTTGGCGATCGCGCCGAGCCGGGCGAACCGCGGGACGTCCTCGGGGTGAACGACCTGGAGATGGGCCAGGTGGTGACGGTTGCCACGCCATCCGTTGGCGGCGAGCGCGGCCTCCACGGCGTCGAGGGCCTCACGGACCGCGCGGTCGCCCAGCGCGTGGAAGTGGACCTGGAAGTCGAGCGCGTCGAGGCGCGTGACGTACTCCCGCAGCGCGGCGGGGTCGATGAAGCTGAGGCCGCTGTTGGCGGTGGCGCAGCCGCAGCTGTCGAGATACGAAGCGGTCATCGCGGCGGTGAAGTTCTCCGCGATGCCGTCCTGCATGATCTTCACGGAGCTCGCACGGAACCGGCCGTGGTTCAACTCCTCGCGCAGGGCGAGCAGTTGGGCGATCTGTTCGGCGCCGCGCTCCCGGTCCCACCACAACGCACCGGTCACTCGGGCGGTGAGCGAGCCGTCGCGGGCCGCGGCCATGTAGGCGTCCGACGCGTCGGGCTTGCCGTCGAACGTCCCGAGCATCGCGTCCTGCCAGCCCGTGATGCCGAGGGAGTGCAGCAGCTCCTGTGCGCGCAGCAGCCCGGCGAGGCGCTCCGCCGGGCTGCTCGGCGGAACCAGACGGGCGACCAGGGCGATCGCGCCCTCCTGGAGCATCCCGGTCGGCGTGCCGTCCGGCTCCCGCTCGATCCGGCCGTCGGCCGGATCGGGGGTGCTCGCGGTGATCCCGGCCAGTTCGAGCGCGCGGGTGTTGGCCCAGGCGCCGTGGTGGTCCCGGTTCGACAGGAGCACCGGGCGGTCCGCGACGACAGGGTCCAGCAGCTGCCGGGTCGGCAGCCCGCCCTCGAAGCTCTCCAGGGACCAGCCGCCCCCGGTGATCCACGCGCGGTCCGGGTGGGCCTTCGCGTACGCCCCGATCAGGTTCAGGTACTCGGCGACCCCGACCGTGCCGGTGAGGTCGCACTCGGCCATCTCGACCCCGCCGCTCACGGCGTGTATGTGGGCGTCCTGGAACCCCGGGAGCAGGAGCTTGCCCTTCAGATCCACGACCTCGGTGGCGGGGCCGATGAGGTCGCGCACCTCGTCGTGGCCGACGGCGGCGATCCGGTCGCCGACGACGGCGAGCGAGGATGCCCGGCTGCGGGCCGGATCCGCGGTGAAGACGGGGCCACGGGTGAAGACGAGATCGGCTGCGGTCACGGGCTGCTCCAGGACAGGTGGGACGGCGGTCGGCACTGGGCGACGGGCGTCGACGAAGAGGGCGGGGGACGCCAGGAAGGAGGCGATGGGCGTCATGGAATAGGAGAGACGGAAATCACGTCAATGGTGTTGACGTAAGAGTTAGGGTCGACGCATGACAGAACGTGTGGTTCCCGAAGGCAAGCGGCAGCGCCGCAGGCCCACCAAGCAGGGCGCGGTACTCTCCGAGCGGCTGATCATCGAGACCGCGCTGAACCTGATCGCGCAGCACGGTGCCGAAGCGCTCTCCGTACGACGGCTCGGCGCCGCGCTGGGCGCCGATCCCAGCGCGTTGTACCGCTACTTCCGCAACACCGACGCCCTGCTTCTCGCCGTCGCCGACGAACTGATCGGCCGCGCGCAGCAGGGCTGGACGCCGACCGGCTACTGGCGGGCGGACCTGCGCGCCATCGGTCTGCGGATCCACGACTCGTACCGGTCGAACCCCCAGGCCGCTCTGCTCGCGGCGCACCGGACGACCGGCCGCTGCCACGAAATGCGCGCGGTGGAGACGATCCTGGGCGTGCTGCGGGAGGCGGGCTTCCCCGACGGGCTCGCGGTGCGGATCTACCACGCCTTCGTGGACCAGGCCCTGGCCTTCGCCGCCCAGGACGCCGCGGCCCTCGCCCTGCCGCCGGCCGCCCAGGTCGCCGACACCGAGGTCTGGAAGGAGGCGTACGGGAGGCTGACCTCCGACACGCACCCGCACATCGCCGCCACCTTCCCGCTGCTCGCCGCCGATATGAGGGGCAGCGGCTACCCCTTCGCCCTGGAGCTGATGCTCGACGCGATGGCGGCGCTCAAGCCCGCGGCCGACGAAGAATGAGCGAGCGTGAACGAGCGGGGGTGGACGAGAGGGGTGAACGAACGGGGGTGAACGAGAGGGCGTGAACGAGAGGGTGTGAACGAGCGAGTCGCTTACGCCAACACCATTGACATTGAAGACGCGGACAGAGTTTCGTGGGTGGTGCTTCGGAGGGGCCGTGTTCCGGCCGCCTCCGTGATCCGAAGGAGCGCCACCCCGTGAACCCTCTCGCCTCACTCACCGACGCCGTACCGACCCCCTTCTGGCTCGACGACCCGCAGCGGCCGGAGTCGCACCCCGCGCTTGTCGGCGGCACCCGCTGCGACCTGCTCGTCGTCGGCGGGGGTTACACCGGCCTGTGGACCGCCCTCGTCGCCAAGGAACGCGACCCGGGCGCGGACGTCGTGCTCATCGAGGCCGACCGGGTCGGAGGCGCCGCCTCCGGCCGTAACGGCGGATTCTGCGAGGCCAGCCTCACCCACGGTCTGGGCAACGGCCTGGAGCGGTGGCCCGACGAGATCGGACGGCTCGAACGGCTCGGCCGCGAGAACCTCCAGGCGATCGAGGACACCGTGGCCCGGCACGGCATCGACTGTTCCTGGGAGCGCACCGGTTCCCTCGACGTCGCCACCGAGCCGTATCAGCTCGACGACTTGGCAGAGGTGGCCGAGGCGTCCGCCCGGTACGGCGGCGAACCGCTCCTGCTCGACGCCGAGGCCGTCCGCGCGGAGATCGATTCGCCGACGTTCCTCGGCGGCGTGTGGAACAAGGACGTGGCGATGGTCAACCCCGCCCGGCTCGCCTGGGGTCTCAAGCGCGCCTGCCTCGACCTCGGCGTCCGGGTGTACGAGCACACGCCCGCAACGAAGCTCGACGAGCACGGCGCGGTGATCGCCGTCCGCACCCCTTACGGCCGTGTCACCACCAGCAGGGTCGCGCTCGCGACCAACGCCTACCAGTCCCCGCTCCGGCGCCACCGTCCGTACACCGTCCCCGTGTACGACTACGCGCTGATGACCGAGCCGCTGACCGACGAGCAACTGGCCTCCCTGGGCTGGCGGCACCGCCAGGGTTTCGCGGACTGTGCCAACAAGTTCCACTACGTACGGCTCTCCGCCGACAACCGCATCCTGTGGGGCGGCTACGACGCGGTCTATCACTACCGGGGCCGGGTCCGCGCCGAACACGACCAGCGGCCCGAGACGTTCGCCACCCTCGCCCGGCACTTCTTCACCACGTTCCCGCAGCTCGAAGGGGTCCGGTTCACGCACACCTGGGGTGGAGCCATCGACACCAGCACGCGTTTCTGCGTCTTCTTCGACACGAGCCACCACGGGAAGGTCGCGTACGCGGCCGGGTTCACCGGTCTCGGGGTCGGCGCGAGCCGCTTCGGTGCCGAGACCATGCTCGACCTGCTCGCGGGCGACCACACCGAGCGCACGGAGCTGGAACTCGTCCGCCGCAAGCCCCTGCCGTTCCCGCCCGAGCCCGTCCGCGCCATCGGTATCGGCGTCACCCAGTGGTCCATGGCCCGCGCCGACCGCAACCAGGGCCGCCGCAACACGTGGCTCAAGGCGCTCGACCGCTTCGGCCTCGGCTTCGACAGCTGACTATCGACGCGGGCCTCCGTCACCGCCATCTCCGCGGCGTCCGCTGCCCATTCGGACTCGGTGGTCCGACTCGGCCCGCTGTGTTCCGGGCGTGCTTCGCCCACGGGCGGGAGCTGCTGCGGCCGACAACCGGACCAGCTCCCGGAACTCGGCCGGCGGGCCGGTCGGCCGCTACTCCTGAGACGCCCGCCGGCAGGCGTCGAGAGCGAGTTGGGCGGGGATGTAGTCCTGCCGCAGCTCGAAGTAGCAGGCCAGTACACCTTCGGGGCTGCCGTCGGCTGCGGTGAGGCAGGCGTGCTCCACCACGGCGGGATCCGCCTCGGGGTGCTGCTCCAGGACCTGGTAGAAGCAGCCCTGCGGAGTTGCGACGGCGGCGGGCGCGGCGGCTACCGCACCGCCGAGGGCAAGGGCGAGACCACCGATGGTGGCGGCGAGACGCTTGAGCATCACTGTTTCCTCTCGGACGACAGCGCGAGATGGTCACTCAACGCTATTGGTGACTGCACTACGTGACCAATGGTTCGTCGCTGACGTGAGGCGCGCGGGTCGCGAGGAGTGGGGCGCGATCGGACTCGCTTCGCAGGACACAGAATTCATTGCCCTCAGGATCGGCGAGGACGGCCCAGCCCGCCCCGTCGGGCTCCCGGCGATCAGTGACCAGGGTGGCTCCGAGACGCAACAATCGCTCGACCTCCTCCTCCCGCGAGGTCGTCGGACGCAGGCACAAGTGGAGCCGGTTCTTGACCGTCTTCGGTTCCGGCACCTGGTTGAAGTACAGCAGCGGGCCCTCCGGAAGCATCACCTGGACCTCCCGGTCGCCCGGGCCGTCCTGCGGATGCAGGGGGAAACCCGTCACCTCACTCCAGAACCGAGCCAGTTCATAGGCATCCGAACAGTCGATCGCCACGTTCTGCACCACCGAGACCATGCGGGTCAGCATGCCTGGGCACCTCTCATTCCGCCACCGGCACCGTGCCCGGTCCCCACCTGCGCGTTCGACGTCGGCGAACCACCGCCCACGAGTTGGGGGGTTTCCGGCCTCAAGGGTCCTCAAGGGGCCCCAAGGGCTGCCCTGTCGAACTAGTCTTCGCAGAATGGCCTTGCGACCTGACGATTTCTACGAACACGCGCTCACCGCTGCGGATGAGGAACGCCGACTTCCGCTCGCACGGATGACGGGCTGGGATGTCAGCCCGTTCGAACCGGACGGCCTGCGTGTCGCGCCGCTGCGCCCTCCGGTCCTGCCCGAGCCTGCGCGGCACGGTGAGGACCCGTCGGACTGTGATTCGTGCCGGGACCGGGACGAAGGGATCTGGTTCAGCGACCGTTGGCGGCTGACCCGGATCACGGGAGTCGGGGTTCCGCTGGTCCTCATGCTGCATCCGCGTGACCACTACGACATGGCCGACCTGCCCGATGAACTGGCGGCTGAGCTCGGGGTACTGACCACTCACGTTGTCCGCCATGTACAGGCTGTGCCGAACATTTCGCGGGCCCACGTCTACCGCATCGGCGATGGAGGCGCGCACCTGCACATCTGGTTCTTCGCCCGTCCTGCGGGACAGGCCCAGCTGTACGGATCGTGGATGCCCGTCTGGGACGATCTGCTGCCCGAGTATCCGGCGGAAGTCGCAGAGGCGGATGCCGCGACCGTGGCCGAGGCGCTGGTTGCCTCCTTCGGAGGAAGCAACTCGGCCGGGAACCGGTCGGCGGGCGCCTGATCATCCGCCCCACGTCGGCGCGATTCTGATCATCCGCCTCACATCGGCGCGAGCGGCCGCGACTGCGACGTAACCGCCTGACCGCCCTCAGCCGCGTGACGCCAGGGCGAATGCCTCGTCGAGGAGTTGGCGCAGTGCTGCCGAGCCGGGGGCCGCGACGGTGGCGAGCAGTGCGTGGCCGTCCGCGAGCGGGGTGAGGATGCCGCGGGCGCCGCGGGGTTCCTCACCCAGCAGCACGGGTGCGCGCACCGCCGACGGCTCGGGGGCGACCATCAGGAGCTGCCCGACGGCGCGGTGGTCTCCGAGTACGGCAGGACCGTTCCATGCGGGTTCCGGGGGGCCGTATGCCGACTGCTGGTCGAGGATGAGGCGGCCGCCGCGGCGGACCCTGAGGCGGGTGACGAGGTGGCCGGGTTCCTCGTCGGCGCGGCCCAGGAGTTGCTCTTCCCGCAGCACGAGCCGTGCTGTGGAGGCGAGTTCGATGGTGCAGGTCTGCCGGAGGTTGCTCCCGGCCGCGCTGATCAGCGGGTGCGGCAGCCAGTGCACACGAGCGCCCTCTCCCGCGGTGATCTTCACGTCGTATGTGGCGGGCTCGGTGGTGGGGCCGCGCAGGGCGAGCGTGGCGGCACCGGTGGTGACCTTGAGTTCGGCGCGGTCCTCGGCGGTGATGTCGATGGCCAGCCGGTCACCGCCGAGCGGCGCGCTCATGGCGCCGATGATGCCCACGGTCGCGAAGCGTCCGCTGCCGCGCATGTGCCGCAGGTGGAACGGGCCGTCACTGCGCAGCTGCGGCAGCGTGGTGACCCGCCCGTTGTACGCGGCGCGGATCAGCGCGGTCGCCTGTACTCCGTCCGGATGTCCGGTGGCTTCCTCACCGCCGGGGCGGGACGTCGAGGGGGCGCCGGCGAGCCGGGCGGTGGGACTCATGCGTCGACCCCGGCGCGCCACTCGGTGAGATGTCCGGTCACCCAGTCGGCGACCTCGCGGATGCCGTCGTCGGACGTGAGGCTGGTGAAGACGACGGGGAGGTCACCGCGCTGCTGTTCGGCGTCGGCGGCCATGGTGGCCAGGTCGGCCCCCACGTACGGGGCGAGGTCGGTCTTGTTGACGACGAGGAGGTCGGCGGTGGTGATACCGGGCCCGCCCTTGCGGGGGATGTCGTCGCCGCTGGAGACATCGATGATGAAGATCTGTACGTCGACGAGGCCCTTGGAGAAGGTCGCGGTGAGATTGTCCCCACCCGACTCGACCAGCACCAGATCGAGCGGGGCCAGCGTTTCCTCCAGGTGTTCGACGGCCTCCAGGTTGGCGGAGATGTCGTCGCGGATGGCGGTGTGGGGGCAGGCTCCGGTCTCGACAGCGGCGATGCGCTCGGGTGGCAGCACGGCCTCGCGGCGCAGGTATTCGGCGTCCTCGCGGGTGTAGATGTCGTTGGTGACGGCGGCGATGCACCACTGGTCGCGCAGGGCTCGGCAGAGCGCGGCGACCGTAGCGGTCTTGCCGGAGCCGACGGGGCCGCCGAGGCCGACGCGAAGGGCGCGGCGGCTGCCGTCGGGCCGGGTCGGATCGGCGCTGTGGGTGTGACGGTGAGGCATGGTGCCGGGGGAGTGGTCGAGGTGCACGGTGGGCTCCAGTCATCGGGGCCGGCGATCGCCGGCCGGGCAGGGCGGTCAGGAGGCGAAGAGCCGGACGGTCCAGGCGGCGTGCTGCTCGGCGGTGATGTCCAGCAGCGGTGCGGAGGCCGACGGCAGCGCGTCGACGCCTTCCGTCGCGATGCGGGCCGCGGCCTCGGCGGCGGCAGCGGCGACGCAGTCCATCTCGGCCGCGAGGCGTGCCAGCAGTCCGGAGGCGTCGAGCGGGTCGAGGCTCAGCAGGCGCACGGCCGCGGTGGCCGGGCCACCGGTGTTCTCGTACGCGACGGCGTGGGCCGCGTCCACCGGGGCGAGCCCGGCGGCGAGGGCGGCGAGTCCCAGGACGACGGGCTGGTGGGCGCCCTGGGGGCGTGCGGCTGCCAGCTGCTCCAGTTGTTCCGACGGGAACGTCGCTCGTGCGGCGCGCAGCATCTGCCGCCCGAGCCGCCGGGCGACGGTCCGCAGGGCGGGGGTCGGCGTACGGGCGTCGGCGGCTTCGTCCAGCAGCAGGGGGTCGTACCCGGCTGCCGCGGCGGCGGCCAGGCCGGCCGCGGTCAGGCCGACGGTGTGCAGACGGCCGCGGCAGAACGCCTCCAGGCTGTCGGTGTCATGGACGGCTCCGTTTGCTACCGCGGCTTCCACGCCGCCGGAGTGGGCGTGCCCGCCGGCGGGGAAGCGGCCGTCGGCCAGCAGGAGCAGGGCTGCACGGCTCATGGTCGAGCGATGCCTTCCGTCGTGGTGAGGTGCCGGGTCCGGGGCCGGCGTGAGCAGTGCCCGGGGCGGACACGTGCGCCCGCCCCGGCAGGAGGTCGGTTCAGAAGAGGAAGTACCGCTGGGCCATGGGGACTTCGTCCACGTAGGAGCGCGGCACGATCGCGCCCTCGATCTCGGTGCGTGCGTCGGTGGTGGTCGCACCGCCGATGGTGACCTCGAAGCTGTTGTGGTCGACTTTCAGGTCCAGTGGCTTGCCTGCGGCGCCCCGGTCGTTGAGCAGCATGGACGCCTTGGTGAGGTGCCGGGTGTCGTTGATGTCGGTGAAGTGCTTCTCCAGGCCGAGGCCGCCGGTGGGCTTCCTCCCCGTGACGGTCCCTTCGGCGTCCACGGCGAGGCTGGTCAGCCTGGCTCCCACTCCCGGGGCGACGAAGTTGAGCGAGTTGCGGCCCGGTGAGCGGCCGGTGGAGCCCCAGACCGGGCGCGGCAGATAGGGCTGCGGAGTGGTGATCGAGGCGTTGGCGTCACCGACCTGTGCGTAGGCGAGCTGTCCGCCCTTGAGGACCATGTGCGTTCTGACGCCGAAGAACTTCGGCTCCCACAGCACCAGGTCGGCCAGCTTGCCCTTCTGCACGGATCCGACGTACTCGTCGATGCCGTGCGTGATCGCCGGATTGACCGTGTACTTGGCGACGTAGCGGCGGGCGCGGAAGTCGTCGTTCGGCTGTCGCTGCTGTTCGTCGTGCGCGTGGTCGGTGTGCTGCAGGTCGGTGTTGATCCGGGCGGCTTGCAGATCCTCGGGGAGTGGCCCGTACCGGCTTTTCATGACGTGTGCGGTCTGCCAGGTCCGCATGATCATCTCGCCGATGCGGCCCATGGCCTGGGCATCGGAGGACATCATCGAAATGGCGCCCATGTCGTGCAGGAGGTCCTCCGCGGCCATGGTGGACGGCCGGATGCGGGAGTCGGCGAAGGCCCTGTCCGCGGGGATGTCCGGGTTCAGATGGTGGCAGACGATCATCATGTCCACGTGCTCCTTGACGGTGTTGACCGTCAGGGGGCGGGTCGGATTGGTCGAGGCCGGAAGGACGTTGGGTTCCTTGACCAGTTCGATCATGTCCGGGGCGTGGCCGCCACCCGCACCTTCGACGTGGAAGATGTGGATGGGCCGGTCCTTGAAGGCGGCCCTGGTGGACTCCAGGAACCCGGACTCATTGAGCGAGTCGGCGTGCAGTGCGACCTGGACGCCGCGTTGCGTGGATACCTCCAGGACGCTGTCGATCACGGCGGGCGTCGCGCCCCAGTCCTCGTGCACCTTGAATCCGCAGGCCCCCGCGTCCACCTGCGCGTCGAGTTCGTGCTTGTTCATCGAGCTGCCCTTGCCGAGCAAGCCGACGTTGACCGGGAACTCGTCCAGCGCCTCGAAGAGCCGGGTGATGTGCCAGGCGCCCGGAGTCACGGTGGTGGCCGTGCTTCCCTCGGCCGGTCCGGTACCGCCGCCGATGAGAGTGGTGACGCCTGCGGCCAGGGCCTCATGGATCTCGCCGGGGCAGATGAAGTGGACGTGGGTGTCCACACCGCCCGCGGTGAGGATCCGCCCGTTGCCGGCGATGACCTCGGTGCTCGGACCGACGACGAAGTTCTCCGGTTCCACCGCGGTCGTCGTGTTGCCCGCCTGCCCGTGCTCGGTGAACCTCGCGCCGAAACCGGACGGCATCTCGAAGCTCGTGATCGGGTCCATCGTCTCGGGGTTGTACGCCTTGCCGATGGCGACGATGCCGCCGTCGCGGATGCCGATGTCGGCCTTGACCACACCCCACCAGTCGAGGATCAGCGCGCCCGTGACGACGGTGTCCACGGGCCGGTGCTCCGTGGCTTCGCCGGCGCTGTTCCTGCCGTCCCGGGCGAGGTGGGACATGCCCATGGACTCGCGGATCACCTTGCCGCCACCGAAGATCATCTCGTTGCCGCTGTGCGACGGGCCGCCGCTCCAGTCCGCCTCGATCTCCAGGGTCAGGTCGGTGTCCGCGAGCCGGACCCGGTCCCTGGTGGTGGGACCGTACAGCGTGGCGTAGTCCGCCCGCGTCAGCTCGTTGCTCGGTCGCCGGTCGCTGTTCATCGGACGATCCCCTCGCGCAGTCCCTGGATCCTGGCCAGGTCGCCGGAACTGCCGACCTCGCCCTGGAGCTCGACGAGTTCGACGCAGCATTCGTCACCCGGCTCGAAACGCACGGAGGTGCCTGCGGCGATGTTGAGCCGTCGGCCTCTGGCCTCGGCACAGTCCCACAGCTCCGAAGCCGTGCCGTCGGGGCCGATGACCTTCAGGGCCGGGTTGACCTCGGCGAAGTGGTAGTGCGAGCCGACCTGGAGGGGGCGGTCGGAGGCGTTCTTCACCTTGATCGTCGTCCTGCCGGCCTGCAGATCCTGGTTGAAGAAGATCGCGTCGTACCGGTCGGCGGTGTCGTCGTGCTCGGAGGTCTCGCCGGGGCACTCGACCGGGCCGGCGGCCGTGCGGGGAGGCGCGGGGTGCTCGATCCTGCCCGGATGGATCCCGGGCTCTTCCGCCGCTTCCGGGATGGGGTAGTGGATGGTGACCAGCTTGGTGCCGTCCGGGAAGGTGGCCTCCACCTGGACGTTCTTGATCATCTCGGGGACGCCGTCCATCACGTCGTCCCGGCCGAACAGCCGACGGCCCTCGTCCATGATCTCGCTGACCGTCTTGCCGTCGCGTGCCTGCTCGTAGACGTACACGCTCAACAGGGCCATGACCTCTGGGTAGTTGAGACGAAGCCCCCGATCACGCCGCTTCTGCGCCACGTCCGCCGCGACATGGATCAGTAAGCGCTCCTGCTCATGCGGAGTCAGATGCACGATGGATCTCCTCTGTTGTGCCGATGGAGCCACGGGGCCGGACACCGAGAAGCCCGTGAGGGTGCTCCGAGGTGCATCACTGCGCCGCGCAGTCATCATCTGCGGCGAAATGCCAGGAGAAGATCCGAACAGTGAACGATCGACACGATCTGGTGAACTCAGGCATCAAGGGCTGTACGCGGACACGCGCGGCATGCATGCCCCGGCGCGCCGGGTTCCGGCGGGCACGACGGGCCGGCATCCCGGCATCCGCGGAGCCTTGCGCTGAATCACCTGCGAGACAGCCTGGCTGCCCGGGCACCCGGGCAGCCAGGCTGTCCACCGGTGACTCGTCACGCGTCAGCCGGCCGGCTTCCGGAGAGGGGTCGGTCCGGTGGTGAGCAGTGCGGTGATCTCCTGGGCGAGCTCCGGGCCGAGTTCACCCCAGCCGTCCTTGTAGCCGTAGACGCTCGCCAGGGTGCGGGCGTCGTAGTCGCCGTTCATGATCTCGATGTCGGTGGTGGTGATGAGTGCCGGGTGGGCGACGCCGACGGCTCCCGAGACCTTCAGCAGTTCCTTGCGCAGGGTGCGCAGGTAGACAGCGGCCCGGGTCGCCTTCGAGGGCGCGTCGACGCCGCGCACCAGCCACGGGTCCTGGGTGGCGATGCCGGTGGGGCACTTGTCGGTGTGGCATTTCTGCGCCTGGATGCAGCCGATGGACAGCATTGCCTCGCGGGCGACGTTGATCATGTCGACACCCAGGGCGAAGGCGACGGCGGCGTTCTCGGGCAGGCCGAGCTTGCCGGAGCCGATGAAGGTGAGGTCGTCGGTGAGACCCCGCTCGGCGAACGTGCCGTAGACGCGGGAGAAGCCCATCCGGAACGGCAGCGACACCGAGTCGGTGAAGATCAGGGGAGCCGCCCCGGTGCCGCCCTCGCCTCCGTCGATGGTCACGAAGTCGACGCCGCGATCACCGCGCGCCATCAGCGTGGCCAGCTCCTCCCAGAAGCTCATTTCCCCCACGGCGCTCTTGATCCCGACCGGCAGACCGGTCTCGGTGGCGAGCAGCTCCACGAAGTCGAGCATCGAGTCGACGTCATGGAACGCGGTGTGCCGAGAGGGAGAGGCGCAGTCCTTGCCGGCCGGGATGCCGCGGATCCCGGCGATCTCGGGGGTCACCTTCGCGCCCGGCAGCATCCCGCCGAGCCCCGGCTTGGCACCCTGGGAGAGCTTGATCTCTATCGCCTTGACCGGGGCGCCGGCGACCACGTCCTTGAGCTTGCCGAGGTTGAAGGTGCCGTCCTCGTTGCGGCAACCGAAGTACGACGTCCCGATCTGGAGGATGAGGTCACCGCCGTTGCGGTGGTACGGCGAGAGACCGCCCTCGCCGGTGTTCTGCATCGTGCCGGCCAGCGCCGCGCCCTTGTTGAGCGCCGTGATGGCGGCGCCGGACAGCGATCCGAAACTCATCGCCGAGATGTTCACGATGCTCGCCGGCCGGAACGCCTTGGCGCGTCCACGCGGGCCGCCCAGCACCTTGGCCGAGGGCAGCGGGGCCTGCGGGTCGTGCAGGTCGTGCAGGTCGGGCAGCGTGCCGGCGAACGTGCGCTGCTTCACGTACGCGTGTCCTTGCACATGCTCGACGTCCACGTCGGTTCCGAACCCGAAGTAGTTGTTCTCTTCCTTCGACGACGCGTAGATCCAGGTGCGCTGGTCACGGCTGAACGGGCGCTCTTCCTCGTTGGACGTCACGACGTACTGCCGCAGCTCCGGCCCGATCGTCTCCAGCAGGTACCGGGCGTGCCCGATCACGGGGAAGTTCCTGAGCAGTGCGTGCTTCTTCTGGACGAGGTCGCGGGCAGCCACCAGCGCCAATGCTGTTGCGGCGGCCGCACCGATGCTCCGAGCACGCATGAACGTTCCTCTCCTCGACTGCTCCATACCCGACTCCATCGCCGTGCGGCGGGTGTCGTGCGCGTCGGGCGGCGGACGCGGCCAGGCAGGCATCGGCGTCCGACGACGAAACGCCACACGATATTAGAGGTCGCGCGGATGGGCGGACGGGTCAGGGTGCGTGAGCCCGGCCGCCCCGCCCGCACCCCCACGTGCATCGATGCCGGGCATCGGCACCGCGGACCCGACGACGCCATGCGTTCTGCGGGCGTCGTCGGCGGGGTGCGTCGGCTGTCACGGTAGGCCGGTGCGTCCCCACCAGGCCGGTCGCTTCGGCACCCCGTCCGAGTAGCGCTCCACCGGCGGCGTCGCGGGCGCAAGCGGCACCGCGTCCGCCGGTTCCGGCTGCGGTCCGGCCTCCGGTGGGGCCGTCTCCGCCGACGGCGGGTCCGGTGCGGCGCTGTCGTCCAGCAGCTCCGCCACCGTGAACCGCGTGCTGAAGGACTGCCAGGCGCCGTCGATCACCAGAAGGAAGCCGTCGCCCTCCCGGAAGAGCCGACGGCGCTTCGGACTTCTCGGGTGCTCCGGCGCATGTCCCCGGGCACGCCGCTCCAGCTCCGCCAGAGCCTCTTGACGCGTACCCTCCACGTGCGTCAGCACGTACGCCTCCGTGTGTTTGCGCTCCCCGAGGCCCACGGTCGTCTCGACGACCAGTCCCCAAATCGCCATGCTCCTGCCCCTCCCGTTCGAATCGGGGAAAGCCTAAAGCGTGTTGCCCAGTCTCCAGCGTTCAGCGCCCAGGCCGCGGCGATGGCGCGGCGATGGCGTGGCCGTGCGCGGCGGCGTCGTGGAGGCCGTGTGCGCCGTGGCGGTCGGCCCGGAGGCCGTGCGGGTGCTGATCTCCGGCCCGACCTCGGCGCCCGCGGTGGCGATCACATGGCGGCGAGGCCGGGAGACACGCCTCAGGAGTCAGTCGAGCAGCGCGGTTTCCTCGACTTCCACGTGGGGATACGGCGCCGGCTGCATCCTCGTGAACAACGCCGGCGTCGTGCTCAGCAGCCCGATCCCGGCGGACGCCTGGCTAGATGAGCGGGCACGTGAGCGGGAGGACCCGCTCGGTCAGTCGGCCGGTGAGGCGGGTGGGGGTGAGGGCGGGCTCGACGAGCCAGTCCGCTGCGGTCAGCTGGTCGGCCAGGTGCGGCAGTTCGTCGGGGTCGGTGGCGCACCAGGAGGAGAGGTGGTCCAGGCCGATGCCCTGGCCGGAGGCGCCCAGCCGGCCGTCGGCGCAGCTCTGGGTGGTCAGGACCAGGGCGAGCAGCCGGGTGCCGGCGGTGGCCTTGGATTTACGGAGCTTCTTGTCGGAGACGGTTCTCTGGGCCCAACCGCTGAGCTTGGGCCGTAGTTTCCTGCCGACCGTGAACAGCGCCGGGGCGTCCGCGTCGGGGACCAGGGAGGGGACGGTGATGGGGGTGGGGTTCTCGGGCCGGGAGGCGAGCAGGTCAGCGGGGGTGCCGGGGAGGCGCAGCCAGCCGACGTCCGCCAACTGCGTGACCAGGGCTTCCGGCTTGCTCAGGCCCAGCCCGGTCAGGTCCTGGCCGACGAGGTTGCCCGATCCGGTGTGCGCGGTGCGCAGGGTCAGCATCACCACCAGCAGGCGTGCCTCCGGTCCGGGCAGCGGGGCGGTGTCGGCGACGTGGGCCAGGGCGGCCCGGGCGTGGTCCCACTGGATGGGGCCGTTCAGCAGGCGGGCCACGGCCGGCGTGCTGCCGTCCGGGTCGGTGCTGCTCGTGGCCAGACCGGTGCGTTGCAGGTGCTGGAGGCGGGCGGCGGTGGCGGCCTGCTCGGCACGCTGGGCGTCCAGCCGCAGGCCGGTGTCGCCGGTGGCCTCGGCCCAGGCCGCGAAGGCGCCGGCCTTGCGGGTGTGGAGGTCGGCCAGGAGCGCCAGGTCGGGTTGGTCGCGCTGTTGGTAGGCACGGAAGAGGTCACCGAGTTCGATGAGTTCATCCCGCAGGGCGACGGGTCGCAGATCGCGCGGGATGACGCGCTGGGCGATCTTCGCCTGCGGTGGACGGCGCCGCACGGGTGCGGAGCGGGGAGCCGGCAGCCCCGCTCCGGCCGCGACCTGGCGGTCGGAGAACTGTGGTGTGCCCGCACCCGGGGCTGCGGGGGCCGGGCGTTCGGAGGGCTGGGGCCCGGGGGCCCGGGAGGTGGCCGCGGTCTTCGCTCCGGGCGTGGCGGCCGCGCACCGCGAGCAGCACTCCAGGGCCTGCCACCAGCGTCCTGCCCGGTCGGTGACCACGGCCAGGACGATCGGCCCGCCGCACCGCCAGGTTTCGTCACGCGCGGGCCGGCCGGTGTCGGGCAGATGGCTGTGGCAGCCCTCGGCCCTGCACGCGCAGTACGCCCCGGCCCTGGGCGCTGCGGCGGCACGCAGGTGGGCCCCGAGGTGGGCGATCGCGGCGGCACGGCCGGCGGCCGCGGACGGCAGACGCTGCTCGGCACAGGCGGGGCGGCTGCACGAGACACGCACCGCCGCACTGCCCCGGCCGAAGGCGTCCAGACGCACGGTCCACCGACGTCCCGGCATTCGCTCGTCCAGCTCGATCCCCGCAGCCTGCGTCATCCCGCTCTTCCTCCCGTTCCGTGTCCCGACCGCCGACCGCCGACCGCCGACCGCCGACCGCCGACCGCCGACCGCCATGACTGATGGCGCGCGGCGGCGGGCTTGTTGTCACGGCGCCCGGAGCCATCGCGTCCAGCAGTGCGGTGGGCTCGTTCCGAGCGGGCCGGCCGGAGGGACAGACCGCTCGCAACCTGGGCAGGATGAACTCGGCCGAGTTCGCGGTCACTTGGTGTGGTCAGGCTACTACGTTCCGATCACGGCGGTTCAACAGCATCGCCAACGCGTCCGCGGGCCACTGCTCCCGATCTCTCGGCGATGACGCCGACGCCGCCCGGCAGTTCGCCCGCCACGTCGACCTCGCCGGCCTGGCACCCCGCATCGCGGCCCCGCTCCTGGTCGTGGACGTCGACCGGGACATCATTCCCGGCGTGACGAACGGCGAGCCCGTGGCCCGTCTGGCACCGCACGGCACCTACCTGCCCGTCCCGCACGGTGACCACCTTGTCGGTAACGCGCGGCCCGACTGGCTGCCCCGCCTCGGTGACCACATCATGCACACCCTGACGGGAACGCCGGTATGAACGCTTCATCGGGAGCGCTTCCGCTTGCTGTGATCAGCGGAACGGGCTACGCCTCGCAGGTCAGGTCGCGCGCGGGGAGCCGCCCCGTGCGCAGGTAGGCGTTGACGCGCTGGTCGACGCAGGCGTTGCCGTACTCGCCGTACAAACCGTGCTGGCGGGCGCCGTGCACGGTGAGCAGCCGGGAGCTCGGCCACAGCTCGCGCAGGGCCTCGGCGCCGGCGTAGAGGGTGCGGGGGTCGGAGGTGGCGTTGACGAGCAGGGCCGGGACGTCGTTGTCGAGCACGGTCGGCGCCTCGGCGGGCCGGTCCCAGAACTCGCACGGGGTGATGTTGTTGGCCAGCGGCCCGACGAGGGGGAACCGCTCGCGGGACTCCTGGACCGCGCGCCAGTAGCTGCCGACCCCGCGCCGCTCGGCGACGTCGCCGCAGATGATCGCCGTCATCTGGCTGGAAGGGGCCGAACCTGCCCCGGTCAGCAGGAACTCCATCTGCCCGGCGAGTGCTTCGGACGGCTCGACCGGCTCCCGGTCCGCGGCGCGCGCCAGGAGACGTACGGTCGCGGCCAGTTCGGCGCGCCGCTCGTCGAGGTCGCTGCCGAGGCCGCCGATGAAGACGGCGGGGAGCACGTGCTCGTCCAGCAGGTATGCCTTCCCGATCCGCAACGGCTTCTGCGCGGCGGCGCCGAGGATGTGATCCACCGTCGCCAGGACCTCGGCGCGCGTGGCGCCAAGACCGTAGGTGCCGTGCCGTGCGGCAGCCCACGACGCCCATGCGCGCAGGGCCGCCTCGTTGGCCGCTTCGGCTCCGCGCAGCAGGGTCTGGCTGTAGTGCTCCGGGGAGTTGACGCCGTCGAGCACCATGCGGTCGGTGCGGCCGGGGAAGAGCTGTGTGTAGACCTCGCCGAGGTAACTGCCGTAGGAGTAGCCGAGGTAGGAGAGGGCGTCCGCGCCGAGGGCGGCGCGGACGACGTCCATGTCGCGGGCGGTGTTGCGGGTGGTGACGTACGGCAGCACGTCGCCGTGGGCGCGCTCGCACCGCCCGGCCAGGTCGCGTGCGACGGCGACCTCCTGGCGGTACGCCGCCGGGCCGGATCCCGCGGAGCGGACGAGGGCGGAGCCGAGGTCCCAGCCGCAGTCCAGTGGGGTGCTCCGGCCGACGAAGCGCGGGTCCATGCCGATCAGGTCGTAACGGCCGGCGACCTCTCCCATCACCTCCGACTTGGTCAGTGGCATGTGGAGGCTCGGGCCGGCCGGTCCACCGTCGTTGAGCAGCAGCGGACCGACACGGTCGGCGGTGTCGGTCGCCTTCAGGCGGGATATGGCGACGGTGATCGTGCGACCGTCGGGGTCGGCGTAGTCGAGCGGCACGGTGATGTCGGCGCAGTCGGCGCCGGCGGCGTCCAGCTTCTGGCCGAGCTCGTCGCCGGAGCCGAGGGCGCAGGCGTGCCAGTCGATGTGCTGGCCGTGGAAGCGGGCGATCGGGTCCGGGGCGGCGGCGGTGGCGGCAGTCGTCCCGGTGGTCGTGGCGGTGGCGGCGAGCACCACCGCGCATGCCACGAAGGCCTTGATACGCAGGGAAGTTGACATGCCCGCACGCTACGGGCGGCGGACACCTCGGCACACTCCGGGAGAACCCCGAAACCGGGTGGGGTCGTCCCCGAGAAATCTCAGCCGCCCGGCCCCGGAGCTGCCCGCCACCCTCGACATGCCCGGCCAGGTCGCCGGCTTCCTCTCCGGCCTGCGTCTGCTCGGCGGACCGCCGGGCGGCCTCACGTTCACCGGGGGCGGACCGGCGGTGTGGTCACGGCGCGGGGCGGGCCGCGAGCAGCGATGCGAGCGTGGCGCGGGCGGTGTGCCGACGGGACAGGCCGGACAGGGCGAGGTGCTCCTCGCCGAGGTCCGCGCCGTCATGGCGGACCGGCCCGTGGACGTCCAGGATCCGCAGCCCGGCCAGCCGTACGGATCCCTCGGCCGCGGCCAGCTGGTGTGCGTACGGGGCGACGGCGGCGTCGGTCGTCAGGTGTGCCGGGCCGCCGTCCGCGGGCGCCGCCGTCCAGCCGAACGGCCACCGCTGTTCGAGGTCGGTGGCCGCGGCGCGGGCGTCGGTGAGGTCGGCGGCGGGCTGGTCCAGGTACACCTGCGAGTCGAAGCGCGCGCCGCGGAACACCGCCGCGGCGCCGAACCGCACCTTCCAGAACCACGCGGCGCGCCGGAAGCGTGCGCCGCGGAACGACGCGGCACCGCGGAACGACGCGGCACCGCGGAACGACGCGGCACCGCGGAACGACGCGGCACCGCGGAACGACGCGGCACCGCGGAACGACGCGGCACCGCGGAACAGCGCCCCGTCCCCGCCCTCCTCCCAGGTCTGGTATTCACCCATCGGATACGCATCGGGCCAGTGAGGGCCGGCCTCGTTCGGCTCGCGCCAGGGGATCACGGTCGTCGGCCGGAACATCTCGTGCAGGCGTCGTCGTCGTCGAGATCCGCCCCGTCCTCTTCCTCCCAGACACCCTCCTCGCCGAAGCCGAACCAGGCGAGCCCGTCGAACCGGGCGGCGTCGAACCGGGCCCGGCCGTGGAACCGAACCCGGCCGAAGACGGCCTCCCCGCCGAACCGGGCCCGGCCGTGGAACCGGGCGTCGCAGGAGAACACCGCGCGCGGGAACACCGCGTCGTCCGCCCACCGAGCACCCTCGAACGTGGTCGCGCCGCGGAACAGGCAGTCGGCGAAGGTCGCGCGGGCGAACCGGCAGCCGGTGAAGTCGACGCCGTCCACGACCGCGCCGGTCAGGTCCACCGCAATGCCGTCCCAGCGGGCGGTGTCCGGCCCGGCAGCGTCCGGTACGGGGCGCAACCGGTCGGCGAGCATGGCGAGCGCCGCCCGCCGTACCTCAGGCCCGGCCGGATCGTTGCCGCCGTCCGCCGGGGGTTCGTCCCGGGCCAGGTGCTCGCGGACGAACGCGCAGACCGCCTCCGCCACGTCCGGCCGCGCAGGTCCGGATGCTCGTCGCCGAGCCGGGCCAGTTCGGCCACATCGTCCCGCCGGGGGCCGACGCCGCCGCCGCGCAGCCGCCCTGCGGCCGCCCGCACCGTGCCGGGCCGCCGGACCGTTGTCACCGAAGGCCACCACAGACACCCCACACGATTCAGAACGATCGGATTGCTCGGCTCCCGTACGGTAGCGGTTCGCCCGGAACCCACCGAGTGCGGCCCGTCGACCCGACCACCGACCACGCGGGTCCGAGACCTCCGCCCAAGGCCCGGGACGGGCTGGACAATGTCTGTGTCCTCATGGATACAGCCGTGGGCAGCCACCTCGCGGAGGGGAGGACGGAGGCCTCACCCTCTGGCGCCGGTTTCGGCCGCGACCCAGTTCTGCCAGACGCGGATCGTGTTGGGCACCTCGGGGTGATCCAGGAGCCGGAGAACGTAGCCGGCATGCAGCCTCGCCCATGGGTCGTCGGACCGGGCGGCTGTTTGAAGCCTGCCGCGCAGGTCCTCGCTGTCCACGGCTCGGGCAACGCGCAGGTACTCGCGGTCCTTGCAGCGGTATGCCCTCCGAACGACGATCTCGACCAGGTCGGTGAGCTTCGCCCTGACCGTCTCGTCATGGCCGGCGACCGCGACGTCCCGGATGAGGCTCTGTTTCGTACCCCACTTCTTGGCATGCAGGGTCCACTCGTGTGGATACCTTGCCTCCCATTCCAGGAAGAGGAGTGCGTAGGGCAGACCCGGCCATGTCCGGATATCGCCCGGAGGGCGGTTCCACAATGCGTTGGGCAGTACATGACTCCCGGCTTCGAGGTACGTCTCGTATGCCTGCAGGAAGGCCGGATCCCGCCATGGATCCCGCCACTGCTCCTTTCCACCGAGCGGCAGCGTCAGGCGCCACATCTCGTTGAACCGGCCATGCGCGTCCCGCACGTTCCCCTGGGTGTCAGCAAGGCGGACCAGTGCCGCAGCCCGTTCGGCGGGATCGTCGGCTATCAGCCCGTACGCCCAGCCCAACCGCGCGTCCCACGGATGGGTTCCATCAGCGTCCACGCCCGCATTCGTTTCCCTCGTCACGCAGGAGATCATGCCCCGGCGGTCGTCTCGCCGCACCGGGGCGCCCCGGCCGAACTCCTGAGCACCCTGGCCCGGCATCGTGCCCGCGTCGAGCTCGCGGGGGAGGGGGAGAGGGGGAAATGTGGGCTGACGGCGCACCGTTGCTTCGTGCTGCCCCGCCCCTACGCGGCCCGGTATGCCCGTAGAAAGGTCCGCACTCCCTCGACGACGAGTGGCTGGACGCGGGTGTCCTCGGCGGCATTCGCGGAGCCGAGCCTGTCCAGCGCGACGCCGAAGGCCAGCGCGATGAACTGGGCGGCCGCGAGGCGGGGGTCGGGGACATCGAGCAGCCCGGCCTCGTCGAAGGCGGCGAACCGCTCGGCAATTGCCTCGTCGGGGGCGTCGGCCATGGAGTTGTAGCCCTCGTGCGGCAGGTTGCCGGATTCGGCCCGGATCAGCCGTTGCAGCGTCGCGTACTCCGCCGAGCCGAGCATGTCGGTCGCGATGCGCATCGAGAACGTGATCAGGGCGTCCTCGAGATCGGCGGCCTCGGTGGGGCCGGAGAGGGTTTCGTCGAGGGTGCGCCGGATGGTGGTGATCAGCGACTGGCCCACGGAGTCGACGACTGCTTGCAGCAGCGTCCGCTTGTCGCCGAAGTAGTCGTAGACGGTCCGCTTGGACACCTCGGCCCGGGCGGCGACCGCGTCGACGCTGGACCGGTCGAAGCCGTCGGCGAGGAACAGCTCTCGGGCCGCCGAGAGGATGGCGGCCCGCTTCCGCGCGGACCCTTCGCGCAGTGTCTTCGTGGCCGCTGTCTTCGTGGTCGGCGTCTTCGTGGTGGGCATGGGCACATCCTAACCGTCCTACACTGCACGGTGTAGTGTAGTCTCGCCTCAGTACCTGCCGCACTCGTACACCTGATCGCCCGGCGCAGCCGTGCGGGCTCCAACTCACGCCACACATCTACGGGTTCACCCCGCCGGACGACCTCGGACCCGTCCACGGAGCACCATCCGCACCGCGCCCCGCGTGAATGGCCGTTGTGTCCGCGCCGGGCCCGGCAAGGCGGCAGCGCTACATGTACGACCGATTCCTTCCTCGCCTGCAATGACGGAAAGGACGTCCATGACCGCAACTCCGGCTCCCCCGGTTCGCATCGGGAAGGCCGCTGTCGGAGCCCTCGGCATGCTGGCAGTCGCCACCGGTGCCCTGGAATCGGTGGTGACGCCGACGCTGCCGCTCCTGCAACGCGAACTGGACATGAGCCCCACCGAAGGGGCGTTACTCAGCATCGTGCTCCTCATCACCGGCGCGCTCGTCACGCCGGTCGCGGGCAGGTTGGGCGACCGCTACGGCGGGAAACGGGTCCTGATCCGGCTGATGGCGGTGGTCGGTGCCGGCGGTCTGGCGTCCGCCCTGGCGCCGAACCTGCCGGTGCTGCTGCTCGGTCAGGTACTG
This sequence comes from Streptomyces sp. NBC_00012, assembly GCF_045040875.1. NCBI lineage: Bacteria > Bacillati > Actinomycetota > Actinomycetes > Kitasatosporales > Streptomycetaceae > Streptomyces > Streptomyces sp. NBC_00012. Next base: position 747,880 of record NZ_CP108310.1, on the reverse strand, counting down.
CAGGGAGCGATGGTGGGCGCGCTGCCCCTGTCGTTCATCCTGGTGCGTGAACACCTCCCCGAGGGAGCGTCGAAGGTGGCGATCGGGGTGGTCAGCGGGTTGTTCGTCGGGGGCGGGATGGCGGGAACGCTGTCGGCCGGGCCCGTGGCGGAAGGGCTGTCCCGACACTGGATGTTCGCACTGCCGACGATCGCGGTCATCGGGGCCACGGTGCTCGTGAACAGGCTGATGCCGCACGATCCGCCGGGCCGGTCGGACGACGCCGCGGTCGACTGGCCCGGCCTGGTTCTCCTGAGCGGGACGCTGGCCACGCTCATGATCGTGCTCGCGCTGGCGCCCGACATCGGCTCGCAGCCACTCGTGCTCGGCGCCCTCATCGTGGTTCTGGCCGCCTTCGCGACCGGATGGACAGCCGTCGAGCGTCGTGCGGCCTCGCCGATGGTCGACCTGCGCATGCTTGCCCGGCCCGCGGTGTGGAAGTCGTGTGTGCTGACGTTCGTGATCTGCGTCGGCACCTCGGTGGCGGTCTATCTCGTCCCGCAGCTGTTCGCGGTGCCCGCCGACGAGTACGGTTTCGGGGCCGGCGCCACCGAGATCGGCTTCTTCCTGCTGCCCGGCGCCGTGGCCGCGTCGCTGGCCGGGCCGATCAGCGGGATCGGGGCGCGGCGTCTCGGCCCGCGTGCCGTGGTCACCGCCGGGATCGTCATCATGGTCGCCGCCCTGATCGGCCTGGCAGCCCTGCACACCGAGGTCTGGCACCTCGTCATCGGCAAGATGCTGATCGCGCTCGCCAACGGCCTGTGCGTCACGGCGATGGTGACCAGCACCGCCACATCCGTCGATCGAGGTGACACCGGCATCGCCACCAGTCTGGTTCTGGTGACGCGCGTGCTCGGCTACGCCGTGGGCGCGCAGGTCAGTGGTGCGCTCCTCACCGCCGGGACCCCTTCCGGGTCGGACGTCCCGGCCGAATCGGCCTTCGTCACCGGCTTCGTCATAGCCGGCGCCGTCACGGCGCTGTCCCTGCTTGTCGCCCGCACCATGAGCAAAGGAGTCAAGGAATGAACCGCACCGATGCGTTGAGGGACGTCCGCACCACGCCGAGGCGCAAGGTCCTGATATCCGGGGCCAGTATCGCGGGGCCCGCCCTGGCGTTCTGGCTGAACCGCTACGGATTCGCCGTCACGGTGGTCGAGAAGGCGCGCGCACCGCGTGACGGTGGTTACCCCATCGACGTGCGCGGCACCGCATTCGAGGTCGTCCGGAGGATGGGAATCCTGCCGCGACTGCAGGACGCGCACATCGACCTGCGCCGGCTGACCTTCCTCGAAGCGGACGGCAGCCAGGTGGCCTCGGTCGACCCGCACACCATCACCGGCGGTGTCGCGGGACGGGACCTGGAGGTTCGGCGCGGGGATCTGACCGACGCTCTCCACGCGGCGGTCCGTGACGACGTGGAGTTCTTGTTCGACGACTCCATCGACACCCTCGACCAGTCCGGCCACGGTGTGGACGTCACCTTCCGCGGCGGCAGCAGGCGTACGTTCGACATGGTGTTCGGTGCGGACGGTCTGCACTCACGCACCCGCGAGCTCCTGTTCGGCCCCGAAGCGCAGTTCCACCGGTACCTCGGCTACTGCTTCGCCGGGTTCACCATGCGCAACACCTTCGGGCTCTTCCGGGAGAGCACGGTGTGGAACACCCCGGGCAGGGCCGCGGCACTCTACTCCGTGGGGGACAACGACGAAGTGCACGCCTTCCTGAACTTCGCCCACCCGCAACCGCCGTTCCACGCGTTCCGGAACCCGGAAGCCCAACGGGACCTGGTCGCCGCGGTCTTCGCCGACGCAGGATGGGAGGTCCCAGGCATGGTCGCCGCCATGCGCGACGCGGACGACCTGTTCTTCGACGTGGTCAGCCAGATCCGCATGCCCCACTGGTCCAGCGGCAGGGTCGCGCTGGTGGGCGACGCCGCGTACGCGCCCTCGTTCCTCACCGGACAGGGCTCCAGCCTCGCGCTCGTCGGCGCGTACATGCTCGCCGGCTCCCTGGCCGAGCGGGACCACGCCGCGGGCTTCGCCGCCTACGAACACAACACCCGTGAGTTCGTGACCCTGAACCAGGACCAGGTCGGCGAGGGCGATGCCGCACTCTTCCCGACCACCGCCCAGGCCCTGGAGCGGCGCAACGAGATGCTGCGCAACCTCAGCGCCGTACCTTCCGAGGAGGGACGACCGGCCCATTCGGCCCTCACCCTGCCCGAATTCATGCCCATGACGTGAGCCCACCCCCGACGCCGGAGACGACTGGGTGCGCCGGTCACGGACATTGATCCTGCCTGCCTGCCTGCCCACCTCCTGCGGCGTGTTCTCCGGCTCGGTCCCCCGCAGCCTCACGAACCGCGCCGACCACGCGGGATCTCTTGGCGGCGCACCAGGACGGCAGCCTCGTGACCGTGTTCGCGTTCGAGATCGCGGGCGATCGGATCAGGCAGATCTGGGCAGTGCGCAACCCCGAGAAACTCCGACCCTGGCGGATTTGCTGACGAGCACCCACATCTCGATCGCGTCCTACTGATCGCCACAGGGCGCGATGTCAGTGGTCCCAAGTCGGTTGCCCGTGGATGATCAGCGGTCGGCATTTCCTCCGATGGACGACGTAGGACCCGGGAGCCCGTTCTGCGGGTCCCCGGGGGCCGTGACTCCTGATGGCGCGGCCGCGTCACTGCGCTGTACGCAGCGCTTCAGGCGGCCTTGGTGAGGGTGGACCGGTCCTTGCCGGGCGTGTGTCGGGCGGGTGCCACCGGTCTGGTCATGGCTCCTCGTGCGTCGTGGCGCGGCCACAGAAGAGGGGCACCGATCGCTCCCGCCCCGGCGAGGACCGCGAGGACCGACCAGGCGGGGGTGAAGCCGGCGGTCGTGCCGAGCCACCCCGCGACGGGATAGGTGATCAGCCAGGCGAGGTGCGACAGGGAGAACTGGGCCGCGAATGCCTCGGGGATCGCGTCCCGCCCGACGGAGGCGCGCAGGACCTTGCCGGTCGGTGTGATGATCAGTGCCATGCCGATGCCGATCACGGTCCAGATGATCGCCGTACCGGTCCATGTGGTCAGTCCGGCCGCGATGAGCGTCACCGCTGCGACCGTGCCGCCGACGAGGACTCCGGCGCCGGTCATCATGACGGTGCGGGCAGTGACCCGGTCGAGAACGCGGGGAAGCACGAGGGCGGCGAGGAGAGTTCCGGTGCCGGAGGCGGCGAGCATCCAGGCGACGTCCGACTGCGAGCCGTCGAGCTCGTCACGGACGTGGTTGACGGTGTTGACGACGACGATCGACCCCGCTGCCGCAACCACGAGATTGAGCGCCATGACGCCGCGCAGCCGGGGCGTCCTGAGGAAGGTCCTGATCCCTGCTGCCGCCTTGTCCCACGCCTTGGTGTGGGTACTGGGGCGGGCATCGGGGATGCGCGTCGACAGGACGAGCAGGGCGGAGACGAGGAATCCGGCGGCGGTGCCCAGGAACAGCCGGTCGAAGCTCATGAACGCCAGGGCGACGGCTGCCATCAGGGGGCTGAGCAGGCTCTCCATGGTGGAGGCGACCTGGGAGGCGGACAGGGCACGTGTGTAGTCGGACTCGTCGGTGACGATGTCGGGGATGACGGCCTGGAACGTCGGGGTGAACGCCGCGGAGGCGGCCTGGAGCAGGCCGATCAGGACGTAGATGTGCCAGACCTCGGTGATCAGCGGCAGCGCCAGGACCACCGCACCGCGGACCACGTCGAGGAGGACCAGGAGATTTCTCCTGGGGATCCGGTCGACGTACGCGGCAGCCAGCGGGGCTATGACCACGTACATGACCATCTTGATGGTCAGGGCGGTGCCGAGGACCATGCCGGCGCGCGGCCCGGCGAGGTCGTAGGCGAGCAGCCCGAGGGCCACTGTCGTCAGCCCGGTACCGAACAGGGCGATGACCTGGGCGCCGAACAGGTGGCGGTAGTCGCGGACGGCGAACAGACGCATGACGGGTTCCTTCCGTTTCCGTGCGGCGGGGCGCGGCCCCGGAGTGGAGGCCGTGCCCCGCGAGTACAGGCGGGGTTGTCTCTACGCACCGGTGTCGCTCCCCGGTGCGAGGCCGGCGAGCAGGTTGAAGGCGCCGGTGAGGATGTTGAGTGCGACGACGCCGACGACATCGGCTATCGCACGGTCGCTGTAGCCGTGCTCCCGCAGCGCGATGACCTGCTCGTCGGTGATCGACGTCGGCTCGCGGTAGATATGGAGGGCGAGGGTGATGATCGCCGCGATCGCGGGATCTGCCGAGGTACCCGCGTGGGCCCGCTCGATCTCTTCCTCGTCCACTCCCATGGCGCGGGCGGCACTGACGTGCGCGTCGAGGCACAGCCCGCATCCCTGCAGGACCTGGACGGCGATCGAGATCCGTTCGCTGGTCCTGCGGTCGAGCTTGGCTCGTCCCATGGCCCGGCTGAGCTGGAGGTAGCCGCCCAGCACGGCCGGCGAGTGCGCCATCGTGGAGACCATGTCACCGATCTGGCCATGGCGTGAGACCAGGTCGGCGAGGAGGTCGCGCGAGGCGCCGACCGCCGTGTCGGGCGTGAGTCGGGTCAGGCGTGGCATGACGCTCCTTCCGAAGTGGGGATGGGCCGGGGGCGGTGGGGTTCGACGAGCCGAGCGCCCCTTGGCCGTGCTGTGTGCCGCGGCAGCTGATCAGCGGCGTCCACGCGGTCAGTGGTGTGCGTGGTGGCCGTGGTGGTGGCTTCCGTGCTCGGGTGTGGCCTGGGGCGCCGCGTCCGAGCGGGGGGTGGCCGCGGTGGTCCGCACCGTGAACTCGGCCGTCCGGACGATGTCGTTGTGCTGGAAGTCCAGGTACAGGCGGTAGGTGCCGGCCGTGGGCGCGACCACCATGAAGGCGATCTCCGGTCCCGGTGCGGTGGTGCCGTCACCGGGTTCGCTCTCCGGGTGGACGTGGAGGTAGCCCAGGTCGCCGACGCGCAGTGCCACCAGGTGCCCGTACGCGGCCAGGTAGGGCTGCAGGTCGGTGATGGGGCGGCCGTTCCGGCTGACGGTGAGGGTCAGTCGGCTCTCCTCGCCGGGCAGGACTTCACCGTCGAGCGCGACGGTGTACTCGCCGATCCGCGCGATCCCGGTGGACTCGGGGAGCGGCCGCGGGTCGTACGGCCCGGCGACCGCGACGTCGATGCCGAGTGTCATGGTTCCGTCGTGGCCGGCCGGGTGGACGTCGGTGAAGAACCTCCAGTCCCCGGGATCCAGGCTCAGTTCGACGCTCCAGGTCCCCTTCCTGTCCATCACGGGGTGCACGTGCTGGAATCCGGCCGTGTCGCGCCGGACGGCGATGAAGTGCAGTTCTTTCTCGTGTTCGGGTATGAACTCGGTCACCGCCTGCCCGTCGGGGCCGGTCACCCGGAAGCTGATCGGCTGCACGCCGGAGTTGAGGATCGTCGAGTCGAGCACGAGGGTGTAGCCGTTGCGGGAGACCGACAGCCCACCGGGCTGGGCGTCGTGACCGCTGTGGGCGCCGTGGTCGGTCTGGTCGTGACCGGAGTGATTCCTCATGACATCTCCATAGGTGTAATGCGCCTTCTGGCGTCGTCCGTTCAGGACGTCGATCGTAACCATATACCCCAGGGGGGTATGTGGGATGCCTCGGCGGCCAAAATTTCGCGGGCCCCGGGGAGGTGCCAAGCCCGGCGGCAGTGGTGGCACAACCTCGGCGAGGCGGCCGGGCGGAGCGTCGCCCGACACCGCCGCCTGTGAGTACTGCGGCCCGAACCGGTCCGGGCCGCCCCTGAACTCGCGCGGCCGGCTTCGCGCTCCCGCGCGCGAGTCCTGCTCGCCTGGGGTTGTCCATCGAAGAGCCATGCAGATCAAGGGCGCCGCGCCCCTCCCCGGATCGGATTGCGGGGCGACGCAGTACGCCGGTGGGCTCCCAACCGCTCTTCCGGGAGGCTTCAGGTCCGTGCTCGTCGATGAATGAGGTCGTAGGGGGCAGGGTCGTGCCGCTCCCAGATCCGGCGAGAGGCCTCTTCCGGGTAGGGCAGGGTCCTCGACTCGATGTCCAGGACGCGAGTCAGTCGTCGCTCGTGCCTTCGTCGGCGAGAAGCGGACCGTGTCCTGCCCGACGACCCGGCCGCGGTGACTTCGTGGTCGCCCGTGACCTGGTCCGGGCCCACGACCTGGCCGCGCTCACCGACGACATCTTCGTCCCGGCGGGCAACAAGGCCTCCGCCGCGGTCCCCGGCACCGCCGTGCACGACGCCATGCAGTACGCCCTCGACGACTACAACACCGACGCGAAGCTCACCGACAGCCTGGCTGCCATGCTCATCGTCATCGCCGTCGGCTACAGCGTGATCGCCGTCGCCAACAGCATGGCCATGGCGGCCCACGGCCGGCGCCGCGACTACGCGGTCATGAAGTCCGCCGGCGGCACCGTCCGCCAGCTTCTCAAGCTGGCCGTCGGCGGGACCGCCCTGCTGGTGGTCGTCGGAGCCGGCCTCGGGGTCCTGGTGACGCTGCCCCCGTTGGCGGGAATGGCCTCCGGTCTCTCCCAGGCCACCTCGTCCGACGTCAGCCTGCACCTGAACGACGGAGCCATCGTCACGGCGATCGTCGGCACCCTGGCCGCGGCAGTCCTGGCGGGGGTGATGGTCACCGGGAGGACGCTGAGGAAGTCCGCCTAGGGGGCTGTCCCGCCAGGGACTGCGGGACAGCCCTCAGCCGCCAGGTCAGTGAGAGTGCCCGCCTGATCACGGAGGACCGGGGAGGAGGTGAAGGGAACGAACGACCGCAGCGGGCAAGGGAAATAGAAGGCGGCTCCGAGGATCACCCCTCGGAGCCGCCTTCGTACATCCGTCTCCGTGTTCCTGCCCCCCGCCCCCCCGCGCCCCATTACCCCGCGGAGCGACGTGCCGGAAGCCGGCACACACCCGCCCGCCGCAAATGGAGAGTTGACGGTGCCACTGACTCTGCTGGCCGCCGCCATCGACGAGTGGCTGCAACCGGCACGGCCGCACCCCTGTCTACAAGAAAGGCGTTCAGGCGGTGCCGCAGATCGATGGCTCCCAGATAGCTGTCACCCTCGACGATCCACCAGTGGGTGGCGTGGACGCGCCCCTCTCCCCAGGACAACTGACCTGTCCGACTGCTGCTGCAGTTGCCTGACCCAAGCCGAGAAGACCTCGGGGCCGTCGCGGTCGGCTTCGGGAGCGAGACGCAAGCCGGCCCCGTCCTGGTGGGCACCTGGCGTCCACTCGTCACGCGCCGCGAGCCATGAGGACCGAAGCCGGTCCGTGGGTGCGGTCAGTTCGGGCATGCGGGCGACGATAGCACTCGCTCGCCCCCTGCGATCAGGCACTTTGCGCCGGGCTACGACCGGGGATGCCGCCCGGCTCCAGCGCTGTGCAGAAGGTGCGCGAGAGGTGCGCGGAGGCCGCGACGGGTCCCGCTCCTGTGCGTTACGGCCGGGGCAGATGACGTACGGAGCGTCACAGCGGCAACGGGCCGAGGTCGTCGGCGACCTCGGCGAAGTTGCGGATCAAGGTGGTCTCGCTGCTGGCGCGCCAGCACAGTGCCCAGCGGCTGAGCGGGGCATCGTGGATGGGGATGTAGGCGATATCGGGCCGGGCGTAGTAGCGCAGTGCGTGCGCGTGCGCGGGACAGACCGCTTCCCCGCTGCCGACGATGGCAAGCAGCTGCGTGCCGTCGACCGCGGACGGCCCCCTGGGAATCGGCCGTCCGCTGGGCGTGTGCGCAGGTATGAGCGACTCGCGCCAGTAGTCGGGCGCAGCGCCGGTCAGGACGGCCTCGTCGGCGAGGTCTTCGTAGGAGACGGAGCGACGCGTGGCCAGTCGGTGGGTGGAGGACACGCACAGCACGACGGGCTCGGTACAGACCACCGGGCCAACGGTGAGGTCCGGTTCCCGGATGGGGAGCCAGGCGAGCAGGACGTCGATCGTGCCGCGGCGCAGGGCGGAGAAGGGATCGTTGTAGCCCATGGCGCGGATCTGCACGGTGCAGCCGAGATGACGGGATGCGAACGCGGTGAGGAGGGGCCGCAGATCCTCGCTGTTGGACACGGCGGCGTTCACCTGCCTGGCCTGGGCGCTGCTCGTGTACGGCGCGCATCAGCTGTACGAGAACAGACACACCGACGCGACCGGGCGCACTCTCGCTCCGGCGTTCCGCTCCGGGTACCCGCAGATCGCGCAACACGCACAGGACGGCCGGCCCCACTACGCGCCGCAAACTTCCCCCGCACTCGGTCCCGACGCCGGGGGCAAGGCCTAGCAAGCATCGCCGTCGCCAGAAGGCTGGGCATGACACAGGAGGGCGTCTCGCGCAGTGTGTTCCCGATGAACGGTGAGCGCCACGACCTTGAAGTATGGGCGTTGCTCGCCGACGAGTGGGCAGGCGGCGAGCAGTTCGGGCAGGGCGGGCGTACTCCTCCCATGCGGTGACCCGTGCCCTGGCCATGCTCAGCAGAGGAGATCTGACCGACGACGCGTGGGTGCTGCTCAAGGCGCTGCTGGACACGGCCGTGCGCACGCGCCGCCGTCAGGTCACGCGTCGTGCCGGACGCAGGTGTCACCACGTCGCAGATGGGCAGGCGCCCCCAATGCCTGTACCTCCGCGTAGGAGAGGGTCGCAGGTTCTGTCGGCAGGCCGTCGCGGACGGCGGTCGCAGTGGTCACGGCCGCCGCCAGGGCGTTGCGGTAGAGCAGCGAGCCGAGACTGATCCTGCGCACGCCCATCGTGGCCAGCTCGGCGAGGGTGGGTCCGGTCGGTGTGTACAGGATGTTCAGCGGGACGGTGAGGTTTTCCGTCAGGGCGGCGATCCGGTCCGGATCCGACAGCCCCGGCGCGAATACCCCGTCCGCACCGGCCTGTTCGTACACCGCGAGGCGCGTCTCGGTCTTCTCCTCCTGGCGTCCCAGCCAGTAGGTGTCGGTGCGAGCGTTCACGAACAGCGCGGGCACGGCGGACTTGACCGCGGCGATCTTCGCGGCGTGCAGTTCCACGGGGGCGAGGGTGCTGTCCGGACGCCCGTCTTCGAGGTTGATCCCCGAGGCGCCCACGTCGTACAGCCTTTCGGCCAGCTCGGCCACTTTCTCCGGGTCATCGCTGAAACCCCCTTCTACGTCGACGCTGAACAGGAAGGAGCCCTGACCGAGCCGGCGGGCCAGAGCCAAGTTTTCCTCGACGGTCGCCGCCGCCCCGTCCGGCAGGCCGGCGGCCGCGGCGACGCCGAGACTCGTGGTGCCGACCGCCGGGAAGCCCTGCGCCGCCAGAACGGCCGCGGAGGCGTAGTCCCAGGCATTGGGGAGCAGCAACGGGGTGACCTGGTCGTGCAGACGGGCGAAGGCGGTCCGCGGTCGCTGGAGCAGGCCGTCGGCCATGGCGAGGGCGTGAGCCCGGCCGGGGCAGATCCGCGGCGGTGCGCCGAAGGTGAGGGGCACGGGGTGCACACGGTTGGCGGTCGCGAGGTCCAGGAGCACCACGTCGCCCTCGCCGATCTCTCGACCGGCGACCCGGGTGGCACGGGCGGCGACCCGGCGCATGGCTGGTACCGGCGGAACCTCGCGGAGCACCCGGGCCAGCGGTACGTCGCTGCCGGCGGCGGCCTCCACCAGCGCGGCCGTCGCCGCGCAGGCCTGCACCAGCAGCCCGATGCGGTTGGCGGCGGCTTCCAGAGCGGCTTCGTCCGCGGGCGCCGGCGCCAGCTGCGCCACCAGCCGGGCCACCGCCTCGTCCGCGGCCGCGTCCGCGGCTCCGAAATAGGCCCCGGCCACCACGGTCACCGCCTCCGCGACCGCCCCGGGATCCGGCATCCCCAGAGCCTCCGCAAGGGTACGTACCACCCGCACCCGGACCTCCCCCTCGGGCCCTGCGGCAACCGCCCGCCGCAGGGCGGCGGGCTCCAGCCGGGCCAGTTCGGCCTCCACCAGAGCCCGCCGTCGCCGGTGCGGCTCACCGGAGCTGAACCGGGCCACGGTGGCACGCAACCACGCGACGCCGGCCCCGGCCGGACCACCGTCCGTAGCCGGGGGATCCGGGACGAGCGCCGGGTCGGCGAGCGCCGCCGAGATATCCGCGTAGCGGTCGAACTCATGCATCGTGTGCGTCATGACCCCGACGCTAGGGCCGGAACAGTTCGGCACTCCCCGAACCATCCCGGCGCCATCATGGGCTCACGCCCCCACTCGCCGAGACCGCCGGCCTGTTCGCCGGCCTCGCCCAGGCCGCCGTCCCGGGCGGTGACAGGGCTGCGTCCGCAGGGTGCACACCGGACACGCCGAGGCCCGGACGCGCGATGCGCGGCACCCACTCCGGCCGGGACACACGGGTCAGCCAGCGGTAGTGGCCGCTCTCCCGCAAGGCCCAACGGTCACACGCGCACCGCCCACAGCGTGCCGCTGCCGTCGAGGACCACGATCGAGTTGCCGCTCGCGGCAGGCTCGCTCATCGCCGTGCTGTCGAACCGGCCTGTCCAGAGCGTGCGGCCGTGCTCCACTCCCACGATCCGCACGCTGGTCCAGTGCTGGAGCACTCGTGCCCGCTCCGTCCCGGAGAGCAGGGCGTATTTGCCGGTGGTCTGCACTCTCTGGGCGTCGGCGTGCCACCGTTTCCTGCCGTCCTCGGCGGCCAGGCACAACGGTCCCGATCCCGTGTGCAGGACGAACCCGCCCGCCACGCGGGTCGTCGCCCCTTTCTTCAGGCCGACCCCCTGGTACGTACTGCCGTAGGTCCAGGCCTGCTCGCCGGTGAGTCCGTTCAGCGCGGTCGGTTTCCGGCGGGACCCCGCGGCCAGCGGGAGGAACACCGTGGTGCCCGACACGAGCTCGTCGAGCGGCTGGTAGGTATCGGTGGTGAGGATGTCCGGGAGGGTCTGCCGGAACGGGCTCCGCCACATCACCTCGCCTGTGTCCGCCTTGCGGCAGACGAGGTCGACCTGGGCCGTCCTGCCGGCCTCGTAGCAGAGCAGGCCCTCGCCCACGGGCTGCGCCAGGTCGCCGTGCGGCTGGAAGCCGGAGTGTGTCCACAGCTTCCTGCCCGTCCTGCCGAGTACTGCGGTTCCGCCGCTGCAAAGGACCAGGTCACCGGCCAGGATCCATGAGGCGTCGTAGGGGGAGGACGCGTCGATGACCCATCGATGGTGGCCGGTGCGCGGATCGACTCCGATCACCAGACCGTCCTTTCCGGTGATCAGCAGGCCGCTGGGCCGGTGCACATCCAGCCCCATGGCGCTGTTGGAGACCGACTCCTGCCATCGGCGCTCGCCGGTGGCAGCGTCGAAGGCGTGCACCTGTCCGCCTTTGTTGTCGGAGTCATGGGTCAGGGCGAGTACCGTGCCGGCGACGACCGTGAAGCGTGCTTCCCGGGCCCAGGCCGCGTTGAGGGACACCTTCCACAGACGCTTACCGGTGGCGAGGTCGAAGGTGTGGAGCGCGGCGGTCTCCTTGTAGTAGTGGCCGGCGGCCACATGACACCGGCCGTCGGCCAGGACGATGTCCGGACCGTCGGCGTTGATCACGTCGACGTCTGCGATCTTCTGCGACCAGGCGACCGGGTCCCGCTCGGGGTCGCCGGTCAGGTACATCGCCGCCGCCCCTCCGGCGACCGCGACCGCGGCGACGCCCGCACCCCTCAGGAGCAGGTCGCGCCGGCTCATGCCCGTTCCACCGAGGGGCCCGGCAGGCGCCTGAACCGTGGATGCCGCCGCGGGATCGCCGGACACGGAGGCAGCCGAAGGCGGTGAGCCCGCCGCGTGCTCCTCTTGGCCGACGACGGTGGGGGTGTAGCGAACCGCGGGTGCGGCCTGCGGCACACCACCGAGGCGCCGCAGTTCGTCGGCGAGCACGGCGGCCGATTCGTATCGTTCGCTCGGGTCCTTGGCCAGCAGCCGACCGACCAGACGGTCCCACGGAGCGGAGACGCCGGGCAGGACGCTGCTCGGCGTGGGCGGCGGATCGTGAAGGTGCGCCGTGACATACCCGAGGGTGTCCGGGGCGTCGAACGGCAGCCGCCCGGTGAGCAGTTCGAACAGCACACACCCGAGGGAGTACAGGTCGCTGCGCTGCTCGGGCCGCCCGCGTGCCTGCTCCGGTGCCATGTACGCGGCCGTGCCCACCATGAACCCGGTGTGGGTCAGCCGGTCACCGGTGGCCGAGGCGTCTGCGGCGCGGGCGATCCCGAAGTCGAGCACCTTCAGGCTGCCCGAGGCCGCGACGAACAGATTCGCGGGCTTGATGTCGCGGTGGAGGATGTCGGCGGTATGCGCCTCACCCAGCGCGTCGCACACCTGCGCCCCCCACCGCGCCGCCTCCTCCTCGCCGACAGGTCCGCGCCGGACAACGGCGTCCAGGCCCTCGCCCCGGAGCAGTTCCATCACGAGGAACGGCGTCGTGCCCTGGCCGGTGGTTGCCTCACCGAGGTCGTGGACGGTCACGATATGAGGATGCTGGAGTGCGGCGGTGATCCGCGCCTCCCGCAGAAACCGGGCGCGCGCCTCGTCGGCCCGACTGCCGCCACCCGCAAGGACCGAGATCACCTTGACCGCGACCGGCCGCCGGAGGCTGGCGTCGTGCGCCTCCCAAACCTCCCCCATCCCGCCGCGCCCCAGCGGGCGCACCAGGCGGTAGCGGTCAGCGAGTATCGGATCGCGGTCGTCCACAGCCTCAAGTCCCCCGGCGGTAAGCAGTTTTCGCTCGGCAGCGTTGATCGTAGATCGTGCCCCCGATGACACCGGATCCGGACGACAGAAGACATCGCGTCCGCTCTCGCGCAGGAGCGCACCGGTCACCGGTCCGGTGCTCAAGTGTTCCGGAAGCTGCTGGGGCGCCAAGGTGCGGCCGCGTCGGAACGGTCGCGGTGCAGAGGACGTACGCATCGAATCGGACGTGGACGACGGAGGTCCCACCAGTGCGTCATCGGGGGATCATCCGGGGTGCCCGGTCGCGCAGGACGAGCAGGGTCCAGCCGTGACCGGCGGGATCGAGCGGTCTTGTCGCGGAAGTGAAGAGTTCCGCGGCTCGGCGGTAGGAAAGCCGTCCTCGGCCGGTCACCGGGCAGCGGTCGGCTGCCGGTGTGCCGGCGGGGGCCCGCCGGTCGGTGACGAACACCGGCCCCGCGGTGCGCCCGGCCAGCAGCATGGGCAGCAGGCGCGCCGTTCCCGGTCCCCAGCTCAGGGCGCCTGTCGTGCGCTCCTTGGTGTGTCGGCCGGGTAGGTCGAGGTGGTGGATGTCGAGGGCGAGCACCTGCTCGACGGAGGCCCTCGACTCGTGGAGGAGATGCCACAGAGTCAACTCCCTGAGAGGAGCACGCAAGGTGAGGGCGCCACGGGCCCTGTCCGGGCCGGCGGCACTCGCCCTCACAGCCCTCCAAACATCGGAGGGGGTGTGCTCCGGTACCGGGCAGGGCGCTGGTGCTGCCAGCCCGGTGGCCGGGTCCGCAGTGATCCAGCCCTGTGCCAGCCACCACGCCGTAGCCGCTCGAAGACAGGCCAGTTCACGGGTCAGTGTGCGTGGTTGCGCGGTGGCGGCGCGGTCGGTGAGCCCCCGTTGCAGCCGCTGAGAGGCCTTCGGGCCGTCGAGCAGGGCAAGAGGAACGACGGGCGGATCGGCGCCCCTGCGCTCACGACCGGTCGGGACCCGGCGGTCGACCAGTGGCCAGGCCCATCCGTGCAGCGAGATGCGGTAGACCCGGCGGGAGGCGCTGCCGAGATCGGCCGCAGCAAGGTAGCGGTCAACGGCGGCGCTGTATTCCACCGGCGCCGCCAGATCTTTTCCCACGCCGTCGATCTGACGCTTACTCATGCTGGCCATCCGCAGTAAATGAGCCTCGTGGAGGCTGCCTCGCTCTTTCGCAACTGAGCCTATCACCAGGCATGTTGCAGTAAATAGAGCCTATTTACTGCGGCAATCCATGCGGAAGGGAAATTGATTGCGAAAGGCTCGGTTTTCTTTCCCGGAAAAGGTTGCAGGGAATAGCTCGGCGCAGGGAGAGTGCGGACCCATGACGCTTCGCATTCGCCTTCCCGCTGTCCCCGGGCCCCGGACAGCCACTCACCGGCTGCGCACGCTGCGGCACCCCAGGTTCCGCCGCTTCGTCGTCGGCCACAGCACGTCGCTGCTCGGCTCCGGGATGAACACGATCGCCACGACCTTCGCAGTGCTGCAACTGCCCGGCGGCGGGGTCGACTCCGTCGGTGTGGTGATGGCAGCCCGGATTCTCGCGGTGCTGGTCGTGCTGCTGCTCGGCGGCGTGTTCACCGATCGCCTCGGGGCCCGTGCGGTCATGCTGACAGCAGATCTGCTCCGGTTCGCCTCCCAAGGCGTGCTGGCCGTACTGCTGCTCACCCACAGCGCGAGGATCTGGGAAGTAGTCGTCCTGGCGGTGTTCCTCGGAATCGGTGAGGGAGGGTTCAGCCCCGGCCTGACGGCACTGGTGCCTGGCCTCGTTCCCGCGGATGAACTCGCGGACGCCAACGCGTTGCTGCAGATCGGCCAGGCTGTGACCTCGGTCGCGGGTCCGGGCCTGGCCGGCCTGCTCATCGCTGTTTCCGATGCGGGCACAGTGGTCGCTGTCGACGCGGTCAGCTACGGCGTGAGTGTCCTGGCCCTGGCCGGGCTGCCGCTGTCGCAGTTGGCCGCGCCCGGCCACGGGGTGTTCACCGAACTGGGGCGTGGCTGGAAGGAGTTCACCTCCCGCACATGGCTGTGGGTCACGACCCTCCACATCAGTCTCTTCAACTTCGTCCTCTGGGCACCGTTCCTGGTGCTGGGACCGTCTCTTGCCCAGCAGCGGCTCGGCGGTGCCAGTGCCTGGGGGCTGGTGCTGTCCCTGTACGGCATCGGCTCGATCGGCAGCGGCCTGGCGCTGCTCGGCAGGAATCCCCGGCGGGCACTTGCCTGGTCCGTGGCCGCATCCGCGGGCTGGGCAGTCCCGGCGGCAGCGCTGGCGGCGGGACTGTCGTTGGGTTGGGTGGCCGCGGCCGCCTTCCTCGCCGGAGCTGGGGCAGCGGTGTGCAACACCCTCGTGACGACCGTCATCCAGCGCGAGATCCCCGCCGAGGTCCGCGGACGTGTCAGTGCGTTCGACAGCCTGGGTGCCTTCGCCCTGGGGCCACTTGGGCTGGCGCTGGCCGGACCGGTGTCAGGCGTCGTGGGAGCAGACCGGTTGCTGGAGTTCGGCGTGCTGTGGCAGCTGACCGCGGTCGCGGTGGTACTGGCACTTCCGTCCGTGCGAAGACACGGCGCAGAATGACCGGTGAGTTGAATGAGCTGATTCCGGGTTTCGCACGCCGAGGCGGTGCCGAGCCGGCCGGTGGCATCGTGTCCAGCGACGGATCCACTCCGCCGTAACGGGAGCAGCCGCTCCCCGCAGCACGGGTCCATCGTGCAGGACGCGATGCGAAGCCGTCTGGTGGGTACATGTGTGCACGCCAGGTGGATCACCGAAGAAGGGAGAGAGCATGGCAGTGCTCACAGGCAAGGCAGCTGTCGTTACCGGAGGTTCACGGGGGATCGGCCGGGCTGTCGTGCTGAGGCTCGCGCGGGACGGCGCGACTGTGGTCTTCAACTACGCGCGGCACCGGGATGCTGCGGATGACGTTGTGAGGCAGGCCGAGAAGGCGGGCGGGCACGTCATTGCCGTCCAGCTGGACCTGGCCGAGCCCGGCGCGGCCGAGGAGCTGATGGCTACAGCCGAACGTCGGCTCGACGGCCTGGACGTTCTCGTCAATAACGCGGCCACACTCAGCGAAGTCGTGCCCATCGCGGAAACGGAGGAGGCCGACTTCGACAGAGTCATGGCCGTGAACGCCAAGTCGGTCTTTCTCACGATGCGGTACGCGGCACGGCACATGCGTGACGGCGGGCGGATCGTGAACATCTCCACCCTCAACACGGTTTTCCCCGCACGCGGAAACGCCCCGTATGCGGCCAGCAAGGGCGCCCTCGAACAGCTGACCTTGGTGGCTTCACGTGAGCTGGGCGCACGCGGCATCACGGTCAACACCGTATCGCCCGGCGCCACGGACACCGATCTCCTGAGAGCGGCCAACGAGCCGGAGAGGTTGGCGATCGCCATCGGAATGACCTCGCTCGGACGCCTCGGCCGACCTGACGACGTGGCAGACGTCGTCGCCTTCCTCGCAGGGCCGGACGGACGATGGCTGACGGGCCAGAACCTCCGCGCCAACGGAGGCGTCCTCTGACGGAGGCGTCCTCCAGCGGACAACAACATCATCACAAAGCCGGGCGTGTTCAACTACAAACCGTTGGATGGAGGGCCTTGGAAGCTTCGGGTCTTCTCAGTATCGGAAGATTCTCCTGCCGCATCAGTGGAGAAGGCCTCCGAATTGGCCAAAAGATCCATCCCTGGATACCAGGAGCTTTCCCGTGAAGTTCAGGGAAGTGATGACGAAGTCGGTGACGCCGAACGGACCTACAATTACGACGTCGGCCGGCACGCCACATATTTCGCTGTCGACCACAGGTTCAAGGCGGTGGAGGACGGCAACCTGTACGCAGTCGTCGTCTATGGTCCGGCAGACGAGAACGAATACGCGCTGAGCTTGAACGCGGACGTAGTCAAGAGCTTCCGGGCGGCAGACAGCGACCTTTTCCCACATTGCTTCGTACCTGGGCGGTGCGAAGGGCGCGCAGTAGGGATTACGGGATTTGCTCCGGCCTCGACCGTAAAGAAAGATCGAGGCTGACCGGGGTGCCGTGCCGGTTGAGCCTCTGGGGCAGGCCATGGGGCGAGTTCCGTTCAGCAGGGCGTCGACCCGCTCGGCGAGGACGCGGCGCGCGCGTCGACCGCGGCTGGAGCACCCGGTAGTGGTGGGACAGCGTTGTCCGGCGTCACCAGCGGGTGACCGGAGTTCAAACCCAGTAGCGGGTCAGGGCTCTCGCAGACGAACATGAACGCATGAATGATCAACCCGCACGATGGACCCAGGCCACTGTCTACCCCGACATGTGGACCGACCCGGACAAAGACCCCCGCAACAGCGAAGGAGTCGGCCCGGACGGCGAACTTCCCACGCTGAACAGCTTCCTGACGGACTATCGTCTGACCTTGAGGATGAAATGCGAGGGCCTGGACGCGGAGCAGATGGCCCGCCGGTCGGTGCCACCGTCGACGATGTCGCTGCTCGGCCTGGTCCGGCACCTCGCCGAGGTGGAACGGGACTGGCGCAACTGGATCAGCGACGGTGAGCCGCTGTCGAAGCTGTACGGCAAGCGTGACGCGGACTTCGACGAAGCCGTCGCCGATCAGGCCCTGGTCGACGCGGCGTACGTCGATCTGGAACGGGAGCAGGCCGCGACGGACGCCGCGCTGGCCGAGCACCCGGCCTTGGGGGAGCGGCTGGGGAAGGACGGGATCTCGGTTCGGGAGCTGATGGTGCACCGGGTCGAGGAGTACGCCCGGCACTGCGGGCACGCCGACCTGCTGCGCGAGTGCGTCGACGGAAGAGTGGGTCAGTGAGCCGAGGCCGCCGTGGAGTTCCCCACGGCGGCCTCTGAGGCCTGTCCGGCAGGTCCTGCCGGACAGGCCCCGGTGCCCGAGGTGGGCTCAGCGCTTGAGCGTGAAGGTGAAGTCGCCGGAGATCCTGCCGTTCAGCCGGACTGCCGAAACGGGATTCCCCTCCGTGATCAGCCTCTCGACCTCGGACCGCGAAAGACCGCAACCTTCAGCGATCAGCCGCACCGGCCGGACAGGGATCCGCGCCGCGAAGCGCACCGAGACGTCGATCACCTCACGATCGAGATGATCCGATCCGCCGGTGTCGAGGCGCCAGGCGTCGTCCCAGTCGAGGGCGATGCGATTGCGGCGCAGCACGGCCGGATCCTGAAGCAGCTCGGCTGCCAGGCCAGGATCATTGCCATGCATCCGGTCCAGCCGCTCAGGCCGTACGGAGCGCACATTCATCCGCTCCAGGACCGTGAGCTTCGCCGTCTCCCCGCAAGTGGTACAGAGCGCGAGGAGCCAGGCGTCGAGGAGCTTGTGATGTGCGTTGACGCGGAATTTTACCGCTTGTCCGGAAGCGCCCGGACGCGCACGCATGACAGCGGCGGAGAACAAGCGGCAGGCAAGTGGGCATGACTACCCAGGTGTTGAGCACAGAAGTACACCGGTTCCAGTGAGAAGTCCGCAGCAAAAAGCAGCGCGTCGCACATGTGCGACGCGCGACAGATCAGCGCTCGGGAGGTCTCACAGGGTGTACAACGGCATGTCCTTGCCTGGACGACTCAGGTCGGCAGCACGGTAATGGCACACGGCGCCGCTGTTCCACCGGTTTTCGAGCGACTCCGCCACTGCGCCGAAGGCCGTTGTGCCCGGTGGTCGTAACGCTCGGTCAGGACAGGGACCGCCATGCCTCGTTCAGCGCCTCCCGGAACGCGTCGGTCTCCTCGACGCTCAGGCCGGCGGTCATGCGCTCCTCCAGGCGGCGTGCCGGCTCGGCGTACTCGGAGAGCAACTGCCGCCCGGGGGCTGCGAGCAGGATGAGGCGTTCGCGGCGGTTGGCGGGGTTGGGTTCGCGGTGGATCAGGCCGCGGCTCTCCAGGGTGCGGACCATGTCGGCCATCGACTGGGCGGTGATGAAGGAGTCGCGGGCGAGCTGTGCCGCGGAGATCCCGTCGTGTCGCTCCAGCACGGTGAGGGCGGTGTACTGAAGCGCCGTGACCCCGGCGGGCTTGAGCAGCTCCTCCAGGCGGGCGCGCACCGCCAGCTCCGTCCTCTTGACCAGGTAGAGCAGTGACGTGCTCACGTTCGTCCTCCCGTCGTGTCGGTCCGTGTGGGGCAGCAGGCGTCTCAGCCTAGGGCATTGACAGGAATCCTGTCGATTGTTCAGACTTGCGGTCATCAGGATTCCTGTCGATCCCGGTTCGGGTCGGCTCTTTCGGCATTCCTCTTTTTCTCACTCACGAGAGGCACCTCTCAATGGATCTCCAGGGCAAGGTCGCTGTCGTCACCGGCAGCGGACGCGGTCTCGGTCTGGCATACGCGCAGGCCCTCGCCGTCGCGGGCGCCGCCGTTGTCGTCAACGACATCGACAAGGACACGGTGGACGCCGCCGTCGCCTCGATCACGTCCGAAGGGGGCCGGGCGACCGGCGTCGTCGCGGCCGTGGGCGACAGCGAGGCCGCCGGGCAGCTCGTCGATGCGGCGGTCGAGCAGTTCGGACGCCTGGACGTGCTCGTCACCAACGCCGGCATCCTGCGCGACCGTGTGCTGTGGAAGATGACCGACGAGGACTTCGACGACGTGGTCCGGGTCCATCTGCGCGGCACCTTCACCTGCGCCCGCGCCGCCGCGGTCCGGATGCGCGAGCAGGGCACCGGCGGCAGGCTCGTCCTGATCTCCTCCCCGGCCGGACAGCGCGGCAACTTCGGCCAGACCAACTACGCCGCCGCCAAGGCGGGCATCGTCGCCATGGCCCGCACCTGGGCCATGGAACTGGGCCGTGCCGGCATCACCGTCAACGCCGTCGTGCCGGTCGCCGCCACCGAGATGACCAAGACCATCCCGGCGTTCGCTCCGGTCATCGAGGAGTCCGAGCGGACCGGCGAGCCGCTGCCGGACTGGCTGCGCAAGGACGAGGGCCTCGGCACCGTAGAGGACGTCGCCGCACTGATCACCTTCCTCGCCTCGGACGACTCCGACGGGGTCACCGGCCAGGCCATCGGCATCGGCGGCGACCGGCTCGCCCTGTGGGCGCACCCCAAGGAGAAGGCGGTCGCCTTCGCCGACGGCGGGTGGAGCGCCGATGCCATCGCCACCGAGTGGCCGGACGGCGTCGGCGCCGAGCCCGAGACCTACGGCATCCCCGCGCCCCAGGCCCCGGAGGCGTGACATGGGCGACCTCGCGCTCGACCTCGACCGGCTGACCGCCATCGACGTGCACACGCACGCGGAGATCTCCAAGGACGGCCACGGGGCCCTGAGCCCGGAGCTGTTCGGCGCCTCCGAGGAGTACTTCAAGGCGCACGGTCACCGGCAGCCGACCATCGACGAGATGGCTGCCCACTACCGTGAACGCCGCATGGCCGCGGTGGTGTTCACGGTGGACGCCGAGCACGCCACGGGCCATCCTCGCATTTCCAACGAGGAGGTCGCGGAGAGCTGCGCCGCCCACGCCGACGTGCTCGTCCCGTTCGCGAGCGTCGACCCCCACAAGGGCCGGGCGGGCGTGCGGGAGGCCCGTCGCCTGGTGGAGGAGCACGGGGTGCGCGGATTCAAATTCCACCCCAGCATCCAGGCGTTCTCCCCGAACGACCGGATGGCGTACCCGCTCTACGAGGCCATCGAGGAACTCGGTGTGCCCGCGCTGTTCCACACCGGCCAGACCGGCATCGGTGCCGGCGTCCCCGGCGGCGGAGGCATCCGGCTGAAGTACTCGAACCCGATGCTGGTCGACGATGTCGCCGTGGACTTCCCGGAACTCCGGATCGTCCTGGCCCACCCGTCCTTCCCGTGGCAGGACGAGGCCCTGGCCGTGGCCACGCACAAGCCGCACGTGTACATCGACCTGTCGGGCTGGTCGCCGAAGTACTTCCCGCCGCAGCTGGTGCGGTACGCCAACACGCTGCTCAGGGACAAGGTGCTCTTCGGCTCCGACTACCCGGTCATCACGCCCGACCGCTGGCTCGCCGACTTCGAGAAGCTCGACATCAAGCCGGAGGTCCGGCCGAAGATCCTCAAGGACAACGCCGCCCGCCTGCTCGGTCTGACCACGGGCTGAAGGAGACGCCGTGTTGAACCAAGGCATCGGCTCCTGGCCGGCGCGCCGGGCCCGCAAGACTCCCGACCGGGTGGCCGTGGTCCACGAGGACCGCACCCTGACCCACCGCGAGCTGCACCTGCGCGTCCTGCGCCTGGCCCATGCCCTACGCGCGCTCGGCGTGGCGCGGGGCGACCGGATCGCGTACCTCGGGCCCAACCACCCTGCCTTCCTGGAGACCCTGTTCGCCGCCGGGACGCTGGGGGCGGTCTTCGTACCGCTCAACACCCGGCTCGCGGCGCCGGAGCTGGCCTACAACCTGTCCGACTCGGGCAGCACCGTCCTCGTCCACGCCCCCGAGCAGGCCACCGCGGCCCGTGCCGCGGCGGACGAGGCGGGCGTACGGCAGCGGATCGCGCTCACCGGCCCCGACGAGGACGGAGCCCGCGGCTACGAGGAGTTGCTCGCCGGCGCGGGGACCGAGCCGCTGGACGAGGCCGTGGCGCCCGAGGACCCCTGCCTGATCATGTACACCTCCGGGACCACGGGCCGTCCGAAGGGCGCCGTCCTCTCCCACGCCAACATCACCTGGAACAGCGTCAACGTTCTTGTCGACACCGACCTGACCGGTGACGAGGTGACCCTCGTCGTCGCGCCGTTGTTCCACACCGCCGGGCTCAACATGACCTGCCTGCCGACCCTGCTCAAGGGCGGCCGGGTGGTCCTCCTCGGCGCCTTCGACGCCGAGCGCGCCCTGGAGCTGATCGAGGAACTGCGCGTGACGTACATGTTCGGCGTCCCCACGATGTACGACGCCATGGCCGCGCGGCCCCGCTGGGCGACCACGGACCTGTCCAGCCTGCGCACCCTCAACTGCGGCGGCGCCCCCGTGCCCGCCCGCACCATCGCCGCGTACCTCGACCGCGGCCTCGCCTTCAGCCAGGGCTACGGCATGACCGAGGCGTCCCCCGGCGTCCTCTTCCTGGACCGGGAACAGACCTCGGTCAAGGCGGGCTCCGCCGGGGTGCCGCACTTCTTCACCGACACCAGCGTCGTACTCCCGGACGGTCGCGAGGCCGGACCGGGCGAGCGCGGCGAGATCCTGGTCCAGGGCCCGCACGTCATGACCGGCTACTGGGAACGGCCCGGGGACACCGAGGCCGCCTTCGCCCGGGAGGACGGCGGCGGGCGCTGGCTGCGCACCGGAGACATCGTCCGGCTGGACGACGACGGCTACGCGTACATCGTCGACCGGGTCAAGGACATGTTCGTCTCCGGCGGCGAGAACGTGTACCCGGCCGAGGTCGAGGACGTGCTCCTCACCCACCCCGCCGTCGCCGAGTGCGCCGTCATCGGCGTACCCGACCCGGTCTGGGGCGAGGTCGGCCGCGCCGTCGTCGTCCTGCGGCCCGGCGCCGACGCCGACGAGGGCGAGATCCTCGGCCACCTCCACGGCCGGCTCGCCAAGTACAAGATCCCCAAGTCCCTCGTCCTGACCGGGGAACTGCCCCGCACGGCCTCCGGCAAGATCATCAAGCCCGCCGTGCGCGACGCGTACGCGGACGGCTCCGGAGACCGTTCGCACTCCTGACAGGACCCGACACCCCACCTCCGCGGGCGGCGCCCCTCGCCGCCCGCGCCATCGGAAGGATCCACCATGCCCGCCACCGCCCACGGCATCGACGAGCTCAAGGCCCTCACCGGAGCCGACCTCGGCCGCACCGACTGGCTCGACATCACCCAGGAGCGGGTGAACACCTTCGCCGACGCCACCGACGACCACCAGTGGATCCACACCGACCCGGAGAAGGCCAAGGACGGCCCGTTCGGCGGCCCGATCGCCCACGGCTACCTCACCCTCTCCCTCATCATCCCGCTCTTCGGCGAGCTGCTGGAGATCACCGGCACCTCCATGAGCGTCAACTACGGCCTGGAGAAGGTCCGTTTCCCCAGCCCCGTGCCGGTTGGCGCGAAGATCCGCCTGCACGGCGCCGTCGGCACCGTGGAGGAGGTCAAGGGCAACGGCGTGCAGATGCCGCTGACGTTCACCGTCGAGGTCGAGGGCAGCGAGAAGCCGGCCTGCGTCGCGGAGGCGGTCTACCGCCACTACGCCTGACGGACCCGCCGCCGGCCCCGGCCCGGCGGCCTTCCGACCGTACGAAAGGGGCGCGGTACCGGATCATTTCGATCCCGGTACCGCGCCCTTCCGTCCCGCCACGACGTACGCGGGCGAGCCCGCCCTCAGCGCCTGTCGGGCCTCGAAGGGCCCGATCCGGCGCGCCGCGCGGACCGGGCCGCCCCTGTCGTGGTCACGGGCGCGAGAACGAGTCGAGCTGCTGCTCCAGCGCGGCCAGCGTCCGGTAGCAGGCCATCACCTGGGCGATGGAGGAGTTCGGCTCGCGGCCCTCGCGGATGGCGGCGACGAACTCGCGGTCCTGGAGCTCGATGCCGTCCATCGACACATCGACACCGCTGACGTCGATCGGCTCGTCCTTGCCGGTGAAGAGGTCGTCGTACCGCGCGATGTACGTGCCCGTGTCACCGATGTAACGGAAGAAAGTACCGAGCGGCCCGTCGTTGTTGAACGAGAGCGACAGGGTGCAGATGGCGCCGTTCTCCGCGCGCAGCTGGATGGACATGTCCATCGCGATACCGAGCTCCGGGTGGATCGGGCCCTGGACGGCGTTGGCCTGCACGACCGGTGAGCCGGTCTGGTAGGCGAACAGGTCGACGGTGTGCGCGGCGTGGTGCCACAGCAGGTGGTCGGTCCAGGACCGCGGCCGGCCGAGGGCGTTGAGGTTCGTACGGCGGAAGAAGTACGTCTGCACGTCCATCTGCTGGATGCCGAACTCGCCGGCCCGGATCCGCTCCCGCACCCACTGGTGGCTGGGATTGAAGCGGCGGGTGTGCCCCACCATCCCGACCAGCCCGGTGCGCCGCTGCGCATCCAGGCAGGCCTCGGCGTCGCCGAGGGAGGCGGCCAGCGGAATCTCGACCTGGACGTGCTTGCCCGCTTCGAGACAGGCCAGCGTCTGCTCGGCGTGCATCGGTGTGGGCGTGGCGAGGACGACGGCATCGATGTCGTCCATGGCCAGCACCTCGTCGAGGGTGGCGACGCCACGGCCGATGCCCTGCTCCGCCGCGAACTTCCGGGCGTTCTCCAGGGAGCTGCTCACCACGGCGGCCACCTCGACGCCGTCGATCCGCCGGAGCGCGGCGGCGTGCTTCGCGCCGAAGGCGCCGCCTCCGGCCAGGGCGACCCGGAGGGTTCGGTCGTCAGTCATGTCACTCCTTCACGGCGGGCTCCTCGGCCCGCGGGCGGTTTTCCAGGATCAGGTGGCCGACGGCGGTGTTGGACGCCGGCACATGGTAGAAGCGGTGCTTGACCTCGGTCTCCCCGGTCCCGTCGACATCGCTCAGGGCACCGCGGGCGATCAGCCACATGACCAGCTCGATGCCCTCCGAACCCGCCTCCTGGACGTACTCCAGGTGCGGCACCCGCGCCAGGCCGGCCGGGTCCTCGACCAGCCGGTCGAGGAAGGCGTTGTCCCACTCGCGGTTGATGAGACCGGCGCGGGGGCCCTGGAGCTGGTGGCTCATGCCGCCGGTGCCCCACACCTGGACCTTCAGCGGCCGGTCGTACGACTCGATCGCCCGACGCAGCGCCCGCCCGAGCTCGAAGCAGCGGGCGCCCGAGGGCACGGGGTACTGCACCACGTTGACGTGGAACGGGATCACCTTGCACGGCCACTTCTCGACGTCACCGAACATCAGCGACAGCGGGACGGTCAGGCCGTGGTCCACGGTCATCTCATTGGCGAGGGTGAGGTCGAAGTCGTCCCTGATGAGCGAGTGCGCGATGTGCGCGGCCAGGTCGGGGTCGCCCTCGATGCCGGGGACGGGACGGGGCCCGTACCCCTCGTCGGCGGTGGCGCAGGCCGCACCCGTACCGAGCACGAAGGTAGGGATCAGGGACAGGTCGAACGAGGAGGCGTGGTCGTTGTAGACCAGGAAGACCACATCGGGGAGGTTCTCCTTCTCCCACTCCTTGGAGAACTCGTACCCGTCGAACACCGGCCGCCAGTAGGGCTCGTCGGTCTTGCCGTGGTCCATCGCCGCCCCGATCGCGGGCACGTGGGAGGTGAAGACCGCACCGGTGATCGTGGCGTGCTCGGCCGGGGGAGCCGGGTCGGTATGTGCCGCCTCCAGGACGGCGTGGTCGATGCGGTTGCCCTCGACGGAGCGGCCGCCGCCGACCATCATGGCGCGGTACTGCTCCTCGGTCATGCCGGTCATCGAACCCGCCATCTGCTGGAACGAGAACCCCAGGGTCGCACCCCACTTGGCGAGGAAATAGATGTTGCCGCCCTCACGCATGGCGGCGTTGAGGTCGCGGTCGAGCAGCGCCTGCTTCTGTTCCTCCCGCAGCGGCCAGGAGTCCAGGTAGGCGCGCTCGTCGGCGAGGTAGCGCTCGCGGTTCTCCGCCGTCATCAGTGACATGCAGAACTGGTTGAGGTGGTAGCCCTTGGCGGACTGCTCGGCGTCGAAGATGGTGGTTCCCGGCACCAGCTTGTAGGTCTTGTCCAGTGACATGGTGGCCTCCGGTCGTGGGCGGGTCAGTCGGCGTCCGGCCAGTACAGGCGCATCGGGTTGTCGACGAGGAGCTTGTGCCGCAGCTGCGCGGTCGGTGCGATGTGCGGGATGAAGTCGACCAGCAGACCGTCGTCTGGCATGTGGCCGGTGAGGTTCGGATGGGGCCAGTCGGTGCCCCACAGCGCCCGGTCGGGGAACTCCTCGACCACGCGCCGGGCGAACGGCACGACGTCGCGGTAGGCCCGCTGCTCGTCGCCGAGGGCCGGCGGGCCGCTCACCGACAGCCGTTCCGGGCAGGTCACCTTGCACCAGATGTCGGGTCTCGCCCGCAGGAAGTCCAGGAACGTCTCGAACTCCGGTCCGTGCGGATCCTTGGCGACATCGGGCCGGCCCATGTGGTCGATGACCAGGGGCACCGGGATCGAGAGGAAGAAGTCGCGCAGGCCGGCGAGGTCGGCCGCCTCGAAGTAGAGGACGACGTGCCAGCCGTAGGGGGCGATCCGTTCGACGACGTCCTGCAGGTCCTGCCGCGGTGCCGCGTCGACGAGTCGCTTGACGAAGTTGAAACGTACGCCGCGGACACCGGCCTCGTGCAGTTCCCGCAGCTCGGTGTCCGAGATCCCGGGCCGTACGGTGGCGACGCCCCGGGCCAGTCCTCCGGAAGCCCGCAGAGCGTCGGTCATGGCGCTGTTGTCGGCGCCGTGGCAGGTCGCCTGGACCACGACGTTGCGGGCGAAGCCCAGGTGGTCGCGCAGCGCGAAGAGCTGGTCCTTGGACGCGTCGCACGGGGTGTACTTCCGCTCGGGCGCGAACGGGAACTCGGCACCCGGGCCGAAGACGTGGCAGTGCGCGTCCACGGCGCCTTCGGGCATCCGGAATCGCGGCCGGCTCGGACCGGCGTACCAGTCCAGCCAGCCAGGAGTCTTCTCGAAGTCCGTCGTCATCATCAGTCCTGGTAGCGCAGGCCGAGTTCGGCCAGCGGGCCGCGCATGTCGTACATGTCCAGGCCGAGTTCGCCCGCGCGGAACCGTGCCCGCTTGCTCTCCTCGCCCGCCTCGCGCCGGGCCGCCGCCCCGGCGACCTCAGCGGCCCGCTCGCGCGGCACCACCACAACACCGTCGCTGTCCGCCACTACGACGTCGCCGGGCCGCACAAGGGCGTTGGCGCAGACCACCGGCACGTTGACCGAGCCGAGGGTGGCCTTGACCGTGCCCTTGGCATTGATCGCCCGGGAGAAGACCGGGAAGTCCATCTTCTCCAGGTCCGCCCCGTCGCGTACACCGCCGTCGATGACCAGGCCCTGGCCACCGCGGGCACGGAACGAGGTGGCGAGCAGCTCGCCGAAGAACCCGTCCTCGCTCTCGGTCGTGCAGGCCGCGACCACCACGTCGCCTTCCTGGATCTGCTCGGCGGCGACGTGGAGCATCCAGTTGTCGCCGGGCTGCAGCAGCACGGTCACCGCGGTGCCGCACAGCCGGGCCCGGGGGTAGACGGGGCGCAGATAGGGGCGCATCAGCCCGGTCCGGCCCATGGCCTCGTGGATCGTGGCGACGCCGAATGCCGACAGCGCGGCGACATCCTCGGGGCCGGCGCGGGTGATCGAGGTGTGGACGACACCGATCTCGGTGTGCTCCATGGTTCTTCTCCTGGGTCAGTGGCCGGCGGCGGTGAGGCGGGCGGCGAGTCGGGGGTAGACGCGCAGGGCGTTGCCGCAGTAGACAGCGGCGCGTTCCTCGGCGGAGAGGTTCGCGGTGGCCTCGACGTACCGCTTCGTGTCGTCGAAGTGGTGGCCGGTGCGCGGGTCGATGTCACGCACCGCGCCGATCATCTCGCTCGCGAAGAGGATCGAGCGGCTGGGAACGACCTCGGTGAGCAGGTCGATGCCGGACTGGTGGTAGACGCAGGTGTCGAAGAAGACGTTGTCCAGCAGCTTCTCGGGGTCCGGCCTGCCCAGTGCCATCGCCAGGCCGCGGAACCGGCCCCAGTGGTAGGGCACCGCGCCGCCGCCGTGCGGGATCACGAACCGCAGCGTCGGGAAGTCGGAGAACAGGTCGCCCTGCAGCAGTTGCATGAACGCCGTGGTGTCGGCGTTGAGGTAGTGGGCGCCGGTGGTGTGGAAGGCCGGGTTGCACGACGTGCTGACGTGGATCATGGCCGGGACGTCGTACTCGGACATCGCCTCGTAGACCGGGTACCAGCTGCGGTCGGTCAGCGGTGGCGCGGTCCATCTGCCGCCCGACGGATCGGGGTTGAGGTTGATGGTCACCGCGCCGAGCTCCTCGACCGTGCGGCGCAGTTCGGGCAGACAGGTCGCGGGGTCGACGCCCGGCGACTGCGGCAGCATCGCGCCCATCGCGAAACGGTCGGGGTAGAGCGTACTGACGCGGTGGACCAGGTCGTTGCAGATCCGGGCCCACACCGAGGAGACCTGGAAGTCGCCGATGTGGTGGGCCATGAAGCTGGCCCGCGGGGAGAAGATCGTCAGGTCGCTGTCGCGCTCGTTCATGAGCCGCAGCTGGTTGCCCTCGATGGCCTGGCGCAGTTCGTCGTCGGTGATGACCAGGTCGTCGGGGTCGGGCGCCCCCTCGGGGGAGCCGACCGCCGCCACCTGCCGGTTCCGCCACTGTGCCAGCTGCGGCGGCGCGGTGGTGAAGTGACCGTGACAGTCGATGATCATGGGTTGTCTCCTGGTGGTCGTCCTGGTCAGCGGGGACGGGTGGGCCAGCCGGTGTACTGCTCGGCGAGATAGGTGCGACCGGCGCGGGTGCCGACCACGTTGTCGAGCTCTCCGAGTTGGCGTCGCAGGTCGAACGGTGTGCTGCCGGGCGCGGTGTGCAGCAGCCGGGTCATCCAGTAGGAGAAGTTCTGCGCCCGCCAGACCCGCTGCAGGGCACGGGGCTGGTACTCGTCCAGCGCGGCTTCGCCCGTACTGCCGAGTGCCTTCAGCAGGACATCGGCGAGCACCTTCACATCGTGCAGCGCGAGGTTGAGTCCGCGAGCACCGGTCGGCGGCACCGTGTGCGCGGCGTCGCCCGCCAGTGCCATCGAGCCCCAGCGCATCGGCTCCTGGACGAACGAACGGAACCGCAGGACCGTTTTTTCCAGGACCGGACCTTCAACGAGGCGGAAGCCGTCCTGGCCGGCCACGCGGGCCTGGAGCGTCTCCCAGATGCGGCTGTCCGGCCAGGCGTCGACGGACTCCTCCGGGCTGCACTGGAAGTACATCCGCTGTACGGCCTCGGTGCGCTGGCTGATCAGCGCGAACCCGTGCTCGGAGTGGGCGTAGACCAGCTCGGGTGCGCTCGCAGGAGCCTCGGCCAGGATGCCGAACCATGCGAAGGGGTACTCCTTGCCGTACCGTGCCCGCCGGTCCTCGGGCACCAGATCGCGGCACATGCTGCGCGATCCGTCCGCACCCACCACGTACCGCGACCGGATCTCGTGGCGGGATCCGTCGGGTGCGGTGTAGCGCACCCGGGGAGCATCGGTCGTGACGTCGAGGACTTCCGTGTCCTTGACACCGAAGCGGACCGTGCCGCCGTCGCGGTCCCGGGCGTCGGCCAGGTCGATGAACACGTCGGTCTGCGGATAGAGCCAGACCGACGCGCCCACCAGTTTCTTGAAGTCGATGCGGTGCGGCCGGCCGCCGAAGCGGAGCTCCACCCCCTCGTGCTCGCAGCCGTCGCGCAGAATCCGTTCGGACACCCCCGTCTCGACCAGGTCCCGGGCCACGTCGGCCTCAAGGATGCCGGCCCGCTGGGTCGTCTCGATCTCGCGGCGGGTGCGGGTGTCGACGACGATCGTCTCGATTCCGGCGCGCCCGAGCAGGTGCGCCAGCATCAGGCCGGCTGGGCCGGCACCGATGACAGCGACGGGAACCGAGGCAACGGTGTCGACGGCGGTGTCGGCCATGGCATCTCCTGAGCAACTGCGAACGTTCGGAACACCCCGAACGCTGACACCCGGGACCACAGCCGGTCGCCGGTGTTTCCGTCAGGCGGAAGCTCGCATGGATGTCAGGCCGTAGGACGGGTACGCCGGCCGAGCTCGTCGGATATCCCGTACACAGCCCGCAGCAGCGGCTCACGCAGCCCCCGGGTACGGTTCGCGCTGCGCGCCGTGATCACGATCCCCAATGCCGCGCTGACGGGCCCGGTCCGGCCGATCCTCACCGGTGCGGCCACCGCGACGGTGCTCTCCGAGAGCTGCCGGTCACTGACGAAGACCTGCTCACGGCGGATACGGTCCAGCTGCGTGCGCAGCGTCCTGGGATCAGTGACGGTGTGCGGGGTCCAGGCCCGCATCGGCGATTCGAGGACCTCCTGCTGGATCTCCGACGGCGCGTGCGCCAGCAACACCCGCCCCATCCCGGTGGAGCCGACGGGGAACCGCGTCCCGACCATCGTCAGCAGCTCCACCGACCGGTGCCCGGCTATCCGCTCGACGAACACGAGCTCCGTGCCCTCGCGCACCGCGAGCTGGATGTTCTCGTGGGTCGCCTCGTAGAGGTCCTGCATGAACGGCAGAGCCACATCACGCAGAATCTGGGTACGGGGGCATCCCGAGGCGATCTCCCAGAGACGCAGTCCGACATGCCAGGACCCGTCCTCCCCGCGTTCCAGCGCTCCCCATCCCGCCAGCTCCGCGACCACCCGGTGCGTCGTGCTCAAGGCCAGGCCCGTGCGCTGCGCGATCTCCGACAGGGTCTGTGACGGGTTATCCCGGTCGAAGACCGCGAGAATCTCAAGGACTTTTCCAGCTGCCGTGCTCCGGGTTGTGCTCACGCGGTCAGTCTCGCAGACCGGCGTTGAGCTCCCCGAACGAGCGCCGTACCATCTGCCGGACACCAAGGAGGCGATGTGGACGAAGAGATCTCCGGACTGTCCTCGATGGCGACGCGGCAGATTCTGGCCGAGCTGTCCGAACACATCCGGCTCGCACACGGGCTTCCCGTGCGGTTCGAGGCCGGCGGCGGGGTCGAGGTCGCCCGGCGGGTGCGCGAGGGAGCCGAGGCCGACCTGCTCGTGCTCGCCGACGGAGCGCTGACCGCACTGGAGAAGGACGGGCACCTCCTGGCGGGCACGGCGCGGCCGTTGTGGATCTCCCAGGTCGTCGCCGCCGTGCCGGAGGGATCACCGGTTCCGGTGCTCGGCTCGGAATCCGACCTGCGGGACGTCCTGAGGTCCGCGAGGAAGATCGCCTACTCGACCGGCCCCAGCGGGGCGGCCCTGGTCGATCTGATCGGTCGGCTGGGTCTTGCCGACGAGCTGTCCGGCCGGCAGGTCCAGGCACCGCCGGGGGTTCCGGCCGGCAGCCTGCTGTCATCCGGCCGGGCCGACCTGGCCTTCCAGCAGTACAGCGAGCTGATGGACCTGCCGGGCGTCGCCGTCGTCGGCCCGCTGCCGGGTGACACCGCCATCAGTTCGACATTCAGCGGAGGCGTACTGGCCTGCGCGTCCCGGCCGAGCCGTGCCCTCGAGGTCCTCGACCTCCTCGGCTCCGACACGGCGTCGAGGACAGCCCGGGCAAGGGGCATGCGGGCGGCCGGGCACTGATTCTCGTCGTTCAGGTGAGTGTCCGAATCCAAGGGCTGTCCCTTGGCTGTCGGCTTCTCGGGGGTCGGGTGTCGCGCCGGTTCCGGATGTTCTGTGGGGTGACACGCTGACGGCTCGCGTGCCTGTCACCGATATTTTGCGCGACCCTCACCTCAGCCCACTTTCCCCGAGCCCGGGTCCTCTTGAATACTCCCGTTGCCCCTCTTCGTGTACGGACATCACCTGAGCAACAGGAGGACCCCCACCCTCATGACCGAAATCAATCGGCGCCGATTCCTCCAGATCGCCGGAGCCACCGCGGGGTTCGCCGCCCTCTCCGGCTCCATCGACCGCGCCGCCGCCATCCCCGCAGCGCGCCGCAGCGGAACCCTCCAGGACATCGAGCACATCGTCGTCCTCATGCAGGAAAACCGTTCCTTCGACCACTACTTCGGGTCGATGAAGGGGATCCGGGGCTTCGGGGACCCCCGCCCGGTGACACTCCCCAGCGGCAAACCGGTATGGCACCAGACAAGCTTCGGCAAGGAGACCCTGCCCTACCACCCGGACGCCGACAACCTGGGCATGCAGTTCATCGCGGGCCTCGACCACGACTGGGGCGGCGGCCACAGCGCGTTCAACAACGGCAAGTACGACAACTGGATCCCCGCCAAGGGCACCGGCACCATGGCGTATCTGACGCGGGACGACATCCCGTTCCACTACGCCCTGGCCGACAGATTCACGATCTGCGACGACTACCACTGCTCGTTCATGGGCGCGACCGACCCGAACCGTTACTACATGCTCTCCGGCCACGTCGGCAACGACGGCACCGGCGGCGGCCCGGTCCTCGGCAACCAGGAGGCGGGCTACGGCTGGACGACGTACGCCGAGCGCCTGGAGAAGGCGGGCGTCTCCTGGAAGGTGTACCAGGACATCGGCGACGGGCTGGACGCGGCCGGCGGGTGGGGCTGGATCAACGACGCGTACCGTGGCAACTACGGCGACAACTCCCTGCTGTACTTCAACAACTACCGCAACGCCAAGCCCGGCGACCCCCTGTACGAAAAGGCCCGCACCGGCACCGACGCCAAGGCGGGAGACGGCTACTTCGACATCCTCAAAGGCGATGTCAAGGCCGGGAAGCTGCCGCAGATCTCCTGGATCGCCGCTCCCGAAGCATTCTCCGAGCACCCCAACTGGCCCGCGAACTATGGCGCTTGGTACATATCGCAAGTCCTCGAAGCACTCACCTCCAACCCCGACGTATGGAGCAGGACCGCTCTGTTCATCACATACGACGAGAACGACGGCTACTTCGACCACGTCGTGCCGCCCTACCCGCCCGCTTCCGCGAGCCAGGGTCTGTCCACCGTCGACACCGCACTGGACCACTACAAGGGCAGTATCGGATATGCCGCAGGCCCCTACGGCCTCGGGCAGCGCGTCCCGATGATCGTCGTCTCGCCGTGGTCCACCGGCGGATACGTCTGCTCGGAGACCTTCGATCACACCTCGATCCTGCGCTTCATGGAGAAGCGGTTCGGGGTGACGGAGACCAACATCTCGCCGTGGCGGCGCGCCATCTGCGGCGACCTGACGTCCGCCTTCGACTTCTCCCTCAAGGTCACGGACCCGGCGGACCTGCCGGACACCGCGGGCTACGTCCCGCCGGACCGTGACCGCCACAGCAGCTACGTACCGAAGCCGCCCGCGCAGGGTGCCCTGCCCCGGCAGGAGGCCGGGGCGCGGCCGAGCCGCCCGCTCGCGTACGCGCCCTACGTCGACGGGGCCGCGGACCTCGCGACCGGCAAGTACAAGCTGACGTTCAGCGCGGGAGACCGGGCCGGTGCCGCCTTCCAGGTGCGCTCGCAAAAGCGCACCGACGGACCGTGGACATACACGGCGGCAGCCGGGAAGCCGGTCTCCGACAGCTGGAACTCGTACTATTCCGGCGGAAGTTACGACCTCGCGGTCCACGGCCCCAACGGCTTCCTGCGTACCTTCACGGGCAACAACAAGGTTGCCGAGCCGGAGGTGACGGCACGCCACGACGCCGGCACCGGCAACCTGAAGCTCATCCTGGCCAACCCGTCGGCCGCCGACGCCCATCTCACCGTGACCAACGCCTACGGCGGCGGGCCCCAGACCTGCACCGTGCGCGCCGGTGCCACCGTCGAGCAGAGTATCGACCTGCGCGCCACCAAGCGCTGGTACGACCTGACGGTCGTCGTCGACGGCAGCGCCGGATACCTGCGGCGCCTGGCCGGACACGTCGAGAACGGCCGGACCGGCGTGAGCGACCCGGGCATCGCGACCGTGTGAGATCCGCCCCCGGCCGGGCGGTCCACCCGTTGTGGGAGACCGTCCGGCCGGACCGCGTGGTTGCCGTACGCCGTGGGCGCGCTCGCTGTCCAAGTGAAGGGCGCCGCCCATGCCCTGTCGCCTTGTGCGTGGCGGATCGGCCGCCTTCCGCGGCCCGGTCGTCAGGTTGTTCGGTCTGCGGCGACCACCCGGGCATGGTGCGGCACGAGAACGGGGGCGAGCTCGCGCCATTCCTCTTGCGGCAGCCTGGCCGGGTCGGCGGTCAGTACTTGCAGGCAGACGTGGTCGGCTCCCGCTTCGAGATGCTGCTGAACGCGTCGGCGGATCGCCTCCGTGTCTCCGTGGGCGACGATCGCGTCCACCAGTCTGCGACTCGGGCCGCCGACGACGTCCTCGTCCCCGAAGCCGAGCCGGCGCAGGCTGGCCACCTGGTGCGGCGCCGCCAGGTATCCGGCGACGTGTGCCGTGGCCACCTCACGGGCCCGGTCGGGGTCATGGTCGAGCACGACGGCCTGCTCGATCCCGAGAAACGCGTCCGGCCCCATGATCCGGCGTGCCCGTTCGGTGTGTTCGGCGGGCACGAAATACGTATGCGCGCCCCAGGTGAGTTCGGCGGCCAGTGTCAGCATCCTCGGGCCCAGGGCGGCCAACAGGCGGCGCGGAGTCGGATCCGGCAGCGGGCCATGGGCGGGGGACGCATCCATGGCCGAGGCACCGGATGCTGCGGTCGAGCTGTTCCCGCTCCGCCGCGACCTGGTCGAGCAACGGTCAATGTGCGCAGCCGCGTACGGATGAATGTGTTCGGTTGATGAGAGCCCCAGGGCACCGCGCGGGGCACGGCAGAACCGTCAAGAGGTCGGGGTGACCGGGGGCGGAGGCGGGGGAGGCGGAAAGGGTGGTGGTGGCGGAATCCGGGCTCCGGCCGGTGCCACGGTGGAAGGCGGCGGCGGAGGCTCCGCGGAAAGCCGGCCCGGGCGCCGGGGCCCGACCCGGGACTGTGCCGGGGCCGGAGGCGGCGGACCTGGCGGCGGTGGCGGAGGCGGCGCGATCTCCGACAGGAGCGGTCCGCCCTCACGCAGTCGGGCAATGGTCAGTTCTCTGCGGCGGCATGCGTGCGGGGCGTCATCGCGTTCGTAGACGAGCTGGACACCGACGGGCCAGACATTGTGGACAGCGGCCGGCCGGTAGCCGAGCGCATGGGCAATCTCGTCGGCCCGGCCACGCTTCGAGGCGGTGATGTTCCCGGGCAACAGCGCGACGCGGGCGCGGCCGTCGAAGTGCGCGCGTATCTCGTCGTCCTCCACCGGACTCCACTCTCTGGAAAGATCACCAGCCTCGCGGCTGCCGCATCCTGCGATCGTCGCACACGCGCGAACACCGGGATGATCTCCGGCCTACGAAAATCTTGCCAGAGCCACTTTCGCGAGTACGCCGACAGAAGACGAGCCGGCGGAGGTGACCGTGCCCCGGACCTGGGCCGGAGCGGACATCGGCAGGCCTCGACCGCGATGCGGTGTCCGGCCCGGACCGTGAGAAGGACGTCGACGACGATGTCCGCCCCTGCGCTTGGTCTGCCGCGCGGGGACGTCCGGAACGGAGTCCAGCGCCATCCCATCGGCGACCGACTGACGATGTCGTCGCTCGTCGCCTCCATCCAGCAGGGGCTAACTCCGAGGCGCGGCGCGCTGGGCCCACTTCGGTACCCAGATCCCGCTGTCCGGGCGGCCGGGGTATGCGGAC
The DNA here is from genome assembly GCF_045040875.1 of Streptomyces sp. NBC_00012. Taxonomy (NCBI): domain Bacteria; kingdom Bacillati; phylum Actinomycetota; class Actinomycetes; order Kitasatosporales; family Streptomycetaceae; genus Streptomyces; species Streptomyces sp. NBC_00012. The sequence continues at coordinate 712,923 of NZ_CP108310.1, read as the reverse complement.
ATGAGGTGGCTACGCAGTGCGGTGAGGGCGGGGTGAGGGTTGTCGGTGCGCCAGATCAGTGAGTGGGGGTAGACCGGGGTCGGGTCGTGCAGGGGGATGCGCCGCAGGTCGTGGCCGGCGGGCCAGACCAGCGGAGTCCGCTCGCTGACGAAGGTCGCCAATGTCGAGGAGCCCGCGATCGTGTCGAGGAGGGGCTCGATACCGAAGTTCGGGCCGACCGAGTCGATGGTGAGACCGAACGTGGCTGCGAGTTCGTCATAGTAGGCGGCCCACTCGGTGCCAGGCATGTTGCCGGGCATCCAGATCCGGCGCCCGGCAAGCCGGTCGGGAGCGATCGCGCCGGCGGCGGCGAACTCGTGAGCCGGTCCTGTGAACAGGTGCAGTGGTTCGTCGAAGACCGGAATGGCCTCGATGCCGTCGGGGAGCTGCCGGCCCGGCATTGTCACGGCGCGGAAGGTCGCGTCGATCGCCCCGGACCGGACGGCGGCGATGGCCGTGCTGGAGTCGAAGAGGGTGACGACGTCAAGATCGGTTTCGGGATACGCGCGGTGGAAGTCGCGCAGCAGACCCGCCAGTGAGAGCCGACGTCCGATCACATCGACGCGCAAGGCCCGGCGCCCTGGCTGCACGGAAGCGGCAGCCCGTTCCTCGGCCTGGAGGAGAGCCCGGGCGTAAGGCAGGAACGCCTGCCCGTCGATGGTGAGCCGGGCTCCCCGGACCGTACGGCTGAACAGCTGCACGCCGAGGTCCTTCTCCAGCACGGCGATGCGCTTGGAGACGGCTTGTGGGGTGATTGACAAGTTGGCGGCGGCTTCTTGGAACTGTCCCGCGTCCACGGCGGTAACGAAGGTGCGCACGGCAGTGAGATCCATGCTGACCATCCTAGGTAGACAACCAATGGTTGAGTCAGACCGGCGAAGTAGTTGTTTGATTCCAGTACGCCATGCTCGCTTTGATGTCTCCGGGCAACGTGTGGTTTGGCAAGCAGCGCGGCAGGAGGAGTGCTGCCCGGCGGCCGGGTGGCTGCCGGGCCTGCACTTCAAGGGTTCGGGCTGATCGCGTGCACGGGTGGTGCGGCCCATTGGCCGTCCCGTCGGCGTTACCGCGCCGCGATGTGTCCAGCCGTCCGCCCATCTGCCGATGCCGGTGTGTCGCCACCGACAAGGCCCCCATCGCGTCCCTGGCGGGATGGGGCTTCCTACTCATCCCGGAGGCGACCTACCCGTGCCGGATTCTTTCGTCCACCTGCACAATCACACCGAATACTCGATGCTGGACGGCGCGCAGAAGCTGAAGCCGATGTTCGGCGAGGCGGCCCGGCAGGGGATGCCTGCGATTGCCATGAGTGATCACGGCAACATGTTCGGCGCCTATGAGTTCGCGCAGGTCGCGAAGGGCTTCGAGGGCATCAGACCGATCATCGGCATCGAGGCGTACGTGGCGCCTTCCTCTCGGTTCGTCCGGAAGCAGGAGTTCTGGGGACCGGGAGGCCGTCGCGCCACGAGCGCGGACGGTGAGGGGTCGAAAGATGTCTCCGGTGGCGGCCGCTTCACCCACATGACCATGTGGGCGCGGAACAGTCAGGGCCTGCGGAACCTGTTCTGGCTCAGCACGCAGGCCAGCTACGAGGGTCAGTTCCCTGCTGGAAAGCCGCGTATGGACCGCGAGTTGATTGCTGAACGGCCGGACGGCATCATCGCCACCACCGGCTGCCCGTCTGGCGAGATCCAGACCCGCCTGCGGCTGAACCAGTACGACGAGGCGAAAGCTGCTGCTGCGGCCTGCCAGCAGATCTTCGGCCGCGAGAACTACTTCCTGGAACTGATGGACCACGGCCTGGACATCGAGCGTGAAGTCCGAGAGGGCCTGCTACGCCTGGCCAAGGAACTGAACATCCCGCTCCTGGCCACCAACGACGCGCACTACGTCACCGAGGACCAGGCCGATGCCCACGACAGCCTGCTGTGCATCGGTGTCGGGAAGAACAAGGACGACCCAGGCCGTTTCCGGTTCAACGGCTCCGGCTACTACCTCAAAACAGCCGCCGAGATGCGCAGCCTCTTCTCGGAACTGCCGGAAGCGTGCGACAACACTCTGCTGATCGCCGAGCGCATCGAGTCCTACGACGAGGTCTTCGACCACGTCGACGAGATGCCGCAGTTCCCGGACGTGCCCGAAGGCGAAACGCAGGAGTCGTGGCTGCGCAAGGAAGTCCTCAAGGGTCTGGCAATGCGCTATGGGGCACCAGTTCCCCAACACATCCTGGATCGCTTCGAGACCGAGATGACGGTCATCGGGCCCATGGGCTTCAGCTCCTACTTCCTCGTCGTGGCGGACATCTGCCGCCACGCCCGGGAGAACAAGATTCCGCTCGGTCCCGGCCGGGGTTCGGCCACCGGCTCGATCGTTGCCTACGCCACCCGCATCACCGAGCTGTGCCCCCTGGAGCACGGCCTGCTGTTCGAACGGTTCCTGAACCCCGAACGCATCAACCCTCCGGATGTGGACCTCGACTTCGACGACCGTCAGCGCGATCAGATGGTCCGCTACGTCACCGAGAAGTACGGCGACGAGTACACCGCCATGGTGAACACGTTCGGCAGGATCAAGGCCAAGAACGCGATCAAGGACTCCTCGCGCATCCTCGGCTACCCCTACTCCCACGGCGAGCGGATCACCAAAGCACTCCCGCCGGACCATAACGGCAAGTCCGCCCCGCTGGCCGCCATCTTCGACTCCTCCCACGAGCGGTACGGCGAGGCAGGCGAGATCCGGCAGATGTATGACAGCGAACAGGATGTGAAGCGGGTCATCGACACCGCCCGCGGGGTGGAGAGCCTCACCCGTGGTACCGGCGTGCACGCCGCGGCGGTGATCCTCTCCAAAACGAAGCTCACCGACCGCATCCCGCTGCACATGCGTGCCTCGGACGGTGTGAAGATCACCGGCTTCGACTACCCGTCCTGCGAAGCCATGGGCCTGATCAAGATGGACTTCCTGGGGCTGCGGAACCTGGGAGTCATCGACCAGGCCATCGAGAACATCCGCGAGAACCGGGACATCAGCCTGGCCACCGTAGACCCCCTGGACGGCGACCCGTCCACCGTCGTGATCCCTCTGAACGACGCCAGGACATACCGGCTGCTGGCCGAAGGCAACACATTCGGCGTCTTCCAGCTCGACGGAGGCGGCATGCGCGTCCTGCTCAAACAGATGGAACCCACCCGGTTCGAGGACATCGCCGCGGTCAACGCCCTCTACCGTCCCGGCCCCATGGCCGCCAACGCCCACACCAACTACGCGCACCGCAAGACCGGCCGACAGGAGATCACCCCGATCCACCCCGAGCTGCGCGACGCACTGGAGCCGATCCTCGGCAACACCTTCCACCTGCTCGTCTACCAGGAGCAGATCATGGCCATCGCCCGGGAACTGGCCGGGTACACCCTCGGCGGCGCCGACCTGCTGCGCCGTGCGATGGGCAAGAAGAAACCGGAGGTGCTGGCCGCGGAGTGGGACAAGTTCCACGACGGCATGCGGGGAAACGGGTACAGCGAGGAAGCCATCAAGGCCCTGTGGGACGTCATGCTCCCGTTCTCCGGCTACGCATTCAACAAATCCCACACCGCCGGCTACGGCCTGGTCTCGTACTGGACCGCCTACCTCAAGGCCAACTACCCGGCCGAGTACATGGCCGCCCTGCTCACCTCGGTCGGCGACGACAAGGACAAGGCCGCGATCTACCTCGCCGACGCCCGCAAGAACGGCGTCCGTGTCCTCCAGCCCGACGTGAACGAGTCCGTCGCCGAGTTCACCGCCGTCGGCGACGACGTACGGTTCGGGCTGCGGTCCGTACGCAACGTCGGCGACAACGTCATCGAGGCCATCGTCGATGCCCGCCGCCGGAAAGGGAAATTCACTTCCTTCTCCGACTTCCTCGACAAGGCCGACCTGCCCGCACTGAACAAACGGGCTGTGGAGTCCCTGATCAAGGCCGGCACCTTCGACTCCCTGGAGCATTCCCGCAAGGGCCTCACCGCCATCCACGAGGACGCCATCGACGCGATCATCCCCGTGAAGAAAGCGGCAAGCTTCGGACAGGACGATCTCTTCGCCGATCTGGGCGGTGAAGGAAGCGGCGAACCGGCCTTCGGCCTCGACTTCCCGATCGACGAAGCAGAGTGGCCCCGCCGACAGCTTCTGGCGACCGAGCGCGAAATGCTCGGCCTGTACGTCTCCGCCCATCCGCTGGACGGTGCCGAGCACGTCCTTTCCGGCGCACGGGACTGCTCCATCGCCGAACTGCTCGCCTCCGGCCGCACCATCGGGGATGTGCAGCTGTCCGGGCTGATCACCGGCATTCAGCTCAAGATGACCAAACAGGGCAACGCCTGGGCCATCGTGAACCTCGCGGACCGTGATGCCGCCATCGAGGTCCTCCTCTTCCCCGCCGCTTACCAGCTGGTGCAGCACGCGCTGGCCGAAGACAACGTCATCTCCGTCAAGGGCAAGATCGAAGACCGGGACGGAACCGTGAACATCTTCGGCAGAGAACTCGCGGTACTGGATGTGTCCTCCGCCGAGCACGGCGGGAAACCTCCCGTGCGGCTTGCCCTCCCCGCCCACCGGATCACCGAGCAGTCCGTCGGAGAACTGAAGCGCATCCTTGCGGACCACCCAGGCGACAGCCCGGTCCACCTCAGCGTCCGTGGCGCACGCAAGACGATCGTGTATGCCCTGCAAGCCAAGGTGGACGCCACCACCGTGGCATCCGATGTGAAGGGCACGTTCGGAGCTGACGCATGGGCCGGCTTGGCATGATGCCGGAGACCGGCGAGAGTTCCGCTGTCGAACTGCGTCCCTCCGGGACGACGCCTGCTTGCCCACACCGCGATACGCCGGTGCTGCTGGTGGCTCGCCACCTGGCACGACCAGGCGCTCGACGCACCACGACGGCCTGCCGGCTCTGCCGTGCGGACACGGCGCTCGGCCTGCTGTACCGGATGCCTCGCCGCACACATCGCACCGTGCTGCCTGTCCCGGACACCGGGGCGGCCGTCCCGGACAGGTGAGAGCCGTTGTCTCGCCCCAGCGTTGTCGGGATGCTCATCGCCAGGACGACCGACCCATCGAGACAACGGGGAGAACAGATGATGAGTAAACACTCCATGATCACCGGACTGGGCACGGCAGCGGCGGCGGCAAGCCTCCTCGCGCTGGGCACCGGTACGGCATCGGCCGGGTCTGTCAGTGAAAGCGTGGTGTCGTACGACTCACCGAAAGGCGGCTGGGCCTCCGCCCATGCCTATGTGTCGGTCGATGGGGTCTTCCTGAACGTCTGCGACGGTGGGAAGCCGGACGGGCGCCGCGCGGTGGGCTACCTGTACTTCAACGGCGAACTGGTCCAGTCCGCGCAGGCGGCCGGCGGGTCGGGCTCGTGCTCGCCCCCGAGGACGAGCCTCGGCTGGATGGACGGGGCGGGCTACTTCACCGTGAAGGCGTGCACGCGTGACGGGGCGAACGGATCCGATCAAGGCTGCAACAGCTGGCGGTTCTACTTCGACGGGAAGTTGTAGCGTCCCTCCTCGTGGTTCCGCCTCGCTCCCGGCGCTGACCGAGTGCCTCGGGTCTTCGGAGTGAGCCTTGCGGCCCTCTGCCGTTGTGACGGCATGCAGCCGCTTGCTGCCCCGGTCGTTCAGCGAGGGGTGCTGAACCCGTGTCCGGGTGCGTCCGGCCAGGGGGCGACGGAGGGGGCGGCATGAGCATCCGCTCCGTGATCGTGTCCCCGCCGAGTCCGGACGGGCGGACCCGGCGGGTGGTCCCCCACTGTCGAGGCGGATGCCCTGGTGACGCGCCTGCCTTACTTCAGAGGTAATCGTCCCGGGCCCGTCTGCGGTGGCAGATTGGGGATCGCTCCGAGCCGTCGGAGGACGCGGACCAGGACGGAGAGGTCAAGCCATGTCCACAGCCACACCTACGAACACACGTGCAGCGGTTGAGGAGTTGCTGCGCAGGATCGGCGAGGGCGACCCCGAGCACATCGCCGAGCTGTATGCCGAGCAGGGCGACTGGAAGCTGAACTGGCCGGAGGCCGAGCACGGTCGTGCCGCCACCCCGTGGATCCGTCACCGGTCCACCCGGGCTGACGCGGCCGCCCACTATCGCGAGCTCGCCGGGCATCATGTGCCGGAGCACGTGGCGACCGAGGTCGAGCGCATCCTCATCGACGGAAACGACGCGGTCGTGCTCGGCGAGATCCGCCAGACCGCCCGGGCCACCGGACGCGCGTATCGCGCGCGGTTCGCTCTGCATCTCACCGTGGAGGACGGCCTTGTCACGCGGCACCATGTCTACGAGGACAGTCTCGCTGTCGTCCAGGCATTCGAGGCGGACGACCGGTGAAGGGCCAACGGGCCGAGCGCGAAGTCATCGCCGTCCGGAACCGGCCCACTGCCGCCTCGGCCGAGCGGGCCGCTCCGTAACAGCACGATCGGCACGCCCGGCTGCACCACCTCGATTTCTCAGCCGGTCGGCGGGACGGCTACCGCAGGACGAAGCCGGTGCCGAGGTCGTCCGAGGGATCGAGCTCGAAGCGGTGCTCGCCGGTCCGGTACGCCTTCCCCGTGACCTCCGCGACGACGGCGGGGTAGCCGTCAACGGCCAACTCCGCGACGACCCGTGCGTGGAAGCGGGTGCCGACGATCGAGTCGTGGACGAGGACCTGGCCCGGCTTGAGGTGACCGGTCGCCGCGAGTACGGCGACGCGGGAGCAGGTGCCGGAGCCGCATGGGGAACGGTCGACCTGTCCGTCGGCGAAGACAGTGACGTTGCGCTGGTGCGGGTTGCCGTTCTCGTCGATGCCGAGGTCGTCGTACAGGATGGTCCCGTAGATGCCGCTGAGGCGGTCGTCGACGGGGTGACGGGCGTGCTCGCTGTCGTTCAGCGCCCATTTGACCTCGCGCCCGATCGCGATGAGGTCGGAGTAGTGCTCGGGGGTGACGGCCAGTCCTGCCCTGGCTGCGTCCAGATGCGCGTAGATGGCGCCGCCGTAGGCGACATCGACGACTAGGTCCCCGCAGGACGTCGGGACTGTGACGCGTTCGGCGAGCCGGTAGCTGGGGACGTTGACGAAGTCGACGCCGGAGATCCGTTCGCCGGCGGTGTGCACGCGCAGGGTGACCCGGCCCGAGGGGACGTCGATGACGACTGTGGTGGTGCCGGAGGGGTCGCGGGCGACGCGGCCGGTCTGCACGGCCCAGACGGCGAGCGCGATGGAACCGTGGCCACAGGCTGTCGAGAAGCCGTCCTTGTGCCAGAACAGCACGCCGAAGTGAGCACCCTCGTCGTCGGGTGGGGTGATGAACCCGCCGTACATGTCGGCGTGCCCGCGGGGTTCGAAGCACAGCAGCTTGCGCAGATTGTCCACGTCGGGGTTGCCGATGGCGAGGACACGGCGTTCGGCGACGGTGGCCCCTTCGATGGCGACCGGCGGTTCGGGGACGATGCGGAACGGTTCACCGCCGGTGTGATAGTCGGTGGTGAGTACCTGGTGGATGGTCATGAGGTCCTCCACAGAACTCGTGAGGGCAGGGCATGAGGCGGTAGAACCTACCGGCCCTCCCAGCGCGGCTCGGGTACCCTCACCGCCGCCGTTCGGCGGCGGTTCCCGGACGGTATCGGGTACCGGGCGCGCTCGGTGCCCATGAGCGCCACTGGCATGGATCGGCCACGGTCGGCGGCCGCTTCGTCCCGGAGGACGGAGGACGAAGTGGACCTACGGATGGACCGGGCCGCCGCTGAACTCGCCCTCGTCGACCGGGTCCTCGCCCCCCACCCACCTCGGCAGCCTCGACGCGGCAGGCCACTCGCCCGGTGTCGACTTCGATCACGAATGGGAGCTGCGACCGGGAGCCGCGCTGCTCGGCGGCGAGGCCCGCGCCCGCCACGTCGGCACGATGCCGGTCAGGAACACAACGCGGTCGTCACCGCGGCCTGCACATCGGCGTCCTGAGCGTCGGAGCCGCCGGGGTCGAGGTTGACCATGACCGTGGCCTGCCGGCCGTCCGTCGTGGCGCCGCTCATCGTCTGGAAACCCAGCGCGCGATCGCGAGCAGGTCGGTGAGGCTGTGGTGCGCGTACCGGTCGGCCAGGATCTCCTGCGGTGTGAAGTACGTCAGGTAGTCGGGCAGCCTGCTGGTGTGCTGGAGCAGGTCCCGTACGCGGATCTTCCGGCCGTCGTTGCCGTTGCCGCGCACGACGCCGGGCAGGTAGCGCTCCACCGGCGCGTCGAGCACGACGCTGCCTTCGCCCACGAGTTGCAGCACGACCGTCGCGACGTACGTCTTGGTCATGCTGCCGATACGGAAGTGGCTGTCGGCACGCATCGGCGCGCCCGTCTCCAGGTTCGCGATGCCGCTGGTCAGCACGGCGGATCCGTGTTTGCCGCCGCGCACCTCCGCGATCGCTCCGGGTGCCCCGTCAGCGCCGGCCAGTCGATCGAGTACCTGCTGCAACGAGGTGTGTTCGGAGGATTCGGCGACGGTCCGCGGCGCAGCGAGAGCTGACGACGTGACACTCAGGGCAAGGGCTATCGCGACACCCAGTGCCCGGACATACGTATTCATGCGATTCCCCCAAAGAACCTTCCCGTCAAGGCTCCAGCGACCCCATGGTGTGCCCGCAAGCTATTGGCAGCGGGTACACCGTGACCATGGGGACACCCCCCGAGGTGGGCTGCGGCTAACCCTCGGCTGGAGGGCAGGAGGATCTGCCGGGCGCGCCGGCGACGGATGGACCTGGGTGAGCGGGCCGTGCGGTCTGTTCGCGACCGGGCCACCGCGAGCGGCAGTGCCCTGATCGAGGCCGGCTGGTCGGCGACCGCGTGTTCGTCCCGCGCGATCCGAGGCCATCGCGCCGACGCGGGATCCGATCCGCGCCGTCGTCCCTCAGACCCGTTCCAGCGACCGGTGGGGAAGGGGCGGGGTTTCGACCCGGATGCAATCGTCGGGGCGCACGATCCCTCCGCGGCGGACCACAGCCATGACGCCGGACTTGAATGTGAACTCGCCGGACACGGCGTCGATGGTGAAGACCTCGCCGAGCAGTCCCTTGCGGAAGTCGTTGATCTTCGAGCACGGGTTGCGCAGCCCCGTCACCTCGAGCACCGCCTGTTCTCCGAGATGGAGCAGAGCGCCGGTGGGCAGACCCAACAGGTCCACCCCGCGCGTGGTGATGTTCTCGCCGAGCTGGCCCGCGGAGACCTTGAAGCCCTTGAGTGCGAGCTCGTCGAAGAGTTCCTCGTGCATCAGGTGGACCTGGCGCAGATTGGGCAGATCCGGCTCGTAGGTCATGCGGAACTGGTGGCGGATCGTCTCACCTGCGTGAACGTCTCCTTCCACGCCGAGCCCCGTGAGCAGCGTGATGGAATCGCGATTGGGCTTGCTGAACGAGTACACCTCGTTACGGCTCACTGCGGCGACCTGCCCGGTCATCATGCTCTCCCACCCGTTGTCGTTCTGCGGCCGGAGGATCTCAGGACCCGACCGGCATCGTTCTGTCACCGAGCATCGAACCCACAACGGCTCAGCCCGCAACACCCCACTCATACAGGAGGAACACCCGCTCCACAGCCCTCCGCGGCACGCATCAGGAGCGGGTGGCGGTCGCGCAGTCGTTGCCCGTGGCCGTCGTGCCGTCGCCCGTGTCGATCGGCTTGCTGCGGTCGTACGGATCGACCCGGCGGGCCTCGTCGGTGCGCTGCTCGTCGGCCGTGCCGAAGGGGGGTTCGAAGTATCCGGTCGGGGCGGAGCAGCCGCCGTTGACCATGTCGAGCGCGTACGAGACGAGGGACATCGTGCCCGGTTCGGTGATGACCTCGGCCGGATCGTCCCAGCTCATCACCACCTCGCGCCGCACGATCGTACGGACGACCTCGGCGTCCCGCCCGCGGTCGCCCGCCGCGGTGACCGGGTACACGAAGGTGACGTCCGCCGTCACCTCGACCGCCCCATGTTTCCCCTCCCGGTACGTGAGCCGACCGCGCGTCCTGACCACGTCCCCGACCAGCCGGGACTGCTCCGGCCGGAAGCGGCTGAACAACAGCAGCGGGTCGGTCTTGCCCGTGGGTGCCTTCGACGACAGGGAGGCACGGAGATACTCCTGGACGTCCTTCTGGTGCGGGTTCAGCAGGGCGATCGCCTTCGTGGGCCGCTCGCCGCGCAGCACACGGGAGTTGAGCCCCGCGGCCACCAGGAAGTCCCGGCTCTGCCGCAGTGCCCGCTCGACCTGGGCGGCGTCCATCCAGCCGGTCGCCCTGGCGGGTGGCACCGTGATCCCTGCCGCTCCGTCGGCCCAGCGGGCGGCAGGCGAACCCCGGAAGGGCTCGGCGAGGGTAGGGGGCAGATCCCGCTCGGCGCCGGGAGCCTCCTGCGGGCTTTCCGACTCGGCGGCCAACGGCGCCGCGTCCTGCCCACCGTCGTCGCCACCGAACCAGCCGACGACCTGCTGCGGGAAGAGTGCCACGACCAGGAGGGCCAGGACCGCCACTAGCCCGGTCACGTACCAGCCTGTCCTGCGCCGGGGCCGGGCCGGTGAGTACGTACGCCAGCCTTCCGGCTGCCCGGAGCGCTCCCGCAGCTGCCGCTCCACCTGACGGGCGCGTGCCGACGGCTCCACCGGGGCCCCGTCCACACCCGCCACCGATTCACGGAGGAACCGCTCCCACTCCTCTTCGGACAGGGACGACCCGTCCTGCCCCCCAGCCCCGCTCACACCGCACTCCCGTTCTTGCCCGATTGCTCGATGCCCGATGGCGCGATCGCTCGACAGACTGATCAGTTGGCCGTGCCCCCTGATCAGTTGGCCGTGCGCCGGTCCATCGAGAGCCGTCCGTATGATCGCATGAACAAGCCGCCGGCCTGCCGGGGCGGTGGGTGATGCTCGGCCGGTGAGGGCCTTGTGGCGGGACCGGGAGGTCCCGAGCCGCCCCCGGGCCGACGAAGAGGGCGGGAAGAGCGCAGGACACCATGCCCGAGTTCCAGGGCAAGGCCGGACCGGCGATGACGGCGTCGCGGTCGCGGTCGATACCCGCGGCGAGAGTGTGCAGACCGGGCAGCCCCCGAAGCACGCAGAAATCGAAGCACTGCAGAGATCGAACAGCTCATGCATTCGGGCTGCGCGGGCCCCTGCCGAAGTCTTGAGTCGGCAGGGGCCCGCGGCATGAACAGCAGTGGAGCGCCGGGACCTGCACTCGACGAGCAGCGTCCTGGCCGACACGGCCTACCGCCTGCTGGTGGCCTGACGGCCCGGCCTCACTTCAGGTGCCGGGCGAAGAACCGGGCCCCGGTCTCGATCTCGAACTGCGGGACGCCGGTGTGCCCGCCGAGATTGGCGTGCAAGGTCTTCTCCTTGGAGCCGAAGGCGTCGAACAGGTCCAGGGCCGCCTGCCGGTCGTTCCCTTCGTCGTCCCACTGCAGCAGGACATGCAGCGGAATGGTGACCTGGCGGGCCTCCTCGAACATGGCGGCGGGCACAAGACTCCCGGCGAAGAAACCGGCGGCCACGATGCGCGGCTCGACCACCGCGAGGCGGACGCCGATGGAAATCACTCCTCCCTCGTACCCGACCGGGCCGCCGATCTCGGGCAGCGACAGGAGGGCGTCCAGGGCGGCCCGCCATTCCGGGACCGCCTTTTCGACCAGCGGGAGGATGAGGGCATCGACGATCTCGTCGCCGACCGGCCCGCCGGCCGCCATCGCCCGGCGCAGGTCGGCGCGGGCCTGCTCGGCGGCGGCCCAACGGGGCCGTTCACCGCTCCCGGGGAGCTCGATGGTGGCCGCGGCGAAGCCGTACTCCGACGCGTAGTACCGGGCCCGCCCTGCCAGCCGGGGGTACATCTTGCGCAGTCCGAGCGGGGGATGGCCGATCAGGATCAGCGGCGCCGGTGCGGATGCGGGCGTCCACAGGATGCCGGGGATCTCGCCGAGAGTGAATTCGCGCTCGAGGACACCGTCGTCGAGACGCTGTTCAGAAGTGAAGTGCATGGTCGTGCCTTCCGGGAGTGCTCATGAACGGCGCTCCCGGACGACCTATCGCCCGACCGTGACCCCGGAGGGAAGCACCCATGTCGATACTGCGTTCACAGGTACCACCTCCTCGTTCTCCAGCACGGCCTCCGGAAACGTAGCAGCGGTCGTGGCGGTCCGCCAAACGGGTTCTTGCGCGGGCTCCGTGGCCGGATACCGAGGAGCCGGAACACTACGCAGAGCCGCTCGAGGGTGGTGACCGCTTCCGACTCCGCCCCGCCGGTGTCGCACGGCGATCCGGTAGAAGTACCTGCGGTCCGGATCCGCCGAACTGTCCTTCAGCGGCTCAGGTCCCGGAACCGCCTCACGGCCAGCGGGAAGAACACCGCGATCAGGGCCACCGGCCAGGCCACGGCGAGGAGTTCCGCGTGGGTCGCGGCCCAGGAGTCGCCACCCGCGCCCGGGTTGCCGAACAGGCCGCGTACTGCGGTGGCCGTCGCCGACATCGGGTTCCACTCCACGATCACGCCCAGCCACGACGGCATCGATTCGGGCGAGGCGATGGCGTTGGAGAGGAAGCTGACCGGCCAGACCAGGATCTGCACCGCCTGCACCAGTTCGGGCTTGCCCGCGACCATCGCCAGGTGGATGCCGATCCACAACATCGCGAACCGCAGCAGCAACAACAGTCCCACCGCACCCAGGGAAGAGGCGATTCCCTCGTGCCCGCGCCAGCCGATCGCGTATCCGACCGCGATCACCACGGTCAGGCCGACGGCTGACTGCAGCATGTCGGCGACGCTCCGTCCGACCAGGACCGCGCCGGAGTTCATGGGCATCGAGCGGAACCGGTCGATGACCCCCTTGCCGAGGTCCTGGGTGACCGAGAGCATGGTCGCCTCAAGGCCGAAGGCCATGGTCATGGTGAGCATGCCGGGCACCAGGTAGTCCGTGAAGTCCCCGGCGATGCCCTGTCCGCCGCCGATCAGGTAGCTGAACATCAGCAGCATCATCACCGGGAAGACCAGGCCGACGACCACCTGCACGGGCCGGCGCGCCCAGTGGGCCAGTTCGCGCCTGGTCATCGTCCAGGAGTCGGCGGCCGCCCGGCTCAGCTTCGAACCCGTGCCGTGCGCCAGGCTCACACCGTGGGTCGCACTCATGCGGCGTCCTCCTTCGTCAGGTGCATGAAGACTTCGTCGAGCGTCGGCCGGCGTACCACGATGTCCTCCGCCTCGATTCCGGCCGCCTCCAGCGCCCGCACGGTCTCGGTCAGCGCGGCCATCCGGTCGGTGACCGAGGCACTGACCATTCGCCGGTCCTCGTCCGCCACCACGTCACCGGGCAGGAGAGAGGCCGCGTGTGCCAGCTGGGCCGTGTCGTGCAGGACCACGTCGATGCGGTCACCGCCGGTCCTGGACTTCAGCTCGTCCGCCGTGCCCTCCGCGATGACCGTTCCGTGGTTGATCACCGCGATCCGGTCGGCCAACTGGTCGGCCTCCTCCAGGTATTGCGTGGTCAGCAGGACGGTCGTGCCGCCGCCCACCAGTGAGCGCACCGCGTTCCACACCTCCGTGCGGCCGCGGGGGTCGAGCCCGGTCGTGGGCTCGTCCAGGAAGAGCACCTGCGGCCGGGAGATGAGAGCCACTGCCAGGTCGAGCCGCCGCCGCATACCGCCGCTGTACTGCTTGACGGCCTTGCTGCCGGTGTCCGCGAGCCCGAACCGGGCCAGGAGCTCGTCGGCCCGCATGCCTGCACGGCGCGCGCCGAGATGGTGGAGGCGGCCGAACATCTCCAGGTTCTGGCGTCCACTGAGCTCTTCGTCGACGGCGGCGTTCTGGCCGACCAGCCCGATCCGTGAGCGCACCTCGTCGGCCCGGGTCCTCACGTCGAATCCCGCTACCTCGACACGTCCCTCCTCGGGGCGCAGCAGTGTGGACATGATGCGTACGGCTGTGGTCTTGCCGGCGCCGTTCGGGCCGAGAATCCCCTGGACGTTCCCGGTTCGGACCATGAGATCGAGGCCGTCGAGGGCCTGCTTGTCCCCGTACCTCTTCCGCAGGCCTTCGATGACGATCGCCAGATCGTAGTCAGGCAAAGCGCCCCCCTTCGGTCAGTGGTCAAACTTGACTAGGGATGCAAGGTACGGCGTCGATATCGGCTAGTCAAACTTGATTACGCGAGTCGGGGTGGTGTGCGCTACCGCTCCAGCCGCAGAGTTGAACGCGTTCAACAGGTCTGACAAGGTATCTCTCCACGGCCCACTCCTATCGGTTGGCCGATGCGGGCTGAGGGGGGAAGGTCCTGGTGGCGGGCGGAAGCAGGCTGCGTGCGTGGGGGGCGACCGTTGTCGGCCTGATGGTGGTTCTGACTGTTCTGACGGCGTGTGCCGGTCCCTATCAGTACTACGGGGGAACGGGGCTCCACGACGCCACTACGGCCGAAGTCGCGGGGGGGTGGGAAAACGTCGAGGGGACCCGCGTGGTGCTTCGCGAAGACGGAACGGCTCTCCTCGAGAAGCTCGACGGGCAGGACTTCGACTTCGAGGACGGCTGGCGCCTCTCCGGTACGGGAACCTGGCAACTGACCGACGACGACGGCGGACAGGTCGTCCGGCTCGCGCTGACAGCCCGGACACGAGTGGATGGACGTTCTTCCGTGACGGCCACTGACGCCTCGACTCCTGAGCCCCCATCGACATACGTGTGGTCCTTCTACGTGGACCGCGATCAGCACGACAAGTTGAAGCTGTTCTTCTTCTACGGCGATCCCGACATCGGGAACACATACATGATGGCGCGCGAGACAGGGTCATAGCCGCGGATTATCACCGCGGCCGCCCCGGACGGCGCTGTCGGCAGGGCCGTCGGCCATGAATGCTCGCCCCTGTCCCGCGCCGAAATGACCGCTCTGGAGCAGAGGATCACCACCCGTGGCGTCGAACTCGCCGCCCACCACGGGGCGTCACCCGACGTGCGCCGGGCGGGCACGTCGGGCGGACGTCAGACCGTGGTGGAGACCTTGGGCTGCAGTACCTCGATGATGTTCTCCGCGCGCCAACGGCGCAGGAGGTCGTGGAAGGCGACGGCGCCGTGCGGGTACGCGAGGGGGCCGTTCGGGCGGCCGCGGCCCTCCTGGTTGTAGTAGCCGGGGGTGCACTCGGCGTGGAACCACTCGTGGTCGGGGGCTCCCTGGGCGCAGACGCCGGTCCAGGCGTCCTCTGCCTCACGGGTGGGCTCCACGACGGCGCCGTGTTCTTCCGCGGCAGCGACCAGGGCGGCGGCGTGCACTGCTTGCTCGTCCAGGATGTGCGTGAAGTTCACGCTGCTGGCGTTCTGCAGCGAGCCCATCTGGATCAGGTTCGGGAAACCGTTGCTGGTGAAACCGTGCAGGGTGCGTGGGCCGTGCTGGGTCCGTGCGTCGAGGAGCCGGACCCCGTCGCGGCCCGTCACGGGCAGCTTCCCGGAGGTGATGCCGGAGACGCCGACGGAGAATCCGGTGGCGAACACCAGACAGTCGAGTTCGTACTCAACACCGCCCACGACGACCCCACGCGGGGTCATGCGCTCGATGCCGTGGCTGTCGGCGGTGTCCACGAGCGTGACGTCGTCCCGGTTGAACGTGGGCAGGTACCGGTCGGAGAACGTGGGGCGCTTGCACGCGTACCGGTACCAGGGCTGGAGGGCCGCGGCCGTGGAGGGATCGGTGACCTCGGCGGCCACGCGGTCCCGGATGGCGTTCATCGTGGTGTGGTCGGCGGCCTCGTAGACGACCTCGAAGTCCGGCTCCCCGTCACGGCGGAAGCTCGGCAGGAGCTTCTCGAGCAGGGCTGCCGACTCCGTCCAGCGGTCGGCGACCAGGTCCTGCTCGGTGTGCTCCCCGGAGACGATCCGCAGGAAGTTCTCCCGGCGCTCGGCCGCCCAGCCCTCATGGGCCGCCCCGACCTCCTGCGGCGTCATGTGCCGCTGTCCGCGCACGTCCACGGAGGAAGGGGTGCGCTGGAAGACGTACAGGTGTCCGGCATCCTCGGCCAGCACGGGGATGACCTGTACGCCGGTGGCGCCGGTGCCGACGACGCCGACCCGCTTGCCGGCCAGGCCCGTCATCCCGCCCTCGGGGCTGCCGCCGGTGTAGCCGTAGTCCCAGCGGGAGGTGTGGAAGGTATGGCCCCGGTAGTCCTCGACGCCGGGGATGCCGGGCAGCTTGGGCTCAGTGAGGGTGCCAGTGGCGGTGATGACGTAGGTGGCGCGGAACTCGTCGCCGCGGTCGGTGGCGACCTTCCACTGTTGTGTGGTCTCGTCCCAGGTCAGGGATGTGGCGGCGGTGGAGAAGAGAGCGTCCTCGTACAGGTCGAACTGCTCGGCGATGCGCACCGCGTGCCTGCGGATCTCCTCGCCCGGGGCGTACTTCAACTCGGGTATGTGGCCGGTCTCGTCGAGCATCGGCAGGTAGACGTGCGACTCGACGTCACAGTGGATTCCCGGGTAGCGGTTCCAGTACCAGGTGCCACCGAAGTCACCGCCCTTCTCGATGACCCGCACCCTTGCCACACCCTGCCGGCGCAGGCGCGCGCCTGCCAGGATCCCGCCGAACCCGCCGCCTATGACCGCGACGTCCACGGCGTCGTGCAGCGTTTCGCGCTCCGGCACCACGCCGGCGTACGGGTCGGCGGCGAAGTAGCCGAACTCCGCGGATGTCGACCGGTATTGGCCCGGTCCCTCGGGGCGGACGCGGCGCTCCCGCTCGATGCGGTACCGCTCGCGCAGGTCTGCGGTCTGCTGCGGGGTGGGCGGGGTGTCGCGCTGCGGCAGGGTCATGGGGGGATTCCTCTCTCGGGGGAGGTGCGCCGGCCGGCCGCGTGAGGTGGGGCAGTGTTCTCGCGGCACCCCGCGCGGTCACCGGTACCGTAACCCAAGTACCGGACAATACTGTCCGGTTGGGGTGGGTCCCGGCGCACACGGCCCTGCCCGAGCGCCACGACATGAAGGGCCCACGATGTCGAACCTCACCCCCGCCTCCCCGCTGCGCGACTGGCTGGCGGATCCTGTCGCCGGGCAGGTCCTGCGCGGTCTGCTGGCTTCGGAAGGACAGAACGAACAGGCCCTCGCCCCGGCTCTCGGTCTGCCGCTGGAGCAGTTGGTGAAGATGTCCGGCGGAAAGTTCCCGCCAAGGCTCGTGGACACGCTCGTCACGGCCGCTGAGACCGGCCGGGTGCCGGAGTGGCTGCCCACCGCTCCTCCGGCAGCCACCGGGTCGGCCGTGGAGTCCGGCCTCGGCGTCGAGATCGGCGCCCCCGAGCCGTGGACCGAGCAGGTCACGGCCGGTCGCTTCGGTGGCCAGACCGTCGTCGTCACCGGCGCGGCCTCCGGCATCGGCAGGGCCGTCGCCGCGCGCATCGTGCGCGAGGAGGGCCGCGTCGTCACGGTCGACGTGTCCACCGACGGACTCGAGGCACTTCTCCTGCACGACACGGCGTCCGGACGTCCCGGACGCGACAGGAAGGAGCCACACCACCCCATGACCACGTACCGCACACCCCGCACCCTGGCGAGTCTGGCAGCCATAGGACTCCTGGCACTGACCGGATGCGGCACGGAGACCGGCGCCGCCCAGGCCCCGAACTCCTCGCCGTCCGGAGAGGGCAGAGGCATCCGGGCCACCCAGGTCGCGCACGTGACCGACGTGCACGAGGCCACCGGCATGACACTGCTGGAGGGACCGGTCCTGATGGAGAACGGCGACCTGTACGTCGTGGATGTCACCGCGCCCCCGGGCGAGCCCAAGGTCATCTCCGTCGACGTGGCCACCGGTGAGCACCGGGGCGTCTACACCGACAGGACGGGTGCCTACACTTCCGCTCAGGTCAGCCCGTACGACGGGCGCCTGTACCTCACCGACTTCGCCACCGGTTCCGTCGTCAGCGTGGAGCGGGACGGCTCGGACCCGCGCACGTTCTTCTCCGGCGAGGTCGACGGCTCGCGGATGACCCCGGACGACATCGCCTTCGACGACGAGGGCAACCTGTACGTGAGCGACTCGCACGGCACCGAGCCCGGCGACACCGGGGGGCGCATCGTGCGCATCGAACGCGACGGCACGGGGACGACCGTCCTGACCGACGGGCTCGCCCACCCCAACGGGGTCATGTTCGACCCCGAGGTGCGCGGCCTGTGGATCAGCGAACTCACCGAGGACACCGTCTCCTACCTGTCGCTCGACGCCGACAGGACCGCTGTGACCTCTCAGCACAAGGCCATCCGTGTCGACGGCGGCCTGGCCCAGACCGACTCCATCGCCGTGGATGCCGCCGGCAACCTCTACCAGGCGCTGCACGGCCGACCGGCCATGGCCGTCTACAGCAAGTACGGGGAGCGCCTCGCCACTGTCGAGGTCCCCGCCAAGGACGCCGGGGGCCTGCGGTCGGCGACCAACGTCGCCATCGCCCCGGGAGGCCGGGCGGCCTACATGACCGTCAGCGGCCCAGACGGCGGGTACATCTACGGGTTCACCGCGCTCGCCGACGGGATCCGCCAGTCCAACGGCGGCTGACGGTCACTCGTCGACGGCCGTCTCGAAGGGCCGCAACGGTCCCACCTCGACGCCGAGCAGCCGCCAGGCCCGCAGGGCCAGGCGCTCTCGTTCCGCCGGGGTGGGGCCGGCGACGGCTCCCGAGACCATGGCGACTGCAAGCATGACGTCGTCGGGCGACAGGCGATGACCTGCGGGCAGGCACCCGCTCAGGACGGTACGAACGCGCTCGGACAGGGTGCGGGCCTGATCGCCGCGAACCCGCAGGAGGTCGACGAACGCCGTCGAGCGGCTCAGGTGCCAGGTGATCACGCCCAGGACGCTCTCCAGGCTCGCGCCGGGTTCGACGGCGGCCCGCTCGATCTGCCGGACGTTCTCGTCGAGGACGGCGGAGGCCAGAGCGACCCGGTCGGTGAAGTGCCGGTACAGACTGCCCTGCCCCACCCCGGCACGGCGGGCGACGGTGGACAGAGGTGCGTTCAGGCCCTGTTCGGCGAAGACCTCGCGGGCGGCGGTGATGAGGGCGGTCCGGTTGCGGGCCGCGACCCGGCGCCCCTGGTTGGCCGGGCGCCCCCGGTCGGGCGGTCCTCCTTGCGCGGCCGAGCTCCGGGCGGCGGGCTGCGGGTTCTGGGACTCGGCGGGTTTCGTCACCTGGGAAGCCTAAGGGCTCTCCTTTGGCCTCGGCCGCCTTCCTCGTGCTGGATGTACAGGATGTGCGCGCCGACGTCCGGCGCGATGAAACCGTGCCTACGCGATTCCACCGACAGCAGCCGGTGAACAGGGTTGTTGCCATGGAGATGACTGCTTCAGCCCAGTGTGATCCGGGCGGTCACCGGCAGGTGGTCGCTGCTGGTGGGTGACAGGGTGCGGATGCGGCCGACGGTCGCCGAGCGGGCCATGACCTGGTCGATCCGGGCCATGGGGAAGGCGGCGGGAAAGCTGAAGGCGAAGCCCCGCTCCGCTGTGTTCATCCGGGAGGTCAGCGGGGCCAGCCCACGGTCGTCGACGGTGCCGTTGAGATCGCCGAGCAGAAGGACCGTTCTCAGTTCCTCGGCGGCGATGGCTCTGCCCAGCAGGCCGGCGCTCTCGTCCCGCTGCGAGGAAGCGAGGCCGCTCGCCCGGACACGGACCGAGGGCAGGTGCGCGACGTACACCGCGATATCGCCGTGCGGCGTGTGGACCACGGTGCGCAGCCCGCGACTCCAGGTCTCCGTGATCCGCTGAGGTTTTATGTCCACCGGCCGGGCACCGGTCAGCGGATGCTTCGACCAGAGTCCGACGGTGCCCCGGACGGCGTGGTACGGGTAGTTCGGGGCGAGGGTCTGCGCGTACGTCGCCAGCGCCGGGGGGACGAGCTCCTCCAGCGCGATGAGATCGGGCTCGGCGCCGGCCAGGGCGCGGGCCGTACCCGCCGGGTCGGTGTTCTCGTCGCTGACGTTGTGCTGCACCACGACCAGGTCGTGCGGGCCGTGCTCCGTCCCGAGCAGCCCGCCGAAGAGATGGGTCCAGGCTGCCACCGGCAGCAGCAGCGCCACCAGCGCGATCGCTGAGCGGCGCAGCAGTGCCAGGACGAGCAGCACCACGTCCACCAGGCCGAGCCACGGGAGGAAGGCTTCCAGCAGACTACCCAGGTGACCCGCGGAGTCGGGCACCGCCCGGTGGAAGACCATGAGCCCGGCCGTCAGTACCGCGAGCACGGCGGGCACCCGCCCTCGTGTCCAGGCCGACCGACACCGCGGGTCCCGTTTCGTGCTCCCGCCCGCAGCCCACGGTCCGGATCGGCGTCGCGTCCACCGAGCCACTGCGGCCTCTCCCTCCACCATCGCCTCCCATCTGCTTGACCTTGCTGGCCAAGACGGGTCACCAGGTGGAGCCGGTTCCGGCAGCCCTGCTCCCGCCGCACCGGCACCACTTCGGCAGGGGCGGCGAGCATCGGCCGATACTGACGGGTGCGCAGAATGCCGAGCCAACCGCTCTCGTCGGTGACAACCAACGCACTTTGGCACAACGGGCAGGATCGGGGTCGCCGACGGCGTGGTCGAGCTGGTCCGTTGTCGTCTGCTCAGGCCGTTTCGGCCGCCGGGGCGGTGGTGCCGTCGCTCGGGGCGGCAGGCCATTCGCGGTGCCCTTCGTCGTGCCAGAGCGGGCGTCGGTCGACCCGCAGGCCGAGGATCTCCGGTCGCGCGTAGTGGCCGCGGGAGTCGACCCAGACCTTGACGGCGTTGATGTCGGCGAGGTCGATCTCGGCGGTGACGAGCTTCTCGTCGAGGCCGGTGTGCGGGCCGGCGAGGTACTGGTTGAAGGGGTGGATCACGGCCGACCAGCCGCCGCCCACAGTGATGTGCTTCTGCGGTCCGACAGTGGACTCCATCCACTGCAGGCACGTCTCGTCCACCGGGTTTCCGGCGGAGATGACGAACGCCTGCGCCGTGAGCGCGTGGGTCTTCATCATGGCGTCGATCTGGACGTCGGCGACGGTCTCGAAGCCGGCCATGGTGGACAGACCGGGCCATGCTGCTGCGTGGATCTGCTGGCCCTGGGTGATCAGGGACTGCCGGGCCAGGTTCATGGTGTGTTCCCAGCAGGCCAGACCGCCGATCCGGCCCAGAGTGCTGTCGAAGACGCTGAGGGTGGCGCCGCCGCCCTGAGCCCACACGATCCGTTCGGCGTAGGTGGGCTGGAGCTTGCGGTGAACTCCGAGAAGGTTGCCGTCGGGTTCGATGAAGACCTGGCTGTTGAAACACGTGCGGGTCCCCGCGAGCCGCTCGCTGACACCGAGAACGGCGCCGACCCCGGCGCGCTCACAAGCGGCTTGGACCCGGGCGATCTGCGGACCGGGCACCTCGACGGACGCCTCGGCGTAGGCGACGTTGGCGCCCTGCTGGTCCAGCGGGGCGTAGGCCTCGATCCAGTACGGGTAACCGGGCATGTAGGCCTCCGGAAACACCAGCAGGTCGATGCCTTCCCGGCCGGCCTGTTCGATGAAGCGGATGACCTTGCCGACGGTCGCCTCGGTGTCCATGAACACCGGAGCGGCGTGTACCGCCGCGACAGTTCGTTTCGTGGAAGTGGGAGATGCCATGTCGGAGTCCTCCTCAGAAGTGGAGCGCACCGGCAGGAACAGGCTGTCGAGCGGTGTCCGGGGCGCATGGTCCGGATGCGGATGAGCGGTTGAGCCGGTCACGGAGAAGCCTGCCGGCGTCCGCAGCAACGCGTGCCTACGCTGACCAGTTCGGAGAAGACGTGTCAAGACCTGCCGGGGCGTGTCAAGGCCTGTCAGCGTCTTCAGAGCCGTCACGAAGTAGATGACCCGTACGCCGTCGATCCCGTCCTTGTAGTCACGCAGCAGGGTGTCGGGCACCGGGATCCCGATCACGGGGTTGGCGACGACCGCGCCTTAGGCTGCCGGTCATGAATCCGGCCACGACCAGCGGTGCGACCACTGAGCCCGCCATCCTTGACGCCATGGAGCTGACTTCCGATCCGGAGCTGGAGGTCCGGTTCGCGGAGTCGGCCCACCGGATCCTGGCGGACCTGGTCGGTGGAGGTGCCGCGCTGGGCTGGGTCGAACCGCCCTCGCGGGACGAGGTGGCGGAACTTCTCGGTCACGTCGTCTCTGCGGTGCAGGCCGGGGACGCGGCGCTGCGTGTCGCTTACCTCGACCGTCGGCTTGTCGGATTGGGGTACTGGCTCCGCTACGGCTGACCGACCCATCGGCCACACGCCGATCTGGAGAAGGTCGCGGTAGATGCTGCTGCCCATGGTCGTGGTGTCGGTCGGACACTGACCGCTGCCTTGGTCGCTGACGCCAGGGCGGCGGGGATCGAGGTCCTCACCCTGGACGCCCGTGGTGACAACACCAATGCCCTGCACCTCTACCGGTCGTTGGGCTTCACCGAATACGGCCGTCTGCCCGGTTTCGTCGCCGTCTGCGAACGCCGCTACGACAAGGTCCTCTACATGCTGGACTTCCGCCGGCAGGGCTGACCACTCGACCACTGCCACCAACCTTTCGCGCAGTCCGGGCCGGCGGTCCCGCAGCAGGTCTGCGGCCAGGAGCAGCCCGCCGCCGAGGGGCTCGCGCCGGAGGTGAGCATGGTGTCCGGCCGGCGGCCCGCATGCGCTATGGTTGATCTTGAAAGTCCGCCGCAGCTCGCGGCGACTGACATTGCGTTGGTGGTCCAAGGAAAGACGCCCCGCTTCCCGCGGGGAAATGCAGGTGCAAGGCCTGCCCAGCGCTCGCTCACGAAGCCCTTCCCTCCACCGGGGAAGGGCTTCGTCGTTTCCCGATGCAGCATGTGCCCGCCGGCTGACCGCAGCGAACTGGCTCACCGACACCGGCCTCACCGAGCAACTGACCGAACGCGTCCGGGCGACGACGGCGCAGACAGAAGAAGTCGACGACCCCACGACCCCTCGCCCGATCGCGCCGCCGGCTCCGCAGGCGCTGTCGCGCGATCGGGCCCGCGCGTGGAGGGTCAGCCCCACGCGCCGAGGGTGAACTCGGCGATCACCACCGAGAGCAGGAACGAGGCGGTGATCGCGACGAGCCCCACCGGGATGATCTTCCAGCCGATGTGGCGCAGCAACGGAAGGTCCTTGCCCAGCGACAGTCCCGCGAGGGTCAGCATGATCGTGGCGATGGACAGAAAGTCCACCGAGCCCACCAGGCTGTTGAGGCTGCCAGAGGCGAAGAACCACGGGCTGGACGCGTACGCGCCCACTGTGGTGATCCATACGATCGCGGAGATCTTCCGGCTGACCTTGGCGAGGAGCAGACCGAGCATCACCAGGCCCAGCAGCACGGCGTAGCCGCCGACGATGTCCCAGCCGATCGTGCCGGCCGCCACGGAGGCGGTGCCGAGGCCGAGCACCGTCAGGACGCCGAGCGACAGCCACAGCGGGATCCTGATCTCGCCCGAGGCGGCGGCGACTTCCTCCCGGAAGGCGCGGTTCGCAGTGGCGTCGTCCGTCGGGCCGTCCGGGGCACAGGGGGCGTCGGGCGTCGCTGTCTGCGGCGTGCGGGTGTTCTGACGGCGGGTGAGGGCGCGGTAGAACCGGTCCGCCAGCGGCAGCGCTACGTAGATGCCCACGTAGACCCCGAGGACGGTGGTGATGAGGTTCGACACCGCCGCCATGCCGAGGATGGCCTCCTCGTGCCCCGGGTAAGCGGCCACGATGCTGGCCGAGGACGCGGCCATCATCGATCCCGAGCCGACGCCGGCGCCCATGGCGAGGGCCAGTGGGTCGAAGATGTTCCAGTTCGACACCAACGAGGTCAGGAGCGTGATGAACACCGCTCCGAACATCGTGCCGAACACGTACATGGCCAGGACGCCGCGGTACTGGTCGGAGTCCGGCCCGTACTTCTCCGAGACCATCGCGAAGGACGGCTCGCGGTCGAGCGAGAAGGTGGCACCGACCGTGGCCTTGCCCAATCGCAGTACGACGGCGAGCGGCAGGGCCACGGCCACCGTGCCCAGAAGATGGCCGATCTCCTGGAGCAGCAGCGCGGGCCCGGCCTTGACGAGCGTCGGCAGGCTGGGGCCGATGTTGAAGGCGAGCCGGGCGACCAGGAGCATCACGGCCACGCCGACGAGCGCGGACGCCACTTTCTGGAGACGGATGCCGAGGGGGCGGACCTTCTGGACCGACACCAGCAGGCCCAGGATCAGACCCCACACCATGGGGAAGACAATGACGGAGCCGATGCCCAGGTCGATGTCGAGCTGTCCGACGGCCTGTACGACCAGGGCGATCACCAGGGCGAGGGCGGCGATCGGCAGGGTCTGACGCGGCCCGGCGACGCGGTTCTTGACCGCGGCAGTGGGGGTGGTCATGTCGACACCGCCTTCTCACGGACGTCACGGCGGTAGCCCGCGGCGACGAAACGATGCCGGTACTCGGTGCTGCCCGCCGCGTCGACGACGGTCCAGGCGAGGGCACGAGCCGCCTCGAACATCATGTCGTACGCCACGGATGTGTCGGCGACAGCGGCGAACGCATGGGAGTGAATGGGCACGTCGACCCCCGGGATGCTCAGCCACGGATGCAGGCTGGGGATGACCTGGCTGACGTTGCCCATGTCGGTCGAACCGCCGGCGAGCCGGCCACCGGAGGTGACGTCCCGCCCGAAGGCAGCCATGGCCGATGTCCAGAAGCCCGCCAGCACGTCGTCCTGTACGAGAGGCTCGTAGAGCGGCTCGGTGGCCTCTACGGTCAGTTCGGTGCCGGTCGCCAGGGCCGCACCCTCGAAACACCGCCGGACACGCCCCAGCAGCGTCTCGTACTCGGGCAGGGTGAATGCCCGGCACTCGAAGTCGACGACGGCCCGCTCGGGGATGATGTTGGTGGCGACGCCGCCTTCGGAGACGAACAGCGCCACCCGCTGGTCGCCCGGCAGTTGCTGACGCAGCAGACCGACGGCCACCTGGGAGAGCGTGGCGGCGTCGGCGGCGTTCACGCCCTGGTGGGGTGCGGCTGCGGCGTGCGCCGCACTTCCCCGGAACACGGCCCGGTACCGGCCGACCGCCTGCGCGGTGCTCCCGGCGGGGTTGTAGCCGACCCCGTCCTGTACCGGGTGGACCATCAGGGCCAGGCCCACTCCGTCGAACGCGCCGGCGTCGAGCAGCAGCGCCTTGCCGCCGCCGTGTTCCTCGGCCGGGGTGCCTATCGCCTTCAGCGTGATGCCGAGTTCGTCGGCGTACGGGGCCAGGGCCAGCGCGGCGGCCACCGAGGCGCCGGCGATGAGGTTGTGGCCGCAGGCATGACCGACCTCGGGCAGTGCGTCGTACTCGACACAGAGCGCGACCGTCAGTTCGCCGCTGCCCGCGGTGGCGGTGAACGCGGTCGGCAGACCGCCCGTGCCGCGCTCGACCGTGAACCCGCCCTCGGCGAGCAGCTCGGTGATCGCCGCGGCGGACCCGGTCTCCTGGAAGGCGGTTTCGGGACGTGCGTGCAGGGCGCGTGCCAGCTTGAGCACCCGGTCCTGCCAGTCCGACACACCGGTGGAGGTTTCGGTCTTGAGCCGGCTGCCGGCGACGGCGGGATTCTTCGTGGCCACGGGGTGCCTCCTAGTAGCTCAGTGAGGGGAACGGGGCGCCGGCGGCCCGGGTGGGTGTCCAGACGGCCTTGGTCTGCGTGTACTCGTCCAGCACTCCGGGACCGGAGGAGCGTCCGTGCCCGGAGTCCCCGAAGCCGCCGAAGGGCACGGCGACGTGGATGGTCTTGTAGGCGTTGATCCAGAAGGTGCCGGCCGTCACGGCACGCGCCACGTGGTGGGCGCGGGCGACGTCCTGGGTCCAGACCGCCCCGGCCAGGCCGAAGTTCGTGGCGTTGGCGCGGGCGATGGCCTCCGCCTCGGTGTCGAAGGCGTCGGCGCCGACCACTGGTCCGAAGACCTCGGTGGTCTCCAGCGGGTTGGCGGGCGTGACCCCGTCCAGCAGGGTGGGCGCCACCCAGCGTCCGCTCGCCAGTGCCGAGTCGGTGAGCCGGGCGGGCAGCTGTGTGCCGGTCACCCGGCGGGCGCCGCCCGCGAGCCCGGCCTCGATCAGCGAGGTGACCGTGTCGAACTGGGACTGCGTGATGATGGGGCCGACCTCGGTGGTGGGGTCGAGGGGATCGCCCAGCCGCAGCCGGGACGCTCGCTCGGCCACGCGCGCGATGAACTCCGTGTGCACGGAACGCTCCACGAGCAGCCTGGAGCCGGCCACGCACGACTGGCCCGCTCCGGAGAAGATGGCCGACACGGCGCCGTCGGCCGCCCGGTCCAGGTCGGCGTCGGCGAAGACGATGTTGGCGCTCTTGCCGCCGAGTTCGAGGACGGTCGGGATACCGGCGCCCGCCGCGGCGACCGCCACCCGGCGGCCGGTGGCGACCGAGCCGATGAAGGACACCTTGCCGACCCGGGAGTCCGAGGTGAGGGCGGCGCCGACGGTGGCGCCGAGACCTGTGGCGACGTTGAACACACCGTCCGGCAGCCCCGCCCGGTGGGCCAGCTGGGCCAGGCGCAGTGTTGAGGCCGGGGTGAATTCGCTGGGCTTGACGACGACGGCGTTGCCGGCCGCTAGTGGTGCGGCGGAGTTCCAGCCGCCCGTGAACAGGGGCGCGTTCCACGGGGTGATGGCCACCACGACGCCCCAGGGGATCCGTTCGGTGTAGGTGTGCCAGTTGCCCGGGACGGGGATCGTGTGGCCCAGCAACTTGTCCGCCCACCCTGCGTAGTAGCCGAACATCTCGGCGACCTTGGCCGCCTCGGCGCGGGTGTCGCGGACGGGCTTGCCGGTGGTGGCGGACTCCAGGAGCGCGAGTTCCTCGGTGTGCTCGCCGATCGTCCGGGAGACCTCGCGCAGGATCGCGGCCCGCTCGAACGGGTCGGTCGCGGCCCAGACCTCGGCCCCGCGGACGGCGGAGGCCAGCACGGCGTCGGCCCCTTCGGCCCCGGCGTCGGCGTAGTCGGCGAAGCCCTCTCCGGTCGCGGCGGTGGTGAGGCGTACGGTCTCGCCGCCGCCGGTGACGACCTGACCGTCGACGAACGAGCCCAGGCCCTGCGGGAACGCGGCATCGAGAGCGGCACGGGCGGTGGCGGCGCCGGATGCGCTCGGATCCGTCGGGAAGGTGGTGGTACTCATGCTGCGGTGGCTCCTTCGGGGGTGAGGGAGGGGGCTACGGTGCGGGCGATCTCGGTGAAGTCGGCGTCGGGACCGAGCGTGGCCAGGGCCTCCTGCCAGACGCGGCTGACGGCGGCCAGCAGTTGCGTGGCCGTACCGCGCTGTGCGGCGGTTTCGACGGCGAGTGCGGCGTCCCGAGCCATGAGTCCCAGGGCGAAGCCGGAGTCGTAGGTGCCGGTGAGCACCCAGTCCGGGTACATGGCCGCGGACGCTTTGCTGGCGCCGGACGCGCCGCTGATGCCCGCCGCCGCGGACGAGGGGTCGACGCCGTACGCCTTCGCCACGGCGAGGGCCTCGCCGACCGCGACCAGGTTGACCGCCGCAAGGGCGTTGTTGAGGAGCTTGACCACGTTTCCGGAGCCGGGGGCGCCGAGGTGGCGGTACTGGCCGCCGGTGAGTGCGTCCAGGACGGGCCGGGCCGCGTCGAGCGCGTCGGGGCCGGCACCGACGAACGCGGCGAGCCGGCCATCGGCCGCACCGTCACGGCCGCCCGAGACAGGTGCGTCCACGAAGGCCGCGCCATGGTCCGCCGCGAGGGCCGCGCACTCGGCGGACGTGCCCGGCTCCGATGTCGTGGTGTCGACGATGGCGAGCGTGCCCGGCCGCGCCAGCAGTGCGGGCACGGCCGCCTCGACCACGCGGGCCGAAGGCAGCGACAGGACCACGTAGGGAGTGCCGGCCAACCGGTGGAGGTCCTCGACGACCTCCACACCCTCCTTCGCGGCGGCGGACCGGGCGGCGGGCGCCGGATCGAATCCGCGCACCCGCCACCCCGCCCGCAGCAGGGCGGATGCCATGGCGCCGCCCATCGAGCCGAGGCCGACGACGGCGATGTGCTTACTCATCAGTGCTCCTGTCACGAGGGGACGTACATGCGTATGTACGGAAATGGAAACGGGCCGGGTCGGGCCGGGTTGGGTCGGGTTGGGCGGGTCGGGGGGACGGACCAGGTTGGGGAAACGGGTGGCCAGGCCGGGGAGACGGGCCTGGCAGGCCCGGGGGAGACGGTTCTCAGTGAGCCCCGGCAGACCTTGGGAAGGGGCGAGCCGGGGCAGGCCCGTCGGCGCGGTCAGCGCTCGCACGCGGCAGTGGAAGAGGTGTGCTGAAAGGCGCGTAGGCCACCGTGCTCCGAAGGCGCCACCGATCGGGCGGCGTGGGAGCGTGTGCGGTACGGCGGCGACAGCCGGTGGGGCGCGCCGCTCGATATGGGCTGTGGGGTGGGTGTCGCCGACCGTGCGGACCGGATCGGACGTCCACACGGCGTGAGGGTGAGAGCGGTTCAGTCGAGGTAGACGTCCAGGTCCTTCCAGAGCTGCTGGGTGCGGCGGATGACGGCACGGCTGCGCTCGGGCTGAGCCGTCTGCATGCCGGCGAGAAGTCCGTAGACCACCGAGGTGGCGGCCGTGACGGACTGGAAGAAGGAGATGCCCTCCGACGGCACGATCAGCAGGTGGTGGGCGATGGCGGTGGCGAGCCGGCCGCGCCGCATGTCGGTGATCGCCACCACCGTGGCGCCCGCCGCACGGGCTGCGTCGGCTGCGACGATGACCTGTTTCGTGGATCGCCACATGTTGATGACCAGGATCACGTCACCCGGGCCGAGACAGTTGACAGCGGTCGCCAGATGGACGCCGGCCCGGCTCTCCAGCGTGACGGGGTAGCCCATCGTGGAGCCGAGGTGCGCCATGACACTTGCCGGGCCGGCGAAGGAGCCGACCCCGACCACGAGGATCGACCGGGCCGAGGCCAGCGTGGCGATGGCCGCCTCCGCATCGGCGGCGGAGTTGCTCTCCAGGGTCTGGCGCAGATTCTCGATGTCGTGCGTGAGCGAGTCGTGCAGCGGGCTGCGGTGCTCGCCGTGTTCGGTCAGGGTCTCCTCGGTGGAGATGTGCACCAAGTAGCGGGCCCGCAACTCGCGTTGCAGATCCGGCCAGCCCCGGTAGCCCAACGTCTGGGCTGCCCGCACGACCGTCGAACTGTTCACGTCAGCCCGCTCGGCGATCTCCGCGATCTCCGCGTACGAGGAAAGCTGCGGATTGCGGACGATGACGTCGACGACCCGGGCCTGAGCCTTGGACAGCCGTACATCGGGCAGGGCGTCGCCCAGCCACTGGCTGTCGCCGTCGGCGGGGTCGTGGTTCTGCGATGCGGACACAGGTCTTGCTCCCTGGTACGAGATGCAGCGTGCTGCAAGCGTGATTGCAGAACCGTACATCGCAATTCCATTTGCAGGAACCCCCCTCTGTTCCGACCGGGCAGATCCGCGCACCGGGGTTCGCCCCCCCGTTGACCTCTTCGCGGTCCTGCATGAGGACCGGTGGGCGAGGACGGCTTCAAGCGCCGGCTCCCCGATGGTGCGCATGCTGTCGATGACGGCGCGTGGCACGGCGAACAGAGGGCGATACGTGGCTGGTCGACCCGACGTCAGCACGTCAGCACGGCAGTTCCATGCCCGGCAAGGCCAGCAGACGGCCCGCCCGGTGCAGACGGCGCACGCCGGGGGCGAAGGCCAGAGCGATGAGGGCGACGGCGGCGCCGGTGACGATCAGCACGAACAGCAGGACGAAGCCGCCGGCTGCTGCCCCTTCCACAGCGCCCCAGAGCGCGGTCAGGGCCACGAGGAACGTCAGCCAGGCCAGCGACGCCACGCTGAGTGTCCACAGCACCCAGGCCGGCACGACGACGCCGGTCCGCCCGGGACGCGGCGCCGGCTGCGGGGGCCCGTACAGGCGGGCGCAGGTGCTGGGGTTCATCGGATTCCTTCCGTGCGCGGTGCGCACGATCCTCACCGCGCCGACAACACCCCCTCGCGCATCTTCTGCCTGCGGTACGACTCGTTCGCCCTCCCCGGCTCCGGACAAGCGGACCCGAGGGCGGGTTCTCGCGGGCCATCGGCCCCGTACAGCAGGCCCGCATCAGGGCCGGGTGTCACACGGCCTGCGGGGCGACAGCCATGTTCTGCCCGGCCACGATGCGCCAGCCGTCCACCTGCTCGGCGACCACATAGAGCGTCGCTCCCCACGGACCGTCGACAGGGTTGCCAGTGCTGTCGGTGGGTGTCTGCACCACGTTCACCGCGATCACGCCAGGGGCTATCTCCAGCATCTTGACCACGTCGTACCGGGCAAAGGAGTCGCGCAGGAAGCTCCTCAGCGCCGGGGCGCTGAACTCGGCGATCGCTTCCCTGCCGTCAAGACGCGTGCCCCTCGCGTTGGTCCAGGAGGCGTGTTCCGTGTACTGCTCGCCCAGCGCAACCGGGTCCTTCGCGTTGAAAGCCTTCTCCAGGTCCTTGACCACACCGGTCACCGCGGTCCGGGTCTCCGGCGAAATCGTCCCCACTACGAGAATCTCGCGCGTCATGACGGTGCCCTTCCCCGTGCCGAATTGCTCAGGTGGCGGCTGCGATCGCCGCCACCACTCACCCCACAACATCAACCGTGATTGAGGTCAAGCCCGGCGAACGGCCTTCCGGGGCTCATGGGCGAGGGGGACGAGCGGCAACTTTGGATGCGTCCTGCTTCGGTGAGCGCGAGACTGCGTTGCCGCTTCCTTGCGGGCTTCGCCGCATCCTGGGCCCGGGGGGGCAGGCGTTGACGACCTCGGCCCGGCTGCTCGGGCCTACCGTCCGCAGTAATCACGGCGAGGCAACCCGCTCACCGCTCCCCAAGGTCCGAACCCTTTCAGTGGTCATTTATCGGGGTGCTCGTGGCAGATGCCTCGAACGAAGCGTCGCCATCGAGGTAGCGGCCGGGGGAAGTGCCGACGGTGCGCCGGAACGCCGCGAGGAAGGCGCTCGGTGTCGCGTACCCCACGGTGTGTGCGACCCGGGAAACGGGCTGGCCCTCAGCGAGGAGGGGGAGGGCGGCACGCAGCCGCACATGGGTGCGCCAGCGGTCGAAGCTCATGCCGGTGTCGTGGACGAACAGCCGGGTCAGGGTGCGTCGGCTCACCCCGACGGCCCGTGCGTGTGCCTCAAGACTGCGGGGGTCTGCGGGGTTGGCGAGCAGCGCGTCGGCCACGGCGCGTACGCGGTCGTCGGCGGGACTCGGTACGTCGATGGGCGTGGCAGGCAGGGGGCGCAGCAGATCCAGGACGACCGCCTCGGCCCGTAGTCGCGCGTCATCGTGGAGGTTCTCGTGGCTGAGGTAGGCGATCAGGTGTGCCAACAGCCCGTCGACACCGACCGGTGTGGGATCTGTCCAGTCCTTGTCGCATCTGTCCGGTTCGAAGTAGAGGCTGCACAGCACCGCGTCGCGGGTCGCGCCGGTCCGGTGGACGACCCCGGCGGGCAGCCACAACGCCCGTGTGCGCGGCAGGACCCAGTAGGCATCGTCGACGGCGACGCCGAGCACACCGCGCCGCGCCCAGGCCAACTGGTGCTGCGGGTGGCTGTGCGGGACGAACCACTGCCCGGACGCCAACGGAAAAGTCCCGACGACGATGGCACCCACCCCGGCCGGGACGGCCCCAACGACGGCATCGGTCATGCCTCCCAGCGTATGTCCCCAACGCGATATGACGTGGCCTTGTAGCGCATCGCGGCCGGCGCGGCGGGTGCATAGCGTCGTCCTATGCCGATCATTCATCCGCGCCACGGGCGCTGTCGCAGTTTGCACGGGCCGCTCACGAGGACAGGACTCACGGCATGACGTCGATGTCAACCAGGGTCGGTGCCACGGCCGTTGGACGCCGTGGACCGGCCCTGGTGGTGCTGTGCTTCGTGCAGTTCATGCTCGTCCTGGACGACAACGTGGTGAGTGTCGCACTTCCCAGCATGCGCGATGACCTCGGCTTCAGCACCGCGGGCTTGGCCTGGGTCGTCAACGCCTACTTCCTCGCCTTCGGCGGGCTGTTGCTGCTGTTCGGTCGCATGGCCGACCTGCTGGGCCGCAGACGCGTCTTCCTGACCGGTGTGGCGCTGTTCGGTGTGGCGAGCCTGGCCTGCGGGCTCGCGCAGGATCCCTGGCAACTGGTGGCCGGGCGGTTCGTCCAGGGCGCGGGCGCGGCCATGGCCAGCCCGGCCGCGCTGGCACTGATCACGCTTCTTTTCCCGGGTACCGACGAGCGCGCCAAGGCGTTCGGCATCTGGGGAGGGATCGCGGGTCTGGGCGGCACCACGGGTCTGGTGATCTCCGGCGCGCTGACCGGCCTTGCGTCCTGGCGCTGGATCTTCCTGATCAACCTGCCGGTGGCCCTTGCTGCCGTCGTGCTGCTCCCGCGCCTGGTCCCCGAGAGCCGGGCCGGGCGCGCGGTACGCCTCGACGTACCCGGTGCGGTACTGGGCACTGGTGCCCTTGTGTCACTGGTTTACGGACTGCTCCGGACCGGTGAGTCGAACTGGGGGGACACGGCTGCTGTCGGGCCCCTGGTTCTCGCCGTGCTCCTGGCCCTCGCCTTTGTCGCAGTCGAAGCACGAACTGCCGAGCCACTGGTGCCGTTGTCGTTCCTGTCCTTCCGGTTCCGTGCCGTCGCCAATGGGACGACGCTGCTGTTCTCCGCCGCCATGTACGCGATGGCCTTTCTGCTGATGGTGCATCTGCAGACCGTGCTCGGCTACCGCCCGCTCACGGCCGGCCTCGCCTACCTGCCCTACGGCGCCGGCATCCTGACGGGCATGTGGCTCTCCTCCCGAGCGGTGATCAGGCTCGGCGCGCGACCGGCCCTCGTCATGTCGTTCCTGATCACCGCGGCCGGGCTCCTGCTGCTGTCCGGCGTGGCACCGGGAGACGGCTACGCTTCCGGAGTACTGCCCGGCATGCTCGTCACGAGCCTGGGGTGCGGACTGAGTCTGCCCGCCCTGACCGTCGCGGCGCTCGCGGGCACCACCGAGGAGAACGCCGGGCTCGGATCGGCCGTCCTGAGCTCTGTTCAACAGGTCGGAGGCGCTGTGGGGGTAGCGGTGCTCGTTGCTATGGCCGCGCGTCGCCGCGAGGCGCTGACCGGACACGACGACTCTCTGCGCGCCGCGACGGAAGGCTTCTCGTTCGCGCTCACCGTCGCTGCCGTCCTCCTCATGCTCGGCGCTGTCCTCATAGCCACCCTGCTCGGGAAGAACCACCGCCCAGAAGGTGCGCTCGACGTCTGAGAGGACGGTGTGCAACTCTCTATCCAGTTCGCCGTTGTGTGGGGATGAGGCGCAGTGATCAGTTGCTCGGGGTTGGCCGATACCGGGTGCCGAGCGACGGAACTCAGTGGGCGGGAACCGGCTCGGACGACGGCTGCCACTCCCGCCTGATCAGCCCGTAGACCCACGAGTCAGAGACGTCGCCGTTGACGACGCAGTCTTCCCGCAATGTCCCTTCACGCACGAAGCCGAGCTTCTCCAGCACGCGGGCGGAAGCCATGTTGCGTGTATCGGCCTCGGCTTGGACGCGATTTAGGTCCAGCGTGTCGAATGCCCACCGCAGCAGAGCGCGCGCGGCCTCGGTCGCGTAGCCGTGGCCCCACGCTGCATCGTCGAAGCAGTAGCCGAGCGACGCGCTACGGTAGTCCGGATTCCACCTGTTCAGGCTGCACCAGCCGATGAACGCCCCGTCGGAGACACGATCTACGGCCAGCCGCGCCCCGGTGCCCTCCTGCGCCATCTGCCGGCAAGCCGTGATGAACTTCTCGGCGCGCACGCGTTCGCTCCACGGTGGCGAGTCCCAGTAGCGCAGCACGTAGGCGCTGCTGTGCAGTGCGAAGAGGTCGTTCGCATCCGCGTCTTCGAAGGCACGCAGCCGAAGGCGAGCGGTGTGCAACGAGGGGGTGGGCAGCGACGTCCTCATGTTCCCTACCTTGATCGGTGACCGATCAATCAGACAGCCGATGCCGGTCACCCGCAACGGGATTTCCCGGCGGGCCGGCAGACGTGTCCGCTCATCGGCGCGACCGAGCGCCCCCGGAGGGCGGCACCTGAGGTGATGCCCGGATTGGCCTTTCGGTTGGGCTGAGCAGGCTGGTTGCGGCCCGCGGGAGGGGCTACGGCCGTGGCAGGGTGAACAGCGAACAGCCCCTGCTCGGTCTCGGCCAGGATCCCCCGCTCGGCGAGCCGCTTAAGCTTCAGACGGACGTTGTTGATGTTGCTGGGAGCTATCTCCAATTCATCGCCTCACACACCGCCCGCGCCCGCGGAGGGGCATCGGCCGTGGCGAGCACCACCACCGCGATCACCAGGCCCAGGACGTCAACGGCCGGTCCCCGCTTGCGGCCCGGGACCTTCTTGGCCGCGTCCCACGACGTCACGTCACATACCGCCCTCTGAGAAGCTCAGGCCAATCACGGGAACCCTGCGCAGCCACCACTTCGGCCGACCTCTATTGCCAGGTGCCCGGGTTACCGGGCAGCCGCCGGGCGTCCGCCGGTGTACGAGGCCCGGGAACAGCGGCTGCGGCGAGGTGCAGACGGGCGCCCTTGTCGACGTTCACCTCACCGCAGGGGCGCACGTGAGACCGGAACAGGGGGCCGGGCCGCGCCGGTCGGCCGGAGCGAGGAGCCCGGCCCACGCCGGCACTCCGAGGACGTCCTGGAGCATCAGGGCGTTCACGTGGACCAGGGCGGATTGCAGGATGCGCAGGCACAGGACGAACATCTCCTGCTCGTCACGCCGGTTCGAGCCGATCTCCCCGCACTTGCCGTACGCGATCACGGAATTTGCGCTGTTGGAGACTCCATCACGTTCAGGCCCTCGCCGCCGCGCCGCGTCTCGCCCAAGGGTGCCTGCGCCGTGCCCGGATGCCCGCGGCGAAGACCACGGCCCGGGGACTGTGCGCGCGGCACTACCGCTTCCGGTCGGAGAGGGACGGGATGTCAGGTGGTGAGACCTGACTGCTGGGTGGCCAGGCGTCCGCTGCGCCGGTGGAAGGCGGCGGCCTTGGTGAGCGCCTGCAGGAGGTTCGCGCAGATCAGTGCGGACCACAGGGCGGTGAGTCCGCCCGCGTCGGCCACCGGAACGGCACTCAGGCACAGCAGACCGAAGAAGACGGCCGTGGAGACCAGGCTCGGGAAGGTCCGCTTCAGGCCGAGCATGCCGAAGCCGGCGATCGCCTGCAGAGCGTCCGTGACCACGACGGCGAGAACGAGCGGAAGCTGGTCCTCCAACTGCGGCCGCAGGGACGGGTCGTTGCTGAGGAGTGGAACGATCCAGTGGCCGAACACCACGAGGCCGATGCCCAGGGTGCCGACGCCGCACAGTGCGACCCCGCCGCCGGCGACGACACTGCGTCGGGCCTCGGCGACGTCGGCGTCGCGTGCAGCGCCCGCCACGATGGGGACGGTCGCCTGTCCGATCGCCACGGCGAGGGTGTAGACCAGGTTGACCAGGGTCTCGGAGACGCCGTGCACGGCGGCCTGTTCCGTGCCGAGCCTGGCGGCGGCGAAGGTCAGGACGCCCAGCACCACGAACTTGATCAGCACGGTTCCGGCGAGCGGGACGCCGACGCCTGCGAGCCGGAACACCCGCGGGAGGTCGGGGCGGCCGGGACGCAGGGACCGTCCGGCCAGCACCGGGAGCCGGTGCAGGGCCAGTTGGACCCGGCAGGTGGTGACGAGGCTGGACGCCAGCATGGCGATGCCCGCGCCGTTCAGCCCCAGAGCCGGTACCGGCCCGACGCCCGCGATGAGTGCGATGGACATCAGCACAGCGACGGCCGTGCCGGTGAGTCCCGCCCGCATGACGAGCTTTCCCTGTCCGAGCGCGACCAGGACGGAGATCGCGGAGGCCCCCACCGACGTCGACAGCACCGCGATGGCCAGCAGGCAGGGAAAGGCCCCGAGGCGGTCGAGGGTGGACTCGGGGACACCGGTAGCGCGTCCGATGACCCTCGCCCAGGCCACGGCGAGGGCGCCGAGCAGACCGACGATGAATCCCAGCCACATGCCGTTGCGGACCAGCGGCACCATGATGTCGGGATCGTCCTCGTGCCGGCTGACGAACGGCATGACGCCGCGCAGGGCGCCGGTGACTGCGGCGGTGGCCGGGCTGTAGACGGCGATCGTCACGGCGAACGCGGCGAGTGAGGAGGTCGCGTGTCTGCCGAGCAGAGCGGTGTCCACCAGCGCTCCGGCGGACGACGCGACCATCGTGAGATAGAGCGGTAGCGCGGTCGCCGCGATCCTGGTGCAGTGCCGTCGGCCGGTCGTGGATGTTCCGGTCATGAGATTTCCTGTCGGTTCGGCCGCCTGCTCGGAGCCCATCTCAATCGGTGAGGTGTCGTCGGATGAATGGCGTCCATCCCCAGGACGAGTGCGGCGAAGGCAGCCAATCGTTGAAGGCCGGGCTGAGCGGCGAGGTTGCTGTGCTGGATGCTGTGGACCGCGTACCAGTTGGTGGCGAGGTCGGTCGCCATGATGGCGCAGGCGAGCCCGGTTCCTCGGCGTTTGCCCCGGATCAGGAACAGGGCGGCGAGCGCCTCGAACAGCGCCGGCGACGACCAGTAGCGCGTCCAGACGGCAAGCACATCCAGAACCTGCAAGAGCGGATGCTCCGACATGTGATGTCCGGGTTCGGGGCCGGACCGGACACCGCCGATCCGCGCCACATGGCACTTGTTTTCGAGAATGCCGTCCCGTGCACCATGATGTCCATTCATCATGGTGCAGCGTCAACTAAGCGCTTGGGGGAACGAGTTGGGCGTCCGTTTTGGTGTGCTCCTCGCGCTGTTGCTCGGGACGGTCTTCGCTTCCATATCTGCGCCCGCACACGCTGCAGGCGATGCATGCCAGAGCAGCAAGCTGGCTGAAGCGTCGGTAAGTGCCACCGTGGAACTGGACGACAGGCACCGTACCCAGACCAAGATACTGAGCCGGCTGATCGTCCATGTTCCCTCAAAGTGGCCGTATGCCACCGGGCTGTTGCTCGGCCAGGACTCCGAGGAGTATCGCCGAGCAATGCGGTGCCTGCTGCGGGGCGAAGCGAGGCAGGTCCAATGGTCGACCGAGTGGCGATCCAACCGCCCTGAGATCACCTCAGAGAAGGGTGGAGTGCGTGTACAGGTCGACACATACGGCTGGGCCGAAAGCCAAGGCATGCTCTGGGTCGGTCCCTGGGATATCAACATAGGCAAGGACCACTGGACTGTTGCCCTCAACCCGCCCGCCCTGGCTCAGGCCCGCTGGACCACCATCATCGTGAGGCCAGGTGCTTCCAGCATCCTCTCGGCCAAGCCCCGACCGTCGGGCAATGACGACAAGAACGGCTTGGTCTGGCGCCGGAAAGCCGGGCAGCACATGCCGCAGCTGTCTGTGCGCCTGGACCCCTCCTGGCAGCGCTCATGGGCGGCGCAGCAGGAACGCCTGCGCTTCAGTCTGGCCAACGACACGTCTGGCATACCGTGGCACTGGCCGACGGCGGTGTTTCTGCTCGTCGCGGTACGAAGGACAAGAAGGTCTGGTCCGCCGTCACCGGACGAAGAGCTTCGCATGAGAACAGCCACCTGGTGGGCTGCCATCAGCGTCGTCCTGAGTCTGCTCAGCATGGGCGACAACGTGTTCTACGACGTGATGCGGCAGTACAGCGACGAGGGGTCATGGGCCAACCGGCAGGCGCAGCACGGTCTCCTGATCAACCTGGCGCTGGGCTGGGTTCTCTTCGCCTTCGGCCGGCCCCGGCGCCGCACGATCTGGCTGGCTGCGGTCATTCTCACCGTGCCAGGCATCGCGGCGGCCCTGAGCCCTACGACCTTCGGCCTGACAGCGCACACCTCCCTGACCCCGTATTCGCCGGACACTGCGGTGCTCGCTCTCTTCACCGCGACCGGGTGCGTATTTGCTTTCCTGCTTCTGGGGAGTGCTGCGGCAATCTGGCGGCTCGCCCGCACAGTCGGCCTGATCCGCCCTGCCCCTCCGTTGAGTCCGGGCGGCCCGTCCATGCCACGGGAACTGTCCCTGCGTTGGACGGCACCAGCGCTTGCGCTCGCCGTCGCGGTGACCGGTTTGGCTACTGCCAGCACCAGTGAACGGTTCTGGCAGCGTGTCTCGTGGCTCAGCTCGCACGCCGACAACCGCTACGGACTGGACCATGTGCAATCACTGCGCACGGACCTCACCTGGTTTGCCGTCAACAGCCAGGACTGGTGGACCGGCTACATCTGGTGGACAGCCAGCGGACTTGTGGTCCTCGCCGTCCTGCGGGCGCGAGCCCATAGAACCACGCCCATGCCGCAGGATCCTGGCCCCGTCGACGAGTTCTGGATGCTGCTGTTCTTCCCGCTGATGGTCGGGCTTTCGCTAGGCATATTCGTGGACACCTCGGCGTTGAACGGCCTGTGGTTCTTCCTGGACCTGGGGGCCCTCGCACTCGTCCTCGCCGTGTGTCGAGGCAAAGGCGTGCTCGACCGATCCCTGCAACGTTCCGGTGAGAGCCTGAGCACGGCCATCACCCCCTCGCTCCGCCCCGACCTGCTCGATCGTGCACGCCGGTTCCGCGAGATCCACGCCAAACTCCGGCGCCTGGACCAAGGACAGTCGGATGATGAGGCTCTCAACCGGCGCAGCCACGAACATGAACTGCGCAGCCTGCACCGCTGGCGGGCTTCGACCGGTGTCGCAGACAGACTGCCTGTCGATGTCTCGGTCGTCGACGCGGCACTCGCTCTGGGCCCCTGTGACGATTGGTGGGCCAACGGACAGCGAGCCGCCCGACTCGCCGCGCTCGTAGGACTGCCTGCCAGCGTGCTGCTTGTGTGGGCCGAGAACATCAAAGGGCATTTCCTGACCACGACCCTCGACACACAGTTCGGCCTGCCCGGCATTGCCTTGAACGCCGTGTACTGGGAGATCACATGGGCCGGAGCAGGCTTCCTGCTCGGCGCGCTCTGGCGGCGGCTTCCTGGACGCCGCGGTCCCGTGCGAAGTCTGCCCCTGGCTGCCGCGTACGCTCTGCCGATAGGGATCGACGCCGTCGGTAACTGGATCACACGGGAGGGGCAGTCGAACCTGGCCCTCTACGCCGTGAGCATGCTCCTGGTTCTCACGGTCACCGGCATCGTCTTGGACCTGGATACGTTCCGCGGCGAGCGGCGCTACTGGCAGAGCCGCCTGGGCCTATTGCTGTCGGTCTACCAGATCCGCTACTTCTCCATACAGATCGCGTACCTGCTTGCTCAACTCGTCGCCCTTTTCAGTCTCTGGCAGTTCTTCACTGATGGTGGCGGACCTCCAGAGCGGGGCGCGGAGGGTCCCTAGCAGACGGTGCCAGGGCCCACCCAGTACAGCTCTGTGAAGAGTCGAAGTAGAACGCCGGGGTGCGGTCGAGCTCGTCCAGCCAGCGGTCCACGTGGGCGTGCATGCCGGCGAACGCACCGCGCAGCAGTTCCTTCTGCCGGGGCACGTCGCGGTGGTGGTGGTCGAGCTCGCGCTCGCTCCGGAACAGGAACAACGCCCGCGCGTCGCCGAGGTGCCGCGCGCCGTACATGCCGGCAGTGCGTCCGACGCCGACGTGGATGAGGAGCTCGCCGTCGAGGCCGGAGATGTTCGGCAGGGTCAGCACTCCGAGGTAGGCCCCGATGAAGGCGTTGAAGCGGGACTCCTCGTCGAAGACGAGGCGGCGCAGAACCGGCGCGCGCTCGACGACGGTGACGGAGAAGCCGTGCCTGGTGAGCCAGTAGGCCAGAACCGGACCGGCGACACCGGCGCCGGAGACGAGAATCCGCAGGGCACCCTTCGTTTTCATTCAGTCCACCTGTACGGCGTGCGACCAGTCGCAACTGCATCGGGACGTCATGGCGTTCACCGGGGCAACGCCCGCGACCGTGACCGGCGAGCCGTTTCTCGCCGTTGACGACATCG
Organism: Streptomyces sp. NBC_00012; assembly: GCF_045040875.1. Lineage (NCBI taxonomy): Bacteria > Bacillati > Actinomycetota > Actinomycetes > Kitasatosporales > Streptomycetaceae > Streptomyces > Streptomyces sp. NBC_00012. The sequence continues at coordinate 672,938 of NZ_CP108310.1, read as the reverse complement.
CATGGCCCGGCCGCGGCACAACCGACCTGCCTTACGTCGCCAGGGACCTCCGGCTCGGTCGCCGGCCACGTACTGGGAGAACCCGCTACCGATAGTGCGGAACGTCCGCTGGGTACGCCCTGCCACCGGGCCGTTGGCCGGCGGCATCGGCTGCACCGACACCCCCAGGCACCCGCACGCCGCGACGAACGGGGCGGAGACGAAAGCCGGCCCTGGTCGGCCGCCACCACCGCCTCCGGCGTGATCACGGGCCGCGCAGGTTGCGGCCTGCTCTTCGGCCCGTGTCCGTGTGGTGGCGAGGCGGTAGAAGTCAGGCAGGTGGGTCTGCGGCACGAAGGGCTTCCACCGGAGCCTTGCCCGAGGCCGCGCGGCCTCGGGCACTCCGTCGCCGGTATCGGGCGTCAGCTGTTGGTGTCAGAAGGCTCCGCTACGGTGAACTGATCTGCGGAGTTGCCCGCATTCAGCACGGCAAGAGAATGGTGATCTCTCGTGAAGGTCATGGAGCACGCCCACTTCGGGCGCGTGGAAACAAGTGCGCTGGACGGCACGGATGTCGTCTGGGAAAGCACTTCGCGGCTTGGTGACGATGAGGTCGAAGTCCAGCTGTGGGCCGGACCGTCCAGCGAGCCGGACACCGAAGAGCTGGATGCATTTGCAGCATGCCTTACCGACCTGTCGGCTCTCGACACAGCGGCTCGCACGGCGCTGCGAACGTACCTGCACGAGGATCGCTACTTCATCGAATACCACGTTGAGAATCTTGAAGACAGCGTGACGGTTGTTCGTCTTGTACGGGACGCAGCCGACGAACCGGTCGGAGCTGATTCCTTCGCCGCCGCCATGCGCCTGAGAAGCGTCGGCCTGTGGCTGGGCGGCCTGTCCGATGGCCCCCCTGTCATCTTGGACTACATGTTTGATCCTGATCTCAGTGATCAAATACTCGCCGTCAAGTTGACCCGCGACGGCACGGTGGTTTCCGTCGATTGGGAGAGCTGACGACTTCATCGCAGCAGATTCAGGTCGACAGCGGTCCCGTCCGACTCGCCCTTCATGCGGTAGGTCTTCAGGTCGCCGCTGAAGGTACAAGGCCCCAGGCGCACGTCGCATCGGTCCTTCGACGCAGAAAAGTCGCTCCAGGCGTACGTCTTCGTGTTGCCGTGGCTCTTGCCGTCGGGGGTGGTCACGACGACGGTGGCGGCGGGTTTGCGGTCGCTCTCGCCCGGTGCGGGCAGGAAACCGTCGTTGACCCGGGTGTGCATAGTCGGCGTCGGTGTGACCGTAGGCGTTCGACGTGAGGCCGTGCCCCGCCGCGGACGGACTGGTCCTGGCCGCGGCGGGCGTGGCCGGTGCCGCCTGGGTTTCGGTCTGCTGTGGTCCGGCGCAGGACGAAGCGGCTGCACCCGGCAGGGCGACAAGCAGGCCGACGCCTGCCGTACTCCGGAGAAATGCACGGCGGGACGGTCTGGAGTCGTCGTGGACCATAGGTTTCCTCCGCCGTGTGGTGGGATGCGCACGGTGCCGGTGCGGCGCTATGGCCCGCGCTCGCCCGGGCTTCCGGACGCCGGGCATGGTCGGACCGGCCGGCGTCCCGACGCCTGCGCCCCTCGGGGACGCCTGCCACCTGCGTTGCTTAGACACTCGGGCCAGACCCTGCGAGGGACCACCAGGTGGGCACCGATCAGGTGAGGGCGAACTTCATCGACACCGCCGACGGCCACGGGCCGCACAGCAACGAGGAGCTGAGTCGCGAGGCGCTCCACCCGTATCCGGGGGACCTGGTGATCGCCACCGAGGGCGGCTTCGTACGGGGCGGCCCCGACTACGGCGACCTGGGCGCGGTGGGCAACCGGAACCACCCGCGACAGGCCGCCCACATGAGTGCGCGACGGCTGGGCCTGGACCACATCGGCCTGTACTGCCTGCACACGCCGGCCACGACCGACGGCCTGCCGATCGCTGCTTCGGCTCGGTGCGGGCGGAGCTGCTACCCCGCCTGAGAGCTCGCTCCCATCCGGCCGGGCTGGCCGTCGGGGCGTTGCATGTAGACGACGAGTTCGCGGGCGGTGTCAGGGTTGTGTTCGTCGTCGGCCGGACCGTCCAGTGCCGCCAGGACTGACCACGAGCAGCCGCGCCGCCCTCCACTGTCACCGACCTCACCCTGAAAGCGTGGCAGGCCGGGAAGCGCCGTCACCGGGGCGTAAGTGCGAAGCCAGTCTTCGTCCGTGACACGTGACACGTGCCGCGGGCCGCGGGCCGCGGGCCGCGGGCGGGACGCGGCCACATGTGCGTGCGGTCAGTCAGCGGCGAGGCCGTCGATCAGGCGGCCCAGGAACCGGGCGAAGGTGGCTTCGGGAGTGAGAGGGCGTCCGGGGGCGGAAAGCGCTTCGGCGAGTTCCGGGTGGCGGCCGTCGGAGGCGACGGCGGCGAAATAGCGGGCCTCGGCTGCGGCCCTGTCCTGGGATCGTGAGGCTGCGGCCTGCGTGATTTCGTGGGCGACGTACCCGGCCACGAATGCGGTGAGCTGGGCGAAGACTTCCAGCTTCGCCGCGCCGTCCAGCTCGGAAGGCCGCAGGACGGCGAGCGCGTGTTCCAGGAAGGCCAGCGTGTTGGGGCCCGGAACGCGGCGGGTGGACAAGGCGGAGGGCAGCCACGGGTGTCGCAGCATGTGGGTGCGCTGCATGTGGGCGATGGTCTTCAGATCGGCACGCCAGTCGCCACTGGGAGGGTCCGTGACCGTCAGTTCGCCGCTGACGTGGTCGACCATGAGTTCCAGCAGTGTCTCCTTGTCAGGGGCATAGCTGTAGAGCGACATGACGCCGGCTCCGACCTCGGCGGCCACCCGCCGCATGGTGACCGCTTCGAGTCCTTCCGTGTCCGCCAGGGTGACGGCTGCCACGGTGATCGCCTCCCGGCTGAAGGAGGGCCTGCGGCCCCTGCGGGGCTCGGTGGGACGCAGCCAGAGCTGTTCGGGGTCGACGCCCGCGGCGCCGGACTTTCCGTCATGGGGCACGTCTCGCGCTCCGGTTGTCGAGGTGGCTCTTGCGAAGGCCATCCAAGCATCGTCTATTCTCGTACATCGTACGGAATGAAGGAGCGGATCGATGCCATCACGCACGCCCGGCGCCGTAGCCGGACCGGCCTGGGTGCCACCAGCCGGAAAGCCGCCACTGTCCTCACGGATGATGAGGGCGACCTGGCGAGGTCTGCCGGCGAAACGGCACGAGGTCGGATGGGAGCCGGGGCTGGTGGTGCCGGCCGCCGATGGCAGCCCGTTGATCACCGACCACTACTTTCCGCGCACGGAGGGCGATTTCCCAACCCTCCTGGTCCGCTCACCTTATGGCCGAGGTCTGCCGTGGTCGCCCCAGTACGGCCTGCTCTTCGCGGAACAGGGCTTTCACGTGGTCCTGCAGAGCTGTCGCGGCACCGGCGGCTCGGGCGGCGTGTTCGACCTGTGGCGCAACGAGGCCGCCGACGGCCAGGCCACGGTGTCCTGGCTGCGCGAGCAACCCTGGTTCAGCGGGACACTGGGGACCGTCGGTCCCAGTTATCTGGGTTACGTGCAATGGGCTCTCGCTCTGGACCCGCCGCCGGAGCTCAAGGCAATGGTGGTGCAAGTAGGACTGCACGATCCCTACGCCCTGTTCCACGCGGACGGTGCACTGCGCCTGGAGAACGCTCTCGCCGTCGGCATGGGCATGACTTACCAGCACCAGGGCATGGCACCGTTCCTGAAGGCGGCACTGCGCCTGCAACGCCGCATGCGCGCCGTCGCCACCGCGCAGCCCCTGCGCGGGGCGTACGTGTCCGCCCTCGGGTGCGAACTGCCCTGGCTGGACGACGTGATGACACACCCGGACGCCAAGGACGCCTACTGGCGCGGCGCATCATTGGCGGAGCCGGCGGAGCGGCTCCGCGTGCCCACAGCTCTGATCACCGGATGGCACGACGCACTGGTCGACCAGACATTCGAGCAGTACAACCGGCTGCGTCAGGCCGACTGCGACACCGCCCTGCTCGTCGGCCCCTGGACCCACACCTCCGCCCTGCAGCAGGGGTGGCCCGAGGTGTTCGCCGAAAGCCTCGCCTGGCTGCGCGCCCACCTGTACACCGACCCGTCCAGCCTGCGCCCCACCGCGGTTCGCGTGCACGTCGGCGGCCAGAAGGCCTGGCGAGACCTCGACGACTGGCCGCCGGCCTCCGCTGCCACCTCGTGGTATCCCGCCCCGGGCGGACATCTCACCCAGCAGGTCTCCACGGACTCCGCACCACTGACGACGTTCCGCTACGACCCGGCCGACCCCACCCCGTCCCTCGGCGGCCCGCTGCTCTCCCGCACCGCCGGTCCCCAGGACAACGGCATCCTGGAGACCCGAGACGACGTCCTGACGTTCACCGGCCCTCCACTGACCGAGCCCGTGGACATCCTGGGCCCGGTCTCCGCCAGGCTGAGCATCTCTACGGACACCGGGCACGCCGACGTCTTCACCCGCTTGTGCGACGTGGACGCGCAAGGCCGCTCCGTCAACATCTGTGACGGGCTGGGCCGACTTCGGACGACTGGACATGCGCCCTCGCAGGTCACCGTGCCCATGAGCTCAACCGCCCATCGCTTCGACGTCGGTCACCGCATCCGCTGGCAGATCAGCGGAGGCGCCCATCCGCGCTACGCCCGCAATTCCGGCACCGGGGAGTCGCCATTGGATGCCATCACCTCCACACCGGTGTGCATCACGCTCCACACGGACTCTGCGCTGATGCTTCCCCGCAGCTCAGAGCTCACGTAACTTTGCGGCCCTCCGGGAAACGACTCGGCAGCCCCTTCGTGGGCAGTCGGTCCGAGAACAGCACCGCTTCCCTGCGATGCTCGCGGTCCAGGAACCCGACGGCACACGCTGCTGGGTCCGCGGCTGCATGATGCGTGTGATCGATCCCGAAGCCGACCCGTGCACCTGCCGGTGAACACACGGGTCGGCTTCGGGATCACGCGGTGAAGGCGGTGCCGTCCAGGGTCCAATGCGGATCGGGCGCAATGCCGAGGGCTGTGTAGACATGGGCGGCGACGTCGGCGTGGTGGAGGGACGACGGCGCCGTACCGGCGGTCAGGCCTGGACCGCACGCGGCGATCCAAGCCGTGCGCTCCTGTCGGCTGCGTCCCCCGTGGCCGCCTTCGTCACGGTGGCCGTGGTCCGTCACCACGATGACCGTCCACTGCTCCGCCGCGTGGCCGGGGCGCTCGCGTACGGCGGCGAGGAGTCGTCCCAGCCGTCGGTCCGCGGCCTCGATCGCCCGACGGTACTCCAGGTCGCAGCCGAGGAAGTGGGCGGTCTCGTCGACGGCGCCGAGGTAGACGAAGCCGGCGTGGAGCTCCTCGTCCAGGCCGAGGAGGTGTTCCGCCTCGGCGGTCACCCTCTCGTCCACCTCTTCCCAGGCCTCGGGGGTGTCCTCGCGGGGAGCGACGTAGCCGAGCCGGGTGGGGGCGACGAAGAGCGGGCCGCCCTGCTGCGCGAGGAAGAGCGGCGCCCACCCTCCGACGGCGAAGGTCCGCCGTCCGCAGTCGGAGGCGAGGCGGGTCGTGAAGTCGGGGAAGACGTCGAGCCGGTTGCCGTCGAGGCGGTTGGCCCATACCCCGTGCTTGGCGACGCCGACGCCCGTGACGATGGTGGTCCAGCACGGGCCCGACATCGTGGGTGTCGCCGCGTCCACCTCGACGGGCGCCAGGAAGCCGGCACGGGCGATTCCGTCGAGGTGGGGCGTGTCCAGTTCCGGGAGCAGGTCGAGGCGTACGCCGTCGACGCCGATCACCAGTACGCGGGCGGTGTCCGTGGCAGCGTTCATGGTCGGGTCCTGAGTGTCGGGGGCGGGAAGCGGAGAGGAGGGGGAAACGGCGAGGGCGGGAAGCGGGGCGCGTTGAGAACGGCTTGACGCTCAGGGACCGACGCGGCGGAGCCGGATCAGGCTGCTGGCGTAGTCGCCGGCGGGGAGTCGCGGGTCGATGCCGTGGCGCACCAGAACCGCTCCGCTGTGCACGCGGTCCAGCTCCGGGTCCAGGTAGTGCGCCTCGGGGTCGAGGGCCGGGAGCCGCACCGGGGCGGGGCGGTGGCCGAAGCGGGTCGTGGGGCGCCAGACGAGGACCGCGTGCTCGCTGTCGTCCGGTGCCGCGTAGTGGACGGCGGTCACGGGTCCGGCCGGGGTGACGCGGTGCTGGTGCCCCCGCTGGACGAGCGGGCGGATCAGCTTGTACTGGGCGACGAGTTCGGCGGTCTCCGCGAGTTCCTCCTCGGACCATGACGTGAGATCCCCGCCGAGCCCCAGCGCCCCGGCCATGGAGACATGGAAGCGGAAGCGCAGCGGAGTCCGTCGGCCGGTGGTGGGGTTGGGGCTGTCGGTGACCCACGCGGCCATGGCCTGGGAGGGGAGGAGCTGTCCGAAACCGTGCTGAATGGCGATCCGGTCGACCGGATCGGTGTTGTCCGAGGTCCAGGCCTGGTCGGTGCGGGCGAGTATGCCGAGGTCGACGCGCCCGCCACCGCCCGCGCACGCCTCGATGCGCAGACCGGGGTGTGCGGCGCGGAGCCGGTCCATGATGCGGTGGACGGCCCGCGTGTGGTCGATCCAGAGGCGGTCGGGGTCGGGGTGGCCGTCCCAGCCGGCCTCGGTGAACGCCCGGTTGGCGTCCCACTTGAACCAGTCGACGTCGTAGGTGCGGACGAGGTGGTCCAGGGTTTGCCACGCCCACTCCTCCACCTCGGGCCGGGCGAAGTTCAGCACCAGCTGGTTGCGCAGCTCCGTCGCGTCGAGCCGGGGGGAGTGGAGGACCCAGTCCGGATGAGACCGGTACAACTCGCTGTCGCGGTTGACCATTTCCGGTTCGACCCACAGTCCGAAGTCCATGCCCAGACGGTGCACCTCGTCGGCCAGCGGACGCAGTCCGCGGGGGAAGGCCTCCTGGCGGGGGGTCCAGTCGCCGAGCCCGGACCGGTCGTCGCGCCGGGTGCCGAACCAGCCGTCGTCCAGGACGAAGAGTTCGGCGCCGACGCGGGAGGCCAGCTGCGCCAGCTGGATCTGGCCGGCCTCGTCGACATCGAATCCGGTGGCCTCCCAGGAGTTGTAGAGCACCGGCCGGTCCCGGCCCGGCTCCGGCAGCACGTGTTCGCGTACGTAGTGGTGCCAGGTGCGACTGGCCGCGCCGAAGCCGTGGGGGGAGTAGAGGCCCGCGTACGTCGGTGTGCGAAGGGTCTCGCCGGGCCGCAGGGTCCAGCTGAGGCCCTCGTGACCGAAGCCGCCGGTCCAGGTGGTGCGGCCGACCGGGTCGCGGTGGATCGTGACGCGCCAGCTTCCGCTCCAGGCGAGCGCGGTGCTCCACACCTCGCCCTGCTCCTCGGTGGCGGTGCCGCAGTCCAGGGCCAGCCAGGGGCTCGCATGGTGTCCGGTGATTCCCCGACGGCTCGTCAGCACGGTCTCGGTGACGGGCAGTCGGTCGCGCTGGAGCTGGAACTCGCTGTTCCAGCCGCCGACCAGATGGCTGAGCCGGTAGTCGGGCAGCGGGGGTGCGGTCCAGGAGGCCGAGTCCAGCCGGTCGACGGTGACCGGGTCCGGCGGACCGTCCGCGGCCCCCGTGTGGGTCAGTTCCGTCCAGCGTTCGACGACGTCCGTGCCGGGCCGGACGCGGTAGCAGAGTTCGGCCCGCAGGGGGCGGTGCCGGTCATCGAGGAGCAGCCGGAGTTCCCCGCCGTCGACGCTGTGGCCGGCGAAGCGCCACTGGGCGCCGCGGGTTCCGTCGGCGAAGCGGACCTGGAGTCCGGCCGGTCCGAAGCGCGCTCCGGTCTGCGGCGCGAGTTCGTCGGGGGTGGCGTCGGCCTCGAAGCTGCTCTCGGCGGGGGAGACCACCTCGGGGAGCGCGGCGAGGGTGAAGGTTTCGAGCGGTGCGCCCCAATACAGGTGCCGGGGGCTGCCGTCGGCGCCGAGCCGCAGCGCGTACAGGCTGTTCGGCGTGCGCAGGACCGCGAGGCCGAGGTCGGGGTCGAAGGTGACGGGCGGGAGCGCGGCGAGCACGGATGGGTCCCCTGACGTGCGATAGATGAACAGGAGTGATTCCAGGGCGGAATGGCGTGCAGACGACGCAGTGTTCGAGCGTCCTGGAGGGGGGCACGGAGGCGGGCTTGAGCGTAGGACAACCCCAACTCGTAAATCAATACTGGAAGAAGTTATTTATTTGCTCTACGTTTCACCCGTGTTTCGACATCACTCGCAGCCCTTGGTCACCGCACCCGCCGAGACGGCGGTGCTCGCCCTGCTGCTTGCCGAGGGACCGCTCAGCAGAGTGGAACTGGCGCGGCGGACCGGGCTCTCCTCGACCGCCGTCACCAAGGCGGCCAGGCCCCTCATCGACGACGGCTACCTGTACGAACTGCCGCCGGAGCGCACCGCACCCGGTGCGGGCCGGCCGGTCAACCCGCTCGCGGTCGCTCCCGACCGGGAGTACTTCGTCGGGCTGAAGATCAGCGTCGACCAGCTCTTCGGCGCCGTCTGCGATCTGCGGGCCGGTGTCCGGGCCACGGCCGTCCGGCCGCTCGGTGAGTGCACCCCCGAGTCCGTCGCCGCCCTCGTCGCCGCCCTCGTCGACGAACTGCTTGACACCAAACCGGCTTTCCGGGACCGTACGCGTCACCTCGGCGTCGCGGTCAACGGGGACGTGGACCGCGACACCGGTCGGCTCCGCCAGTCGGGACTCCTCGGCTGGCGGGACGTACCGCTCGCCGAGCTGCTCACCGCTTCCACTGGTCTGTCGGTCACCGTTGAGAACGACGTCAGGGCCCTGACCGTCGCGGAGCACTGGTTCGGCGAAGGCATCGGCACCGGCAACTTCGCGCTGGTCACCATCGGCGCGGGCATCGGTTCCGCCCTCGTCGTCAACGGACGCCTCCTCCGGGGCGCCTTCGGCGTCGCGGGAGAAGTCGGACACATCTGCGTAGACCCGACCGGTCCGCGCTGCTGGTGCGGCGCACGCGGCTGTGTCGAGGCGATCGCCTCGACCGACGCGATTCTGGCGTCGGTCCGTGGCGACACCGGGAACGGGCACCTCACGTTCGACGAGGTCGTCTGCATGGCCCGGGACGGCCACCCCGCGGCTGGTGGGGCGTTCGCCCGGGCCGGAAACGCCATCGGGGTCGGCATCGCCGCACTGGTCAACCTCGTCGGTCCGGAACGGGTCGTCGTCAGCGGCGAAGGAGTCGACACCTACGACCTGCTCGGCCGTCACATCCAGGACGCCTACGCCGCACAGGTCTTCGGGGCGGCGTCCCGGTGTCCGCTGTCACTGCGCCCGCTCCCCTGGGAGGAGTGGGCCCGTGGTGGCGCGGCCGTGGCCATCCAGGCCCTCTTCCCGCAGTACGCGGCCACTCCGACGGCCGGCGCCGGCTGACCGGCCCCCAGCCGTCGCGTACCTGGCCGTCGCCCTCCTCTGCCGGCAAGCAATGACGAAGGCGTCGGCCAAGCAGCACATCAGCCCTGTGCACACCCTCACAAGAAGGATGGGACATGAGCACACGCCCAACCCAGCTTAGCCGACGCGGATTCCTCACGGGATCGCTGCTCATCGCCGCCGGAAGCGTCCTGGCGACGGCCTGCAGCACCGACCCCACCGGTGGCTCCGCCTCCGGGGCGAAGACCACTCTCAACGTCTGGTACCACGCCTACGGCGAGGCCGGCACCCAGCAGGCGGTGCTCCGCTACGCCAAAGCCTTCACCAAGGCCAACCCGGATATCGCCGTCAAGGTGACCTGGGTCCCCGGCGACTACTCGGGCAAGCTCAACGCGACCCTGCTGACCGACTCCGCCCCCGATGTCTTCGAGATCGGCGACTTCAACGAGAACTTCGCCCGACGGGGCCAGATAGCTCCGCTCGACGACGTGTACGGCAGCGCCAGGAGCGACTTCAACAAGAACGCCATCGAAGCGGTCACCGTCGACGGCAAGCTCTACGGCGTCAAGATGATCGACGACGTCATGGCGCTGTACTACCGCAAGAGCGCCCTGTCGAAGGCCGGGATCACCCCGCCCACGACCTTCGACGGCCTCGCCGACGCGGCGAAGGCCCTGACCACCAAGAAGAACAAGGGACTGTTCCTCGGCCAGGACGGCTTCGGTGAATCCACGGCCATCTCCGTCTTCTCCAACGGCGGCGACCTCGTGTCGCCCGACGGCAAGGTGGAGTTCGGATCGGCGAAGGCCCTCGAAGCGTTGACTGGCCTGAAGCGACTGCACGACGACAAATCGCTGCTGCTCGGGTTCACCACGGACTGGTGGGACCCCGCAGCCCTGAACCAGGGCGTCGTGCCGATGCAGTGGGGCGGTCTGTGGGCGATGCCCGCCATCACCTCCGCGCTCGGTGACGACTTCGGGGTGGTGCCGTGGCCCGCGTTCAAGGCCGGCGGGACTCCCGTCGTGCGCGTGGGAGGCTGGACCAGCTGCGTCAACGCCAAGGGCAAGAACGTGGCGGCGGCCAAGAAGTTCGTCCAGTGGCTGTGGGTCCAGCAGACCGACCTGCAGACGGACTTCGCCGAGAGCTACGGCTTCCACGTCCCGCCGCGCACATCCGTGGCGGCGTCCGCGAAGAAGCTCTCCGCCGGCGAGCCCAAGGAGACCGTGCGGCTCGCCCAGAAGTACGGGAAGCACTACCCGGGGACGTGGGACCTCGCCGTGAGCACGGCGTTCTCCGCGGCCGCGGTGAAGATCGCCAATGGACAGGGTGATCCGTCCGACCTCCTCGCGGGCGCGGTGAAGAAGGCCCAGAGCGAGATCGACAAGCAGCGCGGCCGATGAACCCGGTGACCGACATGACACAGAAGGCGGGGAGGGCCGTGGACGCCGGCCTGCCACCCGCAGGCCGGTCCCGCTCCGGCGACGTGCGCGCAAGCCGTCCGCGCGTGGGCCGGTCCGGCTGGACAGCGTTCGTGGTGCTGACCGCGCCGACCCTGATCGGGCTCGGCATCTTCAAGTACGTCGCGATCGGCTGGAGTTTCCTGCTCAGCCTCAGTGACGCGCGCGGCACCATAGCCCTCGGCAACTGGGTCGGACTGGAGAACTACCGGACGCTCCTTGCCGACCCGGCGTTCCGCGATTCCCTGGTCCAGATCCTGGTGTTCACCGCCTTCATCGTGCCGGTCACCTTCGCCGCCTCCCTCGGGCTCGCCCTGCTGGTGCACCGGATCGGCCGATTTCGCGGTCTGCTGCGCACCACCTTCCTCATCCCGGCGGCCGTCTCGTACGTCGCCGCGTCACTGTTGTGGAAGATGTCCCTGTTCAACGGCCTGCCGATGGGCATAGCCAACATGATCGGGGGATGGTTCGGCGCGGATCCCGTGGCCTGGCTGCAGTCCACGTCGCCGCCGTTCTACTGGGTCGCCCTCGTCACCCTGCGCCTCTGGCTCCAGGTCGGCTTCTACATGGTGCTCTTCCTCGCCGGTCTCCAGGCGATCCCCAAGGAGATCAACGAGGCCGCCGCACTCGACGGCGCCACCGGCTGGCGGCTCCTGACCAGGATCACCCTGCCGATGCTGCGGAACACCTCCGTCGCCGTGCTGATGCTGCTGTTCATCGCCGCGTTCCAGGCCTTCGACGAGTTCTACAACCTGTTCAACAGCGGGCTCTCCGGAACCGGCACCGCACCCGTACAGACCCCGCTGGTCCACCTCTACAACACGGCGATGGGCAGTCAGAACTACGGCCTCGGCTCCGCCGGAGCCTTCGTGCTCACCGCCGTCATCGTCGGAGTGACGCTGGTGCAGGGCCGGTTCACCGGCTTCGGCAGAAGCGGAGAGTGAGACGCGCATGATCACCCTGCCCGGACTGTCGCGAGCCTCGCGGCTCCTCGTACGCGGCCTGCTCATCGGCCTGCTGACCGCGGTCTTCCTGACACCCTTCTACCTGATGCTCCGCAACTCCCTCATGGACTCCCAGAGCCTGACCGCTCCGGAGTGGACGTGGTGGCCATCGAGCATGCACTTCGAGAACTTCACCGACCTGTTCGCCGACCCCACCGTCTCCATGGGCCGGGCCCTCGGCAACTCGCTGCTGATCGCCGGCATCACCGCGCCCGTCTCCACGCTCCTCGCCTCCGCCGCCGGCTACGCCCTCGCCCGGATCCCCGTCCCCGGACGCGGTGTCCTGCTCGCCCTGGTGGTGGCGACGCTGATGATCCCCGGCTCGGTCACCTTCGTGCCCACGTTCGTCGTCGTCGGCTCCATGGGAGGCGTCAACACGCTCTGGGGCATCATCGTGCCCGGTCTCTTCAATCCGTTCGCGGTCCTGCTGTTCCGCAACTTCTACCTGCAGTTCCCGACCGAGATCGAAGAGGCCGGACGGCTCGACGGCCTCGGCTGGCTCGGCCTGTACCGCCGGATCGCCCTGCCGAGCTCCGGAGCGATGCTGGCCTCGCTCGGCGCGCTGTCCTTCATCGACAGCTGGAACTCCTTCCTGTGGCCCCTGGTCATCGGCCAGGACCCGTCCGCCTGGACCGCGCAGATCGCGCTGTCCACCTTCCTCACCTCACAGACGATCAACCTTCCGGGGCTGTTCGCCGGTGCCGTCGTCACCATCACCCCCCTGGTCGTCATGTTCCTCGTCGCCCAGCGCTACATCGTCGAAGGCATCGCCACCAGCGGCCTCAAGGGCTGAACCAGGGCCCGAGGCCCACTGCTCGCGGCCCCGCCCCCGCCGCCCCACAGGTCCGCACCACGAGAACAGGCTCACCACCCATCCGTAAGTAAGGAGACACCGTGCCACCTCGCACACTGCTCCGACGCGCGACCTCGGCCCTGGCCGTACTGTCCGCGCTGCTCCTCGCTACCCCGGCTGCCGCCACCCCCCTCCAGCCCGCCGCGGCGGAGGCGGTGGCGCCCCCGGTCCCCCTGACCGGACCGCAACTCGCCGCGTCCTGGACGGCACCGCTCAGCACCCGGGGCCGCTGGATCGTCGACGCGGACGGCAACCGCTTCAAGCTGAAATCGGGTAACTGGGAAGGCGCCCAGGGCACCTGGAACGGCAGCGGGGACATCAACGACACCGCAAACCACGTCCACGGCATCAACGCCAACAACATGCCGCTCGGCCTCGACCGGGTCCCCATGGCCACGATCCTGGCCGACTTCCACCGCCTCGGCCTCAACAGCATCCGGCTGCCGTACTCCAACGCCCTCGTCCACAACACCACCCCCGTTCCGGACGCGGCCGTCGCGGCCAACCCGCAGCTGAAGGGGAAGACACCCCTCCAGGTCCTCGACGCGGCCGTCGCCGCACTCACCGCCGACGGCTTCGCGGTGATCCTCAACAACCACACCACCACGGCCCGCTTCTGCTGCGGCCTCGACGGCAATGAGCGCTGGAACAGCAGCCAGACCACCCAGCAGTGGGTGGACGACTGGCTGTTCCTGGTGAACCGCTACAAGGCGAACAAGCGCGTCGTCGGCGCAGACCTGCGCAACGAGGTCCGCCGCGACACCTGGGACAACCCCAACTGGGGCTGGTACGACGACCACGACCTCTACGCCGCGTACGAAGAGGCCGGCAACCGGATCCTCCAGGCCGACCCGGACATGCTCATCGTCATGGAGGGCATCAACTGGACCGGCATCCCACTCGACGGCGTGCCGCACGGCCGTCCCCAGCTGAAGCCGGTGGCCACCCTCTCCCACACCCTGATCCGGTCGGACAAGCTCGTGTACGCCGCCCACTTCTACGGCTACACCGGCCCCGCCAACACCGGGGCGGGCAGCGGCCCCGGCTCCACCAGCGACCCCCGGTACGAGGACTTCACGCCCGAGCAGCTCGCCCAGGTGGTCGACTCCGAGGCCGTCTTCGTCACGCGGGCCGGACAGCACTTCACCGCCCCGGTCTGGATCAGCGAGTTCGGTGCGGCCGGCCGTGGCTCGACCGACACCAAGGAACAGACCTGGCTGCACCGCTTCACCGACATCCTCGTCGCCAACGACACCGACTTCGCGATCTGGCCACTCGTCGGCTGGACCGACGCCTCCGGCGCCCAGATGGACAACTGGGCCCTGCTCGGATACGGCGCGAACGGCGTCCGCCAGGGCATCCAGGACGGCGGCGACTGGCGTGCCGACGACTGGAACCGCCTCGTCACCACGGGCAGGACCGGGCCCGTCGCACCGACCGCGCGCTGGAACATGCTCGACCTCGACCACGCCGACTACAACGTCTCCGCCACCATGTTGGCGAAGCCGGACTGGTCACCGGGCAACCGCAAGGCCAACTGCCCGGACAGCCAGCGACTGGTCGGCATCGGCCGCAGCGACAGCCGAGGACTGTGCACCGACGCCGGGCAGCCGGCCAAGGCGAGTAGCCCCTGGACCGTCGTGTCCGACGAGCGGTACGTCACCGGGGGCGACTGGGCGAGCGGCTACAACAAGCTTCAGTGCCCCGACCGCACCTTCGTGGTCGGCTACAGCGTGACGGCCAACGCCATGGCGGCCCTGCTGTGCGCGCCCGCCACCGCCTCCCTCCCCACCACCGGCCGCGCGCTCTGGTTCGACCGCGCCGACAACCGGCCCGCCACCGGCGGCTCGACCGCCAGTGACTGGGCACCGGGCCATTTCAAGGGCCAGTGCGGCGACAACGAGTACATCGCCGGTGTCGCCTACACCTGGAAGTGGAACCACGGCGGCGTCCCCGACGCCCTGCTGTGCCGCCCGCTGAGCTAGGGCCTCTCGTTTGGATCATGCCGGGCTCGCGTGCCCCGGTGCCGCACCTCGCCGCGTTGTCGTCGGTCACCGACGCTCCGCGTCGCCTCCCTCCTCCGCCTTGCGACGCACGGCACCGGACCCCGCTCCCTGATCCGGCCTGATCCAAACGAAAGACCCTGGGCCTGACGTCGGGCTGCCGTCTGCCGCCTTCCGGACGCCGACGGTTAGGCCGATACGCCGGTCAGACCGCGCTCGCGGCCTGACCGGCCCGTCACCCACCTCCCCACTTCCCCACCTCACTCACGTCACCCGCCCGGAACCCGACCGGTCCGGCGACCGGTCCGCCCCCGAGGAGCACCACCCGTCATGCCCCGCCTGGAGATCGTCGACGACGGCTTCCGCCTCGACGCCCGCCCGTTCCGGATCATCTCCGGCGCCCTGCACTACTTCCGCGTCCACCCGGATCAGTGGGCCGACCGACTCCGCAAGGCGCGGCTGCTGGGCCTCAACACCGTCGAGACGTACGTCCCCTGGAACGTGCACGCCCCCCGACGCGGGGAGTTCCACCTCGACGGAGGCCTCGACCTGCCCCGCTTCCTCGACACCGCCGCCGCCGAAGGACTCCATGTCCTGCTCAGGCCCGGTCCGTACATCTGCGCCGAGTGGGAAGGTGGCGGCCTGCCCTCCTGGCTGCTGGCCGAGGACGGCCTCGTTCCGCGCAGCCGCGCCCCTCGCTACCTGAGCGCCGTCGACGACTACCTCGGCGCCCTCCTGCCGCCCCTCCACCCCTACCTCAGCAGCAACGGCGGGCCGATCCTCGCCGTCCAGGTCGAGAACGAGTACGGCGCCCACGGCGACGACACCGCCTACCTTGCCGAACTCGCCGCCATGCTGCGCCGCCACGGCGTCGACGTCCCCCTCTTCACCTGCGACCAGCCCTCCGACCTCGCACGGGGAAGCCTCGACGGTGTCCTGGCCACCGCCAACTTCGGCGGCCGCACCGCCGCCGGGCTGGCCGCGCTGCGCGACCACCAGCCGCAGGGGCCGCTCATGTGCGGGGAGTTCTGGATCGGCTGGTTCGACCGCTGGGGCGGGATCCACACCCGTCGGGACCCGTCCGACGCCGCCGCGGAACTCGACGTCCTGCTCGCCGCCGGCGCCTCCGTCAACATCTACATGTTCCACGGCGGCACCAACTTCGGTTTCACCAACGGAGCCAACGACAAGGGCACCTACCGCCCCACCGTCACGTCCTACGACTACGACGCCCTCCTCGACGAGGCCGGGGACCCCACCCCCAAGTACGCCGCCTTCCGTGAGGTCATCGCCCGCCACGCACCCGTCCCCGCGGACCCCCTGCCCCCCGTCGCTCCCAAGGCGGCGTACGGACCGGTGGAACTCACCCACACGGCCGCCCTGCTGGAACAGGCCGACGCCCTCGGCGTCCCCACGACCGCCGACCGGCCGCTGACCATGGAGGAACTCGGCCGGTCCTTCGGATTCGTCCTCTACGAGACCGACCTGGCCACGCCCGGACCGGTGGTCCTGCACGCCGAGCAGGTCCACGACCGGGCCCAGGTCTTCGTCGACGGGCAACCGGTCGGCGTCCTGGAACGCGAGAACCACGAGCACGCCCTCGCCTTCACCGTGCCAAGACAGGGAGCCCGACTCACCGTACTGGTCGAGAACCAGGGGCGGGTGAACTACGGACCGGGGCTCCGCGACCGCAAGGGGCTGCTCGGCCGCACCACGATCAACGGGACGCCGCCCGCCGTCTGGCACAGCCGCGCCCTGCCCCTCGACTGCCTGGACGCCGTCGCCCACCGGCCCTTCGACCCCGCACGTCCGCCGGTGGGCCCGGCCTTCCACCGCGGAACACTCGCCGTGGACGAGCCGGCCGACACGTTCCTCCACCTCGACGGCTGGACCAAGGGCCTGGCCTGGATCAACGGCTTCCTCCTGGGCCGCTACTGGTCCCGGGGCCCCCAGGCCAGCCTGTACGTCCCCGCTCCCGTCCTCGTGCCCGGCGCCAACGAGGTAACCGTCCTCGAACTCCATGCCTCCGGCACGCGCCACGTCCACCTGCGCGACACACCGAGCCTCGGCGCCACCGAGGAATGACCAGCCCGGAGCGCGGCGCCCCCGCAGCGGCGACGCCGCGGCTCCGGACCCGGATCCATACCACCCGAGCACACCACCAGGGAGCCCCCCCTTGCACACCGAACTCCAGGCGGTCCTCTTCGACATGGACGGCACGCTTGTCGACACGGAGCGACTCTGGCTGCGGACGGTCGAAGAGGAGGCCCTCGGTCTGGGTCTCGCCCTGACGGACGCGGACCTGTCGTTCGTCCTCGGCCGCGCCGTCGAGGACTGCGCCGTGCACCTCGCCTCCCGTGCGCCGGGCCGCCCGGAGGCGTCCCGGCTCGGCGAGTCCCTCGAACGGCGCTTCACGGATCTCGTACGACGGAAGGTCGTCCCCCTTCCCGGGGCCGTGGAACTCCTGGCGGCGGTCCACGCCGCAGGCTTGCCCACGGCGCTGGTGTCGGCGTCACCGCGGCCGGTCGTGGACACTGTCCTCGACGCCCTCGGGCGGCACTGGTTCACGGTCTCGGTGGCGGCGGGCGAGACCCCGCGCACCAAGCCGTTCCCCGACCCCTACCAGGCGGCCCTGACCGCGCTCGGCACCTCCCCGGCCTCCTGCGTCGCCGTCGAGGACAGCCCGACCGGCGTCGCCTCCGCGGAGGCCGTCGGCTGCAGGGTGGTGGCCGTGCCCTCGCTCACCGCCATCACCCCCGCACCACATCGGACCGTCGTCCGCAGTCTGCTGGACGTGGACCTCGCCCTGCTCCGGCGACTGACCGCCGGGCCGTGAACGTCCCCTCGTCCCTGCGGCATCCGTGCCGGTGGGCGGGATGCCGGGGGTGGGAGACGGCCACCGTCCGGCCGATGGCATCCGTGTCCGTCACGTCGAACCGAACCGACCGGCTGTCAGCTCACCGGAACCACGCCCAGGTCGTGGAGCTGAGGCGGCTGCGGAAGCTGACCGCCGAACAGGCGAAACGAAGTGTATTACCCCCTTGACACACTTTAATCTGCCGGGCAGTGTGTCACATGGTTGATACACATCGTGGGAGGGAACGGGGTCGGCATGCCTGCTGCCACAGGAACGGAAAGAGCGTGGCGGGCGAGGCTCGACACTCCCGTGAGATGGGCCGGTGCGGCGACCGGCCTGACTGCCAACGCCCTGGTCTCCTTCAGCCCCGAGTCTGATGTGGATCTGCTGTACGGGTTCCCCGTATTCGGTCTGTGCGTCATGGGTGGCGTCTTCGCGGCAGATGTAGTCGCGCGCCCGCGTCCTGGCCCGCTACGAGTGGCCGAAGTGACACCGCGTCGGATCCGCGACTATCTGCCCCGATTCCTGACCGCTGCACTGGCCGCGCAGGCTGTTGTCCTGCTGGTCCTTCTGATCGTCGCAGCCACAACCGGCTCGGCGGACGCCGACGGTCGTTCAGGACGTGCTCTGTCCGTCGCGTGCCCGGCGGGCACCCAACTGCTCTCGCCCTGGCCGGGCCCCTACTACGCCTGGCCGGCCCTCGGCGGTCTCGCCCTCGGAACCGTCGCCTGCGCATTGCTTCTGCGCCGTGTCACGGCGCGGTGCGGGAGCGACGATCAACGCCGCACGAGCGTCCGGGCGGCGGTCGGCGCATGGGGAGTGCTGGTGACCGCCCCTCTTTTCGCTGTCTCCCTGACGATGGGCGTTGTGGTGCTGAGCATGTCCTGCGCGGGCGGGATGAAGGACGTGGCCCAGTGGGGGCTTGCCATCACGGCCCTGACCTCCGCACTGACCGCGTGTCACTGTCTGGGCGTCTTGTTGCTGCCGCAGGCCTACATCAAGGCTCGACCATGACGACAAATGGCATCAACATCAGCGTCAACCACGCCTCCCCTGTCCCGCCGTACGAGCAACTTCGCGCACAACTAGCCGATTTGATCTCCATCGGCCGGCTGGTTCAGGGGGACAGACTGCCGTCCGTGCGCCAGCTCGCCTCGGACCTCGGGCTGGCCAACAACACCGTTGTGCGGGCATACCGCGAACTGGAGACCGCGGGCCTGGTCAGCAGCCGCCGAGGTTCCGGTACCAAGGTCGTCGCCCCTGCGGCCACTACCGACATCAAGGCGAAACTCGCAGAACATGCAAGCAGTTACGCAGCTGCCGCCAGGCAGCTCAATGCCACCGACGAGGAAACCCTCGCAGCAATCCGGCACGCTCTCGCACGCCGCGAAACACCGTGACCTCAGAAAAGAACCACTCCGCGCCGTTGCCCCTGCCGCCTCTACCGGCGCATGCCGAGCTCGTCGAGGTCCGCTTGCCGCTGTCCTCGCGGAGGCGGACGTGCCCTTTCGGGCGCTGGTGCGGGACGTGCGCAAGGGCAGGGAGCTGGACTGCGGTAGGCGTGGGATTGGGCGACCACTCTGATTCGCTCCAACTCATGGCCTCGGCTTCGGCGTTGCGCGCGATGAGGTCGTCACGGATCTCCTCGATGCGGAAGCGCTGGTCAGGACGCAGGTTGGCGCAGGCCCAACGTCGCTTCCTGTGCGGCTGTTGAGAGGCCTTGAGGTCGTCGGTTTCGGACGGCTGCGGTGATTCCCTCATCAGTCTCGGGTCGCAGGCCGACCGGACCCCCATGCCTTCAGCGCCGACGGACTTTCGTACGCAGACGTCGGTGCGGGCAAGAATCGGCCGGTCGAGGGGAGTTCAGGCGTAGGCGTCCTCGACGGCGACTCGTCGCACTGTACGCAGTGTCGACCGGAGGCTGTCCGGATCGGTCGAGCCCAGAGCGAGGCGGATCGCCTGCGGTGTGTGCACGGTGGTGGTGAACGGCTCCGCCGTGGTGACCGAGATGTGCCGGCGCGCGAGGGTGGCGGTCAGGCGATCGGCGCGTACGTCGTCGGGCAGCGGTAGCCATGTGAAGTAGGACGAGGGGTGGCTGATGAGTGGTAGGCCTGCCAGCTCTTGTCTGGCGAGTGATTGGCGCGCCTTGGCGTCGTTTCGTTTCTGCGCTTCCAAGTGGTCCACCGTGCCGTCGTCGAGCCAGCGGCAGGCGATCGCGGTGGTCAGGGCGGGGGTGTTCCAGGTGGTCGCTCGGATCGCGCGTTCGAGCGAGGGCACCGCAGAAGGCGGGGCGACGACGAAGCCGACCCGCAGGCCGGTGGCGACGTTCTTGGACAGTCCCGAGACGTAGACGGTGATGTCCGGCGCGGTTGCGGCCAGGGGCGGTGGAGGGTCCTCGACCAGGTAGGCGTAGGAGGCGTCTTCGATGATGAGCGAACCGTACTGTCGAGCGATCTTGATCAGGCGGGTTCGGTCGGTTGCCGGCATGACCCAGCCCAGAGGGTTGTGCAAGGTGGGCATGGTGTAGATCGCGCGCACAGGGCGGGTCGCGCACAGCTTCTCGAGGGCATCGAGATTCGGTCCGTTGGTGGTTGTCGGTATGGGCTCCAGGTCGAGATGGAAGGCGTGCGCGAGCACCTTGAAACCGGGATAGGTGAGTGCGTCGACCGCGATGACGTCGCCGGCGTTGAGCACGGCCATGACGGTGATGGCCAGGCCGTGCTGCGCGCCGTTGGCAATGAGGATCCGATCCGCGTCAGTGGTGATTTCTCGACGCCTCAGGTGTCGTGCGATCGAGGCTCTGTCCTGGGGACGCCCTCGATGTGGTTGGTAGTGCAGCAGCGAGTCGAGATCACCGGAGGTGGCCACCTCTCGCAGGGCCTGCCGCAGGAGATCGGCTTGGCCGGGCAGCGACGGATAGTTGAAGTTGAGGTCGACCGCATCCGTGGCGACGACCTGCTGATCGATGCCGTGACCGGCGGGAACCGCGATGTCACGCACGAACGTGCCGCGGCCCTGTTCCCGGCTCACCAGGCCCATCGCTTCCAGCTCGGCGTACACCCGGGTTGCGGTCACCACGGCGATGCCCTCGCGGGCGGCGAGCCCGCGGTGTGTCGGCAGCCGCACACCTGTGGCGAGCCGCCCCGTCCGGATGTCGGATGCGAGAGCGTCGACCAGCTTTTTGTACCGCGGGGCTGCCATGCACCGAATTGTATCCATGACAATTCTTTGACTGTCCTGTTCGTGGGTCCTTACCGTCAAGACCCACCCCCACTCATACGGAAGGACAGCCGCCGTGCACATCGCCATCCTCACCTTCGAGGGCTACAACGAGCTCGACTCCCTGATCGCGCTCGGGGTGCTCAACCGCATCAAGACCGACGACTGGCGCGTCACCATCGCCACCCCCGGCCCCAAGGTGACGTCGATGAACGGGGTGGTCATCGAACAGATGTCCACTCTTGAGGAGGCGTGCGCCGCTGACGCCGTCATCATCGGCAGTGGCATCGCTACCCGCGAGGTCGTCGAAGACCCGGCGATCATGAACATCCTGCGCGGCCTGGACCCCTCGCGCCAACTCATCGCAGCGCAGTGCTCCGGCGCGCTCGTGCTGGCCAAGCTCGGCCTGCTCGACGACATCCCCGCCTGCACCGACCTGATCACCAAGCCCTGGGTCGTCGCCGCCGGCGTCGAGGTGCTCAACCAGCCCTTCTACGCCAATCACAACATCGCCACCGCGGGCGGCTGCCTGGCCTCGCACTACCTCGCCGCCTGGATCATCGCCCGCCTTGAGGGCAACGACGCCGCCGAAAGCGCGCTGCACTATGTCGCCCCGGTCGGTGAGAAGGAGGAATACATCGAGCGCGCCTGGCGCAACATCACCCCCTACCTGCCCGCTCCCGCACCGGCGCTCGTCTGACCAGCCAGTCGCAAGCAGCGACCGGCCAGGAAGCCACGCCCCCGGCAGCCTGGCCCCTCGTTCGCGGCCCGCACACCTACCGGACTCTCTCCGCCGGTACGAGCGGCCCCGAGACCCCCGCACCCCGAGCGGCATCGTCCCAGGTCAGCGATATCCGTTGTTCTTGCGTCCACTACTACGGCGACCCCCTGGTGGCCGCCGCCGTGCTGCTGCTCCTGGTCGTACGGCCCAACCTCGGAGGCCGCACCCCGGCGCCCGGAACATTCCCGCAGTGGGCCCGTATGGACGCGGACGCCATCCGGGCCTCCATGAGCGCCGACACCCGCCCTACCCGTATCGAGGCCCTCTCCATCAGCGCCTCACCAAGTACAGGCGGCTGGAACGCGCGGGCGACACGATCCTCACCGTGCTCGCCCTGCTCTTCCGGGATCTGATCGCCCAGCGGGCCTGGGAGCTCCCGGCGGCGGGCGGCGGCGACCTGGCCGGTGCGGACAAGGAGTCCCAGAAGGTCAGCATGCTCGCGCTGCACCTGCTGCAGTCCGCGCTGGTGCACGTCAACACGCTGCTGATGCAGGAGGTCCTGGCCGATCCGAGGTGGGCCGACCAGCTCACCGATGCGGACCGCCGAGCGCTGTCGCCGCTGTTCTGGACCCATGTGAATCCGTACGGCTGGTTCGAGCTGGACATGAACAGCCGCCTGGACCTGGAACCTGCGGCCGCGGTGACAGTGCCTGGCCCACGCAGTCCGCAGAGCGATGCCTCAGCTACAAGGTGCCCCGAGCTACTGCCGGATGGTCGTAGGGCCCGGGGAGGCGCACCGAGACGCCCGCCGGCCGGCAGCGGCCGTGGCCCCCGATGCCGTACTGCCGGACAGCCCAGGCGAGGGCGTGGATCAGCTCTGGGTTGTGGCGCCGGCGCCCAGCTGCCGCTCGATCTCCGCGGCCGGGAACGGCGTCTGTTTGCTCTCGGTGAGCAGACGGCGGAAGAAGGAGTCAACGACGATGGTAGGGCGTGCGTGCCGGTCGATGATGGCCGTGATCCCGGGCGGGATGTCGCCAGGTCGCCGGCCTGCGATCCAGTCGTGCAGGAAGACTTCGCGTTCCGTGTCACCGCGCATGCCGTCGAGCAAGTGGTATTGGAGCAGGTGGCTCGCGGTGTAGCAATGGTCGTACGCGAGGTGGTCCGCGAGGAAGTTGGACTCGTCCGCCGAAAGGTCGAAGCGGGAGCTCAGAGCAAGTCCGAAGTCAGCGAAGTAGAGCTGGCGGCCATCGGTCAGGATGTTGGCAAAGTGAGCATCGAAGTGGACAAGTCCGCGAGAACTCATGAAGGCAGCTCCGCTCGTCAGGGCTTCCTCCACCCAGCGGAAGTGCGAGCCGTCCCCGCCTTCCGGCACGGCGGTTTCGCGGTGGTCGGCCAGCCATCCGGCGAGTGTGTGCGGCACGTGCTCCAGGAAGAGCACCAGGCTGCACGAGGACTGGCTGATGGCCTCCAGCCGGTCACGAACGGCGGGTGATCCCTCCCAGTGCGCGACGGCCCCCTCCAGGCCCCCGAACTCGTCGGTGAATCCTTCGGGAGGGGAGTCAGGCAGAACCCGCCAGTGGTACATCAGGGGGAATCCCGCATACTCGTCGCCGAGAACCCAGTTCGTGGTCATGGTGTGCACGGCAAGCTCCCGCCAGGCACCGAACCCGGCCGAACCCACACCGTACTGGTAGAACATCGGCAGTTCGAAGACGTTCGCCGTCGACCGCGCGTTCTCCGAGCGCAATTCGGTGTCCGTCAAAGGGATCCGCTTGACGAAGACGCGCGTTCCGTCGATGTCCAGCTCTGCCGACCTGCCGCCGATGCCCGACCCGAGCGGGGCAGCGGCTGCCACGACCTCCCCGAGCCGGTGGTCGCTCAGCAAGGAGAGCTGAGTGCTCACGGTCCCGTAACCAGCCAGGCGCGCGGCGCGCGGCAAATCCTGGTCCAGCATCGACGGCTCCTCGGTGCCCGAGCCAGGGCTTCGACAATCCCACGTACGGCATCGACCTTACGCTGAAAAGGTCAGCCGCTGCCGACACGCGCCCAGGTGGCGTCAGGCGGGCTGCGGGACGGGTGTTGCCGGAGCGGCCGCGACCTTGCGGGTCTCGTGCATGATCAGCAGGCCGTTGACCACCATCAGTGTCGCGGTCAGGCAGTGGACGCCGAGCGCGATGGCCACGGAGCCATGGTGGGCCAGCACGGTGGCCATGTCGCCGTACGCGGCGAGGGCCTCCACCAGCAGCGCCCAGCCCAGCGCCCGGCGGTGGCCCGTCACCAGCAGGATGCCCAGGACCAGGGCCATGACGACGTCGCGGATTCCCTTGATGATCAGGAAGCCGTCACCGTCGCCGGACGGCCAGCTCGGCAGGCCGAAGCCCGGCGCCGTCGTCTCCGGGCTCAGGATGAACTCCGTCCCGAACCAGAGGATGAAGAGGATGAAGGCGGCGGCCAGGACGGTGTTGATCTTCTTCAGCGACATTGTTCTTCTCCTTGCGAGTCTTCGTCGGCTTGGTGAGCTTCGTAGAGCTTGCTGAGTCGTGCGGAGCCTGATCAGGCCGCGTTGACGCGGCTGATCGAGGGGCGTGGTTTGCCGGGATCGGAGTTGTGGGATCCGATCGGCAGCTGCATTCCCGGATGTTGGGATTTCGGTGGCCGCTGCCGCCCGGGGAGTGGGGATTGTGCGCCACCGGCGCGGTGTCGGCCCGCGGGGTCAGGCGAGGGCGGCGGCCAGCAGGGCGAAGGCGGCGATGAGGAGGGCGACGCGGATGTAGTGGAAGCGGTTCCAGCGGTTCATCTGCTGTTTCCAGTCGGCGGGCCGGTTCTCGGGGGTCCACGTCTTGTTCCGGTTGTTGATCGGGACGAGCAGCAGGATCGACATGACGACGGTGAGGATCAGCAGCGCGCCGGCGGTGACGACGAGGCCGGTGCCGTGGTGGTGCCATCCGGCGATGGCCCAGACCGCGACCAGGACGAGCGAGCCGATGTACCAGACGGGCATCACGGCGCCGAGCATCCGGCCCCCGTGGGCGCGGCCGAGTTGGCCGCTGTCCTCGGGGAGTGCGTTGAAGATCGGGTTGATGACGAAGGCGACGGAGAACTCCACCCCCACCATCACGCCGACGACCACGGTGGTGAACACCTCGAGTGCGTTGAGCATGATGACCCCTCCTGGGATCTAGCGTCGCTAGATGATGAGGCAACGCTAGCGCTGCTGCCGCTCACTTGTCTAGCGATGCTAGAATTCGAAGCATGTCAGTACAGGAACGCAAGGCCCGCGAACGGGCGGAGCGCGAGCGCCTCATCGTGGCGACGGCCCGTGAACTCGCCGAGCAGCAGGGCTGGGACGCGGTCACCACCCGCCGGCTCGCCGAGCGCATCGAGTACAGCCAGCCCGTGCTCTACAGCCACTTCCGCGGCAAACGCGAGATCATCGGCGCCGTCGCCCTCCAGGGCGCAACCGAGCTGGCCGCGGCGGTGCGGGCCGCGACCTCCGCCGCGGACGGCCCGCGCGCCCGGGTCGCCGCCCTCGCCCACGCCTACCTCGACTTCGCCGCACGCAACCCGGCGCTCTACGACGCCCTG
This sequence comes from Streptomyces sp. NBC_00012, assembly GCF_045040875.1. Taxonomy (NCBI): domain Bacteria; kingdom Bacillati; phylum Actinomycetota; class Actinomycetes; order Kitasatosporales; family Streptomycetaceae; genus Streptomyces; species Streptomyces sp. NBC_00012. Next base: position 647,815 of record NZ_CP108310.1, on the reverse strand, counting down.
TTCCAGCTCGACGGCGGCCTCGCGTACGCGCAGGAGGACACCCCGGAGCCACTCAAAGACGCCTTCGCCGCCCTGCTGGAAAGCCTGGGCGAGGTCGCCGGGGACGGCGTCGACCCGGGGCTGTTCACCGAAACGTTCTGGGCATCCCTGCACGGGCTGGCCACCCTGACCCGGGCGGGACGGCTGCCGCCGGAGTACACCGAGCAGAGGGTGGAACTGCTGGTGGACCGGCTCGCCGTGCTCTGACACACCATCCCGGCGGGCACGCAACCGGGCCCCCGGGCCCCGCCGCTGCCTGCCCGCGGCAACGCTTCCGGTCACTCACGCCCACACGGCGCAGCCGCAGATCGCCGGGGCCCCATACCCCAGACGGGCACCCGCCCGGGAAGCTGCGAGGGTCGTCCAGAGCACGGCGGCATTGAGGACCAGGCCGAGCGCCCCGAGTTGGTCCTCCTGCCCTGTCCTCCCTGTCCTGTACGCCTGCATGATCTGTCCGCGCTTGCCGTGGCAGATGATGTCGCGGGCGAGCTTGTGGCGGGACTCCTGGACGGTGAGCTGCCGGTTCATCTGTCGGCGGTAGGTGTCGTCGACCGGGTCGTCGACCCGGAGCAGGCGCAGGGTCTTGGCGACCCGCCCGTACTCGGCGAACGCCTGCCCCGAGGGCGCGGGCCGCCCCTCGCGGCCGAACATCCGCAGCAGGTCGTACGCGCGGACCTGCCCGGTCACCAGCGAGCAGGCGACCCGCAGCATGTCCGGCCAGTGCGTGGTGACCTTGGTCAGGTTCACCTCCAGCTGTGCCGCTCTGGGATGCCTCGCCCGGAGCCGGGGGCTTGCGCACGCAGCAGGCCAGCCGCCCAGGCGGCGAGAGGTTCGGGACAGTCACCGTAGAGGGTGTCGGCGGCGCGGTCGGGGTGCAGTCTGGTCGAGCCGTCGGGTTCAGGGTTGATCGCGTCCTGGAGCTGCGGGGGCGCGCCACTCAGACCGGCTGCGCTCTCGCCGGCATCGGGCACGAAGGCCGCCAGATAGACCAGGTGTCCCGCCCCGCGCACCCCGGTGATCACTGACCCGCCGTAGGAGTGACCGAGCACGGTCGGATTCTCCGGCAGCGAGTCGATGACAGCCTGGACCGCGGCTGTGTCAGCCGGCAATGAGCCCCGGTGGAGCTCGGGAACGACGACCCCGGTTCCTGCGGTCCGCAAGCGTTCTGCCACCGGAGCGAAGTGTTCGGGGCGGTGATACACGCCATGAACGAGCACTACGGCGGCCAATACGCCCGCCTCCTCGGGGCAGTGTCAGACGAGTGATTCAGGGGCCGCTCAGCCGTATCGATGCAGTAGTCCGTCCACGTACGCCTTCAGCCGTTCTCCCAGCACCTCGGACGTCAGATCGTCCCGCCCCAGGTCACGCCACGGCCCGGCCAGCTTCGCCGCGTCGGGGCAGTAGTGCAGGGCGTCGAGCAGCCGCCAGTACAAGTGATCGTAGTCGTCGGCGAGGTCGCGGCCGCCGTGTGCCTCATACCGCCCGCGGAAGCCCAGCCCGTGCGCCGGCCCGTGCAGCAGTGCGAGCGCGGTCGAGCAGTGCGCCACGTCCAGGTCGGCAGGTCCCCACGAAGTCTCGACCCAGTCCACGACACCGGTGATCCGCAGCCCCGGCCCGGCTCCCGTGAAGAGCACGTTCCCGGGGTGGAAATCGCGGTGCAGAAAGCAGCCTTCGTACGGCGGCGGATTGCGGCGGATCACGTCCACGGCCCGTTCCCACAGGGGGCCGTCCGGGGTGCGGACGCGGTCCGGGGACGTCCACGCCTGGTACGTGCGCGGTCTTTCGGCCGGTACGACGCCGTGGACGCGGACGAGCTGGGCCGCGAGCAGGTCCAGGCGCCGGTCGAGGTCGTCCTCGTCGACGCGGACGCGGCCCGGCAGCGCGGACATCAACAGGGTCGGGTGGTCGCAGTGTTCGGCCGTGGCGTCCACGGCGACGAGACCGGGCGCCGGGATGCTCTCCTGCCCGGTGAGCAGCGCCAGGACGGACGCCTCGCGGGCCAGCAGCCCGGGCCCGTGGTGGCGGAAGAACGGTTTCACGAAGGTCCGTTGCACCAGAGCAGTGCCGTCGTCGAGCCTGAGCCGGCGCATCTGGGAGCTCCAACCACCGGACAGGAGGCGCAAGTCGGTGACCTTGCGGCCGTCGCCGAGCTGCTTGGCCACCCATGCGCGCGTGGCCGTCCAGCCACGGTCGTCGAGGCCGGTAAGCACCGCCTCAACGAACTCCCGCCGATCGTCGCCGTGATCGCGGAACCACATTCCCAGCTGGTGCTGTGCGTCCGGAAGGTCAAACCGCGTGTACTGGGCGCGGGCGGCCAGCACATCCTGTACGGCCTCGGTCACCGCGGCGGGGATTACCGTGTCCGTGCCCGGCACGGCGAGCACCGCCCGGCCCTCGTACGCCCGCAGCACCTCAAGCGCGGACGCCTCCCGCCAGCTGTCCGGCTGCCGGATGATCCTGCTGAACCGCCTGTTCCCGTCCCCGAAGGGCACGTCCCACGCCTCGGCGGTGTACACGGCGGGCGCGCACAGCCCCAGCGCCGCTACCCGATCTCCGTAGTGCCGGACGAGATCGGCCACGGTCTGGCCGCTCATGCTGAACCCCACCAGGGCCAGCGGCCCGTCCGCTCCCGCATACGCGTCGATCACCGCTACGGCCTGCTCGAACCGTCGCCGCAGGCTTAACTCACTGAGCTTTCCGGTGCTTTCGCCGTGCCCGGAGAAGTCGAAGGCGATCCCGCGACAGCCGTGGGCCACGAACTCCCGTACCAGCGGGAGCAGTCGCTCCGTGCTGCTGGTGCCTGCGCCATGCAGCACCACGGCGGTGACCCCGGAAGGGTCACCGCCGTATACGCCGCTGAGCCGTTCACCGTCATGGTCGTGCGTGAAGTCGAAGAGCATGCCCCCTATTCACTCACGCCGTGGCCTCCGTCTTTCGGGAGTGTCACCGCCGGCGTCCGCCCCTGGGCGTCATCTATTCGGGGATGGGACGGTTGGGATGCCGAGGGCGACGGGGGATCGGCGCGTGAGGCGGGCCGCGTCGGCCTGCTTGGTGCGGGCAAAGGTCAGGGTCAGGCCGATGCCCTTGATCTCACCGAGCCGCTGCTCCTCCTCGGCTCGCTTGCGACGGAGGATCAGGTCCTTCTCGATCTCTGCGAGCCTCGGCAGCATCTTCGGGCTGACCTGCAGCATCGGGCATCGTACGCAGGCGTGTTCATGCTGACAGTGAACCTTCTCGGCTCCTTCTGGCTGGGCGCCGAGTCGTAGTTCTGGCGCCGGTTGCGGACCGTGTAGGTCTCGACGGTTGTGCGGTTAGGCACCGAACACCGCCTTGACGTCGTCGGGGTCGTAACCGGCGATGAAGGTCCGGTGCACCCGCGGGCGGTCGTAATGGGCCTGAAGGGCGTCGAAGAGGTCCTCGACTCGGGCATTGAGGTAGCGGCCGGTGGTGGCCAGGTCGGTGTGTCGCATGATCGCGCGGACCTGGGCGAGGGAGGTCGGGGTCGTTCGCCATTCGGGTGGCGGCGGTATGTCGCAGGTCGTGCAGGGTCCAGTTCGTGCCGAGCTTCTCGTTCGCGCGCTGGATCACCCGCCGCATCGCCCAGTAGGCCAGCGGCCTGTCCGGGCCCCGCCGCGTGCGAAGAACCGGCTCGTCGGCCGGCGGCAGCCCGATGTGGTCGAGGTAGGCGGCCAGGACCGTCAGCGCCTGCGGGCTGGCCGGGACCGCCTCGCGGTCGTCGGTCCCCTTGGTGATCACCCAGATCAGTTGCTTGACCGAGTCGATGTCTCCCGGGGTGACCCCGAGGAGCTCGCTGGCGCGTGAGCCAGTGGAGGCGTAGAGCAGGACCGCGGCCCGTCACGGTCGCAGGTCATAGCCCCGAAGAACTCGTCCCACATCGAGTCGGGAATCGAGCGGGGATCGGTCCGCCGGACCCGCTGGCGGAGTCTGGCCCGCCGGAATTGAGGGACCGCGCTGTCCGGGGCCCGGTGAGCGAGGGCCCGGCGCTGTGCCCGTGACTCGGGAACCGGGCTGACGAGCGGGCCCCGGCCGTAAATCAGCTGGCGATGCAGGTCTTGCAACACACTCTATCCTTGCAGGCGGAGATCATCTCGCTCCATGATCGAAGGCTGGAGCAGGGCCTCCAAGCGGCGCCGCTTCGGGAGGGCATGAAATGTCGTTAATGCATAGTTCAGCCGATTTATCGGAATCTATGAAAGTACTCCAGAGCGGCCTAAGCCCGCGCTAAAATCGCAGGTCGCGAAGCCTGCTCCCCGCGCCCGCGGGGATGGTTCCCCCGCCCGGCAGGTCGGCTGGGTATGCCGGTGCTGCTCCCCGCGCCCGCGGGGATGGTTCGCGTGCCTTACGACAAGAAGATCGCCCAGGGCAAGCACCACACCCAGGCCCTGCTCTGCCTCGCACGGCGCCGGGCCGATGTCCTCTTCACGATGCTCCGCGACGGAACCTTCTACGAACCCCCACCCGCTGCGGCCAGGTGAGGAGTTCAGAACGCTCGATCAGTCCTCCGGCCGAAGCCGCTGACGAGCGGCCTCAAGCCGCTGGTCGTAGTCAGGCGCGAACAGCTCAGGAAGAGCCTTGTCCAGCGTTCCGGCGATCCGGTGGATCGGTGCCCACACCGCCGGATCGTCGACAACGCGACTGAGGTCCGTCATCTGCAGCTTCTCCAGCCAGTGCGACAGCACCAGTGCCTCGTCACTCGTGAGCTTGATTGCCACCTGGTTATCACCCATGCGCACCCCTACGGCTCGGCCCCCGCCCTCGACCACATGAACCTACTGGTCTTCGACCTTGACCAAACACATAAGGGCACCCCCCCCCGAGGCCGCCGGACCGGCCGGTCGTGTTGGGCCCCTTACCGGTCCGGCAGCCCAATCTCGCACGAACTCGCTGGGGTCAGGCCGCGGAGTCAGATGAACGAAGTGGACCGAGAACCGAGCTCGTCGCGGCGGCGACTGTGGCGCCGTCCAGAGCTGTGGTCTCAACGGTGATGCGCAGCCGGCGGCCGCGTACATCGAAGAAGCCCAAGCACCGGCACCCGGACGTCGGCCCGAGGGTGCCTGCGGGCTCGTGGGGGAGTGTCCGAGGCCGCTGTTAGCCTGCCGCGTTCAGGCGAAACGATCACCACGAAGGGTGCAGACGATGCAGGAAGTGATGCAGCACGCGGTCAGCGGACGGTGCATGGCCGAGGCACTCGACGACATCACGGGGCGGACCCGGCGGCGGTGGCACTGGATGCGCTACGACGATCCCTCCCCGGAGAAGCTGAACGAGATGCGCGATGAACTCCTCGACCATGTCGCCGCCCGCGCAGCGAACGACCCTGCCCTTGACGATGAAACCGCCCGCGCGGCACTGCGGACCGCAGCGGAGTGCTCGCTGGGGGCGCTGAGCGTGGGTTGCTTCCCGAACGGTGACCAGGAGATCGTCTTCCCGCTCATCGATGAGCAGCTCAGCAGCGAGAACATCGCCTTCGGCGACGTCATCGAGCAGGCGCCCACCGCCGAGACGTGGCTCGACACGTTCGCCACGTGCCTGATCAGCGGCCTCATGTGGGACAGCCAGCGGGTGATCGGTCTACTGCTGCGGGACGACTACGCGCCCGCGATCCGCGAAGGGGTTCCGTACTCGACGCTGACTTCGACGTCGCAGCCGGCGGACCTCGCCGCAATGGATGCGCTGTGCGAGTACCTGACCGAGGCGAGCGGACATCTGCCGCGCGACTGGCCCACGGTGCCCCTGCGTAAGCCGGACGCCGTCGAACGGGCTGAGGCGGCTCGCCGACTGGACGCAGCCGGCCACCTGACGCCGGACCAGCGGCTCCTCCGTGTGCTCCTCGACGACGACCAGAACTCCTTCGAACAGGCACTCGTTACCCGGCTCGTCGAGCATCGGGCCAGCGCGGGCATGGTCGACACCTCGCCCCGGACGCTGCTCCCGGTCGGCGTGGTTGCCGTGGCAGCCCTGGCGGTCCAGGTGCACAGGTGGGAGTTGGGAGTCCTCTCCGGATATCTTCCCAGTGCTCTGCTCGGCAGCTCGGTGGCACGGCAGTAAGCTGTCTGCCACCTCCCCCGGACCGGCCACATCGCCACGGTGGGCTCGCCGATCACGCCGTCCGGTCCGGACCGGGCCGATCTGGACCGGGAGGCTGTATGCCGGCCAGCTCGTCGCGGAGAGTGCCACGAAGCCGGTGTTTCTGGTCGGTGTCGACCGTCCTGCACCGCGATCTCTCAGCTGACAAGGGGACTTTCCGGTCAGGTGCTCAGAACTGCTCGGAGGTGAGAGCGCCCGGGTAGGGACGCCCTTCCGCATACGCCTGCACGGGCAAGGGCACGGTGGCGATGTCGAGCAGGTAGTGGCCGGTGCCGCAGTCATCGAAGTCGATGATGCGGACGGGGCAGCCGTTCAGTTCCGGGCGCGAGGTCTGCACGAGGGCGGTCAGTGCGTCAGCGCGTACTTACTGGCGGCGTAGGCGGCTCCGCGTTCGTAGGGCCTGAAGTGGGTGGTCGACGCCTGCACTCTGATGTTCGCCGTGCTGCTGCTGTCCGCTGGGTCCCGCCAACACACTTGCCTTCGTTCGGACCGCCGACGGTCCGGTGCAGGTCAGGGCGGTGGGCGAGGAGCTGGGACTTGAGGTGGCGGTGCGTGGGAAGCTGGAGCCGCTGCGGGCGAAGATGACCAAGCTCGCTGATCGTGGCCGGCTGTACAGACGGCCCGAGGGGCGGTTACGGCACGCCGGTAGCCACACCGGAACAAGGGACATTCACGGCGTAACCTGCGGGCCCCCGAGGCCAGTTGAGTTTGCTGGCAGGGGGTGTCCGCTTCCCTTGGTAGGCTCCGCCGATCGCACGCAGCCTCACTTTCAAGGAGCACTTCCGTGAGCAGGACCTCCCGCACCGTCGCCACGATGGCGATCGCCACCATGGCGTTCGGTGCTGCCACCCTCGCCACAGCGGGCACGGCCTCCGCCGACACCAACTATCACTGCAAGACCAGCAGCCACTCCGTCGACAATCCCGTCTACGGCGGCATATACGGCGACAACTTCGACTTCGATGTCACTCTGTGCGCCAAGCGATCCGGTGGCTACATCTCGACCTACGCCTACGTGAAGTGGGACGGGCCCGCCTGGTTCGTGGATGGGCCGGCGGAGTTCGATGCTGCTCGCTTCCATCTCCAGGTGAAGAAGTCCGTGAGCGGCACCGACCCGGTCGTGAAGTGGGCCAACTACACGGGCATCAAGAGCAAGCTCGAGCACGGCAACACCAACGGCAACGGCAGCTACACCACCGGAGTCCTCAAGTACAAGGCGGGCAGCGGCCGATACCTCGCCGACGGCTTCATCCAGCTGGACTGGGACCGGGACGGCAAGGGCTACCGGAACACCTACTTCTCCGCCTCCCCGACGGTCTGACCCGACCCGCCGGTCCACACGCAGTGCGGCGGCCGCATGGTCGCCCAGGCGCCCGGGGCCCGGTGGCGCACGCAGCATGACCAACGGCTGACGCCTGTACCCAGAGTGCTCTCGGTACCGGCGTCAGTCTGCTGAGATGCCCGATCAGGCCATGAAGGCGCGATCACCTGCTGCCCCACCGTGACCGGCGGGACGGACAGCCGACCAGGTCTTCCGAGTTCCGTGCCCTCAACCCTTGCCGGCAGCCGTTGTGTGCCAGGCCCGGGAAGAGGCTGTGTCCTGGGTCGCAGTGCCGAAGCAAAGACGGTTCCCGGGGCTCGAGCCAGCCTGCCCTTATGTCCTTTATGGGGCGGTTCGGCTCCGTCATGCTCGGTGTTCGGCGCCGCCATGCTCCGCGCAGAGCCGCTGGCCCCTAAGCACCGCGGCCGATTGGGACGTCACCCGGCAGCCCGTGCCGGCCACTCGGAGCCAATCGCTGACCCGTCCGTCGCTCCACTGCTGCGGGTCAGCGTCGCCGACGGGTGGGCCTTGGCCCGGCGGGCCGTGATCCGGCATGTCAGGGGATCCGGGCCTCGATGTGGGCGAGGTGGGCCGCGAGGATTTCCTCGAACGCGGCGCGGCGGTCCGCTCCGAGGGGACGGATGTCGCGGGCGAAGTGGGCCAGGGTGGGGAAGCGCTCGGGGTCGGCGCCCAGTACCGCGACGCGGAACTGCTCCATGCCCTGTTCGTGGTCCTTGGGGGCGATGGTGCTGATACCGGCCTCGGAGGCGATCAGCGCGGCGAGGAGGATCACGATGCGGTGGTATCGCACCGGGACCTCCTCGTCGGGCAGGCCGGACGCGCGCAGGGCCTGCAGCAGCTCCTCCATGACCAATCGGGATCCGGTGCCGCCGGACCCATGGCGTCCCCACACCGCGGCGAGTTGGGGTTGCTCGCCGAAGGTCTCGCGCAGGCGCAGGATCAGGGCGGTGATGCGCTGCTTCCAGTTGCCCTCGGGGCGGTAGCCCTCCATCGCGGCCGCCAGCATCCGGTCGGCGACCGCGCGCATCAGCTCGGTCTTGTTGCGGAAGTGCCGGTAGAGGCTGGAGGAGTCGGTCCCGAGCGCCGCGGCGAGTTTGCGCACACCGAACGACTCGGCGTCGCCCGTTCGTAGCAGTTCCACCGCCGTGTCCAGGATCTCCTCGGTTGACCATCGCCTTCGGCCAGTCATCTCGCCCCTTCCGTACAGGCGCAGCCTAACCTATGCACTTGATGATGCACGCACTGCGTGCATCATGAGGGCAATGGTAGTCGTCGTCTTCCTCCGGCTGCGCCGGCGGACTGAGGCTCGCAGCCGCCTGGACGAGAAGATGACCGTCGTCATTGTCCTGGCGCTCGGGATCCTTCTGGCTCCCACCCCGGTGGGCCAGGGCATCCTGAGCTTCCTGGGGCAGGTCGCGAGCGGCGTGACACAGGCCAGCCGGTGAGCCCCCGCAGGCGCCGGCCCTCGCCGGTACGGCGGCGCACCCGCAGGCGCCGGCCCTCGCTGGTACGGCGGCGCACCCGCAGGCGCGGCAGACGGCAGCGTGCGGATGACCGGCTGCTCGTGCTCCTCGTGGCCGCGGTCCTGGCCGTCGCCCTGGTGGTGACCGTGGTCAACTGGCTGCTGGTCCACTGGTGGGGCCGCGGACGCGCTCAAGCCGCCGGTCGCGAGCAGGGCGGCGGTCCCCACGCCGAGGAGGATCTTCCGGGGCGTGTGCATGTGTACCTGCTCCAAGGCACCCAGGCGTAGTGGACGGCTGACGTGGGGACGCCCATTCCTGTGCACAGCGCCCGGACGCGGGGGTGTGCTCGCGGGTATGACTACTCCACCCTCGTCCTCCAACTCCATCACCGCGTCGTGGACACTTCGGCTCTCAGGTCATCTCCCCGGGCGTGCCGGTCGCTCGGCTCATCAAGGCGTTCCTATGGATCGGGGGCTCACCTCGGGGCGACGCGGTGAACTTCCTGTGAATCACGGCGAGACGATCGGGAGAAAGACCCGCTTGCCGCCGCTCCGGCCCTGTGGTGGCCGTCGTGCTTCACAGAGAACTCCCAGGATCTCTCCGGGAGCGATCAGGGTGGGCTGACAGCGTCGTTTCCCGCCTACCGGCCGCTCCGTGAACCTTTGTGGCAGAACCAGAATCAAGCCAGTACGGCACCCGGCATGATGTCGGCATGATCACTGTTCATCTGAAGTACGAGATCGACGCCGACAAGCTTGAGGATTTCGAAGAGTACGGTCGCCGCTGGGTCCGGCTCGTCAACCGTTTCGGCGGGACGCACCACGGCTACTTCCTGCCGAGTGAGGGCGACAGCGACATCGCCTACGCCCTCTTCTCCTTTCCCGGCCTGGCCGCGTACGAGCAGTACCGCACGGACAGCATGTCCGACCCGGAATGCCAGGAAGCGTTCCAGCTGGCTCGTGACACCCGCTGCATCAAGCGGTACGAGCGCCGCTTCCTCCGGCCGCTCGACGGCCTGTCCTAGGCCGCCGGGAGGCGCGTAGTACGACCTCCTGCCGCGCCGCTGTGCGCAGTGCCGCGATCACGGCCGTGGTCGTCAGGTTCGCGGTCTGGGTGTGACGCGGCGCGGCGAACAGCAGGCGCAGGATCGGACGGTCCTCGATGGGCGCCGTGCGGATTCCGGGTGTGGCGGTGAACCGTGCCACGATCAGAGGCGCCGCAGTGGGTGAGGAGGCCGGGTAGGGGCCGTGCCGTCCCCGGCTGATCTCGTCCTGCGGCCAGGTCACCTGTTGGCGGTCGAAGCCGATGTGGAAGTCGTTGCGGCCGAAGCCGTCGTTCTTGCGGTGCTGGCGGGTGGAGTTCACCGGCAGCGGCCCGGTGACCGTGACCTGGTGTTCCTGGGCTACCGGATGACCGATCGATGCGCGCACAGGGACGCGGCTGCCCATTCGACCCGTGAGCTCGCCGCACTGCTCCGTGACAACGCGGATCACCCCTGGAAGCCACCGGTCGGCGGGATCGAGGCGGACTTGGGCCACGACGTGATCCACGGCCTGGACATCACAGTCGCGCTACGCCTCGACCGCCGGGTTCCCGTAGACCGCGTGCGCATCCCCCTGGAGAGCGTCAACACCAGAACCCTCAAGTTCTTCGGAGCCGACCTGAGCGGCGTCGCTGGCGGGCTCGGCCCGCAGTGCCACCACTACGACACCCGGGTGCCGTAGTGGTGGCCGACGTCCTCGCTCAGCTCCGCCATGCCGCGGACGGCCCCCTCGACAGCAGCTCCAGGTCCCCGGCCAGCCGGTGCCTGCTGCGGCAGGGCCCCAGTGCCAAACGACCTCGCCGATGCCGGCACCCGGCAAGTCCGCGTCCGCTCCGCCCTGGAGCAGCTTGCCGCCGACGGGTTGGTGACCCTCCAGGACGGCTACCGGGTCTGCGCTGTCTGCACGACGACTCCGACCGAGCACGCCCACCGGCTGATGAGGACCGCGATCCACCGCAGCCACGAGTGCGCCACAGCAGGTGACGGTGTCGCCTTCGACCGTAGGGCGCGATCCGGCCGGTTCAGACCCCGGACTTCTGCCGGTGGATACCAGCGGGTACCAGCTGCAGAGCGTCGGCCAGGGGCTTTTGAACTGGTAGAGCCCAGGGGCCTCATCAGGGGCCGGCCGGGTCCGCACATCGGCTTGCCCGGTGCCTCCCGATCTCGGATCCAGTGTGCTCCGCCTTTCCCGAAGGACCGGAACGCGGCACCGGAGCGTACCGGCGGGCCGAGCCTTCGTCCGGCTTCGGGGAGCGGCGACGGTGGTGTTCCGTCAGGCGGGATGCCTACGGATCCGCCAGAAGGCGAGGGCGGCCAGGAGGGCCGTCAGAGTGGTGAAGAGTGCCGTTTCCCGGTACTGGAAGGTCCAGTAGCGGTCGGCCGGCTGCTCGGCGGTCTCGACGTGGACGTTGCCCTTGGCCAAACAGGTGGGCAGCTCGGAAAGTGAGCTGCGGGCCATGCAGTCCTGGAACCATGTGGTGTGGCCGACCTCCTTGCCCGTGGAGTCGAGGATCGGGCTGGTCTCGACGACCCACGGCCCGCCGGGGATTCGCAGGCCGCCGATGTCCCCGTACGTGCCGATCTTCGTCAGACGGCGGATCAGTTCGGCGGTGAGCGGTACCGAGGTGCGGGTGGGTGTTTCGTAGTGCGGGCGGATCAGGGCGGGTACGGCGATCTGAAGCACGGCGAAGACCACCAGCGTGGCGGCCATGGCGGGCACAGCACGCCGAAGGACCAGGCCCAGGGTGGCGCCCAGGGTGAAGGCGAAGGCCGCGTAGCCCAGCGGGGCGATGTCGCGCGACGCGAAGAGCGCCGGTTCGAAGCGGTTGTTGAGGACGTTGGCGACCGGCCCGGTCGCCCAGGTCAGCAGCAGGCTGTACAGGCCGGCGCAGGTCACGCTCAACAGGCCCACCAGGCCGAGCTTGGCGGCGAGCCACCGGCTGCGGGTCACACTCTGGTTCCACACCAGGCGGTGGGTGCCAGCCTCCAGTTCCCGGGAGATGAGCGGTGCGCCCCAGAAGACCCCGATGACACCCGGGACGGCGAGCAGCAGATAGCCGAGCAGGTCGGTCTGCAGGCTGTAGCGGTCGGCGAAGGCGCCCAGCGGTCCGGTACAGGCGTCACGGTTCGCGCAGTGGGCGAGCGTGTCGTCGTACGCGCCGTGGATCCGCCCGCCGAGCACGACGAGGTACGAGGCGAGGAGCAGGAGCGCCCCGAGGCCCACCAGGGCCTGGACACGGAATTGACGCCAGGTCATCCAGATCATCGGTGGGCCTCCGCCGCAGTCGGAACAGGTCGGCCATCGGACCGGTCCGCCCGGCCGAGGTAGGCGAGGACCAGCTCTTCGAGGCCCACGTCCGCCGTCGTCCATGGACCGTCGGCCGGCAGCCTGCGGTCGGCACGGACCAGGGCGGTGCTCTCCCGCTCGGTGCGGTCGGTGAGCGCAATGACATCCGCACCGGCAGGCAGGGCCGAGAGACCGGAGTGGCCGCCGGTGATCCGGACGTGGCCGGCCAGCAGCTCTGTCACATCACCGGCCAGCTGGATCCGGGATCCCGCCAGCACGATCAGGTAGTCACAGACCCGCTCCACGTCGGGTAGGGCGTGGGAGGAGAGGATGGCGGCGGCACCGAGTTCGGTGACGGACTCCATCAGGTGGTCCAGGAAGGCATGCCGGGCCAACGGGTCCAGGGCGGCGGCGGGCTCGTCGAAGATCAGCAGCTCGGGCCGTTTGGCCGCGGCGATGGTCAGAGAGAGCTGGGCACGCTGGCCACCGGAGAGCCGGCCGGCCTTCTGCCGGGGGTCGAGGTCGATGCGGGCGAGGCGGCGCCGGGCAAGGTCCGGGTCCCAGTCGGGGTTGAGCCGGGCGCCCATCCGCAGATGGTCGGCGACGGACAGTTCGGCGTAGACAGGTGTGTCCTGGGCGACGAAGCCGACCTTGGCCAGGTGGCCGGAACCGGCGGCGGGCGCGGCGCCAAGCACGCGGATCGTGCCCGAACTGGGCGTGATCAGTCCGCTGGCCAGTTGCAGCAGCGTCGACTTGCCGGCGCCGTTCGGGCCGACCAGTCCGATCACCCGGCCGGGCGGGACGCTCAGGTCGCAGTCGGTGAGCGCGTGGTGGCGACCGTACCGCTTGCTGAGCTTCAGGGCTTCCAGTACTGGTGTCATGTTTTCTCCCCTCCAGATCAGCCGCGCGGGGCGCGCTTCGCGCGCCACGACGTGATGAACCGGAATGCGCCGTAGCCGACTGCGATCAGCACGGCGAGGTTGAGCGCCCACCAGGCGTACAGCAGTGGGCTTCTTTCGGTCTTCTCGGCGTACGCCGCCGTGGCGAGCAGGAGAGGTGCAGAGGTGAAATCAGGCATGTGGCCAGCATGTCGAACGGCCGCGGGCCGCACACCGGCCGAAGGAACGCATCGGCGTGCACGGAGTCGTACTTTCGGCCGGTTCGCAGGTCCGCCGGGCGGGCTAACGTGGGCCGGGTGAGTACAGCAGGGCGGCCGGTCCGCAGGTCGAAAACCGTGGTCAACGCGGCGCTGGGCGTAGTCTTCGCGCTCGTACTGGCTGTTGTGGCGGCGCAGTACAGCATGCAGGGCCGTGCCTGGGCCGTCGATGTGTGCGTCGGCGTCGCCGTCTGCCTGATCGCGCTGGGCAGGGAGCGCCATCGGGGCTGGGCCGCCGCAGCCGGCCTGGCCGTCGCGGGGGCGGGCGCGGTGATCGCCGGAGTTGCGGATCTGCCGGGCGAGCCCGGCGCCGGAGCCATCGTGGGGCTGCTCGTCCTCGGCGGCTCCGCTGTGAGAACGCTCCCGTGGCGCCGCGCCGTTGCCGTCGCTCTGGCCGGTCTGGCGCTGATGGCCGCAGGTCTGCTGACCGTCGAGAGTCCAGGAACGCCCTTCCGGGTCGGGATCGAGGGCTGGATCCTCGCGCTCGGGGCCGGGCTGGGGCTGCGCTTCGTGGACTTCCGTCGACGGGCCGCCGCCGAGGAGGTCCGTCAGGAGGAACGGCTCGCTCTGGCAAGGGAGTTGCATGATGTCGTGGCCCATCACATCACCGGCATCGTCGTCCAGACCCAGGCCGCGCGAATCGTGGCCGGACGGCGGCCCGAGAGTCTGGACGCCACCCTCGCCGACATCGAGGAAGCCGGTGGCGAGGCGCTGACCGCGATGCGTCGGGTGGTCGGGCTGCTGCGCGACACAGACGACGTCGCCACCACGGCTCCCACCGCACCCGGCCGACAGGAACTGGCCGAACTGATACGCCGGTTCGACGGGCACGGCCCGGAGGTGCACCTGCGGCTGCCCGTGGACCCCACGCCCTGGCCGCCGGAAGTGGCAACCACCGTCCACCGGATCGTCCAGGAGTCCCTCACCAACATCGCCCGCCACGCCGCGCATGCCCGCTCCGCCGCCGTCGACGTCACCCACGGCCCGGACGGCGTCACCGTCACGGTCACCGACGACGCCCCGCCTGGCCACACCCGGCCCAAGCACCACGGCGGTTTCGGCCTCATCGGCATGCGCGAACGCGTCGAGGCACTCGGCGGCCACCTGAGCGCCGGCCCCGGCCGGGGCACCGGCTGGTCGGTCCGCGCCACCCTGCCTGCCCTCGGCAAGGAGACCCGTTGAGCATCCGTGTCCTGCTCGCCGACGACCAGGCATTGATCCGCAGCGGCCTGCGCCTCATCCTGGAGGACCAGGACGGGATCACCGTGGTCGGCGAAGCCGCCGACGGTGCCGAGGCGGTCGAACTCGCCCGCCGACTGCGCCCGGACGTCTGCCTGGTCGACATCCGCATGCCGGGACTGGACGGCATCGACGTCACCCGCGCCCTGGCCGGTCCCGGAATCACCGACCCGCTCCGGGTGGTCATCGTCACCACCTTCGACCTGGACGAGTACGTCCACGGCGCACTGCGCGCGGGGGCGGTCGGCTTCGTCCTCAAAGGCGCCGCTCCCGCCCTGCTCACCGAGGCCGTCCGGGCCGCACATGCCGGGGACGCCCTGATCTCCCCATCCGTCACCCTGCGCCTGCTCCGCGGCCTCGCCCCGGCGCGGACGCCGTCCGCGGCCTGGCCCGCACGGCCGCTCTCAGCACGGGAGATGGAAGTGATCCGGGCCATTGCCCGGGGCCGTACCAACCAGGAGATCGCCACCGCCCTGTTCATCACCCTCAGCACCGTCAAGAGTCATCTGGCTACCATTCAGGACAAACTCGGCGTCCGTAATCGCGTCGAGGTCGCCGCCTGGGCCTGGGAGAGCGGCCGCATGGACTCCTGCGACCCACACGCGCCCACGCACCCGAGGACGTGAAGCGGGCTCGGCGGCGGTGCTGTCGGATCCGACCTCGCTCGCCCCGGAACAAAGGGTCCAGAGGTCGTCGTCGTTGCCGAGCCTCCTCCGCCCGGCTCAGATACGGCGGACGGCGGGAAACGGACACGGAAGTGAAATGAGCCGGTGAGGGCATCGCCTGAGACAAGCCCCATCAGCGCTGGTCCCCGGCCTGTAGCGTGACTGGCACCGCATGGTCCAGGACTCCGCAGTGGGTACTGGGCAAGGCCCGTTCCGTCCTGGCCGGGCAGGTGGAAGTTCGGCCCAGCCGGGGCGACGGCCTGCCACCGCACCTCCCGGAACCGCACGCGGGCACCGACTGCCACGACCAGCCGCCCACCAGGCCGCACCCGATGAGTTCTTCGAGCCGACTGCTGGTTCCCTGGCCCGGAGGCTGTGGTGTGGGAGCTGATGCGGGGGCGGTGCGTTCGGCGGCGGCCTGCTTCCAGAGGGGCTCGAAGTACGTGTACTCACCGTCAAGTGCCTGTACCAGTACCTGGACCTCTTCCCGGGTGCCGATCGTGGCTGCGCTGAGGAGGCTGGTGACGTGGCTGGGGGCCTGCTTCGGCCAGCCGGCCTTGTCGAGGAGAGAGGACAGGTCCTTGAGGTCGGTGGGCGTGAGTTTGATGCAGCCCTTGGACTTGTAGTCGAAGTCGGCGTCCCGGCGCCAGAAGTCGTCGTCCTTGAGGGGAACGCCGCCGGCCTGCGTGCTGTCGGCGAGCATCTCGCTGTGGATGAGGATGTCGGTCCGCTTGACGGGCTTCTGGCCGGGCGCGGGCACGCGGTACGGGCTGTGTCGCCGTACGCCGCCATCTCCGCGATCCCGGCGAACGCCTTCGCGTAATCGGCGACCTCGCGCGGCTGCTTGACCTTGATCTCCGCCGACGTCTCCTCCACGGCCACGTCGTCGTGGAGGTAGAACGCCCCCAGCGGCCACACGGTGCGCTGCACGGTGAACGGGATGATCCCCAGAGAGAGACGCGAGCGGCATCACGGCCAGGAAGTGGCGCAGCTGCCCTTTCATGGCGTCGGGGTCGGCCGTGCGGTAGCGCAGGACGGATCCCTCCATGAGGACCACGCAGCGGTGACCGCCCTCGGAGAGGAACCGGGAGCGGGCGACCCGGGCGGCGACCGCTTCGGCGACGCCGTTCGGCCTCCTTGGAACCTAGGCAGGCCACATGTCAAGCAGCGACTTGCCGGCACTTCCCACTGCCAACGGGTGACTAGGCGTCAGAAGATCACCTGCAAGGGCTAATTGTCTTTCAATCACCCATGCTCAAGGCAATTTTGACGGTCAATCAGCTCTTCATCGGAGCGTCGCAAGGAGGCTCTGCAGACCCGATCGGCCCACCAGAACAGCGATTCCGATTTGCTCGATATGACAGCACCAGGGGGTGTTAGTACGTTCGATCACGCACCGGCTGTCACAGCGAGCACTGTCTCTGAGTCCGAGAAGGAGAACAAGCGACATGATCATGACCCGTTCCCACGCGATCGCCACGGCCGTCGCGGCCGCCGCGGCACTGACCGCGACCGGTATCACCTACGCCTCCGCGGTCCCCGCCCCCCAGGCCCAGGTGGCCCCGGTCGTCCTCCCCGCCCAGGCCCCCATGGGTGGCGAGGGTGGCAACACGGGCAAGGGCAATGAAGGCAAGGGCAATGAAGGAAACGAGCGCGGCGGCAACGAGCGCGGCGGCAACGAGCGCGGGGGCGAGCGCCATCACGAGGAGGGCCGGATCCACATCAACGAGCGCGAATACTCCGGCCGCCCCGACGGCTGCATCACCGTCGTCAGCGGCCTGGGCGCCAAGAGCATCAACATCCGCAACGACAGCCGCAACGAAGTCGAGGTCTTCCGCGGAGCCGTGTGCGACAACGGTGCCCCCATCGCCACCGTCGGCCGCTACAGCTCCGCCAACAACATCCTCCCCAGCAGGGACGAGGACGAGGACGAGGACTGCGAGAAGGGCGAGAAGGGCGAGCACCACGAGAAGAAGCACCACGAGAAGAAGCACCACGAGAAGATGGATGACGGAGTGAAGGTCAAGCACGGAGTCGTCGCCAGCTTCCGCGTCATCAAGCGCCACCACGACGAGAAGGGCGAGGGCGGCGGATTCGGCGACTACTAAAACCAGCAACCGCCTGATCCACATGCCAGAGAATCCCGGCCCGCCGTAATCGGGCCGGGATTCTCGTCCGGCCCCCGGCCCAAGAATATCCCTTCTCTGAACGTCCAGCTCAAGACCGCGGAAGCGCGCGGAGGCGCCGAAGAGGGCGGTATACAGCCGTACCGACATGGAACGGATCCACGCGCAGCGCGCGCGACCGCCGCCCCATAGTGGTGAATCGGCCGGAGTGGTCCGCGACGTACCCTCAAATCCGCTGGAAGAGTGGGCATGGAGGCAGCAGGTGATCCGTGGCTGGTCGATGCAATGTGGCGGGCAGTCCGATCTGACTCGGGCCCACCTCGCCGGGAACCGGGACCGAGTTGCTGCCTGCATCGCAGGTCTGGGTACTGACCGGTTGGAGCGTGTCCTGGCCTGGATCATCCTCGATCACGATGCGCTTTTCGACGAGCTGGGGGAGCCATCCATGGGGATGTCGGAGGTCGACGCGCTGGCGGCCTCGGCCCCGGAAGAGGTCGAGTTCGCGACGACTACGGCCCTTCGTCGCGTTGCCCAGGAATGAGATGGGACTTACCAGCGCGGTCGAAGGTCTTGCCCCACTGGACCAGATCCACGCTCTTGCAATCTGCACAGCGGTCATGCTCTTGCGCCTTGGAGCATCTCGACGCAAAGACGGCGGGGCACGACCGGAGCGGCTATATCAGGCCCTGCACGATCACCTGAAGTACGGCAGTCAGGCCCGTCATGGAAGCGGCCGCGTCGCGTCCCAAGGTGAGGGGCATCTGGTCGGCAGGCGGTGGCTCGGGTTCCAGCTACCACCAGACCGGAACCCACACCGCGTGCGACGGCAGTCAGCGGGGCATCGGCACCATGCTGGAACAGTCCGAGGTGAGCTTCCCGGGGTTCAAACTGCCCTGGTTCGTGCACCCCGACCAAACATCTATTGCGACGGCACCTCCTCCCGCAGGCGTGTGCCGGGACCGGCCCGGGATGTCAGTGGCGCGTGGGTGGGACAGTGCACGTCGTGAAGCCACGACGGGACACACCGGACAGCGCACAAGGGTGGTCAGGTCGCATCCGGGTCATCCGGTCAGCGTTCCAGCCCCCACGCCCGTGACACGACGCGGCCCGTCCTGGTTCGGTGCTGCCTCGTCGTCCCCGGGCACGTGGCGGGGGATTATGGCCGGTGACAGCATTGCGGAACGGGTTCGGCGGGCGAAATGAAGCATGGTGAGGGACAGTACGCTGGGATCTCCGGCTGGCTGGACCGCAGGCTCCTCCTTGCTGCGGCAGTGGGTGGGGCGATGGCCGGTGGTATGTCGGTGACCGGTTGTCACTCCTCCGAGGCAGGGGGAATCAGGACCGCCGGGTCCGCCCCGCCCGGCGCCAGCCACGGCGCAGAGAGAGGGGAGAACGCCCGGGCCGGGGACTCCGACTGGCGTGTCCGTTCGCTGGGACCGCCCGGGGCCATCGAGGGCTATGCCGACAAGGTGAGTGTGTTGCCGGGCGAGGAACTCGGCCTTTGTGTTTCCACCACCGCCCCGGCGTTCCGGGTCTCGGCCTACCGCGTCGGCTGGTACGGCGGGGCGCAGGCGCGACTGGTGTGGCGTTCCCACCGTATTGCCGGTTCGGTTCAGGGGCGTCCCCGGCTGGTCCGGGCCACCCGTACCGTACGGGCGGACTGGCAGCGCACACTCCCTGTCAGCACCAGCGGCTGGCCGGCGGGGGCGTATCTGCTCCGGCTGGACTCGGAAGACGCGCACCAGCACTTTGTGCCACTGATCGTCCGCTCGGCGAGTGCCGCGGGCAGAGTCGTGCTGATGCACGCCCCGGCAACATGGCAGGCGTACAACCTGTGGGGCGGCTACAGCCTTTACCAGGGCGAGAACGGCGCGTACGGCACGCGGTCGCTCGCCGTAAGTTTCGACCGGCCCTATGACGGCAACGGCGCCGAGAAGTTCATGGTTTACGAACGGGCGGTGGTGGTCCTGGCGGAGAGGCTGGGTATCCCGCTCGCCCACACCACGGGCCTGGACATCCATCGCGACCCCGGGATTCTCCACAACGCGTCCGGAGCTGTCTCGCTGGGACACGACGAATACTGGACGCCGCAGCAACGGGCACACGTCACCCAGGCGCGCGACTCAGGTATGAACGTGGCCTTCCTCGGGGCCAACGCCTGCTTCCGCAGGGTCAGGCTGGAGCCGGACGCCACCGGCGCCGACCGCACTGTCGTCTGCTACAAGACCGACTACCGCAACGACCCCTACCTCGCCGACCACCCGGACATGCCGACCAACGACTTCCGCCGGCCGCCCGGCGCCTCCCCCGAGTCCTCTCTGACAGGTGTCCTCTACGAGGGCTATCCCGTGGACGCCCCGTATGTCGTTCGCCGGAGCGACCACTGGCTCTTCGAGGGGACAGGCGTGAAGCGAGGAGCCTCCTTCGATCATCTGGTCGGAGTGGAGTACGACCGGCTCACTCCTGGCATGCCCACCCCGGCACCGCTTGAGATCATCGCCCATTCCCCCGTCGTTTGTAAGGGCAGGTCCAGCTATGCCGACTCCGCCTACTACACCGCGCCGAGCGGGGCGGGCGTCTTCGCCTCCGGGACGATGCGGTGGGTCGAGGCGCTGATGGCGGGGACCCGAGAGAACGGACGCAACCACGGCATGGATGCCCGCACGGGAGCTTTCGTCACCCGCACCACGGAGAACCTGCTCCACGCGTTCGCGGCGGGCCCGTGCGGCCGAACCAGGCCCAAGCCCAAAAACGACGTGAGAGACGTGTACGCGTCCGCATCACGCTGACACCATCGGTACCGCCCGTCGGAGAACACCGTTCGCACCGACGAGGTCGCATGGCCACAGGCCGACCACCTGCGGGATCCACTCAGCCGAGCGCGTCGATCGCCTTCACAACCAGCGCCCGTGCCTCGGGCCCGTAAACGGCACTGCGGCGCATCTGCTCAAACGCCTTCGTGTGCAGGGCGATCTCCCTGGGCTGGGTGATCCGTACCTGCGCGCCTCCCTGATCAGGTGGACCATCCAGGCGGGGACACGGATCACGGCCTCGTCGTCCGGGATTCCCACGGCGTGGGAAGCCTGTACAACTCGCAGTTCGGGTTCCTCGATCGGGAGGACGCGTTGATCGCGCTGGGCGAGCCGGACACCGAGCCGTGCCAGATCTGCAATCCGCAAACGGGACTGCAGCCGCATCAGTAGGAAGTGGCGCCCGAGTCAGGTGATGTCGTCCGGTGCGAGGTCGGGGCGCAGCCGGTGCCATGAAGGGTGTCGCAGGAGTCCCGCTCTCGTTCTGGTCGCGTAGCGGACCTCGCCGACCAGCCGCGGCAGCACCCACTGTGCACCGGGCACGCGCGGCACCTCGTCGAAGGGGCAGCGGTCGATCGCGGCGACCTGGAGCAGGGCGGCGAGGGTGGTTCGTTCGGTGTCGCTCCACCCGGTTCCGACGCTGCCTACATACCGAAGTCGGCCTGCGTGTGCCTCTCCTACCAGGAGGGCACCGGGAAGGCCGGTGAGCCGGCCGCGGCCGGGTACCCACCCGCCCACGATCACATCGATGGTCCGGACGTGACGGATCTTGATCCAGGCGCGGGAGCGGGCGCCGGGTTCGTACACGGACGCGAGCCGCTTCGCGAGCACCCCCTCCAGCCCCGCGGTCCGGGTCATCTCCAGCGCCTGCTCGCCGTGCCCGACGATCGCCGCGGGCGTCGACCACCGTTCCCCGTCCAGTCCCAGGCCTTCCAGGAGGGCGCGGCGCCCGGTGTACGGCAGCCCGGTCAGGCCGCGGCCGTCCAGGTACACGACATCGAACAGAACCAGACGCACCGGCACCAGTCGCGCCATCCGGGCCGCCTTCGCCGTGGAGGCCAGTCCCATGCGGGACTGCAGCCGCTCGAAGTCGCTTCGCCCTTCGTCGTCGAGCGCGACGATCTCGCCGTCCAGGACCGCGGGCCGGCCGAGCACGGACCCGAGCCCTACGAGCTCCGGGTAGACGGCGCTGATGTCCGCCCCGGACCGGGACCGCAGGACCGTGGTCCCGTCGCCCGGCAGGTAGACCATCGCCCGCTGCCCGTCCTGTTTCACCTCGAACGCCCAGCGGTCCTCCACGGCCGCGGGCGGCAGGCAGCCCGGGGTGGCGAGCATCGGAGCGATCCGCGGCAGACTCACCATGACCATCCCGCTACGCGCCCGTTCAGGACGCGCTGCGCTTCTTCGCGGCCGCGGTCTTCTTGGTGGTGGACTTCTTCGCCGCGCGCTTCTTCCCGGCCGTGGTCCTCTTCTCGGTGGTCTTCCTGGCCGGGGCGGCCCTCTTGGCCGCGGTCTTCTTGCGCGGCTGCATGGTGTGCACAGTGGCGTCCTGGTCGCCGTGCTCGCCGCGGCTCTCCCTGGCCGCCTTGACGGAGGCGTTCAGGGCCGCCATCAGGTCGACGACCTTCCCGGCCTCCCGCTCCTCGCCCTCGGCCGGCTCCGGGATCTCGGTGCCCTCCGACTTCGCCTCGATCAGCTCCTCCAAGGCGTCGCGGTACTCGTCCCGGAAGCCGGAGATGTCGTCGAGGGCCATGGTCTCGGTGAGCTGGACGGCCCGTTCGACCTCCTCTTCGTCCAGGCCGACTTCCCTCGGTTTGAGGGACTCGGGACTGCGGATCTCATCGGGCCACCGCATCGCGTGCAGCACGATCGCATCCTCCCGCACGCGGAGCAGCCCCAGCCGCTCGCGGTTGTGCCATGCGAACTTTGCGACCGCGACCTTGTCGGACCGTTCCAACGCCTTGCGGAGCAGGGTGTACGGCTTGGCTGCGACCTGTCCGTCGATCGCGAGGAAGTACGAGTCGCTGATCCGGATCGGGTCGATGCTGTCGGCATCGACGAACGCCACGATCTCGATGGCCTTCGCGGTGGGCAGCGGCATTTCGTCGAGCTCCTCATCGGTGACCGCGACGAGCTCGTCCTTCGTGAGTTCGTAGCCCTTGCCGATCTCCTCCTGCGGCACGACCTCGTCCTCGATCGAGCAGACCTTGCGGGTGCGGACCCGGCCCATGTCCTCCAGATGGACCTGGCGGAAGCGGATCGCATGGTCCTCGGTCGCGCTGACAACCTTGATCGGGATGCTGACCAGGCCAAATGAAATGGCTCCGGTCCACAAAGGCCGCGGCATACGTACCTCCAGGCCCCCCTGACGGGCACGGGTGTAGGGTCCAGGATTTCGCGGCACAGTCTCAGCTGCAATGGCACCAGGTCGGCACTTGTGCCATCTATCGGAGATCCGCAGGTCGAGCGCGTCATCTGTTCGGGTGACTCCGCACCAGGCTGGCACCCGACGCGGTTACCACGCTGGCACCTTGGTCATCAGGGTGGCTGCTGGGGGGCGTGACGCAGGGGCTTTGGTGAGTTTCCGATGTCGGGACGGTGAATGCGTCGAGGGCCAGGCGTGGAGATCGGTCCCGCTGGACCGGCTGGCCAGGGCAGCTCCGTGGCATACGTTCCGGTGGTACCGAGGGCAGAGGTACTTCTCCGGTGTCCACTGGTCGGCCACAATGCGTGATCACGTGCTCCACGAGAGTCGCCTGGAGCTGGCGAGGCTTCTTCGCCGATTTCGACCGTCGAAGTGGTCGAGCTGGTTGCCACCGCGGCCGGTAACGAGGTCGTCCTGAGGGACGGTCAGGCGCGGGTGCGTCGCGTCTCGCTGAAGGAGCTGCTGTTCTCCGGTCGCGCCGCCGTTGAGGCCGATCACCCTGGTCCTGCGGGGAGTGATCCTGAGGAGATCGCCACTGTGGTGCTCGGGCAGTGAGCGAGCCGGAGAGGGAGAGGATCCGGGACCGGGCCGGACATATCCGTGAGGTGCTGACCGGCTACCGTTCCGGCACTTCTCGCCTCGCACTCCCCGGCGAACCGCGACCGGAGTACATGCCGGGGTTGCCGGCGGAGACCCGCTACGCGGCGAAGATCGCCGAGCTCAGCATCGGGCTGCGCACGCTGAAGCGGTGGGTCGCCGACGCGACGCCGGGCTGAAGTGCGGTCCTGCTGGTTCACAGATAGCCCCTTCGCGAGGGATCTGGAAGCGGGAGGGGCGAACGGCCGACCATGCGGCCGTTCGCCCCTGGGGTGGCGGGTTCGGGTCAGGTGTTTAGGCGGCGCTTGGCGAGCCAGGTGACCATCTCGGGGTCGTGGTGGTCGAAGAACAGGGAGCTGCCGGTGTCGAGGGTGGCGATCTCGGCCATCTGCTCAGCGGTGAGCTGGAAGTCGAAGACATCGATGTTCTCGGCCATGCGCTCGGCGCGCACCGACTTGGGGATGGCGACGACGCCGCGCTGGGTCAGCCAGCGCAGCACGACCTGGGCGACCGACTTGCCGTACTCCTTGCCGATCTCGGCGAGCAGCGGGTTGGTGAACAGGTCGTTCTTGCCCTCGGCGAAGCCGCCCCAGGATTGGATCTGCACCCCGTGCTCGTGCATGAGGTCCTGGTAGTCGGCGCGCTGGAAGAAGGGGTGGGTCTCGATCTGGTTGACCTGCGGGGTGATCTCGTTGTTGAGGATCAGGTCGATCAGCCGGTCGGGGTAGAAGTTGGCAACCCCGATCGCCTTGGCCACGCCCTCGCGGTTGAGCGCCTCCATGGCGCGCCACTGACCGTAGACGTCGCCGAAGGGCTGGTGCATCAGGTACAGGTCGAGGTGGTCCAGGCCCAGCTTGTTCAGGGACGTCTCGAACGTGCGGCGGGTGTTGTCCTCGGCGGGGGCGTCCTGCACCCACAGCTTGGTGGTGACGAACAGGTCCTCACGGGCGATGCCGCTGGACTTGATGGCGCGGCCGACGGCTTCTTCGTTGCCGTAGGCGGCGGCGGTGTCCAGCAGGCGGTAGCCGGCGGCCAGCGCCTCGGAAACGGCGCGCTCGGTGTCCTCGGCGGGGATCTGGTAGACGCCGAAGCCGAGGAGGGGCATCTTGATGCCGTTGTTGAGGGTGACGGTCTGCATGAGCGGAGTGTCCTTCGCTGTGCGGGTGGGGCCGGGGGGTCAGGGGCGGATGAGGGCCTCGAGGACCTGGCGGTCGGCCATGGCCTGGTAAGCGTCCGGCGTCTGGTCGAGGGTGAAGGTGCGGTCGAAGACGCGGCCGGGGGTGATGGTGCCGTCCAGGACGTCGGGCAGCAGTTCCGGGATGTAGGCGCGGGCGGGGCTGGCGCCGCCGG
Source organism: Streptomyces sp. NBC_00012 (assembly GCF_045040875.1). Classification (NCBI taxonomy): domain Bacteria; kingdom Bacillati; phylum Actinomycetota; class Actinomycetes; order Kitasatosporales; family Streptomycetaceae; genus Streptomyces; species Streptomyces sp. NBC_00012. The sequence goes on along the minus strand of NZ_CP108310.1, from coordinate 623,166 downwards.
TCAGGGTGATGTTGTGCATGAACTCGGCCGGGCCGATCGGGCCCTGCTCGTACTGGGGGACGCCCAGGCGGCTGATGGTGCCGCCGTCCAGGACCGCGCCGAGCGCGGTGTCGAGGGCCTGGCGGGTGCCGACGGCCTCGATGACCTTGTCCACGCCGCCGGTCAGCTCGCGGATGCGGGCGATGCCTTCCTCGCCGCGCTCGGCCAGCACCACCTTCTCGCGGTGGCCCTTCAGGGCCCGCCCGAGGAGTTCCTCGTTGGTGTAGGGCCCGTAGATTTCGGCGGTGTCGATGAGGGTGACGCCCAGCTCCAGTGCCCGGTGCACGGTCCTGATCGACTCCGGGTCGTCGGTGCCTGAGCCGATGTAGCCGTGGGACATGCCCATCGCACCCAGTCCGATCCGGGAAACCTCCAGGTCACGCAGCTTGATGTACCGCATTTCGCCCTCTCCGGTTCGTGGTGCTGCCGGGCCTCTTCGTCACTCTCGCCCAGCCCGTCAGGCGGTGCCTCTCGTGGAGGACTGGGCGGCAGGAGGAGGGTGCCGGCGTCTTGCTCATTCACCTTCGCCCGGATTCCTCCGGTGTGGCAGGGCGGGCTCTTCAGGGGTAATGACAGGGCCCCCCTCCCGTCTACGGAGCGGGTGCCCGTCGGGTGAGACTGGAGTCATGGCATCCGAGAGCGCGCACAGCGAGGGCGCCGAGCTGGGCCGCTACCTGCGCGCCCGCCGCACCCAGACCAGCCCCGAGCGCGTCGGCCTCACCGTCGGCGCCGGCATCCGACGCACCCCGGGCCTGCGCCGCGAGGAGCTGGCCACTCTCGCCGGCATCAGCATCGACTACTACGTGCGCCTTGAACGTGGCAAGGAGACCCGCCCCAGCCCCGCCGTCCTCGACTCCCTCGCCCGCGCCCTACACATGGACGACCAGGAACACCAGCACCTACGCGAGCTCGCCGCCAGAGCCGCCCGCTACGCCCCGGAGCCGCCGCCCGCGCCCAGCCGGACCGTGCGCCCCCACCTCAAACTGCTCCTGGAGTCACTGCGCCCGAACCCGGCCTACGTCATCAGTCGCAGTATGGACATGCTCGCCTGGAACCCTGGTGGCCTCGCCCTGTACGCGGGCCTGGACGACTGGCCGGCAAAGCACCGCAACCTCGCCCGCTACCTGTTCCTGCACCCCGCGGCCCGTGATCTGTTCGCCGACTGGGATCGGCAGATCACCGCCTGCGTCGCCCGCCTGCGCGCGACCGCCGGCACCGCATCCGACGCCCCAGACCTCACCAACCTCGTCGGCGAGCTGCTTCTCAAGAGCCCCGACTTCGCAGGCCTGTGGGAACGCTACGAAGTCACCGGTCGCAAGCCCGCCCACAAGACGTTCCACCACCCCCAGGTCGGCACGATCACCCTCACCTCGCAGTCACTGCACATCGAAGGCACCCCCGGCCAGCGCATCGGCGTCTATACCGCCGAACCGGGCAGCCCCGACCACGATGCGCTGCTCCTGCTCGACATGACTGCGCCGCGACCGGCGGACACTCGCACGCCGACCGCCTCGGGAGATGCCAGGCAGCAGCCTTGAGCAGCGGGTCACCCGAGTCGTGGGTCAGCTGGTGGTGGACGGTTCCATGGGCAGGTCGGCGTCTTGTGCGGCGGCCCAGGAGGCGAGGAGACGCAGGCCCTCTTCGGACGTGGAACCGGGTTCGGCGGTGTAGATGGTGAGGGTGAGGCCGGGTTCGGCAGCCATTTCCAGGCCCTCGTAGGCGAGGGTGAGGTCGCCGACGGCCGGGTGGTGAAAGCGTTTGGTGCCGGTGCCGTGATGGCGGACGTTGTGGGCGCCCCAACGGGTGCGGAAGTCGTCGCTGCGTGTGGACAGCTCACCGACCAGGTCGTGCAGGTCCTTGTCGTGCGGGTTACGGCCGGCTTCGGTGCGCAGGATGGCGACGGCGACGTCGGCGGCCAGGTCCCAGTTGGGGTAGAAGCGGCGGGAAACGGGGTCGAGGAAGTTGAAGCGGGCCAGATTCGCCTGGTTGCCCGGCGTGGCGTAGACGTCGGCGTAGAAGGCGCGTGCGAGCTGGTTGGCGGCGAGAAGGTCCATGCGGCCGTTGCGTACGAATGCCGGGCCTGCCGTGATCGCGTCCAAGGTCCACTGCAGGCTGCGGTGCGGCTTCCACTGCTCCTTGGTACGTCGGCGACGGGGGCGGGTGAGCGCGTGGGAGCCATCGGCGGCATGGGCCAAGTTCAACAGGTGGGCGCGTTCGGCATCGTCGAGCTGGAGGGCACGGGCGACGGCTTCGAGGACAGCCGGGGAGACGCCGACAAGGTTGCCGCGTTCGAGCTTGGCGTAGTACTCGACGCTCATGTCGGCCAGAGCAGCGACCTCGCTGCGGCGTAGCCCCGGCACGCGGCGCCGGGGACCGGCAGGCAGTCCGGCCTTCTCGGGAGTGATCTTTGCGCGCCGCGAGGTGAGGAACTCGCGGACCTCTTCTCGGTTGCCCACACCTCGACGGTACGGCCTGGCCGGAGACGGAGGGATGTACTGCCAGTACACCCCTTGTCAGTGACTCGCTGCGCGCGCGAAGCGAGGGTTACCTGGATGACGTGGCGCTTTTCCTGCTGCTCCTTCGGTAGAGCAGGAACGCCGGCACGCGGGCCGCCCCGGGCGGTCCGGCCCCCTCGTACTTAAGGAAGACCCCACATGCTTAAGGAAGACCCCACATGCGCGGCGCAGTGATCCATGCCCCCGGCGACGTCCGCTTCGAGACCCTGGACGACCTGAAGATCCTCCACCCCACCGACGCGATCATCCGTACGGCCGTCACCTGCGTCTGCGGCTCGGACCTGTGGTCCTACCGGGGCGCGGAGCCGATCGGCGACCCGCACCCTATGGGTCACGAGTACGTCGGCTTCGTGGAGGAGGTCGGCAGTGAGGTCACTTCGGTCCGGCCCGGGCAGTTCGTCGTCGGCTCGTTCGCGACCTCGGACAACACCTGCGCGAACTGCCGTAACGGATTCCCGTCGAACTGCCTGAACCGCGAGTTCATGTCCACATGCCAGGCCGAGTACGTACGCATCCCCAACGCGCAGGGCACCTTGGTCGCTACCAATGAGGTGCCGGACGAGAACTTCTGGCCGGGCCTGCTGGCGGTCTCGGACGTGCTGGGCACCGGCTGGTGGGCCGCGGACGCCGCCGAGGTCAGGCCCGGCTCGACCGCCGTGGTCGTCGGCGACGGCGCGGTCGGCCTGTGCGGGGTGATCGCGGCGAAGGAGATGGGCGCGGAGCGGATCATTGCCATGTCCCGCCACGAGTCCCGGCAGAAGCTCGCCCTGGCCTTCGGCGCCACCGACATCGTCACCGAGCGCGGTGAGGAGGGCGTGGCCCGGATCAAGGAGATGACCGGCGGGATCGGCGCCGACAGCGTCCTGGAGTGCGTCGGTACCGCCCAGGCCATGAGCCAGGCCCTGCACTCCACCCGCCCCGGCGGCACCGTCGGATTCGTCGGGGTGCCGCACGAGGTCGCGGTCGACGGGCAGGAGCTGTTCTTCTCCCACGTCGGCCTGCGTGGCGGCCCCGCCCCCGTACGCCGCTACCTGCCCGACCTGATCGACCGCGTCCTGACCGGCGCCATCGACCCCGGCAAGGTCTTCGACCTCACCCTCCCCCTCGACCAGGTCGCCGAGGGCTACAAGGCCATGGACGAACGCCGCGCCATCAAGACCCTCCTCACCCCCTGAGCCATCCCCTCCTCCACCACCAGGGGCCGGGGAGCATCCCCCGGCCGCCCGGCTCCCACCTGTTTCGTGAAGGTTCACCATGACCACGCCGCCCTTACCCTCCTGCCGCTCATCGCCCTCGCCCTCAGCGGCACCCGACAGCAAGCTCGGATCGTGGCCCAGCGCACCGTCCCGGCCCATGCACGGGACCACGGGACAGCACCTGTGCCATCCGGGCACTGACACACCTCCATGCCACAGCCCACCTCACCTTTCGACGGGAGAAGAACGACATGAACCCCACCTACGACTTCACCGGCCAAGTCGCCTTCGTCACCGGCGCCTCCTCCGGCATGGGCCTGGCTGCCGCCCGCGCCTTCGCCGAATCTGGAGCAGCCGTCGCCCTCGCCGACATCAACGAGACGGCCGTGAACCAGACGGTGAAGGAACTCACCGACGCCGGCCACCGGGCCCTCGACCTGGTCTGCGATGTCACCGACGAGGATCAGGTAGCCGCCGCCGTCGACCGCACGGTGGAGGCCTTCGGCCGCCTCGACATGGCCTACAACAACGCCGGCATCATGCCCCCGCCCACCGACGCCGCCGACGAGAGCGCCGACCAGTTCGACCGCGTCCAGGCCATCAACCTGCGCGGCATCTGGGCGAGCATGAAGCACGAACTGCGCCACATGCGCGCCCAGGGCAGCGGCACCATTGTCAACTGCTCCTCCCTCGGCGGCCTCGTCGGCAACCCAGGCCGCGCCGCCTACCACGCCACCAAGCACGGCGTGATCGGCCTGACCAAGAGCGCCGCCCTCGAATACGGCTCCCGCGGCGTCCGCATCAATGCCGTCTGTCCCGGCACCATCAACACCCCCATGGTCGACGCCATGGTCGAAGGCGGCGAACTCGACCGCGACCAGGCCAAAGCGGGCCAGGCCATCGACCGGCTCGGCACCGCCGAGGAGATCGCCCAGGCCGTCCTGTGGCTGTGCAGCCCCGGCTCCAGTTACGTCACCGGAGTCGCCCTGCCCGTCGACGGCGGCTACACCGCCCAGTAACCGTCCCACCCGAGGTCCGGCACCACGAGTACAGGTGCTTCGCACGCCCCGCCCACCCGCCCGGGACGAACAGCCCACCAACCAGCGACAGTCGATCCTGAATCGCCCAGAAAGGCAGTCATGGAACACGTCACCCAGACCCCCACCGTCAAAGCACCCGCTGAACGCTTCACCGGCGACGTCTACCTCAACATGATCGAGAGTCCAGCCGAACCCGCCCGGCTCGCCACCGCACTCGTCCGCTTCACCCCTGGCGCCCGGACCAACTGGCACTCCCATGCCAACGGCCAGACCCTCTACATCACCGACGGCATCGGCCTCGTCGGCACCCGAGACGGCAACGTCGTACGCGCCTCCGCCGGGCAGACCGTCAAGTGCGCGCCCGGAGAGGAGCACTGGCACGGAGCCACTGACACCACGCTCATGGCGCACATCGCCATGGTCGTCGGCGACAGCGAGGGTGACGGAACCACCTGGCTCGAACCCGTCACCGACGAGCAGTACGCCCACGCCCTCAACAACAAGAACTGAGACTGACCCGCCCCGCCGGTCGCACCCGTAGCAGGAAAGGCCACATCCCTGAGACAACGCCACTAAGCCGCTACGTGAGACAACCGAAAGTGCGCTGGTCAGCAAGCTGGACCGTGCCACGAATCGCGAGACTCTACAGTGGTCCAGGGTCCAGGATTTCGCGGCACAGTCTCAGCCGCAATGGCATCAGGTTGGCACTTGTGCCATCTACCTGAGATCGGCAGGTGTCCTGTCGCGCTGAAGCTGTCGGATTCGAGTGGGCTGACGGTGAGGGCGCTGGGCTGCGGGAGTCTGCCTCTCCGAATTCGCCCGCCACCACGGCGTCCGCTTCGGGCCGTCCGCCAGTCCCCACAAACCCTCGGCTTCACGGGCGGCCACGACGGAGTCGCTGGTGGAGTTCGAGTCGTGGCTGGAGTGGCGCGACCGAGATCGGCCCGGACACTCGCCCTCCCCGACGCCGGGGGCGTGGACGCGCTGACCGCCGTACTGACCCCGGCGGGCTGAGGCGCCGCCGGGGTGCCGCTCACATCCGGCTCTCCGGCTACCGCTCCCGGACGGTGTAGGTCAGGTGCGTCACCCTCGGGGAGGGCTCCGTGCGGACCGGCTCCAGGGCTACGCGGCCCGCGTCCACGCCTTCGAACAGGCGGATCCCGGAGCCGAACAGCACGGGTGCCAGCGCGATCGAGAACTCGTCGATCAGGCCGGCGTTCACGTATTCCAGGATCGTCGCGCCGCCGCCCGCGATGCGGACGTCGCGGTTGCCGGCGGCCTCGCGGGCCTGGTCGAGCGCGGTCTCGATGCCGTCGTTGACGAAGTGGCCTCTGGTCCACGCCGATCATGCTCGGTGCGGTGTCGTTCCCGGGTGTGGTGGAGATGGGAGACCGGACCGGATGGGAGATTCAACCGCGTGGACCTTGGGTTCCAGAGGAGATCGGCGTAGCCCCCTGGGAGCCACTGCTCGTATCAGCCGACCGGATCGCAGCCAGCTTCACCGAAACACGTGGACTGTGACGTCGACAAGCAATGGCTTCGGTGCCGGTGATTTGGCACAAGGTGACGGTGTGGTCAGAGACCTCTGATTGAGAAGCCTCGCGGGCGCCCGGGTTGGCGGCTTCGTCACAGCACCCGGGGCCTCCTCCTGAGTGGTGACGCGCTGATACTGGATCTGCTTGATCCGCGTTCCGCCTGACGGGTCATCACCGTTTGTATTGATGTCATTGCTTAGCGTGGAATGATTGTGGGGTGCGCGCCCACCCGCACACGATCAGGAGGAGATATGGCCGAGCGCCAGAACGGCACCGTGAAGTGGTTCAACGACGAGAAGGGCTACGGCTTCATCACCCCGCAGTCCGGTCCGGATCTCTTCGTCCACTTCCGTGCGATCGAAGGGAACGGCTTCAAGTCCCTGAAGGAAGGCCAGGCGGTCACCTTCGAGGCTGTCCAGGGGCAGAAGGGCATGCAGGCCGACAAAGTCCAGGCCGCGTGGTAGCAGGTCCCCTCACGACGCTCCACGGACGACGCCCCCGCCTCCTTTCGGGGCCCAGTCCGAACCCGGGCACACCCGGAGCGGCCTGTAGAGCGCGGGCAGCGGGGCGGGCAGCGTGATGTCCAGCCGTCACGAAATCGGCCTCCAGCCGCGCGAGGTGGAGGGCACCGAGGCACCGGATTTCACCGACTGCGCGTCGATGACCCCCGCTGTTGGCTCCGCCTCGCGTGGTCGGAATGTGTCGCCTTTACAACTCGTCTCGGGATGCCGCCGTGTTGGCCTCCGTACGTTCGCGTCCCGAGGACAGCCGGCCGACGAGTTCCGCGGACCGGGTCCTGTACCGCGCCACTGATGCCATCTTGATCTCCTCGTAGCCGCGCACGGTGTCGGGCAGTGAGGCGATCTCGACGGCCAAGCCGTGGCAGTCCTCGTCGAGATCCCGGCAGACCTCGGTGATCGTGGCCTGGTACTCGACGACCAGGGCCCGTTCCGTACGCCGCACGCGTGCCGCTCCGAAGGGGTCCAGGCGGGTGCCACGGAGCCTGCGCATCACGGCGAGTGCTTGGAAGGCAGGTTTGAACCAGGGGCCGAGTTCGATCTTGCGAGTCATTCCGAGTGCCCGCAGTACGGGCGGATGGAGACGGTAGGAGATCCGCGCGCCGTCCCCGAAGCGGGCCCTCACCCCCCGTTCGACCTCGGGGTCGAGGGAGAGCCGGGCCACCTCGTACTCGTCCTTGTACACCATCAGCTTGTGCAGGTGCCTGGCAACGGCCTCGGTGAGTGCGGTTGAGCCGGGGACGCTCTCGCCCTCTGCTTGACGTACCTGTTCGACGAAGCGTGCGTACCTCGTCGCGTAGGCAACGTTCTGGTACGCGATGAGGTCCGGCACCCGGACCGCCAGGAGCCGGGCGAGCTCCGAGCCGGGGGCGGCCCCGACCAGTTCGAGGGTGCGCCGGGTCTCGGCGGACAGACCGCGCTCCGGCTTCGGTGCGGCGGCCCGCCCCTCCAGGAGGTCGGCGAAGGCCTCGGGGGCGGCGACGGCCTGGCGGCCGAGACGGAAGGCCTTGAGGTTGGCCTCGACCTTCACGCCGTTGAGGGTGATCGCCTCCTCGATGGCGCTGGCCGGCAGCGGCATCCCGCCGGTCTGGTAGGCCGCGCCCGTGAGCAGGAGATTGGCGAACTGGTCTTCGCCCAGCAGGTCGTTGGCGAGCCGGCGAGCGTCGAGGAAGACCGCGTCCCTGGACTCTGCCCGGATCCGTTCCTTGAGAGGTTCGGCAGGCGGGAACGAAACCTCCGGGTCGATCACCATCTGTCCGGTCGGGACCTCTGCCGTGGAGACGACCGCCACCGTTCGCGCCGGTGCGGCCGTCGTCAGTTGTCCGGGTTCGGCGGCGACGAGCAGGTCACAGCCGAGGTAGAGATCGCACTCGTCCAGGGCTGCTTTGGCGGCCTGGTCGGTAGCCTCCTTGGTGATCTTGATGTCGGAGACCACCGCGCCGCCCTTCTGGGCCAGACCTGTCTGGTCGAGGGCCCGGACGTGCAGGCCCGCGAGTGAGGCCGCGGTGCTGAGGATCTGAGCGAGGGTGACCACACCGGAGCCTCCGACGCCGGTGATCCGGGTGGTGTGGGATGCCGATACGACAGGCTCGGGATCGGGCAGCGCAGCGTCGTCCGGCATCGGGACGGGGGTGAAGGCGGACTTTCCGCCGGGGACGACGGTGAGGAACGAGGGGCAGTCCCCCGCCAGGCAGGCGTAGTCCTTGTTGCAGGAGGACTGGTCGATCCGGGTTTTGCGGCCGAACTCGGTGTCGACGGGCTGCACGGAGAGGCAGTTGGACTGCTGTCCGCAGTCACCGCACCCTTCGCACACCCGCTCGTTGATCACCACCCGCTCGGTGGGTTCGGGCGCAAGGCCGCGCTTGCGCTTGCGTCGGAGTTCCGTCGCGCATTCCTGGTCGTGGACGAGCAGGGTGACGCCGGGGGTCCGGGCGAGCACCTCCTGGGCCTCGGTCAGCCGGTCGCGGTGCCAGACGACGACGCCCTTCGGAAGCGTGACCTTCCGGTAGCGCTTGACGTCCTCGGTCGTGACGATGATGCGCTTGACGCCCTCTGCCAGGAGGCCTTGGGCTATCGCGGGCACGGACATGACGCCGACGGGTTGCTGGCCGCCGGTCATCGCCACCGCCGAGTTGTAGAGCAGCTTGTAGGTGACGTTCACCCCGGCCGAGACCGCAGCGCGGATGGCGAGGCTGCCGGAGTGGTGGAAGGTACCGTCGCCTAGGTTCTGCATCAGGTGGTCGCGTTCGAGGAACGGCTGCATGCCGATCCACTGGGCGCCCTCGCCTCCCATCTGCGTCATGCCGATCACGTCCCCGGCCTGGGCGGGGTCCATGAGCGTGACCATGGCGTGGCAGCCGATCCCGGCCCCGACGGCGGCGCCCTCGGGTGCCTTGGTCGAGAGGTTGTGGGGGCAGCCGGAGCAGAAGTAGGGGGTGCGGGTGAGCATGGGCAGAAGTGGCAGAGTCCTGCGCCGGGTCGTTGCCCGCGCTTTCTCCAACCAGCTCTGCACGGTGGGGAATACGCCCAGTTCGTTCAGACGGGGCGCGAGCCGTGCGGCGACGGTGTCGGGATCGAGTTCTCCGTCGAGGGGAAACAGGGCCGAGCCGTCGGATGTGCGCTTGCCGGAGACGGACGGCTGGTCGCCCCGGCAGTAGAGCAGGTCCTTGAGGGCGGTCTCGACGAGAGGCCGCTTCTCCTCCACGACGACGATGTGGTGCAGCCCCCTCGCGAAACGTTCGACGACCGTGGGTTCCAGAGGGTGGATCATTCCGAGGTGCAGCAGTCGCACACCGCGGCGCTCCAGTTCCGCGTCGTCGAGTCCGAGGATGCGCAGGGCCTGGCGGAGGTCGAGGAAGGTCTTGCCCGCCGCGATGATGCCGATGCGGTCGTCGGGGCCTGTCCTGGTGATCCGGTTGAGGTTGTTGGCGGCGGCGTAGCGACGGGCGATCTCCAGGCGGGCGCCGTCCCGGCTGCGTTCCAGATCGCCGAGTGCCGGCTGCACCATCCGGCTGCCTACGGTGTGGCGGTACGGCACTCCGTCGACCGCGAGGTCCGGAACGACCGGTGACACCCGTCCGGCGCCCACGTCGACCGTGCCGGAACCGTCGGCTACGGCCGTCACGATTTTCAGCGCCACCCACAGTCCGGATGCCCGGGACATCGCCACACCGTGCAGCCCGAAGTCGAGGGCTTCCTGCGGGTCGGACGGGTAGAGCGTGGGGAGGCCGAGGTCGGCGAGGAGCAGTTCGGAGGCGCCGGGGACGGTCGACGACTTGGCGGCGGGGTCGTCGCCGACCAGGGCCAGTGCGCCGCCGTCCGGGTGGGTGCCCATCAGGTTGTTGTGCCGGATGGCGTCCGAGGCGCGGTCGAGGCCCGGGGACTTGCCGTACCAGATGGCCGTGACGCCGTCGACGCGCTTGTCCGGCTGTGCCGAGGCGAGTTGGGTGCCCTGGACGGCCGTCGCCGCGAGTTCCTCGTTGACGCCGGGGCGGAAGACGATGTCGTACTCGTCGAGAAGGGAGCCGCACCGCGCGAGTTCCATGTCGTACCCGGCGAGTGGCGAACCCTCGTATCCGGAGACGAATCCCGCGGTGCCGCGGCCCTCGCGACGGTCGGCGCGGCGGATGTCGAGCGGCAGGCGGGCGAGGGCCTGGATGCCGGTGAGGTGAAGGACGCCTTCTTCGCGTACGTATCGATCCTGAAGCGTGGGGCGGGAGCCGGTTGCTTTCTGAGGGGTCACCACTGCGTTCCTCCGGGTGGGGCATCTGTGGCCGTCGAGGCGGACAAGGAGTCGGCCCGGTACGGCAAGGGCGGGCGTTCGAAACGGCCGCGTCGGCAGGGCGCGGCCCTCGGTGCGCATATCGGCTCTGGTCGCCGACGGTCGGCGCGGGCCGGTGCCGGCCCGCGGCACGGACCGAACAGGCATGGACCAGTCGGCGTCAGCCGGAACTGCGACATCCGTAAGGCGGGCGTAGCAGACCGAGGCCGCCGGACTCGGCCTTTCGGGCGGGGTCGCCGGAACGCCGCGGTGAAGGGGACGCCGAGCGAGGGCCGCGATGGACGGGCGTGCCGCCGAACGGGACAGGAGGCCGGGAGCGAGGGCCGGAAGAGCGCCGGGCACGCGGCCGGCGCTCCACACGCCCCCCGCGCCGGGCTAGGCGGACTGCTCAGTGGCGTTGAGCAGGGCGGCGAGCGCGGAGGCAGGGGTTGATCCCTCGGCGCTGTGCCACGCGATGTGACCGTCCGGCCGGACGAGAAGGGCTCCGTCCTCACCGATCCCGAGCAACTCGGGGCAGTAGCCGTCCGGGCTGGTGACGTCCCGGCCGATCACGACAGTCCGCTTCGTCACGTCCTCCCCGGCCTCCGCGAAGGCATCGGCCCAGTCGGCTCCCTCGGGCCCCGTGATGAGGGTGAAGCCGGGTATGAGGAGGTCGTGCGTGGACACCCGATCCCCGTCACGTTCGATCCAGGCGTGCGGAAGTCGTGCTCCGGGGGCGGCGATCGGTGTGTAGTCGGTGGCCGAGAACGGGGCGCCGTCGTCGTGCCGGGCTGCTCCGTAGACGTATCCGATCTCTTGGTTGAGCGCGTCGAAGTGCGGGCGCTGTGGAGGAATGGCCTCCGCGATCCGTCGGCGTTCCGCCGCGACGACTGCCGGGTCGGGGCTTTCGAGGCGGGCGGCGATCCTGGTCGTTTCGGGCCCTATCCCGACCTCGGCCATCTTGATGGCGTTGAGCATGCTGTGGCGGGCGTTGTCGACGGCGACGGGACGGCGTTCGCGCTCGTAACTGTCGAGCAGCGCGCCGGAAGCACCGTCCCGCAGCACGGCGGCCAGTTTCCAGCCGAGGTTGTCCGCGTCGGCGAGGCCGCTGTTCATCCCCAGGCCGCCTGTCGGTGGAAACTGGTGCGCCGCGTCCCCCACGAGGAACACACGGCCGCTGCAGTACGTCTCGGCGGTCCGGGCCGTCATGGTCCACGGACCCACGGAGCGGATGTCCACGTCGAGTTCGGTGGTTCCGACGGCGTCCCGGATGATCTGGGCGCACCGTTCGGGCGGGTAGTCCTGCGGTGATTCGACAGCCGGGTCGAAGCTCCGCTGGAAGGTCCACCGGTGAGCACCGTCCATCCCGATGAGGAGTCCCGGGGAGGCACTGTTGATCAGCCAGATCAGCAGAGCGGGATCCTCTCTCATCCACGGGGACAGATCGGCGTGGAAGTAGATGTTCAGCTGGTGGCCGAGAACCGTGGAACCGTCCATCGGGATGCCGAGTGTGTCGCGCAGGCCGCCGGTCGCCCCGTCCGCCGCCACGGCGTAACAGCTGCGCAGGATCTGTCGCCCGCCCACGCCTTCCACGGTGACGTCGACGCAATCGCCGAGGTCCGTCACCTCCACGACGGTGGTGCCGTAGCGGACGGTGGCCATGCCCTGGGCGAGGACCGCGTCGAGGAGGTGTTGCTGTACACGGTCCTGGGCGCACGAGATGAGCTGCTCGGCAGAGGCCTGGATCCGGCGCAGGAGCTGGTCCTCCGGGCCTTCGACGAGGCCGATCCGGCCCAGTGGTTCCCCGGCGAGGGTCTGCTTCCACAGGATGGTGTTGGCCCAGGCCGGGTCGACCGCGTCCGCGCGGACGGCGTCGGCGATGCCCCAGGTGCGGAACAGTTCCATGGACCTGGTGTTGACGATATGGGCCCGGGGGTGCGGATTGATCCCGTCGTACTGTTCGCAGACCACGCTGCGGACGCCGTGCCGGCCCAGGACGAGCGCGGTGGCAAGCCCCACGGGGCCGGCCCCGATGATGACGACCGGGGCGTCGATGTCGGTCATGCGCGCCTGACCAGTTCGGCGAAGGACTCACCCGCGTCGAAGCGGCGCACCAGGTCGTCGGGATCGAACGCAACCCCGATCGGATTGGCTTCGAAGGCTCCGGACCGGAACCACTCGTCGAGGGCTTCGTCGGTGGCGAAGTTGTCGATCTGGAGCTCGATGTGATTGCCGTCGGGGTCCTCGAAGTACATCGAGGTGGTCGGACCGTGGTTGATGCACCAGAAGGGCAGGATGCCGTCCTTCTTCAGCCGCTGGTATGTGCCGAGCAGATCTCCGAGCGTGGTGTAGGTGAAGGCCGCGTGGTGCAGACCGGTGTGCGCATCCGTCGGACGCTCCGATGCTCCGGTGGCGACCAGCGCGACACGGTGGTGCTCGTCGTCGTAGGTCAGGAAGGCGAGGGCCTCGTTGGCGAAGGTGACGCGACCTTCGAGAACGCGTACGTACCAGTCGGTCATGGGCGACAGACGGCCGGTGCGCAGGACGATGTGGGCAAGTTTGCCTGGAGAAGCCATGAACGGCGACCTCCTTATCGAGGGCACGACAGCCCTCTTGGCTGTCATACAAGAGAAACTTAGGCAGCCTCTTGTGTGACAGTCAAGAGATCGGCCTCAGCGTGCCGCCGCAACGGCCACCAGCGCCTCCATGAGGAGGTCGATGAACTCCTCGGTCGGCCGGTCCAGCCCCCGGGCACTGAGCAGCAGCCCCTCGAAGAGCACATGCGCCATGTCCGCCACGGGTGCGACATCGGCCCCCTCGTGCAGCCGGTTCGCGACAGCCGCGAGAAGGCGCCCCTCCAGCCACTCCCGCATGCGGGCGTAGACATCGGCGAGGGCGGGCGACTCGTCCATGCGGTCATACGCCTCCCGGTGCAGCCCGCGGTACGCCTCCAGATCGGCAAGGAACGCCACCAGCTGCCGCTGCGGATCCCCTCCGATCGCCGGATCCGTCTCCACGTGCTCCCGCTCACGCAGGAAGAGGCGGTCCAACGCGGCGGCGAACAGGTCGTCCTTGGTCGGGAAGTACCAGCGCACAGCGTTGGCCGCGACGCCGGCCGCCTTGCCGACCTCGGTCAGGCTGGTCCCCTTGTATCCCTTGACGGCGAAGAGCTCCCAGGCGCTGTCGACCAGGGTGGCCTCGCGCTCGGCTTTCGGGATCTGTTGACGGTTCCTTGGCATAGCAACCCAGCCTAGGCGGCGCGTTCCCACCCCCAGCCGCTGCATCCGAGAACAGCAATTCTGCAACCGATGAACTCTTGACTCCAAAACAAGAAAGCTCTTGACTTTGGAGCAAGAGAATGTGTCCCCAACACGCAGGAGTCCGTGATGCGCCTTTACAGCACAGCCCTGGGCATCGCCAGGGAAGAGAGCCCCGGCGAGCTCTCCGTGCTCGACCTCCCCTTCGCCGACCTGGGCGCCCTCCTGCACGGACCGGGTATCGAAGCCGCACGCGAGGCGGCGGTCGTCCGCCGGGTCGCCCTCGACGAGGTTCGGGTGCACGCCCCCGTACCCCGGCCCGGAAAGATCCTGATCGTCGGCCTCAACTACCGCAGCCACGCGGAGGAGGCTCTGGAGATGTTCGCCGCGATGGGGCGGCCCGACATCACCCTGCCCACTGAGCCGAATTTCCAGCTGGTCGCCGGATCCGCGGTCACCGCACCGGGCGACGACATCCACCTGCCGGCCGTCGCGGCCGACCAGGTCGACTACGAGGGCGAGGTGGCCGTGGTGATCGGTCGGCCCGCGAGTGCGGTCTCCGCCGCCGAGGCTGCGAGCCACATCGCCGGCCTGACCATCGCCAACGACGTCTCCGCGCGCGACATCCAGCAGCGCGCGATGTCGGGCGACCCGACCGCGTCCATCGGCGTGGCCAAGAGCTTCGACACATTCAAACCGCTCGGTCCCTGCCTGGTCACCCCGGACGAGTTCAGCGAGCCGCTCGACCTGCGGCTGCGCACCCGGGTCAACGGTGACGTACGCCAGAACGACCGCACCAGCAGCTTCATCCACGGCGTGGCCGAGCTGATCTCCTACCTCTCCCGCTATCAGACCCTCGAACCCGGAGACGTGATCCTCACCGGAACACCTCGCGGCGCCGGCGTATTCTCCGGTCGCCATCTGCGCCCCGGCGACGTCGTCGAGGTCGAGGTCGAGCACATCGGCACGCTCCGCAACCGTGTGAGGGCCGCCCCCGAAGGCGCGAGCGTGGGCGCATGACAGCAGGGACGCACCGCACGTCGGGCGCTCGCGATGGGTACCGCACATGGCAACGTCTTTTGACAAAGCCGGGTCGCTCCGCTCGTTCCACATACCGGGCAGGCCGTTGATCCTGTCCAATGCATGGGATGCCGCGTCCGCGCGTGTCGTGGAGGATGCCGGTGCTTCCGTGCTCGCCATCACCAGGCCGACCGCCCCGGCCGCCAGCACACCGCGCACGGTCTCGGCCGCGCCGGCGGCGTAGCCGCGTTCGCTGTCGGGGCCCGAATGTCAACGGCCGCCGTGATGCGTGCGATTGCGGCTAGAGCTTGGTCACGGTTCAGGTGATCGCCGTCACCATGGCCCTGTGACCATGCCATGTCCGCGCTTCACTCGGCCTGCTCGGCGACGGGACGCAGGGTGTCCTCCAGGTTGATGTGCTGCCGAGCGCTGTGTCGGCCAGCGATCCGGCTGCCCGGCGGCGGTGTACGGGACGTACGGCCTGCGGGGAAATGCACCCAGACGCCACAGGGCCCCGGTGACGGCGGGGTTCGGGTGTCCGCGAAGAGCCGGTACGCAGTCGCACCGGTACCGCGAGCACCGTCCAGCCCCTCATCCACGCCGCGCACCAGGCCGGCGGCGTAGCCGCGACGTGGGCATGTGCGACCTCGTGCTGTTCTCGATCCAGCTCTCCCGCCCCTCCCCGGTGGCCTGGACCGCCTCGACCCCGACGGAGGCCTCACTCGACAGCCTCACCATCGAATCTGCCACCGAGCCCACGACCACCCCCTGACCTCCACCGATCTAATCACCGCCGCCGACCGCCGACGACTGAACACCCCCGCGGCACACCACATCCGCGCGCGTTCCTCCCGCACCGCCGACGCGCCGTCGGCGACAGGGCAAACGCCTGTGATACGGCACTGGATGGCCGCTTCCAAGGCGCCGGTGAGCACGGGAAGGCGCGGCGACCAGCCTGTCCCAACAGATCGACCCGCCCCCGGCGTTCGGGGGAGCGGTGCGCGAGCGAGTGGAGACTCGGAACTACGAATCAGTCCACTTCCCTCGGATTGGACTTGGTCTGGCTACGATTGGCGCCGATATGGTCGCGGTATGCGTATCCACGTCGTAGACGCCTTCACCGACCGGCCTTTCGCAGGCAACCCTGCAGGCGTGTGCCTGCTTGATGCCGGAGAGTGGCCTGCAGTTGCCTGGATGCAGCAGGTTGCCGCCGAGATGAATCACTCGGAGACCGCCTTCGTGCGGCCGCTCCCCGACGACGAGAGCGCCGACTGGGAGATTCGCTGGTTCGCCCCACTCGTCGAGACCAATCTGTGCGGCCATGCCACATTGGCCACGGCGCACGCGCTGCGGCGGGAGCGAGGGGGTGTCGGCGCGCTGCGGTTCCGCAGCCGGTTCAGCGGCATCCTCACCGCGCATGCACACGAGGACGGCAGCATCACCCTGGACTTCCCGGCCGCGCCCGGCACCGAAGTCCCGGTGCCGACAGGCCTGTCGGAGGCTCTGGGGGTGAAGCCAGAGGCCGCCTTCCGTACCGGTGCGCTCGGTGACCTGTTGACCGTCCTGCCCGACGAGGCCACCGTCCGGGCCGTGACCCCCGACCTCGAGGCGATAGCCGACCTCACCCGCCGTGAAGGCCTGCGCGGCGTCATCATCACGGCCCCGGCGTCCGGGTCCGGCCTGGAATACGATTTCGTCTCCCGCTTTTTCTCACCCGCCGAGGGCATCCTCGAGGATCCGGTCACAGGCAGCGCCCACACCGCCCTGGCCCCTTACTGGTCGGCGCGAATCGGCCGCAGCCGGCTCACCGGCCTGCAGCTATCCTCGCGCACTGGGCTTGTCAGGACTGCCGTGCGCGGTGACCGCGTCCATCTCACCGGGTATGCGGTCACCATCCTCGACGGAACCCTGCACGCCTGACCGGCCGATTCCAAGGGATCGGCCACATGTTCCCGCTCGGCCCGCAGCGCTGCGGCGGGCTGGTCGGTGAAGAGGTGGTAGCGCCAGACGGGAAACAGCTCGCCCTGTTCACCCACGGTGGCGGGTTTGGCCGACCCGGCGCACGACCAGCCGGGCGGTGACCCGCTCCGCTTTCTTCCGGCTCGCGAAAGTGGTGTATGCGGGTATCTCGGCGACTTCGGCATCGGAGATGAGGTCGCCGGTCTCGGGGTCGGGCACCGCGGTGGGGTAACTGATGTGTTGCCAGGCGTCGTCGGGGATGCTGTCCGCGCCCGCGGCCATGCCGCCCACGATGCCGCCGACGGGAAGTCGTCCGCGCGCTGGAGGAGATCGATGCCGGGCTGGAGGACGGTGCCGCCACGACCGTGCACACGGACCCGGCCGGCGATCTCCGTCGGCGGCAGGTAGCCCGCGTCGTACGCGGCGGCGTCGCAGAAGACCACCCGCGCGGCCGGGACGTCACGGGCCTCGGCGTACGAGGCGATGGCGCCGAGCGCCTTGCCGAGCAGGCGTGTGCTCATCGAGCCGGAGGTGTCCAGGACGACGCCGAAGGTGCAGCGGGCGACCTGCTCGGGGGGAAAGTTACCGCCCGGCACGTGGAATGCCGGGGGTGGACGCCTGCCGTCGGGCGGGCCTCGCATAGCTGCGCACGGGCTCCGGCCGGGGCACGAACTCGTCGAACCAGCGGGCCAGCCGGGCGTCCCAGGGCACCGGCGGGTGGGCAAGCGCCCGGATCTCCTGGACGAGGCCGGCGGGCAGCAGTCCGCGTTCGCCGCCAACGTGCAGGTCGAGGCCCTGGACCAGTCCGCGCCGGTAGAAGTCGTCGAGGTCGACCCAGTCGCGGGGGCGGCCGACGAGCGGTTCGCCGAGGATGTCGTTGGCGCCCTTGCCGCGCAGCGTGGCCAGGCGCCGCATGCGACGGGTGTCGGTGACGATCCGGTCGTACACCTTCTTCTGCCGACAGGCCCTTCAACGCCGGGTCGTACAGCAACCCTTCGGGCATGGTGCCGACGCGCATCTCGACGAGCCAGCCGTTGATGATGTAGTCGGCGGCCACGTTGAAGAGGTACGGGTCGCGGGCCCCACGCCGGTCGCCGTGGCGCAGGGCGGCGTGCAGCATCTCGTGCGCGAGGACGAACCGCCATTCCTCGTCGTCGTACCGTCGCAGCGGGTTCAGGTAGATCTCGCCCAGCGTGGCGTCGACGGCGGCGATGCCGTGGGCCCGGGCGAGTTCGGCGTCGGCGACGAGCTTCATCCCGGCCGCGATGCCACCGAGCAGCGGGTACGAGGAGATGAACCAGCTGAGAGCCCGGTGCCAGGGCTGCCGGGGGTGCCGTTCACCGCTTGACGAGTCGGCCCCGGAACGCGTCGGCCAGGTAGTAGAGCAGGTCACGGTCCTCGATGCGGTGGGGCCAGGACGCGTCCCCCTTGACTATGGCGTCGATGCCGTACGAGTGCCGCACGATCTTGGCGTAGCCGCAGAACGAGACGGCGTGCACGGGAGTGAGGGTGCCGTGCGCGACGACCTTGAGCGTCTCCTCGTCCAGGGTCGGCCCGAATGAGTGCAGCGCGTCGGAGAGCATGTGCCAGGAGCGGGGTGTGGAGAACGGCTCCTCCGTCTTGGGCGGCTGCGACCAGAGGTGGTCGGGCCGGTCGGCGAGGTAGTCGACCACCCACGGGTGGATGCCGTTCTCGCCCGCCCGCACGAGCCAGTCGGTCGCGGAGGCGCGCAGATGGACGGGGTGAGACGGTTGACGAGCGCGGAGGCGATGGGGCGGGCCAGCGCGTTGTCTGGCACGGTTGCCGGCGCCGATGACGATGGATCCGGCGGGGAGTTCGTAGTTCCCGATCCGCCGGTCGAGGATGAGCGAGTAGAACGCCTTCTGTACGTCAGGGGTGGCCGCGTTCAGCTCGTCGAGGAAGAGCAGTACGGCTCGTCGCGGGCGATGGCCTCGGGCGGGCAGAACACGGACCTGCCGTCGCGGATCTGAGGCACGCCGATCAGGTCCTCGGGTGCGAGCTGCGTACCGAGCAGGCTGACGCGTTCGAGGCCGAGGGACGCGGCGAAGTTCCGCACCAGGGACGACTTGCCGATGCCGGGAGCACCCCACAGGAAGACGGGGCGCACGGTGGCGAGGCC
Source organism: Streptomyces sp. NBC_00012 (assembly GCF_045040875.1). NCBI lineage: Bacteria > Bacillati > Actinomycetota > Actinomycetes > Kitasatosporales > Streptomycetaceae > Streptomyces > Streptomyces sp. NBC_00012. The sequence continues at coordinate 604,186 of NZ_CP108310.1, read as the reverse complement.
GAGCAGCAACTCGGGGACACGGGCGGGGGTGATGGTGACGTTGCCTGCAAGCGGAGAACTCCTGAAACGGGTGATGCCCAGTGCGCCCGGACTGTTCGATGTGCGTGAACAGTGTGGACGAGCCGGACAGCAAGGCGCAGTTGAATTGTCGTACGGCGCCCGGCTGGCCATGACATGTCCACCGCCAGGTCGGGTGGTCGGTGAGCGCGGCGATCACGGGGCGGGTTTGCCGGCGCGGACCATGACGAAGCCCGTTCCGACCCGGCACTGGCCGAGGACCAGTGGGTGGGCCGAGGTCAGTCGCGTGGCGCTGTCGGTGCCCAGGAGTTCCTCGATCCGCCGGCGACGGCCGCGAAGATCTGGGGGACCGGGTGGTGGGCAGGTGTGAAGTCACCGGTCCTGTCACGTACACGGTCGATGGTGAAGCCGGCCTGCCGGGCGAGGGCCGGGTGGTGGTCGAGGCGGGAGAACGAGGAGCTGCGTGCGGCCGGCCGCCCCGTCCCATCGGCGGCGGCCGGGGCGATGACCGAGGCGCGGCGGGACGAGCTGGACGCGATCGACCCGGGGCGGTGCCCTGCCTGGGACACCGGGTGCGGCGCTGCTACCGCCTGGTCCAGAACCACGTCCAGGCCGGCGGCACGCCCCCACGGCTGCGGGCGACGTCGTCGTCCAGGGCGAAGACCTCGGACCGCCTGACCGCGCCAGCGAAGAACCGGACGGTCCGCATCCAATGAGCACACCGAGAGAATGTCCGAGACATAACTTTCGCTTTCGCTCCACCATTGGCCCTGTAGCGTTATCCCCTGTCTCTCCATGGAAACCCCGCCGACTCCCGTTCCGCTGACCCGGGTGAATTCTGATCCTCCCATTCGGAAGATATGCGGGGAAGGACGTTCGGCCTGCTGAATCGGCAGGCCGAAAGGGCCGCCCGCTCCCGTGTCCCGTGCTCCGTGCCCGGAACGGAGCACGGGGCGGGACAGAGGCAGAACGCGAGGTGGGGCACGGAATTCCCGCGAGGTCAAACATCAGGTTCAGAAATTGACAGAGCACTTGGCGGCATGCCCCCGGGAGCGTACTAAATCGCCGGCCTGGTCACATCTTCAAGAATTGACAGAACACTGGGCGGCATGCCCTCGGCTACGCCGGAAAATTGCCGACTGTTATCGGTCGCCAGGGAATTGACACCCGCCTGATGGTTGCTTACGGTCCGCTCGTCAAGGTTTTCCAGACCGCATCCGAAGGTATTCATGACTACATCCACGTTGCCGAAGTCCAGGCAGCAGTTGATTCTTGCCGTTCTCATGGTGTGTTCACTGCTGATCTGGCTGGACAACACCGTCCTGAGTACCACCCTGGAGACCCTCGCGGACCCGGTCCGTGGGCTGAACGCCAGCCCGGCCGAGCTGCAGTGGGCCACCGGCTCGTACACGCTGGCCTTCGCCACCTTGATGTTCACCGCGGGCGCGCTGGGCGACCGCTTCGGTCACCGGACCGTGCTCGCAACAGGCCTGGTGGTCTTCGCCGCGTCCTCGGTGTGGGCGGCGTTCGCGGGCGACGCGGGGCAGCTGATCGCCGCCCGGGCCGCGATGGGCGTCGGCAGCGCGCTGATCATGCCCGGCAACCTGGCCATCCTCATGTGGACATTCACCGGCCCGGCGCGGTCGACCGCGGTCGCCATCTCCTCGACCTCCGCCGGCGTCGGCATGGCCGTGGGCCCGGTGCTCGCCGGCGTGCTGCTCGACCACTTCTGGTGGGGCTCGGTCTTCCTGGTCAACGTCCCGGTCGTGGTCCTCGCGCTGATCGGCATCGCCCTGCTGGTCCCGAACTTCCGCAGCCCCGTCGTGCGACCGCTGGACCCGGCCGGAATGCTGCTGTCGATCAGCGGCCTCGCGACGCTCGCCTACGGACTGATCCGCACGGGGCAGGTAGCGGCCTGGGGCCGTACGGACGTCTGGGCGCCGATCGTCGTCGGACTGATCCTGCTGGCCGTGTTCGTCCGCGTCGAACTGCGCAGCAAGATGCCGAGCTTCGACCCCCGGCTTCTCGCCCAGCGCGCGTTCGGTGGCGGCAACGTAGCCCTCGGACTGCTTCTGTTCGCCACTTCCGCCGTCACCTTCTACAACGCGTTCTACCTGCAGGGCGCCCGCGGCTACTCGCCGATCGAGGCGGGCCTGGCCAGCCTCCCGACCGCACTCGGCGCGATCCTGGGGGCACCCGTGGGCGCGCGCCTGGTGCATCGCTGGTCGCTGCGGCTCGTCGCCGTGCCGGCCCTCACCGTCGCGGCGCTGACCATGGGCGCGTACGGGTTCTTCGGGCTGAGCACTCCCCTCGTCTGGATCGAGGTCCTGCTGTTGGTCCAGGGCCTGTCCATCGGCATGGTGATCGGCCCGGTGACCGCGGCGCTGATCAGCAGCCTGCCGTTGGAACGCGCCGGCGCCGGATCGGCCGTCACCAACACCGTGCGCCAGACCGGCAGCGTGATCGGGATCGCCGTCGGCGGCACGATCATGTCGATCGTGTACCGACGCGCGATCGAACCCTCGCTGCACGGTGTCCCCGGACCGGTGCGGGACCAGGCGCGGGTCTCCGCCGAACAGGCCCGGCACGTCGCCACCACGTCCCACCTGCCCGCGCTCGGGCACGCCGCCGACGACGCGTTCGTCCACGCCATGCACGTCGGTGCAATCTGGATCATGCTCATCGCGCTCTTCGGCGCGGCTGTACTACTGCTGGCCCTGCGCGCGGTCCGCAAGCCCGCGGGGGGCGAGCCGGAGCCCGCGCAGGAAGACGGCCCGACCACGGACGAGGCGGCCCCCCGGTCCGGGGCCGATGCCCGGCCCGTCCGCGAGGGCGACGACGTGGGCAGCCGCTGACACCATGGGAACCAGGCAGAAACTCCCCGAGGCGCGGTCGGACAGTCAGGCCACTTACCTGCCCGACCGGCACGTATTCGCGCTGTGGACCTGGGCCGACGGCGCCGTGGGGGCGGCCCCGCCGGTCGGCGACGTCGAGACCGTTCCCCTGGTCGTGCCGACGCCGGACCTCGGCAGGCTCAAGGTGTCCGACGTCGACTGCGTGCTGATCGAGCCGGACCGGCTCGTGGCCGTGCCCCTCGACTCGCCCGGCCGGTCGGTGAAGGTCTGGCGGTCGTGGATCGCGGGCGGCGAGTCGGCTCTGCCGATCGCCGCGCACGCGGTCCCCGACGCCACAGGTGTCGCCGTCACGACGGCGGAACACGCGAGCGGCGTCTTCCGCCGCACCACCTCGGTGGGGGCCGAGATGCGCACGGCACTCACCGCCAAGCTGCGGCCTTACCAGGTGCGCGGGGTGAGCTGGCTGCGCGAGACCATCGACACGCACGGCGGCGCGGTACTGGCCGACGAGATGGGACTCGGCAAGACCCTGCAGACCATCGGCTGTGTCGCCGGGCGCGCCGAGAAGGCGCCGCAACTGGTGGTCTGCCCCACGTCGTTGGTGGGGAACTGGGCGCACGAGATCGCGCGGTTCGCACCCGGACTGCGGACCACGATCTGGCGCGGCGGGCCGCTGCCTGAGGTGGACAGCGGCACGGTGGTGCTCACCGGCTACCCCACGCTGCGCATGCACAGCCCGGCCCTGGCGGGGATCCAGTGGAGCACCGCGGTCTTCGACGAGGCGCAGGTCCTGAAGAACCCCCGTACGCAGGTGTCGAAGGCCGCGCGCACCATCGCGGCCGACGCGCGGATCGCCCTGACCGGAACACCCGTCGAGAATCACCTCGACGAGCTGTGGGCCCTGCTCAATCTGGTCGCACCGCACCTGTTCGCGAACCGGACGCAGTTCCGCCGTCGCTTCGTGCGGCCGATCGCGGACGGCTCCCCGGCCGCTTCCGCCCGGCTGCGCGGGGCCATCGAGCCGGTCGTGCTGATGCGGAAGAAGTCCCAGGTCGCAGGGTCACTCCCACCCAAGATCCACGCCGATCTCATCTGCGACCTCAGCGAGGAGCAGGAGCAGCTGTACGACCGACTGCTGGACCAGGTCATCGACGACGGCTTTGGCAGCGGCACCCAGCGGCAGACCAAGGTGCTCGCGGTCCTGACGTCGCTCAAGCAGGTCTGCAACCATCCGGGCCTGATCACGGACGACCTCGGTGAGCTGTCGGGCAGGTCGGGCAAGCTCGACCTGTGCGCCGACATCGTGGCCAACAACTTGGAGAACGACTCTCCGACCCTCGTCTTCACCCAGTACCGGCAGACCGGTGAGCTGCTGGTCCGGCACTTCGCCGAACAGTTCGGGGTGAGTACGCCGTTCTTCCACGGTGGCCTGAACCAGGAGCGGCGGGCCGACATCGTCCGCCGGTTCCAGTCCGACGACGGTCCGAAGGTGCTCGTCCTCAGTCTGAAAGCAGGGGGCACCGGGCTCACGCTCACGCGCGCGGCCGACGTCATCCACTTCGACCGGTGGTGGAACCCGGCCGTGGAGGCCCAGGCGTCCGACCGGGTCCACCGGATCGGTCAGACCCGCACGGTCACCGTCACCACCCTGACCACCGGTACCACTGTCGAGGAGCACATCGCGGCCATGCACAACCGCAAGTCCGCGCTGTCGGACATCGCCGGCACGTCCAACATCGCCGAGCTGACCCGACTGGACGACGACCGTCTCATCGAGGTCCTGCGCCGGAAGCGAGTCAACTGACCATGGCCGACCACGACTACGGTTACACGAAGTGGGGCAAGGACTGGGTCCGGTTCGCCGAGTCGTTGCGCCAGACCCGTCCTGATCCCCAGCTGCCGAGCGCACGCCGCACGGCACGCGACGGGAAGGTCCAGATCACGTTCGACGACCGGACCGTGCGTGCCGTCGTGCACCGAGGTCGCGGCACCTCGGTGGTCACGATCGAGGTCGCGCCGATGTCCCCGGGGGCGAGGGCCGAGATCTCCCGTCAGCTGAGCGGCATCCAGCCCCTGCTCACCGACGACCTGTACCGCGCCATCGCCGACGCGGGCCATCCGCCCGCGCCGGCCCTCGACAGCGTCGACTGCTCCTGCCCGACCGCCACCCTGCGGTGCGTCCATGAGCTGTCCGTCTACTACGACATGGCGCGGCGCATCGACGACGATCCCCGCATCGCTCTTGACGTGCAGGGCTTCTTCCGCGCTTCGGCGGGCGGCGGCCAGGAGCCCGCCGAAGCGACGGCGCAGCGCTGGATCGCGCTCAACTCGCTTGATCCCGCCGCCTACTTCACGGCGGCCGATTGACCCGGCCGGCCTGAAGGGCAGCGGTGCGTGCCCGCCCGGCGGGCACGCACCGCTGCTCGTCGTTCACCGCGCGGTTGGACGGTGAGGCGAAAACGTCGCGGTGGGTGAGTGCGCGGTGCAGCTGACGCCGGGCTGGTCGCCGCTGCCTGTGCTGATAGAGCGGCTGCGCCGCGGCGTTGCCCCCCGAGCTCAGCCTGGTGTCGCCCGCGCCGGAGCCGAGCGTGCCATCCAGCTGATGGACCGGCACCAGCGGGCGGCCCGCATCCTCGCCAGCTTGCCGGCTGGCAGAGACGCAGCGACCACAGGCCGCGACAAGGTCCGCCAGGCGATCCCGGAGAGATTGATGTTGCTGGGGCTTCCCAAAGTGGCTTCGTACACGACAGTGGGTTCTGACTCAACTTCCGTGTAGAGCGCACGGTGAATGACGAAGGAGAGCGGTCAGCCCTGACGACCCTCGGAAAAGCTGAACTCCATCAGGAGGTTCTCGGCTTCGCTCGATACCTGCCGGAAGCCGGCCTTCTCCCAGGCGCGCACTGCCCGCACGTTCCCTCTCACGGGATCGACTGTCACGCGCCGCCATCCAAGAGTCCCGCCCAAGTGTGCAAGGAGCGCGCGAGCAGCATCCGGGCCCGAGCCCCGGCCTTGCGCCTCCGGTCCCAACACCATGTCGATGCCACCTTCGGCCACGCCGGCGTGCCAGTACTGCGCGTAGCCCACCGGAGTGCTCTGTGCCAGTACAAGGAAGGACTCCACACGCGGCCGGCGCCGCCCCACGTACTTCTCGGCCACCTCGTCACGCGATATCGGTACGCCGCCCCAATACTCCACGAAGCCCCGGGAAGCGAACCAGTGTGCCAGCAGATCCAGATCATCCTCGGTCGTCGAGACAAGACGGGTCAGCACTCCATGGAGAACTAGTCCATCGGTCATCAGCCATTCTCCAGTTCGACTTGCAGGCGCACGCACGACGGAAAGTTACGACATCGCTGAGTAGGCCCGGAGCGCGGTGCCGGGATTGCTCCCGGTCCGTTTCTCCGGACCTCTCGCCGAACCCGCCGTGCGCCTCTCAGCGCAACGGGCTCTCCACGGTCTCTGCCGTCAGACGGGGTTCGCAGGCTGCCATGGGCTGGGGATCGTGCTGGCCCGGTATCGGTAACGGCTGACCGTGACCGATGCGATGCGGAACAGCTCGACCCCGTCCGCCGCGATCGGAAGCCACCGCCCGTGGGGGTGGTGAACCGGCGGCGGACGTCGCCCCAACTCCAGCGGTGACGTTCCCGCAGCATGCGGATCAGACGCCACCACACGAAGGCGTCGAGCCTGTCGAAGACATGCTTGGCGACTGCGTGCTTGAAGTAGTTGGCCCAACCGCGCATGATCTGAGTGAGTCTGATCAGCACGGTGGCGAGATCCTGCTGCGATGTCCTGCCTGTCAGGGCACGAATCTTCGCCTTCAAGGACCGGATGGGCCGGTCGGCGATGAAGGCGTAGACGTGCCATTTGTTCGTGCCTCCTTTGCGTTTCCACTGGATGCGGAAGCCCAGGAAGTCGAACCCATCGCTCATGTGCACGACCTGGGTCTTGGCCTGTGACAGTCGCAGGCCGAGAGGTTCGAGCACGTCGGCGACTTCTTCGCGCAGTGCCGCGGTGTCGGCCTCGGTGCCGTGCACCAGGACGACCCGCCACGTCGGCCGACCTTTGCGGCGCCGGTAGAGGCGCTTGCCTTCGGTTGACATCGTCCCGTCCGGCTCCCAAGGCCCCTGCAGGTGCTCGTCGAGCACAGACAGGGCAATGTTCGCCAGCAATGGGGAGAGGATGCCACCCTGCGGGGTGCCGGTCAGCGTTTCCTTGCTCTCGCCGAGTTCCGTGAGAACTCCGGCCTTGAGGAAGGCTTTGACCAGCGACAGGACACGCTTGTCCTTCACCCGATGACGCACTCGGTCCATCAGGGCCGTGTGGTCGATCGAGTCGAAGCACGCCTCGATGTCCGCATCCAGCACCCAGCGATATCCCCGGGTGCCGAAATAGTGAATCTCGGCGATCGCGTCCTGGGCCCGCCGTCGGGGCCGGAACCCATAGGAGACCGGCTTGAAGTCGGCCTCGAAGATCGGTTCCAGCACCAGCTTCAGCGCCGCCTGAACGACCCGGTCCGCAATCGTCGGAATCCCGAGTTTACGGACCTTTCCCGAGCCTCCCGGCTTGGGAATGCTGCGTTCCCGCACCGGCAGAGGACAGAACGAGCCGTCCTTGAGGGCGGCCCGCAGGTCGTTCAGGAATCCGGGGACACCGATGGACTCCTCGACGTCGGTGGCGGTCAGGCCGTCGACGCCGGGAGTCCGGGCTCCCCGGTTGCCCGCGACCCGGTCGAACGCCACCAGCAGCGTCGCCGGATCGTGCACGAAGTTGAACAGGTCATTGAACCGGCGGCCGGGATCGGCCACCGCCCAACGGTGAAGCTTGGCCTGCATCTCCAGTACCCGGGCCCGAGGGCCCGGGGCTCCGCCATTCGGCGGGGCATCTTCCGGCATTGCAGCGTCCTTCCCTTCTCGATACCGCTGCCGCCCTTCCCCATGCGGCCGGCTCTCCCGGCCTCGGAGTACTACGGCGGCTCCGCCCCGTCCCGGACCGGTCGACGGTCAATGCACCCAGCCCCGGCAGCCTGCTGGAGACAGGTAGCGGAGCGAGGTTCGGGACGGTTCCCGTGTTCACTGTGGTTCGCTCGACGGAGTAGGAGCCCGACTGTGTCCCTGCGGCATCGCCACGAGTACGCCGCAGGCTTTCCTCGTGGCCTCCCGGCCAGCTTTCGTAAACCGGCCCAGGAGTTGTCAGACCACCCGAAAGGATGACCCGAGTACGCACCGCTTCCGGCCCAGATCCACCAGGTTGGAGCCGGAGGCTCGTTAAGAGACGTAAAACGCCGGTTCCTCGCGTACTCCTCTCCATCACACTTGCCGGACCCGCCCCATCCGGCAGTACTGGACACGTCCCGGCTTCGTCAGGGCCGCTCTCACCCTCCCCGGCATCACCCCGGTCAGGCTGCCCTCAGCTACAACCCACCTGCTGCGACAGCGGGTTGGTGCAGGCCTTCCACCTTCACTCGAACCAACAGCGCCTCACGGCGCAAACGGAAGTTGGGCCAGAACCCGAGAATGGGCAGTGGTTGCGGGGATGCCGCTGGTGGGAGGTGGGAGAGACTTCCGCGATGCTTCGGGTTCCTGCGTGGGCGAACCGTGGAGGGCCGCCGCTGGGTCGTCCCCGGGGCGGCCCCGTTGCGGTCAGCTAAGCCTGGCCGTGGCGTACGCCCCGATGGCGTCCCGCTGGTACGCGGCCAGGCCCGGCGCGATCGCCTCGTACGCGGCGCGCCACTGCTCGTTGTCCACGCAGGCGCGCCCCATCGCGCGGAACTCCTCGGCGGACACGGCCCGCAGCGAGGTCAAGGCCTGGTGCTGGGCGCCGATCTGGGCCTGCACGGGCTCGGCGTCGGCCGGGTGTCCGGCGGCCATCAGCTCGGCCAGCAGGATCATCTGTGTCGTGCGCTCGCGCTGCCCGGCCGCGACGCCCTCCGGGGTCATCGCGGCGACCCTGCGGCCGACCTCCTCGGCATGCTCGGGAAAGTCACGCAGGCTCTCCCCGTACTGAGAGGGCTGGACGCCCTCGAACAGGTTCTCCGGTCGGTTGATGGCGGTCATGGGTGTGCCGTCCTTCCTGGACTGCTCCAGTTCGGCAATCGTGCGGGAGACGGTGCCGGCCAGGGCCTCGAGCCGGTCCCGCTCGGCGAGCAGCCGCCGGTGGTGGCCGCGCAGGGCTTCCACCTCGTCGATCTGCTCGGCCAAGATCCGGCCGATCTCCGGCAGTCCTACGCCCAGCGCTCGCAGTACGAGAATCTGCTGAAGCAGCAGCAGCTGGCGCTCCTCGTAGTAGCGGTGGCCGTTGGCCCCGATCCGGGCAGGCGGCAGCAGGCCGATCTCGTCGTAGTGCCGCAGGGTCCGGGCGGTCACGCCCGACATCCGGGCGACCTCCGCAATCGGCCAGTCCATCGCCGCCTCCCTTACGAACGCGTCACCGGGCCGGTCTCTCCGGCCCTGTTCAGGACGGTAGAAGCTGCCGCAGCGACAACTGCAACCCCGGAGCCACGCTCCCCCAGATTCGGCTCTGCGACCATGCAGACGACGCCCACGGTTCGCTCAGATGGAGGCCGGCTGCTGTCGAAACTCGGGTTGGCTCAACTTCTGTTTGCGCCGTGAGGCGCTGTTGGCTCGAGTGGAGGTGGAAGGCCTGCACCAACCCCCTGTCACAGCAGGTGGGTTGTAGCTGAGGGCAGCCTGACCGGGGTGATGCCGGGGAGGGTGAGAGCGGCCCTGACGAAGCCGGGACGTGTCCAGTACTGCCGGATGGGGCGGGTCCGGCAAGTGTGATGGAGAGGAGTACGCGAGGAACCGGCGTCTTACGTCTCTTAACGAGCCTCCGGCTCCAACCTGGTGGATCTGGGCCGGAAGCGGTGCGTATCCAGGTCACTCTTCCGAGTGAACTGGAGAACTTTCGAGGTGTGTACGGAAGCCGCCTTGGGAGGCCACGAGGAATGCCTGCGGCGTGCTCGTGGCGATGCCGCAGGGACACAGTCGGGCTCCTACTCCGTCGAGCGAGCCACAGTGAACACGGGAACCGTCCCGAACCTCGCTCCGCTACCTGTCTCCAGCGGGATGCCGGGGCTGGGTGCATTGACCGTCGATCGGTCCGGGACGGGGCGGAGCCGCCGTAGTACTCCGAGGCCGGGAGAGCCGGCCGCATGGGGAAGGGCGGCAGCGGTATCGAGAAGGGAAGGACGCTGCAATGCCGGAAGATGCCCCGCCGAATGGCGGAGCCCCGGGCCCTCGGGCCCGGGTACTGGAGATGCAGGCCAAGCTTCGCCGTTGGGCGGTGGCCGATCCCGGCCGCCGGTTCGATGACCTGTTCAACTTCGTGCACGATCCGGCGACGCTGCTGGTGGCGTTCGACCGGGTCGCGGGCAACCGGGGAGCCCGGACTCCCGGCGTCGACGGCCTGACCGCCACCGACGTCGAGGAGTCCATCGGTGTCCCCGGATTCCTGAACGACCTGCGGGCCGCCCTCAAGGACGGCTCGTTCCGACCATTGCCGGTGCGGGAACGCGTGATTCCCAAGCCGAAGCCGGTGTCGTCCACCACCCACACCTGCGGCCGCACCACCGCCACCGCCCGCCGGGCCAGCCTGGCACGGACCGTGCCCACCGGCCAGGGGCCGGTGCGCGGGTCGTGACGCATGCGGACCAGCACCCAAAACGGCGACTACGCGTACTCCACCGACATCGCTCACTTCATCACCGGCCTCCCCTTCACCAGCGCACTGGCTGGATGGGCAGCTGGCCAACCGGCAACGGTGGTGGCCCCTGGTCACCGCCCACCGCGGACGTCTGTAAACCACCCGGTTACCCTGGAGGTAACTGTGGTCTGCAGCCTTGGTGACGACTACCGCCAGGAAGTAAACGCCCCCGCGTCGACGGGCATCTGGTCGGCGCGGAGAATGAGTAGGAGCGGAGCGGCCGCTGGACGGCCGACGGCCAGGGCGTCGGCAAGGCGGTGGCGCCCCTGCCGACAAGGTGGCGATGATGCCGACGTGGCGATTGCGGGACTTCCATGACGACGATCTGGACCGTGTGATCCAGATATGGGATCAGGACCGGCAGGCCGACGACATGCTTCCCGTGTTCCCCGTCTCTGAGGCCATGGCCGCTGCCCGGACCGGCGGGACCGCAGTAGTTGCGGTGGTCGGCGAGGACCTGGTGGGCTTGGCAGTGGCGCAGGCCCAGGGTGAGCGGGCCTGGATCACGCTGATGGCGCTCGCAAGGATGTGGCGTAACCGCGGAATCGGAAGCGCCCTGATCGCGGAAGTCGAGAGGCGTCTACGCATACAGGGGGTACGCCGGATCGGTGCGCTGCTCGCCCCAGGGACCACCGGAACCACAGCGCTGGAAAACTCTGGTTACCGCACTCGCGACGGGTTGATCTTCTACGAGAAGGTCGAGCATCTCGGCGCGAGCGATGCGGGCCTGCTCGCCGAGCTCGGCGGGAGGGTGCTGCCGCAGGGGCTCTGGGGTGCCCTCGCGGGCATGGAACGAGAGAAAGAAGCCATTGAGCGGCGGATCGTGCTGCCGCTGGCCGAGCCCGTGCTGGCCGACCGGTACGGGGTGACGCCACCGAAAGCCGTCATCCTTTTCGGCCCGCCGGGTACCGGAAAGACCAGTTTCGCCAAGGCCGTCGCTTCCCGGCTGGCCTGGCCGTTCGTGGAACTCTTTCCCTCCCGGCTCACGGAGGGTGCCGCTGGCGGCCTGGCCGCCTCTCTGCGGGACACGTTCGCCGATCTGGCGGTACTTGAATCCGTTCTGCTGTTCATCGACGAGGTCGAGGAGATCGCCGGCGTCCGGTCCGGTCAGGCCGTGGATCCCGGCCACGGAGTCACCAACGAACTGCTCAAGCTGATCCCCGGTTTCCGCGACCAGGACGACCGCCTGCTGATCTGCGCGACCAACTCCGTCCGTTCCCTCGATCCGGCGTTTTTGCGCCCTGGCCGGTTCGACTATGTCATTCCGGTCGGGCCGCCCGATCCGAAGGCCCGGGCGGCAATCTGGCAGCGCTACCTCGGCCCAGCCGCCGACGACATCAAGGTGCATCGACTGGTGCTGGCCAGTGAGATGTTCACACCTGCCGACATCGAGTTCGCCGCCCGCCAAGGCTCCCACGCTGCATTCGAACGCGAAGTCACCGACCGCAAAGGCGCGCCGGCCAGCACCGAGGACTACCTCGCTGCCATCGCGGACACCCGTCCCACACTCACCGCCCAGGCTCTCACCAAGTTCAGGGAAGACATCGAGCACCACGCGCGCATGTGATGTTTGGTGTTCCCGGTCGGCGTCAACGGAGGCGTGACGGCGCAGTCAGACACGACCGAGCACGACGACTGCGGAACGCGGAACCTGGCTCCGCGCTCGGACGCTGAACTCCTACCCGTCCGACTGGACTTGCTCGGCTCGGTGATCTCGGTCGAGAGGTGGCCGACGCAGCTGACCAAGCGGGAGCGGACCGCCCCCTCCCGCCAGGCCGCGCAATCCCGCACCGACCGCCCGAAGACGGCTGCGGAAGAGCCGGTCGAGAGCAACGCCCTGCTCTGGCCAGAGCGGGCCAGCAGCGTCGAGCAGGCCGTCGACGACGACCGGCGTCGCCGCCGCGGCTGGGCGACTGTCTGCGGCGCCGGTCCCTGTTCCTTCTGACGCCCGACGATGACAAGAAGTTACCGCGACGTCGTAGCAGGCGGACAGGGTGTCGGTCACCGCGTCCTTGCTCAGAGGACAGCAGTAGCGGCCGCGTCCGGCAGCGCACTGTCGGTTCCCTTGGTAGGCAAGGCAGCGGTTTCACGGTCATTTCACTACTGGATGCGGCAACGGTGGTTATGGAAAAGGACAGTTGGGACAGGTCGTGCCGCCTCAGCGCCAGCGCTCGTGACGGATGGCCGCGGAAGCGTTGGTGAGCTTCGCGATCGAGCGACGGGCGGCGTTGACGGCGACGGTCTGGCGGGCGAAACGGGCGAGCGGGGTATCGCTGGCCGAGTCGGTGTACAGGACCGCGTCCTCCGGGGCGAACCCCAGCGCTCGGACGGCATCGACCTTTGCTTCACCCACGTTGTGCGCGACGAGTCGAGGCCCTCGTGGGGTGAAGTCGAGCCGGGAAGCGGCCAGGGGGATGCCGTGCAACCCGACGCCGTCCAGAAACGCACGCGCGAGGTTTTCTTCCGAGGCTGTCGCCACGACTGTCGGACCGAGCGTGCGGGCGTACTGGCACCTTGTCACGGCCTGCCTGACCGCTGTCCGGGCTGCCAAGGTCCGGCCCGTCACGGTTGCCAGTTCCTCGTACTGGCCGCGGGTCATTCCGCGCAGCGCCGAGGCTACGATCGCCCGGTTCATCGCGGGCTTCAGCGCGCCGTCGGGCGGTGCTGCCGAGGCGAGCAAGAACGGTGGGATCGCAGCGGCGAACCGGAGAGGATGAGCTGCCAGACGGGCTCTGACCAGTGACGACATCGTGTCCTCGCTGGTCAGGACGCCGTCAAGGTCGAAGATCGAGGTGATGTTCTTGGCCGGGTTCACTGCGGGACGGTGTCGGCTTTCATTTCGACGAGAAGGTCTGCGGCAGCGGTCCGGGCCGTCATACCGGGACGAAGACCTGGTTTCCGAAGCGGACGGCCCGGGGGTACCCGAGCACAGGCTCGCGGGAAGAACCTGAGGAGGTGCTCCCGCACCGGGACATGTGTTCCCTCGATTTCGGTGGAGAGCCGGAGCCATCTGGCCCAGCCGTGTGCGGAGCAGGCGGGGATGCCGGTTCGCTCGACAGGATGCTGCGAGCAAACACGGCTGCACAGTCGACAGCTGCGGTCGGCCCGCTCGGCCGAGTGCTGCGGCGGCGGGCTTCACCTGTACGGGTTTCCAGTGCGAGTGAAAGCCAAGGTGAAGCGGAGGCCCGGGCCGACGAGTCGGCCACACTCACACACGGGGCGGCTGCAGTGGTTCGTCCGGCCATGAAAGGCCGGTTGCGGCGTTGATATTGCCATGACATGCCGCCGCTCCGATTGCCCGAACATATGGAAAGTTGACTGTTTCTGTGTGCGATTGTGGATGTGGTGCCGGAGGGAGTCAAGAGAAGGCCCATGCGGGGGCGTCGACGGATCGTCTGTAAGACCGCGGTGGAACGGCTGGATGCTCACGCTGCTCCTCGGGAGGGTGGGGCCCCTGTCATGCCCGAGGTGAGGGGGATCCGCCGGCGAAGGAAGCGGTTGGCCGTCCCGCCTTCAGGGCACGACGATCTTCAGGCCACGACGATGTTGTCGCCCGCCGCGCCGAGGGCGTCGCTCAGGTCGTCCGGGCAAGGGCTGTCGGTGATGAGGGTGTCGAAGCCGTCGAGTTCGCAGACGCGGTGGGCGGCTGTGCGTCCGAACTTGCTGGAATCGGCGAGTACGTAGCGGTGGGACGCGTTGGCGAGCATGGTGCGCTTCGTTGCGACTTCGTCGAGGTGGAAGTCGGTCAGTCCGTAGGAGGCGATACCTCCGGAGCCCAGGAAGACCGCGTCCGCGCGCAGGTTGTCGAAGAACTCGACGGTCTGGGCGTTGGAGCAGGCCAGGTCGCCAGCGCGCAGCCGCCCGCCGCTGACCAGGACCTCGACGTGCGGGCGGGAGCTGACTTCGGCGGCCACGAGCAGGGAGGGGGTGGCGATGACGCCGACGTGGTCGGCGGGCAGAGCGCGGGCCACCTCCAGGGCCGTGGTGCCGACATCGATGACGACCGTCTGGTTGGGTTCGATCAGGGCCGCTGCGGCTTGGCCGATGGCCTGCTTCTCGGCGAGGAGAGCGCCCCTGCGCTCATTGAAGGATGCCTCCTCCCCAACGGGTGCCCGGACGGAGGTGGCCCCTCCGTGGACGCGTGCCAGTTCGCCGCGGCGCTCGAGGAGGGCGAGGTCTCTGCGGATCGTCTCGTGGGAGACGCTGAGCAGGCTGGTCAGGTCGTCCGTCGTGATGAATTTGAGCCGAGAGATCTCGGCGACGATCCTGCGGTGACGCTCGGCTGCTAGCACGTCCGACCCTCTCTGATTGACTGTTTCTGTGGAACCCTGACTGCATTCTAGGGCTCATATGACGTCCGGAACGCACCGCCGACGGCCTCAAAACTCTGTTCTTCTCCGCAGCTCAAAGCGTTATCCGCTAGCCGGTCAGCGATGGTTCACCAGGTCGGGGGCGCGAACCCTTGACGGCAAACGGGCAAGGGTCCACACTCTCAGCAGTCAATAGTCCACACAAACGGTCACTAGAGTGCTGTTGGCAGGCGTCGAGGTGGCGCGATCGCGCCCTTGCAGCCGTCCCCACGGACAGGCTTCAGCGCATCCCTATGGGGCGCGCGCCTTGATGCCGATCACATGCGGTTCATCCACCACCCACTGGCTTCCGCGGCTACGGCGGGGCACTCTGAAGCAGGGAACGAGGTCATGGCCAAATCAGAAGCAGGTGCTCGGGCGCCAAGAACGGCTGAGGGGCAGCAGGGCGAGCCGGACCAGGTGATGGCGCGGGAGCTGGGCTGGTACGCCTCGTTCTCCGTGGCGTTCGGGTTCGTGTCGATCGCGACAGGCATCTTCACGGCCTACGGCTCGGTGCTCGCCACCTCGGGCCCGCGCGGCATCTGGGCCTGGCCGATCTCCGTAATCGGCCAGCTCTGCATCGCCCTCGTCTTCGGAGCGCTGGCGGCGCGCATCCCGATCAGTGGCTACTCCTACCAGTGGGTGTCACGGATCGTCGGACCCGTGTGGGGCTGGATCATGGGCTGGATCTCGTTCGCCTTCCTCGGGGTCGTCGTGGTCGCAGTGGACTACACGATCGCCTCCACGATTCTCCCGGAGCTGTTCCAGTACGTCGGAACGACACAGAACGCCTGGGTCATCACGGCCGCCGTGGTGCTGCTGCAGGCCCTGCTGGTCGCCGCGTCCACGCGTATCACGCACAAGGTCAACAGCGCGGCGGTGACAGCACAGCTCATCGGCATGATCGCGCTGACGGTGCTGCTGTTCGCGGTGGGCTACTTCACCGGCAAGCTCGATTTCGCCAACCTGTTCGACACCGGGACGATCCCGGAGAATGGCTACTACGGTCTGGGTGACGGAACCCATGCCGGCCCCTTCGCCCTGGCGTTCCTGCTCGGCGCGTTCACCATCGTCGGATTCGAGTCCGCGGCGAACCTGGCGGAGGAGACCAAGAACCCCGCCCGCGTCATCCCCAAGGCGATGGTCCAGGCAGTCCTGTCCCTGGGGGTTCTCGGCTTCCTCTTCCTGATCGCCGTGACCGCCGCCGTCGGCCAGGTCGACGGCGCCGCCGAGTCGGCCACCCCGGTGGCCACCGTGATCACCGCCGTGCTCGGGTCCGTGGTGGGTAAGGCCCTCCTGGTCCTCGTCGTGGTCTCGATCTTCTCCTGCGGACTGGTGATCACCCTCAGCGGAACCCGCCTGGTCTACGCGATGTCCAGGGACGAGCGCTTCCCCGGATGGCGCCTGCTCAAGCGCATCCACCCCCGGACGGCGACGCCGCTGAACGCCACCGTGTTCATGATGCTCGTCGCACAGATCATCCTCGCGGTCTTCTCCCGTTCCACCGACGCCCTGTTCCACCTGTTCTCCGCAGCCACCCTGCTGCCCGCCGTCATCTACGCCGGCACGGTCGCGATGTACGCGGCCAAGCGCTCCTCCCTGCCGCCGTCGCGCGGCTTCTCCCTGGGGCGGTGGGAGGTCCCGGTCCTGCTTCTGGCCGCGGTCTGGCTGGTGTACGAGCTGCTCATCTTCCGGGACGCTTCCTTCCGCGGCCCCTGGGCCTACGTCCTGGTGCTGTGCGGGATCGGCGCCGTCTACCTGGTGGCGCTCATCGTCCGGCGCGGCCGCGCCGCCCTGACCATGCCAGACCTGGCTGACGTCGACCGCGCCCTGGACAACGCCACCGCACCCTCTGCGGCCGACACGGAAGGGATCCCGCGATGACCACGATCCTCGCCATCGACCAAGGCACCTCGGGCACCAAAGCCATCGTCGTCGACGCCGAGGACGGAACGGTCGCCATAGCCGAGGAGACCATCCGCCCCACCTACCTGCCCGGCGGAGGTGTCGAACAGAATCCGCACGAACTGCTCGATTCCGTCCTCACCGCCGGCCGCCGGGCCGTGAGCATGGCCGGCCGGCCCATCGACGGCGTGGCCCTGGCCAACCAGGGAGAGACCGTCCTGGCCTGGGACGAAGCCACGGGAACGCCGCTGTCCCCGGCGATCGTCTGGCAGGACAGCCGTGCGCAGAGCATATGTGCCGAGCTGGCCGAGCACCGCGAGGCCATCGCGCAGCGCACCGGTCTCGTTCTCGACCCCTACTTCTCCGCGCCCAAGATGGCGTGGCTGCGCCGCAACCTCACCCGTGACGGGGTGCTGACCACCACCGACACCTGGCTCGTGCACCACCTGACGGGCGAGTTCGTCACCGACGCCTCCACCGCCAGCCGTTCTCTGATCTTCGACCTGGACGGCGCCGCGTGGGACGGGCATCTCGCTGATCTGTTCTCCCTCGGCGACGAGCGGCTTCCGCGCATCGTCAGCAGCGACGAGGTCGTCGGCACCACGCGCGCCTTCGGGCAGGAGACGCCGGTGGCCGGCCTGATCGTCGACCAGCAGGCCGCTCTGGTCGCCGAGGCATGCCTGGAGCAGGGCACGGCCAAATGCACCTACGGCACAGGCGCGTTCCTGCTGGCGAACACGGGACCGGACCCCGTGCGCTCCAGCGCGGGCCTGACGACGTCGGTGGCCTGGCAAGCCGCAGGGCAGACCCAGTACTGCGTGGACGGCCAGGTCTACACCGTGGCCTCGGCCGTGCGCTGGCTGCAGGACCTCGGTCTTCTTCATTCCGCCACCGACCTCGACGCGCTGGTCGCCAAGGACAGCGAGGGCGTCATGTGCGTCCCGGCGTTCGCCGGACTCGCCGCTCCGTGGTGGGCTTCCGAGGCCACGGCCTCCCTCACCGGCCTCACGCTGGCCACCCGCCGCGAGCACCTCATCCTCGCCGTGCTCCAGGGCATAGCCGCCCAAGTCACCGAGCTGACGGCCCTCGTCGGCCGCGACCTCGACCAGCCCCTGAACCGGCTGCGCGCCGACGGCGGACTGACCAACTCCGCCGCCCTCATGCAGGCCCAGGCCGACATCGCCCAGCTCCCCGTCGACATCTACCCCAACGCGCACGCCACCCCCCTCGGCGCCGCCGCGCTCGCCCGCTGCGCCCTCGACCCCGCCATCAGCCTCAAAGAGGCCGTCGGTGACTGGCAGCCAGCGGCCGTCTACGAACCCCGCTGGTCCGAGGACCGGGCCCAGGAGTTCCGCACCACATGGGCACAGGCCGCCGCGGCGTGTGCCACCAAGGGAGACCCCTCATGACCCCCACCCCCCACCGTCCTCACCCCGAAGTCTTCGACATCGCGGTGATCGGAGGAGGCATCGTCGGCTCGGCCATCGCACGCGAACTGTCCGGCCACGACGTCTCCGTTGCGCTGCTCGAAGCCCGCGACGACGTCGGAGACGGAACCAGCAAAGCCAACACCGCCATCCTGCACACGGGCTTCGACGCGAAACCGGGCACCCTGGAGTCCCGGCTCGTGGCTCGCGGCTACCACCTGCTGAGCGACTACGCCAAGGCCACCGGAATCCCTGTCGAGCACACCGGCGCCGTGCTGGTGGCCTGGAACCAGGAAGAGCTCGACGCCCTGCCCACCCTGAAGGAGAAGGCCGAGGCCAACGGATACGAGCACTGCCGCATCGTCGACGCGGACGAGGTGTACCGGGTCCTGCCCGATCTGGGCGAGGGCGTGCTCGGAGGACTGACGGTTCCCGACGAGTCCATCATCTGCACCTGGACCACCAACCTCGCCCTGGCCACGGACGCCAAACAACGCGGGACGACGATCCTGCTCGAGCACGCCGTGACCGGCATCGACGTGGGCGACGACGCGACGACGCTGCACACCGCCCAGGGCGACGTGCGAGCCCGCTGGGTCGTCAACGCGGCAGGCCTCGGCGCCGACACAATCGACCAGCTCTTCGGCCACGACCGCTTCACCGTCACCCCCCGCCGCGGCGAGCTGTTCGTGTTCGACAAGCTGGCACGGCCCAAGGCCGACAAGATCGTCCTGCCGGTGCCCTCCTCCCGCGGCAAGGGCGTGCTCATCTCCCCGACGATCTACGGCAACGTCATGCTCGGCCCCACCGCCGAGGACCTCACCGACCGCACCAACACCGCCACGTCCGAGGACGGCTACGACTTCCTCCTCAGCAAGGGTGCGCGGCTCATGCCGAGCCTGCTCACCGAGGAGGTCACCGCCAGCTACGCCGGACTGCGCGCCGCGATCGACCGCGACGACTACCTCATCGAAGCCACCCCCGAACAGCGGTACCTCCTCGTGGGTGGCATCCGTTCCACCGGCCTGACAGCCGGCATCGCCATCGCCGAGCACGTCACCGGGCTCCTGGCGGAAACCGGTCTCGGGCTCCGCAGCCGCAGCGACCTGCCTGCCCCGCCCCGGATGCCGAACATCGGCGAAGCCACCACACGCCCCTACCAGGACGCCGACCGCATCGCCGAGGACACCGCGTACGGCACCATCATCTGCTTCTGCGAACGGGTCACCGAGGGCGAGATCCGAGACGCCTGCCACGCCCCGGTGCCCGCGCGCAGTCTGGAAGGGCTGCGCCGACGCACCCGGGCCATGAACGGCCGCTGCCAGGGCTTCTTCTGCGGCGCGGCCGTCGCCGCCCTGCGCACCCAGCATCAGACCAACGACGGCTGCTGCAGCCAGCACAAGGACAACCGATGACCCACCAGCTGCCCCTCATCGAGCCCGATGTTCTCATCATCGGAGGTGGCCCCGCAGGGCTCACCGCAGCCGCCGAACTTGCCGACCGCGGTGCCGGGTGGATCCTGGTCGTCGACCGGGAAAAGCAGGCCGGCGGCATTCCCCGGCACAGCGACCACACCGGATACGGCCTGCGGGACCTGCACCGTGTGATGACCGGCCCCGCCTACGCCCGTCACTTGACCGACCGGGCCACACGGTCCGGAGCGGAGATCCGCACCAGCACCATGGTCACCGGCTGGTCCGACCAGCACACCGTCGACGTCACCAGCCCCGAGGGTCGCTACCAGATCCGTGCCCGGGCCATCGTCCTGGCGGCCGGCGCCCGCGAACGGCCCCGCACCGCACGCCGCATCCCCGGAGACCGCCCCCACGGGGTCTACACCACCGGACAACTCCAAAATCATGTCCACCTCCACCACCAGCCCGTCGGCAAGCGGGCCGTCATCGTCGGTGGCGAACTGGTCAGCTGGTCCGCGGCCATGACCCTCCGCGAAGCCGGCTGCACCCCCGCGCTGATGATCAGCAAGTACCCGAAGGCAGAGTCCTACGGCGCCTTCAACACGGTCGGCCGCACCATTCTCCGCGTTCCGGTCGCCACCCGCAGCCGTGTCACCCAGGTCCTGGGCAAGGGCCGCTGCGAGGCTGTCGAGATCGAGCACCTCGACACAGGCAAGCGCCGAACCGTCGAATGCGACACCGTCGTCTTCACCGGCGACTGGATCCCTGACCACGAACTCGTGCGTTCCGCGGGCATCAGCCTCGACGAACGCACCCTCGGCCCCCTCACGGACACCGCGCTGCGCACCAGCCGACCTGGAGTCTTCGCCGTCGGTAACATGCTCCACCCTGTCGATACCGCCGACGTGGCTGCCCTGGACGGCAAGCACGTCGCCCAGCAGGTCATCAACGACCTGGACGGAAGGAGCAAGCCGACCGAGGGGGTCCGCCTGATCGCCGACGCCCCGTTCCGCTGGATCGCACCGCAAATCCTCCGCCCGGGCGATCCGGCTCCGGCCCGCGACCGGCTCCTGCTCTGGACGGACGAGTTCGTCCGCTTCCCCAAGGTGACGGTCCGCCAGGACGGCCTCGTCGTCACCCGCCGCACCCTCGCCTGGCCTGCGGCCCCCGGCCGGGTCTTCCGTATCCCGTCCTCGGTCCTCGACGGGATCTCCCACACCGGAGGCCCCGTCCACATCACCATGTAGCCTGCGCCTTCACTTCGGGCGGCGGCCTGCCCCGAGCTACGACTGGCGTTGCTGGCGCAAACGCATCAGGCCCTGGGACTATTGGCTCAGAACGAGTCGCCATGCCAGTGGGTTGCTCCCGTGGCCTGCAGCGTGGCGCGTATCGCCTCCGGCGGGGCAAGGAGCGGGCGGGCCATACCCACCGTCTGCGTCCGCTCCCGGGCCTGATCCTGGGCGAGGAGCCGGGGCAGGGCAGCTCGGACGGCTGGGTCCTCGGGGAGGTGGGCCCGGCCGACTGCGGCGCCCGCCGCACGGGCCCGGCGGGCCACAGCAGCGAGCAACTCACCGAGGGCCGCCGGCGCGGCTTCCGTCACCGCGCACTCGCGGACCTCGACGGCCTCGCCGATGTGCTGGGTCACGGTGTAGCCGACCGCCGTCCCCCCGTTGTCCTCGGCGATCAGCCATTCGGCGCCGGGGCCGTACCAGGCGGGCACGCGGTGGATCCAGTCGTTGGCCGTCCGCACCGCGGTGAGTGGGCGTGCGGCGTTGAATCCGGCGTGCAGTTCTGCCAGCCGCGGGGCGTCGGTCGGGGTGGCCGCACGGATGCGGAAGCGGGGCTCGGGTGGGCCAACAGCGGTGAGCGGGCCCTCAGCCCAGGAGGTGCGGAAGCCGGTCCAGCCCGAGCGCTCGTAGACCCCGGTAGTGGCCGTGAACAGCAGGGACCATGCGCAGGACTCGGCGGTCATGGTCTCGGCGGCAATGGTGAGCAGTCGGCGAACCAGGCCCTGGCCCCGTGCCTCGGGGCGGGTGGCGACATTGCCGATGCCGCCCACCCGTTCCACCCGGCCGTGGGCGTCGCGGAGCTGCCGCGGCACGTAGCAGACGACGGCGTCGACCGTGTCACCGCGCGCGGCCACGAAGGTCCGCCGGTGGCGGTCGGGGTCCAGGGCGTGCAGCGCCGGGAGGTGCGGGGCGTCGAAGCAGATCGCCCATAGCGCGTGCACGGCTGCCTCGTCGGCCGGGGCGAGGGTGCGCAAGGTGTGTGTCATGGCGTCAAGTTTCCTTCTGTGCTGACCCGGTCACCAAAGGTTGGCAGAGCTGGGCGTCGTACGCCGCGACGCGGCGGGGCAGATGAAGCGCATCCGGTGCATCTGTTCGGCGAGCACGCCGCCGTCCACGACGATCCGGGCCCCGTTGATGTACGCCCCGGCGTCCGAGGCGAGCAGCAGCGCGCCCACGTTCTCGTCGGGCACCGAGTAGCAGCCAAGCGGAATACGCTCCCGGCAGGCCGTCTCGAACGCATCGCGGTCGAAGGGGAACGCGCCGTCGATCGGGGTCCGGACCGTGCCGAGTGCGAGGGTGTTGGCGGTGATGCCGTGCGGTGCGAGTCCGACGGCGAGGGCTGAGCGCCGCATCGACGACACCGGGCCACGGCGTACGGTCGCCGTGGCCCGGTGTCCGCGCGTGGGTGTCACCCGCGCCTGGTCTGTTGAAGGCTCACCGCGTCGACGTATCCGGTCATGAGGTTCCACGCGGACGAGTACAGCGAGACGCGGACCGACGCCGTACCAGGCGGAGCCGTACCACTCGCCTGCGCGTCGATCCAGCGCCGCTGGTCCGCGCTGCGGAGCGGTGCGCTCGCCATCCGGCCGACCGGCTGGCCGGCCCCGTCGAGGAAGCTCAGCAGCAGCACCGAATCGTCGGTGTTTCCGTCCTCGATGTATACCTTGGCACGGGCCCGGTAGTACGCCCCCGCGGCAGCCGGCACCGGCTCACTGGTCAGCTCCGCCGACGCCTCGGGGCCGCTCCGGGCCGCATCGATGATCTTCATGCTGCGTCTGCCGGTGTACGCCCGCTCTTGGGAGAGGGTGAACAGGGTGCCACCGCCCTGCCACCCTGGGACGGCGCCGTCGTCCAGCGGCGCCACCTCGAAGCCGGCGTTGTCGACGGCCACGGCGCCGGCCAGGCCGTGGCGCACCGGGATCATCCGCAGCCGGGACTCCGCCGTCTTGCCGAGGAAGTAGATGTTCTCGTGGCCGTCGGCGTCCCGGGCCAGGGTCATGAAGGCGACCTCCTCGTCGTATTCGCCGAGTGTCATGTGGTCCATGGTCTTGGGGTCCACAACGGTGAGCTTGCTGGCCAGGGTGGTGTACAGCAGGCCGTCGGCGCCCCAGCGGAGGTAGACCGGCCGCCACATGCCGTAGTTCTTCACCTCGGGGTAGACGTTCTTGTACTTGACGACCTGGAGGGTGTCCGTGTCCATCGCGAACAGGAATCCGTCGGCCGCGCCCCACAGCAGGCCGTCGCGGCCGAAGCTGAGACCGCTGATCATCTTCGGGCTGTCGAGGCCGGGGAGGTCGAGGGCGAACTCCTTGACCTTGCGTTCGCCGGCGACATCCCAGACGAACATCTTGGCCTCGGACTCGGTGGTGTCGGTCCCCAGACCGCCGTGGACGGTGGTGGAGCCGTAGATCCGTCCGCCGCGCTGGGCGAGCCCGGCGACGCTCTGGTTGTGGACGATGTCGGGGTAGGTCTTCTTCTCCCCGTCGTCGGGGTCGTAGATGGTCAGCGCGCCGCCGAGCTTGCCGTAGTCGGGGATGGAGCCGATGAGCAGCTTGCCGTCGTGGGCCTTCATCACATACGGCCGGTCCTGTTCGGAGCCGAGACGGAACTTCTCGGAGACGGCCGGGGTCGCCGCGTCCAGCTTCGCCGAGGAGATGATGCCTCCGGGGTAGATGCCGAAATACATCGTGTCGCCCAGGCCCGCCATGCCCTCGGCCTGGCCCATCGGGAAGCGGGTGGTGCGGCCGGTGCGCGGGTCGAAGCGGGACCCGGTGCCGCCGGGGTAGCCGCTCATGAACAGCGTGCCGTCCGGCGCCGCCTCCAGGTTGTGCAGCGGGTTCGGCGCGCCCTGCACCACCGAGGGCAGCGCCTTGCTCCGCCGTGACGCGATGTCGAAAGCGGTGATCCTGCCGCCCGACTGCAGGGTGACGAGCGAGGTCCCGGGGAGATCCGGATCATTGAGCGGTATCCAGGCGGCACCGCGCAGCGAGGTACCGAAGGCGATTCCGGTCGAGCGGGACTCCAGCGTCGCCGTGTCGATCTCGTACAGCTCGCGGTTGTTGGTGACGTACACCTTCCCGTCCCGCGACTGAAGCTGGTTGAAGGAGAAGGCCCCGGCGTCCGAAGGTGTGTTCTTACCGACGGACTTGTCGCTCCACTTGCTGGCGTCGAGGTCGTAGAAGAGCAGCTTCATCTGCGGGTCGGTGAACTTGACGAACAGCCAGCCGTCGACGACCGCCATGTCGTAGGCGAAGGGCACCTCCTGGGGCTCCACTCCGAGGAGCGCCGGGACCTGGTCGGAGATCTTCGTCTTCGTACCGGTGGCGGTGTCGAGCCGGATGACGTCACCGACGGAGCCCACGCCCGCGTAGACGGATCCGTCGTGGTAGGCGATGGAGCGCACGTACTGCTGGCCGGGCACCATCTGCCCGTAGTCGTGGAAGTCCTTGCTCTGCGGGTCGTATCTGAACACCTTGCCGTTGGGGAAGGTGCCGATCCAGACGTTGCCCTCCGGGTCCGTGGTCATCGACCACAGCGACTTCTCGCCCGGAACGGTGCCGAGCTTGCGCACTTCCTTGTCGGCCGGGCTGTAGCTCCACAGCTCTCCCGTCTGGCCGCCGGTGATGGCGGCGATGTAGACGGTGCCGTCGGGGCCGATCGCATGCCGCCAGGACTGCTGCACGCCAGGCAGCGTGAAGGAGCGCAGCAGCCGGTTGTCCCGGATGTCGATGACGTTGAAGATCGCGTTCTCGGCGGAGACCGTCGCGTACATCGTGGGCCGGCCGTCCTCCGTGCCCACCACGGCGTCGTTGATGGAGACCGTTTCCTGCTGGACGCCGAGGTCGGCCTCGGGGCCGAACCACGTCCGGTCCAGTGCCGATTTACTGGTGCCGCCACCTCCCCGGGCCGCGGCCAAGGGTGCGGGACCCGCGACCAGAACGGTCAGGGCGAGCAGCAGGATGAGGAGCGGTCTAGGGCGTTTTCGGGGCACAGTGGTCCCTCCAGATTATGAGAGTCTTCCGCATAAGTAGGCGTTTTGTTCGCAGACTTGAGCGACCTCAGCGTCCTCCTGACGCTTGACCATCGCAATGTTTTCGTGGACTCTCTGATTAATCCCTACGGCTGAAACGACGTCAAGAGGAATACATGGACGCATCCCGACCCGCCGGCGGTGACTTGGCGCAGCTGCGTCGGCTCAACGCGTTCGGCGCGCTGCGGGCGCTGAGAAGTGCCAGCGCGCCGGTGACGCTGACCGAGCTGGCCACGCTCACCGGTCTCTCCCGCGCCTCGGCGGAGGACCTCGCCACCGAGCTGACCGACCAGGGGTGGGCGGCCGAAGTCCCGCCCGCGCCCGGCGCGGTGGGGCGGCCGGCCCGCCGATACCGGTTCCGGGCCGAGTCCGGTTACGTCTTCGGGCTGGACATCGGCGCCCACAGCGTCCTCGCCGTGCTCGCCGACCTCTGCGGCACGGTCGTCACCACGGCCCGCCGAACGGTGCCGCCGGACATCCGGCGCGCCGACCGGCTTGCCGTCATCGGCGACGTGATGACCGAGTGCCTGGACGACGCGGGAATCGACGCCCACCGGATCTGGACGATCAGCGCCGGCACCACCGGCGTCGTCGGCCCGGAGGGAGACGTCGTACTCGCGGGAGCGGCCGCCGACTGGACCGGTGTACGGCTCGCCGAGCACCTGGACGAACGCTGCGCCGGGGCGGTCCTGGTGGACAACGACACCCGGCTGGCCGCACTCGCCGAGCAACGCCTCGGTGCGGCACGGGACATCGAGGACGCCGTCTACATCCACGCCGGTCTCGGCCTCAGCGCGGCGCTGATCATCGGCGGCCGGGTGCACCGGGGATACGGCGGCGCGGCGGGCGAGATCGGCAGCTTCCCCGTCACCCCCTGGGCGACTGCCGCCACCCGCCTGGCGTGTTGTCCCGCCGTCCCGTCCGACGTACCCCCGCGGAACGCCGCCGCCCATGTGCTGGCCGCCGCCCGCCGGGGCGACACCGTCGCCGTGCGCGCCGTCGACCGCTACGCCAGCGACGTGGCCCTCGGCCTGGCGGCCATGGTGCTGACCGTCGACCCGCAACGAGTCGTGCTGGGTGGGGGACTGGCCCAGTCCGCCGACGTCCTGCTCCCCCGCCTCCGTAACCGTTTGGAGCCGCTGTGCATCCGGGTCCCCGATCTCCAGCCGTCCTCGCTCGGCGACGACCGGGTCGCGCTCGGTGCGATCTGGCGAGCCGTCGAGCACGTCGAGACGACGTATCTCGCGCACAACCGGCGGCCCACGGCGGCGCGCCCGTGAACGGCCGTTCCGCCACGGCGGCGCGCCCGTGAACGGCCGTTCCGCCACGGCGGCGCGCCCGTGAACGGCCGTTCCGCCACGGCGGCGCGCCCGTGAACGGCCGTTCCGGACCTCCCGTCATCGACCCGGGCAGCCCGTGTTCCGGATCGCGGAGACCACTGCGCGGTCCGCCTTCCGGCTTTCAGGCGGCCCCGGTACGCGCCGTATGCATCGGCAGCTGGCCCCTGTCAGCTCTCCGCACCCGGTAACCGTTTACGGCTCCGCGTCCAGGCATCGCCGCGGGAGACGCCTCCCGGCCCACCGTACGCCTTGTCCGTCGCGTGCCTCTCCTTCACCTCTAGGGAGCTTTTGGGAATGTCCATGCACCTTCCGATATCCGATCGGCCCGTCCGCGTGGCTCTCGTCGGCGCCGGCAACCGCGGCCTCACCTATGCCGCGTGGATCAAAGCCCACCCCGAACGCGCCCGCCTCGTGGCCGTGGCCGATCCCCGGCCGGCGGCCCGCGCCGCGGCCGGGGCGGAGCTCGAGTTCGACGACTGGCGGCCGCTCGTCGAGGGGGACGCCATCGCCGACGCCGTCATCGTCGCCACCCAGGACCGCAATCACGTCGAGCCCGTCCTGGCTCTGGCGCGGGCCGGGTACGCGATCCTCGCCGAGAAGCCACTGGCGCCCAGCGAGGCCGAGACCCGCACCCTCATCGAGGGCGTGGAGAAGGCGGGCGTGCTCTTCGCCGTCTGCCATGTTCTGCGCTACACCCCCTACACCGACCTGGTGAAGGAGGTTGTCGACTCGGGCGTGCTGGGCGAACTCGTCAGCGTCGAGCACCTGGAGCCCGTCGGCTGGTGGCACTACGCGCACTCCTACGTCCGCGGGCCCTGGCGCAGTGAGCGGGCGTCCTCGCCGATGCTGCTCGCCAAGTCCTGCCACGACCTGGACTGGATCTCCTACGTCACCGGGGAGCGCATCGAGCAGGTCGCCAGCTTCGGTGGGCTCAAGCACTTCCGGCCCGAGAACGCCCCGGCCGGTGCCGCGGAGCGCTGCCTGGACTGCGCCGTCGAGGACGGCTGCCCCTACTCCGCACTCAAGCTGTACGTGCCGACACTGCGCGAGCACGGCTCCGTCTGGCCGGTCACCCACGTCACGGACTCCACGGACGAGACCGAGCTGCTGACCGCGCTGCGCGAAGGCCCGTACGGCCTGTGCGCCTACCGCGTCGACAACGACGTGGTCGACCACCAGGTCCTCGCCATGCAGCTGTCCGGCGGCATGACCGCGACGTTCACCATGGTCGCCTTCACCGAACAGGCCGACCGCCAGACACGGATCTTCGGCTCGCACGGCTGGCTGCGCGGCGACGGCAAGCGCGTCACCGTCCACGACTTCCGCACCGACAAGGTCACCGTCCGCGAGGTCGACACGAGCGGTTCCAACGCCGCCGAGGGACACGGCGGCGGAGACACGGCGTTGGTTGATGCCTTCGTCCACGCCGTCGCCACCGGCGACCCGGCCGCGGTCCGCTCCGGCACCAAGGCCACGCTCGGCAGCCATCTGGCGGCCTTCGCCGCCGAACGCGCCCGCCTCACCGGCTCCGTACAGAGCGTGCCGGTGCGCTGATTTACGTCCCCGAACAACACCGTTCCCCGCTCATCCCCAGGAGGTTTCCGCTCATGTTCCGTATCGCCCGTCGCCGGCCGAGACCCCGTGCCGTCACCGTGCCGCTGCTCTCAGCTGCCCTCGCCACCACCGTCCTCGCCGGCTGCGGATCCGGGACCGGGGACGGCGGCAGCACCATCACCATGTGGACCTACCCGGTCATCTTCGACGAGGCCAAGAACAAGGCTTACTGGGACGGCCTGGTCAAGGAGTTCGAGAAGAAGCACACCGGCACCAAGGTGAAGGTCGAGACCTTCCCGTGGGCCAACCGCGACACCGCACTCGCCACCGCCATCGGCGCGGGAAAGGGGCCGGACGTCGTCTACCTCATCCCGGACCAACTGCCGAAGTACGAGCGGAGCATCGTGCCCGCGGACCAGTACATGCCGGCCAAGGCCAAGGCGGACTACACCAAGTTTGCCCTCGACTCCGTGACCGTCGACAGCAAGGTGCTCGGCACCCCCGTCCTCACCAGCGCCAACCCGCTCATCTGCGACAAGCGCGTCTTCAAGGCCATCGGCGAGAGTGAATACCCCACCACCTGGGACGAATTGGCCGGCCTCGCTCCGAAGCTGAAGAAGAAGGGGTACTACGCCACCAGCTACAGCGGTGACACCCAGCAGACCCTCAATATGACCTTCTACCCGTTGCTGTGGCAAGCAGGCGGGGACGTCTTTTCCAAGGACGGCTCGAAGCCCGCCTTCAACAGCGCCGCCGGCGTCAAGGCGCTGACCTACCTCAAGGATTTCGCCGACCGCGGCTACACCGACAAGGACCTGATCACCACCACGCCGAAGGTGGAGCAGACCCCGGTCGCCCGGGGCAAGGTCGCCTGCACCTGGCAGAACACCCCGGCCGACGTCGAACCGTTCTGGGGCAAGGAGAACATCGCAGTCCAGCCGCCGCTGAAGGAGACGGCATCGGTCGGGTACGGCACGGTCGGGGCGCTGTCCATGCTCAAGGGGGCCGACGTCAAGGCGGCTGGAGAGTGGATCTCGTTCGTCGCCGAGGCAAAGAACGCCGCCGGACTGGAGAAGCAGTCCGGTACCTTCCCGGCCCGCACCTCCGCCGGGAACCTCCATCCCGA
Organism: Streptomyces sp. NBC_00012; assembly: GCF_045040875.1. Taxonomy (NCBI): domain Bacteria; kingdom Bacillati; phylum Actinomycetota; class Actinomycetes; order Kitasatosporales; family Streptomycetaceae; genus Streptomyces; species Streptomyces sp. NBC_00012. The sequence continues at coordinate 575,174 of NZ_CP108310.1, read as the reverse complement.
CGACAAGATCCTCACCGCCGTCGCCGACACACTCCCGGCCATGGAGGTCGGGCCGCTGGAAGAGAAGTCCCGTGAGGTGATGGGCGTCCTCGCCCCGGAGATCCAGGCCGCGATGCTCGGCAAGAAGTCTCCCCGGCAGGCCCTCGACGACGCTGCCAAGGCGGCCGGTCCGCTGCTCGGTCGCTGACACCGGCGCCCCCGCCCGTCCGCCGAACCACACGCCCGGCGGACGGGGGGACCACCGCTCCCCGCTCCCCGCACCCCGCACCCCGCACCCCGCACACCGCACCCCGCACCCCGCACAGAGGAGGTCACCGTGGCAGTCGTCGCGGAACCAACCCGCCCAGGTCGCCGCAGCGGGCCGCAGGCGCGCCGTGAGGCCCGTATCGGTCTGCTCTTCGTCCTCCCCTGCCTGCTGCTCTTCCTTGCCTTCCGCTTCGGCCCCGCCGTGGCCGGGGTGCTGATGAGCTTCACCGACTACTCCCTGACGGGCGGTGGCAGTTTCATCGGGCTGGACAACTTCACCCGCCTGTGGGACGACCCGCTGTTCTGGCAGGCGCTGAAGGTGACGGTCCTCTACACCGTGCTCGCGGTGCCGGGCACGCTGATCGCGTCGGTGTCCCTGGCGCTGATCACCCGCCGCGCGTTCCGCGGCGCCAAGTTCTTCCGTTCGGTGTTCTTCCTGCCGGTCGTCACCTCGCTGGTGCTGGCCGCCACCGTCTTCGTCTGGATCTTCTCGACCGGTGGGCCGTGGTCCACCCTGATGAGCTGGTTCGGGATGTCCGAGGGCTCCTGGCTCTCCGACGACGTGCTGGTGCTGCCCGCGCTCGCGATCATCGGCGTCTGGTCCCGCTTCGGATACGGGATGCTCATCCTGCTGGCCCGGATGCAGGACATCCCCCGTGAGCTGGAGGAGGCGGCGCTCACCGACGGCGCGGGCCCCTGGCAGCGGTTCCGGTACATCGTGCTGCCGCAGCTCAAGCCCGCCCTGTTCTTCCTCGCCGTGATCGAGACGACGGCCTCGTTCCAGGTCTTCGACGCGGTCTACACCATGACCGGCGGCGGCCCCGCCAACGCCAGCTACACGCTCGTCTTCCAGCTCTACGACGCGGGCTTCAAGTACTTCGACCTGGGTTACGCCTCCGCCATCGGCGTCGCGCTCTTCGCGCTGACCGTGGTGGTCGCGGTGATCCAGCGGCTCGTGATCGGGAAGGACCAGTGACCATGACCGCAGCACCCGCCCAGACCGAGACCCCGCCCGGGACCCCGCCCGCGCCGAAGGCCCCCGCGACCCCCGACCGGGCCGCCCGCCGCGCCGAACGCAAGCTGCGCAAACTCTCCGAGCAGGACACCGTCCCGTACGGCATGCGGCCCACCCGGGCCGGCCGGATCGGCCGCGCCGTCCTGCTGACGGTGGCCGCGATCGTGACGATCTTCCCGTTCTACGCGATGGTCGTGCTCTCCCTGAAGCCGTCCGCAGCGGTCGAGTTCCCCGGCAGCCTGCTGCCGTGGCCGCTGACCGGCGAGGCGTACGACACCGTCATGAACGCCCAGGACGTACCGCGCTGGCTGTTCAACACACTGATCTACTCGGTCGTCTCCGTCGTCGGCGTGCTGCTGCTCGCCTCGCTCGCCGGGTACGCCTTCGCCAAGAAGCGCTTCCCCGGCCGGGAGACGATGTTCTGGTCGTTCCTGTCGATGGTGATGGTCCCCTACCACGTCACGATGATCCCGACCTTCGCGATGATCGCGAAGCTGGGCGGCGTGGACACGTACTGGGGTCTGATCGTGCCGACCCTGGCCAACGCCCAGGCGGTGTTCCTGATGCGGCAGTTCATCCAGGGACTGCCGGACGAACTCTTCGAGGCGGCCCGGCTGGACGGCTGCAACGAGTGGCAGATCTTCTACCGGATCGTGCTGCCGCTGCTGAAGCCGATCCTGGCCACCCTCGGAGTCTTCGTCTTCCTGTGGCACTGGAACGACTTCCTGTGGCCACTGGTCATCGGCCAGTCCACCGACATGCGCACCCTCACCGTCGGCATCGCCTCGCTCCAGCAGCAGAACGTGCCGCTCAACGTGGTGCTCTCCGGCTCCGTCATCGCGTTCGTGCCCATCTTCGCCGCGTACATGGTGGGCCAGCGCTACTTCACCGAGGGCGTCACCGCGTCCGGAATCAAGGGATAGCTACGAATGTTCACCGATGAAGCCGCGCTCGAAGAGCGGCTCAGTACCCCCTCGACCGCCCTCGTCCGGGACCTCGCCCGGCTCGACGGCGACCTGCTCGTGCTCGGCGCCGGCGGCAAGATGGGCCCCAGCCTGTGCCGGCTCGCCCGCCGCGCGCTGGACGCCGCGGGCCGCACCGACCTGACCGTACACGCCGTCTCCCGCTGGTCCGACCCGGCCGCGGCACAACAGCTGGAGGACGCCGGCGTCCGTACCGTGTCCTTCGACCTCATGGATCCGGCCGCCGACCTCAAGGAGCTGCCCGACGCGGAAAACGTCGTCTTCATGGTCGGCGCCAAGTTCGGCTCGGCGGACGCCCCCTCGCATGCCTGGGCCGTCAACGCCGCCCTGCCCGACCCGGTCGCGCGCCGCTGGCCGGACGCGCGGATCGCCGCGTTCTCCACCGGCAACGTCTATCCACAGGTGCCGGTGTCCTCCGGCGGGTGCACCGAGGACGACCCGGTCGGGCCGGTCGGCGAGTACGCCATGTCGTGTCTCGGCCGGGAGCGGATCTTCGGCCACGCGGCCCTCACCCGCGGCACCCGGGTCGCCGCCATCCGTCTCAACTACGCGGTGGACCTGCGCTACGGCGTCCTCGCCGACATCGCGTACCGCGTACAGGCCAGCGAGCCCGTCGATGTGACGACCGGTCACGCCAATGTGGTCTGGCAGGGGTACGCCAACGAGGTCGCGCTGCGATCCCTGCTGCACACCTCCGCTCCGGAGCCCTTCACCCTCAATCTCACCGGGCCCGAGACCGCCTCCGTACGGCGGCTCGCGCACTGGTTCGGTGAGGAGTTCGGCAAGGAGCCCGTGATCGCCGGCGAGGAGGCTCCGACCGCGCTGCTGTCCGACGCGAGCGCCTGCCACGCCCTGTTCGGCTACCCGGACGTGTCCCTGCGGACCCTGGTCCGCTGGCAGGCGGACTGGCTGCACCGCGGGCTGCCACTGTCCGGCAAGCCCACCAAGTTCCAGGTCCGCGACGGAAGGTTCTGATCCCCGTGTCCCGTACGCCCGCAGCCGCGACCACTCCCAAACCCGTACCCTCCTCGGCGGCCGCGGCAGCCCCGGCACGCACTCCGATGGACGTGCTCGCTGAGGGAGCCGTCATCCCCGCTCATCCACTCGCCCTCGGCGCCGACCACAAGCTCGACGAACGCCGGCAACGCGCACTGACCCGTTACTACCTGGCCTCCGGCGCGGGTGGCCTCGCCGTCGCCGTCCACACCACCCAGTTCGAGATCCGCGAACCGGGCATCGGCCTGCTGGCACCGGTCCTCGAACTCGCCGCCGAGACCGTGCGGAACGAGGCCGGCCACCCCGTCGTCACCGTCGCCGGGGCCTGCGGCCACACCGCGCAGGCCGTCTCCGAAGCCGAGCTCGCAGCCTCCCTCGGCTACGACGCCGTGCTGTTGAGCCCCGCCGTGCCCGGCGCCGACGAGAAGGGGCTGCTGGAGCGGGCCCGCGCCGTCGGCGAGGTGCTGCCGGTGATCGGCTTCTACCCCCAGGAGGCCGTCGGCGGCCGTTATCTCTCGCCGTCGTTCTGGAGCTCATTCGCAGACCTGCCGAACACCGCGGCCATCAAGATCGCGCCCTTCGACCGCTACCGCACCGCCGATGTCGTACGGGCCGTGGCGGCCGCCGATCGCTCTGACGAGGTCGCCCTGTACACCGGCAACGACGACGACATCATCGGCGACCTGCTCACCCCGTACGAGACCAAGGGCACTCGGCGGTGGTTCGCCGGCGGGCTGCTCGGCCAGTGGGCCGTTTGGACCGGCTCCGCCGTCACCCTCCTCGATCAGGTCCGGCGGGCACGCGCCGGTGACCACGACGCCATGGTCGGCTGCCTCGCCCGCCGTCCGGAGCTCACCGACGCCAACAGCGCTGTGTTCGACGTGCGCGGCGGATTCCGCGGCTGTATCGCGGGTGTCCATGAAGTGCTGTGCCGCCAGGGTCTGTTGGAGGGCATCTGGTGTCTCGATCCGAAGGAGGTCTTGTCTCCCGGCCAGGCCGAAGAGATCACCCGGGTCGCCACGGCCTACCCCTGGCTCACCGACGACGACTTCGTCGCGGAGCACGTCGATGACTGGCTCTCCTGACCCGGGGGCGGCCCGCCTGCCGCGGGTCGTCGTCGCCGTACCCCCGCACCTTCGTGAGCAGTTCTTCACCCCCGCGGTGTGGCAGAGCCTCTGCGCCGTGGCGCAGCCGGCCGTCCTCGACGAGCACACCGACCGGGACGCACTCGGTGCGGCGCTGCCCGGTGCCCGTGCCCTGATCACCGCTTGGGGCACGCCCCGCCTCAGCGAGGAACTCCTCAACGTCGCTGACCGACTGGCGATCGTCGCCCACACCGGATCGGCGGTCGCCCCGTACGTCACCGAGGAAGTCTTCCGGCGTGGGATCCTCGTCACCCAGGCCGGTGACGCGATGGCACGCCCGGTCGCCGAGGTGGCCCTGGCGTTCACCCTCGCCCTGCTGCACCGCATCCACCGCTTCGACCACGCGCTGTGCGGCGGAGCCGACTGGGACGAGGCCAGCCAGGCACCGCCGCGGCACGAGATCCAGGGCTGTGCGATCGGCGTCATCGGAGCGTCCCGCACCGGTCGTGCGTACATCGAGCTGGCGAGGGCACTGGGGGCACAGGTCGCGGTCACCGACCCGTATCTGACGGCCGAGGACGCACAGCGGCTCGCGGTACGGGTGGTGCCGCTGGACGAACTGCTCCGTGGCAGCCGGATCGTCGCTGTGCACGCCCCTGCCACCGCCGAGACCCGGCGCATGCTGGGTGCGCGCGAACTGGCGCTGATGCCCGACGGCGCCGGTCTGGTCAACACCGCCCGTTCCTGGCTCGTTGACGAGGACGCGCTTCTGGCGGAGGTGTCGGCGGGCCGGCTGGACGCTGCGATCGACGTCTTCGACACCGAACCACTGCCGGTCCGCCACCTGTTCCGGAAACTGCCGAACGTTCTGCTGACCCCTCATCAGGCGGCGGGCACCGCCGAGTGCCGTCAGCGGCTCGGCGCAAGTGCCGTGGAGGAGGTGCTGCGGTTCCTGCGCGGCGAGCCACCATTGCACTTCGTGGGGCCGGACGCACTGGCTCGCGTCCTTTGATCACTCGACCGCAACCACACCGGGCCCCAGAGGTCGACCAGTTGTTCCTCGGGGTCGAAGGCCTCTCTGAGGTTGATCCCCGGGAGTGGACACCGGGGTTTCATGCAACGAGTGACAGCGTAGGTGACGTGATCGGTTGCTGTTCGAACTCGGCTGGTGTGAGGTAGCCGAGCGCGGAATGCCGACGGCGCCGGTTGTAGTACGACAGCCAGCGGAACAGCTCGAGCCGGGTCTGTGCCTTGGAGGTCCAGCTCCTCCCGTGGAGCAACTCGCGCTTGAGGCCCTGGAAGAACGACTCGGCGAGGGCGTTGATGCCCCTATGGGTGTCAAGCGGCATCTCGGGCTGGTCCCGTGTCATTGGCCGCGGTGTTTGCGGGGACGATGAGCCGGTAGATCTCTCGTGCGACGTACCGCGCATCACCAGGTCCGGAGCAGGCGGCGCGGTCCTGTCCGCGATCGTCGTCCGCTTCTTCTTCCGCAGGTGACGGCCGACGATGTGGTTGATCCGCATCAGCCGGGTCACACGCTTGCGGTTGATCCTCCGCCCTCTCGCACGCAGCTCAGCATGGACGCGTGGGGCTCCGTAGGCGCCATGGTGTTCGGCGTGGACGGCGTGGACGGCGTGGACGGCGCGGATCTCGCTCAGGGTCCGCTTCTCCTCGGCCCGGCGCTCGGCGCGGGCCTGCTCGGTGGCCAGGTGCTGGTAGTAGCCGGCACGGGACGCCCCGAGCACCCGGCAGATCCGCTTGACGCCGAAGTCGGCGCGGCTTTCGGAGATGAAGTCCCAGCGGCGGGGGCTCACTTCACCTCCCGAGCGAAATAGGCGGCTGGCTGCCCGGCGCAGGATCTCGCGCTCCAGCTGCCACTCCTGCTCGGCCTTGAGCAGCCGGGCGTTCTCCACCCGCAGCCGGGCCAGCTCCTCGGCCACGCTCACGCTGCCGTCGCGGCCCTCGGGCGCGGCCTGGGTCTCGTCCTTGCGCACCCACGTCCGCAGCGATTCCGCGGTGATGCCGAGATCTGCGGCCACCGCCGCGTACGTCCGCTTCCCGGACGCGGCGCGGCAGAGCGCGACGGCATCCTCCCTGAACTCCTCCGGATACGGAGACTTGCGTCCCACCTGGACATCCCTCCCTGGACCGTCAAGATCCATTGTCAGGGTGTCCACTCCACAGGATCATCCTCATGCAGTTCGTCGCCCTCGATGACGGTCACGCCCTGAGATCCGTGCGCGAACTTCTGCAGGACTTCGGTGGGGTTGAGGGGGCACACGTCCTCGTGCCGCTGGTCCATGGCGAGCCGGAACAGCGCGCCCCGGGGAGCACGGCCCACCGAGGTGCGCTGGGACACCACCGGTGCCATACAGAACGCGCAGATCAGCGGGATCTTCTGGCGGCGCCACCAGGGTTCGTCGTCGATCTCGTGCGCGAAGACCTTCTCGCCGATTGTGCCGCACTGGTACAGGCGTGCTTTGTTCACCGCCTTCTCCCCTTGATCCGCAGGGTTCAGGGGACCACGAATGCAGGGTGTGTGGAAGGACGGGCCAAGACCGGACGAGAACGGCCCGGGAGTAAGAACCGGTGCGACAGACCTGCGCTACAGCACTGACCTGTGAGAACAGGGGCTGCAACGGCCGTGCACAGTACTCGCCCGGCCCTGCCGCCCACCAGGGCGCCGTCACCCGCAGGAGTGGATCGTCCGTCACTGCTGCCTCTGCCCAGTCGCCTCGGTACGGTGCCGCCATGGATGGCGCGACGGTAGAGGTGGAGCTTCACGGCGGCCCGCTGGACGACTGGGTGGTCCCCGTGGACAGGGACGATCCCGATCCATGGACGGCGATCATCAGCGAATACGGCCGGTATCCCGGCGGGCGGTCCCTCTACAGCCCTGATACCGGTGGGGCTTGGCGGGGGGTTCGCGACCTGCGCCCGGACGGGATGTGATGCCACCTCCGCGTCAGGGTGACGGGGCGCGGGTCTGGGGCTACGAGCAGCGATGACAACCGGGCTGGGTCAGTCCGGCGGCCACGACTTCAGCACGAGCCCGTCGGCTGCTTCGTCGGCGAGGGTGACCCGGGCGCCGTTGACGCTGCAGCGCTCGCCGATCCATCTCAGGTACTTCCGTTCGGCGATCGGTAGGTCGGGCCACCAGCCGCGCATGATGGTCCGGGCTCCGATCGCCAGGGTCAGCTGATAGCGATCCATGATGGCTGCACCGCTTCGGTGGCAGTTGTCAGGGCGGCGCACGCCGTTCGGGCCGCCTCCCGCAGCACGGCGAGCGGCTCCGCGAGTGTCGCCTGCGGGCCGAGCGGGGTGGTGGCGACGAGGCAGGGAACGCAGCGGTCCACCCAGCGCCGGCCGTGCTCGGGCGTTTCAACGACCCCGGCCACAGTCGAAGGCCGGCCACAGCGCACGCATGGATGCCTGCCGTCGAGGCGCTGGATGCCGGCGCTCCCGCGCGGCGTCCATGGCGGGGCGGGATCCAGCTCCGACGGATCGATGGCGAGGGATCGCAGCAGGTCAGCGTCGACCATTGTCCGGTGCCACTGAACCTTGATCGTTTGCCACTGAACTTTGACCGGTGGCCATCTGATTGTGCCGAGCCACGATAGTTGGCACCTGGCCACGCTGGTTGGCATCGCCCTCGCTCATCTATGCCAAGATTCGAGGGTGGATATGACCGACGTAACGCGTGCGATCGCGGCTGCGACTTCGGTCGCCGCATCGCTCGACCTGCCAACCAACGATGCAATCGTTCTCCACAACTCGAACAAGCTGGCACTGCGGCTGACGCCATGCGACGTCTTTGCCCGGGTCGCCCCTGTGGGACAAGAGGTTGCACAGTTCGAAGTCGATCTCGCTCAGCGGCTCACCGAGGTCGGATGCCCGGTGTGTCCCTTGGAGCCTCGGGCGGACCCGCGTGTGTACACGCGCGATGGCTTCGCAGTGACGCTGTGGACCTACTACGAGCCCGTGACACCTCACACCTCACCCGTCGACTACGCCAAGGCGCTGGAGCAGTTGCACGCCGGCATGCGCAAGGTCGATGTGCCGAGCCCGAGGTTCACGGACCGGATCACGGAGGCGGAAGAAGTTGTCGCCGACCCGGGTCGCTCGCCGGAACTCACCGACGCGGACCGCGTGTTCCTCAGCGGCAGGCTAGCAAGCCTGCGACGAGCGATCGACGACCGCGGCGCCGTGGAGCAGCTGCTCCACGGCGAGCCGCATCCAGGCAATGTGCTCAGCACGAAGAACGGCCCGTTGTTCATCGACCTCGAGACGTGCTGCCGTGGACCCGTCGAGTTCGATCTCGCCCATGTTCCCGAGGCGGTCTGCGAGCACTACCCAAGCGTTGACCAAGGGCTGCTGGACGAGTGTCGGCAGCTCGTTATCGCGATGGTCGCCGCGTGGCGTTGGGAGCTTGGCGACCAGTTTCCGAATGGGAGGCGATTCGGAGAGGAATTCCTGCGCTTGCTGCGCGAGGGTCCTCCTTGGCCGACACTCGACACAGTGACCAGGCGACTGGATGGTCTGTAGAAAACGCCGAAGGTCACGTGAAAGCGGCAAGGAACCAAGCGACGAGACTGTCGTCGTTGAACCCCATGCGCGCCGGCCTCGCTGCCGCGCTGAACCATGGCGCCGGTGCCAACAAGCGTGGCAATTCGTTACAGATGCCAAGAATCTTGGCCAGACGGTGCCAACTACTGTAGCGTGGCCAGGCTGTTGGGAGCCCCAGGTCACACAGGCCGATTAGTGCCAACTATCGCGGCCCGGCACACTGATGGTTGAAGGCAGCTGGACCAGCCGTGGCGACGCTGCATCCTGAGCAAGTGCTCCCCCGAGTCGACTGCATCCGGGATCATGAAGCATGCTTCCGGATGACTGGCACCTCACCGAAGACGTCGACGACTTCCTCAGCCGAGCCGGGGATTTCCTGCTCTCGCGCCCCGCTCTGCACAACACGCCGCTGACGGACATCGAGAAACTGCGAACACGCGGGGCGGACGCACACGGCCCCGAAGCCACCGTCTTCGGCCGACTGGAATCAGGGGGCGAGATTCGCGCCATCTTTTATCGCACTCCGCGCGGCTACCTGAACTTCACTCCCCTTTCTACCGAGCAGGCCAGCACCCTCGCCGCCCACCTGGCTGGCCTCGGCCACTCCCTCTCCGGCGTTATCGCGGACAGCGACAGCGCTACCGCATCCGCCGAGAGATGGCAGCGGCACACTGGCGCAGCACGGGCCCCCTTCTGGCAGACGCATCTCTACCGTCTCGGCACGCTCACCCCACCGCAGCCGAGCCCAGAGGGCCGAGGCCGCGCTGCGGGCGAGAAGGACCATGAGCAAGTCGTGTGCTGGTGCCGTGAGTTCTGTGCCGACGTCGGAGAGCGCGTCTCCATAGACGCCATCGATGCTGGCTCCTGGGCCACACGCGTTTCGCTTACAAGCACTTCACGTTCTGGGAGGCCCCGGATGGGACACTCGTCTCCATGGCGGGCTCGACTTCGATGATCGGCGGCATGGTCCGGGTGGACCCCGTCTCCACCCCGGCCCCCTTCCGGGGCCGCGGCTACGCGGGCGCCGTGACGGTCGAGGTGAGCAGGGCGGCACGTGCCGCGGGCGCAACGGAAGTACCGCGCGTCCGGGCAGCAAGCACCACCTGATCGTCGACCGGCACGGCACCCCCTTGTCCGTCTCGCTGACCAGCGGAAATCGGCGGCATCGGTATCCCGGGCGATTGCCGGCGGATGGCGGCATCGACGGGAGTGTAGGCATCCTTGCCGCAGGCCCAGGTGCCGTGGCTCGGTTTGATAGCCATGACGAACGGCAGCCCTGCCGAGGCGAGCTGTCTGCGGAAGCCGTCCTGGTCGCCGTAGGCGCAGTCGGCGGCCACGGCCCGGAAGACCACCCCGGCAGCCTTCGCGGTGCGGGTACGTTCCCGTCGGGTCCCCACCAGCCGAGAGGGTGGTCCAGGGGTCGGGCCAGGCCCGGAACGGCGCGAATCGCCTGTGGACAGCTTGCTGGTTGGGGCTGGTGGGGCCTGCTTGGTGATTTTCTCGGATCCGGTGAGGATCGTATCGACGGCTGCTCCGCGGATCTGGTGGGACAGTGCGGCCCGGCCGCTTCACTCTCATCCCCACTCACGCCTTTCCCTACGGTGCTGAATGGAAAGGGCTGGTCAGTACGTTGGAGCAGACGCTTTCTTGGCTCCGTCCTGCGAGAAGAGCGAGACGACGCGCCATGGCGCTGAAGTTGCCGACACCCTGAAGGTCATCGAAGCGTGCGGCGTAGGCTTCCAGCGGGGCCCGGTGCGGGCGGACACGGCAGACGACGGGTCATCACAAGCCCCCAGGCGGCGAGGCGACGTTCCTCTGCTACCGGCCTACTACAGCCCTGACCTGCAGTCAACAAACCACCGCTAGCTTTCGGATCCCTCGGCCGGACGGACCGCGACCGCGTCGATCTCGAAGAGCATCCCGGGCAGCGCGAGCGAGGCGACCCCGCTGAGTGTCTGGGCGGGCAGCCGGTCGGCCCAGGCGCCGTGCAGCGCCTTGCCGAGGATCTCCAGCTTCTCCAGGTCATGGTCGACTATGTACGTGCCGAGCCGTACGACATGTTCGAAGCCAAGACCGACGCCGACGAGCGCGGTGCGCAGGTTACCGAAGGACCGCTCAACCTGTGCAGCAAAGTCACCGGGCACGACCTGGCCGGTGTCGTCGGAGGCGTACTGCCCACCGATGAACACCAGATCGCCGGGTGCGGAAGCGGCATGGCTGTAACCGAACGGGGTGGGGTCGTGCAGCCCGGCAGAGTTGGTGATGGTGCGGCTGTCGTTCATGTGTGACGATTCCTCACTGAAGATTGGGTCTGGACGATCGATTCCATGGCCTGCCCGCCGGTGACGTGACCCGGCGACCGACGGGCCACGGAAGCGCTGCCGTGCGGCTGGCGGAGCTGACAGACCGCAGCTGGGTGCATTACGTGCCGGACAACGGCTTGGCCGGCGTGCGGGTGATCAGGTGCTGTGCGGTGGGGGTGGCGTGTCCGGTGCGGGCGTGGCGCATGAGCTGGTTGAGGGCGTCGGCGAAGTCGGCCTCGTGGCTGTCGGGGTCGGGGTGGCGGGGGCGATCAGTAACGCTGACGGGCCCGCCGCCACGCGGCACTTTCCACGAAGAAGTTGTCGAAGCGCTCTTGCGAATCCAGGAGTTCCTGCGGATCGGCCGTGCCTTTGCGGACACGGTCCAGCAGCCGAAAGTAGTCGAAGCGCTCGACGCCGGGGGTGATGACGATCAGTACGTCGGCGCCCGCATCGGGTTCGGCGGCGAAAGCGTGCGGCAGTCCTGGTGGCACGAGGAGGAAGTCTCCCTCGTCCGCGGTGATCACACTGTCCCCGGTCAGCGCCTGGAGCCGGCCGCCGAGTACGAAGAAGAGCTCGGCGGATCCGGTGTGGCGGTGAGGTGAGGCTCCGTCGGTACCCGCGGTGAGGGTCACCCGTTGGGCGCTCAGGGCCCCGCCGGTGGTGCTGGCGTCGGCGAAGAGCCGTACGGTGCTGTCAGCGCTGCCCAGCATCTCGGCCTCGGCATCCCGGACCAGAATTCCGCCTTGGGCATCGGGAGTGATCAAGGACATATTGCCCCTCCATTCATCGGAGCCGCATCCGACCCCGGCCGCGAGCCGGGATCGCGACAGAAGTGATTCCATGTCGAATAGTACGACACCTAACTATCAGTCGTCGAATAAGGTGGGGACGTGACCAAGGAAGACGTGACCAAACAGGGCGCGACCGTCGAGGAACGCCGGAAGCCCAGGGACGCGGTCGACCAGGTCCTCGACCAGTGGCACAAGGAACGGCCGGATCTGGACCTGTCGGCGATGGGAGTCTTCGGACGGCTGGGTCAGCTCTCACTCATCCTCACCCCTGCACTCGAAGAAGTCTTCGCCCAACATGGCCTGCGCCGCGGCGAGTTCGACGTCCTGGCCGCACTGCGCCGATCCGGGCCCCCGTACACCCTGATCCCGTCCGCCCTCGCGAAGACGCTGATGCTTTCCCGTGCCGGCATGACCAACCGCCTGGACCGCCTGGAGGCGGACGGTCTGGTGGAACGCCGTCTCGATCCCACCGACCGCCGCAGCCTGCATGTCGCGCTCACCGGCCGCGGACGCAAGGTCGTCGACGCCGCGGTCACCGACCACGCCGCCAACGAATCCCGCCTCCTCTCCGCCCTCACCCCCGACGAACGCGAAACTCTCGACCACGCCCTTCGCGCCCTGCTCCGGGCGATCGAGTAATTGAGGTCATCCGGCTTTGGCGGAGTCGAGATGGCGGGTGTCACCGAGGCTGACGACTTGACGGTTGTGGAAGAAGTCGTCTTCGCGGAGCGTGGTGATGCTGCCGCAGGGGGCCCGGAAACTGGCGTAGCCACCCGACTCCATCGGCATTTTGATTCAGGACGCCACGACGCACGTCAGGGAGCCGCCGTGCGTCACGATGATCTGCTGTTCGCAAGGGCTCTGCAAGATCTCGTCCATGGCCGCGTAGATGCGCTGCGCCTACGTCGCCTTGGTCTCTGCGCCCTCCACACCTTCGTTGTGTTCCATCCGCTCCCCGACAGCCGGCGGGGGGACGAAGCGCCGGCCCAGCCACTCCTGCGACTTTCCCTCCGCCTCGCCGTAGGACTTCTCCCGCAGCCTGCGATCCACGGGCATACGCGAGGGGCCTCGGCCACCGTCCGAGGTCTTCGCCCAGGACGACGACGTCGCGTTCACGGTTCGCCGGCGGGCCCTTTACGCGCTCGGGCGTACGCTGCGTTCGGCGATGCGGATCAGGGGGCGCTCGGGTACCAGGCGGCTGACGACGCGTGACACCAGGGCGTTGCCGGCGCCGTCGACGACGGTCGCCTTGCGTCCGCCGAGTGCCGTGAGTGCTGTGGCGACGACCTGCTGCGGTGTGCGCCGGGCGCCGACCGACGCGTTGTCACCGGCCACGTCGAAGAACGGGGTGTCGGTGGCGCCCGGGCAGATCCCGAGGACGGTCACACCGGTGCCGCGGGTCTCGCCCCAGAGGGAACGCGTGAAGGACAGGACGAATGCCTTCGTCGCGGAGTACACCGCCATGTGCGGCACCGCCTGGAATCCGGCCGTGCTGGCGACGTTGATGACGGTGCCGCGCCCGCGCTCGACCATGCCGGGCAGGAGCCGGGTGGTGTTGCCGACGAGCGTGCCGACGTTGAGCTGCACCTGGGACGCCATGTGGCCGGGGTCGGCCTCGGCGAGGTCGCCGTGGGAAGCGAAGCCGGCGTTGTTGATGAGGATGTCCACGGCGACGCCCTGCTCGTCGAGCATGCGCGCGAGGGTCTCGGAGGAGTCGGGCAGGGATAGGTCGAGGGCGATGGGTCTGACAGTCACGCCGTGCTTGGTCCGCAGGGTCGAGGCGAGTTCCTCCAGCTTGTCTTTCGAACGGGCGACGAGGACCAGGTCCACACCGCGGGCGGCCAGCTGGCGGGCGAACTCGGCGCCGATTCCTGACGAAGCGCCGGTGACGACGGCCAGCTGGGAGGTGAGGGTGTCCGAGTAGTTCATATCTGTCTCCATACCTACTTGAAGGTTTTTTTCTTGGTGATGAAAAGGCCCGGCTTGCCGACGTGCGTGATGTCCGGCCTGCCCGCGTTCAGTGAGCTTCGATGGTCGCCTCAATGACTTCGGCGAGAACGCCCGCCGCACGGCGCAGCTCTTCGGGAGTGGCGCGCCCCGTGGCCTCGAGGACGCCCTTCAGCCCGTCGAACGCACCTACGAATACGGTCGCCAGCGCATGGGCGTCGGCCGAGAGATGCAGGTCGCCCGCGCGGGCGCCGGCCAGGAGGAGTTCTTCGACCAGGCCGACCCACTCCGCGAGAACGGACACCTGGGCGTGTTCCTGCGGTGACTCGGTGGTGAGTTCGCGGTCGAGCCGTACGACGGACCATCCCGCGGGTTCGGCGATGACGAGGTCCACGAGGACGGGGACGAGTCCGCGTACCTGTGCGGCCGGCCCTCCGAGCCCCTCGAGCTGCCTGCGCACATGCGCAAGCATCCCCTGCTTCTGATCGTCGACGACCGCATGGGCCAGGGCCGCCTTGCTCTTGAAGTGGAAGTACACGGCACCCTTGGTGAGGCCGGTCTCGCTCACCACGTCGTCCATCCGCGCCAGGGCATACCCCTTGGCATCGAAGACACGGGCGGCCGCGCGCAGAATCTCCCGCCGCGTCGCAGCGCCCTTCGGTGTCAGTTGGTCCACTGGCCTTCCCATGCCCCGATACTAAATACCTTCGAGTCGGTTTTTCAAATTGATCAAGAACCGCACTGCCCGGAGGACCCCGGCCGCGGCGAGCGGCGAACTGGAGTGCGCGGCATGACCGGCCGGATGTCGGTGCCCGATCCGGGAATCGTGGAGGCGACCCAGACCGCCCTCGACGAGGCCCTGGCGGGCCGCCCGCTGGTCTCAGCCGAGCGGTTCGCTCGTCCATGCGCCCCCTGCACGCCGGGCTCCGGCTGCGCACCCTGACGCGGCCGGCGCGAGCGATCGGCTGCTATCCCGGTAGGAACACGCCGGTCCCCACACGGTCCTGGCCGCCCAGGACCGTGTCCGAGGGGCCGAAAAGCGGCACGGCTGGATCAGTGTCGTGGACAGCGAGGCTGCCGAACTGCTGTCCACGCTGCCCGCGCCACCGGCGGATCGACGGCAACCCCCGCGCGGATCGAGGACAAGGCCGCCTTCAACATCCTGCTCGTAGCGGCCTGAGTGCCGGAGCAGGTGCGGATCCCAGGCCTACGCGTCGAGCGAAACTGCCTCCTCTGGCCGAGCTCCGGCGCGCCAGGTCGGTGCGCGGCGGCTGGTGGTGCAGTCCACCAGGGCCGACTCCGGCGGTACGGTGCGCAGACGCCCGCTGCGCGTCCAGACCAACGATCAGATGATCCGAACGAAATAGCCTAGTGGTGCTTCGTTACGTCGGGTGATCTCGCCTGGTGGTGGGCATCTTCGGGTCATGAGGCTCGGCGAGGTGGAACGGCTCCGGGGTGAGATATCGGAGTTCGTTGCCGATGTGTTCGCCTCGCTTCCGAGGCGGGACCAGCGGCGGTGGGGCGGGTGTTATCTGCGGGGTCTGATGCTGGACGGGCGTCGGAAGTCGATCCAGCCGATGGCCGAGCGGCTGCCGGACGGAAACATGCAGGCCCTGCAGCAGTTCGTGAATCAGTCGCCGTGAGATCCGCTGCCGGTGCGGCAGCGGATCGCCGAGCGGCTGTGTGAAGTGATCGCGCCTGAGGTGTGGGGTGGTCGGACGTGTCGTTCCCCAAGTGCGGCACGGCGTCGGTGGGGGTGGCCCGGCAGCACTGCGGGGCGTTGGGCAAGCGGGCGAACTGCCAGGTCGCGGTCAGCGTGCACGCGGTGCCCGCTGGAGTGGGAGCTGTTCCTGCCTGAGGAATGGGCCAGTGATGACCGGCGGCGACAGCGAGCCGGGGTCCCCGGATCAACTACTGGCGCAGGACGCTAGGCAGCCTTGGTCTGGCGCCGGTAGCCGCCCGGGGCCAGGCCGTACTCCCGCTTGAATGCTTTGGCGAAGGAGAACTCCGAGCCGTATCCGGTGCGGGCGGCGACCGTCGTCAGTGGGGCGTTGGACTCGCGCAGCAGACGGGCGGCGGTCGTCATGCGCCAGCGGGTCAGATAGGCCATCGGTGGTTCGCCCACCAGCGAGGCGAACCGCCGGGCGAAGGCGGCGCGGGACAGCCCTGCCCGCTCGGCCAGTGATTCGACCGTCCACTGGACCGAGGGGTCGTCGTGAATGGCCGACAGGGCAGGCGCCACCGCCTTGTCGCCCAGGGCCGCGGCCCACCCCTGGGCGGCGGTCGGGGGCTGATCGTCCAGCCAGGCCCGCAGGATGTAGAGGAGCAGCGAGTCGATCAGGCTGGGCACGATGCCGTCCGAGCCGATGCGTGGGTTTTCCAGCTCGGAGCCGAGGAGTTGATGACGCTTTGCAGGCAACGGCACGAGAGCCGCGCCATGGACCGCTGGCGATCACCGGAGGCTGAGGGCGGTAGCTTCTGCGGCATGGATCCGCTCACGTTCGATGACGAGGACTTGCACCTGCGCGTGGACCGCGGGATGTCCGAACGGTTCAATCTGAACAGCCCTGTACGCACCTTCCGCGTTCCGTTGCGCCGGCTCGGGGCATTGGGGCACCACAAGAAGCCTCACAAGCTGGGCCAGTTGTTCGTCGGCATCGTGCGTGATCCGAGCTCCGCGCTCTACTGCACCGCTCGGTTCGACTTCAGGTTCGCTGGCTCGGAGGCGGTCCAGGTGCCGCTCGGCGACGAGCCTTTGTTCCGCGCCTGCTTCAGCCAGGTGGCCGTGCTCGCCGGCCGACGGGTGGTCTGAGATGGAATCAAAGGTGTTCGAACACGACGACGTACATATGCGGGTCGATCACGGGATCTTCGAGCTGTTCCGGCGGAATCGCATCATCGGTTCCTACCGGTCCCCACTGAGCTGGGTGAAGATTCGCGCGGAGGCGCGCAAGGGCGGGCTGACCCGGCTGCACTTCGGCAACATCGAGCAGCTCGACGAACCGATCTACGCGAGCACAACGAGCTCCAGGCATCTGCTCGCCACCGTCGAGATCCCCAGCACCGACGAGCCCCTCTACCGCGCCTTCTTCACCGAACTCGCCCACCTGTCCGACCGCCCGATCGCCCCGTAGCGCGCGGGCAGACCTCCGCCTGATCATCAGGGTCCACACGCTGGTGGTGAGGGTGTCGATGGCCGGGGTGCGTACGGTGATGAAGCGGGGTGGTAGGCGAGGCGCTCCTCGTCGCTGCGCGCCGGGTCACCGGGTCCGGGCGGTACCGGGGGAGGCGTGGTGGCGAAGTGCTGTCGGCCCTGTCAGGTGGTCACCGGCCATGCCCCGCGGTCAGGGTCCTCGCCGGCAGGCGTGCTCCCTTCGTGCCAGTCCCGCTCATCCATGCCTGACTGCGGGCGGCGCCGCCCGCGCCAGGACCGTGGCCCGTCACCACTTGAGAGCCTCCGCCCGGGCGTCGTAGAGCCATGGGAGAAGGTGACCCACCTGGTCCATGGCCCCTCCTGGGCCTCAGAGCATCGCCACTCCGACCACGGCCGTCGCCACGAGCACGACGATCGCCAGGACGTGGAACATCACGTCCCGCTCCTTCGAGCGGTGATCGGCCGCGCGGTCCAGCGTGAAATCGGCCGGGTCGGCGGACGTGTAGTGAACCGTGACGTCGCGGCCGTACGCGCCGGCGAGGTCCGGGAGGTTCGACGTGCAGTAGGCCGTGACGGCAGTGCCCTCACGGGTGGTGAACGACACGACCGGGGTGATGGTGGTCGAGGTGTGGCCGTCGTCGTCGACGCTGACGTCCTTCAGGACCGCGACGACCCGTCCCGGGACGGTGTCCATCGCAGCCAGCCTCTCGATGCGGCGGTTCTTGGCGCGTACGGCCCCGGGCAGATGAACGGCGCCGGAGACCGCCCACGGCCCGCCGAAGCCGACCAGCGCCCACGGCCACCCCCACTCGAGCGCGGCGAGGACCACCAGCCCGACGTAGACCAGGAAGACCGCGAAACTTGGCCAGCCCAGCCCACGACTGGCCTCCTGTGGTGTGTTGGAGAACCGGTAGGCGTGCGGTCTGCCTCGCGGGTGGCTGACCCCGATCTCCCGGCCCTCCCACGCACAGGTGATGATCGTATCGCCCCGCTCACCGTCGTTCGTCACGGTGACCTCCTGACCCGAGGCCGGGTCGCGGTAGGAGACGACCACCGATATCCCGCCCTTCCGGGACCCGCCGTGCCGGGGCTCCCGCACCCGCTCGATCCGCCCAGTGAGCCGGACCGTCCGCTGCGCCTTGGTCACCCCGGCCAGCGACCGGACGAACCCGACCAACGCCACCACACCCCACACCGCACACCACAGCACCAGAAACTCGTCCCACCCCATGCGCCCCTCCTCCTGCCGATCCGGTCAACTGCCGCTGCGCCGCAGTACTTTGCCCTGCCCGTCCGCCTCCAGCGTTCCCGTGCCCCCGTCGCCGGTCACCATGACACGGAGCGTGAGCGAGCCGGAGACCCCGTCGGCGGTGAGCTGCCAGCTCTGCGGGGACTCGACGCCGAGGGTGGTCCTGGCCTCCTCGACCAAGCCGGGGACGCGGTCGTAGGGCAAGGATCTCGGGTCGAACGCGGCGGTCTTCACGCCGGTGGGGGAGAAGACGACCGTCAGCAGGCGGTCCTGCACGACGACGGTGAGCGCCTGACGCTTGTCCGCGCCCCGCGTCAACGACTCGACGGCCTTGCGCAGTTCGCCCTCGTCGAGCATCGACTGGCCCGGACCAAGGGTAACCGTGCCCGTCGCCGACGTCACGGTGGTCGTGGAGGGCGAGGAGGAGACGGACGGCTTTGGGGCGCCGCTGTCGCCCTCGTGGGAGTCGAACAGGTCGGCACGGAACAGCAGGAGCACGGCGCCCGCGCCGAGCAGCAGCCCGAGGAGAGTGAGGAGACCGCCGGCACAGCCCTCCGTGGGATCGCTCTTCATGGCCGGACCGGGCACCGAGTCCACCTGGGCCACGGCGGCCCGCTGCTCCCACTGCGGCGTCGGCCGCTTCACGATCCGTGTCTTCCACGGTCGGTCCGGCGGATATTCCACCACCAGGACCCCGCGCGGCCGGTATTCGGGCAGCTCGACGAGGTTGACGTCCTGCCGTATCTCGACACGGAACGCGGCTGCGTCGTCCGGCGCGACGGACAGATCGAACCGCACCGGCACGTCGCTGGTCTCACCCCCGACGGCCTCCAGACTCTCGATCACCGCGAGCGCCGTACGCGGTACGACCGCCGCCTCACGGGCCCGGCGCGGCAGAGTGCAGAGGAAGAAGAGCAGACCGTAAGCCGCGGGCAGAACGAGCCCCAGGACAATCAACGACGCCTTCTCGACGACGCACCCGCTGATGAAGGCGGTCAGCGACGCCCCGATCACACCACCCGTCAGGAATCCCAGGGCGAGGTCGGCAGGCTTGTTGTGCGTGGGCGGCGCGCCCGCTGTGATCTTCATATGGCTGATTGTGCACATCCTAGACTTCGAGCCAGACCGCGTGATCCGTTGCCAGCACACTGTCCTCGGCGGAGGCGCTGCCGAGGAGGGCGGAGGAGTGGTCGGGGAGTGGGTACGGGGCGGCGGAGAGGTTGACCACGCAGACGAATCCGGGGTCGCGGCGGAAGGCGAGGACGCCGGGTGGCGTGTCCAGCCAGGTCATGGTGCCGTCGCCGAGGGCGGGGTGTTCGCGGCGCAGGCGCAGGGCGGTGCGGTACAGCTCCAGAATGGAGGTCTGGTCGCCCGTCTGTGCCTCGACAGTGAGCTCGTTCCAGTTGGCGGGCTGGGGCAGCCAGGGCGTGGTGGTGGCGTGGTCGGGGCTGAAGCCGAACGGCGCGTGCTGCCCGGACCAGGGGATGGGCACCCGGCAGCCGTCGCGGCCGGTGTCGGTGTGTCCGGAGCGTTCCCAGATGGGGTCCTGCAGGACGTCCTCGGGCAGGTCCTCGACCTCGGGGAGGCCGAGTTCCTCGCCCTGGTAGATGTAGGCGCCGCCGGGGAGGGCGAGGGTGAGGAGGGCGGCGGCGCGGGCGCGGCGTGTGCTCAGGGCCAGGTCGAGAGGGCCGTCGGGTTCGTAGCGCTCGCCGGCGGCCCAGCGTTTGGCGGCGTTTCGGCCGTAGCGGCTGGGGTGGCGCATGACGTCGTGGTTGGAGAGGACCCAGGTGGCGGGTGCGCCGACGGCGCCGAGCATGGCGAGGGAGTCGTCGATGACCGTGCGCAGCTCCTTCGCGTCCCAGCCGGCCATGAGGAAGTCGAAGTTGAAGGCGGTGTGCAGGGCGTCCTTGCGGACGTAGGCGGCGAGGCGCTCCGGGGTGTCCGCCCAGGCTTCGGCGACGAAGCACCGGTCACCCTCGAACTCGTCGGCGACCTTGCGCCAGGTGCGGAAGATGTCGTGGACGTCGTCGCGGTCCCAGTGCGGGTGATCGGTGTGCTGCCGGGGCTGCTGGCGGTCCGGGTCGGGGCGGGGTGGCAGATCGGGCAGTTCGGGGTCTTTGACGAGGCCGTGGGCGACGTCGATGCGGAAGCCGTCCACGCCCCGGCTGAACCAGAACCGCAGGATGGCTTCGAACTCGGCGTGGACGTCGGGGTGGTTCCAGTTGAGGTCGGGCTGCTCGGGGGCGAACAGGTGCAGGTACCAGTCGCCGTCGGGCAGCCGGGTCCAGGCCGGGCCGCCGAATTCGGAGACCCAGTTGTTGGGCGGCTGGGTGCTGTCGGGGCCGCGGCCGGGCCGGAAGATGTATCGCTCCCGCTCCGGGCTGCCGGGGCCCGAGGCCAGGGCTGCCTGGAACCAGGCGTGCTGGTCGGAGGTGTGGTTCGGGACGATGTCGGGGATGACGCGGATCCCGTGCCGGTGTGCCTCCGCGATGAGCTGCTCGGCCTCGGCCACGGTGCCGAACAGTTCATCGATCGCGCGGTAGTCGGCTACGTCGTAACCGTGGTCGGCCATCGGCGACTTGTACCAGGGGTTGATCCAGATGGCGTCCACGCCGAGCGACTTGAGATATGGCAGGCGGGAGCGGATGCCGACGATGTCGCCGACGCCGTCGCCGTTGTGGTCGGCGAAACTGCGGATGTAGACCTGGTAGATGACGGCGCTGCGCCACCACGGTGGGGCACTGGGAACGGACATGCGGCTGTTTGCTCCTTGGACGCGGGAGTGTTGGGCGGCTGCTTTGCCGCGCCAGCGGTCAGTCCGGCGACGACGCGGCGCTGAAAGAGCAGCACCATGATCATCAGAGGGATGGTGCCAGGACCCCTGCCGTCATCTGGCTGCCGGAAGGGGTCTCGAACCGGGTGGCGCCGGCGAACGTGGAGATGGCGGCCGACGCTGTCTGCATGCCGGGCTGGTTCGTCACCGACAGAGCGATGAGAAACCCGTTCCAGGCCGCGGTGAAGGTGGTGATCGCGGTGGTGAAGATGCCCGGTGCGGCGAGCGGGATGATCACCTTGCGGAACGTCTCTCGGATGGTCCGGGCGGCTGCAACAACCGGTCGCCGGGTTGTTCGCCGGGCCTCCGCCAGCCGCAGCCCGCCAGCGTATTGACGCCGGGCTTGGCCAGTGGTGTCAGGCCGTAGAAGATGCGTGGCGAGCCGTCGAGCGTGAGTGTCACCTGGCCCCGGGCCGATGACAGCTGCTGGCTGCGGCCGATGGCGTCCAGCTGGCGTACGGCGTTGCCGGCAGTGACCGTGAGGAGGGTCTTGGCCGGCCATGGGTCGATCCAGACCTCGGGGGCGGGGAAGTGCCAGTCGGTGCGCCGGCCGGAGGTGTTCAGCAAGTAGCCGTCGGCCCGGTTCCACAGGACGACCGCCGGGCCGTCGGGTGTGTCGAACCACAGGCCGAAGGTCTGCGGGTCGGGGAAGGTCAGCCAGCCCTGGAAGGTGGCCTGATCGAGTACGCGGGCCGCGGTCGCGTACGCCAGGAGCGACGGCTTCGGGCTGAGGTCGCGGTTCATCAGCCCGTAGTGGTACTCGACGTTGCCCGGATCGGCGACCTGCGGCATGCCCAGCACGCTGTCGTGGAACTGGTACCAGCACACGCAGGTGATGCCTTCGGCTTTCGCCAGTGCCAGGCTGAGCAGGACGTTCTCGGCGGCGTGCCGGTAGGTGTCGTGCCACCAGCTGTTCGGCTTGGTCGGCGCGTAGGCCTCGGTCAGCCAGACCTCCTTCTCGCCGTGCTGCGCCATCAGCGTCTTCAGTTGCTTCAGTCCGCCGTAGAAGTTCCAGTACGTGCCTTCGGGGCCGGTGCTCCAGTCGTCGCCCGGCGGTATGTAGTCCGGGGTGAAGTTGCCGCGGCCGGGGTGATAGGCGAACGCGTCGATCAGGTCCCAGCCGCCGGCGGCGATGAAGGTCTCCACCCAGGGTTTGTCCATCCCGGCGAGTCCGTTGTTCATCAGCTTGACGGCGGCGCCGGTCGCGGCCCGTCGGTCGAAGACCGGGCGCAGCGCCGTGTCCAGGTAGGCCTGGGCGGCTGCTCCGGTGTTGAACGGCCGGTTCAGTTCGTTGCCGACCTCGAAGTAGCCGGCTCCGGCCCCTTGCGCCACGGTCAGTTTGTCGGCTGCCCAGGCTGCGGCCTCGGTGTCGGTCGCGTCGAGTGACGGTTGCAGTTCGATGTTGTGGCGGATGCCACGTGCGTCGAATGCTGAGGGCGGCAAGCCCGGGCTGCCGTCGTAGGCGATGCGGACCAGTGCGATGCCGACCCGCTGCCAGAGGTCGAGTACGGCGTCGGCGCTCGGCCGCTGCAGCCACGGGTAGTTGGCGATCCCGAACATGCTGTCCGCGCCGGCCTGGTAGGTGAACGGTGGCAGGGTAGCGAGGTTGGTCCGGGCGAAGGCCCCGTCGTCTGCGGAACGTACGACGACCTCGGCGAGCGCGATGCCGGCGGCCGGCGCGGGCACGGTGAAGGTGTGCTGCCAGGTGCCCGCCGCGGCGATGCTGCCGGTCACGGTGGTGGCGGCCAGTTGCGCGCCGTCGAAGTCGCGTACCGACAGCTGCAGTTCGGCCGGGCGTGCGGTGCCGCCGTTGGCGACCAGGGCGGTGAGCTGCATCGGCTCGCCGGGGACCTGGTAGAGGTTGAAGTCGCGGTCGGTGGTCAGCTCGAGGCCGAGTTCGCGGCCGCGGCCGATGGTGGCTGTGGCCGACGGCCTGGTGTCGGCGAAGAAGAAGTCGGCCCGGCTGGTCCACCCGCCGGCCGGGTCGGCCGTTCCGGGTGCGTGGACCCAGGTCGCGTTCGTCCAGGCCTGGCGTGAGCGGTCCAGCAGGAACAGTCCGTGCCGGCTGCCCCAGGTCGAGGTGTGTGCGACGCCGACGGTTTCCTCGTAGGGGATGCCGCCGCCGGCGTCGCGGACCCATTCGGTGATCGCGATGTAGTCGTCGGGCGCGGTCGGCGTCTGGATCGCCCGGCTGAACAGGAAGCCGTCCGGCACCAGGGTGTCCGCGCCGGTGATCCGCCACTCCAGCCGGGCGTGCTCGGTGGTGACGCTGAACCAGCCGGTGACGGTGGCCTGCCCGGCGGCCGCGTCGAAGGCGTAGTCCATCCGGATCGCCGGTGTTCCGTCCCGCAGGGTGGCAAGTGCGGGGGTGCCGCCGGTCGACAGGTGGATGCCGGTGAGCTGGTCCTTGATCTGGAACTTCGACCCGGCGCTGCGGGTGACACCGGCCGCGTCGCGTATGGCGAGCCGGCCGCCGATGCCGGCCAGCAGGCTGATCCCGCCGGCGGTCAGGGTGACATCGCCGTCCGCGGCGAGGGCCGTCACGGGGGTGGGCTCGGCGATCAGTACGACGCCGGCCGCGAGCGCCGCGCCGAGAAGACCGCGACGGCTGAGGTGGGCGCCTTCGGCAGGTGGGGTCGTCATCGTCTGCTCCTGTCTGGCCGCGAACTGTCGTGATAATACCTATCTTCAAAGTCGTGACACGGACGGTCTCAAGCGAACAACCCGATAGTCAAGGGGTATTGCGCTCTTGTTTCCAGCGGTTTAATGTCGCCGACGTCTGTTGAAGTTACGCATTATCACCGGAGGATCGATGCCAACGAAGCCGCGCCGGGTCACCCAGCGCGAAATCGCCGAGATCGCGGGAGTCAGCCAGACCACCGTCTCGGTGGTGCTGAACGACCGTGACGGCACGAACGTGCGTATCCCGGAAGAGACCCGGGCGCGGGTCAAGCGGGCGCTTGAGCAGGCCACCTACGTCGCCGATCCGGCGGCCCGCCGGCTGGCCGGTCTGGACAACCAGATCATCGGAGTCTTCACCTACGAGGAAGCCCTGTCGCCGGAGAGCCTGGACTTCTACGGCCCGCTGCTGAACGGGATCGAACGTGCGGCCGAGGCGATCGGCTGGGACCTGCTGTTCTTCACGTCCTCGCCGGTCGAGAACGGCACCCGCAGTCTGTTCCATCGCAAGACCCGGCTGCGGCTCACCGACGGCTGCATCCTGCTCGGCCAGCAGATGGTCGGGTCCGAGCTGGAACGGCTGGTCGCCGAGCAGTTCCCGTTCGTCGCGGTCGGCCGCAGGGACGAGACGGCCGCGGCCGTGCCGTACGTCGGCGTCGACTATGTCACTCCGGCGGACGCCGTGATCGACCTGGCTGCGAACAGCGGACACCGCCAGGCCTTGTATGTGCACCGCGGCCGCGACACCGCCACTGCGCGGGACCGGCGCGGCGCGGTCGAGGCCGCCTCGGCGGCGGGCCGCATGGCGTTCATGCTGGTGGGTGAGGAGCGCGTTGCCGAGCTGCCCCGGCTGGCCCGGGCCACGGAGGCCACGCTGATCATCGCCGAGGACGCCTTCCTCACCGAGGATGTCATCCTCTCGCTCGTCGGTGCCGGGGTGGACGTGCCAGGCGAGATCTCGGTCGCCGCGTTCGGTGAGGTCCGTGGTCATCGCACCGACGGACGGGTGCTGACGGGCTTTCGCGTGCCACGCAAAAGGGTCGCCGCCGAAGCGCTCGAGCTGCTGCAGCAGCTGGTCACCACCGACCCACAGGAGTGGGCCGATCTGGACACCCAGCGGCTCCTGGCAGCCGAGGTCGAAGCGGGCGACACCATTGTCGCCCGGTCGGCAGGCCTGTCGTGAACAAGATCGCCACAGAGGTGGCGGTCATAGGCGGCGGTCTCGGATCGGTAGCAGCCGCTCTCGCCCTGCTGCAGCGCGGACACCGGGTGGTGATGACCGAGGAGTACCCGTGGCTGGGTGGCCAGCTGACGTCGCAGGCGGTGCCACCGGACGAGCACATCTGGGTGGAGCAGTTCGGCGTAACCGCCCGCTACCGGAGGCTGCGGGAGAACATCCGTCGCTACTACCGGGACCACTACCCGCTGTCGGCGGCGGCCCGCGAGGACCGTGAACTCAACCCAGGGCGCGGCCGGGTGAGCCGGCTGTGCCACGAGCCGCGAGTGGCGCTCGCGGTGATCGACGCTCTCCTCGCGCCGTATCGGTCGAGCGGCCGGCTGACCGTCCTGCAGCCCGCGGTCCCGGTCGGGGCCGAGACCGTGGACGGGGTGGTCCGCACGGTCACGGTCGCGGATCCGCGGACCGGGGCGCAGAGCGTGATCACGGCGGAGTTCGTGCTGGACGGCACCGAGACCGGTGATCTGCTGCCGCTGACCGGCACCGAGTACGTCGTCGGCGCCGAGGCACGGTCCGACACCGGTGAGCCGAGCGCTCCCGACGTCGCCGACCCGGCCAACGTGCAGTCGATCGCGTGGTGCTTCGTCTTCGACCACACCGCCGGGAACCACACGATCGCCCGGCCCGACGACTACGACGACTGGCGCTCGTTCGAACTGCCCTACTGGGGCGCGCCGATGCTGTCGTTCACCGCACCCAATCCGCGCACCCTGGCGCCGGAGCAGCGCACCATGATCGTGAATCCGGAGCAGGACGTCTCCGGTGATCCGCGGTTCGACGCCGGCGATCAGGACCTGTGGCAGTTCCGGCGGATCGCCGCCCGGCAGACCTTCACCGACGGCCTGTACGACAGCGACATCGTGCTGGCCAACTGGCCCCAGCTGGACTACGTCGGCGGCTCGATCATCGACACCGACGAACGACTGCACCATCTGGCCGCGGCGAAGGCGCAGTCCCGGGCCTACGTCCACTGGCTCCAGACCGAGGCGCCCCGGCCCGACGGCGGCCGAGGGTGGCCGGGGCTGCGGCTGCGCGGGGACCTGGTGGGAACCGACGACGGCTTCGCGCAGGCTCCGTACATCCGGGAATCCCGCCGGATCAAGGCGCTGACCACCGTCCGCGAGCAGGACATCTCGATCACATCCCGCGGGTCCGGCGGGCCGGCCCGGTTCGACGCATCCGTCGGGGTGGGGATGTACCGGATCGACCTGCACCCCTCGACCGGCGGCGACAACTACATCGACGTCGAGTCGGCGCCGTTCGAGATCCCGCTGGGCGCCCTGGTCCCGGTCCGGACCCAGAACCTGATCCCTGCCGCCAAGAACATCGGCACCACCCACATCACCAACGGCGCCTACCGGCTCCACCCGGTCGAATGGAACGTCGGTGAGTCCGCGGGCGAGCTCACCGCGTTCTGCCTCGACCGCGGACTGAGCCCGCAGCAGGTCGCCGCCGAACCCGCACTCGTCGATCAGCTCCAACGTCGCCTGGTCGAGGCCGGCGTCGAACTCCACTGGCCCGAGGTCGTCGGCTACTGAGCCGGACAGATCGCGTCGAACTGCACTGCCCGAGGGCGCCGGCTACTGAGCCGGACCGGCCAACCAGCACGTCGAAGGGAACCACCATGATCAGAACCAGAAAGGCGCTGAGCGCTGTCGCCTTGACGACGGTCCTTGCGCTCAGCGCGGCCTGCGCCGGGCCGGCGGCCGACACCCCGGACAAGGCAGCAGAGCTGCGGATGACGGTCTGGACCTCGGACGAAGCTCAGCTGAAGCTACTCGACAGCATCGGCGACGCCTACCGGGCCGACCATCCCGACGTCGCGAAGATCACCTTCGAAAGCCTGCCATTCGCCGACTACAACACGACGCTCACCACACAGATCGCCGGAGGCAACGCCCCGGATCTCGCCTGGATGGGCGACCTCTCGCGGGATCTCATGGCCTCCGACGCACTCGTCGGTCTGACCGACAAACTCAAGGCCACCCCGGCCTGGAAGTACGACGACCTGCTCGACAGCGTGACAGCGGAGCTCAGCCGCGACGGCACGCTGTACGCCTACCCGTTCTCCAACTCGCCGTACGCCCTCTACGTGAACACCGATCTGCTCGCCAAAGCCGGACAGAAGATCAATCCGGCCACACTGACCTGGGATCAAGTCGCAGCCGCCGGAGCGGCCGTCCACGCCAAGACCGGCAAGGCCGGCTTCGTCGTCCGCGACTTCGACTACAAGGCGTGGAACGTACTGGCCACAGTGTGGACCGGCTGGGGCGCGTCAGCGTGGAGTCCGGACGGCAAGACCTGCACCTTCGCCAGCCCCGAGATGCAGCAGGCCTTCTCCTTCCTGCACGACGCGGCGTTCAAGACCCAGGCGATGCCCGGCCCGGGCACCACCGCCGACTTCTTCGCCGGCGATGCCGCCTTCACCATCGCGCAGGTCTCCCGGGCCTCGCTGCTGACCGGCACGTTCGACTTCGGGCTCTACCCGCTGCCCGCGGGCCCCCGCGGGAAGTACTCCGTCCTCGGCCAGGCCGGGGTGGGCGTACTGGCCTCCAGCAAGCATCCGGACCAGGCAGCGGACTTCCTCGCGTACCTGACCAATCCGGAGAACGCCGCCAAGCTGGCCCAGTACTTCCCGCCGCCGCGGAAGTCGTTGCTGACCGGGGACAAGCTCGCCGCGAACAACAAGGTCCTCAACGCCGCCCAACTGCAGGACGCGGTGGTCGACCAGCTGCCGGACGCCGTCACGCTACCCAACCACACCAGCCCGGCGGAGATAGCCCAGAAGGGCAAGACGGCGCTTGATGCGATGTGGCGCCCGAATACCGACATCCCGGCCGTCCTGCGCTCGGTCTGCGCCGCGATCGATCCGATTCTGGCCAAGTGACCAGGCCACGGGCCGCTGAGCGGGCCACCCCGCAGGCCGCCGGGCAGGCGGCTGCGCCGGCCGCCGCCAAGGCCGCACGCGCATCCGGGCCGACCTTCTGGACGACCCGCCGGCGGGACGTGCTGACCGGCTACCTGTTCATCCTGCCGCAGCTCGTCGGGGTGGCGGTGTTCGTCCTGCTGCCGGTCGGCATGGCGATCTGGTACAGCCTGAACGACTGGAACGTCTTCACCGGCAAGCAGACCTTCGTCGGCGGCGAGAACTACGCGGCCCTGGCCGACGATCCGCAACTGCCCAAGGTGCTGCTGGCAACGGTGCTCTTCTCCGGCGGGGTGGTGGTCGTCAACATCACGCTCGGGCTCCTGATCGCCGTTCTGCTGAACCGCAAGTTCCGCGGTGTCACGGTGTTCCGGATGCTGTTCTTCTCCCCGGTGGTGGTCTCCGTGGTCGCCTGGACCCTGGTCTGGGGCTTCCTGCTGCAGGACAACGGCGGCATCAACGGCCTGCTGGGCACGGTCGGGATCGACGGGCCGAACTGGCTGCAGGAGGGCGACACCGCGATGGTGTCGGTGATCCTCACACAGGTGGTGCGCAGCGTCGGGGTCAACATGGTGCTGTTCCTGGCCGCCTTGCAGGGCGTGCCGCAGGAGTTGTACGAGGCCGCCCGGATCGACGGTGCGAACAGCCGCACGGTCTTCGCCCGGATCACGTTGCCGATGATCTCACCGACGGTGCTGCTGACCGTCATCGTCACGGTGGTCGGGGCGTTGCAGTCCTTCGCCCAGATCGCCGTCCTGACCGGTGGCGGGCCGGAGCTGTCCACCACGGTCCTCGTGTATTACGTGTTCCAGCAGGCCTTCGAGTTCAACGACATCGGCTACGGCTCGACGCTGGCCCTGATGCTGCTGTCCTTCGTCATGCTGCTCACCTTGCTGCAATGGCAGCTGCGTCGTAAGTGGGTGTTCTATGAGGACTGACAGGGTCCGGTCGGTATTGTTGGTGATCGCTCTGGGCGTGCTGGCGATTCCGTTCGTGGTGCCGACGATCTGGATGGTCGCCGCGTCGGTCAAACCACTGGCGGAAATCTTCGATGCCCCACCATCGCTGTGGACCGACTCGCCGACACTGTCCGCATACGCCGAGGCATTCGGCTTTCAGCCCTTTGCCCGGCAGTATCTGAACAGTGTCTACATTGCCGCACTGGTCACACTGATCACCCTGTCGGTGTCCAGTCTGGCCGGGTACGCCTTCGCCCGGATCCGGTTTCCCGGGGCGAATGCGCTGTTCCTGGTGGTGCTGACCGGGATGCTGGTGCCGAGCGAAGTGACGATCGTGCCTCTGTTCCAGCTGTTCAAATCGGCCGGCCTGATCAACACGCACTGGCCGCTGATCCTGGTGACCGCACTGGCCGCACCGTGTGTGCTGGCCACGTTCATCATGCGGCAGTTCTTCATCGCTCTCCCGGTCGAGCTGGAGGAGGCTGCCCGCCTCGACGGCCTCGGCCGGCCCGCGATCTGGTGGCGGATCTGCCTGCCGCTGGCCAAACCGGCCTTGTCGGCGGTGGCGATCCTGACGTTCCTCGCCTCCTGGAACCTCTACCTGGAACCCACGGTGTACCTCACGTCACCAGAGCTGTTCACGTTGCCGCAGGCCCTGACCCGCTTCACCGACGCCTACGGCGGCCAGATGTGGAACACTCAACTCGCCGCTGCCACCATGACCGTCGTGCCGATGCTGATCGTCTTCGTCCTGGCCCAGCGCCACTTCGTCGAAGGCCTGTCCCACTCCGGCCTCAAATGAACGCCAGGTTGACGACCGTCGGCAGCCGCCGGACAGGGGAGGGAGCTGTGATAGCGGACGATGGTGCTGCAGCGGCCACCGGTGCGCCCATGGTCGGCGCATCCGCGAGTGAAGGTGGGGAACCGAAATGAGTTTGCGCCTCTATCTGAACAGCGCCCGGCAGCCCCGCACACCGGACGGGGCGGCGGGTGAATGGGCCGACTTCTTCGACGGGGCGATGGAACTGGAGGCCAAGAACTGGCCACCGCTGCTGTGGTGGGCGATGTTCAGCCCCGGAGACCTCGCGGAGGCGAGGATCGCCGACACCGAGGACGCCGGTACCGATGAGCATGCGGAGTTGCTGAGCGAGTGGGGCGAGGCCGCCTACCCGTACCTGGTGGTCGACCAGCGGACGGCGCTGTCGCGACTGCACGCTCGGCGGCAGGGCCTGACCAGTCGGCTCGGCGCGCAGTTCTCGCCCCTCTACGATGAGTTCGTCGCGCTCATCGACGCCCGGTTCGGCCCCTTCGTGCTACTGCGGACCGAGGCGTTGGCCGATGGCGGTGAAGGCGGCATCCGCCTGCTGTTCGAGGAGACCCTGGCCGACGTGGAGCGCCTCGACGCCGGTCTTGCCACAGCGGCCGGCGGGCGAGTGGACAGCCTGATTTCGGATTTTCAGCGGTGGCAGCACACGGATCCGGTCTGGCTACTGTCAGGTGTTGGCGACGGATGGCCGAGCGTCGCGCTGCGGGAGCGCTTCGGTGCCACTGTGGTCAGGCGGTCATCCAGCCAGAGTGCCGAGCGGTCCACCGTTGTGGGCTGGGTGTGGGGCGTTCTCGTCGTGGTCTGCAGCACCGGTGCGTACTGGCTCACCGGGAGTGTCTGGCCGATCGTCGTCGCGTTCGGCGTGGTCCTGGCCGCGGTGCTGGCAGGTTTCGTCCGGCGGCGGAGGTGAGCGGCAGGCCAGCACCATGGGTCAAGTGAGTCCAGACGGCAGTCGCTCACGTGCGCACCGAAGCCATTGACCCCAGCGGCTGGCTGGGGTGTCCACTTTCAGCCTGACTATATTTCTAGCCCTGTTCGTCTTCCTTCGATACCGAGTCCGAAGCGTACGTTCCAGCTTCAGTCACCATCTGCCACAGCTCGTCGAAAAGATCCAAGGCATCGACGTTCTCCAGTTCCCAGCTGAGTCGAGACAGAGCGCGTGGGTACCCTGCCGCGTCGGCTCTGACGGCGAGCTCCGCGGAGGCCGGCCAGCGGCGCATCTTCATGAGCCGTCGGACCCCGTAGGGGTTGCCAGCACGTTCGGACTCAAGTGCAAGCCTCTCGGCTTCCTGATGGTCTCCGGCGAGCTCGCGGTATCTGGCCAATCCCCACAGTGCTTCGGCATGGCCAGATGCCTGAACCGCCCTGGAGTACAGCTGCTCGGCTTGAGCGTGGAACCCGAGCTGAGCGGCCACCTGCCCGAACCGCCACAGGCCGTCCGCAGTGCCGGCTTCGCTCTCGATGGCAGTCCAGAAACTGGGAGGAGGAACAAGACCCTCGCGCAACGGCGCGGCGTGCTCCTCCAGATAGTCGGCAAGGGCGTGGACGCCAGGCTCGGCCCCCATGCCCTCGCTGAGAGGGACGGCGTTGAGCGCGCGGGCGACACCCTTCCTGAGTTCGTAGCCGTAGTCCAGTGCTCTCTGGCCCCAGTCGTGCGGGGCTTCGGCTCGTTCGTGCGCCCGGAGATACCCTGGTGCTGCGCTGAGAAGGAAAGCGGTCGTCGGCCTGCTCAGGCCCAGACGGCTGGCGTCGATCGCGGCCGTCAGCACCGCTTTGCCGTATGGGCAGACCGCGTGGAGCCAGTGGTCCAGGAGGTCGGGGCCGGCCGCCAGAGTCTGTGTGAGAGCTCCGGGGTGTGCGACGGACGCAAGAGCCGCGTTGAGAGCGGAGTCTTCCTCTGCTCTGCGGTAGAACTCGTCCAGTGACTCGCCGGTGAACTCCTCCGGCACGTCGATGATGGACCACGGACGTAGCAAGGCCCGGGCGTGGGGATGGTTGTCCGGCGCGTCCCTCATCGGAGGTGCGGTCAGCCGCAGGTAGGCGCTTGGCCATATCGTGACGAGGACGATGACGGGTCCTGGTTGCTCAACCAGTTGGCGTAGGGCTGCGGCCGCTTCCTCGCCGGCGGGCTGCTCGAAGAGTTGTTGGGCGTCATCCAGCCACAACACTGTCCCCTCGGTGACGGCGTTCGCTTCGAGGGCGGCAACCAGCGCGTCCGCGGTCTTGGGGTAGATGAGGTGCCAGTCTGGAAGGTGCTGCGTTACAGCCTCGTAGGCTGTGCGGGTCTTACCCGTGCATGATCCGCCGCGCAGCACCAGTAGTTCTATCCTCGAGCCGTTGACGATGCTCATCAGCCGATGGCGGACGTTCTCGTCGTGCGGGCGTCGCACATAGGCAGGCAGCACGAAAGCGGCTGCCGCCGAGCTGTCGTCTCCGGGTGCGGCCGCTGCATGCACGTTCAGCTGCTGGGCCTCCCAGTCCGCTATGGGGCTGGGCCTGTCCGGCAGTCCAGCAATCCGTTCCCGGGCCATTCGCCCCGCTCTCAGGCGTTGCGATCTGCTGGACGCGGCTTGCTCTCCTCGCAGACCAGACCGAGCTGCCTGAGCAGCGCTGTGTGCTGCCGTCCAGTCCACACTGGCGATGCGAGCGACAACATCGGGGTTTGCCCGGGGGTCTTGCCGGGCCGCGTCCACGATCAGCTCGGCCACCTTCTTCACTCCGTCGACCTCATCCGGGGTGGAGCCATGCTTCACCCAGTCTTGGATGGTGCTGCTGGCCACGCCTGATTGTCGTGCAAGGTGTCTCCAGGAAGGACCCGTCAGGGCGCGCATCTGGCCGAGTGAGCGAAGCAGGTCCGTGAAGTGCTGGGCTGCTTTCTTCCCGTCGTCATTGGCCAAGTTCCCATCCCTACCCGCTTTTTGGTGATGGTGTCCGGCTACCTGCCGGACAGCTGAGAGCCCAGCGTATGGCCTCGACCAGCACCGGACGAGCGGTTGCACCGCTCCTGTCCGGTTGCCGTGCCGGACGCTGCATCCCGTTGCGAGTCTCCCTGCATGCCGCCCGAGGCGCGGGCGGGAACAACTCCAAGGCCAAGGGGGAACTCGTGCATTTCACGCCAACCCGCGTCGTCTTCGTCGCCCTGCTCATCGTCGTTGCCGCGCTGGTCGCCGCAGGCCTCGCAGGCATTTCGGGCATTCTCCACCGCATGGACGGAGCATCTGTTCCTGCCGCGTGTCTGCGGGCGGGAGCTGCCTTCGCTGCGGTTATGACACTGGCGATGGCGCTGCTAACCCTGCTCAGTGCCTGGCTGTTGTGACAGTCCACGCATGGTGATCGATGCGGGCGCTGCTCCACCTCTCGCAGGTGGTGACGCGGGAGGGGGCCTGGCGATGTGCGCCAGGCCCCGCTGTGCGGCGCTAACTGAGAAACGCGCGCAGCTGGGGCAGCGGGACGCGAACGCCCAGCGTACGGAGGAACTCATCAGAGCCCCTTGGCGGGAGAGACAGAAGCCGACATGGTCGATGCCAGGCTCGTCGGGGCAGTTGACCAGAGGATTTCCGCAAGGGCCTCACCGCCATCTACGAGATCACCCTTTGAAGAAAGCGGCAATCTTCGGATAAGACGGTCTCTTTCGTCGACCTGAGCGGCACAAGACGATCGTGTACGCCCTGCAAGCCAAGGTGGACGCCACCAACGTCGCCTCCGACGTGAAGGGCACGTTCCGAGCTGTCACGTGGGCGGGCCTGGCATGATGCCGAGGACCAAGGCTGCCCTTCAGACACTACGAGACGAGAAGCGAAATGACTGAGCAGACAGAGATCGAGGCCCAGATCCGCAGCGGCGTACCGCACTCGGCCCGCGTGTGGAACTACTGGATCGGAGGCAAGGACCACTATCCGGTCGACCAGGAACTGGGAGACCAGGTTATCGAGAGCTATCCCCAGACCCGGGACCTTGCCCGTGCGTCACGGGCCTTCCAAGCGCGTGCGGTGCGTTACCTGGCCGACGAGGCGGGAATCACGCAGTTTCTCGACATCGGAACCGGGCTCCCCGTCCAGAACAGCACCCACGAGGTCGCCCAGAGCATCCAGCCGAAGGCACGCATCGTCTACGTCGACAACGACCCGCTGGTCCTGGCCCACGCCCGCGCCCTCTTGACGAGCGCACCGGACGGCATGACGAATTACGTGCACGCGGACATGCTGGAAGCCGAACAAGTACTCCACGAAGCCGGACAGACCCTGGACATGACCCAGCCGGTAGCCGTCATGGTGCTGTCCACGCTGGGACATGTCGATCCCCAGTCCGGCATCGACCTCATGCGCCGATACATGGCCGGCACCGTAGCCGGAAGCTATCTGGTGCTCTGCGACACGATCGCCACACCACAGACGCTGGCGGCCCAGGAGGCCTACGCGGCCGGAGACACTCCGCCCTACCTGGTGCGCCAGCCTGAGGAGATCCTCGCTAGCGCCGACGGGATGGAACTGGTCGACCCGGGATTCGGGTCCATCTCCCTGTGGCGTCCGAGCCGGAGCGAAGATGGTGCTGAGCCCGTCGATCAGTGGGGGTTCGTCGCCCGCAAGTGATATGTGACGCTTGCATACCCGCGGGCCATGGCCGAGACCCCGGACCGGCTTCGTTCCGCTGGGTGGCAGTACTGGATGATGGGAAGGGCTGCCGGGAGCGATAACACTTACTGCCGGTGGGTGTGAGCGACTTCGGGTCTGTTCAGCGCACCGGCGTTCATCCGCCCGGACAACCGGGGTCATTCGGTGGGGTGGCTGGACTGTCTCAGGCCGGGCGCGCCGTCGGAGCCGGGCTTGAATCATCTGGCGGGTGTCCCACACGGTTGCTGCGGCGAGGAATTCAGCTGTGTAGTTGCTGGCGACGTCCCGGACGCCCAACTGGCGTACCGGGCACGGGGATCGGTCACTGCCCCCTCCTGGTTGTGCAGGACCTCGGCGCACGCGGGTCACGTCGCACAGGCCCGCTCGGTGGCCCGGGCGGCGTACGACGGATTCGCCCGCGACATGCGGATCACCTGGGTGACGGAGCAATGCTCAGGACTTGTGGATCGGTTCCGGAAGGGCATGCAGAAGGCGTACCTTCCCGAATGATCCTTAAGGTCTCCGAGTAGGCCTGCGTTGCAGCGCGGGTCGGGAAGGTACGCCCGTGCTCAGCGTAGTCACCGACGACGGCTCCACGCAGTCTGGCTCCCTGATCGACGGAATGACCGCCGCGTCGACGATGAGACCGCCGAGCGCAAGCGGTTCTCCTCGAAGATCCTTCCGCCGTGGTGCCGCAAGTCCCCGAAGATCTCCGAAGTGCCGCCGCTGCTCTACCTGCACGGCCTGTCTTCCGGCGACTTCGTCCCGGCGCTGGAGCAGTTCCTGGGCGGCACGGCCGGCCTGTCGGCCGCGACCGTGACACGGCTGACCAAGCAGTGGAGCGACGACCACTCCGCCTTCCAGAACCGGGACCTGTCCGACCGCGACCTCGTCTGCGTGTGGGCGGACGGCGTACACCCGAAGGTCCGGCTCGGCCAGGTCCACTCGTGCGTCCTGGTCCTGCTCGGGGTCCGTCTGGACGGCACGAAGGAGCTGATCGCCCTGGCCGAGGGCCTGCGCGAGTCCACCGAGTCGTGGGCCGACCTGCTGCGCGACTGCCGCCGACGCGGCATGCGTGACCCCGAGCTGGTCATCGGCGACGGCGCCATGGGCCTTTGGCGGGCGCTCGCCGAGGTGTTCCCGGCGGCCAGGCCGCAAAGGTGCTGGGTTCACAAAGCCCGCAACGTCGCCAACTGCCTGCCCAAGTCCGCGCAGCCCGGCGCGACGAAGGCGATGCAGGAGATCTACAACGCCGAGGACCGCACCC
This sequence comes from Streptomyces sp. NBC_00012, assembly GCF_045040875.1. Lineage (NCBI taxonomy): Bacteria > Bacillati > Actinomycetota > Actinomycetes > Kitasatosporales > Streptomycetaceae > Streptomyces > Streptomyces sp. NBC_00012. The sequence goes on along the minus strand of NZ_CP108310.1, from coordinate 539,502 downwards.
ACGCGGAGAAGGCGATCGAGGCGTTCGCGAAGACCTACGGGGCAAAGTTCCCGAAGGCCGTCGCGAAGATCACCGAGGACCGGGACGAACTGCTCGCGTTCTACGACTTCCCTGCCGAGCACTGGATTCACCTGCGGACCACCAACCCCATCGAGTCGACCTTCTCCACGGTCAAGCTCCGCACCAAGGTCACGCGAGGCGCGGGCAGTCCGGCGGCCGCGCTCGCGATGGTGTTCAAGCCGGTCGAGTCCGCTCAGGCGCGATGGCGCGCGATCGCCGGAGCCCACCTGGTGTCCCTGGTCCGCGCGGGCGCACGATTCGAGAACGGCGTCCTGGTCGAGCGCGAGAAGCCGGCCGCATGAACGTCCACGAGATCATGCAGAACCCGGACGAGCACGTCCGCTTTGCGGCCTACCTCGACAAGCTGGGGCACGTTGCCGACCCGGACGAGGTCGACCTGGTCGGCAGCGTGCTCACTGATCCGGACCAGACGATGGCCCAGTCCGCCGTGCTGCGGCACCTGGACCGTCGAGCCGCCGGCCTTTACCCCGGTCCCGTCTACGAAGGGTGGGCGCAGGCGTTGACCCAGGCCACGATCGACCACCCCTTCCTGGCTCAGCGCCTGCGGGCGTGGTCACTCTTCCGCGCCGTCACGCTCAAGATGCCCTGGCAGCCGGACGACCTGCTCGCGGCATCCAACTGGCTCCAGCTCAAGACCGCCGCCGGGACGAACACCGAGGCCATCGAGATCCTCGCCGAAGCCGGCCGCACCAAACGGATCCGCAACACTGCCAGGACCGGCCTCAACCACCGCAGCGAGAGCTGAAATCAACTCACCCACAACTCTTGACCATTGCCCGCGGCCGGACGACGGCGACGGCAAGTTTGTTGCGGGTACGCATGGGTGTGTTTCCCATCCAAGAGGGCCGCCTGCCCGTCTTCGTCGCCGTCGGCACGCTCCGCTTCGACAAGGTGCTCTGCATGCTGGACTTCCGGCCAGAGCAGTAACCCACGCGCGAGCAAGGAGCCCGTCCTCTGCGTGCCGTCGGGGCAGCGGTGTGGGCTCTCTTACGGCTGTGCCTGCGAGGGCAGGGTGAGGATTTCGACTCCGTCGTCGGTGATGGCGATGGTGTGCTCGCTGTGTGCGGTCCGGCAGCCCGTCGCGCTGCGCAGCGTCCAGCCGTCGGCGTCGGAGACGAGCGTGGCGGTGTCGGCCATGACCCAGGGCTCCAGGGCGAGCAGCAGGCCGGGGCGCAACTTGTATCCGCGGCCGGGCCGTCCGGTGTTCGCGACGTGCGGGTCCTGGTGCATGGTCGAGCCGATGCCATGGCCTCCGAACTCGGTGTTGATCGGGTAGCCCGCCTCACTGAGGATCGTGCCGATGGCGTGGGAGAGGTCGCCGATGCGCGCCCCCGGCGTTGCGGCGGCGATGCCGGCGGCGAGCGCCCGTTCGGTCGTCTCGATCATCGCAACGCTCTCCGCGGGCCTGGCCTTGCCCACCAGGAAACTGATCGCGGCGTCCGCGGCCACCCTGCCCCTGGTGACGGCCAGGTCGAGGGTCAGCAGGTCCCCGTCGGCCAGCGTGTAGTTGTGGGGCCGCCCGTGGAGCACGGCGTCGTTGACGGCCGTGCAGATGTAGTGACCGAACGGGCCGCGCCCGAAGGAAGGTGCGTAGTCGACGTAGCAGGACTGCGCTCCTGCCTCGGTGATCATCTCCTTGGCCCACTGGTCGATGTCCAGCAGGTTCGTCCCGACCGTGCTGCGCTGCTTCAGCGTGTGCAGGATGTCTCCGACCAGGGTGCCGGTGCCCCTCGCCCGCTCAAGCTGCGCGGAGTTCAGGATCTCAATCATGGGGGCCTCTCACGTGCGTCCAATAACTATCCCGGTCTAACTGTACCGGTATTAGAATGGGGGCATGGTCAGGTTGCCGCTCACCCCCGCCGAGGTAGAACGCGGACAGCGTCTCGGCGCCCTGCTCCGCCGAGCCCGGGGCTGCCGCTCGATGCTCGACGTGGCACTCGCTTCGCACATTTCGCCGGAGACTCTTCGGAAGATCGAATCCGGTCGTGTGGCCACCCCCGCCTTCCCGACCATCGCAGCGATCGCCGACACCCTGGGCCTGTCTCTCGACGCGGTCTGGGCCGAGATCAGCCAGCCGGAGCGCACCATCGAGGATCAGTCGGTCCTGTCCGTCGCACGGCATGCATCGCTGGTTTCGTAGGGCCGCGGGGTGATGCCCTCGGTCGAGCACCGTTCCCACAAAGGCCTGAACAGCCTGGCCGAGAACTCCCACCAGCCAACGAGGCAGCGCGAACGCGCCATGAAAGGCTTCCGCAGCGTCGGAGGAGCTCAGAGATTCCTGGCCGCGTTCAGCGGCATCTCACCCCACTTCCGGCCACGCCGGCACCGGAGGACCGCCCCCGACCACCGCACCGAGATGACCGTCCGCTTCGTGATCCGGGACCAGATCACCGGCGCCACCGCCCCACCCACCGCAGCGTGACCCAGGACCCCACCCAACCCCCACACGCCCTGACGCGCCCTCAACCGATCAACACTCCACCAACGTGACAACGCCGCGCCCGGGCCTGCGTGCACTGCCGTCCGGACATCGACCTCGGCGTGCTGTAACCACGGCTCGATCAATGATCGACGGTGCCGCCCAGGATGAAAGAGAGCGGGACCAGGAAAGGCTCAGGATGCCTGAGGGCGATCATCAACAGGGGCACCATGAGGGTCCACCCCAAACGGCTACTGGCCTGCTGAAGCCTGCCTGGGCGCGCTGATGCTGGGAAAAGCCGAAGAGATCGGCCGTCGCGTACGCCGCGCACGGCTCCGCCTCGGCATGACTCAGGCCGACCTCGCTGTCGCTCTCGGCAAGACGCAGGGGGGTAGGTCTCGAAGATGGAACGCGGACACATCGAGCAACCCCGCGCCCAGGTCGGCTGCCGGCGACGTCCTCGTCGGCCGAGGAGCAGCGACAGGCCGGCCGCCGCGAGCAAGGTCAGGACCGCGGGGATCGGGCGCTCCAGGAGGGTAGGGCCTGATACCGCGGCGATGGCGGCGATGACCACGCATGCCTCGCCCGCGCAGAGGTGACCGGACACGGCCGGGGCCGGGGCGGCGGCCCAGAGTAGGAGAGGACGGTGTGTGGGGGAGCGGGCGTACGGTGCCTCCGAGAGCCCGGTTGGGTCACGGTAGGGGTGCGCAGGGCGTCGGCGTCTGCTGGTAAGGGGGCGGCGGGCGATGCCGGCCGTGATCGCGGACCACTTTGCTGGATGAGGGCCCCTGGCTACACTGCGGGGTCGACCATGGGGCTGACCGCGAACGGGGAGCTGGGGGAGGCTGGCGTTGACCGCTGGGGGAGAGACGTTCGGGGCCGGCCGTGGGGCGAGGATCCAGCCGCTGGAAGAGGGCGATCCGACAGACCTCGGCACGTACACGCTGCTCGGACGGCTCGCGGCGGGCGGGATGGGGCGGATCTACCTCGCCCGGTCGCGAGGCGACGGATCGCTGGCTGCGGTCAAGACGCTTCTTGCCGAAGGGTACATCGGTGATGTGGACCGGCGGCGGTTCGCACGCGAGGTGAAGATTGCTCGGCGCGCGGAGGGAGTGCGCACCGCCCGGGTGCTGGACGCCGATCCGGAGGCGGAGCGGCCGTGGATGGCGACGGAGTACGTGCCCGCGCCGTCTGTCTCCGAACTCGTGCGCCGCGCCGGGCCGTTGACCGGGACGGCCGCCCGCTGGGTGACGCGCGGCGCGCTGGAGGCGTTGGTGGAACTGCACCGGCAGGACATCGTGCACCGGGACGTCAAACCGCAGAACCTGCTGCTGGAGCTCTCCGGTCCACGCCTCATCGACTTCGGAATCTCGCACGCGGCGGATCTGACGCGTACTCAGCTCACCCTGGGCACCCTCGCGTTCACGTCCCCCGAACAGGCGCGCGGTGAGCCCTCCACCGCAGCGTCCGACGTGTACTCGCTCGGCGCCACCCTCTTCCACCTCGCCGTCGGGCGCTCCCCTTATCCGCCCGATACCGAGATGCTGCTCCTGCTGACGTACGTGGCGGAGGCGGACACAGATCTGGCCGGGCTGCCGGACGAACTCGGGCCGGTGGTCCGCGCCTGCCTTGCGCTGTCGCCGGAGGACCGGCCGAGCGCGGAGGAACTGCTGGAGCGGTTCGCCTTCGAGCTGGCTGAGATGCCGACGGCGCCGGACGCGGGCGGATGGCTGCCGACGCCGTGGACGCGGCTGATCGAGGGTTACGCACGTCAGGGCCGCGCCCTGACCGCCGACCCGCGTGCCGAGGCGCCGGAGGATGAGGAACGGACGCGGGTGCTGCGTGAAAAGACGCAGGACGGGACGGCGGCGACGCAGGTACTCCGGGAGGCGCCCGAGACCGAGACCGCGCACGGGGACCCGGCGCGTACGGAGGCCGAAGGGCCGTCCCGTACGGGAGTCGCAGCGGAGGCCGAAGCCCCCTCCCGTACAAATGCCGCCACCCCCACACCCGCCGACCACCCCGGCATCAGCGGAGGTGCCCGTGTCCTGGTCCGCTCCGTACAGGCCGTCATGGCCTCCCTCCTCCTGCTCCTCGCCGGCGGTGCCGCGTACGGCTACTACTGGTACAGCCAGGCGGACAACTCGGACGCCACCGACCGAGCCTTCGACGCCGTCGCGACAGGCGACTGCGTCACCACCGACCTCGACTTCGAACACGGCTGGACGGACGAGGCACCCCGGACCGCCGATTGCCGCACCGCGACCAATGCGCCGTGGAGGGTGATCGCGCGGGAGAAGGGCGGGCTCGTCGAGCGGTGCATGGGCGGTGACGGGGCGATGGCGTGGACGCGACAAAGCGGCGCGGGCATGGTCAGCCTGTGTCTGGAGCGCAGGTTCACCAACGGAGAGTGTGTGCTCGGGCCTGAGCCGACGGACAACGCCGTCCTCCAGGTCATGCCGATCATCGGGGACACCGTCTTCGCCACCACCGTCGACTGCTCCGGCACGCCTCCCCGGGGGCGGGCGGTGCTGCGGGTGGTCACCTCTGCGCAGGTCGAGCGGGGCTGCCCCGAAGAGGCCGTCGTGCAGTACCGGTTCACCGAACGGGGGCGCCTGCTGTGTCTGGCCTTGGTGTGACCCCGAGCCCGCTGCACCGGTCCGATCCGCCGGACCTCGGTCCGTACCGGCTGGTGGGCCGGCTCGCCGTCGGCGGTATGGGCCGCGTCTACCTCGCCGTGCACTCCGTCACGGGCGAACTGGCGGCGGTCAAGACGCTGCTGGTGGAGGACGAGATTGGCGACGCCGACCGGCAGCGGTTCGCGCGGGAGGCGGCCCTGGCCCGGCGGGTGCCGGGACGGCATACGGCCCGGCTGCTGGACGCGGCCCCCGGGGCGCGGAGGCCGTGGCTGGCGACGGAGTACATACCGGCGCCCTCCCTCGGTGAACTCGTCGCCCGAGGCGGGCCCGTGGACGCCGTGACCGCCGCCTGGCTGGCCGCCGAATGCGCGACGGCTCTGACGGCGCTACACGCGGCCGGTGTGGTCCACCGAGACCTCAAACCGCAGAACATCCTGCTGCCGGCCGATGGCGTCAAAGTCATCGACTTCGGTATCTCGCACGCCACTGATCTGACCCGGACGCGGCTGACGCTGGGCACGCTCGCGTACATAGCCCCGGAGCAGGCGCGCGGCGAACCGGCGACTCCGGCGGGGGACGTGTACGCGCTCGGCGCGACGCTGTGCACCCTGGCGACCGGCCGGGCGCCCTACCCCGACATCGGCGATCCCATACGGCTGCTGGGGCTCGTTGCACGCGGCGCCGTTGACACCACAGGGGTACCGGAGCCGTTGCTCGGGCTGGTGTCAGCGTGCCTCGCGGCCGATCCGGCGGACCGGCCGCGTCCGGGGGAGCTGCGGGAGCGGGCGGAGGCGGTGGGCCGAGCGGGCGCGTCCCGGATGCCGGACCGCTGGGCGGGGATCGTCCTGGCGTACCAGCAGCAGGGGCGGGAACTGTCTGAGAAACACGCGGGAGACCCGGCGCGAGGAGCCGAAGGCCCCGCATACGACGAAAGCCCCGTGCACGACGCCGATGCCTTGTACGGCAAGATCTCCGCGTACGCCGAGAACCCCCCGTACACCAGAACCCCCTCCCGCCGCATCGCCGGCCTCTCCCCCCAGGGCTGGCGCGCGGCAGGAAGCTTCGCCGCGAACTGCGCGGGCCTCGGCCTGTTCCTCCTCGGCGGACTGGCCGTCCTCGCCACGGTGATCGCGATCGTGGTCGCCGTGGCCACTGATTGACCCCGAGCTCTCTACGGCGTTGGGAGATCGGCGTTTCATTCTCCCGCCGGATGTTCACCCCGTCACGCCCTCGCCGCAACGATTGACCCGGGTGCTCTCGTTCCCGGGAGGCACGGTGTGATCGGAGCTGCCGTATCGGCGGTCACTCCTCGCCGACGCCGCCGCGCTCGGCTTCATCATGTCCTGCGAAGAGCGCACCGGATTCCTCCTCGCCACCCTCGCCGAAGCCCTCAAAGAGGTGTACTTCCAGGACGGCGGCCGCCGTGCCGGCGGCGCCCATCGGCAGTCAGCCGACGGCACTGGAGTGGGCCCGTGTCAGGGAGCAGCGCGTCCGGGCCGTCCTGGAGGGGAAGGCCCCGACCGCCCAGGTCGCCCTGCTGTGAGGTGATAGGTAGGGGCATGACCGCTGTAGCCAGGCCGGGCCCCTGGCGGACCCTGGCCTATGACTGGGTAGTCACGGCTTCGTGCAGCCCGTACCCCGTCCGGCCCGCTCTCGGCCGCCCGGAACAGCTCGACCCGACCCGCCACGCTCCAGCCGTGCTCCGCCCAGTACGGGTGGGAGCTGATCAGGCAGGACAGCCGGATCAGCTCCCGTCGCAGCTCGGCCGCCCCGACGGCGGGGCGCAGGGCGAGCTGGTTGTAGATGCGGATCTGCCGACGTCTGATGTGATCCAAGGTTCGTAGTTGGTGTGGTGGGCGTGCTTGAGCTGGGGTGTTGAGGGTTCTTTGATAAGTGGGTGGGTGCTTCCTGGGTGTCTGTGGCAGTGGTGACGGGGTGTCTGGCCTGGGGATGATCAGGGTTTGTTGATAACGGTGGTGCGGTGTTGGTGATGGTCTCCGGCATCTAAAGGGTCGGTGCGGATTTGTGCTGGTCAGCCGCTTGCTGCGCGCTTTCACTAGCAGCGTTTGCCCGGCACTTTGGGCAGCAGTTGGAGGTCGACGGGCTCGGAAATGTTCAGGAGGGATGGACGCCAGCGCATGGGTGAGACTGAGCGGCCGAGTTGGCCTGCCTTTGATGGCGTCGAGATACTGACCCCTGTGAGTAGCGTCGCGTTCGTGGTCATCTCAGGTCTACCGGGCAGCGGGAAGAGCACCCTGGCACGGAGTCTGGCCAGGCGCCTCAGCTTTCCGGTGATCGATAAGGATGTGATCCTGGAGCCCCTCTACGACTCGCTCGGAGTCGGTGACCATGCCTGGCGAAACAGGCTGAGCAGAGCAAGTGACGACATCATGTTCGCCTTGGCAGCGGACGCCGGCCGGCGAAGGGACGAAAGGACAAGGTCATGACTGATCAGGAGAACAGGACGGCCGACCGCGCGGCGGCGTTGCCGGCGGTGGCCGACCGGGCCACCTTCCAGGCAGAACTGGACAAGCTGCGGGTGCGGGAGAAGGCGCACACCCGGGAAGGTGACGCGATCGCTGCGGCCCGACGGCGCCTGCCCATGGTCGAGGTGGCCGCCGATCTCGAGCTGACGGGGCCCGACGGGCCGGTCACTCTGCTCGAAGCGTTCGAAGGGCGCGGCCAGCTCATCGCCTACTACTTCATGTGGCACCACGGCCACCCCGCGGCCGAGCAGTGCGAAGGCTGCACGTGGGTCACCACCCAGGTTGAGGAGCTGTCCTACCTTCACTCGCGCGACATCACCTACGCGGTCTTCTGCCAGGGCCCCTACGAGGCAAGCCGCCGCTACCGCGACTTCATGGGCTGGGACGTGCCGTGGTACTCGGCAGTCCCCTCCCAGGACGTGCTCCTGGTCGGACGCCATGTCGGCATGATGCACCTCGTGTGCTACCTACGGGACGGCGACCGCATCTTCGAGACCTACTGGACGACCCTGCGCGGCGTAGAGGCCATGGACTACAGCTATGCACTCATGGACCTCACCGTGTACGGACGTCAGGAGCTGTGGGAAGACTCGCCCTCCGGCTGGCCCCGCGTTCAGGGCACGCCCGCCGATCACGTCCGACTGCGGAGCAACGGACGCCCCATCCCTCAGTGGTCACGACTCGAGGCTGGCCGTTCCGACGACCTCACACCGAGGCCCTGACGCTCAAGCGGCCACGCAGGGCCGGAGAGGTCGGCGATGACCGTGCAGCCCGGGGCGATCTCCGTGTAGCCGCGCGTCGCGGACCACCGGGAGGCCCGCGGCCAGACATCGCGGCGCCTGCAGCGGCCGCAAACCAGCGCTCACCCCCCAAGCAGGCGCAGGTCAGGGGCTACTTCGTTTGTCTTCTCGGCGAAACCTGCTGGGGCCCCCACCTGCGCCGATGCCGAGGCCGCGTCTCCGACGAGCAACCGCGGCACCAAAGGATTGCGCACGCCCGGCCGACGGAACGAGTGCGCATCGAGCCTGGATTCCGGCGTTTCCGCAGGAAGCGGTGCGCACGAAGACGTGGGCCCTACAGCGTGGGAGCCGCGCGAGGCGACGCCCGGCCGACGGCCGGTCATGGAGATTGCCGGCATCGACCAGCGGCTCATCGGCTGGCAGTCGACCCGCCGTCAGCAGATCGCCGACGCGATGTCTGTCCTCGTGGCCGACTACGAGGAGAAGCAGGGGCACCCGCCGGGGGAGCGGGCCTCCTACGCGCTGGACTGCCAGGCCGGCGACCGGACGCGCCCGCCGAAGCGCACGGTGCTGTTGTCGCTGACCGAGCTGCGTGAGCGATGGCGGGCCTCGGCGATCCGGGCCTACGGTGCCGACGTCATCGACCGGTTGGCGGAGCGGGCGCGGCTGGCGGCCGCAGCAGTGTGGGCGCGGGCGCGAACCAGCCGTCGACGTCGCCGTGGCCGCCGTCGAAACCGTCGCCGTGGTGTACGTGATGCGCGGCGCGTTCAAGCGCCGGACCCCAGGAGGAGTTGCGTGAGCACACCGGAAGAACCCAGTTTCGATGACATCCTCGCCCGCGCACGCGAAGCCGCCCCGGAGCTGAATGCCGTGCTTGATGAGCCTGTGCTGTGGGAGCCGATCTGGAAACGGCCCCGGACACCGAAGTCGAAGGCGGAGAAGAAGCAGGACTGCGCAAGCAGCGACGGCGGCTTCAGGACGCCGGACGCCGCCGCTTCATCACCGGGCAGTCGCGCCGGCCCCGGCCCCGACAGAACCGCATCGGCGGCACTGTCACGTTGGCTGACGGGTGGGATGATCTTCGGGTTGATCATGGTGGAGGGGGTTGTCCGTGGGCAGTACGCCGCCGTCGAAGGGGCACCGGTACCCGGTCGAGGTGATCGATCTCCCACTGCGTGTGGCTGTGCTTCCGCTTCTCGTTGTCATCCCGCGAGGTGGAGCTGATGCTGCAGCGCGGCATCATCGTCTCCTACGAGACGGTCCGCCGCTGGTGCCTGAAGTTCGGACAGGCTTATGCCGACGGACTGCGCCGCCGTCGGCCACGGCCCGGAAAGTGGCACTTGGACGAGGTCTTCATCAAGGTCAACGGCGAGCTGAAGTATCTGTGGCGGGCCGTCGACCAGATTGGCAACGTCCTCGACATCCTCGTCCGGAATCGGCGGGACAAGGCCGCGGCAAGACGCTTCTTCCGCCGCCTGATAAGGAAGACCCGTACGGTGCCGCACCCGTGGCGTCCTGGATTTCACGTCCGCATGACGTCACCTATTCCCTTGCCTGCTCCCGCACCGGATTCACTGCAGGCCAGATTCACTTTCGTATTCCATTCGGCCCGTTCTACGCCCGCTCGGTGAAGCTGCGCCTGGCCACCGTCGTCGGCGGAATGCCGATCGGCAGGCAGGCCAGTGCGCTGCGCGGTGGCGCCGAGGTCGTCGTCGCGACGCCGGGCCGCCTCAAGGACCTCATCGACCGCGGTGACCGCCGGCTGAACCAGGTCGCGATCACCGTCCTGGACGAGGCCGATCAGATGGCCGACATGGGCTTCATGCCCCAGGTCACCGCGCTCCTGGACCAGGTCCGCCCCGAGGGGCAGCGGATGCTGTTCTCCGCCACCCTCGACCGCAACGTCGACCTCTACCGGCGGAGTCCCGGAGGAACAACCCATCTGGCCCTTAGTGCTTTTGCTCCGTGATGGGTACCGGTGAAGCATGACCGGCACCTTCACCACCCGCACCATCAACATTGCAACCGGCGCCACTGAGACCATGCACGACCTGACGAACGCATGCTCCGCGTTCCTCCGGGAGGTCGCTCATGGGCGAAACGGACTGCTGAACGTTTTCACCCCCCACGCGACATCCGGCCTGGCCATCATCGAGACCGGCGCGGGCAGTGACGATGACCTGTTGGCAGCCCTCCGCGAAATTCTTCCCGCGGACGACCGTTGGCGAGCCCGCCACGGTCGTCCAGGCCACGGCAGTGACCACGTGCTCCCGGCACTGGTACCACCACACGCCACGCTGCCCGTAGTCAATGGTGAGCTGGAGCTGGGGGCCTCGCAGTCCGTTGTACTGGTGAACTCCAATCGGGAAAGCCCCGAACGCCAAGTCCGGCTGTCCTTCCTCGGCTGACCACACCACCCACGCGGTCCTGCGGCTGAGGGTCTATCAGGAATCAGGTGTGGTTCGTCTGTTTGGCCTACGGGTTCTTCGGTGGGCTGTTCGGTCTACGCTCGTGTGGCGGTAAGGCGACCGTCGAAGAGGACGTCGAACTCGTTGAGGGCGGTTTTCCAGCGGTTTCATCACGGAGACGTGGGCCGGGGAGGTGAGTACGGCGTGGTTCCCGCGCGCGTGGCGCGGGTTTTGCGTCCGGGGTGTGTTGTCTGTGTGCTTGCCACCTCCCCGAGGGGTGATAGACGCGAGGAGAGGTGCTGTGTCGCGATGGAACCTGGTGGCGATGTGATCGCGGAACTCGCGGCCGACCACCGTGAGCTGGAGGATCTGTTCACACAGATCGAGTTGCAGCCCGTCGACCACCCCCGGCGGCGGGAACTCGCGGACCGTCTGACCACGGAACTGGTACGGCACACCGTCGCCGAGGAACGGCACCTCTACCTCGCGGTCCGCAAGCACGTACCGCACGGTGCGGCACTGGCCCGACAAGGAACTCGCCGATCACGCCGGAGCCGAGCGCATGCTCAAGGACCTCGAAGACCTGAGCGTCGATGACCCGCAGTTCAACGACACGATCGCGAAGCTGAAGTTCGAGATCGCCTCCCACGTGCGCGAGGAAGAACACGAACTGTTCCCGAAACTCGCAGCCACCCTCCCACCCGAGAAGCTGGACGAACTCGGCCGACTGGTACGCCGGCCAGGGAGACGGCGCCCACCCGCCCCCATCCCCCGCTCCCGAACACCCCGCCCACCCGCCCCCATCCCTCGCTCCCGTACACCCCGCCCACCAGCAGACTCCTCGTTCCGGGCGCCGGGCTGGTGGACCGGGTGCGCGACCTGCTCCGCACCACGCCCCGTTGAACCCGGCATGGCCCGCCGTCCATCACGCACCCGCAGGAGCACCGAATGCCAGCCCTCGAAGGAACCGTGCCGGTGGCCGGCGCGCCCTGCTGGGTGAGCCTGATGGCGCGGGACCTGCGCGCGGCACAGTCCTTCTACTCCGACGTCATGGGCTGGGCGTTCAGGCCCAGCACGCTCGGCAGCGGCTTCGCGGTGGCTCTGGAGCATGGTGAACCGGTCGCCGGGATCGGATGCTGCCAAGGCGGTGGCCATCCTGCCGTCTGGACCCCGTACTTCGCCGTCAGGGATGCGGACGAGACAGCGGCCCGGATCAGCGAGCGCGGCGCCACGCTCGCCGTCGGCCCTCTTCCCCTGCGTGAGGGCCGTGCCGGGATCGCCGCAGACCGGGACGGCGCCGTGTTCGGATTCTGGGAAGGCCCGGCCCTGACCTGGTCGGTGGGGAGGGGCAGTGCCCCGGTGCGGCTGGACCTCCAGACCCGTGACGCGTTCGACGCCGCCATCTTCTACGCGGAGGTCTTCGACTGGGCCCGACCACCCGGCGGCTGCACGGTCGACTACGCCCAGGACCACATCATCGTCCAGGCCGGGGGACGCACTGTCGCCACCCTGCGCGGCGGAGGCGACGAAACCGGCCCGGACCCACGGGTTCGGCCCCGGTGGAACGTCGACTTCCGAGTGAGGGACGGCGAGCAGGCCGCGGCGGCCGCCGTTGCGGCCGGAGGTGAATCGTCACCGGTTCCCACACCGGCCGGTACCCCGGACAGCGCTTTCATCATCCGCGACCCCGATGGCGCCCTCTTCACCCTGTCCGGCGCCTGACGACGGCCACCCCCAGCCAGGTACACACGCCGACCGAGTCGGCGCCCAACCCGGGCGTCGAACGTCTGAGGAGCCAGAACAACCCGTTGACCGGTGGCTTCGCCGGCGCCGTGGCCGATGTGCCTGGCGGGGGCGAGGAAGGCGCGGACCTCGAAGGCGAAGTCGAGGGCGGGGGTGAAGCCCGGCCGGGCGGCGGGCTGCGGGGCGGTCATGAGACTCCGTAGGTTGCAGGTGGTCGTTGTGGCCATCGTGCTCGGCATCATCGGAGTGGTGGCGATGGGCCTGTTCTACCTGTTGGTCATCGGTGTGATGGTTTTGCTCGCCGACTTCGTCCTCCTCGGCCTGCGCCTGGGCCGCCGCAGGCGCCTGCCCAGATGACGCGGTCACCTGGGGCAGAGCACCCCGCTTCGCCCGCCCAGGGCCGGCCGAAGCGGGGTATCGGAGCAGTTTTTGAGTCATCGCCCAGTAGTGGTCCCCTGCGTCCGCGACGGGGCGGAGGCGTCGGCGAGGTCGGCGCCGGTGTCGGCGTCCCGCTGGGAGTGACCGACGCCGCGCCAGTCCAGGCACATGACGGTCGCGTCGTCCTGCAGGTGACCGTGGTTGGCGTCAACGACCGCCGCGATGAGGGTGCGGGCGGCCTCACGGGGATGCAGTGCGCGGGTGCGGACGATCAAGTCCGACAAATCGAGGCTGTTGGCGTTGCGCTCCATCATGCCGTCGGTCAGCATCACCAGCCGGTCGCCAGGCCGCAGGTCCAGCGACTGGACCCGGTAGCTGTGAGGGGCATGGAAGCCGAACGGCATATCGACCTTCAGAGTGATCTCCCGCACCTGACCGTCCCGCATTCGCAGCGGCCAGGGGTGCCCGGCGTTGATGAACTCGGTCTTGCCGTCGATCAGGCTGATACGCAGGAGCTGGCCGGTGACGTAGCCCTGGCGGCCGTGCTCACCCACGGCCTGGTCGGCCTGGCGGCCCTGTTCGGCGAGGTCCGCACCGGCCCGCCGTGCCCGGCGCAGAGCGCCCACCAGGAGAGTGGCCAGCAGCGCGGCGTCGACATCGTGACCCATGGCATCGGTGACTGAGAGCTGGACCGAGTCCCGGTCGATCACGTAATCGAAGGTGTCACCCCCGACACGGTCGGCCGGCTCCAGCGCCCCGGCCACCGCGAACTGCGCCGCCTCACACGCAAGCGACGCCGGGAGCAGCCGGTGCTGGATCTCCGCAGCCAGGCTCAGCGGGACGGTACGGCGGCCCCACTGGTACAGGTCGGTGAAGGACCGGTTCGCGATGACAATGTATGCGAGGGCGTGCGCGGTCTCGCTGACCTCCCTCATCACCTGCGCGTCCGGCGTCACGGGCAAGAACAGTTCCAGGAGCCCGATGGCGTCCCCGCGGTTGGTCACCGGGGCGACGATCCGCACCAGCGCGCCCTCGCCCCTATCCTCCACGCTCGGCCGCTGGGTGCGGATCACGTCGTCGTACAGGGTGCCCCGCAGCGTGATGCGCCGGGCGGGCTCATCGATGTCGACGCTGCCCGCCGCCCCCAGCCGTACGACTGAGCCGCCGGTGAAGTCGGTGATCAGGAACGACACCGACGCGGCCCCGAGGTGCTCCTTGAGCCTGCGCGCGACCACGTCAAGCGACTCCACGGGCGCCGCGGTCTCCGCCGCCGCCAATGTTCCTGCCAAGGTCATCGCCCAGCCCCGGTCACCCCCGTTCTCGGGAAGACGAGTGGTCGGCCCACCGTCCCCGTCAGGCCCGCATACGGTCACGGTGACTCCTCGCTGCTCGCGGCGTTCAGGGTTCTGTCCCGGGTGGGCGCTGGGCCGACGCCAAGCTCGGTGCCGGGCAGATGTTATTGCACCACAGGGCCTCTGAAAGGATGCGTCTGTCGGTCAACCGCCCGTCGAACGGCCCGGCACCGGCGTGTGGAACGCCGGGGCCTCGCAGTCGCCCGGCCTACCAGAGTTCGTGTCACACCGGCACAGGCAGCGACCCATGGTGCTTGCTGGTATTGCGCTCCAGGATGCTCGTTGACGCCCGGACGTCGCAGGCGCGATGTGGGCCGGCTCATGCCGAGCGCCTGTGCCGCCAGTGGAGAAGTGGTCACAGCCCACGCAGCGGGCACGCTCCGTCGCCGGCGGCGGCGAAATGAGGGTCCTGTGGCGGGGGTGTGACCCGTCGGTCCGCGACGAGGGCGGAATGCCGGTGGCCCAGGTGATCGGTGCCTCGCTCGCCGCGTTGAACGGGGGCGACGTGGTGTGTGTAGCCGGACTCGGCGACCTCGCTCCGCTCGAGGAACTGAGGGCGGCGGAACTCGGCATCCGGGCGGCGGACAAGATGTGATCACGCATCTCGGCGCCACCGGCCAAACCGCGCTGAGGACGCCACCGAGATCACCCGCCGCCCGGGCGCGCACCGCGGCGGACGCAGCCGGTTCATCTCCGGCAAGAGCCGTATCAACGCCATGGAAGCCCTCGTCGTCACCGATGAGCGCGGACGACCACTGTTCTGCGGCGAAGTCCGGGCCGGATCCGTCGCCGACATCACGGAACTCTTCGGGATGGGGAACAGGCACAGCAACGTCCTTCCAGGCCGCCCACGGGCAAGCCAGATCAGATGTCACCACACCGTGCAGCAGTCCCTTCTACGTGAACTGGGAGCCCGACGAGGACCTCTGCAGAAACAGGTAACCCTCGACCGCACGCTCGCCCCGCGAGACGCGCTCACGCTCGCCGGATCGCTCGCCTCGGAACTGGAGGCCGCCGAGGCGGTGGCGCTGGCCGTGCCGCTGTACAACCTCGGTGTCTCCCAGCACTTCAAGATCTGGGTCGGCCTGGTCATCGCCGGGGCGCCCTGGGCAGTCTAGTGCTCAAGGACAAGGCGACCGTCCTGGTCACGGTGCGAGGCGGCGGCTATGGCCCTGGCACTCCGCGAGGGCTGGGACCACTGCACCCCGTACCTCAAGCGCATCCTCGCCGACGTGTGGCATGCCGACCTCACTGTCATCGAACGCGAGCTCACCCTCGCCGCGACTTCCCCTGGCACGGAGCACCTCAAGGACCTTGCCGCCGGCCTCCACACCAAATCCCTGACCGTGGCCCGCGACGCCGGCCACGAAACCGCGGCCAAGTGACACCGCTGGACCGGGTGCGGACGCGAAGGCCACTGAACCCCTACGGGCGGCGCCTCGGAATCGGTGCACGCCGTCTGTGTGTTCCACCTTTCGGGCGTACGGCTGCCGACCGCGACGCTTTTGCCGCTCGGCCTGCTCCAGGCGCGCGAGGACCACTTCCAGATGGAAGCGGTGCGGCAGGGTCCGCTGTTCGAAGCAACCACGACACTGCTGGAGGTGCAGCGTGCCGCCTTCGAGCTGAAGGAACCCGGTACGGCGTGGCCTTGCCCTCGCGGGTATTGCAGCTGCCACGGAGCGGGCCGATCGCAGGCACTTGTTACTCGGCCGAGCCGGTAGCCGGGGGTCCCTCCAGAACGAAGAACAGGAAGCTCATTTTGGTCGAGAGGCTGTGGAAGTCGTCGGGGTACAGCTCGCGGGCGGCCGGATCGGGCTGTGGCTCGCTGATGACGGCCAGGCGGAAGCCGGCCGAGGTGAAGGCGTCGGTCATCGCGTGCAGTGGCCTACGCCAGAAGCTCATCCAGGTGGTCTGTCCAACCAGGTCGGTCCATTCGTCGGTGTAGTTGGTGGTCGCGTGATAATCGGGCCGAGGGTCCTGGATGGCGTAGTCCACGAAAGGGTGCTGCACTGATGCGATCAGTCGACCGCCGGGCCTGAGCACTCGCCGCACCTCGGCCAGTGTCGGCCCCCAGTCCTTCAGGTAGTGCAGCACCAGCGAGGCGAGGACATCGTCGAACGCACCGTCGGCGAACGGCAGCGGGTTGCCCAGGTCGGCCACATGCAGGGCCGCGTCGGCACCCAGCCGCCGCCGTGCCAGCTCGACCATCCGGGCGCTGGAGTCGAGGCCGGTGACGAGGGCACCCCGATCGCGTAGCGCAGCGAACAGAGGGCCAGAGCCGCATCCGGCGTCGAGGATCCGGCGGCCGGCCACGTCCCCGGCGAGGGACAGCATCGCGGGCCGCTCGTAGTAGGCGTTCAGGAGGCTGGTCTCGCTCAGGGCCGAGTACGACTCGGCGAAGCTGTCATAGTCGTTCACCTGGGCCGGACGTGCGAACTGGGCATGGTTTTCGGCGGTAGGCATGCTGAGGTCTCCGTCTTGTCATCTCGGAATGTTGCGCTGGTGTCGTCCTGGTGCTCGACTTCGAGTCGGTGCGCCCCGCTTCTGGCCTCGTCGTCCAGGAGCTCGCCGACGAACCCGCCGGCGACCTCGAGGCGGCTCGCCATCCTCCCGCCTCGTGGGTGGGCCCCGTCCTCATCGAGCAGTTGGCAACGCTGACAGGCAGCTTCTCTCCCGCATCAGGCCGGAGTGTCGGCTCGTCGTATATGCAAGTGGCCGTCCCTGGGGAATGGCGGCCGAGCCGGAAGGACCTGGTGAAACCTGTATCTGGCCTTCTCCGCAACCCGGCACGAGGCGAGGTTGTCCACCTGATGGAGCAGGTCGAGACGTTCCAGACCTTCGACCGCGAAGATGCCGAAGGCCCAGCTGGTGAGAGCTTCGAGGGCACGAGGGGCCACCCCCCGGCCTCGGGCGTGGACTGCCGTCCAGTAGCCGACTTCTGCGGATTCTTGGCTGGAACTGGTCCGCTTCATGACTACGTTGCCAGCCAGCCGGCCCTCCCCAGTGCCAGAGTGATCTTCATGCACAGCGAAGCTCAGCCGTTTTCCGGTTTCCCAGCCGCGTCTCTGAAGCTCCAGCCACTCCACTGCATCCTCGATGCTCTCTAGAGGAAGCCCCGTCCAACGACGCAGCGTGGGATCGCGATATGCCTCGACCAGGGGCTCGACGTCGCCATCATTCCAAGGGCGCAGGAAGAGCGCAGAGGCAGACGGTGTCGAGTCCACCTGCAAGGTGACATTCATCAAGGTCCTCCCCGAACGGCAAACAAATAGGTATCTGTGCGCGAGCCTGCTGATGCTGATGGCCAAGTCCCGGCACAAGAAGCCGGAGCGCGTCTGCCACTGCTTCAAGCCGCCCCGGGAGGCGACTGCCGAACTCACCAGTCTGCTTGCGCCCGGCAACACCAGCAGGGGAACGTCAGTTCTGGGCCGGGTCCGGGTGACGCTGTGTGCGCACCTCATGCGCCGTAGCGGCGTTGCCGGGCCGAGTAACTGCGCAGGGCGCGCAGGAAGTCGATCTCCCGGAAGGCCGGCCAGTAGGCCTCGCAGAAGTACAGCTCCGAGTAGGCGCTCTGCCACAGGAGGAAGTTCGACATGCGCTGTTCTCCGCTGGTGCGGATGACGAGGTCCGGGTCAGGTTGTCCCGCCGTGTAAAGGTGGCGGGTGATGTCGTCCGTCGTCAGGTGTGCTGCGAGGTCTTCGAGGGTGGTTCCGGCTGCTGCCTGTTCGTGGAGCAGTTCGCGCATGGCATCGATGACTTCCTGCCTTCCGCCGTAGCCGATGGCGAGGGTCACTTGTGATCTGGTGGCGCAGCCGCGGGTCGTCTCCACCGCTTCCTTGAGAGCGTGGGCCGTGGAGTCGGGCAGCGCGTCGAGGGTTCCTGCGATGCGCACCTGCCAGCGGGTGTCAGGGCGAGCGAGATGAACTGCCACCACCTGCTCGATCACCTGCATGAGAAAGGACACCTCGGTGTCGCCGCGGCGTTGCAGGTTCTCCGTGGAGCAGACGAAGACCGTCACGTGCTTGATGCCAGCCGCTTCGCACCAGGACAGCACGTTCTCCACGTGTTCGGCACCGTACCGATGGCCGATGCTCGGGTTGGCCATGCCCATCTGACGGGCCCACCTGCGATTTCCGTCCATGATCAGGCCGATGTGCTCGGGCAGCGGGCCCGCTGCGGTCTGCCGGCGCAGCCGACGGGCGTACAGGGCGTAGAAGAGATCGGCGGTGCGCATTGTGAGGCCTTTCGCGTGGTGCCCAGGGCAGAGACGGAAGTTCTTGGCGCGCTGCAGAGGTCGGCTCGTCGTGATGTCTGGCGTCGTCCGCGGCACCGGCCCGGAGGGGCAAGACCGGAGCTCGCGCTCAGCTGCCGCTGGAGTCAGTCGTTCACCTGTACTGGATACTACGCGACACGTACTACGTGCCGTGTACCATCATAGGAACGCAATCAGAAGGTTGAACACGGTTGGAGAAGTCATGCGCACCAACGACGCCCAGATGCTTGTGCTGTGCGCACTGACCGATGGTCCGCTGCACGGGTACGCCATCAACGCGGCCATCGAGCAGGTCTCCGGGCATCGCCTGGGGCCCGGGAGCCTCTACGGAGCCTTGGCCCGTCTGGAGGCGAAGCAACTGGTGAAGCCCCTGGAAGGAAAGGGCCGCCAACGCCCGGTCTGCCTCACGCCCGCTGGGCGGGAACTGCTGGAGCAGGAGGCGCACTCCATGGCCCGCCTGTCCGGACGCGTATTCGAAAGCGCTGTTCCTGACGAGATCAGCTATCTCGACCGACTGGCCGCGACGGACACGGCGCGTTCCTACAAGAGCGTCATGCTCCACGCACTGGATGCCAGGCCCGGCCAGACCGTACTCGATCTGGGCTGTGGACCCGGCACAGATCTCAGCACCCTCGCCAAGGCGGTCAGCCCGTCCGGCAGAGTGATCGGCATCGACTCCAGTCAGAAGATGGTCGAGCAAGCACAAAGGCGTACGGAAGGTCTGTCCGCGGTCGAGGTACAGCTGGGCGATATCCACATGCTCCCGCTTGAGGACGGCAGCATCGACCGTGCCAGGACCGAGCGAGTGCTTCAGCACGCTGCGGACCCGGCCCAGGCGCTTGCTGAGGCCCGGCGTGTACTGCGTCCAGGCGGCAGACTTGTCATGGGCGAACCCGACTGGGATTCGTTGACCATCGACTACCCCGACATCGAGGTCTCGCGTGCTTACACCCGCCACGTGACGGACAAGGTCGTACGCAACGGGGTCATCGGCCGTCAACTGGCCCGGCTCGCACTGGATGCGGGATTCGCGGTGCTGGCCGTTGTCCCGGTCACGTCGGTCTTTCGTGATGTTCTGGCAGCGGACCAGGTCCTCGGTCTTCAGCGCAACACCGAGCGCGCCGTGTCCGCGGGCTACCTGTCAGCCCTGGCATCGCAGAGGTGGCTCAACGATCTCGCTACGGGGCCCTTCTTCGCCGCAGTGACGCTTTACGTCGTCGTCGCGGAAGCCACCTCGTAGTCGTGGGTGCTGGCCGGCCGCCTCTGCTGCGAGTGGTCTGTCAGCCAGGCTCCGGGCAGTTCGTCCCCCGCGATCAGCCAGCAGATCCGGGCCCTGGAGAAGGAGCTGGGCGAGCCCCTGTTCGAACGGCTGCCCCGGCAGGTGGTCCTCACCTCCGACGGCGCCGCCCTGCTGCCGCACGCCTGCACCTGTCTGGCGGCCGCCGCGGCGGCCGCCCTGGAGTTCGCCGACCGTTCCGGTCTGCTCGGCGGCTCGTTCGCGCTGGGCACCGTCGGTCCGCGCTGCGCCAGATCACCACTGTGACGTACGTCGAAGCTGCTGCTCGAAGCCGCCGCGTCTACCCGGCTCCGGGCACAGCACCAAGGCCAGGAATCAGAGGCCGAGATGCCCGGCCGCCGGCAGCGTCGGGTCGGAGTCACGGGTACGCATCGACACCGCCATGAACAGGGCCACGAACCAGAACAGACCGGTGAAGGCACCGATGACGTTGACCACGATGACCGGCCGCAGGCGCTGCACCCTCCTGCGGTAGGCGACGATCGACGGCACGCTGAGGACGAGAAGCACCACTGATATCGCGGCGAACAGCTCCACGGGGCCTATATCTGAAAACACCAGTTCACCCTATACACCCGGTGAACGTTCCCGGCCACAGCACTACCAGCGCATGCCGAGTTGATCGAGACCCGCCCGGCTGCCCAGAGAGCTTCGCGGCGCGTTTGCGGACGTTGTCGAGCCAGGTGCCGAGCGTGACCTCCACGCCCCCGTCAGTACCATCCTGACGGTCTCCCGGGCCGTCCTCCGTCTCCCAGGTGCTCGGCATGCTTGCGGGGTACCCGAAGATGCCCTTCACGGGCATGGAACTGCCGTGCCGCTGCGGGGTTGACCGCCCGCTTCGTGTCCTGCGTCCGCTTCACCAGTCGATCGTCTTCCCCGGCCGGTGTGATCTTGAGGGTGTTCTCCAACAGCCACCGCTGTACGGGCAGGAGCTGCTCCCACCCGAACCGCTGCGCGTTCACCCAGCGTCCGAGGTCCTCGCCCTGGCCGACGACTTCGCCGTCGGCCATGGGGAGTGTCCCGCCGGCCTGGACGTGGTTCTGGACGAGGCGGTAGCAGCGTTGCCACCCGGTGTCCCAGTCAGGGCACCACCCCGGATCGATCGCGTCCAGCTCATCTTGCCGCGCCTCGGTCATCGCTTCGGCCGCCGAAGGGACGGGGAGGCCGGCCGCGCGCAGCTCCTCGTTCTCCCGCGCCCTACGGGCCCCCGCCCGGGCGTGCTTCGCCCATACCCCGATCGGATGCCCGTCCCAGACCGCGGTGGTCGGAGGAAGGAGGCGGCCGTGCACCGCGGCGTACGCGCGGGCAACTGCCACCCGGTCCGCTCTTACCTGCGCATACCGAACTCGGCCATAGTGCTCAAAGTGGTGGCTGAACACAGGCACCTGCCTGGCCGGTTCTCGCGAAGTCCCGGCTGGACTGACCGGCGCTCAGTACGGTGCGGACCATGGCGAAACGAGAGGCAACGCGCGGGGCCCACCCCGCCGCAGACGGTAGACGCTAAGCGTGGCCAGCCCGCGCAGCCCGGACAGGACCCCATTGGCGCCGAAGCTGCTGGACAGCGCGGGGCGCAGCGGGCCCCTTGGGTCGCCCGTCGACGGCCGCGCGAAAACTTGTGCCGGTGAGCACAGGGTGGCAGGGATGACCGATGTGCGGGCCATGCCCCGGACACGGTGAGCCGGAGAGAAACGGGCTGTCGGGCAGAGGAGCGTGGAACCGTGGGGGATGCCGGAGCGCAGTGGCAGGTCGGAGCCCTGGAAGGACTGCTGCGGGAAGTCGGGCTACAGGCGTCACGTGGGGTCGGCCCTGACGTACGGAAGGTTCTCGAATGGCTGCACCGGCAGACCGGCGTCCACGTCGCGCTGGTCACCGACGACGCGGGCACGGTGGAGTCGTCCACGGCAGGCTTTCCCCGCGAGGTGCTGGGAACGCTCGCTCCGCTGCTGGTACGCATGTCCGGCGGGCAGCTGGCTGCAGCCGTGACCCAATCCGGGCCGCTGCACGTGCGATGTGAGGCTCTCGGGCCACACGAGCCCCGTCCGGTCCTGGTGGTGGCCGCCCCCTCGAAACCGACCCCGGACGCGATCGCTCTGATCTCGCACACCGGCAGCGTCCTCACACTGCTGCGCCGCGCAGGGCGCAGTGATCGCATCTGGCACGACTACCAGCACGGGACACGCCAGTTACGGTTCGCGGTGCTGTCGGCACTCCTGTCGGGGGAGCCGGTACTGGCCCGGCGGATGACCACCGGCGCCATTCCGCCGCTGCTGGACGCCGACCGGCTGCGGCTCTACCTGCTGCAGTGCCCGCCGGCAGACCGCGACAAGATCGTCCGGACCTACCAGGACCCTTCCGGCTACCACGGCTCAGGCCTGATGGTGCAGTGCCCGGTCTTCAAGAGCCACCTCATCTGCCTCCTCACGGACGACGAGGAACCAGATCGCGTCGGCGGCAAGTTACATGGTCACGCCGAGACCCTGCACCGGCTGGTACGCGACAACCCGCGCTACGTGATGGGCGTCAGCGGCGGCCATCCTCTTCACGCGGCGGCCGAGGCCTACAGCCAGGCGGCCCACGCCCTGGCCGCCGCCCGCACCGCACCCGGCCGCGTGGCCTCCTACCACGGCCGGACTCCACTGGAAGGCGTCCTCCCCCACCAGGCCGCCCAAGAATGGGCCCGCACACTCCTGCGACCGCTGGACACAGCCACGAAGACCAGCACCGACATCACCCGCCTGACCATGAACATGCCCCGCTCCGCCGTGGCCAAGCTCCTCGGCCTCAGCCGCAACACCGTCACCGCACACCTCAAACGCACCGAAACATCCCTCGGCCTGGACCTCACCGACATCCGCTGCCGCGCCGCCCTCCACCTCGCCCTCGTCCTCAGCAGCTCCCACCCCGCCCCCGAACCCGACTACGACCAACCACTCTCCACCCTGGACGACCTGCTGCGCACCGAACGCGCCGCTGCCTGGGCCACAGCCACCCTTCGCCCCCTTCAGACTCGGCACCGCAGCACTCTCCAGGCCTGGATCGACGCCAACACCGACGCCCAGCAGGCTGCCCGCGCCCTGGGCATCAGCCGCAACACGATCCGCACGCACCTGCGCACGGTTGAGTCCGTCCTGGGCCTCGATCTGCTCACCGCCGGCACCGGTATCCACGACGTCGTCCACGTGCTCCACATCGCCAACATCCGGGCCGTCTGAGCACCGTGCACAACCCGCACCCGAAATTGAGCACCGTGCACGCTGGTCCAAGAAAACCGTGCGCCCTAACGTCTTAGTGGTTCGGCCGGCCCTTTAATACGGGCAAGGCCTGCCGGACAATTCAGAGACCGAAGAACCGGGGCGCTCGAATCAGAAGGCAGACCACCACAACCGGGGCCGTCACGGCGGCAGCCCACGGTCCTCGACCAACAGCTCTACAAATGCTGCAACGCTGTCGAGCGCTGTTTCAACAAGTGAAGCAGTACTGCGCGATCGCCACGCCCTCCTTCAGCAACGTGCTGCAGGTCCTGGAGCGGTTCCGCACCAGCTCAGCACAAAGGCCGTGGGATGAGTCTGCTGCATCACGCTGTCAATGGGGAACTCATGCTGCGTATCCACTTCACCGACCGGGATCTGGCGAAGGTCCACGTGGCAACAGATCCGTTATGGGACACGGTGCTTGCTGTGCACCAGCTCAGCGCGGGCGGCGCGGCGGCCTTCTCCGCCTGGCGGCGCCGCGCCGCGGCCGCAGTCACGGGCGCGCAGCTGGCGGCCGACGTGCGCATGGTGCGGTTGCTCGCGCCCGAACGGGCAGGATATTTCCCCGACTTCCTCACACCCGCGTCAGGGCGTGACGGAATGCGTGCCGGTCTCGACGAATTGTGCCGTACTCCGCACCGACGCCTGGCCGACGAACTCACTACGGCGTTCGCCCGCCATCATCAAGTCCCCGGCTGGATCCATGAACTGGCCTCCGGACGTGCCGACCGCCTCGACCGGCTGGCCCTGGCGATGGGGCGCGTCCACCGTGCCGTCGTCGCGCCCGCCTGGAGCTGCGGCATGGCCGCCGTGGAGGCCGACCGGGCGATCCGACTGCGGGCACTGCGTGACCGCGGAGCAGAGGGACTGCTCACATCCTTGCGTCCGCTGATGCAGTGGGAGCCACCGGTCCTGGAGACCCCCTATCCGGAGCGCCGCGATCTCTACCTCGACGGACGGGGCCTGTGCCTGGTGCCCTCGCGCTTCTGCTGGAGGATGCCGGTGGCCCTGGCCGACCCGGCCCTGCCGCAGGTGCTCGTCTACCCGGCGGCCCCTGCCGAGACCGCTTCGGACGGTGACCTGCGAGCGCTGGCGCCCCTGCTGGGGCGCACCCGCGCTCGCGTCCTGGCCGCGCTCGACGGCGCGGTCACCACCGGCGAGCTGGCCGCCGTCCTGTCCGTCTCCGCGTCCTCGGCGAGTGAACACGTCGCAGTTCTGCGGACCGCCGGACTCGCTGTGACCCGACGTGTGGACAACCGGGTTCTCCACCTGCTCAGCCCTCTGGGCAGGCGCCTGCTCAATGGCGGATGACCGGCCGGTCACTGCAACGGTCAGGTCGTGCCCCAGTACCAGCCACTGCAGTTCAGCAAGGTGCACAGCTGGATCCGTATGGAACCGCCTTCGTTCAGGTCGCCGTCGCTGCCGAGCTCTTTCCTCCATGAGGAGTCACGGCGGCTCGATGACCTGCGGACGGATGACGCTAGCGGTTTGAGGAGATGTGCGCGTAGCGCGCCGGGGCCATGGCCCCGGCGCGCTACGCGCACATCTCCTCGGTTGGAGGGGGCCTACTCGACACCCCTCCTGGGCGGTACACACTCGACGGGTGAAGCTTCCGCCCGTGTCATCCGACACGGGGCCGGCCGTGCCCCACGAAATGCCTTCCCGGGGAGGGCGGGTGTCTTGCCCCTACTCCTCCCACCATGCTTTCGCGCTGCAGCCCTGTTCCTTGCCATCGTCGTAGCCGCACAGTCGGAAGCGCACCTTCTGGCCGTTCTTCACGTTGTCGAAGTTCCGCACGATGGTCGCCGTAGTAGGCGTGCGCGTAGTCAGGGCCATCCCCTAGACAGACGCGCAACTGGATGGACTTCCCGTCCCCCCACTGGTCGGTCAGCTCGAAATTGTCCCCGTCGCCGAGCCAGGGGACGGGCCCGTATCCAACCCACGAGAAGATGGAGCCGTCCGGAGTACCTCCGGAGCTGGCCTACGCGGTGCCGACGGCCGTACCGGCCAGGACAAGTGCAGCGAGGCCCGTCGCGAGAAAGCGACGTGCAGCTGCGAAGCTGGCCTCGTCACCAGCCGACGCTCCGGCCAATGCGTACTCCACACCCGCCCCCCTGGGCACCGCCCTCTTGGAGGGCCGGTCTCACTGAATGAGCGATTTAGCTTCATTCACGAGTCACGAGTCGTGATGGCTGACCCCTCCGTGCTGCTTCCAGTCGACATATTACGGCTCGTCGCAGCGGCCATTGCAAGCTTCATTCCAAAAAGCGCCGCACCCGCTTGCGGATTTCTTGCAGTTCCCCCAGTTGTACCAACAAGCCAAACCGTTGGTACACCAGTCGTCTGCGACATTACATGTGCAATCCCGTGCGAGAATTTCGGCGGGTTGAGGATCTGGCGGTGTGGAGGGTCCGAGTGATGCGAGGATCGCGTAGGCCTCGTCGTGACCGAATGCCTGCACTGCGGTCTCCTTTACGTCCTGTTCCTCCTTTCGTGCCGAATGACTGGCGACTCGCCGAGGGGCGAACGTTGACTCCTTTTCCGCTATGGCCGTGATGTGGTCGAGGGCGTGGTGTTGCTCAGCTGTGAGGCTGGGGTGGTCGGCCCGGTAGCGCTGCAGCTGCTCGAGCCACAACTGACGGCGGGCAGAGGCTGGGAGCTCGCGGTAGATTGCCCGGCGGTACTCCAGGTTGTATGCGATCACTGCGTCATAGCTCTGTGGAAGCTGATTCCTGTTCGCCTCCACCCACGCCTTCGCCGCGACCTGCCTGTCTTCGGCGAACGAGGGCGTCCTCCCCGTCAGGACAAGACCACCCGCCACGACAATTCCCGCACCCAGCCTCAGGAACTGCTTCCGCCCCACTCCCGACTTCTCTTCAGGCCCAGTCACGGGTGCGTGCGCGTCTTGGCGGAGCTGCCCCAAAGCAGTCAGCACGCGCAGAGTGGAGCGCAGGCCTAACCGGCGTACCAGCGGCGCCGCCAGAGCCTTCCCGGTCCAAGCCCGCACCTCGGCATCCCGAACACGCAGCAGCGTCGGTACCCAAGCCGCCTCAGCCCCCAGCGCCCGCTCACGCCACTGCTCCACATCCCGATGCATCAGCGGCAAGACCTCCAACTTCCCGCCGCACACGCGCCTGACCGCCTCCGATACCTCCCGGCACGTACCACACGAAGCATCGAAAGCAAGCACCCAATTTGCTTGGCTTCCATTCATCTCGGACCTCCTGAATGGGATTCTGTTGTCAGACCAGAACGGCTCAATTCCGAAGCGGCCTCTTGCGGATTCGATGACCTTGAATCAGCCACACTTGAGCATCCTGAATCGACTCTGCCGGATACTCAATGACGGGCCAGAGCTGGCCTCACTTGCCTCTTTGTGTACTTAGAGGCGGGGGTTTTCCAAGCGGACACGGATCCCGCTGTGAGCCGAACCAAGCGGAGTCGTCTTTCCCTGGGCCAGTCTGCGTCGCCAGGGACGCTCTTACCTCTCAGGTCCTAACCAACTGACCTGGCGACCTATCAGTTGCGGCACCGGCCATTGCAGGCCCATTCCCAAAACTGGCCGCACCCAGATCCGGTCACGTCGCAACTACTGGCATTCTTCTTGCAGTAGGTGTCGTTAGTGCACCAGTCGGACTCGTCGGAACACGTACAAGCGATGGGTCGAGCCGTAATCGCCAGAGGATCTGGCGGTGTGGAGGGTCCGAGTGATGCGAGGATCGCGTAGGCCTCGTCGTGACCGAATGCCTGCACTGCGGTCTCCTTTACGTCCTGTTCCTCCTTTCGTGCCGAATGACTGGCGACTCGCCGAGGGGCGAACGTTGACTCCTTTTCCGCTATGGCCGTGATGTGGTCGAGGGCGTGGTGTTGCTCAGCTGTGAGGCTGGGGTGGTCGGCCCGGTAGCGCTGCAGCTGCTCGAGCCACAACTGACGGCGGGCAGAGGCTGGGAGCTCGCGGTAGATTGCCCGGCGGTACTCCAGGTTGTATGCGATCACTGCGTCATAGCTCTGTGGAAGCTGATTCCTGTTCGCCTCCACCCACGCCTTCGCCGCGACCTGCCTGTCTTCGGCGAACGAGGGCGTCCTCCCCGTCAGGACAAGACCACCCGCCACGACAATTCCCGCACCCAGCCTCAGGAACTGCTTCCGCCCCACTCCCGACTTCTCTTCAGGCCCAGTCACGGGTGCGTGCGCGTCTTGGCGGAGCTGCCCCAAAGCAGTCAGCACGCGCAGAGTGGAGCGCAGGCCTAACCGGCGTACCAGCGGCGCCGCCAGAGCCTTCCCGGTCCAAGCCCGCACCTCGGCATCCCGAACACGCAGCAGCGTCGGCACCCAAGCCGCCTCAGCCCCCAGCGCCCGCTCACGCCACTGCTCCACATCCCGATGCATCAGCGGCAGGACCTCCAACTTCCCGCCGCACACGCGCCTGACCGCCTCCGATACCTCCCGGCACGTACCACACGAAGCATCGAAAGCAAGCACCCAATTTGCTTGCCCTTTTTCTACGTTCCCTGTGTCCATCACATATCTCCCTCGTGGCTGGTCATTGGCTGGGCGTCGCACAGTCTGCTTGCTGCACAGCGATCGCCAGGCCTATAAGACTGATCGCTCGTTCAGCTCTCATCCATGAGTGCCTCACAATTATGGAGGCGACCATTGCCGAGGCCCGCCGCGAGAAAGCGGCGTGCAGTCGTATGATGCGTGATCATGAAATTCCCCCGTTCTCGTCTTCTTGTCAGTGCGTAGTCATGGTTGCGGCTGTCCGGGCACCGGCGCCAGGAATTTCGGCTGTGCCCGAATGGCACAGGCCGACGCGCTTCAAGCCACCGGCTGATCTGGCGTTCTGCGGGCCACCAGGGGTGGTGATCTCCAGCCCTTAAAGAACGTTTTGTCCTGGCGGGGGTGTTTGGTAACTGGCGCGATGTCAGCTGCTTGGGGCGGTCCGTGCCGGCGTGTGAGGATCCGCCTGTGGCGTGTGATGTGTGTGGACGGTCGATGTGGCAGTGGCCGGTGCTGCCGACGGCTTGGGAAGAGGAGATCTGGTCCTGTTCCTGGTGCCATGCCGCCACCCATGTGGGCGGCGAGTGGTTTGAGATCTCGCGACCGCCGTACCTGCCCATGGAGATGCGCTGGGAGAGGGCCGCCGCGGATGACCTTCCCGCTGGTGTCTCCCACGCTTTCGGCATCTTCGGCAGGACACTGTGTGGGATCAGGGAAACTGGCGTGTCGCCGTCCGACCGCTGATGGCTGCCGGAACGGGAGGACGCCTGTGGTGCCTGTCGGGAAGCGGCGGGTGTCATCGACGACCGCTGGCCGCAGGCCATGAGGGGCGAGGACGCACGCGTCAGTGTGGCCCGAACACTATGAATCCTTCCAGTTCGGAGTCGATTCTCGGATGAGCCTGCGGCTCATCAGGTCGATCATTGCGAGGCGGATCATGGCTTCGGAGCGGTGCGGGTGGGTCTCGTAGTCGCGGGCGAGGCGGTGGGGGATCAGCGTGCCCTCCAGGACCACATACGTCACGCCCTCCCGGCGGCAGCGGTCCAGCACGTCGCGCAGGTTTGGGGCCTGACCGGCGAGGACGTCGATGCCTTCGTGCAGGTAGCGATAGCCGGTGGCCTGCGAGATGCCCGTGTCCCGGGCCAGGCAGTACACGCACGCCCGGTCGCGGAACCAGCCCAGTATCAGCAGTGCCTGACGGAACGGACCCGGCGCCCGGAACCCTTCGGTGTGGCGGTCTGGCACCGGTGACCGGTCAGCAAGCGGGCGACGAGCTCAACGGCATGGCGAGGGACATCGCGCATGGCAGCGTAGGCGACCAACGTGAAGCCGCTGGTTCAATGACGCGATCTTCGCACTCCCGTCCTGCCAGGGGCTTCACGCCTGTCCACAGCCGCCCACCACGCCCCAGCGGCAGCGAAATCATTTCGTTGAGAAAACCTTACTGTCATCTTGGTGACGCCTGCCTGTGAGCGCCGCATGGCACGAACACCGACTGGCGTCGGGTCAGGCGGTAGTAGGTGTTCTGGAACTACGGTTGGCGGACGCTCGCGCGGCGGCGGGATCACCGGTTGCGATGGGAGAGCGGGCTACGCCCGCCCCAGGACGGACCGCAGCATCGTCAGCAACACCTCGCCGCCGGCGGCGAGCTGTGCGTTCGCCTCGTCGGCACCGGCGTTCAGGATGCCGACGGTGTTTTTCAGACCGTCGAAGGCGCCGACGAGAACGGTGGCGAGCAGGGTCGGGTCGATCCCGACCGTTGCGTCCGCCGCGCGCTGGGCGCCGCGGATGAGGTCGGCGACGTCGTCGATCCAGGTCCGGGTCAGCTGGGCTGCCAGCGGGCGGGTTTCGGGAACGTCCGCCAGGTCCTGGATCAACCGGGCGATGACCCAGGCGTCCGGGTCGTCGCGGTGCAGGTCGAGCATCGTCGGGAGCAGCGCTTCGAGCCGATCGACCCCTTCCGGCGTCGCGGCCAGTCTCGTGCGGACGAGGTCGAGCCACTGTGCGTGCTTGGCGGACAGAACCGCGATCGCGAGCGCTTCCTTGCTCTCGAAGTGGAAGTAGACCGAGCCCTTGGTGAGTCCACTCTCCATGATGACGTCCGCCATCCGGGCACGGTCGTAGCCGAGTCGCGCGAACACTCCGGCGGCCGCCTCCAGGATGCGGTCGCGGGAGGCGGCTCCATGGGCGGTGGGTCCCGGCGGGCGGCCGACTCGCCTCGCAGGGGCACTGTTCCTGATCGCGCTTGCCATGGTCAGCATGATACTGGTAATTAAATAGACCAGCACGCAGGTTTAATTAAGGAGGCTTGGCGATGTTCATCGACGACTTCGCTCGCGCGGCCGAGGCCGCTGTCAATCACCACAACATCGAGGCAGTGACCGCCCTCTGGCGTGAACCGGCCCGGTACGACTCGCCCCTGACCGGTCCCCAGGAGGGGATCGATGCGCTCGCCGCCCGCGAGTCGGCGCTCTTCGCGGGCTTCAGTGACCTGAGGGCCAGCATCCGTCCGCTGGGCCAGGACGGCCTCACCGGTTCGATGCTGGTCCGCTTCGAAGGCACACACGACGGCGAGTACGGGGCGTTCGCGGCCACCGGCAACTCGATCGTCATCGAGATGGCGGCCGTCATCACCTTCGATTCGGAGGGCTACGTAGTCGAGGAGCGGCTCTTCGCGGACAGTGCGACCGTGGTCGGCCAACTCACGCACCACTCCGCGTCCCACGACTGATCGACCGGCGAGCCACGACGCTGCCCCGGGCGCGGCCTCCCAGCTCCCGTCTGCCACCGCTGCACTGACTGACCGCACCTGGGCCGCACATGCCCCTCGTCCCGGCTGCGCAGCGCCTGTGACCTGAGCACGCGTTCAGTCTCAGTCCGCCGTACGGGGAACGGGGGTCATGTGATCGGTGAACCAGTCACGGGCTACATCGGTGACCTTCTTCAAGGCACCGGGTTCCTCGAAGAGGTGGGTGGCGCCGGGGACGACCACGAGGCGGTTCTCGCAGCGCAACCGCGCTTGTGCCTCGCGATTGAGGTCGAGTACCAGTTGGTCGTGGCCCCCGACGATCAGTAGCGTTGGCGCCGTCACCGACGGCAGTCGTGGCCCCGCCAGGTCGGGCCTGCGGCCACCGCGAGACGACCGCGGTGATCCGCGCATGTGGCTCGGCGGCTGCACACCACGCGGAAGTCCCGCGTGGTGTGCAGGCATATCAGCTCGTCGGCCTCCTCGCCGAGCTGTGCGGTCCAGTCGTGAAGTGCCACGGGGACGGCGAGCACGATCCGTGCAGCCCCGCGGGCACGGGCGACCCGGCAGGCCGCGCGCGCCGTGGACCCCGTGGCCGTCCCGTCATCGATCATCAGCACCGTACGGCCTTTCAGCCCGATCGGTTCCCGCCCGCCCCGGTACCGCCGGGCACGGCTCTCCAGCACCTCCCGCTCACGGGCCTCAACCTCAGCCAGCTCATCCGGGGTGATGTGCGCCGTGCGGAGTTGCCCCCATGCTCGGCCTGCATGTCATCACCGCCCAGCAATGGCGTCGCCGTGCCGCCACCGACTGGACCGCGTACCTCGAGGCCCGGCTGCGGTCCGCCGGGGGGATCATGGAGGGATGAGCGCATCGGATGAGAAGACTCGCCTGCTGGAGGCGGGATTTGAGCAGGTCTACGTGGAGAACGACTGGTACGACGGCCCTCGTTCGGGCCTCGCCTCCATCGGAGGGCTGCCCCACTACTTCGAGTCGGTCACCGGCTACGCGGACCCCGAAGAGGACGAGTTCCTCGTCTGGCCTGCTGACCGTTTGACGCTGGACATGGAACGAGAGCAATGGAGCATCTTCTGCGCCTGGAACGCCCGGTATGAAGCAGACGAGGTCTCCACTGACACTCACCCAGGGAGCGGGAAAGTCGACGCACGCTACGACGCACTCCAAGCCCTGCTCGGCCCCCTTCGCGCAGATCCAACAGACGCCCGGCGCTTCGAGGTTGAATGGCAGCACTACGAGAGGCCAGGCAGCCGCTACCTTCCCGAAGGCCCCGCCTATCTCGCGAGGTGGCGCTCCGTCTGAGGGCGGTCCAGAACGAGTTGTCTAAACCCATCCCTCGTCGAGATAAATCGTCCAGGTGTCTCCCACTGCCTTGTTCAGTTCGACCAAGGTCGCAACGTCCGCGATGACTGCCGGTGCGTCGGGCAGCCGCAATGGGGAGCCCGGGACACCATTCCGGGTGTAGGTCGGCAACTCGCCGTTACAGTCGAACACGTGGAGCGGCAGGGGACCACGGTTGAACCACCCGGAGCGGTGTTCCTCCGCCCACGCGGCTGCGGCGTCGACGCGGTCCACATGCGCCAGCAGGTGCTCGGGGGCAGGCCCGTCGTTGAACTGTACGAGGAAGCCCTTGGTGTCGACGGCCCACCAGTTCCACGTGAATCCAGGTCGAGGGTGCCGCAGGATCGTGGCCATGCCGCCACCGTATCCAGGCCAGCGCGAGGCTGGTGAAGACGGTCCGCAAGACACGGCCTCGCGGACCGGAATCCGGAATACCGTACGAGGGGAATGACGCTCCCCGCCAGCTGGGGCCTCGAAGTGGACAGCAGAGCGGCGTGAGCAGTACGCGAACGACCTCGACGCCGACAGGTCGCTGGTCGCCGTCACCGCGAAGACCAACCGGAGCAAGGCCGACCGGGACCCGGCCGAATGGCTCCCGTCGGCCGCGTCCGCTCAGTGCACGTACGGCGCCGACTGGGTGGCCACGAAGCTCCGCTGGAAGCTGACCGCGGACGGCAAGGAGCGCGCAGCGCTGGAGGACCTCGGTAAAGACTGCACGGACACCGTCGTGAAGTACGAGGTCGCCGCGTAGCGGTTCTCGGCGTGTGTCAGCTCGATGCCCGCTTACGTCGGCTCCGTTGAATCCGGTGGCGCTGACGGCGCTGGGCTGGGGGCGGGGGCTTGAGCCGGCCCGTTCGGGGTCGGCTCATCGGGGCGTGCGTGGTGGTGGGGGCTATTGGCCGGCCCAGGTGGTTGCGCCCTGGATGGGGGTGGGCAGGGGGCGTCGTTGGGTGGTGGGGCGGTTGGTGGTGGTGGCGAGGATGTTGTTGAACGCGGTGATGAGGTCTTCGATCCGGCTGGTGGTTCCCTGGCCCGGGGGCTGTGGTGCGGGGGCCGGTGCGGGGGTGGTGCGTTCGGCGGCCGCCTGCTGCCAGAGGGGCTCGAAGTAGGTGTGCTCGCCGTCGAGTGCCTGGATGAGTGTCTGGACGTCTTCCCAGGTGCCGATCGTGGTCCCGTTGAGGAGGTTGGTGATGTGTTCCGGGGCGAGGGCGTAGCCGCTGCTGACGGACACCGACCAGGGTGTCGGGCTTCCTGCCCGTTGATGCAGGAAGCGCAGGGCGGAGGCGAGTGTCTCGGGCCGGGGCTTGCGGACGCGCCGGGCGTCGGCGTCGTCCCAGACCTTCTTCAGGACTTCGGGGTCGGCGCCGCAGGCGCGGGCGATTTCCGCTGTCGCCTCCCAGCTCGGGAACCGTTCGCCGTTCATGGCCCGTGACAGGAAGCTGGGGGAGAGACCGGACTTCTTGCTGAGCGCTCGCAGGCTGTACCGGGATGCGCGTTGGAGGTTGCTCAGTGAGCTGAGCCGCACGCGAGGACCCGCCCCCGGGCGGGGTCCTTTGGCATGTCCGGACCTGTCGAAGGGGTCGGCCGGGTTTGCCTGGGCGGGGGCGGTTGACTGCGGCAGTCTGCCCGCCTAAATTTGCTGCACTTTAGATCGTTCGATGAACCAATGTTCATAATGCGGTTGCGGGAGGTTCATCAGTGGCTCGGCAGGCAGTGGTCGGAATCGACGCGGGCACCACCGCGGTCAAGGCCGTCGTCCTCGCGTGGGACGGCGGGCAACTCGGCTGGGCGCGCGCGCCGCTGGGGGTGACACACCACGGCGACCGGGTCGAACAGGACATGGACGAGGTGTGGTCCGCCGTCCGCGACACCGTCCGCTCGGCGGTCCGGCAGGCGGGCGACAGCGTCGAGATCGCCGCCGTCGGGGTCACCGGACAGGGCGACGGCGCGTGGCTCGTGGACGCCGACGGCCGCCCCTGCGGCCCCGCGCGGATCTGGATGGACGGCGCCGCCGCCGACCGGGGCGCGCGCTGGGAGGCCGACGGCCGGGGCGCGCTGGTCCACGAGGTCACCGGCTCGTCCCTGTTTCCCGGAGCGCTGCCGGTGCTCCTGGAACAGCTGGAGGCGGACTACCCCGAGCGGCTCGCACAGGCTGCCCACCACCTCAACTGCAAGGACTGGATCCGCTTCCGGCTCACGGGCGAGGTCGCCACCGACGCCTCCGAGGCATCCCGCACCTATCTCGACGTGGCCGCCGGGAAATACTCCGACGCCCTGATCGAAGGGCTGGGGCACCAGCGCTTCCGCCGGCTGCTCGCCCCGGTGCTGCCCCCCGCGTCCCCGGCGGGCCGCATCACCGCCGAGGCCGCCGCCGCCACCGGTCTGCCGGTCGGCGTGCCGGTCTCCGCCGGTCTGGTCGACGCCGCCGCGGGCGGGGTCGGCCTCGGGGCGGTCCGGCCGGGCGACGCCTACCTCATCGTGGGCACCACTGCGTTCACCGCTACCGTGCACCGCGACAGCCGGGACCGCCGCGCCCAGGGCCAGATCACCCTGGCGACCGGCCTGGACGGACAGGCCCTCGCCTGCCTCGCCCCCATGACGGGCGCGCCCAACCTCGACTGGGTGCGCCGGGTGACCGGGCTGGAGGACAGCGACTGGCCCGAGGTGGAGCAGGTCGCGCGCACCGCGGGCCCCGGCGCGGGCGGTGTCGTCTATCTCCCCTACGGCTCGCCCAGCGGGGAACGTGCCCCCTTCATCGACAGCGCGGCCTCCGCGTCCTGGGTGGGGATGAGCGTCCGCACCACGGCCGGGCAACTGCTGCGCGCCGTCTATGAGGGCATTGCCTTCACCCTGCGCGAGTGCCTCGGCGCGCCCGTTCCCGGGCGGGTGCTGCGGATCGCGGGCGGCTCGGCCTCCTCGGATCTGCTCTGTCAGGTGCTTGCCGACGTCACCGGCGAGCCCGTGGTGCGCTCCACCGCGCCCGAGCTGGGAGCCCGGGGCGTGGCCGCCCTCGCCATGGTGACCGGCGGGGTGGCCGAGGACCTCGACGCAGCGCTCACGGCGCTGGCCCGCCCCACGGACGCCTTCCGCCCCGACCCCGCCCTCCGGGAACCGTACGACCGGCAGGCGCGGGTGTTCGCCGCAGCCCGGGACGCGCTGCGACCCCTCTGGCCCGCGCTGCGGGAACTGCGGACCGAGGCCGAGGCCTCGCCGTCCGTCCCCCCTGCCACAAACACCTCCAGCACCTCTGACCTCTCTGACCTCTCTGACACCTCTGACACCTCTGACAAGGCTGAGTCGGCGTATGACGCCGATGGATGGGAAACCCTGTGACCAGTGCGTCGCCGCGACCGCGGCTGCTCATCACCGCACCGTTCGATCCCGCCGCCGCCGCGCGGCTGGCCGATCTCTTCGACATCGAGACCGTGGAGCCGTCCATGGCGGGCGACTCCCTCGCCCGGCCCCGGCTCGCCGACCGGCTCGCGGCGGCCGACGCGGTGGTCTGCGAGGTCGACCGGGTCGACCAGGCGGCCCTGGACGCCGCTCCGGCGCTGAAGTTCGTGGTCACCTGCCGGGCCAGCCCGGTCAACGTCGATCTCGCCGCATGCACCCGCCGGGGCATACCGGTGGCCACCACTCCGGCGCGCAACGCGGAGATCACCGCCGACCTGGCCTTCACCCTGATCCTCTCCACCGTCCGTCACACCAGCGCCGCCGAGCGGTGGACGCGCGCGGGCAACTGGACGGCGGACGACGTCTTCGAGCCGTACGCCCGGTTCCGCGGGATCGGTCTGGGCGGCCGGACCCTGGGCATCGTCGGCGGCGGCGCGATCGGCCGCCGGGTGCTGCGCCGGGCGCTGGCGTTCGGCATGGACGTCCTGGTCTACGACCCCTATCTGGAGCCGGGTGCGCTAGGTGTCGACGCCGAGATCGTCGCCCTGGACGAACTCATGCGCCGCTCCGACGTCATCACCGTTCATGTGCCCCTCAACGACGCGACGGTGGGGCTGATCGGAGCGCCCGAGATCGCCCTGATGCGTCCCGACGCCTATGTCGTCAACGCGGGGCGGGCCGCCGTCGTGGACGAGACGGCGCTGCTGTCGGCCCTGAGGGAGAAGCGGATCGCCGGGGCGGGCCTCGACGTCTTCTGGACCGAGCCGCCGCCCGCCGACCACGAGCTGTTCCGGCTCGACAACGTCACCCTCACCCCGCATATCGGCGGCGCGTCCGACGATGTAGTCACCGAGCACTCCCGCATCGCCGAACGGGCGCTGCGGGCCTGGGCGACGGGCGCGGAGCCCGCCGCGGTGGCCAACGCGAGGGAACTGGCCTCCTGAACACACCTCCGCACAGACTGTGGGCGGGCCCCGACGGGGCCCGCCCACAGTCTGTGCGGAGGTGAGAAGGAAGCAGAGGTCACACGTGGTGCAGCGCGGCCAGGGCCGAGGACGGGAAAGCGGCGGTCGCGTTGCCCAGCGTCAGCGCGCGATAGGTCGCCACGGCGGCCTCCTCCAGGTTCATAGCGCGGCGGAACGCCATGCCCACATCCGCGCCCAGCGAGGAACTGCCGTGGTGGGACAGGACGACGCAGTCGTGCGTCAGCGCCTGCTCGGCCGAGGCGTCGGCGAGTTCGTCCGACCCGTTGGGGTGGTACGGCACCGTGCCGATGGAGCGGACGTAGTAGGCGTGGTCGAGGGTGATCAGCCGTATCGGCTCGCCGACGGCGTCGAGCAGCACCGCGTGCTGCGGGTGCAGATGGACCACGCAGTTCACATCCGGCCGCACCTGGTACGTCCGCTGGTGCAGCTTCCACTCGCTGGACGGCCGTTCCGCGCCCCCGGTCCGCTCCCCGGCGAGGTTCATCACGGTGAAGTCCGCGACCTCCAGACGGTCCAGCCAGGTCCCCGCGCCGGTGACCACGTACTCGTCGGAGCCGGGCAGCCGCGCCGACAGATTCCCGCCGCTGGCGAGTACCAGTCCGCGCTCCACGGCGAGCCGGCCGACCTCGGCCAGTTGCTCACACAGCTCCTCGCGCGTTTGTACGGGCTTCACATTGTGTCCTTTCGTAGCGTCGCTCGGATGCCCCTGAGGGCGTCGCCGCGGAACTCCCGGCGGCGGCTCATGAAGTGGCCCCCTCGGGGGCGTCGGCGTCGGCCAGCAGCGCCTCGGCGGTGCTGACATCGGTCACCAGCACATTGATCAGGCCGTGGCGCAGCGCGACCGCCAGGGCCCGCCGCTTGTCGGCCCCGCGCGCCACGCCGATGCGGACGGGGACCGCCCTCAACTGCTCCAGGCTCAGCCCGATGAGCCGCTCGTCCACCTCGCCCGGCACGGCGGCGCCGTCCGCGTCGAAAAAGCGCCCGGAGATGTCGCCGACCGCGCCCCGCTCCCGGATGCCCGCGAGTTCCGTGGCGCTCAGACCCTGGACGAGCAGTCCGGCGTCGGCGGCGGTGCCGCCGACGCCGGCGATCAGCACATCCGCCGATACGGCCCGCTCCAGCGTCTCCTGGACCGCCGGGTCCTCCCGCCACACCCGTGCGGCCTGCGCGTTGCGCGCGAGCAGCGGAGCGGGCAGGTGGTAGGCCCGCCCGTCCACGGCGGCGGCGAAGGAGAGGGCCAGCTCATGGGGGCTGGCCGCGCGGGAGACGCCGCCCTTGCTCCCGGTGAGCGGGACGATGCTCAGATCCAGCCCGGTCGCCTCCCGCAGATGCCCGGGGATCGCGGCGACCGACCCCGACAGGCCCACGGCGACGGTGGTGCCCTCCGTCAGGAAGGAGGTGACGCAGTCGGCGGCCACCGCGCCCAGGGAGTGGAGCGCGCGGCCCTCGTCCTCGAACGCGGGGCCCACCCACGCCTGGCGGAGCGGATAGGCGTGTCCGAGGGCCGATTCCAGGCCCACGAACAAATGGTCGTCGCTGTGCACCGTGATCTCGACGATCCCGACCCGGCGGGCCTCCGCCAGCAGCCGGGTGACCTTGATCCGGGACAGCCCACAGAGATCGGCGATCTCCTGGTGGGTCAGACCATGCTCGTAGTACAGCCGCGCGATCTTGCCCAGCGGCGGTTGCTTCTGACCATTTGTTCTCTCCATTGATCCTCCGTTCGGATCCTGTCTTCGCCGCCCTCCGCCGGTCAAGGCCCGGCGGACCGGAGAACGCGCACCCCGGCCAAGGGTTGACACCCGCAGAGGCGCCACTCATATTACATGCACTTTGGTTCGAATTTTGATCAGATGTTCACGCGTCTGTTGTGTACGCCGGAGGACACATGCCCACCTCGCCTCATACCGCGGCCGACGCCGCCGTGCCCCGCCCCGGATTGCTCGAACGGCAGGGGATCGTCCGCCCGCTCGCCTTCGGCTACCTCGCCGTCATGCTCTTCATGGTCGGCGACGGCATCGAAGTCGGATTCCTCTCGCCCTATCTGGAGTCGCGCGGGCTCTCCGGCAGCGAGGTCGCCCTGCTGTGGAGCGTCTACGGCTTCGTGGTCGCCGTCGCGGCCTGGCTCTCCGGCGCGCTCGCCGAAGCCTGGGGCCCCCGTCGGGTGATGCTGCTGGGTCTGGGGATCTGGGGCGTCTTCGAGGTCCTCTTCCTGACCGTCGGCGTGGCCGCCGGAAACTACCCGCTGATGCTGCTGACGTTCGGCATCCGGGGCCTGGGCTACCCCTTCTTCGCCTACGGCTTCCTGGTCTGGATCGCCATGGAGACCCCGAGCGAGAAACTCAGCCGGGCCGTCAGCTGGTACTGGTTCGCCTCCACCGCCGGACTCGGCGTCATCAGCTCCTACTTCGCGGGCGCGGTCATCCCCGTCGTCGGCGAGATGGCCACCCTCTGGCTCTCCCTCGCCTTCGTCGCCGCCGGCGGCGCGCTGGTGCTCTTCCTCGTCCGGGCCCGGGTCACCAAGGGGCCTCCGGCATCGATGAAGGACTCCATGTCCCAGATGGTCAAGGCGCTCACCATCGTCAAGACGCACCCCCGCGTGGGCGTCGGAGGCGTGGTCCGGCTGATCAACACCCTGTCCTTCTACGCCTTCGTGGTCTTCCTGACGACCCATATGGTCAACGAGGTCGGCTTCTCCACGGCGCAGTGGCAGACCATCTGGGGCACGATGCTGCTGGCCAATGTCGTGGCCAACCTCCTCTCCGGCTACGTCGCGGACTGGATCGGCGGCGTCAACACCGTCGCCTGGGTGGGCGGGCTCGGCTGTTTCGTGACCGTGCTCGCGCTCTACTACGTGCCCGAGGCGGTCGGCCCCAGCTTCGGCATCACGCTCGCCGTCGCCGTCGTCTACGGGCTGGCCCTCGGGGCGTTCGTACCGCTCTCCGCGATCATGCCGCTGCTCGCGCCCCGTCATATCGCCAGCGCGGTCGCCATCCTCAACCTGGGCGCCGGCCTCAGCCAGTTCGTCGGCTCGGCCGTGGCCGGACTGGTCGGCCCGATCGGCATCGAGGGCACCGTCTGGGTGATCGCCTCCGTCTATCTGGTGGGCCTGGTGCTCACCTTCACCCTCAAGGAGCCGAAGTCCGCCGCAGACGACGCGGTGGCGGACGGGCTGCTCCCTCCGTCGCCGGTCAAGGAGCCCGCCGGGGCGGCGGTCGTCGCGCGATCGGGGGAGTGAGCGGGACGCAGACCAGGCCGCCGACGCCCGCCGACCGCCTCGCCGCCGCGACGGTCGGCGGGCGTCGGCCGTGGATGACGCGGTGTGGCCACTGTGTGATAGCCGCGAGCGAAGCGGACGCGGAACGGACCGGGGAGGAGTACGACCTTCTGCCCGACGAGCAGGCCGTGATCGAGATGCTCCATGACTGGCATCGCAGCGACAGGATCAGCTTCACCCGCGACGGACGGCCCCTCGCCGAGGGGCCGTTTCCATCATCAGCGCAGGTCAACCGTGGGCGGCGGCGACCGCCAGGCCGGTGAAGGTAGCCATAAGCGCCATCGCGGCAAGGGCGCCGGCGAGCGGTGCGCACTAGTTGTTCTGACCGGGGAGGTTGAGGACAGGTGAGTGAGATCTCAGCTGAGGGATCTTGAACGGATGAGGGCCTTCCGGGTTCGGTGTGGATTGCGACGTCTACACCGACCGAAAGGCCCTCGTCCCCCACCGTGATGCACCGCTGACCGAGACCGGCCGCCTGCGTCTGGCCCGCTGCGTGGTCGAGGACGGCTGGCCCCTGCGCCGGGCCGCCGAACGCCTCCAGTACCGGCCCGACACGCTCGACGGCTTCATAGCGGGCACCGGCCTAACCTCAATACCGTTCAGTTAGTGGCTTGGATGGTGATGTGGGGGCTGTGTTTGGGCTGGGGCCAGTGTGTGTGGTGGGAGCGTTTCGCGGCCCATTTCAGGACTTTGCGTTTGACGACTCGGGGGTGTGAGCGTTTTCGGCGTGTTGGGTTGAGGTGTTGGGTGAGCCATCGGATGGCGTGATGCCAGATCGCGTCGGCTGCGTCAGCGCCCGGAGGGGGAAATGCGCTCTGCGCGACTGAACGGCGAGCGATGCGGAGGGCTTTGACGAAGGAAACTCTGTCGGGGTCGTGGCCGGAGAGTGCGGCAGTGTCGGCCATCAGGGTGCGGATGGCGTAGTGGCAGCACAGGTGTCCCCAGATTTCTTGCTGGACAAGGTCGGGGGCTTTCGAGCGCAGTACCGCGCGGGGCCCGCGCTGGTGGGTTTTCAGCTCGTCGAAGGTGGTCTCGATCTCCCACCGTTGGGCGTAGGCGGCTGCGAGGTCCTCGGCGCCGGCCTCGGCAGGGTCGAGGATCGTGGTCAACAGCCGGTACTCCTCGGCGTTGTCCCGGCCGTCATCGACCGTGTAGTCGATCACTCTGACCGTGAGCGGCTCCGTCGTGGCCCGGTTCGTGCCCGACGTCGGGACGATCCGGGCCAGCCAGGACCCATCGGCCAGGGTTTCCAGATACCGGGGCCGCAGGTTCGTCTTCACTCGCCAGAGCAGATCCGCACCCGTGGCCGCGGCCTGCTGCCAGAGGCGGAACCCGTAGAAGCCCCGGTCTGCCAGGACCAGCTGGCCCGGCTCCAGCCGCCCGACGAGCTGCCGGGACAACTCGATCTCCGACACGCTGCACGGGCCGGTGGCAGCGTCGAAGACCACATGGGTGCCGCATTCCGCCAATGCCACCAGGCGGGCCTGCGGAAACGCGGCCCGCTCCCCCCGGCTGGAAGCGGGCCGCCCGAAGAACTCCGCGTTGGCTGCCGTGTCTGCCACATCCAGGCACGTCCCGTCGATCGCCACCAGGCGACGCCCGGCCAGCCACGACCCCGGCGTGCCAGGCCCCGCCAGCGGACGCGCAACCCGAGCGAAGAGATCCCGCACCGGCTCGAACCCCAGACGAGACCTGGCCTGGAAGATCGCCGACTTCGAGGGCGGCGTGAACGACTCCGACCACCCCGACGCCCACGACAGCCCGTCCGTGAGCTGCGCGAACACATCCTCGTAGGAGCCATCCGAATACAGCGCCATCCCGATCGAGAAGTACGCCATCACCCGTGCGGGCAACGACCGGTGACGCCGCTCGGTACGCCCCGCCTCCTCGATCACCGCGTCAACCACATCCGCGGGAAACACCCGCGTCAGCAACCCCACAGACACCAAATCCGACAACCGGACATCAGACGACGGCTTCACCCAACCAGAACGCGGCATCCCCCACGATAACCCAGAAGCACTTAACTGAACGGTATTGGGCCTAACCTCGACAAACCAGCGTCACCTTGACGATCCGAAGTCAGTAAGGAGATCGCCGACCACGGCCGTGTCGAGCGGTTGCTGAAGGACCTTGAGGGGATGGATGCGGATGATCCCGAGTTCATTCACCTGTTCGTCAAGCTCCGCACCGAGGTCCGCGCCCACGTCGAGGACGAGGAGGGAAATCTGTTCGTTCAGCTCCGTGCGGCTTGTGGGCCAGAGGTTCTGGATCTCCTGGGGCAGGAGGTCCGTGCCGCGAAGGAGACTGCTCCGACTCGCCCCCATCCCGGCGTCCCGAGCTCCCCGCTCGTCAGCAAGGTCCTTTCCCCTGGGCTGGGCTTGGTCGATCGTGTCCGAGACTTCATCACCGGCCGGGGCGAATGACGTCTCATCAGCCGCCTTGCTGGCCGATGAGCGGGACCGGAGTGATCGTCAACGCAGGGTCCTGCCCCGGATCGAAGCCCTCATTGCCTGGAAGTAACCCGTCGACGACTGCGGCGAACGCCGGTCAGATCCAGCGGCAGAGTCCAGCGCCGAGGCGGCTGACGGGCATGTGGCCCGCCGTGGTAGTAGCCCGCGGGGAGTCGGTGGGGTGGCTGTCGTGGCGGCGGCACGTGGCTTGACCGGTATGTAGTTAGCTGCCATATTAATTTTATGAGTGACGAGGATGCGAACGCTGTGCCCACGCTTGATCAGGCGCGGCGCCAGATCGCGCGGTATGGGCTTGATGCCGACCCGCAGGCGGTGCTTGTGGCGGTGCGTCTGATGGCTGCCGGGGTGCGGCTGGACCGTGCGTCCGAAGTGCACTTCTCTCGTTTCGGGCTGTCGACCGGGCGCTACCGCCTCCTGGTGGACCTCGAGGACGGCGACGGAGAGAAGTCGCCGTCGCGGGTCGCGAAGAGCCTTGGCGTCTCGCGTGCCACGGTGACCGGCCTGGTGGATGGGCTTGAGCGCGAGGGCCTCGTGACCCGCCGCGCGTCCACGGAGGATGGGCGGGGTGCGGTGGTCGTGCTTACGGCGCGCGGTGCCCAGCGACTGCGCGATATGGCCGCGGACCACTTCGCGCGCCTCCAGGCGCTGGTCGGCGGACTGACCGCCGACGAACGCGGGCTGTTCCTGGACCTGCTGGAACGGATTACGCAAGGGATCGGTGCACTGACCGCCGAGTAGCGTCCCGTATCGCACGAGAAGCGGCCGCCTTGTCTGGGTGGAAGTCTCTACGCCCAAATAGTTAGGTCCCTAATAATGTCTTTGAGGAGTGCACGTGAGCCTTACCCACAACAAGGCCGCCAAGCGCGGTTTCGCTGCACGCCCGTTCACGCTCTGGAAGGAAGTTGTAGTCGCCTACCTGGCCCCCGCGCTCACAGCCGGGCTCGGCGGAGTCCTCAGCGGGCAGCCCGAACTGACGATGGCCGCCTTCACCTCCATCGGGGCCACATCGGCCGTGGTGGCCTTCATCGTCGGCGGGTGGCTGCACCGCCGGGGCCAACCGCGCCGGTGGACGACGTCGTTGCCGCGTCCGGTGATCACCATCGGACTCGGCACTGCCGCTGCCGGAATCGCGGGCCTGGCCGGGTGGTTCGCGTCCGGGTGGTTGCCGTCACACACGTCGCTGCCCGATGCCGGGTGGCTGGAGCGGTTGCGGATCGACCTGCCGTTGTCGGCCGCCCTGGCGACCACGATCGTCACCTGGCGATGGCACGGCATGGCATCCCGGCAGCAGAAGTGACCCGACCGATCTTCACCCGTTTCCCTGGACCCACCAAAACCACGAAAGGCACACTGTGATCACCATCATGGGCGCGACCGGCGCCACCGGCGGCGCGCTGCTCCGGCGCCTGATCGAACTGGACATCCCCTGCCGTGCCGTCAGCCGTACTCCGGACAAACTGTGCGCCACGATTGGTGCGGAAACGCCGGTCGAGGTCGTCGCTGCGGACGCCGCAGATCCCCGCGCGCTCCGCACAGCACTCGACGGCTCCACACAACTGTTCCTCGCCATGGCCAACAGCCCGCGTCAAGTCGCGCTGGAGATCAACGTGATAGACGCCGCAGCCGCATGCGGGGTACGGCACGTCGTCAAACTCTCTGCCCCAGCAGCCGAGCCCGACTCACCGGTCGCCGTCTCGCGCGGGCACTGGCAGGTTGAGGCACACCTTGCGGCAACCGGCATGGTGGCCACGCTGCTTCGGCCGTATGCGTTCATGCAGAAGCTACTCCTGAACGCTCCGGCGGTGTCCCAGGGCGTGCTCATCGGGGCCATGCGCGACGTGCCCTGCAACTACATCGACGTCCGGGACATCGCCGACGTCGCCGCGGAGACCCTCCTCCGCCCCGGCCTTGACGGGGCCACGTACGCGCTGACCGGCCCGCAGGCCTACAGCCATCCGGAACTCGCTCGTCTTTTCGGTGAGTTGACGGGCCTGCCCGTCCGTCACATCGACCTGCCACCGGACGATTTCCACGGCCATCTCGTCCGAACCGCACATATGCCGGACTGGCTCGCGAGCCATGTCGTGGAGATCCAGCAACTGGCCATCGCGCGTCCGGAGTCCCCGAACGACACCGTGGAGGCCGTCCTAGGCCGCCCCGCCCGGACACTCGACGCCTTCGTTCGCGAGCATCTCGCCATGTTCGCGCCAGTCGGCTGACCGGCATCTGCCGGCGGCTGGGCAGGGCAGTCCGGCGGCGTCCGGCTCCCTGTC
Source organism: Streptomyces sp. NBC_00012 (assembly GCF_045040875.1). Taxonomy (NCBI): domain Bacteria; kingdom Bacillati; phylum Actinomycetota; class Actinomycetes; order Kitasatosporales; family Streptomycetaceae; genus Streptomyces; species Streptomyces sp. NBC_00012. The sequence continues at coordinate 495,427 of NZ_CP108310.1, read as the reverse complement.
GCGCGCACTCCGCAGGGCGACATGGACTTGTCACAGGGCGTCGGTCTCCCACGCGGGCACGGCCCGGAGGAATACCAAGTCGGTGATGCCCTGCGGGCTGGTGGCGGGGGAGTCGGCGGGAGTCCGGGGGAGTGCAGCGAGGTTGTTGATGGCGTCGGCCGCGGCCCGGCACGGGACATCGGGGAGTCCGGCTGAACAGGTCGGCTGCAGCGGTGTGACGGCATGGCGCCGACTGCGGGATTGGACCGAGGCCGGTGTCTGGCCGCAGCTGCACGAGGTGCTGCCGGCCGAGCTGCGGGCCGCAGGTTTGCTGGACATGAACGACGCGGCAGTCGACGGCTCTCCTGTCCGTGCCCTCAAAGGGGGGGGGCTCACACCGGACCTTCGCCGGTCGACGGCGCGCGTCCGGGCAGCAAGCACCACCTGATCGTCGACCGGCACGGCACCTCCTTGGCCGTCTCGCTGACCAGTGGAAATCGTCACGACGTCACTCCAGCTGATGCCACTTCTGGACGCGCCGCGGGACGCACGGTCGGGGCCGCACATCCCCGCTCGGCCAGCAGGGCGCGTATCTCGCCGGTCGCGCGAGGGATCGTGGAACGGTCGACGCCGAACAGCAGCCCGAGCACTGAGCGCGGAAGATCGTGCCGTAGGTGAATGAGTGTGGCCGTCAGCCGGTCGACGAAGACCAGTTGGTGCCGAGCGCCTGCCCCTGCCGCACGCTTCCTGGCCCCACAGCGTGCTTCGTGACGGCGCCCTTCAACAACAGCCTGCCACGGCCTGGCCGTCTGGTCGCCGAGCTGCTGCTTGGGGCAGCGGCGTCTGAGGCCCGCCTGCGCCTGCTGAGCAGTGTCGAGATCGGGAGGGCTCCTGCAAGGCCGCTGAGGAGTATCGCGGCGAGTGCGCCCAGGACGGCGGGCTGGTCGGCGAAGGCGAGGCCGATGGCGGCCAGGGCAGGGCCGGCGTTGCGCACCGAGGCGACGCCGCCCATGGTGGTGCGGCGTGTCGTCGGGCCGGTGGCCAGCAGCGTTCCCACGGCGAAGGCGAACACGGCGAGCAGGAAGCCCGCGAGCAGGGCGAGTGAACCAAAGAGGTCGACGACATCGTGCCAGCTGCCGAGCAGCATGCCCGCCAGCACGATCAGGAAGGTGACGTTGGAGACGGCGGCTGCCGACGGGTGCCATGCCTGTGCGGTGGGTTCGGCGTAGCGGCGCAGGAGCAGGCCGATGGCGAAGGGGACGAGTTGCAGGAGCGCCACGGTTCGCACCAGCGCGCCGACGTCAAGGGAGACCTTGGTGCCGATGTCGGCGGCGGTGAGGATGGCGTTGACGGTGGGAGCGAAGGTGAGGCTGCCGAAGGAGGCGAGCAGTACCTGCATCGCTGCGCCCGCGACGACGTCGCCCTGCTGCACGGTCGCCAGTTTCGCCCCGAAAGGGCCGCCCTGGGAGGAGGCGATCAGGACGAGGGCGATGAAGGCCGCCGAGGGAAGACCGAACAGTGCACCGATGCCCCAGCCGAGCAGCGGGATGACCACCATGTTGGCGATCAGCGCCAGCAACAGCAGGGGGACGTCGGCGAAGACGCCGCGCAGTGCGGAAACGGTGGCGCGCAGCCCGGCGGCGAACATGGTGGCCGCTATGAAGATCACAGTGACCGCGTTGAGTACGAGATGCAGGACGTCCATGGTGCTTGCACGCCCTGTCAGCCGTGAAGGTCCCCGAGCCAGCGCAGTGCACTCAGGCTCGGCAGGAAGCAGTACTCGCCTCCACGGGTGACGACGAAGCGGGGCAGCGGGGCGAGGCGGCGCCGCACGGGCCGCCGGGGGACGGTGTAGCCGACCTGCCCGTCCGCGGCGCCGACGACGGGGTCCTTCGTGTGGCCGGCGCCGAAGAAGACGCCGTCGTTCATCCACTCCGACTGGACGAACTCGAACTGCCGGCCCAGGTGCGCGCCGATGAACGCGAACATCAGACCGCGGTCCGCTCCGTCGTCCTCCAGCATGCCTTCGGGCAGGGGCGGGCCGTAGACGGCGCCGCGCCTGATCATGCGGTGCAGCCGTACCTCGCCGGCCACCGAGGCGTCGCGCGGGTTGGCCCGGCGGATGTGGCAGGCCCCAGGGGTGGTGAATCCCGTCGGGTCGTCCTGCTCGTAGAGGAAGGTGTTGCGGCGGTGGGGGTCGGTGCCGAGGGTGGGGTCGTCGTGCCGCGGGGCGAGGGCCAGAGGGGCGCCACTGCGCCAGCGGCCCATGATCTTCGCGGCGATCAGCTCCTCGTCCTGTGCCCCGGCGGAGTTGTCCCTCAGGTAGCGCCTGAACGCGGCGACGTCCTGGTGGAGTTTACGGAAGGCCGCGTAGCTGCCGTTGCGCCCGAGCACTGTCGGCTGCGGTGTCTGGAAACCGCCGATCTCATCCGGGTAGCCGAGGACGAACTCTCCGCTCTTCAGAGGCGCTTCCAGCCTGTTGGACCCTGGGATGCCGCTGCCTTCGACGGCAGGATGGCTGACGCCGTCGAGGTAGCCGAAGTGTTCCTTCTCGGTGGGCAGTGCGTAGCAGTCCTGTCGCCAGATCGCCGTCACGCCGGACAGGCGGTCGTAGGCGGGCCGGGCGCGGTCGATGGCCGCCTCCAGGCGCGGGGGGTCGGGTGCGACCGCGGCGATCACCACATGGACGTCGCGGGTGCCGAGCGGTGACTCCCAGTGCTGTGGGCTGCTGGCACCCTCGTCGCGCAGTGCTCGGGCGCGGGCCGCCATGCCCTGCCGGAACTCCCAGGAGAACGACTCCAGCGAGGAGCGTGGCACCCCCAGGGCCTCAAGGCCCCAGTAGGTGACAGCGACACTGACCCAGGTGTCCCCGAGGGGGCTGGAGGCGTTGGCGGCTGAGGTCGCTGACGCGCTCGCCCGCCGCATCAACTCCCGGCCTTGGGAGCGGTCGTCGATGCGGAAGACCAGATAGGTGGCCGCGTACGGTGTGGGGCGTGGGCTGAGGACCCCGCGCTGGATGTCGTCGAGTTCCAGTGTGACGTCCGTGGGTGCGCTCACGTCGACCTCCCTGCGGGATTGCTACGAGACGAGGTTGCGCCAGAAATTCCGCAGGCTGTCGTCGGCGCCGAAGAGCGTGCTGAAGATCGTGGAATCGGCCAGCAGCACATCGGCTGCGCGGTCACCGCCGGGGGGCATCCACAGGAACATGTTGAACTCGGTGTTCCCCTCGTCCGTGAACGGATGGGGCCGGGAGGTGTCGATCGGCTGCCGGGCCAGCACGTGGACGGCCTGGTGTTCATCGGGCGTCACCGCGTAGTGCGGCAGGTGCATGTGGAAGTTGAAGTTCGTGACCCCGTTCAGCCAACCCTTCTCATCCAGATCCCTGACGGTCGACAAAGGAGCGATCCGGTTGTCCTCACCGGTGGCGGGACGCAGCCCGTACCGGTTGATGACCGGTACGCCCAGGCCCATCATCAGATCGCGGACGTAGGTGGCGAACCGCTGCTGGCGAGGCACAAGGGGATCGCCGTGGTGGCGGTACTCCACCTCCCGTACGGACAGGTCGTCCGAAGCACCGACGTCGTGATGAGGCCCCAGGACCAGGCGGGCGTCCTCCCGCGCGAGGAAGGCCCGCAACGCCTCGATCTCCCCGGGCTGCGCTTCCTGCCCGGTGACCATGTGGTCCAGTCCGAAGACGAACAGGACGTCCGTGTCGTCGAGCACCCGCTCATCGAGGGGGGTGTGGAAACCGGCCTGGTCGATGCGCTGGTAGACCGGGACGGAGTGCCCGGTGACCTCCGCGACGAAGTCCTGGAACGGAACCCAGGCCCAGAAGAACAGCTCCAGCGATCCCGCGATGGTCTGCTGGAACCGATAGGGGTCCGACCACTTCGGGTCCTCGTAGGCCGGCCACGCCACCCGACGCACCTCCGTCATGGTGGAGAACCGGTTGTCCAGCTCGGCTGCGTTCCGGCCCGCCTCGGCGGGATAGCTCCACGAGACGTAGACGCTCACACGCCGCCCGGCAGGTGTGTACTTCCGGGGAACGTGCCGCTGGTTGTAGACCCGCGCTGTTCTGGCCTCGCTCATCGCCCAACTCCCAGCCTCACTGCATCTGGTCGAGCATCTCCGACAGAGCGCTCTTGATCCGCAACGCCTTCTTGATCTCGTCCGCCGTCACATACGGATACTCTCCGTACTCGATGAAGCTCGGACAGTGGTGCTCGCGGACGAACCCGACGAACGCCTCCGGATTGGTCCGCCAGTCCTCCGGGAACCCCTCCAAATGCTCGAACGCCGTGCTCACGCCCGCCTTCGAGAACAGCGCGATGGCGTCCTCGGTGTACTTGTCGAAGTCAGTGTCGAAGATCCCCTGGTACATGAAGCGGGTGTCGTCGTCGAAGAGGACCCACCGCAGGTAGTGCAGCTTCAGCGGCGCCAGAAGGTATGGATCCTGTTCCAGCGCTTTGGCCAGCGAGTAGCCATACTCTCGTATCGCATCGGCGTGGCCGGGCTTCACCCGCGCGACGATGGTGAACCCGTAACATGCCGGAGTTCTCGGAAAGACAGGGCCGTACTTCCCCTGTTCCAGATGGTCCGTCTCCTTGGGGAGGACGACCGCCTGAGGCTTGATCTCCATGTCCACTCCTCCCGCCAACCAAGAGGCCGGGACGATCCCATCTTCCCGCCCCATCGCTGAGCGCGCCTGCCGAGCGGAGAGACGGGCACGTGGATCCGGCCCGGCACTCCCGCAGCCTCAACGGGTAGATGTAGGCACGCTTCTCATATCGGGTGGCGACGGCCCGGAAGCCTTTGAGACGGTTGATGGCGCGCTCGACTGTGTTGCGTTTCTTGTAACGCGCGCTGTCGAAACCGGCGGGCCGACCGCCTAGGGAACCTCGGTCCTTGCGGTGTCTCTGCTGGTCGAGACGTTCGGGGATGGTGTGCCGGATTCCGCGTCGTCGCAGGTAGAGGCAGTTCCGCCAGGACGTGTAGGCCTTGTCTGCCAGGACATGGTCGGGCCGGGTGCGAGGCCGGCCGACTCCGGCTCGGGGCACGGAGACCTGCTCCAGCAACCGCTCGAACGATGGCCCAGTCCGCCGTGCTGCGGCACCTGGACCGTCGAGCCGCCGGCCTATACCCCGGTCCCGCCTACGAGGGGTGGGCGCAGGCGTTGACCCAGGCCACGATCGACCACCCCTTCCTGGCTCAGCGACTGCGGGAGTGGTCACTCTTCCGCGCCGTCACGCTCGAGATGCCCTGGCAGCCGGACGACCTGCTCGCGGCATCCAACTGGCTCCAGCTCAAGACCGCCGCCGGGACGAACACCGAGGCCATCGAGATCCTCGCCGAAGCCGGCCGCACCAAACGGATCCGCAACACTGCCAGGACCGGCCTCAACCACCGCAGCGAGAGCTGAAATCAACTCACCCACAACTCTTGACCATTGCTCGGCGATCCGATCTTGCGCAGTCGTGCGAATGGCACAACTGTGGCAAGAGCGAGAGTGATCGCTCCTATGAGCAGGAGGGTGAACCAGGCGTCGGAATTGTCGATGACGATTCCAGCTGCGGCGGAGGCCAGCGATGCGCCGAAGTTCACGGAGGTGTTGATCCATGTCGATGCTTCCGTCCGGCTGGATTCCGGAACGATGGTGTCGGCGATGAGATACCCAGTGATGAGAGACGGAGCGAGGAAAAGGCCGACGAGTGCGAGGCCCGCAGCGAAGAGGCCGAGTGTGTCCAGCTGGGACACGAGCACCGCGGCAAGTCCCATGCCGATGCACAGGGCGAACAGTCTCTTGGCAATGCCTGCCTTCAGGTTCAGCTGCCCGTAGAGGAATCCTCCGAGGGCGCTTCCGCCGGCAAAGGCTGCCAGGAGCCAGCCCGAGGCTGCCACAGCATCACGTTGCTCAGCGACTGCCGGCGCTGCGATCTCCGCGACGCCCAGTACACCGCCGACACCCAGGAGGACGATTAGTACCCTTGCGAATCCTGGCTGGCGAAGCGGGCGATCGCCTCGCGCGGCTTTCTCTCCTGTTCCGCGAAGAGCCCCCGACGAGGCGCTGGACGTCATTGCCGCAGTGCCGAGGGAAACCGCGGCAGCAGTCACCCAGAGTCCGGTACCGGGAGAAGTGGCCACGATGACCGCAGTGATGATGACGGGGCCACCGACGAAGAGAAGCTCTTCGCACACCGCGTCGATGCTGAATGCTTTTGTTCGCTGGTCACCGGCTGTCGTGAGCGACGCCCAGATCATTCGCATCGCGGCCCCCAGGGGTGGCGCCGTCAGGCCGACCACCGCGCTGAGAACGAGGAACCAGATGTCCGCAACTCCCTCGGCTTCCGCGATGAGCGCGAGAGCGATGAACCCTGATGCTTGGCCTGACGCCATAGCGGTGAGTGCGATTCGTTGACCGAGTCGATCGACGGCCCGGGCGCGCCAAGGGGCGGCGATGACGTTGGCGATTCCGAACGTCGCTGTTGCGAATCCGGCTTGCGTGTACGAACCCGTACTGTCTTGGACGGTGAGGAGGAGAGCGAGACCGCCCATCGCGAGAGCGGACCGAGCGATCAGGGCGGGGAGGAAGGCGCGAAGCGCGCCAGGAAGAAGAAGCACTGCGAGCATGTAGAAGCTCCGATGATGTGCGACCGGGGTCTTGCGCGCGGCCGCTGAAGTCTGACGGTGATCGAAGTCCGGATGGCATGAAAAACCACACCCTCAACGGATCAGAACCTGGGCGGGAGAGACCCAGGACCGTCAGATGAACATCACAATGAGCACCCAAAAATCCTAGCAGGCCGGGATGCGGAGGCTGGCCGACAGGGTCGCCTCGGCGGTGCCCGCCTCGGACGCCGCTTCCTCGAACTACGCGAAGGCCGCGCGTCGGCCTCGGTGAGCAGGCGGAGCGAAGGGTCATCCGGCTCGCCGAGCAACGCCTTCCGGGCCTCGTCGGTGAAGCAGAAGAGGTTGCCGGCGCCGTGCAGAGCGATGCCGGACTTCTCCAGCCGCTGCCGGAAGCCCGCCTCGTCGACCGGCTGCCCGTCCTGCAGACCCAGCACGGTCGGTCGGCGGGCGGCCCACAAGCCGGACGACGAACACAATCCGCTCCATGAGCTTGGCGCGTACCCATGGCTCGGCCCTGCCATGCGGGCGGGACCTCGACGCCCTCTTTGCCTCGGGCCTTGCCGGCGTCCTGGACGGTATCGCCGCCGACATCGCAAGACGTCACATCGGGGCATGAGCTGTCGCGGCGGGCCGTCAACTGTGGTTGGGCTCGGCACGTAGGCCGAGTGGCCAGTTGCCGCGCTCGCGAGCGCTGTCGTGCGCTTGATATCGATCGCATCGCCGCACAGCTTCCGGTTCTCCGGGTCCTCGATCATGCCGACGAGGACCAGCCGAACTGCTCCTGCGGCGAAGTAGTCGCCTGTGATGCTGCGCAGATTTCGCAGCATCATGCCGAAGTTGAAGCGGTCTCCTGAAGACGTTGGCCAAGACTGCCTCAGCCAGTCGAGGTCGATGACGGCGTGGGGTATCTCGGCGTCGGTGAGAAGGTCACCCACGCCTTCGGCCACGGATGTCTTGCCAACGCCGACAGTGCCGTTTATCAGGAGGACGCTGGGTTCGGGAGAACGTTCTGCATGCATGCGTGAGACTCCACGATCCACTGGGCACGAACTTCTCGCAGCTCGGCGAGCGCGGACAGGGTCACACCACGCTGCGTGCGGATCCGGCGGAGCCGGGCGCCGACCTGGGCGAGCGTGGCGGCGATGGGGGGATTGCTCGTCCGTGAGCCCCTTTCAATTCGAGGCGTCCCGGAAATGGCAACAGAAGTTGCTCGTGGTGCGGTGCTGGAGCACTTTGGGGGCCGGAGGTGATCGCAGTGATCAAGACGACGGTGAATACACGCGACGGCGGCGCGGCCCTGAGTGGTGACGAGGTCCACGACGTGGCGGTGATCGGTGCCGGAGCAGCTGGCCTGAGTGCCGCGCTTCTGCTGGGGCGGGCCCGCCGCAGGGTGATGGTGATCGATGCGGGCGAGCCCCGCAATGCCCCCGCCGCGCACATGCACGGCTTCCTGTCCCGTGAAGGCCTGCCCCCGGCAACCCTGCTCGACCTGGGACGGGCCGAGATCGACCGCTACGGAGTCGATATCGTCCGGGGCCGGGTGGAACATGCCGAGCCCGGCTACGCCGTGCGGCTGGAGGGCGGCCCGGTGATCAGGGCGCGCCGTCTGCTGGTCGCCACCGGGCTGCGCGACGAACTGCCCGACCTCCCCGGAGTCCGGGAGCGTTGGGGCAAGGACGTTCTGCACTGCCCGTACTGTCATGCCTACGAGGTCCGCGACCAGCCCCTTGCCGTCCTCGGCGCACACCCGGGGGCCGTGCACCAGGCCCTGCTGCTGTGTCAGTGGAGCAAGGACGTCGTCCTCCTCACGCACACCCTCGAACTCGCCCCGCAGGAGCGGGAGCAGCTGGACGCTTTCGGCGTGAGGATCGTGGAGGGCAGAGCCGTGCGGCTCGTCATCGATGACGACCGCCTGCGTGGCATCGAGCTCACCGACGGCCAGGTGATCCCCCGGACCGCGGTCTTCCTCTTTCCCCGGCCCGCCCCGCGCGACGACCTTCTGACTCGGCTCGGCTGCGCCAAGGACGACCAGGGCTGGGTCATGACAGACCGCACTGGCCGGACCAGCGTGCCCGGGGTATGGGCCGTCGGGAACGTCGTCGACCCACGCGCCCAGGTCATCGCCGCCGCAGGCATGGGCTCCACCGCCGCGTTCGCCATAAACACCGACCTGCTCCACGAGGACGTGGAAGACGCCATCACACGACACCGCGCCACGGCTGCCCCGGCATGACCGCTCGGCAGGCCACGAGCGATCTCGTCGTGGCAGCCCGCATCGTCCTGCGAGGGGCCCGGGCGGCGGCCGAGCCAACCCGCTCCAGGGCCTGTTCGCTGAACTCAGCGGTCAAATCGCCCCTGGCGTCGGGGTACTCATTCATGAACATATCGACAAGGAGAGTCTCACCATGGCAGCAAAGCGCAGCGGTCCCGTGGACAGTGTCACCGAGCAGACGTTTCCCGTCCGCGTACTGCAAGCGAAGCGGCCCGTCCTGGTCCAGTTCTGGGCCCCCTGGTGCGGGCCGTGCATCAGGATCACTCCCATCGTCGAGGAGGTGGCTGCCGAGCGTGCGGGCGTCCTGGACGTCGTCAAGATCAACGTTGATGAGGAGCCCGGACTGGCGGACCGGCACGGGGTCTCATCGATCCCCGCATTCGTGGTCTACGCCGACGGCGCCCCCGTGAAGGCATGGACGGGCGCCGCCCCGAAACCCCTCCTGGAACGAAACCTGGTCCCCTTCCTTCGCTGAGCTCCGGCGGGCATGACGCATTCCGCCGCGTTGGAATGCGTGATGGCCGCCGTCCGCACCTCTGGCCAAGGTCCTGTCCGGCGGGCCAAGACGTAGGCGCAGAGCGTCGGCAACCGAGGACAACACCGCGGATGAGCGTGCCAGACCCGGCTCGCCCGGGTTGACAGTCGGCCGTCGGCTTCTCGCGCCTCGATCCGCCGGAAGACCCAACCGTCCTCTCCGGATCGGAGTACCTCATGCACCACCGCGTTCACCGCCACACCCATGAGCATGCCCACGACATCGACTGGGACGCCCTCTGCTCACATCTGGAGCGCGAGGCCGAACTGCACACCCCCGCGCTCACCCAGGCCATGAACTGGCTACGTGATCTGCTGGGCGGCGCCGACGTGAGGCGTGCGCTCGACGTCGGGAGTGGGCCGGGCGTAGTCGCCAGCCTGTTCGCCGATGCCTTCCCGGACGCAGAGGTGGTTGCCGTCGACCAGTCGCCTGCCCTGCTGGAGCACGCCCGTACTCGCTCGTCCGGCCGAATCGCCACCCAACGGGCTGAGCTCCCGGACGAGTTCGACAGGCTCGGCACGGCAGATCTGATCTGGTCCGCCAACGCCGTTCACCATCTTGGCGACCAGCAGGCGGCGTTGACCGCCCTCGCCGCTTCCCTGCGTCCCGGCGGAATGCTCGCCGTGGCCGAACGCGGCCTGCCCGTACGCTTCCTGCCCCGTGACATCGGCCTGGGCCGGCCCGGACTCCAGGCCCGCCTGGACGCCGGCAACGAGGACGGCTTCACCACCATGCGCGCCGAACTCCAGGGCTCCGTGGACGAGGTCGAGGACTGGCCCGCCATGCTGGCCCGGGCCGGTCTCGTCCCCACCGGCACGCGCACCTTCCTCACCGACCTGCCGGCCCCACTCGGACTCCCGGCCCGCGAGTACCTGCGCACCCGTCTCGCCCGGCAGCGCGACCAGTTCGGCGAGCACCTGGACGACCAGGACCGGGCGGCCCTGGACGCTCTCCTGGCCGCCGATGCCCCCACCGGCATCCTCTGGCGCCCCGACGCCTTCTACCTCACCGCCACCACCGTCCACACCGCCCGCGCCTGCACTGCCTAGAAGATCACGGAAACGTTTCAGGGTTTGGCCTCGTCCGGTCCGGCGCGAGGCCGAACTGCTGTGTGCCCAGAGGAAATGGGACGAGGGGCCGGTCGGGGTTGGCGTCTGAGTGACCTGCCGGGAACTGATCTCCGCCGTCCCGCACGAGCACTACGCCCCGAACCCCTACAGGCTGCGTCCGGTCGGCGTCAGCCAGTACCTGACCGACGGCCATCGGCCTTGGCAACTGGCAGCTCACCGTCCTGCACCTGCTCGGTCGCGCCCTCGGCAGCATCGCGCTGTGCGCCCCCCGCGGGGCTCTTCTCAGGCGACATCGTCTACGACGGCCGGCTGCTCGACGACATCCACGGAGCCGATCAGAAAAACTACGTCGCCACCATCGCCCGGCTGCGCAACCTACCCGTCACCGTCGTCCACCCCGGGCACGAGTCCCCCTTCGACGGAACCCGGCTACGCGAGATCGCCGACGCCTACATCGCCGCCCGTCCCTGAAACCGCCGACCACTCACCCCGCCTCGGCACCTAAGGACCTTTGCCGGGGCGCTTGGCACAGGCAGCCAGTGGTGGTGCTCCTGGACAGTGGTGCTCGGGAGCATTCGTCTGCCCCTGTACCGAAGGACGTCCGCGTTCGTCACTGGAGCACCTCGCTGCTCCGGCCGGGCGTGAGTACACCGCGCGAGGGGACCGCGGCCAGCAGCGAGGTTGCGACGAGGAGCCCGCTTGCCTACAGCGGCCCGAGGTTTCCGACTTCGCTGCCAAGGGCGGTCGCGGCGATAAAGGGGCCTACGGCGGCGCCGACGTTGAGCGTGGCAGTCGCATAGGAGCCAGCCATGGTGGGGGCTCTTGTTGCCCTCATACAGAACTCGCGTGATCAGCGTGCTGCCCAGCGCGAACGACAGCGCATCCTGCGCGAATATGAGGGCAAGCAGAGCGATCGGCTTGTCGGCCGGCATGGCCAGGGCCGGCCAGCCGACGAGCAACAGCGGCCCGCAGACTGCCATGCCTAGGCCGGGGCGCAGGTCGGACAGCCGCCCGGTGACGGTGACACCGGCAAGGTACGGTTTTCACAGTTGTCCGCCTGCGCCACCAGCGTCATGTCTCGCAACAAGCAGCAGCTCGCACCCTGATCCAGTACCCACCCGGCCACTTGCGGTGCCTCCCGAAGGGTGTCCCTGGCAACGGATGCTTCCGGTCAGGCCGGCGGCTCCGCCCGGGAGTGAGGTTTGGCCCGGACATGCATGCGTTCTCCCTGGGGGCCGAACAGGTTGAGGATCTCCACCGGGGACTCGCCCGCAGGGCCGAACCAGTGCGGCAGGCGGGTATCGAACTCGGCTGCCTCGCCCGGTTCCATGATCAGGTCGTGGTCGGCCAGGATGAGCCGCAGGCGTCCGGACAGGACATACAGCCACTCGTACCCTTCGTGCGTGACGGGGTCAGGCCGGTTGTGTTCCGCGGGGATGATCGACTTCCAGGCTTGCAGGCGCCCCGGCTGAGTCGACAGGGGAATCACCGTACGACCGCGGTGGACGCGAGGCTTGCAACGAATCCGCGGGTCGCCGACTTCCGGTGCCGCGACGAGTTCATCCAGGGGTACCTGGTGGGCCTGCGCGATGGGCAGCAGCAACTCCAGGCTCGGGCGGCGCTGCCCCGACTCCAACCTTGACAGTGTGCTCTTGGAGATGCCGGTGGCCTCGGCCAGCGCCGACAGGGTCACGCCGCGCTGGGTGCGGACGCGCCTGAGGCGGGTGCCGACCTGGGCCAGCGTGGCGGCGATCGGTGATTGCTCTTCCATACCCCCCATTCCACCTCCAGCGTCCCAGAAATAGCAACAGATGTTGTCGCCCGATGGCCTGGCGCGCACGATCGCGACAGGAGGTTGTTCCCTTGATCAATACGAAGAACGACAAGAACAGCAGGGTGTGGCACGGCGGCGTCGACGAGGTCCACGACGTGGTGGTGGTCGGCGCCGGAGCGGCCGGACTCAACGCCGCCCTGCTCCTGGGCCGCGCTCGCCGCAAGGTGGTGGTGATCGATGCCGGCGAGCCGCGCAACGCACCAGCCGCGCACATGCACGGCTTTCTGTCCCGCGACGGCCTGCCTCCCGCGACCCTGCTCGACCTCGGGCGGGCCGAGATCGCCCGCTACGGCATCCCGGTCCTCCGGGGCCGGGTGGAACAGATCGACCACGGCTACTACGTCCGCATGGCGGGCGGGGTGGTGCTCAAGGCACGCCGCGTCCTGATCGCGACCGGGCTGCGTGACGAGCTGCCCGACATTCCCGGCGTCCGCGAACGTTGGGGGAGGGACCTGCTGCACTGCCCGTACTGCCACGCCTACGAAGTCCGCGACCAGCCCCTCGCCGTCCTCGGCACACATCCGGGAGCGGTCCACCAGGCTCTGCTCCTGCGCCAGTGGAGCGACGACGTCGTCTTCCTCCCGCACACCCTGGACCTGACCGCGCAGGACCGGGAACAACTGGAGGCACGCGGTCTTCACCTGATCGAGGGAGAGATCAAGCACCTCGTCGTCGACGACGATCGGCTGCGCGGAATCGAACTCGCCGACGGCCGCGTCGTGCCCCGCACTGCCGCCTTTCTCTTCCCGCGTTTCGTCCCGCACGACGAACTGCTGACCCGGCTGGGATGCGACAAGGACGACGTCGGCTGGGTCGTCACCGACCGCACCGGCCGCACGAGCGTCACGGGCGTCTGGGCCGCCGGAAACGTCATCGACCCACGCGCGCAGGTCGTGGCCGCAGCCGGCATGGGATCCACAGCCGCCTTCGCCATCAACACCGACCTCCTGGACGAGGACATCGACCGCGCCGTCGAACAGCACCGCCACGCAGCTGCCGCCGTCCAGTAGCCCACAGCACGGCAACGCCAGACCTCACACTCCTACCCGTACGAGACAGGAGGCCCGCGCATGACCGCACACGCCCCACGTTTGGTGGACAGCGTCACCGACCAGACGTTCACCGCACGCGTCCTCCAAGCGGAGCGACCCGTCCTGGAGACGAAGGGGACGGCGGGATTGCGGGCCGGGCTCATGGACGCCTTGCGCGAGGCCGTGCGCACGGGGAGGCTGCCCCCCGGCACCCGGCTGCCGTCCTCCCGGAGCCTCGCTGCCGATCTCGGCATCGCCCGGAACACCGTCGCCTACGCGTATGCGGAGCTGGTGGCCGAGGGCTGGCTCACCGCCCGGCAGGGATCGGGCACCCGGGTGGCGCAGCGGGCCGAGCCGCCGCGGGCCGAGTCGACCCGGGCGACGGGCGGGGCGGCGGGCCGGGCGCCGCTCCCTACGGTGCGCCCGCGACCCGCGCATAACCTGATGCCCGGCTCGCCGGACCCCTCCACCTTCCCGCGCGCCGAGTGGCTCAAGGCGTCCCGGCGCGCCCTGACCGCCGCCCCCAACGACGCCTTCGGCTACGGGGATCCGCGCGGGCGCGTGGAACTGCGCACCGAGCTCGCCGGCTATCTGGCCCGCGCCCGCGGCGTGTACGCGGACCCGGAACGGATCGTGATATCCGCGGGCTTCGCGCACGCCCTGAAACTGATGGGGGCGGTGTTGCGCAAGCGGCGGGTGCGCGAGGTGGCCGTCGAGTCGTACGGACTGGACGTGCACCGGCGGCTGCTCACGGAAGCGGGTCTGCGCGTCCCGCACCTCCCGATGGACGAATCCGGGGCCAGGACCGACGACCTGGGCGGGATGCCTGGGACCGGGGCCGTGCTGCTGACACCGGCCCACCAGTTCCCGACGGGTGTAACCCTCCACCCCGACCGGCGGGCCGCCGCGGTCGACTGGGCGCGTCGCACGGGCGGGCTGATCCTGGAGGACGACTACGACGGCGACTTCCGTTACGACAGGCAACCGGTCGGCGCCCTGCAAGGGCTCGACCCGGAACACGTCGTACACCTGGGCACGACGAGCAAGTCCCTGGCACCCGGGCTGCGGCTGGGGTGGATGGTACTGCCGGAGAACCTGGTGACGGAGGTGGTCGAGACGAAGGGCATCAGCGACTGCTCGTCGAGTGAACTGGAGCAGCTGACGCTTGCGGAGTTCATAAAGTCGGGTGCGTACGACCGTCATGTGCGCTCGATGCGGCTACGCTACCGGCGCCGACGCGACCAACTTGTCGCGGACCTCGCGGAACGGGCCCCCAAGGTCCGGGTCATCGGCATAGCCGCCGGCCTACACGCCGTGCTCGAACTCCCTGAGGGAGGCGAAGCGTCGGCGCTGCGCGCGGCGGCGTGGCAGGGACTGGCGCTGGAGGGGCTCTCGCGATTCCGTCACCCGGACGCGGCACCGGGCCGTGACGCCCTGGTCATCGGCTACGGGACGCCGACCGACAGCGCCTGGGCGGGCGCGCTGGACGCACTCTGCCGGGCGCTCCCGCAATCGTCTTCTTCGTCGTCGAACCCGACCGCGCCCGGCTCGCCGAATTGCCCCGGCGGCTCGGGGACGGACGACTCGAACCGATCGTCGGCGAGGTGAGGCCGCTGTCCGAAGCACCCGCCGCATTCATCCCCGGCCGGCCCCCGGCAAGACCATCATCCGGGTCGCGGCCGGCGGATGGCCGACCGGAGGGTGCACGGACTCCCTGCTCTCCCTGCGGGCGGGAACCCGCCACCAAAGCCGCCAAACCGGGTGGGTCCCGGACCGTGGCAGCTTCAGGGATGGGAGGTGCGCAGGCCGCCTGGCCAGCGTGTCAGTTTCGCTGGATTCCACTGGATCCACACGCGTGTGATCCGGTCGCCGTCCACCAGCAGGTTGACCACCCCGGTGACCGCTCCGTCCCGCACCAAGGCGATTCCGAGACCGTCCTCGGTCAGCCGGGGCACGGGGCGTACGTCGGGCTGCTTGGCCAGCACACCGAGCAGGAAGCGCGCCACCTTCGAGGCGCCGGTGATGGGGTTGAGCGCGGCCCGCACCACGCCGCCGCCGTCGGAGCGCAGCGTCACGGCGGGATCGAGCGACGCCACCAGTGCTTCAAGGTTTCCCATTCGGCACGCCTCCGTGAAAGCGGTGACGACCCGCGTGTGGACGGCCTCGTCGACGGGGCGCCTGCGCTGTGCGCGTACCCGCCTACGAGCCGAGCTCGCCAGTTGCCGGGTCGCATCGGTGGAGCGTCCCACGACCTCGGCGATCTCGGCATACGGCATCGCGAAGACGTCGTGGAGGACGAGCGCCACCCGTTCGGCGGGGGTCATCGATTCCAGGACGACCAGCAGCGCCGTACTGACCGACTCGTCCACCACCACCCGATCGAGCGGGTCCCCGGGGGCATGCTGCCCCAGAGTCGAGCCCGCGATGCCGGGGAAGGTTTCCTCCGGCACGGGTTCGGGCGGCCAGGGGCCGACGTACTGTTCACGGCGCACGCGCGCACTGCCCAGGACATCGAGGCAGACGCGACTGGTTACGCGGGTCAGCCACCCCGCGGGGTTGGTGACGGCGGCCCGCTCTACGTCACTGAGGCGATACCAGCGCAGATACGATTCCTGCACGGCATCCTCGGCCTCGCCGACCGTGCCGAGCATGCGGTAGGCCAGCCCCACGAGGCGGCGCCGCTCGGTGTGCGCCTCTTCACCGCGCGGACCGGTCGGCTCTCTTCCCACCACGCCGCCATTTGAGCACGGCCCGCCGATTCTCCGAAGAAAAGGATTCCGAGCGCCCGCGCGATCCCGACACCTCACATTCTGCCCGGCTGTCTCGTCAGACCTGGTGGCGGGCCCACCGGCCGGATGACGACCGGGCCCACCGCCGCTTGAACGAACGTACCTCCGCAAAGGAAGACCATGAGCACTGTGAACCTCGGCAAGCAGCACCCTGCCACCTACAAGAACCTGGGGGCGCTCGACGCTCAGGCCGACACCGCCGCGCGGGAGGCGGGGCTCGATCCACTGCTTGCCGAGCTGGTGAGAGTCCGGGTCTCGCAGCTCAACGGCTGCGCCTTCTGCTTGCGCATGCACACCCGCGACGCCCTCGCCAAGGGCGAGAGCACCGACCGCCTCGCTGTCCTGGCTGCCTGGTGGGAGTCGCAGTACTTCACCGCCCAGGAACGCGCGGCCCTCGCCCTGGCCGAGCAGGTCACCGAACTGACCGTCCCGGAGCGGCGCACTTGGGACGACGGTTCCCTCACCGACGAGCAGGTCTCCGCAGTCAGCTGGCTCGCAATCGTCATGAACGCCTGGAATCGGGTCGCCATCAGCAGCCACTATCCGGTCACCCCCTGAAGCCGGCGCGATGCCGCGGGCAACGCCCCGCTCGTCCCAGAGGGCTCCTGATCGGCCATAATCGATCCCGGCGAAGTCCGAGGCTGACGCGCTGCGGCCTGCGGCGGTAGGTCCCTGGCTTGGAGTGAGGAGCGTCCGAGGCGACAGAAGGCGGCTTCGGACGCCCTTTCCCGTATATGGCCTGCGGATACTGAGGTTTTCGCATGGTGGCTATTGGTGATCCCTGCGGTATGCCGGAGAGATGCGGAGGGTGGGGGCCTGACTGCTGAGTGGCGGGCGCTTCGTGAGCTTAGGTGCGGTTGGAGGCTGGTAGGCGGTTCGCGGCGGGTGAGAAGACCGCAGTGATCGCGAAAGAGTTGCGGGTGAGCGAGCGTTTGGTGGAACGCTGGCGTCGGGCTTGGCGGGAGGGCGGTCCGCCGGTTGGTGGGTTGAACGGGGCGTCGTAAGGTCCAGAGGCCCAGAGACACCGGGTATGGCTTTCAGGCGGTTGCCCTCGATGGTTCCCATCACCCTGCGTGTTCCTGGACCCCGACGGCAAGCGCCTGCTGTCGCGCCAGGTGCTGAACGACCTGCGACGCGCCGCTGCCTGCCGGACGACCGTCCGCGTTACGCACCCACGTGCGCAGAGTCTCGGGGTTGACGTTCAGATCGGCCGCAACGTCCTTGAACGTCCGTCTGCCCGCCGAAGCCCGCCACAACGCGATCACGTCGGACCGGAACTCCGGACTGTACTTCGAGGGCCGTACCACGTTGATCTACACCTTCCAGGACCAAGAAGATCCATTGTCAGGTGTCCACACCACGGGGGTCGCCTCAGGCGGGCGCCAACCCCTGGGACCTCGACGCCCTCCTTGCCCCGGGCCTTGCCGGCGTCCTGGACGGCATCGCTGCCGACATCGCAGGGCGTCACATCGGGGCATGAGCTGTCGCGGCGGGCCGTCAACTGTGGTTGGGCTCGGCACGTAGGCCGAGTGGCCGGCTGCCGCGCTCGCGAGCGCTGTCGTGAACCAGCCGCGGATGGGTCCGCGCGCACCACGCCCGGCGGGCAGCGGCCCAAGGCGCGGAGCCCTCAAGAACGGTCACTGACTCAACTCAAGGCGCCTCCGGACAATATCCGCCGGACAGGCCCCACACGCGCCGAAGCTGAGAAGGCGATGACGCTGTTCACCGCCTGGAAGGCCATCAGGTACGGCGTGCTCGGCTGAACCTGCCGTGTAACAGGATTCTCGGAGGCGCGTCCAGACCTAGCGGGGGCCTACTTGGCCAACTGCGTCCGTCCCCGAAAATTGCCGGGCCGGGCCGGTGGGGGATCCGGCTACCTGTTGCCCACACCGCCGTCGGCGAGCACCTCCATCTCAAACGGACAGCGCCACTGCCGTTGGCCGATTCCACAAGGTTTCGGAGGAACTTCTGAAATCGCGTCCAACGAAGACGCGTACCCACCGGTCCAGACTTTCTCCGTGGCAGCGACTGCACCTGCCGCGCCCCGCGGCCGGTGCCGCTTCCGGACATCGGCACCGCATACACGGCAACACACAGCCGCAAGGCCTTCGGACCCGATCCGTACTCCCTGGACAGGGTGATCTCGCTATGAAGTCCATGTCCCATCCACCGGCACCATCGCCCCTCAAGGCCGTCGAGACCGCCGAGCGTGCATTGCGCGAAGCGCCATTTGCCGCCGGGCTGTCGATGGCCGTGACCGACCGCACCGGTGTCATGTCGTCGAGCGTGCACGGGCTCGCCGACGTCGCCGCCGGGCGGCCGGTCACCGCCGACACGCTCTTCGAGATCGGCTCGGTCTCGAAAGGATTCACCTGCGTGCTGCTGCTGCAAGCCCAGGACGCGGGGCTGATCGACCTCGATCAGCCGGTGGCCCGGTACCTGCCGTGGTTCCGGGTGCGCTCGCGCTTCGCCCCCATCACGGTACGGCACCTGATGACGCACACCGCGGGGATCATCGAGGGCTCGGACTTCTCGGGGGAAGCGGCGTTCGAGGTCTGGTCGCTGCGCGAAACTGAGGCGACGTCTCCACCGGGGACCTGGTTTCATTACTCCAACGTCGGCTACAAGGCGCTGGGCCTTGTCCTGGAAGCCGTCCACGAGCGGCCCTACCACCAGATTCTGCGAGAGCTCCTGCTGGCTCCGCTGGGCATGACGTCCGCGGTACCCGCGATCACCGACGGGGTGCGGCCCCGGCTGGCGGTGGGGTACGAACCGCGCTCCGGCGGCAGTGCCCCGATCGCAACCGAGGGTCTGATACCCGCGACCTGGCTCGAAACCGCCACCGCGGACGGCAGCATCGCCGCCACCGCGCTGGACATGACGGCTTGGCTGAGACTGCTGCTCGGGACGGGCACCGGCCGCCTGCTGTCGGACCACGGTCGAGAGGAGATGTTCCTCCCCGCAATCGCCCTCGACGACGACCACTCCGGCTCCTCCTACGGCCTGGGCATCAGGACGGGCGAGATCGACGGGCGCCATCATGTCTGGCATTCCGGCGGCATGATCGGCTACTACTCGGCAGTCGCCTGCGACCTCGACTCGGGGATCGGAGCCGTCGTTCTTGCCAACGGGCCCGGGCCCTGGCAGGAAGCAGCCCTGCACGCTCTCGCCGCCGCACGCGCCGAAGCTGCGGGAGCGTCGGTCCCCGAACTCACCGTTCTGCCGCACGACGAGGAGCCTCCCCGCGCCGACCCCCCGCCTCCGGCGTGGGCGCCTTTCGTCGGCCACTACCGCTGTCACAACCCCTGGCTGCCCGGCCTGCGCGTCATCGCGCGCGACGGCAGGCTGTGGGCCTTGATGGGCGACGGTGACGAGCAGATGCTCACCCAACTGCCGGACGGCAGCTTCCGGATCGGCGCGGACGAACGGTCACCGGAGCGTCTGCGGTTCGACACCGTGATCGGCGGCACCGCGACCCGCGCCACACACTCCGGGTGCGCTCTCTACCGGTCGTTCACCCCCTGAGACCGGAACCGGACGACCCCTCCGACGCGACGAGCGTCACCGGGTCGCCGAGCACTGACACCGCAGCGGTCGCGTCCCCCTCCCCGCAGGACCACAGGATCTCCACTCCCACCCGTACCCGAGGTGATGTCCCCATGAGATTCAGACGCACCCTCGCTCCTTGCCCTGTCCGGTCACGTGGACCGAGCCGCTTGCGGCGAAGTGGCGTTGCCGTCGCCGTCGTGGTGGCCCTCTGCTTCAGCGCCGCCTGCAACAGTTCGGCCACCCCGAACGTCTTCCGCCTCGGCGGCACCGAGCCGATCGACTCGATGAACCCGTTCGTCGCCGTGAACTCGTCGTCGTACGCGGTCTTCGAGAACATCTATCCGTCCCTGGTCCAGGTCGACCCCGCGCTGAAGACCGTGCCGGACTTCGCCGGCAGTTGGCAGATGTCGCCGGACGGAAAGACCTGGACGTTCCACACCGAGCCCGGCGCGGAATGGTCCGACGGCGAACCACTGACAGCCGCAGACGCGGCCTGGACCTTCGAAACGGTCATCAAGCACCAGGAAGGGCCCACGGGCAGCCTGGCAGGCTACGTCGCCTACATGGAGAGCGCCACCGCACCCGATCCCAACACCTTGGTGCTGAAGTACTCCCGGCCGGTCGCCAACGTCCTCGCCCAGATGTCGGGCATACAGATCCTGCCCGAGCACATATGGGCGCGATTCGCGGTCGGCAACGGCAAGGGCCTGCTCACCTTCACCAATCCGGCACCGGTCGTTTCCGGCGGCCCGTTCACCCTGGTCAAGTACGCCCAGGGCCGCATCGCACTGCTGAAGCGCAACCCGCGGTACTACGGCCCCGCGCCGCACATCGACGGACTCGGCCTGCAGTTCTTCGACACCGACGACGCGATGATCACCGCACTGAAGAACGGCCGCCTCGACGGGGTGCAGTCGGTGGCGCCGACTTCGGTGGCCGCGCTGAAATCGGCGGGCCTCGTCGTGGCGTCAGCCCCCGGAGCGGCGTTCGACGACTTCATCCTCAACGCGAACCCGAATCAGGCGGCCGACCACCGTGAGTTGGTCGACCCGCTGGTCAGGCAGGCATTCGACCGAGCGATCGACAGGAACGCGATCGTCAAGACGGCACTGCTCGGCTTCGGCCGGCCGGGGGCGTCGATCATCCCGCCGTCGACCGGGCACTGGAGCGACCCGACGATCAAGCCGACCCCGTACGACCCGGCCGCGGCGAACCGTCTCCTGGACGAAGCCGGATACCGCATGGGGCCCGACAAGATCCGGATCGCGAACGGCCACCCGATGTCGTACACCGTGATCATGCCCGCCAGCATCACCAACGGGTACGGGGCCCGCTCGTTCCAGATCATTCAGGCCGGCTTCAAGAAGATCGGCGTCCAGCTCGTCGCGAAACACATGGACGCCTCGGCCGCCAATGAGGCTCTCTTCGCCAAGGAGTACCAGAGCTTCGAGGCCGCGATGTGGGGTTTCTCGCTCACGACCGACCCGGACGGGATGCTCTCCTATCTGACCTGCCGGTCCCGGTACAGCCTCAACGACACCGGGTACTGCACCAAGTCCTGGGACGGGCTGTACGCGAAGCAGGCCACGGCGATGAACCCGGCGGTCCGGCAGCGGATCGTCCATCAGATGCAACAGACCGCCGCCCAGGAGCGTTTGTACCTGGTGCTGGACTATCCGGACTCGATCGAGGCGCACTCCCCGTCCTGGACCGACCTGCCAATGATCGAGGGCAGTTCGTTCTCGGCAACCTCGAAGATCCCGTTCCAGACCGTCCACCGGGTCGGGTGAGCGATGAGCCACGACATGCGGAGGCGGCTCGCCCATTCCCCGGCTGAGGGGGGAGGCTCGTGAACCGCACGGAACATCTGTTTAAGCGAGCGGCGTTCGCGCTGACCACGATCTTTGTGGCGGTTACGACCAACTTCTTCCTCTTTCGCGTGCTGCCGGGTGACGCGGTGACGAACATGGCCCGGGTGCCGCACGCCAGCCCCCAGCTCAAGCACGCGCTGACCGCGGAGTTCGGGCTGGACAAATCGAAATGGGAGCAGTACCTGATCTATTTGCGCAACCTCTGCCACGGGGACATGGGTATGTCGTTCGCCCATCGGCAGCCGGTGCGCGAGCTGCTGGTCGCGGACCTGATGAACACGGTGCCGTTGGTGCTGGCCGGTACCGTCGCCGCGGTCGTCGCGGGTGTCCTCGCGGGAGTCATCTCTGCCTGGCGGCGCGCGTCAGCGGCCGATCACCTGAGCACGAATCTGGCGATCTTCGCGTACGCGCTGCCCAGCCAGTGGCTCGGTCTGGTACTCCTGATCCTTTTCGCCGGGGTCCTTCCGTCGGGCGGAATGATGAACGAGTTCCTCTTCGAGCCCGCGCCGTTCTGGCAACACCTGGGTGACATCGGTACACACGCGATCCTGCCGGTCGTCACACTGATGCTGACCGCCTACGGCGGCTACACACTGGTCGTGCGCTCGTCGATGCTGGAGATCCTCGGCGAGGACTACGTCCTGACCGCGCGGGCCAAGGGCCTGCCGGCCCGGCGCATCGTCTGGAGACATGCGGCGCGCAACGCGATGCTGCCGATGGTCACGCTGATCGCTCTGGACCTCGGATACATCGTCGGCGGCGCCGTGCTGATCGAGGTGCTCTTCAGCTGGCCCGGTATCGGCCTGGCCATGTACACCGCAATCAGCCAGCGGGACTACCCCATGCTGCAAGGCGGATTCCTGATCCTGACCGTCTCGGTGATCCTCCTGAACTTCCTCGCCGACCTGGTCTACGCCCGACTCGACCCGAGGATCCAGCGATGAGTGTGCAGATCAGCAAGGTGTCACCCAGCGCGGAGGCCGTCGGTCCACACCGGAGCGGTTTCCTTCGCACCGCGTTGCGTGAGCACAAGGCCGCCGGCGCGGGCCTTGCCGTCATCGTGTTCTTCGTCGTTCTGTCCGTGATCGGGCCCTACATATCGCCGCACAGCGCGACAGCACAGACCTGCGCTGTCTACGCCCCGCCGTCGGCGCAGCACTGGCTCGGTTGTGACGACGGTGGCATCGACATGCTGTCGGAACTCATACAGGGCGGGCGTGTCTCGCTGCTGGTCGGCTTCGCCGCCACCCTGATCTCCATGGTGATCGGGGGTGGATTCGGGATCCTGTCCGGTTACTTCGGCGGCTGGGCCGATACCTCGCTGATGCGGATCACGGACTACCTGCTGGTCATTCCCGACCTGGTGCTCGCCATGGTGATCGCCGAAGTGTGGGGGGCGAGTCTGTTCCACGTGATCATGGTGATCGGCATCCTCGAGTGGACCTCCACGGCCCGCATCATCCGAGCCCAGGTCATGTCGATCCGCGAGCGTGTCTACATCAAACGCACGCGCGGACTGGGCGCCGGCAACGCCCGCATCATCGGACGGCACATCCTGCCGCAGGTCGGACCACTCCTGGTCGCCAACACCGTGCTGACCGTGGCCGTGGCGATCTACCTGGAGACAGCACTGGCGTTCCTGGGCCTGGAGGACCCCGGCGTGACGACCTGGGGGACCATCCTGAACAACGCGTTCCAGCGCACCGCGATCAGCTCCGGAGCCTGGTGGGCGATCGTCCCGGACGGATTCGTGATCGCCGCGGTGATCGTCGGCTGCTTCCTGCTCGGCCAGGCCATCGAAGACACCCTCAATCCCCGGTTGAAGGTTGCCCATCTCTCTGTACGCCGCTGGCGGCTGCGCCCGCTGATCGGAAGAGGCGAGGACGCGATATGAGCCTTCTGGAGTGCAGGGACCTGCATGTCTGGTTCGACCAGAAGCACGGTGGCCAGGTACACGCGGTCAACGGGGTGAGCTTCGACCTGGACGCCGGGCAGCGGTTCGGCCTCGTGGGTGAGTCCGGGTGCGGCAAGACCACGACGATTCTGGCGCTGATGGGACTGTTGCCGCCGACCGCCTCGGTGGCGGGCGAGGTCCGCATCAACGGCACCGACATTCTGTGCGGCGGCGAGGAATCGGTCCGCCCGTTCCGCTGGCGGGACATCGCCATGGTGTTCCAGGGCGCGATGAACGCCTTCAACCCGATGAAGACCGTCTCCTGGCAGATCGCCGAACCGATGGTCCACCACGGCGTCGCGGACCGGGCTCAGGCCCGCAGCCGCGCCGGTGAACTACTGGAGCTGGTCGGAATCCCCGCAGCGGCCGGGAAGCGCTATCCGCACGAGTTCTCCGGCGGCATGCGCCAACGCGCGGCGATCGCGATGGCCCTCGCCTGCGAGCCGAAGATCCTGCTCGCCGACGAGCCGACCACCGCGCTGGACGTGATGGTCCAGGCGCAGGTCCTGGAACTGCTGACCCGTCTCTGCGACGAGCTGGGCCTCGCGCTGATTCTGGTGACGCACGATCTGCCGGTGGTCGCCCAGACCTGTGAGCGGGCCGCCGTCATGTACGGCGGCGAGATCGTGGAGGACGGGCCGGTCGCCGATCTCTACCATGCCGCCCGCCATCCCTACACCCGGCTGCTGTTCGCCGCCACACCCGACCTCTACGGGGAGGAGCGGATCACCACGATCCCTGGGGGGCCGCCCCGGCTGGACTCCGCGATCGCCGGCTGCCCGTTCCGGCCGCGGTGCGACGTGCCGATGGAGCGGTGCGACGGCGAGCACCCAACGTTGAGTATCACCGGCCCGGACCACCGTGCCGCTTGTCACCGCAACGAACTCCAGGGAGCGAAATGAGTACGCCACACGCGGCGGGATCAGCGGCGGAATCACTACTGGAAGTGGAGGGACTGGCGACACGCTACCCCGTGCGTCGCGGCCTGACCCACGTACTGGCGCGCCGAACAAGGCGCTGGGTGCACGCAGTCGACGGAGTCAGCCTCAGCCTGGCCCGCGGCGAGATGGTCGCCCTGGTCGGCGAGTCCGGCTGCGGGAAGACCACGGCAATCCAGACGATCAGCGGCATGGTCACGCCTTCCTCCGGCTCGATCCAACTGTATGGAACCGAGATCGCCGGCCTGTCCGAACGGAGGTTGCGCCCCCTGCGCAGACGGATGCAGATGATCTACCAGGATCCCTACGAATCACTGGATCCACGGTTCCGGGTCAGCCAGACGCTGGTGGAACCGATGCTCATCCACGGTATCGGCGGTTCGCGGAGCGACCGGGCCAGACTTGCCGCAGAGGCCCTGGAACGGGCGGGCCTCGCGCCGGCGGGGGCCTTCCTCGACCGCTACCCGCACGAGCTGTCCGGCGGGCAGCGTCAGCGGGTGGCGATCGCCGCGGCACTTGTCCTCGGCCCTGACCTGCTGCTCGCCGACGAGCCCGTCTCCATGCTCGACGTCTCGGTCCGTGCCGGAGTGCTCTCCCTCCTCGACGCGCTGCGCCGCGACCCCGGGATGGGAATCCTGATGATCACTCACGACCTCTCCACCGCAGCCCACTTCGCGGACCGCATCGCGGTCATGTACCTGGGCCGCATCGTCGAGCAGGGGGCGGCGCAGACGGTGTTCCGCGCCCCGCGCCACCCTTACACCCGGGCCCTGTTGTCGGTGGTTCCCGACCGGGACCCCTGCAAGGCCGGGACACCGCAGATTCTGACCGGCGAGGCCCCCGACCCGGCCAACGTGCCGTCCGGCTGCCGGTTCCGCACCCGCTGCCCCGTCGCCGAAGCGCAGTGCGCGACGGCCGATCCACACCTGCGATTCCCGTCGGACGCGACGAGCCCGGCCCACGAGGTCGCCTGCCATCTCGCCTAGGGGCCGTCTGACACATAGCGCCGTCCGCCCGAAGAGCGGGGGCCTGCGGCGTCCGGTGCATGCGACCGCAAGGCGGAGGAGCATCCTCGTGCTGGACGTACGAGGACGATTCCGGCAACGCCGCGAGTGTGTGTGCCGGCCGTCGCGGGCCAGGCGGCATATGTCAGACAGACCCCGGGGCACCTGCCGATCGTGAAGATTCCCGGCACACCCTCCGACCGAAAAGAAGCCATGACCTTGACCAAGCCCTCGCGCGCGGCCCGCCGCCAGCGCATCGACGACCTGACCACGTTCGCCGTTCCGGAGCAGCCGGCACTGTCGCCGGACGGCAACGAGTGCCTCTACGTGCTGCGCACCTGCGACGCGGAAGCCGACCGGAACGTGCGCGCCATCTGGCGCGTCGGCACCCGCACCGGCCGGCCGCGGCAACTGACCCACGGCACGGCCGACACCTCACCCGCGTGGTCACCGGACGGCGGACGCATCGCCTTCCTGCGCTCGCGGGACGAGGTACCGCAGATATGGCTGCTCCCCGCCGACGGCGGGGAGGCCGGGCAACTGACCACACTTCCGCTCGGGGCCGGTGCGCCCGTGTGGAGCCCGGACGGCTCGAAGATCGCCTTCGTGGCAGTGGTGGATCCGCTCGCGGCCGGCTCGGACGGCATGTCGCCCGAGGTCCGCGCGAGCGCACCGCTCGTCGCGGACCGGCTCACCTATCAGGAGGACGGCGCGGGTCTGCTGGGCGCTGTACGCCGTCACCTGCACGTCCTCGACCTGGCCACCGGACGGTGCCGCCAGGTGACCGAGGGGGACTGGCACGCCAACCATCCTGCCTGGTCACCGGATTCGAAACGGCTGGCGTTCGCCGCGGCGATGGCTCCGGACGCGGATCTGCGGGCCCGCATGCCCTTGTACGTCCTCGACGTGAGCGGCGAGCCGGCGAAGCCGGAGCCGGCTGGCCTTCCCGACGGGTGCGCCGGTCCGATTCTGTGGACGCCGGACGCAACGGCACTCCTCGTCGTGGGGACTGCCGGCGAACCGGCCGGCCACGCCCGCCTCCTGCGCGTTCCGCTCGACGGCGGCGCACCGGACGAGCCGGCCGCCGCACTGGACCGCAACGTGATGCCGGGTGGTCCGGGCTACCCCGGGGCCCTGCCGCAGTTCGGCGACGACGGTCGCACGGTCCTGTTCTGTGCCCGCGATCGTGGCTGTACCCATCTGTACGCGGTGTCCGCCGAGGGCGGCACGCCCCGCCCGCTCGTCGCGGGTGCCGGGCGGAACGTCATGGGTCTGTCAGTGGCGGGTGACACGGCCGTCATGGTGCTCGGCACGCCGGCCTCGTTCGGCGAGATCGTCACCGTGGACCTCGCGACGGGTGCGGAAGCCGTCCGGACCGAACACGGGGCGGGCCTGGCCGACGTCGAACTGTTCCCGCGCGAGGAACGGGAGTTCACCGTCTCGGACGGCACGGTCGTCCAGGGCTGGCTCATCCACGACCCGGCTGTGGAAGGTCCACGCCCGTTGCTCCTGGACATCCATGGCGGACCGCACAACGCATGGAACGGTGCCGCTAACGAGGTGGAGCTCTACCACCAGGAACTCGTGGCGCGCGGCTGGGCCGTACTGCTGCTGAACCCCCGTGGCAGTGACGGGTACGGCGAGCATTACTGGAATGCTGCGGTCGGTGCCTGGGGCGAGGCCGATGCGAAGGACCTCCTGGAACCCATCGACGATCTCGTGGCAGCGGGGATCGCCGACCCTGCCAGGCTGGCCGTCTCAGGCTACAGCTACGGCGGATATTTGACCTGCTACCTCACCAGCCGGGACGACCGGTTCGCGGCCGCGGTGACGGGCGGAGTGATCAGCGACCTCGTCAGCCTGACCGGCACGGCCGACGACGCCCATGTGTTCGGCCTGTCCGAACTCGGTGCTCTTCCGTGGACCGCCCCGGACCGCTACGCGGCGATGTCACCGCTGACCCGGGTCGACCAGGTCAGGACACCGACCCTGATCCTGCACGGCGCGGCAGACCTGGGCTGCCCGGTCGGCCAGGCCCAGCAATGGCACACGGCGCTGCGGGGGCGTGGCGTACCCACCCGGCTCGTGCTCTACCCGGAGGCATCGCACCTGTTCGTCCTCGACGGGCCGCCGTCGCAGCGGATCGACTTCAACCGTCGCGTCGTGGACTGGGTCGAGCAGTACGCCGGCAGCAGCTCCGGACCTGCACGGCCCCGCCTCAACGCCGCGCACTGGCAGCGCCGGCTGACCACGCTGGCCGAGCACCACCACGTACCCGGAGCCACGCTCGGCATCCTGCGGATGGGTTCCGGCAGGGAGGACGAGCTTGCCGAAGCCGCGTACGGCGTGCTCAACAAGGACACCGGTGTCGGGACGACGACCGACTCCGTATTCCAGATCGGCTCGATCACCAAGGTCTGGACGGCGACGGTCGTCATGCAGCTCGTCGACGAGGGTCTGCTGCGCCTCGACACCCCGATCGCCGAAGTCCTGCCCGAACTGCGGCTTTCCGAGCCGGACGTCGCCAAGCGCGTGACCATGCGGCATCTGCTCACGCACACGAGCGGCATAGACGGCGACGTCTTCACCGACACGGGACGAGGAGACGACTGCCTGGAGAAGTACGTGGCACTGCTGGCCGGTGTGGCGCAGAACCATCCGCCGGACGCGACCTGGTCCTACTGCAACGCCGGTTTCTCGCTGGCCGGCCGGGTGATCGAGAAGCTGACCGGCGACACGTGGGACGAGGCCATTCGTAAGCGGCTCTTCACCCCGCTGGGCCTTGAGCGTACGGTGACGCTGCCCGAGGAGGCGCTGCTGCACCGCACCGCCGTCGGTCACATGACCGACGGCGGGGGCGAGCCGATGCGTGCACTGGTGTGGGGACTGCCACGAGCGGTGGCGCCCGCCGACCTGATCAGCTCGACTGTCGCCGATGTGCTCACGTTCGCGCGAATGCACCTCGCCGGCGGGGCGGCGCGCGATGGCACCCGGCTGCTCACCGAGGCGAGCGCCGAGGCGATGGCCGATTCCCAGGTGGAACTTCCGGACCACTGCGACCTCGCCGACTCATGGGGCCTCGGCTGGTCCCGGATCGGCTGGGACGGTCGCCGGCTCCTCGGGCACGACGGCTCGACGATCGGACAGGACGCCTACCTGCGCCTGCTGCCCGACGAGCGTCTCGCGGTCGCTCTGCTCACCAACGGCGGCGACACGACGGGGCTGTACGAGGACCTGTTCGGCGAGATCTTTGCCGAACTTGCCGACATCGCGATGCCGCCACCGCTCGGCCCACCGGCCCTTCCCCTGCCGCAGGACGTACGACCCCATCTGGGCACGTACGAGCGGGCGGGCGTCCGGATGGAGGTGCTCGACGGGGACGACGGTCCGATCCTGCGGACGACGGTCACCGGCCCGCCGGCCGAGCTGACGCCCGGTCCGGAGACCGAGCAGGCGATGGTGCCGGTCAAGGAGAACCTGTTCGTCGTCCACGACCCCGAGACGCGGTCCTGGGCTCCGGTGACCTTCTACGCCCTGCCGACCGGCGAGCGGTATCTGTATGTCGCCCTGCGCGCCACACCGAAGGCAGACTGACATGGACCTCGCAACTCTTGGCGCCGACATGACCGACGCGCTGCCGAAGATGCTCGCCGACATCGAGGCGCTCGTGACATGCGAGTCGCCGTCCAGCGATCCGGCCGCGCTCGCCAGAAGCGCTGACACGGTGGCACGGATCGGCGCACAGCGGCTCGGAGTGGCCCCGGAACGCATCGTCCTGGACGGGCGTACGCACCTGCGCTGGCGCCTCGGCGACGGGCCGTCCCGCGTGCTGCTGCTCGGGCACCACGACACCGTATGGCCGATAGGGACGCTGAGGACTCATCCGTTCACGGTCGCCCACGGCGTGCTGCGCGGCCCGGGCTGCTTCGACATGAAGGCAGGCCTGGTGCTGGCGATGCACGCTGCAGCCTGCCTTCCCGACCCCTCGGGCGTGACGATTCTGATCACCGCCGACGAAGAGATCGGCGCGCCCAGCTCGCGGACGCTCATCGAGACCGAGGCCACCGGCCTGGCCGCGGCTCTGGTACTCGAAGCGGCGGCCGACGGAGGCGCGCTCAAGACCGAGCGCAAGGGCGTCTCGCAGTACGAGGTGGCCGTCTCGGGCCGGGCTGCCCACGCCGGTCTGGAACCCGAGCGCGGTGTCAACGCCACCGTCGAGACAGCTCATCAGGTGCTGGCAGTGACCGCGCTCGCCGCCCCGGACCGGGGCACGACGGTCACACCGACGCTGATGTCTGCGGGTCTCACATCGAACACCGTGCCGGCCTCCGGGGCGTTCACGGTCGACGTGAGGGTCCGCGACGTCGCCGAGCAGCACCGGATCGACGCCGCGATGCGCGCCCTGCAGCCGATGCTGGACGGTGCGCGCGTGGAGATCACGGGCGGCCCGAACTGTCCGCCGCTGGCCGCGGAGGCGTCGGCGGCCCTGTACGCGCGCGCCGTGGCCGTGGCCGCGGACCTCGGACTGCCGCCACCAATCCGTGCTGCGGTGGGTGGCGGCTCGGACGGCAACTTCACCGCCGGCGTCGGCACCCCCACGCTGGATGGGCTCGGCGCGGTGGGTGGTGGTGCCCACGCCGACGACGAACATGTGCTGGTTGCCGAGTTACCGGCAAGCGCCGCCCTGGTCGCGGCCCTCGTCGCCGGGTTGCTCGACGAGGCGTCGGCCGGTCCCCCCCCCAGCGGGCCGGTCACGACCTTCCCGGACGAGGTCACGATAATGAGAAGGGAGCGAGTGGTGGACTTGTACAGTCTCCGCGCCGGTGCGGATCCGGGCCCTGATGCGGCGGTGAACGCCGCAGACCTGGCGGCGCGCGCGGCGGGCGTTCATGTGCGCGAGGTGGCCGAAATAGGTGAACTCGAAGCGGTGAACAGGCTTTACGACACGATCTGGCGTCCCGAACCGTCGAGCCCGCCGGTGCCGCTCGACTTCCTGCGAGCCCTGGCCAAGGCCGGAAACTACGTCACCGGCGCGTTCGACGGCCCCCAGCTGGTGGGCGCGTGTGTCGGCTTCTTCGGCCCACCTGCGGAGGAGGCGATGCACAGCCACATCGCCGGTGTGTCCGCGGCGGCACACGGCCGGAGCGTCGGCTTCGCCCTCAAGCTGCACCAGCGCGCCTGGGCGATGACGCGTGGCGTCTCGGAGATCGCGTGGACCTTCGACCCACTCGTCAGCCGTAACGCGTACTTCAATCTGGCCAAACTCGCCGCCGGGGCCACGGAGTACCTGACCGATTTCTACGGCGGCATGCACGACGGCGTCAACGGATACGACGACACCGACCGGCTGCTCGTCCGGTGGTCCTTGCACGCGCCCGAAGTGGCGGCCGCCGGCGCCGGAACGGTCCGGCCGTGCGACGCGGAGTCCGAGCGGCGACGCGGAGCCGTGGTGGTGCTCGCCTGCTCCGACGACGGGTCGCCGGTGCCCGGCGTGCCGGACGGCGACACGCTGCTGGTGGCCGTGCCGCCGGACATCACGTCGCTGCGCGCGGCAGAGCCCGAACGCGGCCGGGCGTGGCGCACCGCGGTACGTGAGGCGCTCACGGCAGCGATGGCGGATGGCCTCCACATCGCCGGATACGACAAATCCGGTTGGTACGTCCTCAGGCGCGACACAACAGAAGGGCAGCACGCATGAAACTGACCGGAGTAGAACTCCGCCGGATCCGCCTGCCACTCGTGGCACCGTTCCGTACCTCATTCGGCACCGAGACGGAGCGCGAAGCCCTGCTCCTGCGTGTGGTCGCCGACGAGGCGGAGGGCTGGGGAGAGTGCGTCGCCACGGTCGATCCGCTGTATTCCTCCGAGTACGCCGACGCCGCGGTGGATGTACTGAGCCGCTTCCTCATTCCCGCCCTCGCCGCGCACGATCGGCTGAGCGCCCACGCTGTCGCACCCGCACTGGCCCGGTTTAAGGGACACCGGATGGCCAAGGCGGCGCTCGAGATGGGCGTGCTCGACGCGGAACTGCGCGCCCTGGGCCGGCCGCTGGCGCAGGAGCTCGGCGCCGCACATGACCGTGTACCCTGCGGGGTTTCGGTCGGCATCATGTCGTCCATCGGCGAGCTTCTCGACGCCGTCGGCGGCTACCTCGATGAGGGATACGTCCGTATCAAGCTGAAGATCGAACCCGGATGGGACATTGAACCGGTACGCGCGGTACGCGAGCGGTTCGGCGACGATGTGCTGCTGCAGGTCGACGCGAACACGGCGTACACACGCGCCGATGCACACCATCTCGCAAGGCTCGACCCCTTCGGCCTGCTGCTGATCGAGCAGCCGCTCGACGAAGAAGACTTCCTCGGCCACGCCGAGCTGGCCAAGGCTGTCCGCACGCCCATCTGTCTGGACGAGTCCATCACATCGGCCCGCGCAGCTGCTGACGCGATCAGGCTTGGCGCGTGTGCGATCGTCAACGTCAAGCCCGGACGCGTCGGTGGGTACCTCGAGGCTCGCCGCATCCACGATGTCTGCGTCGCTCACGGCGTGCCGGTGTGGTGCGGTGGGATGCTGGAGACCGGTCTGGGCCGGGCGGCGAACATCGCATTGGCAGCACTGCCCGGCTTCACACTGCCCGGCGACACATCCGCCTCGGACCGCTACTACCGAACGGACATCACTACCCCGTTCGTCCTGGGCGACGGCCACCTTCCGGTGCCGACAGGCCCCGGTATCGGCGTCATGCCCCTCGCCGACGAGCTGAAGGCAGTCACCACCAGTACCCAGTGGCTGCCTCTGTAGGCCGCTGGACGTGATCTGGCCGTTCGCTGGGCAGTAGTCGGAGCCGCTGAAGCCCATGGATCGTCCGAGATCTGAACTCTGAATGTAGACCGGCTCAGCGGATTCAAGATGCTGGGAGGGGCTGGGCGTACTCGTCGTGGGTTCCCGGGGCCCGGCCCCCTGAACGCTGAGGCCAGCCGCCGCTCCTCCCGCCGTCGCGGCCAGGTTGCCGAGCGTCGACGTCAGCACAACGCCCTCTGTTGATCCGGGCTTCGCCCCTGGAAAAAGACTGGCGGGTGCAGACGCTCGCGCTCGGCAACGTGACCGAGCACCTGATCCGACCGTTGACGCTGTGGTCCGAGCCACCCGCAGGGACCACTGAGCCTGCTCCGCTTTGAAGGACACCGTTGGTGTGGTGGTCAGGCCGCGAGTGAAATCCTTGATGGCGTCCCGGTTGTTCAGGAGGCCCGGGAAGCTGGGGCTCCTCGGCAGTCGGTGTACTCCTGGACCGAGCGCCAGCACACCGCCGTTACCAGAGAGCAGATCACCGCGCAGGTGATCCGTACCCTGGCGAAGGAGGTGATGGTCCTCAACGAGTACATCGCAGAGGTCGACAAGCTCAGTGCGGCCCGGTTTCGCGAGCTGGAACTCGCCGAAGTGATCTCCAGCATGCCTGGCATCGGCCCGCTGCTGGGCGCGGAGTTCCTCGCCGCCACCGTCGGCGTCATGAGCCGATACGGCACCGCCGACCGCCGCCAGCACTACCACCGTGGCCTGCAACGCGTCTCTACGGTCCGCGATCATCAGCATCCGCAACAGCGGCGCTTCTACGAGCGCAAGCGCGCCAAGGTACGAGGCGCACCCAGGCTCATCTCGCGCTGGCTCGGCGACGGGTGATCGTCCTGTGGGACCTGATCCGCGTCGGATGGTGCTTCCATCGTGAACTCCCAGCCACAGGTGCGGCTTGACAGCGTCATTGTGTGGCGAACCGGTCGCTGACCCGGAGCTGGATCCAGAGCAGGAGGCGCTCATCCTGGTCGGCAAGGCTGAATCGGAAGATTTTCTCGGCGCGCGTGATCCGGTATCGGCATGTGTTCGGATGCACGTTGAGCCGACGGGAGGCGGCGGCGATGTCGCTGTTGGCGTCCAGGTACGTGAGCAGCGTTCTGGCGTAGGCCGTAGCGTGCTCGCGGTCGTAGACACGAATGGCAGGTCCCAGCCCTTGCATCATCCGGGGATTGCCGGCGAGGTCCTCGGTCAGCTCCAGAAGGGTCGCGCTCGCCCGGACCTCGTCGATCGTGGCGACGGAGGGCATGTCAGGCTCGGCCGGCCGCTCAGCGAGGACCTTTAGCACCACATCGGCATCCTGGCGTGAGCGGGCCGCCAGGTGCAGCCCGGCGACGTGGGAACCGAGTGCGGCATGGATGGGAATGCGAAGGGCCAACATCGCCCGCCGGGCGATGTTGGCCATGAAGTCGTGGTACGACTGCCCGGCAGGCCCCGTTGGCAACAGCGCGTAGACGGTGCCTTCGATCAGCGCGCACCCGTGCCGCCCGTAATGTGCCTCGACGTACACGCTGACGAGGTCCGCCAGCCGCGTGGCCGCCTGCGCGGTGGTGATGCCATCGCCGTCGCGGGGCACAACGACGAAGGCGGCCACGGCCACGGAGACGTCCGGGTTCAGGCTGAGCTGCGGCGCCACGATGTTGACGGCAGCCGGGTCGGCCAGCAGCCGTCGGAGCACATCGGCGCGCTGGCGGCGGGCGACATCAGCGGCTGTACGCGCCGCCAGCAGGTGCAACGCGGCGGTCGCCGCGGCCTGCGAGAGGGCTTGCACAGCATCGTGGTCGAGAGTGCCGGCGTCGACCACCCAGATCGACCCGAGCAGTTCGCTCCCGGCGTGCACACTGACGGCCAGGCGAGGCAGGCCATTTGGGTCGGTGAACCTCTGAACCAACGTGGTGCCGTGCACCTCGCGGTATAGTGCACCGTTCGCCGGGAGTTCGGGTACCTGCAGGCCGAGAATGCCCTGTCGTCGGTCTTCATCGATCGGCTGGTCGGGCAGAGTGGAGTACGCCAGGATTCGCTGGCGCGGGTCTTCTATGGTCGTCGCGCCGCCAACCATGGCCGCGATCGCGTTGGCCAGGGCGAACAGGTCCCCGACGGCTGGCGCACCAGCAAGAACGGTGCGCCCGGTTTCCGCCAGAACGGAGGAGACCAGGGCATCAAGATGATGCCAGGCGATGTCCTCGTCCGCTGCCAGAAGCGAGATCCCTGTCTCCGATGCGGTGGCCACCAGCTGGCCGGCTGACTCGCCGTAGCGCTTGATGACCAAACATGTGTAACCTGCCAGCGCCGCTTGCCCGAGCAACTCGCCAGCTTCGAGGCTGGTCGGCCGCACGCCCACAGCGAAGAGCATGGCGTTTCGCATCGGTGGCAGCGGCGCACGCGGTTCGTGGATCAGCACGCCGGACACCAGCACATCGGCTCCGTCCTGCGCAGTCAGAAGGTGCAGCGGCGCCGGTCCCAGCGCGTCGAGGATTTGCCTGAGCACCGATACCGTCATCCGAAGATGCACCCCTATTTGGCTTGCTTCCCAGTATTCGTCCGGAACTTCTGGCTGCGTCCCGGCCGGAGCCAGACGCTCCCGCTTGGCTGACCCCAGTTGAAGCAGGGCAGTACCTTGCCGGCTGCGGCCCAAGACACCTTCGCGCTCACCTGAACCGTCCATGACGCGCCACTACTTGAACGGTGCGCAAGAGGCTCACAGTACCCGTCGGCGGCGAGCGAGCTGGGGCCCCGCCGACGGGGGCGCCATTGTCCGCAGAGAGATGGGCATCCGCTGCGGCGGCAGACCGGCCCTCGCGCCGTGATCAAGAACCCTGCAAGCCTCCTTGGCTTGAGGCGGTGTGCCGCAACGATCGCTGAGCTGGCTGGCGTTGTGAGTATCTCGGCGGTGTCCAGGGCTGGATGAGTATCGTAGGAAGCCTGTTGGGTTGCTTTCCGCGGAGCAGGTTCGAACGCTGCTCAAGTGTCAATCCCCCCGAACCGTGGAGATCTTCTAAGACCGTGTCCTATGTGGTGATTGCTCGTTGGGCTGTTCATGGGGCGGGATACGTGGAGTTGGATTGTTCCGGACGGGCTGTGGGAGATCGCGAAGCCGCTGATCCCGCCGTCGAGGGTGCGGCCGCAGGGTGGCGGGACGCAGGACACGCCTGATGAGACGCTGTTCGCGGCGATCGTCTACGTGCTGGTGAGCGGGTGTGCCTGGCGGGCTCTGCCGCCGTGTTTCGGGGCAACTGCCCCTGTCCGGCCGGTTATCCGGGACGATCGGCGGAGGAGCCGATCACGCTGTCCCGGTTTCCCGCTTCCTTTCGGCCGCCGGCATTCGCTTCTTGAACCGTCCTGTGCCCGCCGGGGATCTGGGCCTTCCTCACGGTCGGCTTACCGGCCGCCGCTGGCGGCCGGACCCCGTCGGGGTTGTCACGTTTCGCACGTACGAGATGCGACCGGGGTGGGTGCCCCCTCTACTCCGGGAACGGCGGTGTCCACACGGCCGATACCAAATCCTCAGCCGCCGCCTGCCGCCTCACAACGGCCAGTTCCTGAACCCCGGTGGTGCACTCCATCAACCGAGGTGATGCATCACGAAGCATCATCGAGGGTTCACTCGCGTTCACCCGTCCGGTCTTCCCCTCGCCTGTGGACACCGGATGGTTCGGCGGCCCTTGGGCTTCTTCCCCCAGGCTTCACACCCCGCCGTTACCAGCGACGCATGCCGGGGTGGGGACAGGCACTCGGACATTGGCCTGGGATTACGCTGCCGACACCAGTCGGCCTCCTTTCCGCGCAACCGCTCGTCGCGTGCGCCTTCGTGTCGCACTCTGGTCGTGCATGCGACCGGGCCGGTTCGCGCCCGACCACAGCAGGCGGCCCTGTCCATCGCTGACGGTGGTGGTCTTGATTGTGTTCTGTTTCCTCTTGCCTGATACGAAGGCTCGTCGTCCTGGCTGACCGGCCTTCGGGCGGCGAACCTGGGTCTCGGCGCCGTCGATTCGTAGACGGATCCCCTCGGCCTCGGCGTAGGCGAACACATCCGCCAGGGTGCGCAGCCTGACGCCGGGGCGGTCGGGGACGGCGAAGCCACGTGCGGCCAGCAGCGGGCGGATCTCGCCGATGGCCCGGGAGATCGTGGAGCGGGCTGTGCCGTACAGCTCGGCCAGCGCGGCGTGCGGGAGCCCGGTGCGCAGATGCACCAGCGTGACCAGCACACGGTCGGTGAAGACCAGGTCGTGCTTCGGTCCGGCACCAGCGTCCCGCTGCCTCTCGGCACCACGTCGCTCACGTAGTGCAGACTCACACCGGGCAAGCCACGGGCCTGCCAACTCCTCAATCAAATTCCCGAGATGCGCACGGGAGACGCCGCTGAAGGCAGGATGAGACAAGGCCGCACGAACCCATGGAGACGACACATCCGATGAACTCGTGCGGTCCGCTTCAGGTCACGGGTGCATCCGCCCGGTCTGTGGTCGGCGGAGGTAGAACAGCTCGGGGTCGCCCTCATCGAGACCGTGGAGAAGGCCGGCCGGGCTCCATCCGGCTTTTTGGAGCAGTCGCTGCATCGGCTGGTTGGAGACGTTGGTCGAGGTGAAGAGCTTCGGTGACGTGCACGAGGCGGCCACGGCGTCCAACAACCGATGACCAACGCCCCTGCCGCGGGCCGATGGGGCCACCATGAGCATCGTGACGAAGCCCTGTTCGAAGAACGTGTACTCAACCACGCAGTAGCCAAGCAGGCCAGACGCGTCCTCTGCTACGACCACCAGGCCCTGCTGGCACCATCTTCGGATGCTCGCCTGTCTCCCGACATCACCTTCGACCGCGACCGAGTCGATCCCGACCAGCGCGTCCGACTCCGACTCACTCGCGCTGCGCACAACGAACTCGCCGAGGTCTACTGCATCGTCCATGAGCCCATGCTCTCAGTTCGCCCCGGAAGCCCGTCCTGCTCCCGGTCCTCAATCGCGGGCCAGGTCGTAAACCGGGTTCCAAGATGCACGTCCTGTCGGACGCGAACGGACTGCCCCTGGTCGTCGGGCTCTCCGCCGCCAACACCCACGACAGCCACGGACTGAAGCCCATGGTGGCCGGTCTCCGATCGAGGCACGACCCCCACCGCGGCTGGAACTTCAAACCCGGCAAGCTCCACGCCGACAAGGCGTACGACATCCCTGACCTGCGTAGATGACTCCGCGGGAAACGTATCGGCGTGCGTATCGCCCGCAAGGGAATCGAATACAGCGAACGGCTCGGACGCCGAAGGTGGGTCATCGAACGCACGATGTCCTGGCTGACCGGCTACCGCAGACTCAACCACCGCTACGAACGCCACCCCCGCAACTACCTGGCCTTCCTCGGCCTCGCCGCCACCCTCTGCTGCTACAAACGACTGGTCCGACTCACCACATAGGACACCGTCTTGGATGCCGGAATTACCGCGAGAGGATCCCGGTGGACTGATGTGGACTTTTTGTCTGACCTGGATGTACTGTCCAATTGTGGAGAACGTGGAAGAGGGCCGGGACCCTCGTGTGCGGATGTGGGCGCCGGTGTGCCGGGCCGTCGCGCTGTTGCTTGGCCCGTACGCCGAGGTCGTTCTGCATGATCCCGAGACCGACCGAGTCCTGGAGATCTGGAACCCGATGGCTTCCCGCCGCCCAGGGGATCCTTCGCTGCTCGGCGAACTGGACGAGCTCGACCCGTCGGCGCGGGACGTGTACGGGCCGTACGAGAAGCTGCTCGCGGACGGCCGCCGTCTGTCATCGGTCAGCGCGGTCCTGCGGGATGCACGGGATTTGCCGTCTGCGGTGCTGTGCATCAATCTCGACCGCACTCCGCTGGAACAGGCCGCGGCGGTCCTGTCGGCCTTCGGCGCGCCGACCGTGCAGAGCCCCGAGCCGCTGTTCGAGCAGGACTGGTCCGAGCGCATCCAGCACGTGATCGGCACCTACGTCCGCGAAACGGGCCGCCCCGTCGAACGCATGACCCGCCAGGACCGCCTGGCCGTCCTCGGCCGCCTCGACGAGGCCCGGGTGTTCGCGGTGCGCCGCGCCACCCCTGCCGTCGCCGGGGCGCTGCGGGTGTCCCGGTCCACCGTCTACGGCCTGCTGGCCGAACTCAGAGCACCCAGCGCAAAGGACCGACAACCATGACCCGGCTGCCCGACTTCCGCCTGGAAACGTACTTCTCCCGCTGGGAATTCACCGCCCGCCACCACCTGACCGCCTCCGACGTCCAGACCATGACACTCAGCGAACTGCTCGCCCTGGCCGAGGACAAGGATCGCGAGGCCTTCGAGAACCTGTCCCTGGGCTACACCGAGACCTTCGGCGACCCGGCCCTGCGCGAGGTGATCGCCCAGGGCTACGAGCACGCCGACGCAGACGACGTCATCTGCTTCGCGGGTGCAGAGGAAGCCCTCTACCTGGCGATGAACGTCCTGCTCGACGCGGGCGACCACGCGGTGGTGGTGACCCCGAACTACCAGGCCGCCGAGACCGTGCCTCTGGCGCTGTGCGAGGTCACCGGCGTGGCCCTCGATCCGGACCGGGACTGGGCCCTGGACCTCGACATGGTGGCGGCGGCCATCCGGCCCAACACCCGGGTCGTGTCGGTGAACTTCCCCAACAACCCCACCGGCAAGGTCATCGACACCGCCGACTTCACCGCCCTCGCGGCCCTGTGCGACGAGCGCGGCATCTACCTGTTCAGCGACGAGGTCTACCGCGGACTCGAACGCGACCCCGCCCGCACCCTGCCGCAGGCCGCAGAGCTGTCCGAGCGCGCACTGTCATTGAACGTGACCTCGAAGTCGTTGGGGCTGCCCGGGCTGCGCATCGGCTGGATCACCTGCCGTGACCGCACCCTGCGCTCGCGCCTGGAGCGGGCCAAGCACTACACCACCATCTGCAACTCCGCGCCCAGCGAGGTCCTGGCTCGCATCGCGCTGAAGGCCCGCGAGACGATCCTGGCCCGCAACTGGGCCCTGATCACGGCCAACCTGCCGGCCTTCGAGGCGTTCTTCGCCGAGTTCGCGGATGACTTCGAGTGGCAGGCGCCGGACGGCGGATGCGTCGCCTACCCCCGCTACCTCGGCGCCGACGGGGTAGCGGAGTTCTGCACCCGCCTGGTGGAGGAAGCCGGTGTCCTGCTGCTGCCCGCGAGTATCTACCGCTCCGAACTCACCGCCACCCCCGCCGACCGGTTCCGCATTGGCATCGGCCGCCGCAACCCGGAAGCAGGCCTGGCCGCCTTCGCCGAGTGGATGCGAGCACGCCGATGACCCTCCCCGTCTTCGGCACGGCCGCCGTCAAGAAGACCGCCACCTTACGACTGGTCCTGGACACCGTCCGCGACGCGCTGGTCGCGCACGCCGAGGGCCGCACCAGCGTGCCGCCGCCGCTGCACATGGACTTCCCCGAAACCGACAGGGACTGCCACGTCAAAGCCGGCTGGATCACCGGCGCCACCGACTTCACCGTCAAGATCGCCACCGGCTTCTACCGCAACCCCGCCCTCGGCCTTCCGGCCAACCACGGACTGGTCTGCGTCGTCAGCGCCCGTACCGGACAGGTACGCGCGCTCCTGGACGACCGCGGTCTGCTGACCGCCTGGCGTACCGCCGCCGCGGGCGCGCTCATCACCCATGCCATGGCCCGGCCCGGCGCCGTCACCCTGGCCGTCTTTGGCACCGGCGAACAGGACCGCCTCCAGGCGATCTGGCTGGCCAAACTCCGCCAGGTCAGCGCGGTGCTCGTCCACGGCCGCAACCCGCACAAAGCCGCCGCCCTGTGCGACGACCTCAAAGCGCACGGCCTGCCTGCCCGGCCGACTTCGGCACAACAGGCGGTCACCGCCGACCCCGGCACATCGTCGACGGCACCGGGTCAGTCACCAGGCCGGCGGTGCGTCGCGGTGGTGGACGGCCGGAAAGTCGGCGGAGTGACCGATCATCCAACGTCGTCGGGGGAGGCGCACCACACCCGCGGGTCGTCGGTGAGCCGGTCGAGGAGTTCGTCGATGACCTCGGCACGTTGCGGCGTGTCCGTCCACGAGACGTGGAAGACGAACGAGGTGCAGCCGCCGGCGGTGACGGTCCGTTCGACGTGGTCGAGGTGGGCCGCGAGGAGCCCACGCGGTCTCACCGGCGTCGTGCCGGGAGGCACCCGGAGCGAGGCGAACCGCGGGAAGTAGTAGTAGTAGTCGACGTCCTGCCATGCGTACGGGAGCAGGGGCAAGCCGTCGGCCGGGCCCCATCCGTCACCGGCGAGGGACAGATGGCCGAAGCAGGCGTCGCGGTAGAGCCCGACGGTGTGCTCGCCGAGGAGCCCGCCCGGCGGACGGGCACCCGCAAGACGCAGCTCCAGAGCGTCGTACGCGGTGAGCGTCTGCTCCAGAGTGGCCCTCGCCTCCTGCGGGGAGAGCCGGTGCGTCTCGGCCGAGGCATCGCCACCAACGGCGCCAACCTGGACAAGCTCCGCGGAATGGAAGGCTGGCGCGTCAAAGCGCACTGCCAATTCCTCGGCGCGGTTGCCTTCACCGCCTGGCGTGGCGGCACTCCTCGTCGGCGGCGGGGCCACAGGTAGTGCCTGTGCCCTCCATATCACCGCTGTGGGCGCCTACCACCAACGGACTGGCGGTGGGCAAGCCCTCGGGGCCGCTGGCCAGCGCTGACTGTCTCACCGGTGGACCGGCGGACTGTCGAGGCTAGTTCGGTCAACGGGGCATCCGCTCCGGCTTCGAAGGAGTCCAACCTTCCCAAGCCCGTGCCTGCGGATGCCTCGTCTCGAACACGAAACGACCATCTCGGCCTCAACATAGCCCGGTGCCGAGCCTGGCACAGCGCGGCCCGGTCCAGGCGATTGTCGGCCGCGACGCGCTCGGTCACTTCGGGCGGCGCGGCCCCCACCCGCACAGTCACGGCCCCCATAGCAGCGGGTCTGCCGAGCGTCGGCATCCTCATCCACCAACTCCTGTCTATCCCGATCCGATCGGTTATGAATCGAGCAATGGTTGTCGGGGGAGGATTCTGATCGACCCTCGGTTCACTGACCCGGCTCGGCGCGGGCCAGTGATCGACGACCGCCCGCCGGTGGATGCGTGCGCACGTGTGCGGGCCGATGCGTCGGCGTCGCCTCGTCCAGTCAGATCACCGGGCGATGTTGGCGAGTCCGGTCAGGGTGGCGTCGGGGCGGGTGGAGTCGACGGGATGCCACAGCCGCCCGTGCTCGTCCCGTTCGCAGCAGGGCGACGGCTTCCCGGCAGGCGCGGGTCTTGCCGGTCGAGGGCCCGCCCACCGCTATTCAACAATTGCGCCGTCATCGGGGGGCTCTTGCTGAGCCGCGTGGCGAGCCGGTTGATTTGCCCGGACCGGCGCCGCGCGTCGGCGACATCCACCGCATCTGTTCTCCTGTGGGATCGCCGCAGTCGGCGGAAGGCGGTCGGGTCATTTCGCGCCGCTGCCACCGCGCTCTTCCACTGGCTCCGTCAGCCGAGCAAGGCAGTGGCCGTGTTGATGAGTTCCGCGTCGGCGGCCTCGGTGCGTTGGGCGGCGATGCCGGACCGGAAGAGCGCCGCTCCTTCGATCAGCGCGGTGAAAACCCTTGCCCGTGCCTGGCAGACAGCGTCGGGGAGAGCGGGGTCGCGGGCGCGGAGGAACCCGGCCACATGATCCTGGTAATCGCCGTAGAAGGTGCGTAGGACCGTCGCGACGGCTTCGTCACGGCCTGCCAGTGCCCACAACTCGGCGTAGACCCGTACGAGTCGCGGATCATCGTGCTCGGCCAGAAGCTGACGGACCAGCCCCTCCGTGT
This sequence comes from Streptomyces sp. NBC_00012, assembly GCF_045040875.1. Taxonomy (NCBI): domain Bacteria; kingdom Bacillati; phylum Actinomycetota; class Actinomycetes; order Kitasatosporales; family Streptomycetaceae; genus Streptomyces; species Streptomyces sp. NBC_00012. Next base: position 453,322 of record NZ_CP108310.1, on the reverse strand, counting down.
CCGGTGGAGTGTGCGCGGTCGCGTCAGTGAACAACGGGGCCAGCCTGTCGAGCGAACGGTCCAGGGTGCGGCGCAGGACGGCGGCGATCAACTCGGTGCGGGAGTGGAAGTAGTACTGGACGTGCCCCAGGCGCGTCTGTGCCGTGGCTGCCACTGCCCGCATGGTCAGCTCGCCGTACCCGGACTCGAAGAGAATCTGCTCGGCGGCGTCCAGGATCAGAGCGCGCCGCTGGGCACCCTTGGTCGTGGTTGCCGTGCGCTTCTCCTGTTCCGGGGACCGGTCGCTCATGCCGCCCTGCCCTCCGCGTGTTCGTCGCGCACAGCCCTGAGCACAACCAGGCCGACGCCCTGCGAGGCGAGGTGTGACGGCACGTTCTGCGGATTCGGGAGCTGTTCGGGGAAAACCACGCCGCTCGGTGCAGGGGCGCCGTCCTCGCCCCGTACCCGACGCAGCCCCATCAGGGCGCCCAGGGCGGTCAGGTGGGCCTGACCGGCCGGATCGGTCACGGTCGCGGAGAGGGTGTCGCCCCCGCGTGTGACATCGATGCGGAGCTGAGCTGTGCCTCCCTCGCCGGGTGCGTACAGCAATCCGCGGCGTGCACCGGTGAAGCACTCGCCGCGGCCCCAGCGGAAGAACCCGAGCCGCTTGGCGGCCAGCAGGGCCGTCGTGGACGCGGGCGAGCTGAAGCCGATCCGGGTGGTTGCGGTCTGCGCGGAGAGGGCGAGGGGAAGAGTGAACTGCTCGGGGGTGTCGATCCTGGCGACCCGGGTGAGTGTCTCCCCGATACGGACGCGGCCGGCATCGCTCAGCGGCATGACCGTGTGCCGCTGCCCGTCCCGCATCACCTCGTAGTCCAGTCCGAGGCGGTCCATGAACTCCACCGAGTCCGCGCCCGCCCGGTCGGCGAGGTCCCAGCGAATGGCCACGTCGACCGTGTCCGCGCCGCCCAACCGGTCGCCGAGACAGGCGGCGACGAGGCTCGTCACGCCTCCCATCCAGGCGGAGGACAGGAGTACCGGTGCGGTGGGGCCCGACATTGCCGCGACGGTGGCCGCACGCTGCAACCGCGTGGTCCAGCGGGTGATGTCCACGAACGGCACCCCGCCGCTGATCGCGGCGCGCAGCACCCGGTCGTCCGGATCGTTGACCACGGTGACGACCGAGCTGATCTCCGCCCGGAACGGTGCCGGATCCGCCAGGTCCCAGGTGCGCAGTTCCGCGCCCGTCTCGTCCGCCAGTTGCTGTCCGCGCTGCACGGTCCGTCCCGTCAGTATCAGAGGCCACGAGGGGGCCGCCATCCGTGCGAGCTCCGCGCCGACCGTGCCGTATCCGCCGACCAGGAGCACAGGTCCGTCGGCGTCAAAGATGAGTTCGTCATTCATGACACCCAATATAGGTCAAGCGACCAAAAAATGTCGCGGGAGGGGTGTGCTGGAAGCACTCGGGCCCGATCCGCCTCGCTCACTGACCACGTCGGCGATGACTCGTCGGGGCTTGCAAGGACGGTTTGGCCGTGCTGCTGTGACGTCTCGGTCTTGCACTCGAGGGCGTTCACCGTGAGGTGGCGTGGATCAGACGTGGAGCAAGGGGGGAGGAGGCGGGCGGCCTGATCTTCGGCTGCTGTCCGCTGACTGGGGCGCGGCGGAGCTCGGGTTGGCCCGCGTCACTCCCTGTGGCGGTGGTGGATCTGCGGATCTCCGTCCTTCTTGCGGCTGATCTCCACCAGCTTCGGATAGTCGACCGCGACGCCCCGCAGCAAGGTGTGCACAGCCTGCTCCACTTCGTCGTCGCTGGTGACGGCGTGGCCGAACAAGGCGCGGTAGTGGACCAGTGAGGCGAGCAGGTCGAGCAGCAGGTCCCGGTCGACGTCGTCGCGCAGGTCGCCCCGCGCGATGGCGGCGTCGAGGGCCTGCCCGACGGCGATCCGGGGCGGGTCGAAGAGGGCGGCCATGAACGTCTCGCGGCGTTGTGGATCGTCGCCGTAGTCGGCGAGCAGTGAGGCGAGTGCGTCCGGTGGCATGCGCTGGAATGCGGCGACGTACAGCTTGATTGCATCGCTGAGGTCGCAGATCGTGCAGTCGGTGGCGGGGGGCTTGAGATGGCCCAGGCGAGCGGTCAGGGCGTCGAACACCAAGCTGGGCAGGGTGCTCCAGCGTCGGTAGACGGCCGGCTTCGTGGTGCCGGCGCGCCGTGCCACGGCCTCCACGGTGAGCCGGGCGTACCCGACCTCGTCGAGGAGATCGAGCACCGCGTCGAGGATCGCTTGGTCGATGGATGCGTCGCGCGGGCGGCCGCCCGGGGCCCGACTGCTGGGTGCATGTTTCGCTTCAGCCATACCGTCAGTCTAGTGTTATATTACGTTCCGGCACGTAATGAATCTCTCGAAGGGGAAGCGTGTGACCACCAGAAGCGAGGAGCCGACTGCGTCACCGTCACCAGCCGGGTGGGGAGCGTTGCTCGGCCGGGAACACGGGGCCGTCGCGGCGACGCTTGCGGCCGGAGTCGCGCTGCACGCCGTGAATGTCTACCTTGCGACCACCATCCTGCCGTCGGTCATCGCCGACATCGGCGGATCGAACCTGTACGCCTGGGCCACCACGATCTTCGTATTCGCGTCCGTGCTCGGGTCGACGGCCGCCTCCGCCGTCCTCGGAGCCAGCGGCCCGCGCTCCAGCTACCGCTTCGCGACACTGTTGCTTGCGGCCGGAACGGTGGTCTGCGCGCTCGCCCCGACGATGCCCGTCCTGCTGGCCGGACGCCTCATGCAGGGCATCGGAGGCGGCCTGCTCTTCGCTCTCTCCTACGCCATGGTCCGCATCACGCTGAACGAGGCACTGTGGCCACGCGCCATGGCGCTCGTTTCCGCCATGTGGGGCGTCGCGACGCTCGTAGGCCCCGCCCTCGGCGGGGTCTGCGCCCAACTCGATGTCTGGCGCGGCGCGTTCTGGGGGCTTCTGCCGTTCCTGCTCTTCTTCGCCTTCTGGGGCGCGATGCGACTGCCCAAGGGGACGGCGGGGGAGTCGGCTCCGCGCATTCCCTGGGCGAGCGTGAGCCTGCTCGGCCTGGCCGTGTTGCTCATCTCCGCAGCCAGCATCTCGTCCCGGCTCGCCGTCAACGCCGCCGGACTTCTGGCGGCCACGCTGCTCCTGGTCGCCTGGCTGCGACGTGAGCGGCGTGCGACGCTCCGGCTCATCCCGGCCACCGCATTCGGCCCGGACGCGCGGCTGCGGCTCGTCTACGTCACCATGGCCCTGCTGGTGCTCTCCAGTACCGTCGAGGTCTACGTGCCCTACTTCGGGCAGCGTCTCCAAGGGCTCGGGCCTCTGGCGGCCGGGTATTTGGGCGCCGTCCTGGCGGCGGGCTGGACGCTCGGCTCGATCGCGTGCAGCGGCATGCAGCACCGCAGAGGGTTGATCATCGGCACCGGTCCGGTCTTCTCCCTGATCGGGCTCGTCGTACTCTTCTTCACCGGCCCGGCGCACTCGGGCGCGGTCACGACCGTCGCGACAGTGGGCGCCGGGCTGCTCCTGCTGGGCTGGGGCATCGGCATGGCATGGCCCCATCTGCTGACCCGGGTCCTGCAGTTGACGCCGAAGGAGGACCAGGACCTCGCCGGTTCCTCGGTCACGACGATCCAGCTCACCGCGACCGCCTTCGGATCGGCGTTCGCCGGGATGGTCGCCAACGTGATCGGATTCTCCGACGGCGCGGACGTCACCGACCTGCAGAGCACAGCACGCTGGATGTTCGGCCTGTTCATGCTCGCACCGTTGGCCGCTGTGATGACGGCGCGGCGCGCCCGCCGTTGAGGCAAGCCTCCGGGAGTCGTCTCGCTGGCCGGACGTTGTGTATGCGCGGGCTGCCGATGAGTTGGGTGTGTCGGCGATGACGGTCAGCAAGTGGCGTAAGCGGTTCATGGAGTCACGGTTGGAGGGCTTGGCGGACACCGACCGGCCGGGACGGCCGAAGACCATCCTGACTTTGAGAGATCTCGAGCGGGAACAGCTGACGCGTTTGGGCCCGTCGGGCGAAGGTTCCTCTCATCCGGGCCAGTACCTGGATCGGTAGGTCCTTGAGCCTCGATCGTTCATGAGTCCTCGTCGGTGTGCTGACGGGGACTCTGTGTTTGCGAGGTGCGGTCTTTTCGGGGCTGGGGCATGTTGACGGCCCGGTTGTCGCGTCGGGTGGGCGCCGGGTTCCACTTTCCCGGTGTGGTGGTGCGGATCGTTGGGGCGGTCGGTGTGGCTGGTCAGCCGGGGCTCGGCAAGGCATTGAGCCGGTCGATTGCCCGGGTGACTTCGTCGGTCCAGGGCCATCGCGTGGTGAGGCGGAGCCAGCGGCGGTGGCCGGTGGTGACCAGTTGGGCGGCGGCGGAGGACAGTCGCAGGCGGAGCTTTTTGGGTTCCCGGCGGCGCGTTTCTGCGGTCAGGGTGAGCATCGGCATCCAGGCGAGGAGGTCGGGTGCGAAGGAGACGATCTCCAGCCGGATCCGGTTCTGTGCCGTGTCATGCAGGGGCAGGTTGCGCAGGCCGGTGTCGCGGGCGTTTCGGATGCCGTCCTCGCGGCGGGCCCGCCTGCGGTGGAGCAGTTCGGGTTCGGCGAGTTGGCCGCCTTTGGTATTGGTCGCGAAGCAGACACCTCAGGGTTCTAACTCGTCAAGCGGTGGCAGCGAGTTCGACGGGGAAGGCGGTTTGTTCCTCGAACAGCTTGTGGTGCTGGAGGCAGTGGTAGAGCTGGCCGAGCATGCGGTTGAAGAGATTTCTCTGGGCGGCAGTGTGCCAGTCTCCGTGGTCGTCGCGGCGCCTTCGGTAGTGGGCCTTGGCGCCGGGTGAGGCTGTGATGGCGGAGAAGGCCCAGAGGCAGCCGGTGTGGTTGAGCCGGTCGTTCTTCACCCACCGCCGAGTGATGCTCGACTTCTTGCCGGAGGCCCTGGTGATGGGCGAGGAGCCGGCGTATGCCTTCAGCCCGCGGGCGTCGGCGAACCAGGTGCGGTCGTCGCCAATCTCAGCCAGCACCCGGGCGCCGAGCTGGACGCCGAGGCCGGGGATACTGAGGACGATCTCAGCATCCGGGTGCTGAGGGAACGCCTCCTCCACCGCCTTGGCCAGGTTGTCGGCGGCTGTGCAGGCGGCTTCAAGTTGGAGCACAAGGGCGAGCATCTGCTGGCCGAGCGCGTCTTCGACCACGGGCGGCTGCTGGGCCCAGTCGGCGCGGAACACCTCTCGAAGCCGGTCGGCTTGTGTTGCGATGCCGCGTTGGCGACCAGCTCGTTTGAGCGCGGCCTGCAACTGCGTGCGTGTCAGGGAAGCGGCGCGGGATGGTGTCGGAGCCGCTTTGAGGACCTCAAGGGCCTCCGGCGGCCGGACCGTTCGCCCCGGCCAGTTCCCGGGCCCGCGACCGTACTTCGGCCCGCGTCGACCGGATCGCGGTGAGCGCCTTCGGTCCGGCTGCGGCGAGGGCGCCGATGAGCCGTGAGACCGTGGGGCCGGACGCCACCGGGCCGAACACGTCGGGCTCGGCCCGCAGCATGGCGACATCGGCGAGGCAGTCCCCGCCCAGAGCCGTCGCGAGCGCGACATCCAGCAGGACCTTGCCCGGGTCGTGCACTGCCCGCGGCTTACGCCACGGTGCCAATGCCACCGATATCGCGGTGTCCAGGCCGGACTTGCGGACCGTCTCGACCAGCAGCACCGCCCCGGCCTGCGAGACCGCCCCGCTGCCACCGCCCTCGACGCGGACACGCGGGTACAACCCGATACGCTTGCTCACCTGGAGAGTGCTTCTTTCCGTGCAGCCAACAGGACCCTAGACAAGTCCCATCGTTGCAGGTCAGAAGCACTCTCCGCTTATTTGATCAAGGCATGGACGAGCACGCTCATGAAAGCGCGAGGCTAGACATCTGCCAAGCCGGTCGACTCTGTTCTCCCAAAGCTGTCGCGATGTGATGAACAGCGTAAATGCTCCCGGGAACTCGCCTGCTGGCAAGGTCGTTCAACAGGCATGCCCCACATTCAGGACGCCCCTGTCGTACGCCCCATCACCGACGTCGACATCCCCGCCGCCGTCGAGACCCTGACCCGGGCCTTCGCCGACTACCCCTACACCCGGCACGTGGTCGCCGCAGACGACCACGAGGACCGGATCCGGCGCTTCCAAGAGCTCTGCTTGACACGCGTCGGGATGGTGTACGGGCGCGTGTGGGTTGCGGACGAGGGCCGCGCTGTCGCTGTCTGGGCCGCTCCTGACCAGGACCCTTCGCCCGCTTTCGCTGAGGTCGGCCCGTTGCTCGGCGACCTTGCCGGTGACCGGGCGGCTGCATATGAGTCTGCGGAGCAGGCTGTCGCACCGTACCGGCCGCAAGAGCCGGCGTGGTTCCTCAACACGGTGGGAGTCGCCCCTGAAGCCCAGGGGCAGGGCCTTGGCAGTGCGGTGCTCGTCCCCGGTATCCAGGCGGCTGCACACGCCGGGTACCCGGCGTTCCTGGAGACTTCCAGCGAGCGGAACGTGAAATTCTACGAGCGTCTCGGCTTCGAGGTCACAGCCGAGATCTTGCTCCCCGACAACGGCCCTCGCACGTGGTGCATGCGTAAGGACCCTCGCTAGTGGTGGTTTGTTAAGCCGGGGAGTAGAGGTCAAGCGGGTGGCTTGCGCCGACGGCGTTGATCAGGGCTTGGAGTTCCGGTGGTGGGGGTGCATTCGTCCAGGCTCGCCAGCATCGTTGGAGGCTGGTCCAGGGGTCGAGCCAGGCTCGGTCGGCGCGTATTGCTTTGGGCCAGCTGGCCGTGTGGGGTTGGTGGGGTCTGGTTGGTCCTCCTCTCGGGCCGGTCCGGTTCTTCGGGCGGCTCCGGTGGTGCTGTGCCGGGCGAATCCTCGGGTGGCGGACTGAACCAGGCGTCCCAGCAGAACGAGAACGCGCAGGTGACCAGCGTCTGGTGGCGGCGGATGGCGGTGTCGGAGCGGACCTGGAAGTCGGCCCACCCGAGTTCGTCCTTGACCTGCTTGTAGTTCTGCTCGATCCAGTGCCGGATGCCGTAGATCCGGACGACTTCGTGCAGGTCAGCGGCGGATTCGGGACTATCGGCCTCGCGGGGGCCGCCGGGTCGGGGCAGGACGGTGGCCAGGTACCAGGTGGCCTTCGCGGGCAGGGTGGCCGGGTCTGCGGTCGCCACGACCAGGTGGACGTTTCCATCGGGGTCTCACCAGCCGAGATGGGCGTCGGCGGCCCACCAGGTCTCGGTGTGTCCGTCGCGGAAGGTTCGCTCGACGGCGGTCCAGTCGCCGGGATGCTCGGGATCCGTCCAGGTCAGGGCGCGGGCGGCGTCGGCGGGGGTGTAGGCGTCCTTGCCGTAGGAGCAGGTGCCCATCATGACCGACCAACAGTTCACGGACCCGGCTGAGCGCGGACCAGAGATCGACGACTGCCCGACGGTGGATGCCTGCGCACGTGTGCTGGCCGATGCCTTTGCCCGCGAGCCGGCGGTCTCCTGGGTCGGCGGCGGTTCATCCGCCGCAAGGGAGAATTGGTTCGACGCCACCCTGCGCGCCGATGCCACCATTCCCGGATCGCGTCGCTACGCCCTGACCGGGGATGGCGGCCGTCCCATCGCGGTCGCCGTCCTCACCCCGCCCGGAGCTCGGCTCTCACCTGCCGCTCAGGCGCAGTGGGCGGCCCGTACACTCGCGCGTTGCGGACCCCGGTCCGTGCAGCGGACCCTGCGCTATCTCGACCTCACCGAAGCCGGTGCGCCCGAGAGTGCCTGGACGCTGGAGTTCATCGGGGTGGTTCCCGGCGCTGCGGGCCGCGGGGCGGGGAGGCGTCTCCTCGACCGTCTGCTGGCCGACACATCAGCCACGGCCGGGGTCTTCCTCACCACCGCGGATCCCGGCAATGTGGCGCTCTACCAGCACTTCGGATTCGTCACCCTGAGGCACCTGTCCGTCGGACCGCTGAATGTCGCGACCATGTTGAGAAGGCGTACGAGCAATCCGTAGCCGAGGGCAGTCCACATGCGGATACGGATCGTCAGTCGCCTTCCCGCCATGGGGTGTGCGCAGTGACCTGGCCGTCGCGATCGCCCTCGGAATACCGTGAGCGCCTCGACTACGTGCCGTTCCAGGGTGGTGTCGTGGGCGTGTAGGGAGGTCGTGCTCCTGCGTGCAGGGCCAGAAGGATGCCGGCCCGCGTGAGATCCTCTGGTGTGTCAAATGCTATTCCGTCGTTCGCGACGGAGAACATCCGTACGACGCGCCGTGTCCGGCGAAGCGCAGCATCTAGCGGCCCCTGCTGGAGTTGCCGGAAGCGGCCCCGCCAAGTGGCCACCGGGCCGGCATCCGGATGGGTTTTGTGGCAGCGGCCAAGCCTGGGGGCGCGGATGTTGCGGGCGCGGCCAACGGCATCCTGGAGCGTGCAGGCGAAGCTTGGCAGATGGATCTCTCTACCCTCTTTGAAGGGCTTATCGGGCCGGACGATCCCGGGATGGCGCTCGCGACCTACCGTGATGGTGCAGTGGTCGACGTGGGGTGTGCCGGACTGGCGTCGGTGGAGTTCGGCGTGCCGATCGATGCCCGTACCCGTTTCGACATCGCTTCGGCGAGCAAGCAGTTCACCGCCGTCAGTGTGTTGCTGCTCGCCAGGGACGGCGTGCTGACTCTGTCCGACGACATTCGCGACCACCTGCCTGAATCGTGGATCAGAAGATCACCATCGACAGGGGCCTTGACCCCGAATCCTGAACACGGTTTAGGCGGCTGGTGCCAGCGTAGTTGGTGTGTGGTGGAGGGTGTTCTCGAAGGCGATCGGTGATTGTTGTCCGAGGCGGGAGTGTCGGCGCCGGGTGTTGTAGCGGTGGAGCCATCTGAAGGCGTCGAGTCGGGCTTCGCTCTCGTCTGGCCAGCTCTTTCGCCCTTGGAGAGTTTCGCGTTTGAAGGTCGCGTTGAAGGACTCGGCGAGTGCGTTGTCCGCGCTGGAGCCGACCGCGCTCATGCTCTGCCGAACCCCTGCTGACCTGCAGGCTTCGGCGAAGGACCTGCTCGTGTATTGGGCTCCGTGGTCGGTGTGCATGATCGATCCGGCGAGGCTGCCTCGGGTGCGGACGGCTGCGGCCAGGGCGTCGGTGACGAGGTCCGCACGCATGTGGTCGGCGATCGCCCAGCCAGCCAGACGTCGCGATGCGAGGTCGATGACGGTGGCCAGGTAGCAGAACTTCCCGCCGTCGATGGGCAGGTAGGTGATGTCGCCGACGTATTTCGTGTTCGTAGCGGCGGCGGTGAAGTCGCGGCCGATCAGGTCGGGCGCCCTGGCCGCGGCCGGGTCGGGAACGGTGGTGCGGTGCCGGCGGCGCAACCGGACCCCTTCGATCCCGAACGTCCGCATGATCCTCGCGACCCGCTTGTGATTGACCGCCTCACCGCTCGTCTCGCGGAGCTCGGCGGTGATCCTCGGGGCTCCGTAGGTGCCGTCCGATTCCTGGTGCACCGCCCGTATCCGGGCGGCCAGCCTCGCCTCGGCCGCCTGCCGGGCAGCCCGGTCCACAGCCGTCCGGCGCCAGTAGTAGAAACTCGAGCGGGCAACGCCGAGGATGCTGCACAGCCGCTTCACGCCATAGCGGCGCTGGAGGTCGGCGACACACTGGAAGCGGTTCACCAGCGCGTCTCCCCGGCGAAATACTTCGCCGCCTTCCGCAGGATCTCGCGTTCCTCCTCCAACTCGCGGACCTTCTTGCGCAGGGCTGCGTTCTCCGCCTCCAGCGGGGTCGGAGGCTGGGCCGGTTCCTGCGTCCGGCGTCCCCGGGGCCGACTCACCCCGGCCGCCCTCACCCAGTTCCGCAGTGTTTCAGGGTTGATCCCCAGATCGGCGGCGACCGACCTGATCGTCGCCTCCGGCCGCGACTCGTACAGCGCGACCGCATCCGCCTTGAACTCCGGCGGGTAGTTTTTCATGACCACGAGATGTCCGTTTCTCAGATCCTCAGGATCCAGTGTCTCGTGTGTCCAACATCAGGGGTCAAGGCCCCAGTGCTTGCGTCATACCGCCGGCCTGCCGGAGTGGTTTGCCCTGGTGGGCATCGCCAGTGTTCCGGTGACCAGGCGCACCGAGGGCCACCTCCTGCCGATCCTGGCCGGGATCCGGCGGACCAACTTCGCTCCCGGCGTCGAATTCTCCTACTCCAACACCGGGTATGTCCTGGCTGCCGCGATCACCAGGCGAGTCACGGGCATGTCACTGCGGGAGTTCAGCGCGGAGCGGATCTTGGGACCGCTGGGGATGGCCGACACGATGTGGCGGGACGACTCGTCGGAGGTGCTGCCGAGGTTCGCCTACGGGCACGGCAACGACGACGGCGTGATTCGACGGGCTGACACCGAGGAGTGCGTGGTCGGCGACGGCGGGCTGGCGACCAGCGTCGCCGACCTGGCTCACTGGTTGGGGTTCCTGGCGGACGGGCGGGTGCGGGGCGCCGACATCCGGGCGGCACTGCTGGAACGGGCGGTGCTGGCCGACGGCACCGTGCATCCGTATGCGCTGGGCGTCTACCACTTCACCGTCGGCGGCAAAGCGGCCTACGGCCACGCCGGGAGCGTGGATGGCTACCGGTCGCAGTTGCTGTATGTGCCGGAGGACGGGCTCGGCTTCGCGTGCCTGGCCAACCAGACCAGGATCGACCCACTGACGCTGGTGAACCGAGCGGCCGGCGGGGAGGCCGACCTACCGGCCGTGCAGGCGGTTCCCGGCCCGGTGCCGCTCGGGCATTGGCCCGCGCGGCACCTCGGCGCCAGCTACCTCAGCCTGAAACTCCGGCAGCACGGAATCACACCCCGTGCCAGCCGCCACAGCGCCCGCCTCGCCCTGGCCGCCGACCTGCCGGCATCGGTCCTCGCCGATTTCACCGGGACCAGCATCAGCAACGCCACCCGATGGACCGGATACGCCAGACGCGATTGGTTCGACTACATCGCGTCCCGCACGCAGATCTGACTGCTCCCAAGGGCAGCGGGGCACCGACGGAAGTCGTCAGCCTGCGTCTGAGCAGCGCGCTGGGAGATGGTTCCCGCGCTGTCGGTGATTGTTTCCCAGTCATCTGTCGGCGCCGGTCAGTCTGTCGGCTGAGGAGGCGGGTGGCTGCTGCCCCAGCACGCGCAGGGCGAGCAGCCCTCCGATGCCGGGAATGAAGGCACGCCCCTTGGTTCCCGGCCGCGCGAGGGCGGGAGTGAGGAAGACGGCGACGATGACGGCCAGGTAGGCCGTGCCGTGGACCAGGCCGCCCAGCGACGAGATCGCCCCGGTGTGCACGGTGAACAGGTTGAGCAGCAAGAGCGTGAGGGATGCAGCTTCAACCGCGGCGGCGATGCGGAGAGTTCGCATACTGATCAGGCTCCCGTCGTGGAGCCGGGGCGGACGATCATTAGGACGACAACGGCTGCCCACAGCAGGTTGAACATCCCTGTGGTCACGGAGAGGCGTGCGGCCGCCGACCGCAGCTGCGCAATGGCGTCCGTGGCCACGTCGGTGCCTGTCCCCCCTGGGCCGGACGCATACGCGGGTTGGGCGAGCAGCCGGGCCTGTCCGGGCAGGACCGCCGTGAGCAGCAGGGCCGCGGCGGCAGCCGTCAGCACGATCGACGTCAGTAGCCAGGCGTCGGTCAGGACGCCCATCCGGGCGCCGGTGGCGACACCGAGGACCGGGACGGCGATGCCGACGACCGTGTACGCACGGCAGATCTTGTGCAGGAACGCTGTGGTCTGGCCGTTGGGCTCCTGCACGTCGCCGCTGGCCGACAGCCTGGCGTAGCGGAGGAACATCGAGGCTGCGACAGCGATCGGCCCGATCGCCAGGATCGCGGCCAGGACGTGCAGCGAGAGCAGCAGCTTGGTCACAGGGGTCCCTTCATGGATAACCTGCCAATAGATTGGCTACCGATCTATAAGTAGCACAGGGCGACGCTTTTTAGGTAGGCTGCCTGACTATGAAGACGGATGCGGTACGCGGCCACCTGGACGGACTGCTGCTGTCCGTACTGGAATCCGGCCCCCTGCACGGCTACGCGATCATCGCCGCGGTCCAGGAGCGCAGCGGCGGCGTACTCGAGCTGCGCAAGGGCACCATCTACCCCGCCCTCAACCGGCTCGAGCGGATCGGACTGCTGAGCAGCGCCTGGGAGTCGGTGGGCGAACGCCGTCGGCGCTGCTACGAACTCACCGACGCCGGACGGCGCAGCCTGGCCACCGAACGGACCCACTGGCGGGCGTTCACCGCAGCGATCGGCTCGGTGCTGGAACCCACGCCGGCCCCCGGACACGCCACGTGAAAGCGCCCGAGATCCCTGCTGACGACCCCATCGAAGCCCACCTCGCGGACCTGACGGCCACCCTGCACGGCCCGGCCCGACTCAAGACCCAGATGGTGGACGAACTGCGCGAAGGCCTCCTGGACACCATGCGGGAACTGTCTCCCGATGCCGAACCCGACCGCGACGCCGCCCGTCAGGCCATCCGCGAGTTCGGCCCCGTGGCCGAACTCGCGCCCAGCTTCCAGCGCGAACTGACCATCACCCAGGCCCGTCACACCGCGCGCACCGTCATGCTGATCATCCCGTGCCTGCTGGTGTGCTGGTACCTGGTCGAGCTCTCCACCCGCGCGGCGGGCCACCGGCTGCCAGACCCGCTCCAGGTGGTCGTAGCCCACCTCGGCGGCCTCGCAGCGCTCACCGCGCTGCTGGCGGCCGTGTCCCTCTCCGTCACCGGCACCCTGGCCCGCCGACTGCCCCTCCCCCAACAACTGCCGCTCGTGGTCGCCTGGACGGGAACCACCGCGGCAGTCGCCCTCGGACTGAGCGCGCTGACCCTCATCACCGCCGCGGTATTCGCCACCAACTGGCCACTGACCGCGGCCGCCTGTCTGATCACCATCGTCTTCCACGCGCGCATCGCCGCCTCCGCACGGGCGTGCCGCCACTGCGCCTGCCTGCCTGTCACCGACCCCTGACGAACGGGGGGCCGCGGAGCACGCGACCTGAGCAGACAACAGCGAAACGGTCGTCATCGTGATCACGATGACGACCGTTTCGTCGTTGCTACAAAGCACCTTTCATCGGTGCTTCGCAGCGGGCTATGGGTCAGCGAGACCACCACGAGATGTGGGGCCGTGCTCTTCGGTCTCGGTTCCTTCGTCGGGGTCACCGCCGCTGGACGGGTCGTGGGACATCGGGTGGCGAGCTGGCCGGAAACCCGCATGTGCGCGGCCGTGGCCAGTCCGACCAACCTCGCTCTCATCGTCAATCTGCGGTCTTTCGAGCACCTTGAGGAAGTGCTGATCCGGATCGCCACGAAGTGCCCGGGCGTCGCCGTCACCGAACGACGGCTGGTGCTGCGACAGGTGAAGGTCTACGGCCGCCTGGTGGACGAGAGCGGCCGGTGCGTCGAGGTGATCCCGCCCGATCCATGGGCAGCAGAACCCGGGGCAACGACTGGCTGACTCCGTCGGAACCTGCTGCGCGTACGTGTACGGAACGGGCTGGCCTCCCCTGAGTGCCGGAAGCCGGCCAGTACATCAATCCGTGCAACCCTCGTTCCGTCCGTTCGGGGTGGGGCCCGCATCGTGAACGGCATCCGCCCAGACCGGTCCCGCGTCCGGCCGACGTACGGGAATGGCGGCCGTGAGCTCCTCGGGAGTCACCGCGAGAGCCTGGGCGAGGTTGGCCGTAAGCGCGGCGTCCAGGCCGTCGGACACGGCGAAAGCGGCGATGATGTGGATCGAGTTCCGGGTGTCGGCGGACTCGGTGTCGTGTCCGGCCCGTCGGCAGCGATGCAACAGCCAGCGGGCGAAGCTGTTGTGGGCAGGCTCGTCGTGGTTGGGCACGAGGCGGTTCCCTTCTTTTCGGTCACCTGAGGGCCGTGCGCGAGCAGTTGGTTTCTTGAACGGCCGACCCTGGAGCGGCCCTTGCGAACGGGCCTGCGATAGCGGCGGATCAGTGACGGCCGATGGCTGACGAGCGGCTGGTGAAGGGGTTCGTCCCGGCCGGTCCGGCACGGAGGTAAGGGCTTCGGTCTTCGCCCGCTCGGCTGTGGCGTACGCGCGGACCGAGTCGACGGTGTGCGGGGCAACTGCATCGTGACGGCCCCATGGACGACCACGATCGTCGCGTACGTCGAGGCGTAGCTTCCCGGCCAACCGGAAAGCCCCTTGGACCGCTTTGGCCTGGGCCGATGTCGCGTGTCCTGCCCGGCTCCCGCACCGGAGCTGCCCCTGAGCCGAGCCCGGGGCCGGCGCCCATGCCCACCACGGTCTCGGTCGCTTCGGGCAGCCCGGCCGCCACTCGCGCCCCCACATCCGATCCCGCCGGGTCTGGCGGATGGCGGGTTCCTCATTCACTTACCCTCTCTAATTAGATACGATCGAATGCTATACGATCGGTTTGAGATCGAGCAGAATGTTGATGGAGGAGGATCATGACCAACCCACAGCGCCCGGACACGGCTCCGCGCGGACCGGGGGCCGTGCCGCAGGCTCACGGCCCCGTGCAGGGGGATGCTATGAGCGGACGCCACGTATCCGTGGTCATCGTCGGCGCGGGATTCTCAGGGCTCGGTACGGCCATTCGGCTGCTGCAGGAGGGCCACCGGGATGTGCTGATACTGGAGCGGGCCGACGAGGTCGGCGGCGCATGGCGGGACAACACCTATCCCGGGTGCGCCTGCGACGTTCCCTCGCGCCTGTACTCGTTCTCCTTTGCGCCCAATCCCGCGTGGAGTCGGCGCTTCGCTCCGCGCGAGGAGATCGGGCAGTACCTCAGGCGCTGCGTCGACGAGTACGACCTGACGCCGAATCTGCGGCTCGGCTGCGAACTGCAACGCGCTACCTGGGATTCCGAGCGGCAACGCTGGGACCTGCGGACCAGCACGGGTCCGCTCACCGCCGGGCTGCTGGTACTGGCCCAAGGCCCGCTGTCGGAACCGGCCGTTCCTTCGCTGCCCGGGCTCGACAGCTTCATCGGCGAGGCGTTCCATTCCGCCCAGTGGAGGCACGACCTGGATCTGAGCACCAAGCGGGTGGGAGTGATCGGGACCGGCGCGAGCGCAATCCAGTTTGTCCCTCACCTGCAGCGCACGGCACGGCAGGTGACGGTCTTTCAGCGCACGCCTCCCTGGATCGCGCCGAGGCGCGACCGGGTCATCCCGCTGTGGCAGCAACGTCTGTTCCGGCTGGCGCCGCCGGTGCAGCGACTGGCTCGCGGCTGGGAGTATCTGGCCCGGGAGGCGACGCTGCCCGCTCTGCTCGGCAACCGCACCATGTCCGCACTCGGTCAACGCGAGGCGCTTGGCCATCTGCACCGTCAGGTTGCGGACCCGGGAATGAGGGCCAAGCTGACCCCGGACTACGGACTGGGCTGCAAGCGGGTCCTGCTGTCCGACGACTACTACCCGGCTTTGGGCCAGCCCAACGTCGACGTGGTCACTGATCCGATCACGAGCGTCGGGCCCGATGCGGTGCTCACCGCGCCCACCGCCGAGGCGCGGGACGGAGATGCCATCGCCGAGCACCCGGTGGACGTGCTGATCTACGGAACCGGATTCCGCGTCACTGACGCGACGTACGCGCAGCAGGTCGTCGGCGCCGACGGACGGTCCCTGAGCGAGGTCTGGGAAGGCAGCCCGCAGGCCCACCTCGGCACCACGGTCGCAGGATTCCCCAATCTCTTCCTGATGGCAGGTCCCAACACCGGCGTGGGGCACACGAGCCTCATCTACATGATCGAGTCGCAGATCGACTACCTGCTCAGCTGCCTGCGGCTGATGCGCAGCCGGGGCCTGACCGCCGTGGAAGTGCGTGCCGAGGCCCAGTACGCCTTCAACGCGGAGCTGCAGAGCCGGATGGAGCCCACCGTCTGGGCCGCCGGCGGCTGCGTCGGCTGGTACCAGGACCGCACCGGTCGTATCACGTCCATCTGGCCCGAACCGACATGGCGATTCCGTCGTCGCACGCGAGCCTTCGACCCGCGGCAGTACGTGCTGACGGCGGAGGGCGCCGCCCCGCCGCGTCCGCAGCCGTCAGGCCGGGCCGCACGGAACTCTGAAGGGTGAGTCCAGGATCGTGACGCGTCCTCGTGCCCGCAGCGGCCGGAGGGGCCCGCTCAGGGAGTTGATCGTGCCCACCGCGCTGAGCCGTACTCCGGCCACCCGCCTCTTCGCTGCCGAAGCGCTGAGCGCAGTCCTGTTCTCGGTGCCCATGCTGCTGTTCACCACGCCCAGTCACCCTAGAGTGCCCGACTGGTTCCAGTTACTGGGGCTCGGCCTCCTGCTCACGATGATCGGCGCCACCGTGCACACGTGGCGGCGGACCATCGCCGACGAGTTGATACCCGCCGGGCGAACGGGCCCGGCGGCCGGGGGAGCCTGCGGGCGTCTGCGTGAACAGCTCGGTGCGGAGCGCCGGTTGCGCCGGCTGCTGATCCTCTATCCAGCCGTGCTGGTGCTGCTGCTGCCAGTCCCCGATACCTGGGTGAACTTCTGGTTCTGGTCCACGCTGCTGGCGGCCGTAGCCGGCCTGATCTCGCTCGGCCTGCTGCTGCGCACGCCCGGCCGTCGCGGGCGTACATGATCTACTCCGGCGGCCAGGGGTGCGGGACATCCCGGCGGTATACGCGCCGGGCGGCGGAGTTTGCGAAAATGGCAAGGCTTTTTGTTGGCCTGCTGATCGGTGGTACACGCTCGGGGTGGAGGTGATCGCCATGAGCGGTACGACGAACAACGCGAAGAGCGGCACTTTTGACGATGGTGCGTACGACGTGGTGGTTGTGGGTGCGGGTGCGGCTGGTCTGAGTGCGGCTCTGGTCCTGGCCAGGGCCCGTCGCCGGGTCGCGGTGGTGGATGCGGGCGGGCCGCGCAACGCTCCCGCCGCGCATATGCACGGTTTCCTGTCCCGGGACGGGATGTCCCCGGCCGACCTGCTGGCGGTGGGCCGGGCCGAGGTCGCCGGTTACGGGGTGGGCCTGTTCGAGAGCCATGTGGATCAGATCGACCCCGGCTTCTCCGTTCGTCTGGACGGTGGTGCGGTGCTCGGCGCCCGCCGGGTCGTGGTGGCCACCGGACTGCGGGACGAGCTCCCCGCGATCCCCGGCGCGCGGGAACGGTGGGGCAAGGACCTGCTGTTCTGCCCCTACTGCCACGCGTACGAGGTGCGCGACCAACCAATCGGGGTGCTGGGTACCCACCCCGGCGCGGTGCGGCACGCGCTGCTGTTGCGGCAGTGGTCGCACGACGTCGTTTTCTTCGCGCACACCCTGGACCTCGGTGCGGAGGAGCGCGAGCAGTTGGCCGCCCGCGGCATCGTCGTCGCCGAGGGGACCGTCAAGCGTCTAGTGACGGACGGCGACCGGTTGCGCGGTGTCGAGCTGGTCGAGGGGCATGTCGTCCCCCGCTCCGCGGTGTTTGTCTACCAGCACATGGTGCCCCACGACACCCTGCTCACCGGCCTGGGGGTGCGAGCGGGACCCCAACGGCTGGGTGACCACCGACGATGCGGGCCGGACCAGCGTGTTCGGGGTGTGGGCGGTCGGCAACGTGTCCGATGCGAAGGCGCTCGTAATCACCGCTGCGGGGCAGGGGGCGGCGGCCGCGTCCGCCCTCAACCATGACCTGGTCGCGGAGGACGTCGAGCGTGCCGTGAAGTACGGCAGCTCTTCGTCCCGGGCGCCGCAGCATTTGCCGCGGCCGGTCCCACGAACCGCCTCGTCCGGCTGACCCCCGGTCGTTTCGCCGGCCGGTCCGGGCGGATGCGGTTCCCGGCCGGCCGGGAGGAACCGTACACATACACGAACACACCAACAAGGGAGAGTTCACCATGGCGGCAAAGTCCGCAGGCTCCGTGGACAGTGTCACCGAGCAGACGTTTCCCGCCCGCGTGCTGCAGGCGAAGCGCCCCGTCCTGGTCCAGTTCTGGGCCGAGTTGTGCGGGCCGTGCATCAGGGTCACTCCCATCGTCGAGCAGGTCGCCGCCGAGCACGCGGGTGTCCTGGACGTCGTCAAGGTCAATGTCGATGAGGAGCCCGGACTGGCGGGTCGGCACGGCATCTCCTCGAACCCCGCTTTCGTCGTCTACGCCGACGGCACTCCTGTGAAGACGTGGACGGGTGCCGCCCCGAAGCCCCTCCTGGAACGGAGCCTCGCACCCTTCCTTCGCTGAGCCCCGGCGTGCACTACCTGCTCGGCCCGGGCGCCGCCGCGCCGAGCAGGTAGTGCACGCCGTCCGTGCTGCTGGAACTGGAGGACTCATGAACGCACATCACGATCAGGACATCGAGTGGGACGTGCTGGGTGTGCACCAGGAACGTGAGGCAGGCCTGCAGGCTCCCGCCCTCGCACAGACGATGGACTGGTTGCGGGATCTGCTGCGGACCAACGGTGGCGGATGCACGCCCGTCCACCGGGTGCTGGACATCGGCAGCGGGCCGGGGGTGGTCACGTGTCTGTTGGCACACACTTTTCCGGACGCCGAGGTTGTCGCTGTCGACCAGTCGCCCGGCGTCCTGGAGAGGGTCCGCTCGCGCGCGGTGGCGCAAGGAATAGGAGGTCGGGTCGTCACTCGCCTGAGGAAGTCCCCGGGTGAGTTCGGATCGCCGGATTCCGCGGATCTGATCTGGATCCGAAACGGCTTCCACCGCATCGGGGACCAGGAAGCGGCATTGCGCTCCGTGGCCGGCTGCCTGCGGCCCGGCGGGCTCGTTGCCGTCGCGGGAAGCGGGCTGCCCCCGCGATTTCTGCCCCGTGACATCGGCATGGGGCGTCCAGGCCTGCAAGCCCGCCTGGACGCCGCCGAGGAAGCCTTCGGCGACATGCGCGACCAACTGCCCGGATCGGTCAGGACGGTGGAGGACTGGCCGGCCATGCTCGCCCGGGCCGGGCTCATCCCCAGCGGGACACGCAGCTTCTTCACCGACCTCCCGTCACCCCTCGGAATGTCGGCGTGCGAGCATCTGCAGATGCACCTGAGCCGGCTGCACGATCAGATCGGGACCGGCTGGAGCCGGAGGACCGCACGACCCTTGAGTGTCTGACGGACAGCGACACATGCACCGGCATCCTCGGCCGCGTGCCCCTGCGGTCGAGCAGCTCAAAGTCATTCCCTACGACGAGGAATGGCCCGGCCGGTACACGGCTCTCACGTCCCGCATCACGCATCCGGTACCCGGCTCCGTGCTCATCCGTCGCGGCGCTGCTCTGCGGACTTGGTCCCCCTGACAGCGTCGTCGTAAAGGCGAAACAGGCGGACGTGCTGCTCCGCCGCTGTGCCGGACTGCCCCAGCCGGTCCAGGAGCTGCCAGCACTGTGCGACGAGCCGACGTGCCTCGGTTCCCGGCCAGGGCCGGGGGAGCAGTTCGGGCGGCAGTAGAGGGTCGGGCTCCATCGCACGGCTGAATTCGGCGGCCAGTTCGACCGCGATGGTCAGCTGCTGGAGCGAGGAGGGGGCGGCCTCGTCCTGGAGTCGGCGCAGCCGCGGCTCGGCCACGGAAGCGAGTTGCCGATAGCCATCGGCGATCTCGTCCTGCGGCCACAGGCTGCGGGCAAGCGCGGCCGGATCGCGTACATCGCCCTGACGCAGGTCGTCGGTGGTGAGGAGGGTGAGGTGGCCGTGGATGCCGAGCCGGCGAGCCTCGTCCTCGACGTAGGGTTCCCATGCGTTGGCGCTGACGTAGAGGCCGCCCTGGACGGGGGCGCCACCAAGCCGGGTGAGAACAGTGCGCAGTGTGTCGCGCGCCGTGCGGGTGTCTTCGGGTACAGCGAAGGCGACCAGGTGCCAGATGCCGTCCCAAGGGGCGAGGCCCGCGTCCTGCCGGAAAGCGTGCGCGACGAACTCGACGTCCGGCCCCAGGGCCTGCACGGTAGCGCCGGTCGCCCGGAGCAGTGCTTTGCGCCCCCTGCCTTCCTGGACGAAGCGCCCCTCTGCTACGAGCCGCTTGATGCACAGACGTACCTGCTGGTCGGTCATGCCGAGCAGGTCGGCAGTGGCGTAGAGCTCGCCGGCGTCGACCGTGTGGTCGGTACGGATCAGAGCCTCGACCAGCATGCGGGTGGGGACCCGGACGGGCGTTGTCGGCGTGTGGAGCGAGTCGGTCATGAAGTGGCGGGCCTTTCTGGTACGTCCAAGGGTGCGGCGCATCGTGGTGCCGAGCCGCACCTCTGCAGGCCGCGCGGCCAAGAAGTGCGCTCGGTATACACGGGACGGTATCCGGGCCGCTCGTACAGTGTCCTGGCGCGTGGATTCCACGCCGACGTCCAGTCCGCTGTCCCGGCAGCAGTGCTCCAACACGAGGGCGATCCGAGCGTCGCGGGGAGCGCCACCCCTTCACGCCGTCGCACCTGTCGGAGGCGGGTACAAGCACCCGGGGTACCGAGGTCGGGGCGGGTCACGCCCCGCGGTGCCGTGGAAGCTCCCTCCTCGCTTGAACCGGGGGTGGTTCGGGACCTATCTTGATCTTTAACCTGTGCGGCGTGGACGTGGGGTCGTTGGCTTCTTCGTTCGTCGCTTTGCGGGGGCCGTTTTGCCGACCGTGTGCACGTCGTGGCGTGGGGTTGGCCGGGTGTTCTTGCGGCCGGGTGGCCGGCCTGGGCCGGGGTGGGAGGATTTCGGTGCTCCGGCGGGACAGGCTGCCTTGGGGCGGAGGTGCCGGTAATCGCGGCGGACTCGTGCGGGGGTGAGTCTGTCGGGCGGGCTCGGTTTCTCCCACGGCCGCCGGAGGTCGGCTGCCAGCGGGCGGGCCAGACGTAGCTGGGTGAAGACGGCGAGGATCAGCCAGGTCCAGCGGTCGGCTGCTTCGGGGGTGCGGATCTTGGGGCAGGTCCAGCCCAGGGTCTGCTTGAAGAGGCGGAAGGTGTGCTCGATGTCGAAGCGCCGCAGGAATGCCTGCCAGAGCAGGTCGACCTGGGTGGCGGTGGCGTCGGTGCCCGACCACCACAGCCACACCGGCTTCGGTGTCGCGCCGCTGGGCAGGTGCTCGACCTGCAGGCGGATCACGGTCCCCTCGATGACCGGCAGGGAGCCCAGCTGGGCGGTCCAGGCCGAGCGGTGGGTCAGTCTCGGGTGGAGCCGGTCCCAGGCCCGTGCGGTGGCGGTGCCGTAGAGACGGGTTGCGGTCACCGTCTGCGCGTCGGGTGTGTTCCAGGTGGTCGGGTCGCCGAAGACGAACTCGCCGCCGTGGCGGGGCGGGCGGCCCCGGGCGCCGGGCTCGCGGGGCGGGACTGCACGGCGCAGGACGCGGTCCGAACGCATCCGGCCCAGCACCTGCACCGGCAGATCCTTCAGCAGGAAGGCCAGCCGTGGCACGTCGTATCCGGCGTCCACCACGATCAGAACGTCCGGATCGCCGTCCTTCCACTGCCCGGCCGCCATCAGCCGCTCGACGAGCTCACGCATCTGCCCGGCCGTGACCGTGGCAGCATCATCCCCCGGGGCCAGACGCAGCGCGTCCAGCGGCGCCGTCCACGAACTGCGGCCCGTCTCCAGTGCGCAGATCACCGAGTACGGCCAGCCGGGCACGGGAATGTGCTGGTCCTTGCCCCGCCCGTAGGTGTGACACAGGATCCGCTGCGGTGAGGTGTGCGCGCTGGGCCGCAGCCAGCAGGTGATATCGGCGGCCAGGACCAGCCGGCCGTCCGCCGATCGCGGCAGAGGCACCGCGGTCAGGGCCCGCCGAAGCCGGGCCACATCGACCTCGCCCGCGGCCAGAGCGTCGTAGAGCCCACCATGCCCGCGACGATGCTCGCCCACCAGCGACAGCTCCACCAGCGACCGGACCGGACCATCGGCGCACAACACGGCGTCCGCGAGCTCGAACAACGCATCCGCCCGCCTGGTCAGACAGGAATAGAACTCACCCCGGAAGCGTGACAGTTCCGCAAACGGATCCTGCCGTACGACGCGATGCGACAGACTCATTCCCACGGCCTTCGTGCTGAGTGTTGTGTGTTCCTTGGTCGGATCACATGCTCAGACGAAGGCCGCCTGCACGTACGGCAGTTACCGGTCCGAGTGATCAAGTACGAGGACTCGTTCGGGCCCCGAGGTTAAAGATCAAGCTATGGCCTGTCCCAGAACGAGCCGAGCATGACGGCGACCTCGTCGACGCGCTCGATCTGCGGCATGTGGCCGGTCCGGGAGAACAGGTGGGTGCGTGCCCGGGGGAGAGCGGTCGCGGCGTTCACGAGGTGGGTGGCCGGCAGGATCCTGTCGTGGGTGCCCCAGACGACGAGCGTGGGGATGTCGAGCGCCGAGACCTCGGTGAGCAGCTCCTCGCGCCAGCCGTGGCGTACGCCGCGCCACGAACCGAGGGCATGGGACTGGCGCCGGAACGTCCGTGCCGCCCCTTCGCGACGGGAGAGCGCGAGTGCCAGGGCGACCCGTTCGGGTGTGGCGAAGGCCGGGTCGTAGAAGATGGAGCGCTCCGACAGCAGCGCGCTGTCCGCATGGGGACGCAGAAGCAGCCGCCAGAGCAGCGGAAGGTCGAGGATGCGCAGGGTCCAGGTGACGTCGCGGCCGAACCCTGCGCTGTTGAGCAGTGCCAATGACGCCACCCGCGCGGGGGCATCAGCGGCGAGCCGCATCGCGACGGCTCCGCCAAGCGAATTGCCCACCACATGGGCGCCCGAGGGGACCCCGAGCACGTCCAAGGCTCCTTCGACGTGCCGGGCCAGTGCCGCGAGGCGGCACTCGGGCAGGGCCTGGGACTGCCCGAAGCCCGCGAGGTCGATGGCGATCAGCCGGTACCCGCTCAGAGCGGCCCGCAGCGGCTCCCAGTCCTCCAGGCTGCGGCCCAGTCCGTGCAGCAGGATCACGGGCGGGCCGGTGCCCGTCGCCGCGTAACGGACGCGAAGCCCCCCGACCTCGACGAATTCCGCTGTATGCACGCCGACTCCTGGTTCCAGTGATTTCACCGGTATCTCCTCGTTTCAGCGGCTCGGGGTGACGGTGGTGATCACGCAGTTGCCGGGGTGGTCGTTGTTGGAGGTGTGGGGCAGGTGGTGGGACAGGTCGAGGAAGAACCGCTCGGGTTCGATGACGGCCTCGGGAGGGTGTACGCCGGGCCGGCCGCCGGTGCCGTCGAGAAGCTGGGCGAGCCCCAGGGCCAGCGGGATTCCGGTCGCCTCTGCCATGTCGTCGATCAGCGTGGTCATGCCGGACGTCTCGGCGAGGCGGGACAGGACGGTGACCGGCCTGCCGTTGCGGGTACCCGTGGCTGCGGCGAAGAACGGCGGCAGCGACCGGGGGCCCTTGAGGCCCATGGCGCCTGCCACGGCCCGCAGGCCGCGGGAAACCGAGGGTTTGGCCAGGTCGGTGGCGGCGGTTTCGTTGGTGAGTTTGCCGGCGTCGATGTCGCGGCGAAGGACGTCGAGGTAGGCCAGTGTGCCTGGGGTGATGACCATGAGGTTGGCGGCCTCGCCGGTCGGGCGGAAGCTGCGGTGGAGGGTGACCGGCTCGGGATGGCCGACGGTGTACGCCGTTCCGGAGTGCTCGGGGGAGAGGGCCAGCGTGACCGGACGGAGCGGCCGTCGGTGTACGAGCTGTCCGTCGCTGACGACGGCCACCTTCCCGCTGATCTGCTCCATCCAGTGCACGGCGGCGGCACTGGGCCGCCCGTCGGGGTCGAGCAGCTGCTCGTCGTCCTGGTCGTTGCCGGACACATCGACGGGCCATGCGGTGTACAGGTCCTGGACGTGGTCCAGCTGCTGGACGGCGCGTGCGGCCAGCAGGTTGCTGACTCCGGGGCTGGCGCCCATGCCCACCACCGCGCAGACCCCGGCGGACCGTGCTTCCTCGTCCAGATCGAGCATCTGCAGGGTCGGCTCCCAGTCGTCGCAGATGTCCAGGTAGTGCGTACCGGTCGCGATCGCGGCACGCAGCACGGTCAGGCCGAAGCGGTAGTACGGGCCGACGGTGTTGAGCACGACGTCGGCGTCGGCCATTGCGGCGCGGAGGGCGGAGTCATCGGTCACGTCCACCTGCAGGGCCCGCATGGGCGCACCACCGGCACCGGCGAGGTGGCGTACCAGCCTATGGGCCGCTTCAAGGCGTTTGTCGGCCACCACAATCTCGGTCACCTCGGGCAGCCCGGCCGCCACCCGCACCGCCACCGCCCCCATCGCGCCGGGTCCGCCTAGTGCCAGGATCTTCATTCACTCTTCCTCTCTAGTTCGTTACGATCGAAAGCTATACGATCGGTTTTGAATCGAGCAAGTGTTGATGAAGGAGAACCATGAACGACCCACAGTTCCCGGACACAGCTCCGCACGGGTCGGAGATCGACGACTGCCCGCCCGTGGACGCCTGCGTGGGTGCGCTGGCCGATGCCTTTGCCCGTGAGTCGGCGACCTCCTGGATCTGCGGCAGTTCGTCCGCCACCAGGGAGAACTGGTTCGACGCCACCCTGCGCGCCGATGCCACCATTCCCGGATCGCGCCGCTACGCCCTGACCGGGGACGGCGGCCGCCCCATCGCGGCCGCCGTCCTCACCCCGCCCGGAGCTCGGCTCTCACCTGCCGCTCAGGCGCAGTGGGCGGCCCGTACACTCGCGCGTTGCGGACCCCGGTCCGTGCAGCGGACCCTGCGCTATCTCGACCTCACCGAAGCCGGTGCGCCCGAGAGTGCCTGGACGCTGGAGTTCATCGGGGTGGTTCCCGGCGCTGCGGGCCGCGGGGCGGGGAGGCGTCTCCTCGACCGTCTGCTGGCCGACACATCAGCCACGGCCGGGGTCTTCCTCACCACCGCGGACCCCGGCAATGTGGCGCTCTACCAGCACTTCGGGTTCGTCACCCTGAGGCGCCTGTCCGTCGGACCGCTGAATGTCGCGACCATGTTGAGAAGGCGTACGAGCAGTCCGTAGCCACGGGCGGCCCGAATGCGAATGGCATGCAGCAACTCGATGACGATTCCGTTTATTTCGATCCGCAGGACCACCGAGACCGGTTCGAACTGCTTCACCGACTCCGAGTTGATCCCGGACACCAACCCGCTCGGGCCGCGCGACAGCGCTGAGGAGCGCTACACCACCGAGCTGCCGATCGTCGCAATCGAATGCGGCGGCCCCGGCACGTACCGGCCCGCTGTCCCACCCACTCCCGCTATGAGGTATATCCGTGCAGATTCCGACCACGATGCGCAGACGAGTGCCGGCTCTGGCCGCCTTCCTGTTGCTGCTCCTCACCGGCATCGCGGCCTTGCTGCCGCTGCGCATATCTGAGCCCCGGCCGGCCTCCGCCCCCACTGGTGACTTCTCGGCGGCCCGTGCGGTCGCCCAGCTCGACCACATCGCGAAGGTCCCACACCCGGCGGGTTCGGCCGCGCAGGCGGACGTACAGGAGTATCTCGTCGGTGAGCTGCGGAAGCTGGGGCTGAGGCCCGAGGTCCAGACCCGGGTCGCCCCCTCCGACGCAGACAGCCCGGCCATCGTCGGTTCCGTCTCCAACGTCCACGCCACGATCCCCGGCAAGAAGCCCACCGGCCGGGTCCTCCTCGTCGCCCACTACGACTCCGTGCCGATCGCCCCGGGCGCCGGCGACGACGGCTCCAACGTCGCCGCGATCCTCGAAATCGCCCGCGTCCTCAAGGCCGGAGCGCAGCTCCGCAACGACGTCGAGATCCTTTTCACCGACGGCGAGGAGTACGGGCTCCTCGGCTCGCGAGGTTTCGTCGACGCGGAGGCCAGTACGTACCGTGCCGCTGCTCCCCGGCAGACCGTCGTGGTGAACATGGAGGGCCGGGGTACGTCCGGGCCCGTCATGATGTTCCAGATGGCGGGCACCGGTCTGACCTCCGCCGTGAAGGCTTCCGGTGCGGTTACCACGTCGTTCTCCGCCGCGATCTACGACCGGCTGCCCAACGACACCGACCTGACGGTCTTCGACGAGGCCGGGATGCGCGGACTCAATTTCGCCTTCATGGACGGCTCCGCGCATTACCACACCGGCCACGACAGCATCTCCCGGCTCGATGCCGCGAGCGTGCAGGACATGGGGGACGCGGCCCTCGGAGCGGTCCGCCAGCTCGGCGGCACGGACCTCTCGCAGAGCGGTCCGGACGCCACGTACTTCTCCCTGTTCGGCACGGTCGTGTCCTACCCGGCATGGCTGGCCCTGCCGCTCGCCTTGACGGCCCTCCTGGGTGTGCCGCTGCTGCTGTGGTTCGGCCGGAGCCGAGGTCTGTCTCCCCTCGGTGCCGGACGGGCCGCCCTGACCTTCCCCCTCACGCTGATCGGTGCGGCGGTCATCGGGCTGGCCGGGTGGTCGGCGCTGAGCCTGGCCCGGCCGGACTTCGCGCTCAGCGAGGGCAGCGTCCACCACCTCGGCCGGTACGCGTGGGGCGGAGCGTTGCTGCTCCTGGTGCTGCTTGTCGCCTGGTACCGCTGGGCCCGTCGCAAGGCGTCGCCGCTGGACATCGTGGCGGGTGTGCTCGGCTGGTTCGCGATGCTCGCCGTGGTCTGCGCGGTGCTGCTGCCCGGGGGCGCCTACCTCTTCACCTGGCCGGCGCTGATCGGACTGGCGGTTCTCGCTGTGACGCTGCGGTTCACACGGTCGGACTCCCCTTGGCGGGTGGTGGCCGGAGCGGTGACGGCCCTGCCGGTTGTGGCGCTCGTCCTACCGGTCGTACTCCTGCTGCTGCCCGCTCTGGGGCTGTCGCTCATCGCCGCGCCGCTGGTCCTCGCGGCACTGCTCGCAGCGGTGCTGCTGAGCCTCCTGGAGCCTCTTCCCTCACGTCGTGCGCTTACCGTCGGGATGCTCGCGACGGCTGTGGCAGGTGCGGGCACGCTGGTCGTGGGTACGACCCTCGACGGCTACAGCGCCGATGAACCCCGGCCGGTCAGCCTCGGCTACGTTCTGGAGTCCGACACGGGCAAGGCCACCTGGGTCAGCGACGGCGACACTTCCCAGCCCGCCGTCGGCAAGTTCCTCACGGGTGATCCGGCTCGCTTCGAAGACCGCGTCCCCGCGCTGGACGATGCCGTGCTCGCGAACGGGGTGGCCAAGGCTGCCCCCTTGGACGCACCGCGTACCGCGAACGTCTCAAGCACCGAGGCTGACGGTGTACGTACGGTTCGGGTCCGTATCCAGGCCCCCGCCGACGCCCACACCATCGCTGTCCACGCCGGCACCGGCGCCCACCAGATCCTCGACGCCACGGTCGAGGGCGCGAAGCTCACCGGCGGGCCCAAGCGCCCGCAGGGCGACTGGGGCTGGAGTTTCAGCTACGCCGCCCCGCCCGCCGAGGGCATCGACGTCGTCATCCGCACCCGCGGCAAGGGCCCCCTGCCACTGCGCGTAGTGTCCACCGCCGTCGGCCTGCCGGACGGAGTCGGTGCGCCCACCCTGGCCGCGGACCAGAGCTGGGCGAGCTGGCCCTCGGTCGCCGGACAGACCTTCGTCGTACGGACCTTCCGGATCTGATCGCGTCGTGCGAAAGATCCGTCTCCCGGATCCATCCATTCCAGCGGTCGCCGCAACTCTCCGGTTCAGGGAGAGGCGGAGGGGCACGCTGGCCCAACGGGCGCAACTCAGGTCCGGAACGGGGCGGTACACCGGTCACCGCAGTGGTACCGCCCCGCCCCCGGCCGGGATGCCCTTCGTCACACAAGGGCCGATCTCCTGTGCCGTCGTCAGGAAGTCGCGGCAGCTACGCGACACTTGGCGGCAGCTTCGGGATCGCACCCCGAGTTCACCTTCACCGCCAACGTGATCATTCTGCGTCAATGGGCAGCCCTGGACGGCCCGTTCACAGGCACGGAAAAGTACTTGCAAGTACCCCAGCCGGAATGCTGCCATAAATCACTATGAATCCGATAAATTTCCCATCGATCAATGAATCCGGTCTTCTGCTCGCGATGGAGCGGAATCTCGCCGAGCACGCCTGCCACCTGCACCGGAACCTGGAAAGCGCGTCCGTCACCGAGACCGGCGACCTGCTGATCGCCGACAGCGGTCTCGCCGACGACACCTTCAACATCGTCGCGGCGGCCCGCTTCACCCCGGCCACCGCCCCGACCCGCACCGCGGAGGTGGCCCGGACCTTGGCCGCCACGGGCCGCCCCTTCTCCTGGTGGGTGGGCCCTGCCTCCACACCGGGTAATCTTGCTGAGTGCCTCCAGGCCACCGGCCTGGAGGCGTCGGAGACCGAGACGGGCATGTGGAAGGACCTGCGCGGCCCTCTCCCCGAGGCGCACGCCGACGGCCTGGACATTCGCCTGGTGACCACTCCGGAGCAACTCGCCGACTACGCCACGGTCCTCGCTGCGAACTGGAACCCGCCCGCCGCTACGGTACGCCGGTTCTTCGCCGACGCCGCCGACCTAGCGCTCACCGCCGACTGCCCCGCCCGCTACCTGGTCGGCTACGTCGACGGCCGTCCCGTCTGCTCGGCCGAGGTCTTCCTGCATGCGGGCGTTGCCGGGATCTACAACATCGCCACGCTCGCCACCGACCGCCGCCGTGGCTATGGCGGCGCGATCACCCTGGCCACCCTGCACACCGCCCGCGACGCGGACTACGAGACCGCGGTGCTGCAGGCATCCGCCGACGGCGAACCCGTCTACCGCCGCCTCGGGTTCACCGCCTGCGGCCACTTCACCGAGTACGCCATCACTCCCTGACCAGTCACAGCAACCACCCCGCTCCTCAGCCCCGACACACCCCTCGGACGAAACCCGCCGGACGGGGACCGGCCGCAGGGGCCGGGCTGGGGCTGCCGTTGATTCGAAGGGGGCACCGTCCGCTACGCAGCCCCCTTCGGCATCTAGCAGCCCGACCCTTCGTGCGAGGGGGACTTTCTGTCCCCCTCGCACGGCCCACAACCTGGAGAACGCCCGCATCACCGACCGCGTCGTCGTCCTCGACGAGGGCCGCGTCGCCGAGTCCGCCACGTTCGAGGAGCTCCTGTTCGCGGGCGGAATCTTCGCTGAGCTGTCAAATTTTCTCAGGATCGGTGATCAACTGGCCGGATGCTGGACAGAATTCCGGCGCTTTTACCAGGTCCGCCCGTCCCAATGAGAGGATTCGCGGCTATGCGTGTCCGGTGCACCTCGGCGCCTCTACCGTCCAGCCCGAATGGCGATCACGGGGGCGTGCGAGAGGGGCTGGTGTGGGGCGGGATCTAGGTCTGGACGGGGTGGTGGACCTGTGCCGTTCAGAAAATCATCGCTGCTGGTCAAGCCGCGTATCTGTACTCGTTGATGACGCCGCCCAGTACTCGGGTGCGGAGGGGTCGGTGCGCGGTCAAGTCGGTCGAGGGCGCCCGGTGCTCCTGGGCGAGGGGAGGAAGTTGCCCCCAGGCCTGGGGGCGATGGCCGTTGCAGTGGAGGGCGTAGACGTCGAGCACGCGTCGAGCGTGGGCTTCGTTCAGGAGCAGCAGGTGGTCGAGGGCCTCGCGCCGGAGTGTCCCGATGACCCTTTCGCAGTGCGCGTTCATCCGTGGGGCCCGCGGCGCCGTCTTCAGGCTCTCGATGCCCTCGGACGCGAAGACCGCGTCGAAGGACTCGGTGTACTTGCGGTCCCGGTCGCGGACCAAGAAGCGCAGCGACTCCAAGCGCAGGCGCAGGTCGACGGCGAGGTTGCGGGCTTGCTGGACCGTCCACTGCGCGGTCGGACGCGCGGTCACACCAGCGATGTGCAGGCGGCGCGTGCCGTGCTCGAGGAGGACCAGCGCGTAGAGCCGGCGAAGATCGACCAGGTCGATGTGCAGGAAGTCGCAGGCGATGACGCCGTCGGCCTGCGCCGTCAGGAACTCTCGCCACGTCGGCCCACCTCTACGGGGAGCAGGGGGCTGCTGCGCGGATAGGTGACAGTGGGGTTTCATGCCGCGCGAGCTCGCCTTGGATCCTGCGACATCCCCAACGCGGATTCTCTGCGGCCAGCCGCAGCACCAGCTCTTTGATCGCCTTCGTGGTCGGTGGCCGGCCGGCCTGCTCCGGCGTTTGCTGTAGTCCCACCGGCGCGCCACGAGCCTTCGATGGTCTTCCTCGGCTGGTGTGATGTTGCAACGCAGTCCCATTGGAGTGCGGCCCGCCGACCGGGCCGCACTCCATTTCACAGATGTGCTGTTGCCGGGCTTTCTGTGTGGGTCCTTCCGTTATTTCTTGGGTCTGCTGGTGATCGCTTTCGCGGGCGCCGGTCCACTCCTGGAACGGGCGGGCGGTGTCTACGCGTCGGCGTCGGGTGAGACGATGTCCCAGGTTCCGAATCGGGTCAGGCCAGCTGATGCGGCCGCCGCCACCGAGGCGTGGTTGTCGAGCTGGCAGCGGTACTGCGGCTCGTGTTCCCGTGCGAGCGCGTGTCGGGAGATCGCGCGCACGAGGCGCCGGGCGTGGCCCTTGCCCCGGTACGGCGGGAGTGTCAGCACGCCGAGGTCGGCCAGCGGCGCGTCGTCCCACGGGTACATACTCGCCACGCACACCAACTGCCCGTCCTCGAACGCTCCGTAGACCGCCCAGTGGTCCAGCTCGACGGAGGCGTCGTCGAGATCCTGTTCCGACGCCGCTTCCTCGAACTGTCCGAACACGTCTGCGTCGGCCTCGGTGAGCGGGCGGATTGAAGGGGCGTCCGGTTCGCCGAGCAACGTCTCCCGGGCCTCGTCGGTGAAGTAGAAGAGGTTGTCGGCCCCGTGGAGCGGGATGCCGGACTTTTCCAGCTGCTGCCGGAAGCCCGCTTCGTCGACCGGCTGCCCGCTTTCCAGGCCCACTGCCTCAGCGACCGCCGGGGCGAGCAGAACGCGCGTCTTCCCATCGGTCGTCGTGAGAATGGTGAGTCGTTCGTCCTCGTCGAGTGCGGCGTCGACAGTGACACTGAAGACGTCGTCCTCGTGGAGGAGCCGACTCGTCGGGGAGGGGGTCAGCCAGAAGTCGGTGATGGCGGAAGGGAACATGGTGGGTGCTTTCTGCTCGTCGTGGTCGGGGGAGGTCAGAAGCGTTTGACGAGACTGACCGCGCGGTCGGTGACGGTGAAGCCGAGGCTCTGGTACAGACCGAGGGCGCCGGTGGGGCTTTCGGCGTCGACGTCGAGTACGGCGTGGTCGAGCCCCTCGGCCCGCAGCGCCCGCAGTACGTGGGCCAGCAGTGTGCGAGCCAGCCCCTGCCCCCGTGCCTCCCGCCGTACGCCGACGGCTGTGACGTAGCCGAACGGGCTGCCGCGCAGCGGCCACTCGTCCGGCGCCACGTCGACGAAGACGAACCCGACGACGCGTTCTCCACCGTGTGTGTCGGGGGTGACGGCGAGTACGGACAGGTCCGGGCGGAATGCTTCCAGGCGGTCACCGGCGGCCCATTCGGCGGCGGTGGTCGGCTGGCTGCCCCAGTGGTCGCGGAAGGCGTCGTTCATCGCGGTCCTGGCACACTCGTCCCACTCCGCGCTGTAGGCCACAAGCCGTACTCCTGGGACGGGCGGCTGCTCGGCGACCGGCGAGGCGAGGTCGCGTTCCAGTTCCAGCCACCACCGGGCGCGATCGTAGCCGTGTGCTTCCAGGAGCCGGATCGCAGGGGTGGCGTGGTCCTGCGCGCTTGAGGCGAGCCACCCGGGCAGGACGGCATCGCTCGCCGCGAGATGCTGAAGTCCGCGGGCCTCCTGCCATGCCAGCAGCGCTGTGCCGATGCCTTCGCGGCGGCGGTCCGGAACCACCGTTCCGTCGAGCTCTACCCAGACGATCGTCTCCTGGCTCGCCGGGGCCGTGGCCGAGCCGTAGGCGACGGCCCGCCCGGCGGCGTCGACGGCGATCACCGCGTCGCGCTCGGGGTCGAAGACCTCGCTCCTGAACTCCTCTTCCAGCTCATCCCGCGTCACCAGCGAGCGCGGATGGTCGATCTTTCCGGCGGCACGCGCCAGGTCCAGGATCAGGTCGATGTCGGCGGCGGTGGCAGATCTCCAGGTGAGCCCGTCACCGGCCGTGGGCAGCGCGATCGACGACGGAGCGGTCACTCGATCGCGCAGTGCGCGGAGTTCGGGGCTGGGATGTGCGGTCCCACTCACGGGGGTCCTCTCTCGGCGCCGACAGCACCCAATTCCAGGACTGCTGTGGCGGTGGGCTGAACGAGAGCGGGCGAGGGCGCTCGCGTCCCGTGGGGGATCGCCTCAGCCACAGCCAGTCTGTTCAGACTTCGCCCGCTGCTGGACTGATCGTATCGATTGAGAACTACGAAAAAAACTGATTAAAGCTGTGCCCTGTGTGGTGATCCCACGTTGGGTTGGCCATGGGGCGGGGTGCGTTGTGTTGGATTGTTCCGGACGAGGTGTTGGGGATCGCGGAACCACCGATCCTGCCGTCGAGAGTGTGTCCGCGGGGTGGCGGGACCTACGACACGCCGCCCACGCGGCCAACGAGCCGGAGAAGCTGGCGATGGCCATCGGAATGACCTCGCTCGGACGCCTCGGCCAGCCCGAGGACTTGGCGGACGTGGTCGCCCTCCTTGCGGGGCCGGACGGACGATGGCATACGGGCCAGAACATTCGTGCCAACGGAGGCGTCCTCTAGTCAACCGGGGCGCCGGCGCTGTGGTCACTGGTTGCGGGCGGACAGAGGTGACGTCGCTGCGTAGCCCCTCCTCCGCCGCCCGCCGGAGTCTCTGGCGGTGGCGAGCGTGGCGGTTGGCAGCACATGAGATCGGCGAGCTGATGTTCGGATTCTTCAACTTTCGCACGGTCCGGTCCGGACTCGCCTCGTTCCGCGCGGTATGCAGAGCGGACGGTTGGAGCCGTCCCGCCCGTTCACTCCTGGCTGCGGCGCAGACTATCGATTCGGGTGAGCACGTCTTCGACATGTGGGCGGACCTGGGACTTCAGCTCATCGCTCCACGTCTCGTCCTGGTAGTGACAGGTGAGATACAGGTGCCTTGCGTGTTCCAGGACGGGGCGGTGTTGCGGGGGCAGGCGGGTCAGAGCCCAGTCGGCGGCTGCATCCTTCGGTTTGATCTCGCCCGTTGCAAGGGTGGTCCAGATGCGTGCGAGAGTCAGCAGGACGTTCCGGGTGTCCTCGTCCAGCTCGGCCAGGAGTTCGGGGATCCCCGCGACGCTTGCCCGGACGAGGTCGGAATGCGGCACTGGGGCGAGAACCTCGGCAGGCTGCGGGCCCGTCAGTGGGCGGTCACCCGCCAGAACCATCGTGATCACCAGGGCCAGGTCCGGCATCGGGCCGGGCTGCGGAATCCCACCCGCCCTGAATTCCTCCCGCAGCCACTCGCCATATAGGAAGTCCCCCGTCGGCGGGAACCTCCAGGGGCGGACCTCGGACTGGACAACGACGGTGAGTTCAACCGGTCGGACCGCGGGGGTCAGGCCGGAGATCTCCAGCAGACCCTCCAGCAGCGAACGCCGCTGACGGTCCCCCAAACTCCCGCGAATTACGGCCAGGACGTCCAGATCGCTGGCCGGGGCAAGCCCCCCGAGTACGGCAGACCCGTGCAGGTACGCGCCGACGAGCTCCGGTCCTACGGTGTCGCGGACGAGTTCGACGGTCCGCTCAAGCTGATCCATCACGCCAGTGTCATACATGCCCGTTCGCTGTGACCACGCCAGCCCCTGAGCGGGAGACACCGCCCCGCATCGAGAATCCGACAGACCGCGGGAGCATCCTTTGCACGAACCCCGGCCCCATCAGCAGCACGGTTCAGGAACAGGTTGTGAGGAACATTCACGTCAGGGGCGTGTGCCCCCGGGCGGACGCCGGCGGTCACTCCGTTCGATGCGGTGGCTTGTAGAGGTCGTCAAGGCGGAGTGGCGCGGGTTGGGGCAGGGGTGTGCCGTCCGTCGGCAGGCAGGACTGGAGGAAGTAGGCGAGCAGGCGGCGGGATGCGGCCATGGAGGCCGCCGGGGACTCTCGCACGACGCCGTTGTTGGCCAGGAGCAGGAGGGTGACGTCGCTGGGGTCGAAGTCCTTGCGCAGCTGTCCGGTGTCCTTCGCACGCTGTACCAGCTGGGCGAGGGATGCCTCGGCGCGGGCACGCTCGCGATGGACGTCGGGCGCGTCGGGAAATTGCGAGAGGAACGCGGCGCTGAACCCGCGGTCCTGGGCCTGCATCGTGCACACCTTGGTGAGGACGTTGCGAAGTCCGTGCCAGGGATCGTCGTCCTGAAGGGCCTCGTCGAGGGCTGCGACGCACTGGCTGAGTTGTTCGGAGAACGCGGCGGTGATCAGCGAGCCGCGTGTCGGGAAGTGCCGGTAGAGGGTGGCGGCACCCACGCCTGCTCTGCGGGCGATTGCGCTGGAAGATACGTCGGTGCCGTTGAGGGCGTAAGCCTCGCGGGCGGCCTGGAGGAGCCGGGCGCGGTTGTGCCGGGCGTCGGCTCGCTGCCCCGGGGCGGGGGTGCCGGAGGCGGAGGTGGGCGGGTTCCGAGACAGTTGGGCAGGCATGTCTCCCACTTAATCACAAACGGAAGAGGGCGACCGTTTAGCGGGTTAGCGTGACCTGGTGCCGCGGTGCCCCGCGGTCAGCTCTCTGCCGCAGAGGTGAGCGGCTGCGAGTTCTCCTGCTGAACGACGTGCCACGTGTACGGAGGTTTTCCGTGTTTGCTGTGCAATACCACCGCTATGGCGGTTCCGAGGTCCTTTGCGTCGAGGAGGTCGAAGAGCCACACGCCGGGCCCGGTCAGGTCCGCATCGCGGTGCGTGCCACCGGCGTCACCCCTGCTGACTGGTACCTGCGCTCAGGGATGCTGCGGGACATCGCCACCGTGGACTTCCCCCATATACCCGGCATGGATGCCGCGGGAATCGTCGACGAGGTGGGAGAGGGGGTGACCGGCACCGCCGTGGGGGATGCAGTCTTCGGCCTTGTCCCCTTCATGGATCAGGGAGGCGCCGCGGCCCAGTACGCCGTGCTGGAGGCGTGGGCGTCCAAGCCTCGGTCATGGTCTTTCGAGGAAGCGGGTGGCGCTGCGGGCAATATCGACTCGGCCACACGTGTACTGGGCGCACTGGAAGCCGCCGAAGGCATGACCTTGTTGATCGATGGTGCCGCCGGAGGCGTCGGCACCATCGCCGGGCAACTCGCCCAGGCCCGCGGCCTCACCGTGATCGGCACCGCGAGCGAAGGCAACCACGGCTTCCTCGCCCAGCTCGGCGTCGTACCGGTCACCTACGGGGCGGGGCTGGCCGATCGCCTTGCCCCATTGGCTCCGCTCGGTGTCGATGTGGTTCTGGACGCGGCTGGTAAGGGCTCTCTTGCCGAACTGGTGGCCATCGCCGGCGACCCGCACCGTGTGGTGACCATCGCGGACTTCGACGCCGACCGGCACGGAGTGCGGTTCTCCCGCTCCGAAGCTGGAGAGTCGCCGGGCTGGGCAGGACTACCGCTGGCGGCCGACCTCGCCGACCACGGCCGCCTCACCGTCCCGCTGCACGCCGTGTTCCCGCTGAAGGAGGCCGCCACAGCTCATGACGTCAGCGCCACCGGCCACGCGCGCGGCAAGATCGTAATCACCGTGCCCTGACACGGCGGACGCTTCGGCTCGCAACCAGCGGCCCGCAGCAGGGCGGCCACGGCCACGGTGGCCTTCGCCAGCGCGACCTGGGCCGGACCGCACGCTGGCGCCGGCCACCACGGCTGTACCGCCCCGAACTGCCATAGCCCGCACTGACCGGTGCCCGTCATTGGCCACTGATTCGTCGTCGGCGGCGTCCTTGTCGTGTGCAGGGGCCGCAGGCCGCCGGGCAGGTCGGGAAGCTGGAAGGAGTAGCGGCCTGGACCCCGGCGAAGTCCCGCCAGCCCCGTCTCCTGGATCTCCCCGGCTGCATTTCCTGCCCGCGTCTACCCGCGCATGCCGAGCTCGTCGAGGTCCGCACGGCGTTGTTCGGTGAGCTTTCCGGCGCGTTTGCGTACGTTGTCGAGCCGGGTGCCCAGCCGTACGGTCACAGGCCCCTCAGCGCCGTTCTGGCGGCCCTCTACGGCACCTCCTTCCAGGTGTTCGATGTGCTTGCGGGGTGCGCGTAGATGCCCTTCCCGGGCATGGCACCCTCCGGGAGCCAACTCCCGCTCCGGATACGGGGATCCGCGAGGTGCTCGATCGTTTCGGTGTCGTGCGCCCGCAACGCCCCGAGGACCTTCGCGAGGGTCCCGTAGGCGTCCGAGGTCAGCATTTCCGCGATTTGAACCTTCGCCGCACCGTTCGAGATCCACTTCCGATACACGGCCTGGCTCGGACACCAGGGAGCAAGTAACCCGCCGGTAGCTTTCAGGGCTTTGCCGCGGCGGTCTTCTTCGGCTGGCGGGGCACGGTCTTGTCGCGGTCGAGGTGTCCGTAGACCGTGGAGCGGGGGACGTCGAACATGTCGGCAATCTGCTGGACGGTCTTCTCGCGAGCGTCGTAGAGCTGCTGGGCCAGTTCGGCCTGGTCCGGAGTCAGTTTGGCGCGGCGCCCGCCGACCCGGCCGCGCGCCCGCGCGGAGGCGAGCCCGTCGTTGGTGTTCGCCACGATCAGCTCTCGCTGGAGCTCAGCGAGCACGCTGAGCATGCCGAACATGGCGCGGCCTTCCATGGTGGTGGTGTCGATGCCCTGCTCGATGACGTGCGGACCGATGCTGTGCTCGCGTAGGTCGGCGCCGAGGGTGACCAGGTGCAGGACGGAACGGGAGAGACGGTCGAGCCGGGTCACCTTCAAGGTGTCGCCCTCGCGCATCAGCTGCATGACGAGGTTGAGCTTGGGGCGGGAGGCTTTCGCGCCGCTGGCGACGTCGACGTGGATGTTGTCGCGGTCGACGCCGTTGCGGAGAAGCGCGTCGATCTGGTGGTCGGGGTTCTGGTCCGCCGTCGAAGTGCGGCAGTAGCCAAGAAGCATTGTCGGAAACTACTCCGACGACCGTTCACCGACGTTGATTTCCGACGCGAGTTGTCGACAGTGCCCACCTGCGGATTTGATCACGCGGATGAGTGTCGGCAGACAGTGGCGGGTTCAAGCGGTCAGCGCATCACCGCTGTTCAGAAGGTCAGCGTAGACCTCTGCCGGAGTGCGGTAGCCGTGTGTCTTGCGCGGACGGCGGCTGGCGCCCGCAGTGCATGCCTTGCCGAATGGGTGTCGCAGAGGGCTATAGTGCTAGGCAACTAGATAAATGGAGGAACCGGTGATTGAGTTCCACCTGAACAGCCGGTCCGGCTTGTCCCCGTATCAGCAGCTGGTTCGGCAAGTTCGGCATGCACTGCGCCTGGGTCTGCTGAAGGAGGGAGACCGGCTGCCGACGGTCAAGGACGTGGCGAAGCAGATGGCGGTCAACCCGAACACGGTGCTCAAGGCATACCGCGAGCTGGAGTACGACGGTCTCGTGGCCGCCCGTCCCGGCGTAGGCACGTTCGTGACCCGGACGCTGGCCGACGCCTCGCTCGCCGCGCATGGGCCGCTCCAGAAGGACCTGCAGCGCTGGCTGACCAAGGCCCGCCTGGCCGGGCTCGACGACGAGAGCATCGAGGCGCTGTTCGTGAACACGTTTCGTAACGCCGCCGGAGAGGACGTAGCGTGAGCGCTGTCTTGCGAGCTCAGGGCCTGGGCAAGAGGTACAAGCAGCGCTGGGCGCTGCAGAACTGCGACCTGGACGTCCCCGCTGGCCGGGTGGTCGGCCTGGTCGGCCCCAACGGCGCCGGCAAGTCGACCTTGTTGAACCTGGCCTCCGGCATGCTGACCCCGACGGCCGGCACCACCGAGGTGTGCGGTGGCCGTCCTGCCGAGGGTGTGGAACAGCTGGCCAAGGTCGGCTTCGTCGCCCAGGACACCCCGACCTACTCCGCGCTGAGCGTCGCCGACCACCTCGACTTCGGCAAGCGCCTCAACCCGAACTGGGACGAGGCCGTGGCGCGCGACCGGATTCGTCGCCTCGGTCTGGACCCCAAGCAGCGGGCCGGCAAGCTGTCCGGCGGCCAGCGCGCGCAGCTCGCTCTCACCCTGGGCATCGCCAAACGCCCGGAGCTGCTCATCCTGGACGAGCCGGTCGCGGCGCTGGACCCGCTCGCCCGACGGGAGTTCATGCAGGACCTGATGGAGGCCGTCGCCGAGCACGAGCTGAGCGTCGTGCTCTCCTCCCATCTGGTCTCCGACGTGGAGCGGACCTGCGATTACGTCATCGTGTTGGTCGGCTCCCGGGTGCAGGTGGCCGGCGACATCGACGACCTGGTCGCCTGCCACCACCGGCTCACCGGACCGCGCCGGGACCCGGACACGCTCCCGGCCGGTCAGCACGTCATCACCGCCAGCCACACCGAACGGCAGACCACCCTCCTGGTGCGCACCGACACTGCGGTCCACGATCCGTCCTGGACCGTCAGCCCGCTCAGTCTGGAAGACATCGTCCTGGCCTACATGACCCGGCCCGCCGACGCGGTTCGTGACACCCGACCCGCACTGGAGGTACTCCGATGATCTGGCTGACCTGGCGCCAGTTCCGCACCCAGGCCGCCGTAATGTTCGCCGCGGTGGCCGCCCTCGCCGCCGCCCTCGCGGTCACCGGCCCGCAGCTGGCGGACCTCTACCGGGCTGTCGGCAGCAGCCTGGTGGACCAGGTCTCCAGTTCGGACCAGACCGTCTACTACGTGGGACTGCTGGTCGTGCTCGCCGTGCCGGCGGTCATCGGGATGTTCTGGGGCGCTCCACTGATCGCTCGTGAACTGGAGACCGGCACCCACTACCTTGCGTGGAACCAGGGCGTCACCCGCACCCGCTGGCTGGCGACCAAGCTGGGCCTTGGTACGGCGGCCTCCATGACCGCTGCCGGACTGGCCGCACTCGCGGTGAGCTGGTGGAGCAGCCCCATCGACCGGGCGGTCAACGGCGGTGGCGCGACGGACACGTACTTCCCGCGGCTCGACCCCGTGGCCTTCGCCGCACGGGGTGTGGTCCCCATGGCCCATGCCGCTTTCGCCTTCGCCCTGGGCGTCGCCCTCGGCCTCGTCATCCGCCGCACCCTGCCCGCGATGGCCACCACATTCGCCGTCTACGCCGCCGTCCAGATCGTGGTGCCGATGTGGATCCGGGCCCACCTGGCAGCCGCGGACCGGACCATCGTGCCGATCGAGCCCGGCGGCGCCCCCATCAGCATCCAGGACGGCGCCGAGCAGATCGTCGCGCACCCCGAAGTGCCCGGTGCCTGGGTCACCTCGCAGCAGACGCTGAACGCCGCCGGTCAGCCGGCCCCCGTGCCGTCATCCTTCGCCGACTGCCTGCGCACCGAGTCGGGCCCGCCCACCCTGCAGCAGGTCGAGCGCTGCGTCGCCGACCTCGGCGCCCTGGGCTACAAGCAGCAGGTGACGTACCAGCCCGCCGGAAACTTCTGGGCCCTTCAGTGGGCCGAGACCGGACTCTACGTCGGTCTCGCCCTGGCCCTGACCGGGTTCTGCGTCTGGTGGATCCGCCGCCGAGTGACCTGAGGAACGCCAGTCCCACAAAGGGAGTAACCGCGAGGGGCAGCCGGGTCCCGGCTGCCCCTCGCGGCGTCGACAGGGGTCCTCTCGCCATTCAAGATCAATCTCGCCGATATTGGCGTCCCGTTGGTTCCCGAAGGCCGGTACAGGCACCGGCCCGTCGGCACGGCATTCACCTCGGCTCCGCCAGGGCCTGGCCGGAGGCGTCCGCCGGGGTGCGGGGACGGGGTACCGAGAGAAGCGGCGCGAGGTCGAGCCGCTTGTCCATCTCCAGACGGAAGGTGCCGTACGGGTTGATGTTGGACCAGAACAGCGCGGTGAGCCCGCGCCGGTCCTCGTCCGAGAGCTTCTTCGCCCAGGCCGGTTCGGCGAGGACCTGCTGAAGCGGCAGAGAGTTGACGTGCACGAGCGCGGACTGAAGCAGGTGCGGGGCGAGCATAGAGGTTTCGGCGTGTTCCTTGTCCGGGCCGGTGAGCGCGCCGTCCTTGCCGTAATGGAGCACGGTGTTCGCCGAGTTCCAGTTCTCCACGACCTGGAGCCCGCCGTGGATCTCCCGGCGCAGGCCGGGACCGGCGAGGTAGTCGCAGGCGAAGACCGTACGGACCGCGCGGCCAGTTTCTTCGAGCGCGGCGTACGCGGGGTGCTTGGGCCCGCCTCGGGTGAAGCGCCGCAGCACCTGCTCCGCCTCCGCCGTCCCCAGTCGGAGCGCAGTGGCGTACTTGACCATCTGGTCGTACTGCTGCTCGATCAGGTCCCGCTTGATGGCCTGGCTCAGCGAACCACCGAGCGCCGGCCAGCCGGGCGGGGTGTCGTCGGGCCGGTACAGGCGGATGCTGCCGATGTTCTTCAACCTGGGCAGCAGGCGGAAGTTGAGCAGCTCGGTGAAGGCGAACCCAACGACAGACGCGCCATGTGTGTCGACGTAGTTCGACTCGATCTCGGCGTCCGTGCAGTGCCGCCGCAGTCCCTCGATCATCGCCGCGACCTCGGACGACGAACAGGACTTCAGCTGCGAGTAGATGCAGACGTTCTTCCGCTCCACGTGCCAGTAGATCATCACGCCGTTGCCGCCGTACCTGACGCTGATCTCGGCGAGCAGGTTGTCAAGGTAGGTGTCCATGTGGGTGCCGTCGGCGGCCGCGGTGGTGCTGTTGCCCCAGGCGCGGGACATGTCGAGCTTGGTGTGCGCGTTCACCACATCGGTGACCGCCTCGTTCAGCTTCGCCAGGGTCGTGTGGCGGCGGGCAGCGATGGACAGTTCGTGCGTGGTGACGCTGGCGATGCGCCGGGCGGCTCGGCGAACGTCATGTTCGTGCCCTTCACGAACGTCGTGATGACGTACCGACCGAAGGGGTCCGCGGGACGCGGGCCGGCGAAGATCAGAACCGTGGAATCCGGGACAGGTGTGGGCCCTCAGTGATAGAGCGCAACCAACGGCTCAAACCTTCAAGATCATCCCGTGGCGGCTTTTGGGCTCACCTTGGCCGGACCCCCGGTCCCCCGCGAGTTCGGGAAAACTGAAGGGTTCTCAGCGGGAACCCGAGGGTCAGTGCCCGGATTTCTAGGGGGTTGACCCGTGGTGAAGTCGCGGGGTCCGGGCTTGGTACTTACTGGTGGCCTCTCCTATTCAACTGTCGCTTGTTCCCCGAGGAACCCAGCCTGCTGGTGACCTTCCGTGATCTCCGGCGGCGTATCGGCTCCAGGGTTCGGCGGAAGATCGCTGACCGGCTGCGGCGTCGTTAGAACCTGGTTGATACAGCCCGGGTCGGCGCTCCTCGGGCCGATCTCTGGCCTGGACCGTGAGGTGATCAGTGACCGTAGGATTCAGGGAGCGGCGGGAACCTGCCACGTGGCGCGAACAAGCTTGTTTGAAAGGGGGATTGGGATGGCAATCAGGAATGGGGAAT
Source organism: Streptomyces sp. NBC_00012 (assembly GCF_045040875.1). Taxonomy (NCBI): domain Bacteria; kingdom Bacillati; phylum Actinomycetota; class Actinomycetes; order Kitasatosporales; family Streptomycetaceae; genus Streptomyces; species Streptomyces sp. NBC_00012. The sequence goes on along the minus strand of NZ_CP108310.1, from coordinate 412,058 downwards.
CGGGACCATCACGCCACGACCCGGTGGGGTCGCCCGGTCCCGGAACCGGGGGCAGATGTGGACGCACGGGACAGCGCATCAGTACCGTCCGAGCAAGCACCTACGCAATCCCCACTTCCCCCCTACCCTTCGTTCCCACCACTTCCCCCGCAGGCGCCGCATTTCTCGCCACCGCCACCGCCACCGCCACCGCCACCGCCACCGCCAGCGGGCAGTCGGGCGTCCCGGGCGGCTGGAGCGCTTGTCCGACTGATTAAGTCCAGTCGCTGGTACTGGCGTTGGGGCGTCCTGGCGCTGGTCATGGTGCTCGTCGCCGGTCTGATGACCTTTGTGCTCTGGCCACGCGAGAAGACGCCCCCGCAGCTGGCCTCGGCGGCCACGAAGAGCCTGCGTGCCTGGCGCGGGGTCACCTATGCGGGGACCACGGTGAACGGCAACGGCGCGATCATCGGCTTCCGTCTGACGGTCGCCCGCGACGGCACTGCGTACGGAACCCTGAGCCGTGACTCGGGGGCATACGCGGAGCTCGCTGTGAGCCCCAAGCGAACCCTTCTGCGCGGCAACAGCCAGTGGTGGTTCGAGCACGAGCCGGGCAGCGCCGAAGCGCTGGCCAACACCTGGGTGGCCGACCCGCCGCAGGGGGTGATCGGCCTGGCCGAGCTGTCCCGGATGACTCCGACGGCGATCGCCGACGCCCTCTCGGGCAAGGGCACCGATGGTCCGTCCGGGCGGCCGTCCAGGTGGCGCCAGAGCGGGGCCACGTCGGTGAACGGCCGTCCGGCGAAGGTACTGACCGACGGCACCTTGCGCTTCGTGGTGAGTGCGTCCCCTCCGTACCAGCCGCTCTCGGTCAGCCTGCCGGGTTCCGCTGGATCTCAAGGAGCCAGCACACCCGAACCTGCGCCGGACGCCTCGGATGCGCGCACTGCCGTCTTCCGCTCCGGCCCGCAGGACGGTGCCGCACGGTCCGCGGGCCATGTGCAGTCCGCAGGTCACGTGCCGGCGGCGGCCGGTGAGCCCGCGCCCGCCCCTGCCCTGGCGTCCGCGGTCAGCGAGCCTGACGCGGCCCAGGTGCAGAGCACAACGGAGAACGTACGCCGGGTCGACACCTCGCAAGAGCAGGCCGAACCGCTGAGCCAACGTGTGGCGGCCCAGACGGACGTGGCCGTACAGCTCACGGCATCGTTCTGCAGCACTCCGAGCTGCCCGGCCACCGTGAACGTGACCAACCAGGGCACCGCTCCGGCCAGCGGCACGGTGATAGTGACCGTAGCCGGACAGACGCCCCTGAACAGTCCTGTTTCCGTGCCTCCCGGCGGGAACCGCACGCTGACGGCTACGGCGACGAATACGGCACCGCCCGGCCAGACGATCCCGGTGAGCTGGTCCGCGGTCTTCTACGAAGCGAGCGTCATGGGCGACGACCCGGCGCTCGTCAAAAGGCTGATGGGCCGCGGTTTCAAGCTCAATGAGCCACTGGGCGACCAGCGGGCCAACGACAGCAAGGGCAAGCCCGTCCTGCAGCTCCTCGACGCCATGACGGCCGACATCGGTCCGCGGACCAGCCCCGAGGTCCGCGAGAGCCGGCTCAGCAATGTCGGCAAGACGGTGGCCAATCTGAAGCAGCAGGGAGCGTTCGAGCCGTTCTACGACCTAGCCGTGAACACCGACAACCTGAGCGTTTCCGGCGAGAGCGGCATTGCCGAACTGGAAGCGAAGACAGCCCAGCTCTCCGTCTCCGACCGGCGGACGCTGCAGTATGCGAGCGATCTGGCGCGCGCGGGGAACAAGGTCGTCTGGGGCAATACCTACAAACCCGAGGGTTCCACGGACGGGTACAAGGCCGACCTCCAGAACCTGACTGGCAAACAGACCATCCAGCGCAAGGCCGTGTCCGGGGGCACGGACGCGGTCGTGAACGACTTCGCGGCGGCGATCAACGAACTCTCCGGTACCGGGGTGGTCCCGCCCGGCTTCGACAAGGTCGCCTGGATCGACATCGACCCGAACGCCTCCACCGTCCTGGCCGGCAGTGATCGGCAGGCACTGGCGAAGGAGTTCAAGAAGCTCAAGCTCGACAAGTACTGCAACGGCGCGGGCGGGCCCGCTTTCGACGCGGCCGTGTTCACCACCTATCCGCCCGGCCCGGACGGCACCCCGCAGCGTACGAACAGCGTGTTCACCTGCAACGAACTGCTGAGCAGTGCCGTCGACCCCCACAAGTACATCCAGGACGAGATGGTCTGGAAGGCCAACAACGACCCGGTCTGGTACTCCGACAACTACATCAGCGACGGCCGCCGACAGAGCATACACACCACGGAGAACGGCGTCGCGCTGCCGAAACTCGCCAAGGACAACGAAAACCACTGGATCTCCAAGGACAAGCTGCCCTCGGCCCCCGGCGCGAAGCTGTCCTCCGCGAAGTCCGTCGGCCCGGGCTCGCTCGGTGACAGAAAACGGGGCAGCCTGCTCAACAAGATCGCTGACCATCGCAAGACGTCGGTGGATCTCACCAACGCGGAGCGGAAGTTCCAGAAGAATAAGAGCGTGGCCAATGGGCAGACACGCGACAAGGCACTGAAGCACTACCGGAAAGAACTAGGCGTCACGCCCAACAACAGCTCCATACCCGAGCGGCTCGGCGAGAGCGCGGCACGCTATCACGTCATTCCGGAGGAATTCCCGGGAGCCCAGTGGATCCCCCTGCCCAAAACCCCCAATGGTGCCGATATGTTCGACCAGCTGTACCGGCTCAAGGACGGCACGCTGCTCATCGTCGAGGCCAAGGCGCCATCGAGCGACCCCGGCTGGCGTCAGGGGAAGGGCCGTCATAAGAACAAGATGGTCCAGCAGATGACCAGGGAGTACGTGGAGACGATCATCGAGGCGATGAAAGAGCGTGAGACGAAGTCCCCACGGGACGGCAAGCTGGCGCACGACCTGAAGGAGGCGCTGGACCACGGCAAGCTCCGCTACGTCCTCGTGAAGGCAAAGGATGGCGGCAGCTCCTACGCGGGTGCCACCCTGCAGGAAGGCGTCATCTACTAGCCCGGCGCTGCGGGCAAGCCCTGGCTGCAATGGCGCGGCGTGCCCCACGCGTTTCCCTCGCACTGCGCAACGTGGCCCCTCGTCGACGTGGACAAACTTCGACCCGGCTCGCCTCGGTTGCGTTCGGTCGGCAATTGGCTGGCCAGGCTTCCGGCGTCGGCGATTTCCCATGCTCCAGATGACCCCGCGTCGAGTTCTCGGCGAGCAGCCAGTCGACGTCGTCCGCGAAGAGCGCGACGAGCCGCTCGACGTCCCCGGCGATCCGGGCGGCGCACACATGGTCGATCGAGATCGACGAACATCACCCAGCGCTGTTTGCCGGTGACAGCGTCCCGGACCGCGATGATGTCCTCCCGGGTGACCTCTCGCAGGTGGTCGTAGCGGCTGGACCCCTCCAGCAGCACCGGCTGGATCTCTCCCAGGTAGGCCCATGCCATGTGCCGGGAACGGGGCTCAGATCGCGGACCAGAGTCGAGGAGAGTGCGAACCCAGGCCTCGACGGCGCGATGGATGCCCGGGGGCATCCCGCCGAGCTTGCGCTCCAGTCACTGGTCGACGGCAGGGGCCCGGTCGTCGACGAACAGGCCGAGGCGGTCGAGGACTTCCGCGGTCCGCACGAAGGGAAGCCCACGAATTCGCAGGACCGGGAAGAGGTCGGAGTACCGGATCGACTCACCTTCGCGGAAGCCGGACAGCACGATGACCAGAGCTCGGTTCACATCGCTGGTGATCCAGCGGCTCGGTGGAGTTCCCGGTCGAACCGGCGGAAGTCCCGAGTGGCAGTGAACAGCGTCAGTTGCCCTGACGTGGTGATCACGCGGTGTGGTTCGGGAGACGGTGGCGGCTTCAGCACACGCCGCCCGGCCTTACCGACCCGGGGCCCGCCGTTCTTGGGCCGCTGGAGGTTCGCGAAGAACAGCTGCTGGCAGGTCACCCGCCGTAGGTACGGCTCGATCACCGAAGCCTTGCCGCTGGCCTTGATCGCCCAGGTCGCCTGAGCCCGACAGAGGCGGCAGTAGCCGTACTTGTCATCGACCGGGACCTGTCGTCGGCAGCCGACGCACTCGCCGACGGCGTGTTGCTGACCGTAGGTATAGCAGCCGCGGCAGAACCGGCCGGGCAACTGCCCCCAGGCGAAACAGCCCGAGCAGGAGGCCGCCGACTTGTTCTCGCTGATCTTCCCCATGGTGTTGGTGACCAGGTCACATCGGCGGCAGGGAACGGCCGTCGCGACGCTTGGGCACGACGGCCGGGGCCACCATCGAGCCGGTCGTGGCCTCCTGGACTCCAGCCTGTAGATCCGGGCGGCTGACCTTCCCGGGCTCAGGAACCAGCAGATCGCCGATCTCGCAGCCGAGCACAACACAGATCACGTCCAGGTCCTCCAGCTTGAGGGAGACCGGAGGGGTATCGCCGAGGTGGGCCTAAAAGGGGCCATGGGATGATCTTGAAGCCCTGAGAGCCCCCGGCCCGTCACCCATTCGGCTCAGTGTCGTTGGTGGTGATGTTGACCGTCGTCTGGGGCCTGGGGTGGGTTGTGACCTCGAACGAACCGACTGCGTATCCGCGGTTCAAGCGGCTGATCACCGCGCACGAGCTGTATCTGTTCTTCTCGCCGACGCGCGATGAGCTTGCGTGGGTGTCCGATGCCACGGACTGCGATGAGCATCTGTTGGCCCTGCTGCTGATGCTGAAGTCGTATCAGCGCATGGGGTGCTTCCCGAAGCTGGAGGACGTCCCCGAGCAGGTGGTGGAGTTCGTCCGGCGTCAGGTGGAGCTGCCGGAGGGCACGCTGCCGGTGTACCAGGCGGAGAAGACCGCCAAGAACCACCGGGGCGTGATCCGCAAGCGCGTCGGCGTGCTCTATGACCAGGCGCAGGCCCGGCGGATCGCCGAGCAGTCGATCCGCAAGGAGGCGGCGGCGAAGAACCGCCCGGCGGACCTGATCAACATCGCGCTGGAGAAGGTGGTGGAGGCCGGGCTGGAGCTGCTGGCGTTCTCCACCTTCGACGCGATGGCCTCGAAGGTCCGCCGCGAGGTGAACACCGCGACCTGCGACGGCATCCACGGACGGATCAGCCCGGCGGAGCGGGCCGGCCTGCTGCGGCTGCTGGAGGAACGCGAAGCGGACGGCACGACGCTGTTCAACCGGCTGAAGAAGCCCGCGCAGGGGCCGAGCTGGTCGCACTTCAAGCGCCTGACCAGCCGCCTGGAGTGGGTGGACGGCCTTGGTGACACGGACGTGTGGATGGAGGGCGTGGCCTCGGGGAAGATCACCGACTTCGCCGGGGAGGCGGACGCCGCCGACGTGGCGGAGCTGCGGGACTACAAGTCGGTCAAGCGCCTCGCGCTGGTGGCTTGCTTGGTGCACAAGGCCCGGATGCGGGTGCGGGACGACCTGGCGACGATGTTCTGCAAGCGCGTCGCGACGGAGATCAAGAAGGCGAAGCAGGAGCTGGAGGAGATCCGGCTGGCCGAGCGGGAGATCGTCGAGGCCCTGATCGGCAACTACCGCACCGTGCTCAAGCTGCGCAACGCCGCTGCGGCGGCGGATGCCGGCTACCCCGACAACGAGGGCCTGGTTATCGACTGGGACCTGATCGAGTCCCAGTTCCGGCACCTGATGCGCGTGGCTGTCTCGGTGCGGGAGGGCGCGATCTCGTCGTCCGCGCTGCTCAAGCGCCTGCGGTCGGGGTCGAAGAAGAACGCCACCTACACCGCCTTCCGCGAGGTCGGCCGCGTGATCCGTACTGTGCAGCTGCTGCGCTATCTCTCGGATGCCCCGCTTCGGAGACGGGTGACGGCGGCGACGAACAAGGTGGAGTCATTCAACCGGTTCTCGCAGTGGATCGGGTTCGGCAACCGCGGGGTCATCGCCGACAACCGACCCGGTCGAGCAGGAGAAGGCGATGAAATTCAATGCCCCGCTCACGAACGCGGTGATTTTTCATAACGCCCTGGACATCGCCGAGATTGTCCGGCAGCTGCTGGAGGAGGGCTGGACGATCGAGCCGGAGGACTTGGCCCACATCTCCCCGTACCTGACCGAGCACATCAACCGGTTCGGCAAGTACTCCACGCACGAGCTGGGCATCCAGCCGCAGGCGTACGACCCGAAGCTGGACGTGGACTTCACCCCGCTGCGCGAGCAGGACCCGACTGCGGCCGGCTTCGGCCAAGCTGCCTGAATACCCGGAGGACCCGCGCCTGCCCGCTTAACAGTACTGATGCTGGATCAGCACCGCTGGCACCGCCGGACGCGGGCCCGGGTGCGCTGTGACGGCGCACCCGGGCCCGATCGTCCCCGGACGTGGGAGCCTGGTGGTGAGGCCGGTCAGTGTTGGCCGGCGTGGTTCACCGGACCCTCATCTTCCGGAGAACGGTGACAGCCACGGCGCCGGAGCAGACGAAAAGCACCGCGTGAACCCAGGGCGCCGCACCACCGCTGTCCGAGTCCGTCAGCGTGAGGGTGAACAGCACCGCGAAGACGGCCTTGGGGCTGCCCATGCTCGCAGCGGACAACGGCCTCGGACCGGTGCTCCTGGACCTCTGGGACACCGACATCGCACCCGCGCTGCTTCCCCTCTACAAGCAGTACGAACTGGACACTCCCGTGCTTCCTTCAATGATCAGCCCCGCGCCGGTCGCGTGGTTCTACCCGGCTCCCCCACCCTCGGCGCGCGCGGTTCGACGCACCGTCGCCGAATTCCGAACCACCCTGCCCAGGTGGCTGGACCGCTCTCTGTCCTCCCGTCCGCTTGTCTACGTGAGCCTGGGCACCTTGACCACCGCAATGACCGATCTGCGTACCGTCGTGGGGAGCGCATACCGGGAAATCATGGCCGCACTCTCCGCAATCGACTGCGACGCGATCGTGTCCGCGGGCAACCTCGCGGAGCACCTGCGGAGCACCGACCCCCGCATCAAGGTCGTCGAGCACGTCCCGCAACCCGCGCACCTGCGCCACGCCGACCTGTTCGTGACGCACGGCGGCCGGGCATCCCTGCTCGACGCGGTGCAAGGCACAACGCCCCTCTTGGTCATGGGCGTTCTCGCCGACCAGCCCGACAACGCCGCCGCGTTCCCCCGGCGTTGCCTCGGGCGCACGCTGGGTGCGGCGCCGTTTCTGTGCCGCCGACGGCCCGTTTGTCCAAATGGCGTGCCGCCGCCCGGCTGTGGCTGCCGCTCTTGGCCCTCGGGCAGTGGATCATCCGCTGCGGCCGGGGCGCGGGTCGGGCCACGCGGCCCGCAGCAGGGCGGTCTCGGACGGGGAGAGCGGGCGATGGCCAAGAGCGACGTCGTCCTGATCGAAAGCCCACTCCCCGTAGAGCAGGACAGCCATGCCGTGCTCGTTGTCGGTGCACACCGCCCAGCGCCCGATGTTGCTCTGAAGCGACCATTCGTAGTAGCGCAGGCCGCCCGAAGCGACCTGGCTGGACGTCATCCGGGCCCCATCCGGAGGGAGCAAGTCTTCCAATGAGCCGGCAGTCGAGGGCGGGATTCTGTCTGCGGCCTCGAGCAACTTCGTGAGCTTCTCCACTCGGACTCGCAACCAGGCATACCCGCTTCCCCGGGCGAGCACGGCAAGGGGCGTGCAAGCGGTCAGCGCACAGTTCCGCATCAACTCCGGATATTCGTCCAGCCCGTTCAGCGCGGCGAGAGCAGGCTCGAACAGCGCCCAGAACGGGGCTCGGCCATCGGCGAGGAAGGGCCCGTGCACCCTGACCACCCGCTCCTCGCCGGGCCGCGGCAGCGACTCCGCCCTGGGGAACAGCTCACGCGAGTCCAGCGGCAGGCTGCAAAGAGTGCCGTCCGCCCACTCCACACGCGCTGTGCCAGCCAGCGCGGCCCAGCGCGGCGCAGGACTCTCCGACCAGGCAGGTCGGGCGCGCCCCGAACACGTCGGGCACGGCACGGAGACAGTGATCGACATCTCGACATGATCGCAGATCACCCAACAAGCCGGAACCGTCTCTACTGAATCGCCCCGGGTTTGATGGAGATATCGAAGACCCGGAAGGACGCCGTTCATGGCTGCTCCTCGTAAGTACCCCGACGAACTGCGTGAACGCGCGACGCGTCTGGCGGTCGAGGCCCGCAAGGACCCGGCCGGCCGGGCCGGTGCGATCAGGCGCATCGCCGACCAGTTGGACGTGCATCCCGAGGCTCTGCGGGGGTGGGTCAAGCGGGCCGAGACCGACGAGGGCATCGTGCCCGGGACCACCAGCGCCGAGGCCGCCCGGATCGCCGAGCTGGAGCGGGAGGTGAAAGAACTGCGGCGGGCGAACGCGATATTGAAGTCCGCCTCGGCTTTCTTCGCCGCGGAGCTGGACCGTCCACTGCGATGAAGGTCGCCTACATCGACCAGCACAAGGATCTGTTCGGCGTCCAGCCGATCTGCGACGTCCTCGCCGAGACGGACGCGCCGATCGCGCCGAGCACCTACTACGCCGCCCACCACCGCCTGCCGTCGGCCCGCAGCCGGCGCGACGAAGAACTCACCGCGGAGATACGCCGCATCCACACCGACAACTACGGTGTCTACGGGGCCCGGAAAGTCCATGCCGCCCTGGTCCGCGAGAACTTCACGGTGGCCCGCTGCACGGTCGAACGCCTCATGCGCCGGGCCGGGCTGCGCGGGGTGATCCGGGCCAAGAGCCCGCGCACCACCCGCCCCGCTCCCGAGACCGACCGGCCCGCCGACCTGGTCGAGCGGCAGTTCACCGCCACACCGCCCCGAACCAGCTCTGGGTCGCGGACATCACCTACATCAAGACGTTCTCCGGCTGGGTCTATGCCGCCTTCGTCATCGACGTCTCGGGCGTCCATGGCGCAGTGGCATGCCGAGCGGCGGGCTCGGCGACCGAGGACGGCGAAGCTGGCCGTGAACGAGCGGCTGTGTGAGTACGTGCAGGACAGGCTCGCCGGGGTGACCCGAGCTCCGGACGGGAAGCCGGTTCCGGGGCCGGTAACGCCGCAGTGGAAGGGACGGAACAAGCCCCGGCGGCAGGACCGGCGGTGGGCGACGTCGTGGAGTCCGCAGCAGATCTCGCACCGGCTCAAGGCCGACTTCCCCGATGACGAGTCCATGCGCATCTCGCACGAGGCGATCTACCAGTCCCTCTACGTCCAGGGACGTGGCGCGCTCAAGCGTGAACTGGTCGCCTGCCTGCGCACCGGGCGTGCGCTGCGTGTCCCGCGAGCACGCTCCCGGCGGCGACCCGGCGGCCATGTCACGCCTGAGGTGATGATCAGCGAACGATCGGCCGAGGCCGAGGACCGCGCGGTTCCGGGGCACTGGGAGGGCGACCTGATCATCGGCCTGAACCGCTCGGCGATCGGCGCGCTCGTCGAGCGCACGACCAGGTTCACGATGCTGCTGCATCTGCCCCGGATGGATGGCTACGGCGTCGAACCACGTGTGAAGAACGGCCCGGCCCTGGCCGGCCGCGGCGCCGAGGCAGTCAAGGACGCGATCGCCGCCACGATCACCGCGCTGCCCGAGCGCTTGCGCCGCTCGCTGACCGGGGACCGCGGCAAAGAACTGGCCCAGCATGCCCAGCTCCGCATCGACACCGGGCTGCAGGTCTACTTCGCCGACCCGCACAGCCCCTGGCAACGGGGCACCAACGAGAACACGAACGGACTCCTTCGCCAGTACTTTCCGAAGGGCACCGACCTGTCGCGATGGGATACCGACGAACTCGCGGCTGTTGCTCTCGCACTCAACAACAGGCCCCGCAAGACCCTCGGTTGGAAGACACCCGCCGAAGCCCTCAACGAACATCTACTCTTGGTCCAAGAAGCCGGTGTTGCGACGACCACTTGAGCCCGGTGAGTACGTCTCCCGGCGGTTCAAGCGCGCCTGCCGGCGCCTGGGCGTAACGCAGTCCATGGGCCGGGCCGGGTCGTGTTTCGACAACGCCGTCAGCGAGGCGTTCAACAGCGTGCTCAAGGTCGCGTACGTCCACCGGCACACCTTCAACAGCCGCACTGAGGCCCGGCTGATGATCGCGACCTGGATCACCGGGTTCTACAACACGCATCGGCTACACAGCGTGTGCGGATACCGCAGCCCGATCGACTTCGAACAAAACCACCCGGCCGACTCCGCTCTGAAGCTGGCCGCATAGAAGATCTCCACGGTTCGAGGGGATTGACATCGTCCGCAGTCGGGACATGCGGCCGAAGCGGCTTGCGACCGCACAGCCAGTCGAACCTCCGTATCCGTGAGTGCCACTTCCTTGACCTGAACCCCGACACCTGGCAACAGAACGTCCGCGACGCGAACCCCACCCATCACACAAGATCGATGCCCAACTACCCCCAAAATAGCGACAGAGCCCGGAACCTGTGCCAGAACCACTACTCGTGAATAAAGCCAGTCTTCAGGCCCGGGCCGAACTCTTTTGTGAGGTGGTCTCGCAGGGGGTCGTTGTCGGCCAGGTTCTTGTTGGCGTGCGAGGTAGGGCACTCCATATTCGGGAGCTTGACGTCGTCGGTGCTGGGCGTTCTTGTGACAACGTCTTCTGTACAGGTCAAGGTCCTGCCCGTGCCTGCGCAGCGCTGGTGCTGTACGGTGCCGTCCCCGTCGCACTCGGGGCTGGAATGCAGCGGCTAGCACGCCGCCAGCAGCTGAACGAAAGACGTCTACACCCGATCGGCCACCTCAACAGACTTCAAGGTATTTCGGGCAGAACCGAAACCTTTGATTCCCCGAGCGATATGAGTTAGCTTCATTTTCGATACGAAGGGCGGTCAATTGATCGCCAGAGTGCTCTGCATTCTCGAGGTGTGGCTGGTTCACTCTGCGAAATCCTGGAGTCACGACCATATTCTCCGAGAAGTGCCATTCTAAGGGGAGAGAGATGAAGCGAATTGCTGCGGTCGCACTAGCGGTCGTTTCCATTGCCGCGGTGGGGGTTACGACCGCGAGCGCGGCCGACGTGGAAAGGAGTAAAAGCCTTCAGGGCGTGTGCGGCGACGACTACGACATCCAGACTTCCGGGGCGCGAGCCACAGCCTCCCTGTGGTGTTCCGACGGGAAGATCTACGTCGACGGCTGGGTCAAGGACACCGAGGCCGACGGACAGTGCGCCCAGGTCTACGGCAACGTTGGTTCCAAGGACTTCTCGTCGAAGGTATGCGGGAACGGGACCGACGAGGAGTTCCACTACTCGGGCAAGGGCTCGACCGCGCATATCTATCTACGAGAGTTCACCCCCGCGTAGAGCGGGCAGCAGCTCGCCCGCGGGCTCGCGTCACGCCGGACGAGGTGACCGCCGCTTACACGCCGGAACTGCGGGCCGCCAGTCTGTCAGCGGCCAGCCTGGGCCGGAACGTTGAGGGCGTCGACGGGCGGTCGCGGAGTACCGGCCGCTGGCAGGGACTCCGCGCAGCTTGCCAGCCCTGGAAGTTCAGTGGGCCCAAACCCACTCGGGTGTCATGCCATTCGTTATCAGGTCGGCAGTCAGCTTCCAGGGCCTGTGGCTTCAACTCGGCACACCACCCACACGCGGAGGGGACCGCTGCACGTTTCTGCGCGGCTCTTCAGGGACTCATGCGAGGTTCCAGAGCTGGATTTCGGGCGAGTCTCTCTTGCTTGTGGTGGCGAGGGTTGTGCCATCCGGGCTGAGCGCCAGCCAGTAGTGTGCGCTGTCGTCCAGGACGGAGGCACGCCCCGTGGCCACGTTCCATACCTTGAGCCCGTCCTTGCCGGCGCTGGCGAGTGACTTTCCGTCGGGGCGGAACGCCACGGAGTACACGATCTCCTCGGTGAGCGTGGTGGTACGGCCGGTAGTGGCGTCCCACAGCCAGATGCCGCCGGGGTCGGTATTGGCCGAGGCCTCGTAGTTGTAGCCGTCGCAGCTGGCGAGAGTCTTGCTGTCGGGACTGAACGCCACAGCGTTGGTGTAGGTCACGGAGTCGCGGAGGGCGGTGACGCGGTGGTTCGAGCGGTCCCAAAGGCGTACTCCGGACTCGCCGCTGGCAGCGATGGAGCGTCCGTCGGGGCTGAACGCCACGTGGAAGAAGGCCCCTTCATGCCTGCCGTCAAGGGCCGTGCCGACGGGACGACGGCCCGACAGGTCCCACAGCCGGATTTGGCCCTCGCCTCCCGTGTTGTAGTCCTGGCCGCTGACGGCGAGCGTCTTGCCGTCGGGGCTGAACGCCAGCGCGTTCGTCCAGGACCACGAATCGTCGTCGAAGTCCCACTCACGCTTGAGGGTGGCCTGGACTCGCCCCGTGGCCATGTTCCACAAGGTGACGCTGTCCGAACCGGCACTGCCAACGGCGAGGGTCTTGCCATTGGGGCTGAACGCCACCGCGTTCGGCAGGAAGTCCGACTCCCCGAGGGTCAGGGTGGAGAGCCGACGGGTCGCCGTGTCCCAGAGCTGGATGCAGCCGCTGTCCCCTTTGTCGCCCGATCCGTCGTCCGGCGTGTCTCTGTAGCTGGAAGCGGCGATTGTCCCGCCATCGGGACTGTACGCCGCCCCTACCACCGGGACCTTGCCGTTGAGTTCGCCTGCGGTGGGCCTCTTCGGTCCTGCTTTCTCCGGCGCTTTTCCCGAACCGCTCTGCTGTCCCGGGTCCTTCTTGTCCCTGGGCCAGAAGACCACTGCGGGGACGGCTACCGCGGCCGCCGCGACACCGCCGAGCAGGATGGCGCGCCGTCCCGGTCCGCGGCGCACGCCTGATTTCCGTGATTCCTGTGGGGCAAGCGGTTCCGTCGGTTCCGGGGCGGCTCCCGGTTCCGTGCGGGTATGCGGCGATGGTCCGGTGCGCCGCAGGATCTCGGCGATCTCCGGTCGATGCGCCGGTTCCTTGGCCAAGCATGCGGCGATCAGCTCGTGCAGTGGGTCGGCGAGGCCGTCCAGACGCGGTGGCTCCTCAAGGATCCGCCGTACGATCGCGGGAATGTTCGGGGCGTCGAAGGGACCATGACCGCTCGCGGCGAAGGCGAGCACACAGCCGAGCGAGAACACGTCGCTCCCCGGGCCCACGTCCTCTCCTCGCACCTGTTCCGGGGACATGAACGCGTATGTACCGATCGGTGCGCCCGTAACGGTCAGGGCGCTGGCGTTGCCGACCTGGGCGATGCCGAAGTCGATGATGCGCGGACCGTCGTCCGCCATAATCACGTTGCCGGGCTTCAGGTCCCGGTGGACGAGACCGCACGCGTGGATCGCGCCCAGACCTTCGGCCAGACCCGCGCCCAACTCGCGTACCGCCTGAGGGATGAGCGGAGTGCCGCCGTGCACCAAGTCCTGCAAGGAGGGACCGCTGATGTAGGCGGTCACCATCCATGGGGCCTCGGCATCCGGGTCGGCATCGATGACCTGCGCGGTGTGGAATCCGCCCACGCGCCGGGCGGCCTGCACCTCCAAGGCGAAGCGCTCCCGGAACTGGGGGTTGCGGGCATAGTCGGGACGGATCAGCTTGACCGCGACCTTGCGGCCGCCACCCGGGGAGAGTGCCAGGAACACCTGGCCCATGCCGCCTGCGCCCAGTCTGGCTTGCAGGCGGTACGGGCCGATCCGGCGGGGGTCGCCGGATTGCAGGGAGTCCATCCATACCGCCCATCACCGAGGAGATCAGTTGCTCGCATTGTGTCAAGCAGCATCGGTTTCGGGAGCAAAACAGCAACGGCCGATCTGACGACCAAGAGAAGGGCAGGGAACCGGCCATGCCGTCCCGGTCCGGGCCCCTGCATACCTGCCGGCCTGCCGTCGGGGGCCACGGGCATAGGCTTGAGTGACTGATGATCTTTCGGCGGGGGACCAAGTGACTGTCAATCCCCTCGAACCGTGGAGATCTTCTATGCGGCCAGCTTCAGAGCGGAGTCGGCCGGGTGGTTTTGTTCGTAGTCGATCGGGCTGCGGTATCCGCACACGCTGTGTAGCCGATGCGTGTTGTAGAACCCGGTGATCCAGGTCGCGATCATCAGCCGGGCCTCAGTGCGGCTGTTGAAGGTGTGCCGGTGGACGTACGCGACCTTGAGCACGCTGTTGAACGCCTCGCTGACGGCGTTGTCGAAACACGACCCGGCCCGGCCCATGGACTGCGTTACGCCCAGGCGCCGGCAGGCGCGCTTGAACCGCCGGGAGACGTACTCGCTGCCGCGGTCGCTATGAAAGATCACGCCCTTCACGTCGCCGCCGCGGGTGGCGGCGGCCATGTTGAGGGATGCGGCCACGAGCTCGGCATCGTGGCGCTCGCCCATCGCACAGCCCAGCAGCCGCCGGGAGAACAGATCGATGACCGTGGCCAGATACAGCTTGCCCTCCCCGGTGACGATCTCCGTCATGTCGCCCGCCCACACCTGGTCACGAGCGGTGGCGGTGAAGTCCCGGCGCACGAAGTCCGGCGCACGAAGTCCGGCGCACGAAGTCCGGGGCAGCGGCCCGCTTGCCGGGCCGGGTCAGGCCCCGTCGCCTGCAGGGCGTCCGTCCGGCCAGGCCGAGTTCGGCCATCAGCTTCGCGACAGTGTTCACCGACACGCGCCAGCCCTCCCGCACCAGCGTGATCCAGATCTCCGGGGAGCCGTAGGTACCGCCCGAGCCGTCGAAGATCCGCCGGACCGCGTCGGACAGCTGCCCTTTCCGCAGCCGGCGGGCGGTGACGGGCGGCCGGCGCCACTTGTAGAACCAGGACTCCGAGATCCCCAGCACGCGGCAGGCCAGACGGTTGGTGCGGGACGTGGTGCTCGGTCCTCTGGTTACCGATGAACGCGGCCACCTCGGCCGGTGCCTGTTCGGTCACTTCACCCAGAGGACCATGCATCGCTTGAGGACATCACGCTCCATCTCCAGCTCGCGTATCCGCTTGTTCTTCTCGCTCATCTCCCGCCGCAGCCGCTCCAGTTCGCCCCGCTCGCTCTCCCGCATCCGCCCGCCGGCGGCCTCCTGCGCGGGCCGATCGGAGGATGCCGACCCGTTTCGGCGCCAGCGCGGGACCCAGCTGTGCAGCGTGCCCGCGTGGACTCCGAGCTCGTCGGCGACCCGCGCGATCGGCTTCCCCGTCTCGATCACGATGCGTACAGCACCCTCACGGAACTCGGCGTCGTACACCCGTTTCTTGGACCCCATGACCTCAACTTCCCCTGCAACCACGGACTCAACGCTACGAGGGGAAGGTCACACTTCCGCTGCACGATCGTGGCCAACGAGACTCGCTCTACCGCCGTGCTGCGGGTCCACCTCGAAGGCCCGCCCGGCCTGCTGTCCCACGGCGCCATCGAGATCACCGCGTCCCTCCGCAACGACAACCCGCACCGGGGCGATGGACCCCGACTCGCAGGCACCGCCACTCCCGAAGAGGTACGCGCCCACATCTGGGGGCCATGGAAGTTCAGCGCGGACGGCCGCGACGACACCGGCCGGACGGTCGCCCCGCAGCAGCTGGCGATCGGCGAGTGGACGCGATAGGGCCTGACTCCCACCTCCCCGCCGCCGTGGTCGGCGAGCACCACGGACGATTGGCGCCGCGACTACGCGAACGAGCCGGTACGCCTGAGCACCGCCAGGCCGAAGGACAGCGAGTGGATCGTGCCGCTGGAAGTCCCGGCCACCATCGAGGGCGCTTCCTGACCACGGCAGGTCAGGAGTCGGTGATGTGGTCGAAGCCGCTCAGCATCGGCGTCAGCTCCTGAGTTATCTCGCTTTCTTGGCCTGTTATTGACCCGTCTTGCGAGGGTGTCGTCCTCGCAGGCCAGGACCACAGCCGAGGAGCTTCAGAAAGCAACAGGGCGTGGGCAGCGATGGGCGGTCACGGCAGCGACTGCGAGCGTGAGTAGCTGGGGTGTAGGACATCGCAGTGAGATGGATGGAGGGCGGTCCGGCGGCGGCCGGTGCGTGGGGCCTGTCCGGCGGATCACGTGATTACTAGGATGCGACGATGCAGTCTGCAGATCGGGACCAGACGAACGACTACGACAGCTTCGCCGCAACGTACTCAGCGGAGAACGAGAGCAGCCTCGTAAACGCGTACTACGAGCGGCCCGCAATGTTGGCCCTGGCCGGAGACGTGACGGGCCGTCGGATCCTGGACGCTGGCTGCGGCTCGGGCCCCCTGTCCTCTGCACTACGCGACCGCGGTGCCGTCGTCACCGGCATCGACGTCAGCGCCGGGATGCTGGCGCTGGCGAGGCGGCGGCTCGGCGACGATGTAGCCCTCCACGTGGTCGACCTACGCGACCGTTTGCCGTTCGCCGACGGGACGTTCGACGACGTGGTCGCGTCGCTGGTGCTGCACTACCTGGAGGACTGGGGGCCGACGCTGGCCGAGTTGCGGCGGGTACTCCGGTCCAGCGGCCGGCTAATCGCGTCGGTGAGCCACCCTTTCACGGCGTACGCACACCGGGATCCCCGACCCGACTACCACGCGACCACCAGCTATACCTTCGACTGGACTCTCAACGGGCATTCCGTCCCGATGGAGTTGTGGCGCAGGCCGTTGCACGCGATGACCGATGCCTTCACCACCGCCGGCTTCCGTCTTTGCGTCATCAGCGAGCCGCAGCCCGAACCGGCCGCCCGTGAGCTGTTCCCGGACGGCTTCCAGGACCTGTCGGCCAATCCCAACTTCCTGTTCTTTGTCGTCGAGGTACCGCCGTCGGCTACCGGCTCAGGCAGCTAGCCAGTCGCGGATCACGAGCGAAGCCAGAATCCTGCCCCAGTAGTGTGGCTTCGCATGACCGACTCCGAGATCGAGATCACCGCAGACCTGGTTCGCGACCTGCTGCATGAGCAACATCCAGACCTTGCAGGGCTGGCCATCCGCGAGGTGGCGGGCGGCTGGGGCAACCAAATGTGGCGTCTTGGGGACGAGTTGGCCGTGCGCATGCAGCGCATGGACCCCACCCCGGAGCTCCAGCTCAAGGAGCGGCGGTGGCTACCCGTGCTGGCTCCGCGCCTTCCGCTCCCGGTGCCGACTCCGGTGCGGTTCGGCGAACCGTCCGAGAGCTTCCCCAAGCACTGGACCGTGATGACGTGGGTTCCCGGCGAGCCGCTGGACCACGGCTCGATCAGCCGCGGCGACCACGCGGCCGACACGCTGGCGGGCTTCCTCCGGGCGCTCCATGTGGAGGCGCCCGCCGAGGCGCCGATCAGCTCGGACTTCGGCGCCCACCCCAAGAAGTGCACGGACGGCTTCGACCACTTCTTCCACTCCGTCGTCCCCAACGACCTCGCCGACGATGTCCGGGCCGTCTGGGACGACGCCGTCGCGGCGCCCGAGTGGGAGGGCCCGCCACTCTGGGTGCACGGCGACCTTCATCCCGCGAACGTCGTCGTCTCGGACGGAACGCTCTCGGGCATCGTCGACTTCGGCGCCCTGTTCGCTGGCGATCCGGCGTGGGACCTCGCGGCCGCATGGGTCATCCTTCCCGCGGGCGCCGCCTCACGGTTCTTCAACGTGTACGCGCAGGCAGACGAGGGGACGATCCGGCGCGCCCGCGGGCTGGCCGCTCTGAAAAGCCTGTTCCTCATGCTCATGGGCCAGAACGGAGACCGGGGCCTTCCCGGCGGCAAGCCGACATGGGGCCCCGCAGGCCGGGCAGCACTCGATCGTGTTCTAAAGGGCGGTTCGGTGTAGGCACGGAGCGACGATCCTCCTCCGACAGTCTCGGGGCGCAGCTGGGCGACCGCGGCCTCAAGCAGCGGGCCATCGCGGTATGCCTGGCGGATCCGGCCTCGGCCGCCGTGGCAGACCTCACGGGCGAATCGGTGGCAGGATCTCTCACCCGGAGCCTGCCGGATCCGGCAGGCTCCGCTCGTTCACGCCGTCCTGTTCCGTGCGCGGTCTGCGTATCGGGAGCACATGCGCTCGTCGGGATCCGCGAGAGCGAGGCCCGCGCCATGCTCACCGACCCCGACCGCTAGTACGTGGAAGGACCTGGCGCACCCAGCCTCCAGACGCTCGTCGCCCAGGCCGCCCTCATCCGTGCCGCCCAGCACCACGGTGTCCGCCGGGCGGTGACCTTCCACCACAAGGTGGCCGACGCCGCCGAGTTCCCCCGTACCCTGCCCGCGGCCGTCCGCCGCCTCGCCCCCCGGCTGCCGGTCCCGGACACCGCCCACGTGCACGGAGGAATGGACCACGGCCTGCGCGACGAGATCCTCGACAGCCTGCGCAACCCGCACCCCGGCACCTGGTCGACCGTCTCCAACGCCCGCTGCCTGGGCGAAGGCACCGACATCCCCGCGATCGACGCCGTCCTGTTCGCCCACCCCAAAACCAGCGGCGTCGATATCGTCCAGGCCGTCGGCCGCGCCCTGCGCCCCCACCCTGACGCCCCCGGCGACTCCACCGTGATCGTGCCGATCATCGTCCCCGAGGAAGACGGCGAGATCGGCGACCTGGACGCCGGCGCCTACACCACCCTCTGGCAGATCGTCCGCGCCCTGCGCGCCCACGACGAACCGCTCGGTATCGCCCTCGACACCAGCCGCGCCCACCTGCACTCCACCGACGACCCCCCACTCCCGGCGAAGATCACCGTGGAACTCCCGGCCGGAGCTGCCGACCGGCTGCTCGCCCAGGTGCAGCTGCTGATGGTCCGCCAGGTCACCTCCCCCTGGTGGGAGGGATACGGCCACGCCACCACCTACCGAGAACAGCACAACCACCTCGACGTCCCCGCCGAGCACGTCACCGACACCGGCCACCGGCTCGGCCGGTGGATCCTCAACGCCCGCAAGCACCACCGCAAGGGCTGGATGCCCGCCGACCGCATCACCGCCCTGGACCGGCTCGGCATGATCTGGGACCCCGACCAGCACCGCTTCGAAACCGCCCTCACCTATCACGCCGCCCACGGCCACCTCGCCGTCCCCCAGGCCCACCGAACCGACGACGGCTACCCCCTCGGCACCCGCATCAACGTGCTGCGCCGCACCTACGCCCAGGGCCGGCTCACGCAGGAGCGGATCGACGCACTCGACGAGCTCGGCATGGTCTGGCACACACGCGACCAGGCCAACGAGCAGCTCATCCGGCACGCCCGCGCCTACCATTCCGCCCACGGGCACCTCCGCGTACCCCACGACCACGTGACCGAGGACGGCTACCCGCTCGGCAGCACCCTCAAGATCCGCCGCAGCCGCTACGCACACGGAGACGTCCACGCCGACGTCGTCCAGGCCCTGGACGAGCTCGGCATGATCTGGGACCTCCGGCAGGCCCGCTTCGCCGACGGACTCGCCGCCTGCCACCGTTACCGCGAACGCCATGGCGACCTGCGTGTTCCCGTCACCTTCATTGACCCCGAGGGCTACAACCTCGGTGACTTCATCGCCTACCAACGAGCCCTCCACGCCGGCACCGTCCGGGACCGCGCCGGACGTACCCGCACGCTGCTGCCCCGAACGCCGGGCCGCCCTCGATGAGCTCGGCATGCTCTGGACTGTTGCCTCCACCGGCCGCCCGCCCACGGACGCCGAGCTCGCTGCCCTGCGCGCCCTGCCCCACCAGCGCGGAAACCCGCCCGCCGGAGCTCTGCTCGCCCTGGTTGACGTGGGGGTCGAGCAGAAGGCACTGGCCCCATGCGCTGGGCACCACCACCAGCTCACTGAGCCAGTGCCACAAGCGCGCCCGCGAAAACCCTTCGGACGCCGGGCCTTTCGCCTCGGGTCTTGCCGCTGCCCGCATTTATCACGATCACCACGGCCACCTGAGCCCCTCCGAGACCTCCGACGGCGCAGACGCCAAAGCCCTCAGTATCTGGCTCACCAAACAGCGCCGCGCCCGCCGCGTGCGCTTGATGGCCACCGGCCTGTCCAACCCGGAGATCGCGGAGTCGCTCACGGTGAGCCTGGAGACGATGAAGCCCCACGTCGGGAACGTGCTGACCAGGCTCGGCGCGCAGAACCGGACCCACGCGGTGGTGATCGCGTACGAAACCGGCCTGGTCGTGCCCGGGGCGCGGGCTGACGCGACATCAGGTGGCCTGACCCGGCCTCCCTGTGCCGCTGAACCAGCGTCCGGGGCAGGCCACGCGCTGGACGCCTCCCGACCCCAAGGCAGGCCCAGCTATGGGAGCTTGGGGAGTTACCCGCCCTCGCGGCGGGAGCAGTCGGCCGCGTAGGAGTTTCGGGAGGCACCGCCGATGGCCCGGCCCTCCTCGACACCACCCTGTGCAAGCAGTGAGCGCACAGGTCGGCCCGGCTATGCGGTGTTTCCGTCTCCGCGCGGGTCGCCGGTTGCCGTGCGGGCGGTGACCAGCCCCGATTCGTAGGCCGCGATGACCGCCTGGGCGCGGTCACGGACGTCGAGCTTGCCGAAGATGCTGGTGATGTAGTTTTTGACCGTGGAGACGCTGATGTGCAGGTCGTGGGCGATCTCGGCGTTGTCGAGACCGGTGGCCATCAGACGCCACACCTCGACCTCCCGGGGTGTGAGTTCGCCCAGGTCGGTGGGGAGTGGCCGCGACGCGCTGTGAGGGGCCCGTACGTAGGTGGAGATCAGCCGGGTGAGCAGACGCGGCGCGACGACGGCCTCGCCTGCGTGGACGGTGCGGATCGCCGCGCTTAGGTCCTCCGGCGAGCTGTCTTTGGGCAGGAACCCGCAGGCTCCGGCGCGCAGGGCACCCACGACGTACTCGTCCATGTCGAAGGTGCTGAGGGCCAGGACCCGGCAGCCGGGCACGGTGGCGGCGAGTTCCCCGGTCGCGCCGACACCGTCGAGGACGGGCATCCGGATGTCCATCACCACGACGTCGGGGCGCAGCCGGCGGGCGAGGGCGACAGCCTGCGCGCCGTCCTCGGCCTCTCCCACGACCTCGAAGGACGGGTCGGGGGAGAGGATCAGCGACAGGCCGCGCCGGACCAGCGGCTGGTCGTCCGCAATCAGCACTCTGATCCTCGATGTGTTCGGCCGGGTCCCGGTCATCGGTGTGCCCCATCGTGCTGGACGGCTGCTTCGGCCGCCTCGTCCGTGGTCAGCGGCAGGTCGGCAACCACCGCGAACCCACCGTCGGCCTGCGGGCCGACGGCGAGGGTGCCGCCGTGCAGGGCGACGCGCTCGCGCATGCCGATCAGGCCGTAACCGCCCGAACCCACCGACGACGCCCCCTCCTGCGGCGGTGTGCTCCCACCGTCGTCCCGCACTTCGACGGTGACCCGATCCTGGCGATACGTCAGCCGTACGGACGCGTGGGCAGTCCCCGCGTACTTGCGGGCGTTGGTGAGGGCTTCCTGGGTGACCCTGAACACCGTGAGGCCGACGGTCGGCGGCAGTGGGCGCTGCGGCCCGTGGACGCTGAACTCGGCCGGCAGTCCGGCAAGGCGGGATTCGGCCACCAGACGGTCGAGGTCGTCGACGCCCGGCTGGGGCTGCGACGGCGCGGACTCCGGTTCGTCACCGGCCCGCAGCACATCGAGGAGCTGGCGCATCTCGCGCAGGGCGAGCCGCCCGGAGGATTCCAGGGTGACCAGGGCGTCCCGGACCACCTCCGGTCGGGCGAGGTTGGCCCGGGCTCCGCCGGCCATCAGCTGCATGGTGGTGATGTGGTGGGCCACGATGTCGTGCAGCTCCCGTGCGATGCGCCGACGTTCGTCGGCCACCGCCCGGTCGGCGAGAAGTCTGCGGTTCGCCGCCACCTCCCGCTGCCAGCGGTTGACCGCCATGGCGGTGCCGACGACGATCAGGGCGGAGAGGGGCGTGAAAGCGGCGTCCTGCCAGGGCGGAATCCGGCCATGGCTCTGGCTCAGCAACGTCAGCGACACCGTCGCGACGGCCGCGACCGCTGTCACCCGGCCGGTGCAGGCCCTGGCGACTGAGTACAGGGCGACCAGCAGGACGGCACCGAAGTGTCTGGGCAGCGGCGCGGTCAGGGTGGCTGTCGTGTCGAGTGCCAGTACGGCAGCGAGCGCCACCACCGGGTGACTGCGCCGGACGAGCAGCGGCAGGGCTGCCAGCGCGACGAGGAGGAACCCGGCCACGCTCACGGCGTATCGGCCGCCGGGGTCGTCGAAGAACACGTAACTGAGCAGGTTCATCGCGCAGGCCCCGCCAGTCACGAGCGCGTCGTTGCGGGACCACGGCGGCCCGGCGCTGTCGATGTGCAGCGGCTCCCGGGCATCGCCGGGCCCGATGTGTCGGCGCCTGCGCATGTCTGTTCTCCCTGTGTCCGGCCCTACGGCCTCCGGTACAGAGTTGCACAGCAGCTGCAGCTCGCGGCCCGCGACCAGGATGGGGACCAGGACCTGGGTCCTGGTACCTGGCCGGGGCAGGACCCAGGGCCCCGGCCCGGATCATCCGCTGCCAGGACGCTTCCCGGCCCCTCGGGGTGATGGTCTGGATACCGGCCGGGAGCCCCCGGCAGACGTCCGCATGCAAGTCCGTCCGCCGGAGGACATCGTGATCCGCGCCCTGACCGGATACTCCACCAGACACCCGTGGAAAGTCATCGCCCTCTGGGCGGTGCTGGGTGTCGTGCTGAGCGCCTTGGCCCCGACACTGATCGGCCGCGTCACCCAGAACCAGACCGGGGATTTCCTGCCCAAGAGCTACGACTCGGCCGCCGCCCTGGAGATCGCCGAGGAACAGTTCGGGGTGAACCCCGACGCCACCACCGTGACGATGCTGGTCGCCCGGTCCGACGGCAAGGCTCTCGGCGCCGCCGACCAGAAGCGGGTCGAGGCCGAGGCGGCGAAGCTGGCGCAGCGCCGGGTGATCATGCCCAGGGAGGACGACAGACCGAAATTCCTGGTCCCGGACCGCTCCCAGACACCCCGGATAGCCCCGGCGATGGTGGCACCCGACCGGAGTTTCGAACTGCTCTCCGTCGAGCTGATCGGGAACCGTACGGACAAGGGGGTCCAGGGCGTCTACCGGGCCTTCCGGGACGCCGCCCGGACGCAGTTCTCCGAGGCGGGGATGCGCACCGGCTTCACCGGAAGTCTCGCCGACACCGTCGACACCACCGATTCCCACGAGACCGCCGCGAAGGTCGGGGGCGCCCTCCTCATGGGGCTCATCCTGCTGATCAACGTGCTGGTGTTCCGCAGCGTGCTGGCGGCCCTGCTGCCGCTGGTCGCGGTCGCCATGATCATCGGCGTGGCGGGGGGAGCCGTCGCGGGTGCCGCGATACTCACCGGGCGCAAGCTCGACGCGGGCACCCCTGATCTGATCAGCGTGGTCCTGCTCGGCATCGGTATCGACTACCTGCTGTTCCTGCTGTTCCGCTTCCGCGAGCAACTGCGCGCCCGGCCGGAGCAGTCCGCCCGCGAGGCGGCCGGGCAGGTCTCGGGACGGGTGGGCACCGCGATCACCTCGGCGGCGCTGACCATCGTGGCCGGGTTCGCCACGCTGGGCGTGGCGACCTTCGGCCAGTTCCGCTCGCTGGGCCCCGCCATCGCCGTCGCGGTCCTGGTGATGCTGCTCGGCAGCCTCACCCTGCTGCCGGCGCTGCTCGCGGCCGCCGGGCGCAAGATGTTCTGGCCCTCCAAAGCCCTTGGCCACGAGCCCGACGAGGGCCGTGCCGCCCGCTTCGCGGCGCAGGTCGCACGACGACCGATGACAATGACGTTCGCCTCCGTCGCCCTGCTTGCCGCGCTTGCCGCCGGACTGATCGGGATCCGCATGGACTACGGCCAGGACAACGCCGCTGCCAAGACCCCTGCGGCGGCCACCGAGACCGAGATATCCCGTGCGCTGCCGGCCGGAGTGTCGGACCCGACGAGCGTCTTCGTCACCGCCACTGACGGCGGCACCCTCACCGCAGGCCGGCTCGACGGCCTCTCCCGTGCTCTCACCCAAGTCAGGGGCGTGGGCCAGGTCGCACCGACCGTCCTGAACAAGGACCACCGCGCCGCCCGGATCGACCTCTACCCGACCGCGGACCCGCAGAGCCAGCAGGCCCGCGACCTGGCCTCCGGACCCGTACGGGCAGCGGTCGCCCAGCACACACCCGCCGGAACGACGGCACACGTGGGCGGAACGGCGGCGATCTACGCCGACATCTCCACCGCCGTCGACCACGACCTGAAGATCGTGTTCCCGGTCGCGGCCGCACTGATCGCGCTGATCCTCCTGCTGCTCCTGCGCAGCCTGCTCGCACCGGTGATCCTGATGCTCTCCGTCGGGCTCGGCTTCGCCGCCACCCTCGGCGCCGCCACCCTGCTCTTCCAGCACGTCCTCGGCAAGCCGGGCGTCAACTTCTCCCTCCCGCTCGTGCTGTTTCTGTTCGTCGTGGCACTGGGCACCGACTACAACATCCTGATCAGCGACCGGATCCGGGAGGAAATGCAGCGACCGGGCCCGGCCTGCGCCGCCGTGGCCCGCGCGGTGCAGCACACGACACCGGCCATCGCGACCGCAGGCCTGGTCCTTGCCGGCTCCTTCGCCACCCTCGCCACGACCCCGGGCAACGAGCAGATCGCCTTCGCGATGACGCTCGGAATCCTGCTCTCCGCGCTCGTCCTCTCGCTGGTGCTGGTCCCCGCCCTCACCGCACTCCTCGGACGGAGCATCTGGTGGCCGGTCTGCCCACGGCCCACCAAGGGCGGCCACCCGCAGCACCGTGCGAACGCACCTGCCTCGGAACCCGACCGGGTCATGATGGCGGACTGACCGAACGGCTCAGGTGACCCGTGAGCACCTCACCTCTCCGGTGCGGCCTCGCATGGTTGAGCGCGCGCACCCGTGACAGCCACCAGATGTTTCAAGAGCCGTCAGAAACACCCTTGAAGCCCGCTGGAAATCGCGCCCGGCCCAGACAGGTTCGCCCCGATCGATATTCATCCGCACTGTGCTGATGCGGGCCCCCGAACCCGGACACTGGGTCGGAAAGTCGCTCGCGGGCCCGCTCAAGATGGGTGTGGCTCCTCTTGAAGGAAGTTCCTGATCAAGGAATGTGTGCTCACCTGGGCTGAAGCCCGGCTTGCTTGGAGCAGGTCCGGTCGTTGGCAGGTAGCCGGCCGGTGGCCAGGTACTGGTTGACCTTGTTGTCGACGCATACGTTCTCGTACAGTCCGTAGATCGCGTGCCGGTTCGCACCCTTGAGGGTGATCAGCTTGGAGCTCGGCAGCAGGCCGTGCAGGGCAACGGCACCCTTGTGGGCGGTGCGGGTGTCGCCGGTGGCGGACACGATCAGCGCCTTGGTGTCGTGCTTCACCTGGGTGGGCTTCTCGCGGGGCCGGTTCCAGAAGGCGCACGGGCCGATGTTGTTGGCCAGCGCGCCGAAGCGCGGGTACGCGGCGCGGCTGCGCTCGATGGCCCGCCAGTAGACCTCGGGGTCGCGCGGGGCCGCCACGTCCCCGCAGATGACCGCGGACTGCACACTGCCGTGGTGTGACTGCTCGCCGGTCAGTGCGAACCGCAGCAGCCCGGCGAACTGCGGTGACAGCCGGGTCGGCTGCCCGGCCGCGGCCTCGTTCAGCACGGACACCTGCTCGCCGAGGGCCGCGCGGGACGCGTCGGTGTCGCTGTCGAGGCCGGCGAGCAGGAGGAACGGGGTCTGGGTGTCGTCAAGTTGGAAGGCATCCGGGGCGCTGCCGACGGTCAGCGGTGCGCGCGCGGATGCCCTGATGACGCGGTCGATGGTGGCAAGGACCTGGGCGCGGGTGCGGCCGAGGCCGTAGGTGTCGTTGCGGGCGGCAGCCCAAGAGGCCCAGTCGGCGAGCGCCTGCTCGTTCTCACCGACGACCTCCCGGAGCAGCCGGGGGGCCGAACTTGCGTGGGTCGATGGCGCCGTCCAGGACCATGCGGTCGGTGCGGCCGGGGAACATCTGGGTGTAGACGGTGCCCAGGTAGGTGCCGTACGAGTAGCCGAAGTAGGAGATCTTCTTCTCGTCGAGCGCGCCGCGGATGACGTCCATGTCGCAGGCCGTGTTGCGGGTGGTGACGTGCGGCAGCACGGAGGCGTTGGTGGCCCGGCACTTGCCGGCCAGGTCCTTCTGGAGGGCGACCTGGCGCTCGAAGCTCGCCCGGCTGTGGCCAGCCGAGAAGAGATTGGTGCCGACGGGCAGACCGCAGTCCAGCGGGGTCCCCGCCGCCACCTCATGGCCGCACCCGACTACCGCGCCGAAATGACCGTCCGCTTCACCATCTGGGAGCAGATCACCGGCGCCACCGGCCTGCCCACCACACCCTGAGCACACAGCCGGAACCCGACCGCACCACACCCTGTCACGCCGTCAGACACCCACCCAACAACGTGACAGTGCCTCGTGCTGTACGCCCGGTCCGGCAGGGTCGTCACCCAGCACTGGATGGACCTGGCCGTCGCCGGCATGGATTCTCTACGGGTTCACTGACTGTGGTGTGACGTCGTGCTCCGCCTCCTCGTTGAGGGTGTCACGACGGTTCTCTGGGGGTGTGGCTCTGCGGTGGATCGTTGCGATCGACTCGTGGAGTGGGAGTACGAATGCGTGCGTTCCTTAGACCGGTATCGACCGGGCGAGCGATGAGGAGATCGTCGCGATGTTCCTGGCCTGCCGGTCGGCCCGGGACCGGCTGACGCTGCTTCTGCTGTCCCGTGTCGGGCTCCGGCCGGGTCAGGCAGCGGGGCTTCGCCGGACCGATCCGCACCTGATGATGGATTCGCGTTCGCTGGGCTGCGATATCGAGGGCGCCCACATGCATGTCGTCCGTCGGCAGAACGAGAACGGTGCCTGGTCGAAGTCGAGGAAGTCGTGGGTCATGCCGGTGGACTTCCTCGTGGTGCAGGCATTCGACCAGTACGTCCTGGAGCACAACGAGTTGTTGGGACCGGCGGGCAGTGACTTTCTCCTCGTCAACCTTTTCCGCCCGCCCTTCGGTACCCCCCGTCACAACGGGTGCGCTCGGGGAGATGTGCGAGTCGTTGTCCCGGCGGGCCGGTCTCGGACGGCTGATCACCCCGCGCATGTGCCGTCACGCTATGGCCAGCAATGTCGCGGATGCCGGAGGCAAGCTGGACGAGGTCCAGGCCCTGTTGGGCCAGAAGCATCCTGAGTCGGCCCGCCCCTACCTGCATCCGATCCGGTCCCGTCTGCGGGACGCCGTAGAACGGGTCTCCTCGCCGCGGCTCTCCTCCGGCACGGAGGCACAGCTGTGACCGTTGCCGTGCAGGAAATCGGCGCTGCCGAACCGCAGGGCCCCCGGCTCAGGCGGGTGCTGGCGGCGATCGAGCCGTCGTTCTTGGAGCTGATGCAGTGGGACCAGACCGCTCGCAGACTGATCTTCCCCGTGGATCACGTCCAGCTCGGCGGGGAATCCTGCCGGGTCCGGGGCTGCCGCAAGACGTCGTTCAAGTTCGCGATGGCTCACCAGTTGTGCGACACGTGCAACGAACACTGGCTGCGGTCCGGACAGTCCGTGGACGACTTCTTGGCTACGGCGACACGCACCTGGCGCTACATCGGTAAGGACGCCTGCCGGGTTTCGGCCTGCCCGAGGCCGTGCAAGAGCAATCGAGAGCCGTTCTGCTACGCACATCTGCATCAACAGCGGGTCAGCGGACTATCCGTGGAACAGTTCGTCCGCCGGCCCGGCGTGGTCGCGCTACCGTCGTTCGGGATCTGCCAGGTCCGTTCGTGCGACCGGCAGAAGGACTACGAGCGCACGTCCTACTGCATGGCGCACCGTAACCGGCGAGCCACCGAACGACGTAGCGGTAGCCGCGTCGATGAGGAGACGTGGAAGGGTACGGCCAGCCCGGTCACTATCACCGGTGAGATCAGTCTGCTCGGCCTGCCCGAGCTGCTGGCCGCGGAAGTCGTCTTCGGCCTGCAGGAGCGCAATCGCTCCGGGGCGAAGACCAAGGACCACAGCCTCAGACCGCTGGTCAACACCGCGCGGCGCCAGCAGGCCGGTTCGCTGGCTGAGATTGATCTCACCGGCCTCACGCGTCTGCAGCACCAGCTCGTCGCCACGTTCTCAGCCAGCATCGACAGGATCGGCGCCTCGCCGGAGACCGAGCGCTTCAAGGACGCCTGGGACCTGTCGGTGTTCGGGCTCGGCGGCTCGCTGAGGTTCACCGGCATCAGCCAGCCCTGGCTGCGCGAGGCCGCCAAGGAGTGGGCCGTCCAGGACCTCCTTCTGCATCGCGGCCCCCGTGTGTACAGCACCGTCCAAGGCGGCCTGCGGAGCTTGGGCAAGCTCTCCGAGAGCCTGTGGCTACACCGGGACGACCACGGCATCGATCCCAGCCGGCTCGGACGGCCGGACATTGTGGCCTTCCTGCACCGGGCGGCGTTCCTGCAGGACGAGGGCGACCTGTCGGTCGACGGGCGCCACAAGCTCGTCACGAAGTGCCGCCAGGTCCTGCGGCGCATGCGCTCGCTCGGACTGTCCGGCCCCGGCCGGCCCTTGGCCGGACTTCCGAACGACTTCGTCTTCAGGGACGAGGACATCCCCGATGAGCCGGAGGATTCCGAAGCCGGCAAGGACCTGCCTGCGGAGGTCATGCAGCAGCTGTGCTCGCATCTTGATGCCCTCGACGCCATCGCGCCGCCGTTCGTCAGGACCGCGGTGGAACTCATCATCGACACCGGCCGACGGCCGCAGGAGATCAGCCGCCTCCCGTGGGACTGCCTGACCGCGGACGATGACGGGAGCCCCGTTCTTGTCTACGACAACCACAAGTCCCATCGCCGGCAACGCCGTCTGCCCATCGCCGCAGCCACCGCCGCCCTGATCACCAAGCAGCAGAACGTGGTACGCGCACGGTTCCCCGATACCCCGGCCGGGGACCTGGCCCTGCTGCCCACCCAGATGCGCAACCCGCACGGCGCCAAGTCCATCGGGGAGGGGCTGATCTCCGCCTGGCACCGCGCCTGGGTCACCGGGCTCCCCGAATTCCACATCTCCGTCACCGTCGACACCGATGGCCGTCGCGCAACGGAGCAGATCCTGTTCGACAAGGCCAGGATCTTCCTCTACGCCTACCGGCACAGTTATGCCCAGCGCCACGCCGACGCCTGAGTCGCCCCCGACGTCCTCAAAGAACTGATGATGGACCACCGACAGCTCAGCACGACACAGGGGTACTACCGCGTTGGCGAGAAGCGGCGTCGCGAGGCGGTCGAACGGGTCACCGCGATGCAGTTTGACCGGCACGGCAACAGGATCTGGCGCCAGGCCCAGCTCCTCCTGGACTCCGAACATGCCCGCCGCGCAGTCGGCGAAGTCGCTGTGCCCTACGGACTGTGCACGGAACCATCCAACGTGGCCGCCGGCGGCCACGACTGCCCCGTCCGGTTCCGCTGCGTGGGATGCAGCCACTTCCGCACCGACGTCTCCTACCTCCCCGACCTGGAGGCATACCTCGCGGACCTGCTGCGAAGCCGCGAACGCCTCGCCGCGTTCGCCGCAGACGCCTGGGCCACCACCGAGGCGACGCCGTCCGATGAGGAGATCACCCGCGTCCGGCACCTGATCCGACGGGTCCGTGGCGACCTGGACGAGCTCACGGACGAGGACCGCGCCCAAATTCGGGAGGCCGTCGCCGTCGTGCGCCGCACCCGCCGTGTCGTTTCCCTGGGCATGCTCCGCATCGCCCCGAACCTGTCCAAGCTCCGTCCCGAGAGGTCCGCCGGATGACCACCCCCATGGCCGAAGGTAGACGGGCCGACTCGACCCGGCGCCGCGAACGGGTCCTCACCGCCCTCGACAGCGCGGTCAAGGCGGGTGGAGACATCACCGTCTCCGGACTCGCCCGCACCGCACGGGTCGACCGCACCTTCCTCTACCGCCACCGCGACCTGCTCGAACGCATCCACGCCGCCGCCCGCACACCAGCCGCCACAGACGGGCAGATCACGGCAGTGAGCCGGGCATCGCTTCACGCCGACCTGGCCAACTCCCTGGAACGCAACAAACGCCTGGCCGTCCGAGTCCGGCAGTTGGAGACCCGGCTGTCGCAAGCCCTGGGGGAAGCGGTCTGGGCCGAACCAGGTCTCGGAGCAACCCCTGACATTGATCAGCTCCAGCGCCGCATCACCACACTGGAACAGGAGCTCGCAGACAAGCAGGGCACACTCGATGAGCCAACCGAGGAACTCGAAGCGTCCCGGGCAGCCAACCGCGAACTCACCCGAGCCCTGAACCACTGCGGATGATCGGCACCTCCACGGCGGTGACCGCCCGGCTCTCCGCGCTACCGTTCACGCCAGGTGTAGGGGGCGACGGCGGCGGTGTCGATGTCGGTGTCGGGCCAGCGGCGGCGCAGCAGGGCCGCCGTGGACCGGCACCAGGCCGCCAGGTGGGGGAGTACCCGGTGCGCCTCGGCGGTGCGGGCTCCGGATTCCAGCAAGGCCACCATCTGGGTGCGGGAGTCGTTGCCGGGGCTGTGTGCGTCCAGCGTCTTGAGCCGGCCGGTGCGCATCATCACCCAGACCATGGAAGCCGAAGCCAGGCCGAAGCCGAACCGCTGGTCGTCCTCGGCCTCGGGGACCGTCCGGGCAAGGGCTCGGCGGAACGCCTCGACCTGTCCCGGTCCCGATACTCCCAACCAGTTCGGGCCGGGGACGGCGAAGCTGGTCGCGGCGGTGAGGGCATGGCGGAAGCCCGCCCCCTCGAAGTCGATCAGCCGGCCGCCGCCGCTCGGCCCGGTCAGGAAGTTGTGTGACTCGGTGTCGCCGTTGGTCAGGGCCAGGAATGGGCCGGGATCTGCCAGTTCGGCCACGGCCGCTTCCAGATCGCGCTCCGCGGCGGCGGGCAGCGGGACGCCGAAGGCGGCGGCCCGGGCGAGCCCGTTCCGCCAGAGGCCGGTGTAGGCGTGTTCCCAGTCGCCCAGCCGGTCAGCGCCGGTGCCCAGTGCCGTGCGGCGGGCGTTGAACAGCGCGGCGCGGCCAGCGGATGCGGCGGCCAGCTCGCCCATCGAGGAGGCGAAGGCGGTCAGTTCGGCGTCCAGGGCCGGGGTGTGGCCGTCGCGGTGCAGCAGTTCGGCCAGTTCGGTGCGCGGGTACAGGTCCTCCAGCACGAGCAGGCGGGAGTCCGGTGAGGCGGCGTGCAGACCTGGTGCGAGGTCGAGGCGGAGGTCGTCGGCGATGAAGGCGAGCGCGGCGTGCTCGCACCGCGTCAGCTCCTCAGCAGAGCGGAGGCCGTATCCCTCGGGGCGGAGGCATTTCACGATGACCGTTTCGGGGAGTCCGGTCGCCTCCGCCAGGTGGGCGCGCAGCACCCAGGGATGGTGCAGCGGCTCGATGCGCTCGATGGTGGTCCGGGCGCCGACGGAGGCCGTGAGCAGTGCCTCGATCTCGGCGGATGCGGGAAGGGCGACCTCCAGAGGTGAGGGCATCGGCGGATCCTCGCACGGCCGGGCCAAGACCATGCAGAATTCTGCGCCGAGCGGCGTTCCGCCAGCGCAACGCCGTTGTTAAACCCCCCGGCAACTTTCGGCTTCGTCATCCTGCCAGCGAGGACATTGCGACCCCTATCAGGCGCCAGCACCACCCAAACCAGGGATAGCACCACACCTGTTGCACTCGATACGGTGGATGGAAACAGCGCTGATCTGCGCAGACCTACCCCTGCCGAACCCGCGCAACAGTCCGACCCCAAGAGAACATGGAACTGCGCCCCGGCACGGTGCTGGACGGCGAGGCGGTGATCTGGCGGGACGGCCGGTTCGACTTCGCCGCGGCGCAGTCACGGGCCGCGTCATCCGTGACCCGGGCCCGCGCCCTGGCGGCCCGGTACCCGGCCTCCTACATCTTCTGGGACGTCCTGCAGCATCCGGACCTGGGGCGGCTGGCACCATCACGTCACCCTCGTCTCCGTCGCCCATGCCTTCTGCACCCTGCAGCGACTGGCCCGGGCCCCAAAAGACGCGGCACCGGCCTGAGCCTCTACCAAGTCGTCCGCGAGCTACAGATCCTCCTCGCGGTGTGGACCGGTGCCTGCCCCACCTGCCACCGCAACATGCCCACCCCGATACCAACCTGACCAAGCACTACTAGCTTGATCTTTAACCTGTGCGGCGTGGACGTGGGGTCGTTGGCTTCTTCGTTCGTCGCTTTGCGGGGGCCGTTTTGCCGACCGTGTGCACGTCGTGGCGTGGGGTTGGCCGGGTGTTCTTGCGGCCGGGTGGCCGGCCTGGGCCGGGGTGGGAGGATTTCGGTGCTCCGGCGGGACAGGCTGCCTTGGGGCGGAGGTGCCGGTAATCGCGGCGGACTCGTGCGGGGGTGAGTCTGTCGGGCGGGCTCGGTTTCTCCCACGGCCGCCGGAGGTCGGCTGCCAGCGGGCGGGCCAGACGTAGCTGGGTGAAGACGGCGAGGATCAGCCAGGTCCAGCGGTCGGCTGCTTCGGGGGTGCGGATCTTGGGGCAGGTCCAGCCCAGGGTCTGCTTGAAGAGGCGGAAGGTGTGCTCGATGTCGAAGCGCCGCAGGAATGCCTGCCAGAGCAGGTCGACCTGGGTGGCGGTGGCGTCGGTGCCCGACCACCACAGCCACACCGGCTTCGGTGTCGCGCCGCTGGGCAGGTGCTCGACCTGCAGGCGGATCACGGTCCCCTCGATCACCGGCAGGGAGCCCAGCTGGGCGGTCCAGGCCGAGCGGTGGGTCAGTCTCGGGTGGAGCCGGTCCCAGGCCCGTGCGGTGGCGGTGCCGTAGAGACGGGTTGCGGTCACCGTCTGCGCGTCGGGTGTGTTCCAGGTGGTCGGGTCGCCGAAGACGAACTCGCCGCCGTGGCGGGGCGGGCGGCCCCGGGCGCCGGGCTCGCGGGGCGGGACTGCACGGCGCAGGACGCGGTCCGAACGCATCCGGCCCAGCACCTGCACCGGCAGATCCTTCAGCAGGAAGGCCAGCCGTGGCACGTCGTATCCGGCGTCCACCACGATCAGAACGTCCGGATCGCCGTCCTTCCACTGCCCGGCCGCCATCAGCCGCTCGACGAGCTCACGCATCTGCCCGGCCGTGACCGTGGCAGCATCATCCCCGGGGCCAGACGCAGCGCGTCCAGCGGCGCCGTCCACGAACTGCGGCCCGTCTCCAGTGCGCAGATCACCGAGTACGGCCAGCCGGGCACGGGAATGTGCTGGTCCTTGCCCCGCCCGTAGGTGTGACACAGGATCCGCTGCGGTGAGGTGTGCGCGCTGGGCCGCAGCCAGCAGGTGATATCGGCGGCCAGGACCAGCCGGCCGTCCGCCGATCGCGGCAGAGGCACCGCGGTCAGGGCCCGCCGAAGCCGGGCCACATCGACCTCGCCCGCGGCCAGAGCGTCGTAGAGCCCACCATGCCCGCGACGATGCTCGCCCACCAGCGACAGCTCCACCAGCGACCGGACCGGACCATCGGCGCACAACACGGCGTCCGCGAGCTCGAACAACGCATCCGCCCGCCTGGTCAGACAGGAATAGAACTCACCCCGGAAGCGTGACAGTTCCGCAAACGGATCCTGCCGTACGACGCGATGCGACAGACTCATTCCCACGGCCTTCGTGCTGAGTGTTGTGTGTTCCTTGGTCGGATCACATGCTCAGACGAAGGCCGCCTGCACGTACGGCAGTTACCGGTCCGAGTGATCAAGTACGAGGACTCGTTCGGGCCCCGGGGTTAAAGATCAAGCTAGGGCGTGTCTGACAAATGATCACCTGGCTGGTTCGCGGAGCCAGAGGATCAGGGAGGCCAGGACGATTCCGGCGCGGTAGCGATCGGCGAGCTTGTCGAATCTGGTCGAGATCGCGCGGAACTGCTTGAGGCGGGCGAAACATCGTTCGACCACGTTGCGGTCGCGGTAAATCTCCTTGTCGAAGGCGGGCGGGCGGCCG
Organism: Streptomyces sp. NBC_00012; assembly: GCF_045040875.1. Classification (NCBI taxonomy): domain Bacteria; kingdom Bacillati; phylum Actinomycetota; class Actinomycetes; order Kitasatosporales; family Streptomycetaceae; genus Streptomyces; species Streptomyces sp. NBC_00012. Next base: position 378,316 of record NZ_CP108310.1, on the reverse strand, counting down.
CCGAGGCGCCCTCGGCGTTGGCGGTTGGCCGCCTGGTCACGGCGTTCGGGGATCGTGGCAGCGACTCCGCGGCGCCGCAGCAGGTGGCGGATCGCCCGGCTCGAATAGGCCTTGTCGCCCAGCACGCGCTCCGGCGTCGTGCGCGGGCGCCCCGTGACGACGCGCGGGATACGGATCCCGTCGAGGACCTCGCCGAACGCGGTGGCATCGTTGACGTTCCCGGGCGTGAGCACGATGGACAAGGGCAGGCCCCGGCCGTCGACGGCGAGGTGGACCTTGGTTGTCAGCCCGCCTCGGGACCGGCCGAGGGCCTGGCGCGTCTGCGAGCGGCCCGGATCGTCCAGTTCGTCCGCGTCCGCATCCCCTTTTTGCGGGCGCCGGCAGCGTGCTGGTGGGCACGGTTGACCGTGGAGTCGACCGAGACGGTCCACTCCACCCGGCCCACCGCGTCGTCACGGACCTGCACCTGTTCCAGCAACCTTGCCCACGTGCCGTCCGCCCCCCAGCGGGCGAAACGCTCGTAGACGGTCTGCCACGGCCCGTACCGCTCGGGCAGGTCGCGCCACGGGGCCCCGGTCCGCAGCCGCCACAACACACCGTTGACCACCTGCCGGTGATCACGCCACGGACGGCCACGCCCGTCCACCTGCGGCAACAGCGGATCTATTCGCTCCCACGCCGCGTCCGTCAACTCACCTCGACCTGCCACAAGATCAATTATCAGACAAGCCTTAGCTTGATCTTTAACCCCGGGGCCCGAACGAGTCCTCGTACTTGATCACTCGGACCGGTAACTGCCGTACGTGCAGGCGGCCTTCGTCTGAGCATGTGATCCGACCAAGGAACACACAACACTCAGCACGAAGGCCGTGGGAATGAGTCTGTCGCATCGCGTCGTACGGCAGGATCCGTTTGCGGAACTGTCACGCTTCCGGGGTGAGTTCTATTCCTGTCTGACCAGGCGGGCGGATGCGTTGTTCGAGCTCGCGGACGCCGTGTTGTGCGCCGATGGTCCGGTCCGGTCGCTGGTGGAGCTGTCGCTGGTGGGCGAGCATCGTCGCGGGCATGGTGGGCTCTACGACGCTCTGGCCGCGGGCGAGGTCGATGTGGCCCGGCTTCGGCGGGCCCTGACCGCGGTGCCTCTGCCGCGATCGGCGGACGGCCGGCTGGTCCTGGCCGCCGATATCACCTGCTGGCTGCGGCCCAGCGCGCACACCTCACCGCAGCGGATCCTGTGTCACACCTACGGGCGGGGCAAGGACCAGCACATTCCCGTGCCCGGCTGGCCGTACTCGGTGATCTGCGCACTGGAGACGGGCCGCAGTTCGTGGACGGCGCCGCTGGACGCGCTGCGTCTGGCCCCGGGGGATGATGCTGCCACGGTCACGGCCGGGCAGATGCGTGAGCTCGTCGAGCGGCTGATGGCGGCCGGGCAGTGGAAGGACGGCGATCCGGACGTTCTGATCGTGGTGGACGCCGGATACGACGTGCCACGGCTGGCCTTCCTGCTGAAGGATCTGCCGGTGCAGGTGCTGGGCCGGATGCGTTCGGACCGCGTCCTGCGCCGTGCAGTCCCGCCCCGCGAGCCCGGCGCCCGGGGCCGCCCGCCCCGCCACGGCGGCGAGTTCGTCTTCGGCGACCCGACCACCTGGAACACACCCGACGCGCAGACGGTGACCGCAACCCGTCTCTACGGCACCGCCACCGCACGGGCCTGGGACCGGCTCCACCCGAGACTGACCCACCGCTCGGCCTGGACCGCCCAGCTGGGCTCCCTGCCGGTCATCGAGGGGACCGTGATCCGCCTGCAGGTCGAGCACCTGCCCAGCGGCGCGACACCGAAGCCGGTGTGGCTGTGGTGGTCGGGCACCGACGCCACCGCCACCCAGGTCGACCTGCTCTGGCAGGCATTCCTGCGGCGCTTCGACATCGAGCACACCTTCCGCCTCTTCAAGCAGACCCTGGGCTGGACCTGCCCCAAGATCCGCACCCCCGAAGCAGCCGACCGCTGGACCTGGCTGATCCTCGCCGTCTTCACCCAGCTACGTCTGGCCCGCCCGCTGGCAGCCGACCTCCGGCGGCCGTGGGAGAAACCGAGCCCGCCCGACAGACTCACCCCCGCACGAGTCCGCCGCGATTACCGGCACCTCCGCCCCAAGGCAGCCTGTCCCGCCGGAGCACCGAAATCCTCCCACCCCGGCCCAGGCCGGCCACCCGGCCGCAAGAACACCCGGCCAACCCCACGCCACGACGTGCACACGGTCGGCAAAACGGCCCCCGCAAAGCGACGAACGAAGAAGCCAACGACCCCACGTCCACGCCGCACAGGTTAAAGATCAAGCTAGCAGCTGCCCGGCGGGAACAGATCTCCAGGAATGACGGCTGACTGGACACCGAGGCCGTTTCGGACGGCCCTGCCGTGCCCACACTGCCCCGACCGCACCTCGATTCGCTACGACCCGGGGCGGCGTCGCGCGTGCGACACCGAGTCGCAACAAGACGCCGCCCCGTTGACCACGCCGGACATGAACAGGTCCCGGTACCTGAGGACGTGTCACGCTCTGTGCCCGCCCGACCAGTCATCCGGGCATTGCCCCGACAACCTGAGACAGGTGCCTGCGCTATCTGGGAAAGCTGCAGGCCAGGGCTGAGTTGCGCTGCTAACCCTCCTCTGTTCCAGAGTGCCGTCACATGGCGCACGGCACCCATGCGGCATGGACAAGGAGGAGTTCCATGAGCGAGCGCACGACAGCCCACGAGTCCGGGAAGAGGAAGGAAGGGCCGCGGCCCGAGGTGGAGTTCAGGGCCCGCAGGTTTCACGTGTCAGTGTGAACAAGGTCCCGTGGACGGGCCTCGTCGTGCTGACGGGGGCCGTGGCCGCCAGGGTGGCCGGCAGTCACGTTTGGATGCTCTGACCTGACGGGTGGGGTGGCCCTGCGGAACGTGCGAAGTGACCGCGGGGCCATCCCAGGAGCACCGTCCTGTCAGGGCACTCATGACCGACCGTACGAGCCGCGGTGTTTCACCGCCCGGTGCGGGCGCGGACCTGCATGTGGGACTTGTTGTGGGCCTTTTTCCAGCCGGGCAGGTCTTCGCCTTTGCGGCGGCGGTGGGGCGTCACGAGCCCGGTGCCCGGATAGCCGCCGTCGGCAAACGTCATGGTCTTGCCCACGGCGGCCTTCGCGCCGGACTCCCCGAGGTGACGCGGAGCGCCGGTGAAGTCGGGAGGCCCTGGCGCGGCATTGCTTCAACCGGTACAGCCGGGTACTGTGCCCGCACAGTTCGTCGGCACGTTGCCGCGGACACGGCTGTTGTTGAGGCTGACTGTGCCGCCGGTCCTGAGAATGCCGCCAGCGCCTACGCCGTCTGTGGCCGTGTTGCTATTGACGTTGGACCGGATCAGATCGACGGTGCCGCTGAGATTGACGATCCCACCACCATCACCCGCGCTGTTTTCGTTGATGTTGCTGTTCCGGACCGTCAACTGGCCTCCTGCGTTGGCGATTCCTCCCCCCTGATTTCCGGCGCTGTTTCCGATAACTCGACTGTTGGTGATGGTCCCGACGCCGTCAGCGATGAATCCACCACCCCTCTGTGTAACCGTGTTGTCCGTGATGGTGGTGCGGTCGACGGTGATTGTCGTGTTTGAAAGGCCGCCGATCCCGCCGGAGAAAGCAGCGCTGTTGTTGACGATGTTGCTCCGGTTCACGGTAAGAGAACCTGAGCCGATCACGCCGATGCCCCCGCCGAAGTTCGGACTCTCGCCGGCGGCGTTCCCGTTGGAGACGGTTGCGTTGTTCAGGGTGAGATGGCCTGAGACCGTGAGAATACGGAAGGCTGACGCCCCGGTGTCGCGGGTGATGGTGTCACCATTCGCGTTGATTTTGATGTTTCCAGTCACGTCCGGTAGCCGCATTGTCAGGTTGTACACGCAGTCCGGGGCGAGTGACAGCGTGGCAGACGGTGCGGCGTTGGCCATTGTGATAGCCGTTGACAGGGCACTCTCGTTGCAGGCGACGAACGGGGCCGGCTGCGCGGTCGCCGGAAATGCAGGCGCACCGACGGCGATGGCGATGCCCATGCTGGCGACCTGAGCGACGCGCCTGATTGACGTGCGAACAGACATGATGTCCCTTCGGTTCATAGGGGAGCCTGTGCCCTAAGGCACTTTTTTGAGAAAGTACGGCACCGGCGGAAGGGATAGGCTCATATGCGCATGCGGAAAGAACTGTGGTCCACCTAATCAGCCGAGCATGAGTGATTCGAAGCTTCGCGAATTGGCTGCGGGATTGACGCTGGGGTGGTGATCCCCAGGTCCGCGGCATCCATCCCGGCCTCCAACTCGTCTCCTGGCCCGTTCAACGACGGCCGGCCGCATGGGTTAGGGGCCCTGTCCGGCCGCGGCGGCCGTGAGGACCGGTTCTCGTCCGGGGCTGTTCGGATGCTGACCAGTGTGGATTCCTGGGGGTGGACGACCGACCCGCTTCAGTGGCCCAGGTCGTCCACCCCCGCCCAGCAGACCTTGGGGCAGGGCCGATTTTTGAAACCGGCCTTCCTCCTGTTCACGAGACGCCGTCTGGAGGCCAGGCCGCGCTGCCGAATCGCTCGCTCGGGAGGCGTATCCCTATCTTTCCGCCTCGGCCTCCTGGTCGTTGCGGAAGGCAAGTTCTGCGCCACGGGCGACGATCTTCTGTTGAAGGGCGTTCATTTCGGCGGGGGTGTACTCGCGTTCGTGGACGACGGCCCAGCCGATGGTGCCGTCCGGCCCGGCCGCGTTGGTGATCCGGGGTTCGGTGGTGTCGCGGCGGGCCAGGGCGTGGCGGCCCTGGTGGACGATGACGCTGTTGCGGGTGATGGTGAGGCGGTCGGGGCCGGCCTCCATCCACGGAGTCTCGACCGGGTCGGCCCCGTACAGCTCGGGCGGACCCGCATACCAGCCACCCGCAGCCCCTTCGGGCGTAATGCTCACCAGGCGCAGCTCCGTGCCGTCCCCGCCGCCCTCGACGACTTCGTACAGCTCCGTCGAGCGCGGACTCTGCCCGGCGGCCTCCACCGTGACCAACAGCCGGTCACCAGGCCGGGACGGGTCCCACGGCGCACTGGTCAGGGCGCGGTGCCCGCCGACCAGCGCCTCGACCTCCCCGACCAGGTCCCGGCGGCGCTTGGCCTCCCCGGCCCGGCCGAGCGGCGAGAGCGCCGCGCCGCTCTCGCCGCAGGGGCAGGACACCGTGGTGAGCCCCGTCGCGAGTCTGCCGTGGGCCCGCAGCCACGCCTCGGCCTCCCCGGCCCCGAACTGCGGACTCTCGTCGGTGCCGCCGACCGGCTCCGGGAAGTCCGGGTGCCGGCGCCGCCAGTTGACGACAGCCAGGCGGCCCACGCCCGCACGCCGCCCGATCTGCGACAGGTTCAAGGTCTCCATGACGATCTCCTCGTGGTCCCTGGACACCGGTCGGTCCGGCCCGTGCGCAGCACCGTGACAGGCCGGCAGAAAACATGTCAACTACCTGGATTGCAGGCGTAATTGGGCACGCTCGCCTAGATCCGCGCCCGCGTACGTGGCTACGTTGATCTCTAGGAACAGCGTTTCTTGATGGAGTCAGTCGGTGATCATCCGGTGCGGGAATGTCGAGCAGAAATGACGGCGTTGCCGTGGGGCGGCGAGAAAAAGGGAAGGCGGAAGCCAACTGGTCGTTGGCAGGATGTCCGCGCTCAACATCCGATGGGAAAGGACCCGACAACCGTGGCTCGTGCCATCACTTTGATCCGCTCCGCCTCCCTGTCCGACGTCGCCGAGTACGCCCACGCGGCCACTGCGCCCGCCGAGTCACGCCTGATCTTCCTCGCTGGGGCGTGTCCGCTGAACGATGACGGCTCCACAGCAGCGATCGGGGATTACGCAGGCCAGGCAGCGAAAGCCATGGAGAACATGCAGGCCGCTCTCTCTGCCTCAGGTGCGTCACTGCAGGACGTCATCAGTACCCGGGTCCTCGTCGCATCGGCCCGGCGGGAGGACCTGGTGGCTGCCTGGCAGGTAGTCCGGGACTTGTTCGCTGACCATGACGTCCCCAGCACCTTGATGGGCGTTACCGTGCTCGGCTACAAGGACCAACTCGTCGAGATCGAGGGCGTCGCCGCCGTGCTCGATTCTTGAGACCTGAGAAGGAGCTGTCCACCGCCGCGAAGGCCGCCGCCGGGCGCGCGGGAACGCTGCTGGACGCCGTCCCCGTACCCGCCGACGTCCCGGCCCCGCTGGTCACCGAGTGGCGATGGTGGGCGGCCAAGCACCTCCCATCGCCGCCGAGAAGAAGATGGGCAAGGAAGGCCGCACGGAGGAGGTCCTGGCCCAGGTCACCAGACGGCCGCCCGGCTGCTGCCGGCCAAGGAAGCGGCCGGGCGCGCGGCAGCCAACGGCGGGGTGCTGCGGCTCCTGGACCAGGCGCACTGGGCGGAGGGCTGGCTCCACCAGCTCACCGGGCGCGCGGCCCGCAGGGCGGACAAGGACACCCTGGACAACATGGCCTGGCTCCTGGGTGAGATCCTCGCCGACTGGTCGCAGGGCGCCGCAGAGGCCGTCGCCGCCGACCGCGCCAACGGACACGGGCCGCCCGCCACCGCCGAAGTCACCCGTGGCCGGGGCTGCCCATGGTTGTGGTCAGCGGCTGTAGCGGGGCGGCAGGACGAGGCGGGGATTGGGGTTGAGAAGGACGTCGGCGGGGCCGAACTTCCCAGCCAGCTCCTGGATGTCAGGGTCGTCGAGGAGCTGGAGGTAGCCGTTGTCGACGAAGGGTTGGCCGTCGAGGATGATGGTGGGCTGGTCGAACTGGCAGTCGCAGTGGGCGTGTCCGGGGCCCGTGCGGTCGACCTCTCCCTGCGGGGTCAGGCCGTCAATGCCGAAGTAGAAGGCGCCGGCGTGCTTCTCGCGTTCGAACTGGGTCCCGCCTGCCGAGCGGACCTTGGGGTTGAGCCCGATGAGAGCATGGCGCATGTAGTAGCCGTCCGGCGCGTAGCGCCGCAGCTCGGCGGCCGCGCTGCCGTGGATGGCGGTGACGCGGTTGTTCTCCAGTTCCAGTGTGGTCCGCTCGGCGGGGACGCCTGTGACGGTGGATTCCTCGATGACGACCACGCCGTCGGTCTGGTCGGGGTAGAAGTTGGCGCCTCCGTAGGGGAAGGGCCGCCACATGCCGGCGGTCAGGGGGGCGCTGGGGTGACCGGGGGTGGTGAAGGCGCGGAAGGTGACGTCGGTGCCCAGCGCGGTGGTGACCCGGATCTCCCGTGCCGCGGTGATCCGGGCGTACGCCTTGGTCTCCAGTGCGAAGTACAGCTCGAGCGGGAACCGGGCTCCGGTGGACAGGGCCGAGGCGGTGGCCGTCTGGTGCAGGGAGACGAACCGGGCCCGCTGCTTGGCGATCTCGTCGAAGAACAGCCGGGCGGTGTGCACCTCCCCCCACCAGGTCAGCGAGATCACCACGTCAGCGGCGGCGTGGGCGGCGGACGGCAGCGGTGAGGGCGTCGCGCGGTCCCACCCGCCGGCGCTGATCGGCGGGATGGACAGCACGTGCACGTCGGCGTTGCGGTAGGCGGCCGCCGCTGCGACGGCCTGGATGACCACCGGGTCGGTGCCGTGTTCGGCCAGGACCAGCACCTGCTCTCCCGCCGTGACCGCGGCGTATTCCAGGAGGTTGTAGGCGCCGGGCATCAGCTCGGTGATCGACAGCGGTGCCGCGGTCGGCGTGTCCAGGTAGCTGAAGGGGGCGGTCATGGTCATGACGGTGAGTCTCCGATCCGTACGGAAGTGGGGAGTTGGGAGGTGGATTTCAGGAGCAGGTCGCGGCCGGCGCCGGCTCCGACGGCGCCCTGGGCGAGCGTCAGCACGACCAGGAGCAGGAGGGGGAGCGTCCATCCGCCGGTGAGGTCGTGCAGTGCGCCGAGGAGGAGCGGGCCGACCGCGGCCACCAGGTAGCCGACGGACTGGGCCATCGAGGCCAGCGCTGCCGCCTGCGAGGCGTCCGCAGCCCGCTGGCCCTGGAAGGCCAGGGCGAGGACCAGGCACGCTCCGCCGCCCAGGCCGGTGAGCACACTGGACACGACGGCCAACTGCGGGGCCACGGCCAGCAGCACGAAGCCCAGCGCGACGATCACCGAGGCAGCCGCCGCCAGGAGCCGTTGGTCCCTCCATCGGCGGGCCAGGACGGGCAGTGCACTGCTGGAGACGAGACCGACGATCTGGAAGAGGAACAACTGCCACCCGGCGGCGGCCTCGCCCACTCCGTGATCGTGCACGATGCTGGGCAGCCAGGCGATCGTGGTGTAGAAGCCGAGGGACTGCAGCCCCATGAACACGCTGACCTGCCAGGCCAGCGGGGAACGCCAGGGGATGCGCTCTCGCACGGCGGGCGCTGCCCCCGCGGGGCCGGTGCGCCGGCAGCGCGGGAGCCAGACCCCGAAGGCCAGCACAGCGAGTACGGCCCAGACCCCCAGCGCAGTACGCCAGCCACCTGTCAGGTGGTCGGCCATGGGCACCGACACACCGGACGAGATCGCGGCCAGCAGACCCATCGCGGTGACATAGAGGCCGGTCACCTGCCCGATCCGGTCTTCCGACACGGTGCTCTTGATGACGGAAGGCAGCAGTACGTTCCCGTAGGCGATCGCGGCCGCGACCACCACCGTTCCGGCGAACAGGAAGATCACGCCTGGCAGGGAGCGCACCAGGAGCCCGGCCGCCAGTACGGCCAGCGCGATGGCCAGGGAGCGCGGGGCGCCGTAGCGGTGTGCGGTCCGGCCAACCAGCGGCGATGTGGCGGCGAACGTGAGCAGCGGCAGGGTGCCGAGCAGCCCGGTCCAGGTGCCGGACAGGCCGGTCGATGCCTCGATCCCGGGAAGCAGCGGGCCCACACCGGTCAGCGCGGCACGCAGGTTCGCCGCGACGAGCACGACGCCCGCCAGCAGCCACACCATGGACCGCTCACCCGGCGCTGCCGCCCTCCCCCAGTCCGACACGTCGCGCGCGTCATTCACCCGCATGACGACCGGTCCCGTTCCACGGCACTGCGCTGCTGCGTGGTGGCATCCGCGGCCAGCCGGCCCGTCACTTGCACCAGCATGGACGCCGCGTAACGGGCGGCGACCGCGTCACCGGCACCGATCGCGTCGACGAGCGCGGCATGCCAGTGATCATGTTCGGCAGCGACATCGTCGTCCCACGGCAGCGCCGCCAGGAAGGCCGACAGGGCGCCGCCCAGGTGTTCGTACAGCTCCGCGAGCAGCTCGTTGCCGCCAGCCTGCACGACTGCCAGGTGAAAGGCCCCGTCGGCGGCCGCGACCTGCGCCATCGATCCCGAGCGGTTGCTCTCGCGAGCCGCCGCCAGCAGTTCCCGCAGCCGCACGGTATCGGTTTCCGACCGCCGCTCGGCGGCCAAGCCGGCGGCATGCTCCTCCAGCACCGCCCGCAGCTCCAGGACGTCCGCCGCACGCGTGGTGGCCGTGCGCCGCAGCAGCACCGCCTCCAACTCACTGGTCACCCGGACATAGGTGCCATCGCCGACCCGCGCTTCCAGCAGACCGAGGTGGACCAGTGCCCGCAGTGCTTCGCGAACGGTGTTCCGGCTCACCTGGAGCATCTCGGCCAGTTCCTGCTCACCCGGAATCCGGGTGCCCACCGACCACCGCCCGGACGCCAGCTGCTCCCGCAACTGGTCAGCAACCTGTGCGGCCAGAGTCGACGCACGACGCGGCTGCCGCAACCCCTCCATCAGGACCTCCAAATGTTGGACATCTGAACATCTGGATTGAAGCATGCGAGGGATCAGTAGGGCCAGAGCCTGCCGGGCAGGAGATGCGGTTGGCCCCGTCGCTGCCCCGGATCATTCGTCCGCATCCGCCACCGCAGCAGTTCGCTGCCAGGCACGGCGCCGGTGACTGGCGCCGCACCACGGAGAGGTCCGACTGCGTCGGCACGTGCAGACAGCAACGACGGAGCGGTCGGAGGCAGCGGTGGTTCCGTCCGCACAGGTCACTTGCACCGGCGCCGTCGGGGCTCAGGTTTGTCTGTCGGTGCAGGGCATGCTCGGCTCGGTCGAGGGCGGAGTGCGCTACGGACTACTCACCGAAATCCTCCTCACAGAGGGCTACCTGCTTGGCCGCTCGGTGCTCAACATGTGCGCGGGAAACCTGCAGATCTGCGGCTACACCGCCGGCGGCGTACTCGTCAACGTCCTGGCGCCACCGGGGCCCTGCTCACCGGCGCCGCCCTCTTCGTCGTCTCCGTAGCCGTCGCCCGCATCGGTCTCGCGAGACGGCCGCCGCGCGCAAAAGGCCGTCCGTCTGCAAGCGAGACCTGGCGGACCAACCCGCGTCTGTGGGCGGCGAAACCGCGACGCCGCGTCTATCTCGCCCTGTGGGCGCCCAACGGACTCGTCGTCGGCTGCGAGTCCCTCTTCGTCTCCCACGCACCACACCATGCAGGGCTCCTGCTCGCCTCCGCCGCAGTGGGCATGCTGGCGGGAGACACCCTGGCCGGACGCTTCCTGCCCGCCCGCTGGCGCAACAGACTCGGTGCGTCGCCACTGCTGCTGCTCGCCGCCCCGTACCTGATCTTCTTCCTGCACCCGGCGCTGCCCGTGGCGCTTGCGCCGTGACCGTGGGTCGATCGGCTTCTCCGCCCGATCTCGCCCTCGCGCACGGCTACCTGAAGGTGGCCGAGGTCGCCGTGCGTCATTGGAATACCCCGGGGGCCCGGACGACCTCTTGCCCATCCCGATCCTCTACAACTACCGGCACAGCATCGAGCTGTCGCTGAAGTGGCTGATCCGGCAGGCTGCCGGCTGCGCAATCCGGGAAGGCTGCGCAGGGGAAGAGGACATCAGCCCGACGAGGCTGGACGAACGCCTGCGCGCACGCACAACATCAGGAAACTGTCGGACTGCCTCAACCGGTTCCTGGCTCTGCTGGATCTGCCCGAGAAGTTACTCTGCGGGGCAGGCCGCTACGACGAGGCCCTGGCCGTCGCGGAAGCAGCGGTCGCCATGGAACAACAGCTCGTGCGCACCGACCAGTTGGCGGACGAGTCCTACCTCGCCAAGGCCCACTTCCGCCTGTCCGGGTCGAGCAGCCGTCGACGGCCTCGGCGGCACTGCCAGACCGCATCGCCGTTGACAGATCCGGTCGAATAGATACCGAGAGTCAGGATGTAGTGCTACTTCATGATCGGCCCGGCTGGTGTGGAATGGTCTTGGCGGCCCGTCGCCGCTGCGCGATCACGGCGCCGACGTCCACGTAGGCGAGCCCGTCGTCATCCCGCTCGATCCGCCCGCCTGCGTCGCACTCGCCGCATTTGACCCAGGTCGGTCCAAGAGCTTCCAAGACGGTCACCGCGTCGGCGGGGAGGATGTAGGCGCCGTCCACATCTGTGCTGGACCACCAGGACACGGCGGACAGTGGTTCACCGGCGCGGCCTCGCAGGATCATCTCCAGTTCGTCACCGGCTCGATAGAGCCGGGGGCGGGTGTACGGGTTGCTGGCCTCTACGTCTGCTACGACCCGTACTCGGGCCCTCATCATCCAGCTGCTCATGGTTCATCTTCCCGTGTGCTGCTGGCTGTTGGAGGTCGTTTTGCTCTTTTCGTCCGCGCCTGCTGTGAGGCTTTGTTGCGGCGAACGCAGCTCGTCGACGCTGATCCGCTTCTCCAGTGCCGCCCATAACACCTACGTGTCCGGGAAGCCGGACAGCCCCGGGTACACGGAAGAGCAGGCTGGGGAGATGGCGCGGTTCCAGATGGAGCTGCGCCAGCTGAGTATCGAGGTGGCCACGCATCCGTACTGGCAGTCGCTGCCGGTCCGGGTACGGGCCCGTGCCGCCTTTTTCTTCTGTCCCGGTGGCGCGTTCGGGGTACGTCTTATGGGCCGTGATCCGCAAAGGGATGATCGCGCCGTCTACGGCTTCCGCCTGGCTGACGTGGTCTATGCGACACCATGCAAGGAGCGGGACAGCTGTGCCTCTCTCGCAAGGATGCTGGGGGTCTGTGGAGGAGGGATGACCGGCGAGGGGGTATCCACGGGGGCGGGTAGGCATGGGAGGCATACCGCGCCGCCAAACCCCGGAGAAGAGCCAGAACACCATCCCCTGATCTGACGATCCGTTCGAAAGGTGCCGCTGTGAGCATGCAGAACTGGAACGCTGACCGGATGACTGCGAGACCCGACCATCCCTGTGTGCTGCCTGGCATTGCGTCGTGGCTTCACGATGTGCACGTTCTCGACCGACCGAGCCCGTGCGCGACCCACGAACGACGAGTCGGCCCGGTACCGGCTGCGCAGAGTCTGTGAGCGGGGGACCGGACCCGACGCACTGTCACGACGCCCCACGCTGGCTCCCGGTACGACTTCTCACCCGCGCGGGTGACACCTGCCGGGCAGTAACGATCCTTCGCCGTGCAGAGGCCTGGCCCGCCGCGGCATCGTCCGCGGCGCCGTTACAGCGTTCGTCGTTGCTGTCGGGCTCCTCGGCCCGGCCGTCCAGGCCGAGGCGACCACCACGTGCGCACCGCACACCACCGGTGTGTGTAGGGTCGCAAGTCCGCACCCGGCAGGCGCGACCGCCGAATGCGAGGACGGGACCACCAGCTACGCGGCGAAGTTCCGCGGCATCTGTAGTCACCATGGCCGCGTCCGCTACTGGTACAAGCAGGCATGCCCGCCTGTGGCAGCGCCAGCCCTCCCGCCTGGCGCTACCAGTCTGCACGAACCGAACGGGCCCCGTTTGCAACGGAGTCTCCCCACGACCACCTCCCGCCGACCGCCACCGGGACAGCGCATCACGAGCAGAACGAGTGTCGGCGAGTTCGTTGCCGAGCAGGCGCTCGTACTCGGCGAGCACGTGTTTCCAGCAGGTTGATGGCGTCGTTGGTGCGCCCCGCCTGCCCGGTAGGAGGCGGCGAGGTTGACGCGGGCGGTCAGGGCGCTGGCGTGTCTGTTGCCCTGGTCTACGACCGCCCGATCACCGACCGCGGTCTGGTCTGGCGAGGTGGCAGGGCACCCGCCACCCGCAGCTGCCGATCCCGGACGGCTACGACCGCCGCCACGACCTGCTTCAGGTGACCATCGATGGATGTCGCGCTTCTTGGCCTCGTTGTACAGCTACTCCTCGGTGGAGCCCTGCGAGCCGCTGTGGGAGCGCTGTCCGCCGCGCTTGGAGGAGGAGGTGTCCTTGACCGAGCTACGGCTGGCGGTCTTCGACTCGCCGTGCTGGGCGCGTTCCTTGTTCACGGTGCGAGCGGCGATCTCCTTGGCGCGCTACTCGCTCTCGCCGCGGTCCAAGGCGCTGTCCTTGATGTGCTCGTACTGCCGTTCCCGCTTGGGGTTGATCCGCGAGCATGCCCGTTCACTCCTGTCCGGTGAACTGCGGGACGCGTGTGCCCTGCACCCGTGAAACGAACCCAACCGGAAGCCCTGGCAAACCTGGTCTCATCCGGCCAGGCGTTCGCCGCGCCACCTCGGCGAGGGCGCCGAGGGCGTGCGCTGCCTGTTGCTGCAGGCTACGGTTCCGGGCCCGGTCGTCGAAGCGGCCGTGCGCCCCGAAGTCCTGCCAGGAGTCCACCGGGTCGAACAGGTTGTCGGGATCGCCCGCGCTACGGCTCGTCAGTCTGTTGGGAGTCCAAGCCGGTACGGCCAGGTAGCGGTCCAGCAGAAGGGTCGCCACGGTGCTGGCGCCGACCCAGTACTCCCGCCGCCCCGGATGGTCGGCCGCGAACACCACGGCGCGGGCGGCGACCTCTGGCTGGTAGATCGGCGCACCGGCTGCGCCCGCCTGGGAAGGCGGGAGCGGACCCAGGCGAACTGCGGGGTGTTCACGGCGGGCATCTGCACCATCGTGGTGCGGACCCGGGTGCCGGAGGCGAGCAGTTCGCGGCGCAGCGCCTCGTTGAAGCCCTGGATGGCGTGCTTGGCGCCGCTGTAGGCGCTCTGCAGCGGGATCCCGCGGTAGGCGATCGCCACCCGCCAGGTGGGCAGACAAACGGGGCCGCGCGGCCCCGCCGGGCCCGCACAAGTCCGGGTGCCGGGCCGTGCACGGTGGGGCCGAGCAGGTGAGGCCGCAGCGGGCTGGGCGGGCGCGGTGTGCCGGGCGGGTGAGGCCGCAGCGGGCTGGGCGGGCGCGGTGTTCCGGGCGGGGATACCTATGGGCTGGGCGGGAGAGACCCGCCCCCGGAATGAGAGAGGCGGATGTGCGATGGGGCAAGGCGGGAACGTGATCGACGAGCTGATGACCGATCACCGCGAGGTCGAGGAGATGTTCGGCCGTATCCAGGCGATGACCGCGGGCGGCCAGCAGCTGCGGGACCAGGTGGACGAGGTCACCATCGAGCTCGTGCGGCACTCGGTCGCCGAGGAGCAGTACCTGTACCCGGCGGTCCGCGAGCACATCGATGGCGGCGACCGGCTCGCGGACAAGGAGATCGCCGACCACGGCCGGGTCGAGAAGATCCTCAAGCAGCTGGAGAGGGTAGACACCGACGACCCGCAGATGAGCACGATGCTGCAGCAGCTCATGGATGAGGTCGCCGCCCACGTCCAGGACGAGGAGAACAACATCTTCCCGATGCTGCGCCGCGCCTGCACCCCAAAGCAGCTGGACGACCTCGGGGACACATGTACGAGAGGCATAGGCGCTGGTCGGCGCATGGCACGGGGGACAAGGTCTTCGCGGCTGTCCTGGCCGACGCCGACACGGAGGGCCGTATCGATTGGTCGATGGTGAGCGTGGACTCCACCTCCTGCCGGGCTCACCAGCATGCGGCCGGAGCGCGCGGAAGATCCCCACGGGTGCGTGGAAAAGAACGACGCCCCGGCAGCACCGCCCCGACGAGGGGCTGGGACGCTCCCGGGGTGGCCTGACCTGCGAGATCCACCTTGCCGGGGAAGGCGGACGCTGGCCCTGGCCGTGCTGATCACGCCGGGCCCAGCGGCCCATCGCGCGGGTCGCCGTACCGCGTTCGAACTCGGGACGGGGACGGGAGTACTCGCCGCCGTCCTGGCCCGCCGGGGCATCGACCACGTCATGGCCACCGACATCAGCCCGCGCGCCCTGGCCTGCGCACGCGAGAACGTCCGCCGGCTGAACCTCAGCGGGCGCATCGACGTCTTGGGCCCGGCCTGTTTCCCGAAGGGCGCGCGGACCTCATCGTCTGCAACCCGCCCTGGATTCCAGCCCGGCCCACCTCCGCCGTGGAGCAAGGCGTCTACGACCCGGGCGGCAGCATGCTCCGCGACTTCCTGGACGGACTCACCGCGCACCTCGAACCGGGAGGCGAAGGATGGCTCATCCTGTCGGACCTGGCCGTGGTGGACAGGACCGACATTCGGCCGCGGCATCCACGAGCGGGGGACACCGCGGATCCCCTCCACGCCGCCCGTGCCGCTGAGGTCACTTCGCTCTGGCGTCTCGCCGGCACTTGACGATCAGCGCCGGTTGTCGCCGGGGGCGAGCAGGCTGGTGACCTCGGCGATCGCCTCCGGGTAAGGGAGGAAGCGCACTTCCGGACTCGCGCTGGTGGTCGGCGTCGACATCGGGCCGGGGCTCACGGCACCCGGTGGATGCGATCGCAAGGCGGAGGAGGTACCGGCCACGCAACCGTTCGATTTAGATAAGAGTCTAGTGACCGGAAACATTTCTCCTGGAAGTCACCGCCCGTTTTCCGCGTCCCAGCAGAGGATCTCTCCAATGCCGTTTCCCCCGCACAACCGTCGCGCCTCCCGTGCCGTTGCTGCCACCCTCAGCGCTGCCGGCCTGATCGCACTGGCTGCGGCTCCTGCCGCCTTCGGCGATGAAACCGCACCCGAGTTGGTCATTGGAGGCATCGAGCCGGTCAACGGGGTGAAACCTGGGAGCAGCTTCGATCTGTCGGCAACCGTGGCGAACAAGGGCACCGGGGCGGCCGAGAAGGTGTGGGTCTCCTACGGCGTCACCCGAGGACTCGACTTCGCGGAGGTTCCCTCCAACTGCCGGACACAGCAGGTCCGGTCCTACGACGAGATGCCCGAGAGATGGATCGCGGTGTGTGCGTTCGACGACCAAGTGGTGGAGCCGGGCACCGTCTACACGCCCGAGAGGCCTCTCCGCGTCGAGGCACTGGACCGCGCGCTCAATGACGAGCTGCGAGTGAATGTCTGGGACGTCGATCCCGGAGCGGACGAGAACGGCACCCAGCCGGTGGCGGGAACCGCGCCGGCGGTGAAACTGGTCGAGGGACAGGCCGGGAGCGAGGGGACCGCACGAGTTGTCAATGTGCCCGTCAGCTCCGTCAACACGGCGGACTACCAGGTGACGGGTGCCGCGCTGAAGGGAAGCGTCGGTGACACGGTGAAGATGAAGGTGAAGTTCATCAACGCCGGGCCCGCCTGGATCCTGACGAAACAGGGGGAACGGTCCGTCAGCGTCATGATCACGCCTCCCGCCGGAACGTCGGTCGTCAAGCGCGGCCAGTTCTGCCAGGCCAAGGGTAAGGCGTACGTCTGCGGCATGCGGTCGCTAAACGAGGGCAGCCAAGAGACCTACACCTTCGAGCTGAAGATCGACAAGCGGGTGGCGAACGCCAAGGGCCAGGTGGCCCTGAGTACCGAGGAACGGCCATTCGACCCCAACAAGGCCAACGACAAGGCCGACATCACGCTGGACGTCACGGGTGGGGAGCCGACTGGCTCGACGGGCGGCTCGGCCAATGTCTCGGGCGGCTCGGCCGGCGGGTCGTCGACGGCCGGCGACGACGGGACCACGACGAACGGCGGCACCCTGGCAGAAACCGGCTCCTCGACGCTGCCGATCACGGGTGCGGCTGCCGCAGCGGTGGCCACGGGCGCGGGCATGCTCTTCATCGTGCGCCGTCACCGGACCCAGAGCCCGAGCTGACGACCTAGGAGCGTGGGTCAGTAAACAACTCCTGGAATGCCGCGCCTCGTGGTGGAGTTGGGCTGTCGGGCGCTGCTGTTGAAAAGGCGTGGCTGCCCGTCAGTCGTGATGCGACGATCAGTCCGCATCTTGGTCCAAATCCGCGTTCCGGAGGTCCGCATGGACATCGCCTCTCTGCTGCCGATGACCACGCCCCGGTTGTCGCTGCGTCTGTTCACTCCCGGCGACGTCGACGACCTGTATGCCTACCAGAGCCTGCCGAGCGTGGCGCGCTACTTGTACCGGCCGGCGCACACGCGGGAGCGCAGCGAGCAGGTTGCGGCCGAGCGCGCGGCGCAATCGGTTTGGTGCGCCGACGGGGACAAGCTGGCGCTTGCTGTGTGCCGACGCGATGAGCCCGGCGTTCTTGGCGAGGTGACGCTCACCCTGGCCAATGCCCGCGCCGCCCAGGCCGAGATCGGCTGGACTCTCGACCCACGTCACGAGGGGCACGGCTATGCGACCGAGGCGGCCGTGGCGCTGGCCGGGTTTGCCTTCGACAGGCTGGGCGTACACCGGCTCTACGCACGGCTGGATGTGGAGAACACCGGGTCTGTGCGGGTCTGTGAGCGCCTCGGGATGCGTCGGGAGGCGCACCTGGTCGAGAACGACCTTGACGGGGATCGCTGGGGCTGCGAGTACATCTACGCGGCGCTGGCCGCGGACATGGGCGGTCAATCAGGCAGTTGAGCCCGACGCCGCCTCCTGTTCGTGGTCTTCCATACGGAAGAATCCTGGTATGTATGGTGGGGATGGCCTGTTCGAGGTGGATACGGCGGCGGTGGTGGGGCCGCAGACCGCGCCGACGGTGCCGGTGAAGAAGACGTTCCGGGTGTTCGTCCCCGATCAGATGATGTTGCTGCCGCCGTCGCTGGATGAGTGGTTGCCGCAGGACCATCTGGCGCGGTTCGTCGCCGAGTTGGTCGACGAGGTCCTGGACCTGGCCCCGATCCTGGCGGCCTACACCGAGAAGCGCGGGTTCCCGCGGTATGACCCGCGTCTGATGGTCCGGCTGCTGATCTACGGCTACACAGCCGGGGTGCGCTCGTCGCGGGCGATCGAGCGCAGGTGCGTGGACGATGTGGCGTTCCGCTACCTGGCCGCCGGGGCCGGCCCGGATTACCGGTCGATATCCAGGTTCCGGGCCCGGCACCTGGACGCCCTGGCCGGGATCTTCACCCAGTCGCTGCACCTGGCGCAGAGGCTGGGCATGGTGAAGATGGGCAGGGTGGCGTTGGACGGCACGAAGCTTGAGGCCAATGCCTCAAAGCACAAGGCGATGAGCTACGCCCGCTTGGTCGACAAGGAGCAGCACGTCGAGGCGGAGATTGCAGAACTCGAAGCCGCTGCGGCCGCGCTGCTGGCCGACGCGGCCGCCGTCGACGCCGTCGAGGATGAGAAGTTCGGCCGCGGTGGCAAGGACACCGATCTGCCCGGCGAGCTGGACCGGCGGGAGAAGCGCCTGGCGAAGATGCAGGCCGCTCGCGCGCAGATCGAGGCCGAGGCCACCGAGCGGGCTCGGCGCCACGCCGAGGACAGGGAACGCCGACGCCAGGGGCGGTCCGGTGCCGGCGACAATCCCGACGCCGTGCAGGCCGCCGGAGACAAGGCCGCCGAGATTGCGCGGCCGATGGACAAGGCGCAGGCCAACTTCACCGACCCGGACTCCCGGATCATGAAGAACAGCGACGGGGCCTACATCCAGGCCTACAACGCCCAGGCCGTCGTGGACGGCGCGCACCAGATCATCACCGCCGCCGATGTGACGACGAACCTCTCGGACGTGCTGAACTACACCATGATGCTCGACCAGTCCGCCGCGAACACCGGTATCCATCCCAAGCAGGCGCTGGTCGACGCAGGGTACTGCTCCGAGGCGAACCTCGCGGCCGCGGCCGACCGCAAGGAAGAGCACGGCACCGACACGTTCATGGCCACCGGTCGTCTGACCCACGACGAGCAGGTCAGCGCCGCACCGCGCGGACGCATCCCACAGGACGCGACGGCCCGTGAGTGCATGGCCCGCAAGCTGCGGACCAAACCCGGCCGCGCCGCCTACAGCCGCCGCAAGGCCATCGTCGAACCCGTATTCGGCCAGATTACGACCTGCCAGGATGGCCGTGAACTGCTGCTGCGCGGTGAGAACGGGCCCGTGGCGAATGGCGACTGCTGGCGGCCTGCCACAACCTCCGCAAGATCTTCCGGCACGCCGGAACCGCCGGGCTGGCCGCCGCCCGAGCCTGACGGCTCGGCCGGAGCCCCCTGAACAACGGCCCACCGAGCCCACCACTGCGGCACCAGGCCCGAACAAACGGCCGCGACCGGCCATCAGCCGATCCAAAACCGCTCGTCGGCTGGGCCATTACCGACCCACGCTCCTAGTACGCCCGGTTGCTGTTGATGTGAAGTGCTCGATGAAGTGGATGTGCTCGTGTGCTTCAGCGGTAGTCGGCCAGGCCGTCCGCGAGTTCTTCTTCGTCGCCGTCGCGGATGGCGAAGAGGGCTTGCTGCAGAGCGAACGTGCCGCGGATCGCGGCGATGCGGCTAAGGAGCCCGTGGTTTGACCAGCTGCCCAGGGCGAGCACCCGCTCCAGGAGCTCACGGCCGTAGCTGGCACCGATGGCTGCGAGGTCCTCGGCCGGGTCACTGAGTGTGACATCGTCCCAGTCGAGTACGCCGGAGAGGTGCGGCAGGCCGTGCGTCCACTCCCACAGGACGTTTTCGGCACCGAGGTCGCCATGCACCACTGCTCGGGTGACATGGGGAAGGCTATCGAGTGCTGCGAGTTCCCGCTCGGCCCGTAGACGCCCGCTGTCGGACATGAGCTGGAACAGCTCCGCGCGCACGTTCTCCGCGAACCGCCGCCACCAGCCTTCTGCTGCCTGAGGGAGAACTGCTCGTACCGTCTCGTCGGTGCCGGCGCGGGCCAGAGCGGACAGCAGTGTGGCGTACTGGGCCGCCACGGTGTCGACCACTTGGGCATCGTTGAGTGTGTCGGACTTCAGCGGTTCCCCGGGAATGCGACTGAGTACCAGGAACGGCACCTTGTCGGTGCCGTGGGCGCTGCCCTGGAACAGCGGCTCGGGTGTGCGGAAGCCGAGGTCGAGGCCGGCGAGTGCGTGTAGGGCGGCCACCCGCTCGGGCAACCGGGCGGCCGCTGCCCGGGTGCGAGGCAGGCACACGACGCGGTCCGAGCCAATGACCACGATGTGGAATTGTCCCTGACGTACTGCAAGGTCGTCCGGTTTGTCGTTGGGCAGCAGACAGCTCAACAGAGCGCGATGCGTCGTACGGATGCTCACGAGTGTGACCTCTGGATCCTTCGATGGGTCGGAGGCGATGTGCGCAAAGTGCTGTCAGGCCGCGCTGGCGAGCGGGCGTCCGCCCCAGCGAATGCCCTTCTCGCTGCGGATACGGGCCCGTTCTCGGCGTTGAGCGGCCAGAACGTCGAGATGGCGGGCGTTGGCGTTGCGCAGCGCAGGTAGCGGTGCAGGGCACGGGTCTGCGCGGGTTGGCTGCGGTGATGCGAGTTGGCCAGGGTGAACTGCCGCAGCGGACCGAAGTGCGCCTCGATCGGGTTGGCCCAGGAGGCGTAGGTCGGGGTGAAGCACAGCTCGAGGTGCTGTCACGTTGTTGGGTTGCAGGTGCCTGACGGTGCGTCGTGGCTTGGTGGGGCCCGCGGTCCGGGCGTGTGGTCAGGCCGTGGTGGGCCGGCCGGCAGCGCCGGTGATCTGGTCCCAGATCGCGAAGCGGACGGTCATCTCGGCTCGGTGGTCGGAGGCTGTCATCAGGTGGCGGTGAGGGCGGAAGTGGGGTGAGATGCCGCTGAACGCGGACAGGAACCGCTGGGCCCCGCCTACGGAACGGAATCCCTTCATGGCACGTTCACGCTGCCGCGTGGGCTGATGACTGTTCTCGGCCCGGTTGTTCAGGCCCTTGTGGGAACGGTGTTCCACCGAGGGCATGACCTCGCGGTGCGCCGCGCCGTAGGAACGGAGCTTGTCGGTGACGACCACCTGCGGCACCGTACGGGTCTTCTTCATCAGGCGGCGGAAGAAGCGTCCTGCCGCGGCCTTGTCCCGGCGGCTCTGCAGGAGGATGTCGAGCACGTTGCCGTCCTGGTCGACGGCCCGCCACAGGTACTTCTGCTCTCCGTTGATCTTCACGAAGACCTCGTCCAGGTGCCACTTGTCCCCGGGCCGTGGCCGACGGCGGCGCAGTCCGTCCGCGTGGGCCTGGCCGAACTTGGCGGACCAGCGGCGGATGGTCTCGTAGGAGACGATGACGCCGCGCTCGAGCATCAGCTCCTCGACCTCGCGGAAGGACAGCGGGAAGCGGAAGTACAGCCATACCGCGTGCGCGATCACCTCCACCGGGTACCGGTGGCCCTTGTACGACGGCGACGCGGACGACACGACCGAATCCCTCCCCAACACGACCAACCAGAAGATCATCCCACCCGGCCAGTCAACGTGACAGTGCCCTCCGAGGGGGTGCTGCCGCACACTCCGTCGATGTACCGGCACCCGTCCACCTCGCTCGGCCCGCCGCGAGGACTGCTTCCCGGACCTGATCGTCACCTTGCGCGAGGTCCACGTCCCGCCGGCCGTGGGCCGGCGGGCCGCGATCCAACTCCCGTTTCAGCCCGGCGAACTGAGTTTCACTGAGCTGATCGGTTCAGCGCAGGACCGCCGCCCAGGACTCCGGGGAGAGGTCGGCGCCGGTGAGTACCGTGGGGGTTGGTGTAGCCGACAGAGCCGCTGACGGGGCTGTGGCGTACGCCGGGCACAGAGCGCCGATGACGTAGCGGTTGAGGGCGTCGTCGATCGGGCTCGGCTCGAAGCCGGTGCCGTCCGCGTCGATCCGTTGGTACTTCATCAGATTCCAGCCTGCGGCCACCTGGCGCCTGCCGTCTGGACTGGCCAGCGCGATGGTGCCGGCACCGAACACCGCGCCGTCGTGGCCCCAGAAGCGGCCGCAGCCGGGGATGTCGACGGCGTACAGGCCGAGGCCGTAGTCCATGCCGTTCACCGACACCGTGCGCTGCATCTCCTTGAGTGCCGCTGGGCCGATCAGCCGGCCGGTCAGCAGGGCGCGGTAGAAGTGGTTCAGGTCGCCGGTGGTGGAGACGACTGCGCCCGCCGTGTAGGCCCAGGACATGTCGTAGACGCTGTAGTCGCGGGGCGGGTCGATCAGGCCGTAGAAGTTCTCGTACATCCGGGCGTGCGGGCCCTGGATGTCGGGGCTGCTCGGGTAGGAGGTGTGGTGCAGTCCGGCGCGGTCGATGACGTGCTGGGTGATGTACGTCTCTGGGTTCTGGCCCGTGACCTTGGCGAGGAGCAGGCCGGCGATGATGTAGTTGGTGTTGGAGTAGTGGCCGGGCTGGGCCCCGGGCGTTCCGGTGGCCGGGGCCGTGAGCCCCAGACGGACCAGTTCCTGAGGGCTGACGAAGCGGAAGCGCTCCTCGTCGAGGCTGGCCGTCGAGCCGCGCGCCAGGGACGGGAAGGCGCCGGTGATGTAGTCGCCGATGCCGCTGGTGTGGTTCAGTAACATCCGGATGGTGATCTGGCGGCCGCGCTGCCCGGGCATCAGGTCCGGCAGGTAGTCGCCGATGGGGGCGTTCAGGCGGATACGGCCGCGTTCGACCTGTTGGAGCACGGCGACCGCGGCGAAGGTCTTGCTGATGCTGCCCACTCGCTGTCGCATCCCCGGCTTCACTGGGCGGCCCGTGTCCACGTCGGCGACCCCTGAGGCGCCGGTCCAGCTCTGGGCGCCGTCGCGGACGCTGGAGTAGACGCCGTACATGCCCGCCTCGTGGACGGCGAGCAGGGAGCTGCCGAGCGCTGCCGGGTCCAGGGCCTCCCCGGGCGGGGACGACGGCGCGGACGCGGCGGCCGCACTGGGTCTGGCACCGGCTGAGGCCACGGGTGAGGCAGCGGTCAGCAACAGGGTGGTGGCGATGACGGTTCCGGTTATCCGGAGGAGGCGCAAGGGGAGTCCCTTCCTTCGTGTCCGAATATATCCAGGTCATCCTGATCGATCATGTTCGTGATGGCGTCCTTCCTGGGGACGAGTTGTCGCCGGATCTCCTCCTTGTTGTCAAAGATGGCTCCGGCCTCTCCGGAAGACGCGATCGGGCCGGACCCGCGGCGGTGTATCCGGGCACGGCGCCCGAAGCGGTTCAGTCGGCACACGGGTGCTGCTCGTGTAGCAAGGCGGAGGAGTCGGTTCGGCGCCGGGGCGGCTCGCCGTCGCTGCACTCGCGGACCGGCGAGGCACGAGGTCCTTGGTCCGCCACAGAGGTGCCCAGGGGCGGCACGGTCGGTGTCTCTGGTGCTGCCCTTGAGGTATCGCCCCCGGGGCGGACCCGGCGCCGGGTGCCGGGTGAGGGAACCTGGCGGTGCTCGCGGCGGTCGGGTGCGCTGTCCAGCATCCGGCTCAGGGGCGCTGGCGCTCATGTAGGAGGTCGTCACTTCACGATGACCTTGCCCTTCTCCATCGAGATGTGGCCGGGGAAGGTGCAGAAGAACGAGTAGTTGCCGCCGGCCTCCAGCTTCGCGGTGCCGACGGCGGCGGAGGCCTTTCTCCGGGGCGCCAGTCATCTTGGTGGCGGCGGTGATCGCGGTGTTGTCTTCTTCTTGCCGGCGCCGACCGGTGTTCCTGACTTGTGGTCAGGTACGGGCTTCTTGAGCTGGGTTCGTGAAACCCAATGCCGTTTCATGGAACCGAATCGCTGAGACAGAACCTGGACACTCGCCAGATCATTTCAGGATCGACGCGCCCCTAGTGTCGTCGGTGTCAGCAGGAAACACCGCAACCGAAAGCCGCTGGAGATCACGATGCGCTCGCGTCTCGCCGCCCGTTCCGCCCGTCTCGTCCTTGCCGCCGCGGCCGTGACGGCCCTCGCGGCCACCACCACCGCCTGCGACCCCGACGACGTCGCGGACACCGGCAGCCCTGCGGCACCCTCCGCCGTCGCCTCCGCCGGCAGCGGCGGGAGCGACAGCTCCTCCAACGACAGTTCCTCCAGCGACAACCCTTCCACCGGCAGCTCCAGCTCCCGCGGCTCCACCGTCAAGACCGACTCCGGCGACGGCTGGAAGAGCGCCTACGGGCAGTCCTGCGGCACCAACGACCTGGACTTCACGGTCACCTGGGAGGCTCAGCCCATCAGCTACTACCTCGTCACCGCCAAGGCCAAGTCCGGTATCACCTGCTACCTGGACGTCAACACCCCAAGCGTCTCCTTCGGCTCCAACGCCGACGGCGTTGCCTCCGCCGTCGGGCAGGGCGGCGAAGACCCCATCAAGCTCTCCGGCTCTGCCGTCGCGTACACCGGGATCAACCCCAAGACCACCGACGGCGAAGGCGGCACGGAGTTCGGGAACGTCATCATCGCCACCACCGAGGACGACCCCAACCCCGCCGAGCTCGAACTTCCCGACATGGCCACCGTGGACAAGCCCATCGTCACCAACTGGTCCACCAAGCGCAACGAGACCATCCCCCGCATCATCTGATCAACCGGCTTCCAGCGCCTGGAACACGAACTCCCGCGAAGTCTTCCTCCCCACGCGCGTGAAAGGTTCCACCAAGGCCTTGGCGGAGATCACTGTCGTGCCCACCGCCTCGGAGACCTTGCTCGTCCAACGGCAGCATCCTCGGGAACGGCCGGCAGCTGCATCCGGTCAGGGGCGAGGACACCACGCAGCGGGAAGCGAGGCCGCCCGCTTTCATCCCAGCCGGTCCCGTGGGACCAGCGGCAGGAGAGCCCCCATCACCTTCTCAGGATCGGGGACGGAGATCGCCAGCCGGCTGAACGGCGCGCTGCGGTGGAATTCCACACACAGCACCTGTGTGCCAGCCCGCACCAACGTGAAGTCCTGACCCTCCCGTAGGTGCCGGACACCCGCGCACACCTGTCCGGGGATGCAGATGCCCCGATCATGCTCACCACGAAGCGCACGCCACCAGTCGGGCTCGATATGGACCTGGCGCAGCGCCGACACCGGAACCCGCACATTGCGGTGGTGTGCCAGCGCCTTCTCCCACCAGGACAGGCGTACGACGATATCGGTCCCCTCGACTGCCAACCTCGCCATAGCCTCTCCCTCATGGTCGGAGCGCCCCGGCACATCCCGATGCTTCGGAACCCGCTCCAGGCCTGCGTCGTCGGCCAGATTTACATCGGACCGTCGGATTTCCCCCGGCGCGACACCCCTGCCTCCACGGGGCAGTTTCAGGTTCACGGAGGTGCGAACGGCGAGGAGAGCGATGTCGTCGGCGCTTCCGGTGCCGAGCTCGCGTCACAGAAGGTGCTGCGCAGACCGCACGGCGCTCTGCGCTGCCCCGCCTACAGCTCGTTCCTCTCGGTGCTGCCCGAGGCCCTGCCGAGGAACACGAACGCCGTCCACCTCGACGAACCTTGTGGCCCGGTCGGTCAGGCCGGCAGGCGCGACCGGGATGGGCGATACGGGAGTGGCGGCCGTCATGGTGCCGGAGTCTAGTGGCGGGGTCCGGTCGCGGTTTGGGTGTCAGTCGTCGCGAGCAGGTGTCATATATCGTGACCAGCCACATGTGCTATCGAGCACGACAGTTGTCACCGGATCGCCGTGGAGACCCGCGCTTCTCCGTCCGGCTGGGCGCGGTAGTTGTCAACGTCTGGGAGTAGGAGTTGTTACCTGCCGCGGATGTGCGGGGTATCTGTCATCAGCGGTGTGTTGATCACTCATCGAGCTGACGTGGCACAAGGCCTCACCGGAGCGAGGGGGGATCACCAATGCCCGCCAGTAGTTGGAACTGCCATTCCGGGTCAGCTTGGCCGATGGCCAGGCCGACCCATCGATCCGAGTTCGGCAACCGCCACGTCTGCATGCTGCCGGCGACACCGCAAAGGAAGCTGAGCGGTTCGCGCGTTGTGGGGTTCGGGTCGGGGTCGTCGAGCCCGAGATAGGGCCACAGGTCAACCGTTTCCGGGGCACCCCAGCGTGCCGTGAGGATGGCGGACAGCGCGGCAAGGTCGGCTTCCAGCACCCGTTCGGCTGCCTCGACGATCTCGGTGCTCCGATCCTCCCAGAAGTCCTGACTCTCACGGAGCACCGCCAGGTGAAAGCCGGGCCCGCTCCACTGGCCGCTCGCTCCCGGTCGGCCCTCCTCGTCAGGAAAGGGCCGGGAGCTCAAGCCGTCGATGATCGACAGCTGCTCGTCAATGTGGTCTGCGGATCGGTGCTGGAGCGGCATGGCCGAAGCGTAGCTTCGCGGCTCCGGCCGGACCTTCCGAGCCGCCCGACCCTCGCGAAGCTGAGGCCGGTGACAGATGCCACGCCCAAGTGACAGCTCACATGATGCCGTCGGGGGCGAGATCGGGGCGCAGCCGGTGCCAGGAGGGATGCCGCAGCAGCCCTGCCCGGGTCCGGCTCGTGTAGCGGACCTCGCCCACCAGGCGCGGCAGCACCCACCGCGCTCCCGCCACGCGCGGCATCTTGTCGAAGGGGCACTCGTTGATCGCGGCGACGTGGAGCAGTTCGGCGAGTGTGGTGCGTTCGGTGTCGCTCCATCCGGTGCCGACGCTGCCCACGTACCGCAGACCGCCTGCATGTGCTTCTCCTACGAGCAGGGCGCCGGGCAGGCCGGTGAGCCGGCCTCGGCCGGGTACCCATCCGCCCACGATCACATCAGCAGTCCTGATGTGACGGATCTTGATCCACGAGCGGGACCGGACCCCGGGTTCGTACACAGAGGTGAGCTGTTTCGCGACCAAGCCTTCCAGCCTCGCGGTCCGGGGCATCTCCAGTGCTTGCTCGCCGTGTCCGACGACCGCGGCGGGCGTCGACCAGTGCTTTCCGTCCAGCCCGAGCTCCTCCAGGAGGGTGCGGCGTTCGGTGTACGGCAGCCCGGTCAGGCTGTCGCCGTCCAGGTACACGGCATCTGGCTCCGTACGCGACAGGGAGCAGTGTTTTGACAGCAGTTTCGGCAGCGCTGTGACTGTCGGGGCGCATCGAATGTTCACGACGGCGGGCAGCAGTACGGGGTACTTCATGGGGCAGTGGAGTTTCGAGGGGCTCTGCTGCTCGTACAAGGACAAGACAAAGCGCTGGCTACGGGGATGGGCCGCTGATAGTGGCCGCGCCGTCGCCGTGTGACCGTCCTCGGACCGAGCTGCTGCCCCTCGTCGTGAACATCCATCACGCCGCGCTGTGAGCGCCTTCCGTAGCCGTGAGCAATCGCTGCCGAGCGTCGTGGACAAAGCCAGGCATCGAACAGAACCAGATGCGCCGTCACCAGCCGCGCCATCCGGGCGGCCTTCACCGCCGAGGCCAGCCCCCATGCGGGACTGCAGCCGCTCGAAGTCACTGCGCCCTTCGTCGTCGAGTGTGACGATCTCGCCGTCCAGGACCGCGGGCCGGCCGAGCACGGTCCCGAGCCCTGCGAGCTCCGGGTAGACGGCGCTGATGTCCGCCCCGGACCGAGACCGCAGGACCATGGTCCCGTCGCCCGGCAGGTAGACCATGGCCCGTTGCCCGTCCTCCTTCACCTCGAACGCCCACCGGTCCTCCACATCCGCGGACGGCAGGCTGCCCGGCGTGGCGAGCATCGGAGCGATCCGCGGCAAACCCACCATGACCATCCCGCCCGGGCGCCCGCTCAGGACGCGCTGCGCTTCCTCGCGGCCGCGGTCTTCTTCGCCGTGCGCTTTCTTCCCGGCCGCGGTCTTCTTCTCGATGCTCTTCCTCGCCGGGGCGGCCTTCTTGGCCGTGGTCTTCTTGCGCGGCTGCATCGAGTGCACGATGGCGTCCTGGTCCTGGCCGTGTTCGCCGCGTGATTCCCTGGCCGCTTTGACGGAGGCGTTCAGGGCCGCCATCAGGTCGACGACCTTCCCGGACTCCTTCTCCTCGCCCTCGGCCGGCTCCGGGAGCTCGGTGCCCTCCGACTTCGCCTCGATCAGCTCCTCCAGGGCGGCGCGGTACTCGTCCCGGAAGCCGGAGATGTCGTCGAGGGCCATGGCGCCGGTGAGCTGGACGGCCCGCTCGATCTCCTCTTCGTCCAGGTCGACATCCTTCGGCTTGAGAGACTCGGGGCCGCGGATCTCGTCGGGCCACCGCATCGCGTGCAGCACGATCGCGTCGTCGCGCACTCTGAGCAGCCCGAGGCGCTCGCGGTTGTGCCACGCGGGCTGCGCCGTCCCACCACCGGTCGCAGGCGTCGTCGGGATCGGCGACGTCCAGGAGCGCCAGGACCTCGCAGCGGGGGCGGTGCAGGGCGGCAGGCGGAAGGCCATCCGGCGTCACCCGGCGGCCGAGAGCACAGGTGGCGACCGCCGCGAGGGTGGAACGCACTGCGGCGGCACTGTCCAGCAGCACTCCGCCCAGGTCGAAACAGCACCGCTTCGCGGGGCCCGGTCACCGGGCACTGTCCGGGTCCCGGACCAGCGCACGCAGGACCATGTGGTGACCGGCGAGCAGGGCGGCGGCGCCTGCGTTCCGGTCCAGGACGCACAGGGCCGTGTCGACACGCGCGCCGCCCATCCGCAGCAGGCGGGCACTGCGCAGGAGACTTGTGCCGCTGCGGGCGGTGTCGTCAGTCGCGTTCCCGAAAGTCCCCGCGTCCTGAACCCCAGGCTGGGAGCTCATCCCGCACGCTGAGGAAAACGACACGCGTCACGGGACTGCGGCACCGACACGGGCACGGAACGGCACATGAATCCGCAGGTCATGAGACCTGACGCTGGATCAGGCGGCGGAACCTGCAACTGCGTAGGGTGCACGTTTCCGCGAGCACTGTCGGTTGATCATCAGCACTGTCCGAGCAAATCCGGGTGACCATGAGCACTGACTCAGCGACCACCCTGGCTCACGGGGCCAGATCGCCGAGGTGTCAGAACGTGCGGGTTCGTTGCCGCCCAGGATGTTGACGCCTTCTTCGTCTCAGAGCCCTGTCGCCGAAGGACCAGGTTCGAGCGGGGCCAGACGCAGTGAAGGCCCGGTATCCACCAGGCCTTCACGTTTGAGTAGCGGGGACAGGATTTGAACCTGCGACCTCTGGGTTATGAGCCCAGCGAGCTACCGAGCTGCTCCACCCCGCGTCGGTGCGACGAACTGTACGGCACCGACCCGGAGCGGCCGAATCGGCTTTCGCTCGGAGGCAGTGCCAGCGCATCTGTGGGCGCTGTCGGCCGGTTACCATCCGAGTCTTGCCCCACACCAGGCGAGCGGCCGGGTCACCGCGCCGGTCGTGGCCTTCGCCGAGCAGCAGCGGCTGGACGTCGTCGACCGCCACCCCTCGCAGCGTGGGCGTCCGGCTCACACCCCCTGTGGGAACTGCCTCGCGGGCCGACCGCTCTCTCCTGAGTAGACCGGGGGCAGTGGGCTGCCTCCCCGATGCCACCACGCCGGGCGTCAACCTGCCCACAGGCGTGCGGGTTCCCCTTTTGGTCTTCTGCAGGGAAGCCCTACACGGCGTGGGGCAGGTCGGTGAGCAGGGCGCGGACGCGGGGGTGGGTGCTGTGGTGTTGGCGCAGGGTGGTGGTGACGCGGTCCAGGTGGTGGACGCGGTGGGAGCCGACGTGCTGCAGGGCCTGGGCGCGGTCCGGCACATCCGCCCCGGCACCGATGTGGAGCCGGACACCGACTTCCGCGGCCTCCTCCTGCTCTTGCTGGCGGGCCTCCCGCTCCGCTCGCGCGGCTTCCTGCCGCTGCCGCATCGCCTCGTGCTTGTCCTGATCGGCGATCGACCGCTTTGAGGTCCACCACTGATCCCGTTTGAACTGAAGCTGCTCACCATCGACACCCGGTACACCCGCCGGTACCGGCGCAGCACCTCGGCGGGACCCAGGCGGCCGGCAGCGGCGGCTCGCGACGGGCCCGCAGGCCGCGGCCTCGGCCGGGTGCTGGTCCCCGTCCGCGCCTGCGCGGGGACGCTCTGCCCGGCGACGCCGTGTGACCCGCCTAGGGGATGGCCTCCGGTTGACAGAGCTCAGGGCGACATAGTTACTTAAAGTGTCCACTTCATTACGTTATGTGATCGATGGTGATCGTGCCGTCCCTCTACGAATCTGCCGCCGCCCTCCACCCCACGCGAGGAGCCCCACCATGACCACGACCCCCACCCGTCCCACCGCTGTCCCGTCCATCGAGCAGCTGCCCCAGCCGGAGCTGCGCGGGTCCACCGACATCCAGGGCAACATCCTGGCCGCGTTCAACAAGGACTTCATGGACTTCCGCTACCTGCGCTTCCCGGACGCCGCCAAGGGGCGCGGCTGGCTCTCCGCGATCCTCAACACCGTCGCCACAACCAACGAGACGGAAGACTTCAACGAGCAGTTCTCGCTGGCCCGCCGGGCCTTCGGCCGCGACCCGTCGATCACCACCGTCCGCTGCGGGGTCTCCCTCACCTTCGAGGGCCTCGAGACGATCGCCAACAAACCTGATCAGATCAAGAAGGACCTCAGCACCTTCACGTCGTTCTGCGCGGGCGCGGCCGCACGGGCCAAGGACCTCGGGGACACCGGCGAGAGCGACCCCAAGACCTGGTTGTTCGGGGCCGGCACCGGCGACAAGGTCGTGCACGCGGTCCTCATCGTCGCCGCGGACACCGAGGCGCTGCTGAAGGAGAAGCTGAAGAACCTCGACACAGTCGAGCAGACCCACCAGATCACGCGCGTCCATGTGGACGAGGGCCGCACCCTGAAGGGCGATCTGAAGGGTCACGAGCACTTCGGCTACAAGGACGGCATCTCCCAGCCCGGCGTCAAGGACTTCCACCGCGAGGACGCCGGCCGCGAGGGCTTCCGCGACAACCACGCCGGGACCGAGCTGATCGAACCCGGCGAGTTCGTCTTCGGCTACAAGAGCGAACAGGGCGACCGGAAGGCGCCGGCGTGGATGAAGAACGGCTCCCTCCAAGTGGTGCGCCGCCTTCGCCAGGATGTCGCCGGCTGGAACAAGGCCGTGGTGGACGGCGCCAAGAACTTCACCGGCAACATGGACGCCAACCGGCTCGGTGCCTGTCTGGTCGGCCGGGCCAAGGACGGCACACCGCTCGCCCCGCCGTGCAGCGCCATGACCGGCCTCGGCTCGGACCGGAACGGTTTCGACTACGCGAACGACCCCATCGGCCAGCACACCCCCTGGGCCGCGCACATCCGCCGCACCCATCCGCGTGCCTTCGCCGGAATCGTCGACAAGAAGCCGAAGAGCCACCGCCTGATGCGCCGCGGCATTCCGTACGGCCCTGAGTTCAAAGGCGGCCCGGACGACGGCAAGGACCGCGGGCTGATGTTCGTCTGCTACGGCACCTCGCTGGAAGAGCAGTTCGAACTGGTCCAGCAGCACTGGTCCAACGACGACGCGTTCACCCCCGGGGAAAGCCGGTCCGACCAGGTGGTCGCCAACGGCTTCGACAAGGTCACCGGCCTCGCCGGAAAGGCCTCGATCGAGCTCGCGGACGGCACCTTCGGCACGGTCGACATGAAGCGCTTCGTCCGCACCGCGGGCGCGCTCTACGCCTTCACCCCCTCGATCAGCACGCTGCGGCTGCTCGCCGAGGGCGAGGACCTTCCCAACAAGTCAATCGGCTCCTGAGCGGCGAGGAGAAGCCATGAACGAGAGACCCACCATCGAGGGCACGGCCAACGACCGCGCCCGCCCGCAGACCTGCTGGCAGCTGGCCCGCGAGCTGCTGCTGGTCGGTCCGGACGACAAGGACCTGAAGCTGCGCTACCTCGACATCCTGATCAAGGAGGGCATCCCGGAGACCGACGAGCCCAAGGACGTGCTGATCGTCGGCGCCGGGATCGCCGGTCTGGTTGCCGGGAAGCTGCTCAAGGACGCCGGGCACAACGTCACCATCCTGGAGGCCAACGCCAACCGGGTCGGCGGGCGGATCAAGACCTTCCGCTCCACCGATGACGAGCAGGACGGCCCGTTCTACGACCCGGTGCAGTACGGGGAGGCCGGAGCGATGCGGCTGCCCAGCTTCCACCCGCTCACCCTGGCCCTGGTCGACAGACTCGGCCTGAAACGGCAGCTGTTCTGCAACGTCGACGTCGATCCCGACACCGGCAACCAGAACACGCCCGTCCCGCCGGTGGTCTACGAGTCCTTCGAGGACGGCAAGGTCTGGAAGTACGGCGAGGACAGCCCGGACTTCCGCGAGCCGGTCAAGCGCTTCAACAGCTGGATCCGCACCAACCGGATCCAGGCCCGCCGCAGCGAGTACGCCGCCGACCCGAGCAGCGTCAACGAGGGCTTCCACCTCACCGGCGACGAGGTGCGGATCACAGCCGGCGAGATGGTCAACCAGGCGCTGGAGCCGGTCCGCGACTACTACTCGTACATCGAGAACGGCAAGCGGGTGCGCAAGCCGTTCGCCGAGTGGCTGGACGGCTGGGCCCGGGTGATCCGCGACTTCGACGGCTACTCGATGGGCCGGTTCCTGCGCGAGTACGCGGGTTTCAGCGACGAGGCCATCGAGGCGATCGGCACGATCGAGAACATGACCTCGCGGCTGCACCTGTCCTTCTTCCACACCTTCCTGGGCCGCAGCGACATCAACCCGGACGCCACCTATTGGGAGATCGAGGGCGGCAGCTGGCAGCTGCCCTACGCCCTCGCCGATGAACTCCAGGACGAACTCGAAATGGGCGAGCGGATGATCCGGATGGAGTACTGGGACCCGCGCCGCGACGGCGGGGCAGGCCAAGACGTCGGGCCGAACGGGCACCAGGTCGCCGTCCACACCGTGCCCGAGGGCGACCCAGAGGCCGAACCCACGGTCTGGAAGGGTGACTTCGCGATCGTCACCGTCCCGTTCTCCGCGCTGCGGTTCGTCCAGGTCTCGCCCCCGTACTCGTACAAGAAGCGCCGGGCGATCATCGAGACACACTACGACCAGGCCACCAAGGTGCTGCTGGAGTTTTCCCGCCGGTGGTGGGAGTTCACCGAGGCGGACTGGAAGGACGAGCTCGACTCCATCGAGCCCGGCCTGTACGAGTACTACCAGCGGGCTGGCGAGGAGGACGCCGAGGCGGCCGCGCTGGCCGCGCACAACGGGCACCGGCCACCGCCCAATCTACCGAGGGTGCTGCTCGGCGCCCACCGGAGCGTGGACTCCAGCCGGATCAGCCAGGAGCAGTTGGAGGTCTTCCGGCACACCCCGCTGCGCCGGGCGAGCGTGCGCCCCGCCACCAACTGCTTCGGCGGCGGTTCGACCACCGACAACCCGAACCGCTTCATGTACTACCCCTCGCACCCGGTGCCCGACAGCGATGGCGGCGGCGTGGTGCTGGCCAGCTACAGCTGGTCGGATGACGCGGTGCGCTGGGACTCGATGGCCGACGCCGAGCGGTACGTTTACGCGCTGCGCAACCTCCAGTCGGTGCACGGCCGGCGGATCGAGGTGTTCTACACCGGCTATGGCCAGACCCAGAGCTGGCTGCGCGACCCGTACGCCTTCGGCGAGGCGGCGGTGTACACCCCGCACCAGATGACCAGCTTCCACCTCGACGTGGTCAAGCCGGAGGGCCCGGTGCACTTCGCCGGCGAGCACGTCTCGCTCAAGCACGCCTGGATCGAGGGCGCGGTGGAGACCGCCGTCCGCGCGGCGATCGCCGTGCACGAGGCACCAACACCACCACCCCGCGCCAAACCGGAGATCTATCCAGAGGTGCGGGCCGGACGCGCACGCAGGGCGGAGGTGCTGAGCGGATGAGCGGCAACAGCGAATGGACGGTGGGCCGTTACCTGGCCACGAGACTTGAGCAGTTGGGCATCCGGCACCTGTTCGGGGTGCCGGGCGACCACCTCGGCCCGTTCCTGACGATCATGCACGCCACCACCGGGGTGCGCTGGGTCGGCACCCCGACCGAGATCGGTGGCGGCTACGCCGCCGACGCCTACGCCCGGGTGCGGGCCGCCGACGCCGACCTCGCCAAGGGCGAGCAGGGCGTCGCCGCAGTCGCGGTCACCTACGGCGTGGGCGCGTTCAGCCTGCTCAACCCGATCGGCGGCGCCTACGTCGAGTACGTGCCGGTAATCGCGATCAACGCGGCGCCGTCGTACGAGCAGTGGCTCAACTACCAGGCGCTCGGTCTGCTCACCTCGCACATGAGCCAGCGCCGGGAGAGCAATCTGGAGGTCTACCGGCAGGTCACGGTGGACGCGCAGGTGATCTCCAACCCCGGGCTCGCGCCTTCGCAGATCGACAGCGCGATCATCGCCGGCCTGACCGAGCGCAGGCCGGTCTACCTGGAGGTGATGGACGACCTCTGGAATGCCCCGTGCGCCGAGCCGCAGGGTGAACTCCGTGGTCAGGAAAGGCCGTTCACCAAGACGAACGAGGAAATGCTCGCCAAGGCGGTGGAGGCCTCGGTGAAGCTGGTCGAACGGCTCGGCACGCCGGTGCTGTGGGCGGGCGAGGAGATCGAGCGCAACCGGCTGGAGCGGGAGCTGGTCTCGCTGGTGCAGCTGACCGGCATCCCGTTCTGCACCACCGTCGGCGCGAAGTCCGTAGTCTCCGAGAACACCCCGGGCTTCACAGGCGTCTACAACGGCAAGGCGAGCCTGCCGGAGGTGCGCAAAGCCTTCAAGGCCGCCGGGTGCCGGATCGGCCTGGGCACCTGGTCGACGTCGAAGAACCTCGGTGGCGAGAAGTCGATCGGCGACGACTGGATCGTGGCCGCCCACGAGGGCGTCAGCGTCGGCGCGCAGTACTTCCCGGACGTCCAGCTGGCGCGGTTCGTCCCGGCACTGCGGGACGCGCTGGGTGTCGCTTTCGGCAAGCGGGCGTTCGAAGCCGACCTCTTCGCGCTGGCACACGCCAAGGACCGGCAGGTCCCGGCGAGCACGATCGCCTTCCTGACCGGCCTGAGCAGCACGGACTACCCCGAGGAGCTCACGTACGACGGGTTCTTCCAGCACATGAACGCCTTCCTGCTGAGCCAAGCGCAGGGCGACGGCCCGGAGGCCACCTCGCCGTTCACGGTGGTCTCGGACGCAGCGTTCGCACTGCTGGGCTCGATGAATCTACAGATGGCGGAGCGGGCGAGCTTCGTGGCGCAGAACAGCTGGCTGTCCATCGGTTACTCGGTCGGCGCGGCCACCGGGGTGGCGCTGGCCCGCCAGCAGCCGCTCAAGCGGCCGCTGGTGTTCGTCGGGGACGGATCGTTCCAGGAGATCTGCCAGGAGCTGTCCACGCACGTGCGCCACCATCTGCGGCCGGTGGTCTTCGTCCTGGACAACGAGGGCTTCTACGGTATCGAGCAGATGCTGGTCAGCCCCTGCTACTACAAGGAGAAGCCGTCCGACGGGGCCGACTTCTACAACGTGCTGCACCCGTGGCAGTACGAGAAGCTGGCAGAGGTCTTCGGCTCGGAGAAGGACCGGATGCACGGGCGGGAGCTCACCACCCACACCGAGCTGGAGTCACTGCTGCTCGACATCGCCGATCCGGGCAGTGACATCAACCACGCCCCGATCCTGGTCCGGGTCCGGCTCAACCGGCACGACTACCCGCGGGCACTCCAGTACAAGATCGACGAAAATTGCAATTAGTCGCCGTACGGCGCATCAGCCCCGGTCCAAGGATCGGGGCCGGTGCGCGCTGCGTCCGTGCTCAGCGATCTGATGGTCCGCGCCCCCTGGCGCAGGACCGGCACCGCCCGCCAGCTCCACGACGAACTGCTCGCGGCCCGGCCCGAGTTCGCCAAGGCGAACAGCTCCCCGAGTGGCTCGATGCCGTCCGCCAGGACGACCTGCCCGGCCTCCGCACCTTCGCCCCGGGCCACGATCGCGACGTTGTCGTCGTCGGCCTGACCCTGCCTGGAGCGTGTCTCTTTGGTCGGTTGGCCAGTTGATCGGATATGCCTGTCCGGTTACTGACTTCGGCTCGTTGGGGTGAACTTTCTCGAAGTCCCTGAGGGGCCCGGTGTGGTGGCTGTATTCGGTGGTGGATGAGGTATGCGGATGGGGGCGGGCTGACTGCTGCGGGTCGGCTGCGCCGGGAGTCGGTACGACTGCAGGTGGCTGAGCTGTTCGAGCACGGCATCAAGCCGCTGGAGGTGGCACAGCGTCTACGGGTGAGCCGGAAGTCGGGCTACCAGTGGCACCAGTTGTGGCGGGAGGGTGGTGTGCGGGCTCTGGCTTCCCGTGGCCCGAGCGGATCGCGGTGCCGTCTGTCCGAGCTGTCTGGAGAAGCTGGCCGCGTATCTGGAGCAGGGCCCGGCCGCGCACGGCTGGGTGGAGGACCAGGTGTGGACCGCGGCAAGGGTCGCCACGCTGATCGGCAGGAAGTTCCACGTCTCCTACGGCGTCTCCGGCGCGACGAGGCTGATGCACCGGCTCGGCTTCAGCCCGCAGGTCCCCGCGCGGCGGGTTGCCGAGCGCGACGAGCAGGCCGTCACCGGTCGCGCCGGTGATCTGGTCCCAGATCGCGAAGCGGATGGTCATCTCGGCGCGGTGGTGGGCGGCGGTCATCAGGTGGCGGCGGGGCCTGAAGTGGGGTGAGATGCCGCTGAAGGCGGACAGGAATCTTTGTACGGCGCCGGCGGAGCGGAAGCCCTTCATCGCCCGTTCGCGCTGCCGGGTGGGCTGGTGCGAGTTCTCCGCCCGATTGTTCAGACCCTTGTGGGAACGGTGTTCGACGGAGGGCATCACCTCGCGGTGGGCCGCGCCGTAGGGACGGAGCTTGTCGGTGACCACCACACGCGGCACCGAGCAGATCTTCTTGAGCAGTGTGCGGAAGAAGCGCCGGGCCGCGGCCTTGTCCCGGCGGCCCTGGGGAAGGATGTCGAGCACGTTACCGTCGGCGTCGACGGCCCGCCACAGATACTTCTGCTCGCCGTTGATCTTCACGAAGACCTCGTCCATGTGCCACTTGTCACCCGGCCGTGGCCGGCGTCGGCGCAGCTCATTCGCATAGATCTGGCCGAGCTTTGCGCACCACCGCCGGATCGTCTCGTACGAGACGATCACACCGCGCTCGAGCATCAGCTCCTCCACCTCACGGAATGACAGCGGGAAGCGGAAGTACAGCCACGCGCAGCGGGAGGTCACCTCGACCGGGTACCGGTGCCCCTTGTACGACGGCGGAGTACTGCCCACGGACAACCCCTCCCAGCATGACCAACCCGAAGATCATCCCACCCTGTCAGTCAACGTGACAGTGCCCTGCCGGTGTATGCGCAGCCCTCGGATCAGGCCTCATCCCGTGTCCCCCTGGTTGCTCGCCTGTCGCCCACAGATTAGTGCGGATGCCAGCAGCCCAGGAGTTCGAGGGGAAGGGCGAACCCCTCTCTGTCAGCCTTGGGTGAGACATCCCGTTCTGTGGGGTTAGCCTGAGAGGGCACGACAGGAGAACCGTCCCTTATGCCCAGTACAGAGCCCGTCGGGTCCGAGCCGGCGCCGAGGCCGAAGCGCCGCACTTTCACCTCGGAGTACAAGCTGCGAATCGTCGCCGAGTACGACGCCGCGCCCAGGAACGAGAAGGGTGCGGTCCTGCGCAGGGAACGGCTCTACCACTCGCATGTCAAGGAGTGGCGGGCCGCCCGGGATGCCGGGGCCCTGGAAAACCTGGTCGACCGCCGGACCAGCCCGGCCCGTGCGAAGAAGTCCGCCGCGGAGGTGGAGAACGAAAAGCTGCGGCAGCAGGTGGAGCGGTTGCAGAGGGACCTGGCACGGAACAAGGCCGCACTCGAGGTGATGGGAAAAGCTTCCGCGCTCTTGGAAATGATCTCCGAGAGCGCGGACTGAAGCCTGCCGCCGGCCCTGTCGTGGACGAGGCGTTCACCAGCGTCGAGGTTCAGCTGGGCATCACGGCCGCCTGTCGGCTGACCGGCCGCTCCCGCGCCACGCATTACCGTCGGCTCCGGCCCCCACCACCACGCAGAACACGTGCCCCGCAGATGCAGCCGTCGGCCCTGACGGCCGAAGAGCGTTCTGCGGTACTCGAGTTGATGAACGGCGACGAGTACGCCGAGCTGGCGCCCGCGCAGATCTGGGCCCGCGAGCTGGATGCCGGGCGCTATCACTGCTCCGTCTCGACGATGTACCGGATCCTGCGCGAGCAGGATCAGTCCGGTGAGCGCCGACGGCAGGCCACCCATCCCGCCAAGGCGGTGCCCGAGCTGGTCGCCACCGGGCCCTCGCAGGTGTTCACCTGGGACATCACCAAGGCGGCCGGGCCGGCCAAGGGCGTCTGGTATCACGCCTACGTGATCATCGACATCTTCAGCCGGTATATCGTCGGCCACACCGTCGAGCGAGCCGAATCAGCCGTGCGGGCCGAGGAGCTGATCCGCGAGACCATCGCCCGCAACGGCATCGTGCCCCAGACCGTGCACGCGGACCGCGGCACCTCGATGACGTCGAAGAAGGTCTCCCAACTACTGATCGATCTGGGCGTGACGCGGTCGCACTCGAGGCCGAAGGTCTCCAACGACAACCCTTACAGCGAGGCCCAGTTCAAGACCACGAAGTACATGTCGGATTATCCCGAACGGTTCGATTCGCTGGCCCACGCCCGCGAGTGGTTCGACGCGTTCATCGCGTATTACAACCATGAGCACCGGCACTCGGGTATCGGCTGGCACACACCAGCCTCCGTCCACTTCGGGACCGCCGAGGAAGTCCGCGACCAGCGCGCGGTCACCCTCGCCGAGGCATACGCCCGCCACCCCGAACGCTTCGGCCGCCGCCCCAGACCACCCGAGATACCCCAGACGGCCTGGATCAACGACCCGGCCAAACGCAGGGAACCCGCACCACAAACCTCATAGCGTCACGACCGTCTCACTGGACTTGAAATCTTCCGGGGCAAGGGCGGCGTCAAGGCCTCGGTAGCCTGAGCCTGCGAATCGACGCTGAGCCCGGACATCCAGGGCCCGGGCTCGCCGTCGGTGACCAAACGATGTCCACCACTGCGACACCAGCCGGCGCGAGCGCCCCGGAGAAGGCCTTGTTCCGGCGATCTGAACGACATCGAGCGACAGCGGTGAGCCTCCTGGCTCTGTTCACCGATTTCGGCCCTGGCTCAACTTCTGTGAAGTACGCACGCTGAGTGACGAATGCCCGTGCCTGGGATGAGTCACATTGCGGGGCCTCCGGGAGTTCGACATCCTGCGGTGACGGCTGCCTTTGTCCTCCGGGCCCCTTGGCGAGCGGCGGGTGGGCCGTGAAGCCTTCGGCTCCGTAGCGGCGGTTGCTGTCGGCTCAATCGAGGTTGGCGAGATGATCGGCGTCGCCGCCGCGCCACTCGATGAGGAAGATGGTCGCGTCGTCGCTGGTGACGCCGCCTCGTCCCTGTTTCAGGGCGTGGGAGAGCGCGCGCACCACCGGCCGCACCGTCGTGTGGTCACGGACGGTTCGGTTGGTCAACTCGATGAGCTGTTCCTCACCGAACTCTTCCCCACCGGGTTGATGCTCTTCGATCAGGCCATCGGTGAAACACAGCAGCCGGTCCCCGGGCTGCAGCATCCGCTCGCTGACCACCGGCTCCTCACCGCCGAAGCCGACCGGCAACGTGGTGGGGCTCTCCAACCGGTCCACCACGGCGCGGCCACGGATCAGCAGCGGCGCCGGGTGGCCAGCATTGACCCATTGCAGTAGGCCCGTAGAGATGTTCAGACACATCATCTGGGCGGTGACGAAGTGGTCGTTGCCGAACTGGTCGTTGATGGCCCTGTCCATGAACGCATACACCTGGGACAGATTGGTGTTGGCCCGTCGCGCGTGGCGGTAGGCGCCGATCGCCACCGTCGCCATGGTCGCCGCGTCCAGGCCGTGGCCCATCGCGTCGATCATGGCCACATGAAGGATGTCGCCGTTGAGGGCGTAGTCGAAACTGTCGCCGGCCACGTCGTACGCGGGCTCCAGGATTCCGGCCACCTCAACCTGCGGAACAGTCATCGACAGCGGAGGCAGCAACGACCACTGGATCTCCGCGGCCACGCTCATCGGCGCGCTGCGTCGGGCCTGGAAGAACAGGTCGGTGTAGGCGTCTTTGGTGACGATCATGTCTGCGACCAGCCCGGCGAGTCTGCGCAGCAACCGCCGGTCGTCGTCGTCGACGCTGTCCAGGGTGACGGCCATCGCCCCGACCTGGTCACTGCCGTCCAGCAGCGGCAGATACATCCGCACGGTGCCGTCCAGCGGTACCTCTACCGCTTTGCGGCTCAGGAACGCCTCGCCGGCGGGTGAGCCCTCGACCGGTTCGGGGTCACCGACCGTCAGCCGTCGGCCCGGCAGCGGCACCAGCAGCATCTGTTCGTAGTCCTGCAAGAGGATCGAGACGTCCCGGCCACCGACCCTGGCCACCTCTTCCGCAATGAGCGGGGCGATCAACTGCGGCGGCATCTCGTGAGCCCGGTCCAGTAGCAAACCCAGCAGCCGCTCACCAAACCCCTCCGACCGGTCCGCCCCGAACTCGCCCGGCTTTCGCCTGCCTTCGGACATCGCTGCTTGCAACCCTTCATACCGCGGCATGGGAATTCAGTGGACGGTCGGTGGTGTGGAGCCGGTACCAAGCGCAGCACCCCGGATGGCGATCCGCTCGAAAGGATGTTCGCTCACCCCATCCGCAGGGCTCCCGACACGGCAGTGATCAACCCACACAGCCTGACACCGCCAACCGGCCCAACAGCCGATTACGCCATGGGCGGCATGTCACACCCAGCCAGAACAGCTGGCATGCATACGCGCCTGCTCAAGCGGGCCCTCCTCCCACAACTGGCTAACCCAGCGTGACCGACCACAGAAGTTAGAAGTTGAGCCAGAACCCGTTCTCGCGTACAAAGCCAAAGAGTCAGACCTCCGGGCGATGCCATGGTCAATCCTCACTGTCAGGTGATGTCATCGGGGGCGAGGTCGGGGCGCAGCCGGTGCCAGGAGGGATGCCGCAGCAGTCCTGCCCGGGTCCGGCTCGTGTAGCGGACCTCGCCGACCAGGCGTGGCAGTACCCACCGCGCTCCGGCCACGTGCGGCACCTTGTCGAAGGGGCACTCGTCGATCGCAGCGACGCGGAGCAGGTCGGCGAGTGTGGTGCGTTCGGTGTCGCTCCACCCGGTGCCGACGCTACCGCAGGCCGCCTGCGTGTGTTTCTCCTACCAGTCGGTGACGCGAAGGCTGTACCAGACGTCGTCGGCCAGGACGGCGGTCCCGCCCTCTGCGCGGACCAGGAGCCCGGCATCGAGCAGGCCGGTAACGGAGACCGCCTACTTTTCGCCGGGCGTGTGCCGACGCGTGACCCGACGGCACACCAGGAATGCGATCGCGACGACCACCAGGTACAGCGGTACGAGCAGCACCGCGTCACCGGACGTCTGCTCCACCGTCACGCCCGCGTCGCGGTCCTCGCCCTGCAGCATGATGCGGTTCACGGTCAGGACGGTCAGGTGCGTGCCGATCGCCGCCCACAGCGGGGCGTGGCCCACGGCCGCACGGGCGGCGATCAGGGTCAGGCTGAAGACCGTCAGGAGGATGAGGTAGTCGACCGGGTGCTGCCCCTCCGGGGCGATGCCGATGTGGCCCGGCTCGTCACCGGCCAGCCGGGCGATGCCAACCGTCACCAGCGTCGAGGTGCCCGGTACGAGCAGGAAGACCGCCGTGGTGCCGAGCGCCGCCAGTGCGGGCCCGAACCGTCTGCGCAGCGATGTCCACGTGTAGCCGCGCAGCGTCGTCTCCTCGGGCAAGGCTTCAAGCGGGAACGCGACGACGGCGTTGGTGACGAGAAAGTCAACCAGGGTGACGAGGTCCAGCTGCTGCCAGACGAGTAACCCCACGGCCGTGCCCGCGCCCAGGACCAGCGCCGCTGCCGCGGCCGTCACCCCAACGCCGGTGAGGAACGCCCGTAGGCTCGCGCCCGGACTGCCGAAGCCGACCGTCCGGGGGTGTGACAGACGCAGGACGAACGGCACGGCCACGACGGTGACGAGGGCCGCAGCGATCAGCCGGGCGGCCAAGCCACTGGCTCCGGCGGCGTCCGACAGTACGGGGCCGAGGCCGTTGCCGACACCGAGCGCCACCGCCATGATCAGGCCGCCAGCCAACGCGCGGCCCATGGCCCCGGCGGCCGTGGGCGCGGGTAAGGGGGCGGGTTGTCGTATGCGTAGCTCGCTCATAGCGCTCCTGGTGACGCTGGGGCCGACTCCTATCGACAACCCCGTGTGCTTTCCAGGCTCGCCCGACCACCAGTCAGGGGCGTCGTCCGCGCGGACGACCCCCCTATACATCCTTCGACGCAGTGGACGATAAGGGTCGACTGGCCGTTGGCCACCGGCTCCGGGAACACCCAGAGGCCGAGTGCCCGCGCTCATGCGACTGCCGCTCCACCGCCTGGGCGATCGACGGGGCAATGCGGCTCGGTGAAGCTTGCCGGGTCCGACGCTCGACCTTGGGCAACAGCGGCTCGATCACCGCCCACAACTCGTCATCGACTTCCCACGGCTTCGGCCGAGCCACCCCACACTTCCGGATCATCAGTCCCGGAATGATCCAACCACCTCGAAGATCATTTCGTTAGCAGTTCTAAACCGCGCCGTGGCACGCCCTACCGCCGTGCCGGTCGGTACTGCAACCGGCCGGGCCCGGGCAGGCGCATCCCGTCGGCAGCGCCGAACCGGGTCCGGCCGGTGGGGGCGTTCGTCTTGAGCCTGGTGCTCGCGACGACGAGCGGGCCCTGAGTCAGTTCCATCGACTCCGGGCCCGCTCGTGTGCGGTGTCGTGGTTCAGGTCGCTCAGCTTTCGACGAGTTCGGGACACGTCGTCCTGGGGCTCTCGCTCAGATTCAACTCCCGCCCCCGCTGACGTTCGTGGTGTCCTCCCTGGGTGAGCCCGTGTTCCGGTACGGGGCGAGCGGGTCGATCCGTGCTTCGCGCAGCGCTTCGGCCGCTCGGGCCGGGCTGAGGTGGCGCTGCCCTGCCCTGACCAGGGCCCGTGCCAGAACGGCGGCCCGGTGCTGACCGAAACTCAGACCCCGCATCTGCGGGCGGGCGTCGTCGGGCTCCCATGCGATGGCGACACCGGGCGCGAGTCGCCGCGCGAAGACGGAGGTGCCAGCCGCGGTATCCGACTGGTTCTGGAGGGCCTCCGCGACGTCATGGCAGTGGTGCCACGAACCGTGCCCCAGATACACCACGAGGCCGTCACGACG
This sequence comes from Streptomyces sp. NBC_00012, assembly GCF_045040875.1. Lineage (NCBI taxonomy): Bacteria > Bacillati > Actinomycetota > Actinomycetes > Kitasatosporales > Streptomycetaceae > Streptomyces > Streptomyces sp. NBC_00012. The sequence continues at coordinate 335,238 of NZ_CP108310.1, read as the reverse complement.
AGGATGGGCGGAGGGGAGGGACAGCACCTTGGCCTGGTACGCGGCCTGCGAGTCTTCGAGCCTACGCAGCACGCGGCCCCACAACGGAACCGCTGCGCGGGAGTCCGCCGGATGGACGTACACGCGCAGCAGGGGTTTACCGGGGGTGGGCTCGCAGGTGCCCAGAACGGAGAAGAAGCCCGGTGACAATGAGGCTCGTTCCGGGGTGAGTTCCACGCGCGCCGTGCCGACGCCCCAATCGGGGGTCACCCGGCGGCCGGGGCAGCGCACCCGTACCCCGTCCAGCGAGACCACGAGATCGTGCGAGGCGACCCCCGGGCGGAGGGCGGCGGGTGGTACGGGGCGGGCTCGCGGCGATCCGGAAGCCTGCTGGGCCAGCGGAACGGTTCGTTCCACCCGAAGATGAGGTATCTCGTTGCTCAGCGCTGCCACCAGAGCGGTGTCCTGAAGCGCGAGCGGGGGGCGGGCGCCCGCGGTCCACGGATGACCGGTGTGGAACGTCTCGTAGAGCGCTGTGCCCAACTCCCGTTCGAGTCCGGCGGGCGTCCTAGCCCGTACCGTTCGGTCGGCAACCGTCGCGGTGGTCCCGCCGGGCGCGACGGCGACGGAGGCCAGCAGACTGGCGAGCCCGGCCGAGAGTTGCGGGGTCATGGTGTGTTTCCTTCCAGCCCGATGGCCGGGGCGTAGCGGTCGGGGTCGAGGAGCACCGACCGTCCCACGCCTGCCGCGGCCTTCTCCACACCGAGCAGACGGTTGCGGCGCGCGGCACCGGCCAGCAGCCGGTCGAGGGCGTGCCAGCCGGCGAAGGCCGCTGCCCGTTGGCCCAGCGAGGGATCGGCGTCGGGCCTGGCCCGCAGGTATTCCTGCCAGAAGGCCCGCACCACCGGTCGCAGCCCGGCGAACGCGATGGCTCCGCGCCTCAGCACCTCGTCACGGGTGAGGACGGCGTCGGCGAGTTGCGCGCGGGAATCATCGCCCTCCGGTGTGCCGGTTTCGAGAACGGCGCGGTGCAGGAACTCGCCCGCGAAACCTCCCACGTCCCGGGCTGCGTCGCCGAGGCGGAACTCCTCCCAGTCCGCGGCCAGCACCGATGGTTCTCCGTCGACGAGGAGCACCTGGTCGAGCCGGAAATCCCCGTGGATGGGTACTGCCGGAGCGGTACGTTCGGCGGCGAGCAGCGCCGTGACGGCGGGTGCCAACGCGTTGTCCGTCTGCATGAGCCGCCAGGCTTGGAGTTCGCCCGCGCTGGAGCGTTCGTACAGGGCGAGGGGAAGAGCGTCCAGGAGCACCGGCGACGGGAGGAGCGGCAGCTCTCGTTCGAGCGGCCTGGGTCCGCCGGGGTCGCTGTCGGCGGACAGCCCGTGCAGCAGCCCCAGGGCGGTGCCCAGACGGCGGGCGGCCTCGGGTGCGTCGGGGGTACCGGGGGTAGCCAGCTCCGTTCCGCTACGGGCGCCGCTGATGTACTCGAAGGCCAGCAAGCCGTGTTCGGTGTCGTGCCCGAGCAGGTGGGGGCCGCGCAGGCGCCCGTCGGTGGCCGTCGGGGGCAGGTCCTCGAAGGCCAGGGCGCGGGCCATGCGGGCGCGTACGTGCTCAGGAGGCCCGGCGAGACGCTTGACGAAGACCTCGGCACCCGTGGTGGTGCGTCCGGCCCAGGTGTCGTTCCGCCCGGGCAGAGCCACGACCGTGGAGCGGTCGTATCTCCCCTGCCCCAGGGTGTTCAGCAGGCGTTCCACTTCGGGGGCCCCACCGAGGTCCGGGGCCGTGTACGTGTCAGCAGGCGCGTAGGGAGAAGGGGAGGTCCTAGTGGTCATGGTGTGCTCCGCGGTGTCCGTTCTCCGCCGTTTCGAAGAGGACTCCGGAGAAGTCCGGCGTGCCGAACATGGCCCGGGCAGCCCGGCGCACGTCGTGGTCCGAGGTGGTGGCGAACGAATGTGTCAGATCAGCGAGTCCGTTCACGGGATGGCCCAGCAGGGCCCAGGAGAACAGCAGGTCGGCGAGGGCCCGCTGGCTGTCCACCCGGGCGGCCTGCCCGGCGCAGAAGGCCCTGGCGTAAGCGATCTCCCCGGTACTCGGACCGGCGGCCCCCAACTCGTGTACGGCGGAACGGAGTCGGTTGACCGCCTCCTCGGTGTTGCGGGGGCCCGGCAGCGTGGTGACCGCGACGCCGGGAGAGCCGGTTCTGCCGTCGTACTGGACGAGGGCCCGCACCGCGTCGCCGCCCCGGTCCCGGGTCAGTCGGGCACCGGGATGCCCTCCGGCGAGAGCCACGGCAAGATACCGGGCGGCGGCGGTCGCCCCGGTCGGGCCCGGCCGCGCGCACAGCAGGGCGAAGGCGGGACCGGGACGCCGCACCAGTCGTAGGCGCGGCTGTGCCCCGTGGTGTTGCGGGGCCGCCAGGTGCCGGGACGGCACGGGGGGCATAGGGGGCATGGGGGGCATGGGGGCGGGGCCCCTCCACAAATGCCGTGCAAGGTCCCGCGCGGTCCGGTCGGGGTCGACGTCGCCGACGCAGACCAGCACGGGGCGGGTAACGGCAATGAGTTCCGACCCCGGAGCGGGCGACCCGCCCGGCCGGTCCGTCGTCCCGTGGACGTTCGGGGCGAGCAGCCAGAGCAGGGCGCGGTCGACAGCCCAGGACGAGTCATGGAGCGCCCCGTTGAGTGCGGCCTCCGCGCCTGCCCGGCCGAGTTGTAACTCGTCGGCGCCCAGCGGGCGGTGGATCAGCCGGGCGAGCGCCGTCGCCACCCGTCGGTCCAGATGGCTCGACCAGCCGTGCAGATGGACGCGGACCCCCTCCACGGACGTGACGCAGTCACCCTCCAGCACGGGGTCGGCCGCCCAGCGCTGGGCCAGGGCATCCGCGACGAGGAACGCGCTCATCGGTTCCTCGGGGCAGCTGAGCGTGAGCGCGAGCCGTAGTTCGGCCGCCGGAGACCCGGGGGTCCGGACCACGACCACATGGGGTTCCGTGTTGCGGGTCGCCCGGGGCGCCACCTCGGCGTACGCGGTGAAGAGCACGTTCGTGCGCCGGGGGAGGGCGGAGGCGCCGGTGAGGGGGGCCTGGCCGTGCGCGGCCGGCTCCGGCCCCGGGGCGGCGGTACCGGCAGTGCCGCTGTGCGTGCGGCGAGCTGTTGTCGGCTCGGCGATGAGGACCGCGCGACGGGAGTCGAGCAGTGCGGTGGCAGCGGCGGCCAGTTGCCCGCCGTCCACCTGCCGCAACAGATCCGGGAGCCGGTCGAGGAGTTCACCGCTTCCGAAGAGGGTTTCCAGCCGTCCGATGGCGCGCGCCCGCGCGACGGGAGAGTCGTGATCCCGGTAGTGCTCCAGTCGAACGCGGTGCACGAGACGCCTCAGGCCCTCCTCGGTCACGGTACCCCGCGCAACGGCGACGAGCGCGTCGTCCACCGATTCCAGGGCCCTGCGTACCGTCGTACCGGGCGGGCGTCGGACGGTGATGACCAGCGCGTCGGGGTCCCGGGCATCGAGCGGGGCGAAGAATCCGCAGCGGGCGTCGGCCAGGAGGGAGTTCCCGGTCGGGCGACCGTCCCGGCCGGCAGTGGGCAGGGCGCGCGCGAGCAGCATATGGGCCAGGTAGCCCGGCAGATCCCTGTCCGGCGCCGGGAGCCGGTATCCGACCGCCAGCGCGGCGAGCCCCCGTCCGGGGAATGTTCCGGTAACGACACGGTCCTCCGTGAGCGGGTGCTCCGGGTGGGAGGGCGGGCCGGACGGCGGCCGTCCGGGAATCTGCCCGAGGGTTTTTGCGGCCAGCCGGACCATGTCCTCGCCGACCGGGCCGGACAACGTCACGACCGTCCCGCTGGTGCGGTAGTGCCGGGCAAGGAACTCCTCGCACTCCTCGACCGGGGTGCCCGCGAGGGTAGTGGCACAACCGAATCCGTCGGCCGTGTTCGCGGTCTGGGTGAACAGCACGGGAGCCAGTGCCGGCCAGGGGAAGCCGGCCAGGACGGCGCCTGCGCGCACGTGTGCCACTTCCTCCTGGATGGCGGTCACCTGCTGCCGGATCGCCTCGGCGGTGATCCGGGGCGCGCTGAATCGGTCGCCCTCGGCCGCCAGGGCCCGGGGAAGTTCCTCTGCGGAAACGGTGTAGAAGAAGTCGGTGTAGTCCTGGTGCGTGGTGCCCCCGGTGGCTCCGCCGGACCTGTACAGCTCGGCGAAGTAGGCATGGGCTGCGGTCCGCGCTCCAACGACCATCAAGTGCTCGACCAAGTGGGCGAGTCCTGGCCGGTGTGGGGGATCGGATCGGAAGCCGACACGTTGGTGGACGGCGATCCCGATGCCGGGCCGGTCCCGGCGCTGGTCGATCAGTAGCGTCAGACCGTTGCGGAGAACGGTTCTGCGCAGCTTCGGCTGTGTCCGTGTCATCAGGCGCACTCGGGTTCCCTTCGCGCAGCATGTCCGCTCCGGCTTGCGTCACCGTGTCCGGCATGCGCCCCGGGGCTTGGGCGGGAGGTCTTGAGCAGTTGCCGGAGCAGCGGCCCGAAACAGGCGACCGCCCGGCCGACCGGCCAAGGCCGGTAGGCGATGGTGTCGTGGGTGTGGACCGCCACCCGCAGGGCCGGCCAGACTCCGTCCAGAGGCGTGGCCTCCCCGTACCCCTGGCTCAGCGCATCGACCAGGGTCCGCAGCGCCTCGGGCTTCAGCCCGAACTCGCTCAGCTCCCCGACCGGCCACGCCAGGTCGAAGGCGCGGGGTGCGATGCCGAGGTCCTCCCCGACGAACACTGCCGCACCGTTTCCCGGCCCGAGGACCAGTGAGCCCAGGCTCAACGCTCCGTGAGAGAGGACGTGGTCCGCGGAGGGGGCCAGCGCGGCCGCGCAGGTGTCGGTCAGCAGGCGGTACCGGCGGACTCCCACCGCGGTGCGCAGTGCGGCCCTGCCTGGGGTGCTGGACACGCCGGTGAGCCAGTTGTGAAGCCTGAGCAGTGCGCGGGGCGGGCCCGTGGCGGCGGATCGCAGGGGCGTCGGCACGCCGTGCAGCTCTGCCAGCAGCCCGCCCACCCCGGCAAGCGCGTCGGCCAGGGCCGCGAGCGCGGGCTGCCGGGGACCGGGCCCGAGGAGCAGCAGGGCCGCGCTCAGCGCGCTGGGAGCGGTGTAGATCCGGCCTCCCTGCCCGTCCCGCTCGCCAACCACCCATCGTACCCCGCCGACCGACCTCCCCAACAGCCACCGGGTCAGCGGGGGATAGGGATCGGCGAACGGTGCGGGTGCGTCGGGGCCGGGGCGGCGGGACCACACCCAGCCCTGGGGAGTGCCCCGGATGGTGGTCCGCAGCAGCCCGGTACCGAACTCTGCGGAAGGGGCCCCGGTCATGACCATCGCGCCGGTCCGCTGTTTCCGTCAGCCTCCGCAGATTGCGGTTTCGGGCCGCCCGCCCGTGCCACCAGTTTTCGGCGTTCCTCCATCGAGGCGAGCAACTCGGGCAAAGGGAGTGGGCTCCAGGCGTGGAGTTCCCCCGTCGTCTGGCTCCTTGCTGGAACCGGAGGCCCGACCACGACCTGGGGACGCTCACGCAAGGACACCAGGTGCGCCTGGTAGACGGGGTTGCGCTCCCCGCCAGGCGGCGGAGCGGGTGCGATGCCGATCAGGGCGTCGGTGCACTGAGCGGCCAGCAGTGCCGGGCTGTCCCCCAGTCCGAGAGCGAGTCGGGCGACGAAGCCGAAAGTGGCTGGATAGACAATGACGGCCTGGGGCCAGGTGGATAGTTCGACGTGGCGTGCGCGGGGCCCCGGCTCGTCGGGCCAGTGGTCGAGGAGTGCCTCCCCGCCGCTCCGACCGGCGAGCGACTGCCGGGTGACGAACCGTTCGGCGCTGCGGGTCAACACCACACGGACGCACAGCCCGGGGTACGCCATACGGAGCCAGCCCACCCAGAACGGGAGGTCGGCCACGGCGACGGAACCAGTTCCGACCAGCAGCAGCCGTTCCACGCCGAGCGCGGGCGGCGGCACGAGGGCCGCGGCATCCGTCCCGGTATCCATTGCGTTCACCATCCGTTCCTGCTGAAGAGGGCATCGAGATCGTGCAGGGCGGCGGTCGGCCCGAGCCGCGCGGCGACACCGGCGCAGTTGACGACGACCTCGTCCGCGCCCGCCCTGAAGTACGCGGCAAGGGTCTCGTCGATCTCTTCCGGTTCCCCCGCGGCGAGCGCCCCGGCCGTCCGCGCCGCCCGGACCGCCTCCCGGACGGTGTTGCCAAGGGGGACCCCGGCGCGCCGCAGCATGTCGCGGTAGTGCGGGGCTTCCAGATGAGGACTGCTGTCGGCGAGGAGCGTGGTGACGTCCCGGTGCGCCCCCGCCAGGACGGTCGGGACGACGCTGACCACACGTGGCACGGAACGCCCGGCCTGTGCCGCGGCCTCCCGCAGCGCGGGCAGCAGCACGTCCCTCAGGTAGGCCGGGGGCGTCAACCAGGTAAGGGCCACGTCGGCGATCTCCCCGGCGAGCCGGGCCATGCCCGGTCGCAGTACCCCGACCCCCAGCAGCACCGGGGGGCCGGGCAACCGCGGCAGACTTCCGTGGTACGAGAAGTAGGTTCCGCTCAGCTCTGCTTCGCCCCGGGTCAGCAGGGCACGGACCACTGCGAGGTACTCCCTGGTGGCCGTGAGTGGGCTGGGGTAGGGAGCGCCCAGGGTGCCACGCTGGAAGGCGCGTCCCCCGGGGCCGAACACCGCGGTGAAAGGGTGTCCGGAAGCGGCGGCCAGGGTTCGCGCCTCCAGCACGGCCTGGACGGGATGCCGAAGAGCCATGAGGGAGACCCCGGTACCCATCGGCACCCGGACACCAGCCGCGCACAATTGGGCGAAGACCAGGTGCTGCTCCGTGAGCAGCGTCTGCCCCTGCCAGAGCCTGGAGGCGCCCCGCCACTGCGCGAACGCGGCGAACGGAAGGGCCTGTTCGGCTCTGACGGGGGTCAAGGGCAAATAGACGGAGACGCAGTGGTTCATTACTCCACCTAGGTTCGAGCAACGGCGGTTCCCCTGCAGCCCGGGGGCCGGACCGGCGGTCCGGCCCCCGGGAGCGGCAGCGGCCACGGGCAGCCCCGGGCCGCCGCCGATTGTCAGCAATCAGCAGCCCACGTTGATCGTGGCGGTGACCGAGGCGAACGTGAGCTGGCTGGTCATCCAGCAGACGGGGGAGGAGGCCGGCGCCTCTCCCGAGGCGTCCAACTCCAGCTCCGACACGTCCGTGTAGCTCTCGAAACCTCCCATCAGCTGGAGCAGTTCGATGTCGTCCGAGGCAGGAGCCTTGTACTGAGTCGTCATCGTTCTTCCTTCCGGTGGTGTTGGCGGCCCGGGGGCGAGGTCGGTGCAGTGCAGCACCGGTGGGCTCGCAGCGTTTGCAGTGGCCAGTTCAGCGGCCGCGTCATTTGTTCGGCTGACCTGCGCTGGCGACCGAACTTCCAGCGCCCGTCGCCAACGCGGCGGCCTTGAGAGAAGTACGAGCAGTTTCCATACGCATAAGCGATCCCTTCGCTGTCCGTATTCGACTGCTCCCGCACGTTCGGCAGCTGCAGCAAATGCAGCCACCGAACGTTCGTGGTGCCCTGGTGCACATACTTCCCACCGAGCTCAGGGAGGCTCAAGGCCTTTCGGTGCTGACCGAAGTGACTACGCAGCACATACACCCCCTGGCGTGGCCCCAAGAGCGCAGTAGAAGATGACACCTTCAGTCAGCTCCGCAAACGGAGGTCGTCCCATGCTGCGTATCAATTTCACAACTGAGGACCTGGCCCGGACGCGTTTCTTGTCAACATGGGGGCCTCTTGGTGAGACCTTCTTCGCCCTGATGACTTTGCAGCAATCCGGACACAGAGCTCTTTTTGGGGGGTGGCGTCAGATAGTTCATGCCGAGTCTGACGTGCTCAGGCACCCGGCTGCCGCACTCTTCCACGAGGCGTTCTTGGACCTCTTCACGATGACGGGGGCATCGCTGTCGATCGAGGAAGGCATTGACGCCCTCTGGGCGGCTCGGCCCGAGCGCCTTGGTGCCGAGCTCGCCGGGGCGCTCGCAGCCCGGGCCCACTACTCGCGCTGCACGGGCCCCTGGGCGGGGACAGCATGGGGAGACGTCGCTTACGACCGCGCCGACCGTAAACAACTGTTGGCCTACCTCCAGGAAACCCATCGCGCCGCGGTGGCTCCGCACTGGCGGCGCGTCCTGCCACGATTACAGGCAGAGCAGGTGAGTCATGCCCGCAACCTCGCGGAGCACGGAGTCGACGCGATGCTCGCCGGACTGCCGCCCGGATTCCGCTGGAAGTCCCCCACGCTGGAGATCGGCCGGGGCGCACTCACCGGTACCGTGGAACTGCTCGGCCGAGGTTTACTACTGGTCCCCTCCGCCTTCTGCCAGACAAGGCCCATCGCCTACAGCAGCCCGGCGGACGAACAGGCACCCGTCCTGCTGTTCATCCCCGTCATCCGCAACGTCTCCGACGCCGCCACCCTGCTGACAACGCGGGAAAGCGGGCTGGACGAAGCCTTGGCTTCCCTCCTGGGGCGCACGCGGGCCCGCGCCCTCGACGCAGTCGGCGGCGGCCCCTGCACCACCGGGCAATTGGCCGAACGAATCTCCGCATCCTTGCCCACGGCCAGCGAGCAAGCCACCGTGCTACGCCAGGCCGGTCTCATCTCCACCACCCGACACGGCAGCGCCGTCCTGCACACGCTCACCCTGCTCGGCAGCGCGCTGCTCAACGGCCATCACTTTCAGGCTCCCCTCCCCGACCGACCCTCGCGGGCACACACTTCGTAGCTGAATCGGGTCGTCTCCGTCGCATTCGCGACCGTGCGGGCCTGCCCCTCATCGCCTGGCGGCGCCACAGCCCCTACCGCCAGGGGGCCGCGCTGCGTGCGTGAGCAGCAGGCGCCCGTCCGACTGACAAGAACGGCAGTGAGCCATGACCCGTGCACGGTTCCCGGCTCACTCCGCTCACTGCCCCTGGCCGTGTCGTCGCCCCGGCACGACAGCCGCTCCACGCGGGAACCGGTCGGCGGTCACGCGAGCAAAGTGGCGATGCGGAATGCAGAATCAGCCGTCGCTGACACTCGAACCGGAACTCTCGATCTCACGAGCTTCTCCCGACGGGGGCGGCAGACACGTCCGGCGGGCACGCGCCCGTCCAAGTCCCTCGTCGGGGCGGTGGTTACGGGGTGTCCTCCCCCGGACCGCGTTGGTGGCGGTGGTCCCCGATATACACGCGCGGCAGCCCTCCTCGCCGTGCCCCATCGAGGGCCACCCCACCGACGAACAACAACGGATCGACCCGGTCCCCTTTCATGCCGAGGAAACGGATACGCGGCTCAAGGCCCTGGCCGGCTTTCAGGAGAACCCGCGTCTGCACAATCTGAGCGAGCACGCTCTCACTCAGCACCACCGGTACAGTCAGTTCGTGGTGTCCGTTGCCTTAAATGTTGCGATGGCCGAGCACCGGGCCGGTCACCCCCGAAGCACTGAGCGTGGCCCCACACGGACCGGCGGCAGACGATTCCCGCTGTCATCAGCGTTGGCAGGCGGCGCTGGGCAGGGCTGGCCGGGCCACGTGGTCAGGCGTCGTCATCCGAGGAGCGAATCAGGCATACACCGGCCCCTGGCCGGGCGTTCGTTGATCCAAGTTCCACGGACCCGGGTGCGGAGCCGGGTGAAGGTCACGTCCTCGGGTGTGCCTGTTGTCGGCCGCCGGTTGTCACCAGGTGGTGAGGTCGACCGCATGGGCGCAGTGCGGGTCGGTGTCGGGTGTCCAGCGCTCCTTCTCGTGTACGAGCGCGGGAAGTGCGGCGAGCAGGGCGGTCAGTGCGCCGGTGAGGCGTACATCGACCGCGACCGGCCCGTCGGCTTCCTCGACCGCGATGTAGAGCCGCATGCCGTCCTGCTGGTCGAGGAGGAAGCCGCACAGCGGGGGGCTCGGCGGTGTCTCGGTGAACGGCCAGGCCAGAGTCCGCAGCACACGCAGTACCCGGTCCGTGCTTGTCGGCGGGGCGGGCTCGACAGCGGAGGCGTCCACTTGGACCAGGGCCATGCCCATCACGGACGCGTCCGGATGCGGGGGGCCGCCGGCTGCGAGCGTGCGTGTCCAGCCCAGCACCAGCGGGGCGGTGACCGGTTCGTCATCGTCGTCCATCAGCGGCACCTCGTAGGCGACCAGCGCATCCGGTGCCACGGCGTCGCCGGCACCGGTCACGATCCGGACCGCGTCCCGCGTCGGCAGTACCCCGCGCAGGAAAGTCTGGCCGACGAGGGGCACCGCCGTGTAGTCGAGAAGGTAGCGCGTGAGGTACGCCTGCTGCTCGACCGTCTCTCCGCACGGCCCGCTCACTCGTTGATCCAGGCCGGGCACTTGGTGACGCCCTTGCAGTAGGCCGTGACGACGCCGATCTTCTTGCCCTTGCCCGCGTCGTACTCACCGTCGGCCGTGCGGCGGGCGTACTGCACGATGACCACGACCTCGACGAACCGGGCACCGTTGCGGGCGACCCCGTAGTACTCCAGGCGCCCCCCGCTCTTCGCGTCCACCTTCCCGGCCAGAGCCGCGTCGACGACCCGGCACTTCCTGGTGTTGTGCTTGCCGGAGAAATGGTTCCAGCCGAGATCGCCGTTGCCGTACCGAGTGGGGATCACCCGGCCCTCGGGATCGGTCTCTTCGCACTTCGTTTTCTTGTTCCAGTACCGCTGCGCCGCCGACGCGTCGGGCACCGGCCCGGCAACGAGTACGGCACCCACGGCTGCTGCGGCCATGACGCTGATCAGCTTCATGATCCGGACCGTGCCACGCCCCGGCCGGGCATACGCCCTCTTCGCCGGCAGGATCGTTTCCCTGCCCCCGGACGGGTGACTCGGGCCCAGCACACGAATTGACCGGCCAGGAACGGCGATCGCCGCAGCGCCACACCCCGCTGCCCTGATCACCGGCGTCACCGCACCCGCCCGTTCGCCCGCTGGGGCACGGGCTCTTCTCTCCCGTACCGCCTCCCACCCAGCACACCGGCCGGATTCGCGAGTTCGCCGCCGCGCTCTCCCGGTCGTGCCCCGATTGTCTGCCCGGCCTCTCGGCTCCGGCTGCGGATCTGCCTCTTTCGTCCTGCCGCCGTCCGATGTCCGCGCCGCTGCGCCCGCCGTTGCGTCCCTCGTTCTCCGTTGTCCGGCGCTCGTCGTCCCGGGCCCCCGCCGTCTGCCCCGTCCCGTCCTCGTCGCCCGTCCGTGCGCCCGTCGGCGCCGACCAGGTCAACGGCGGGGGCGAGCGCTCGCGTCCTGACGGGCAAGGCCGCCGCGCGCAGGGCCCGCGCTCACCTGTCCTCCTGCGGCCCTTGCCGGAAGCCGGGACGAACACCATTGCCGGGGCACCGGTGATCAGGTGGGGCTGATAAGGGTTGACCAGGTGTCCGGGCCCACGATGCCGTCGCTTGTGAGCTGGTGTTCGGCCTGGAAGTCGGTCACGGCCCGGGTGGTCTCCTGGTCGAAGACTCCGTTCACGCTCACGGGGTGGCTGTGTGCGGTGAGGAGGCGTTGGAGAGCCTGGACCGCGGGGCCTTTGTCACCGTCACGAGCGTTGACGATCAAGGCGTGCCAGGTGTCCGGGCCCACGATGCCGTCGCCGGCGAGGGAGCGGTCGCGCTGGTAGGAGGTCACGTGCGCGGTTGTCGCGGGGCCGAATTCGGCGTCGACGTCGGTGCGGTACCCGTGAGCCGTGAGCAGGAGCTGGATCGCGGCGACGGTCTCGCCTTCTGCGCCGGACTTGACGTCGTGGCCGAAGCCTTGGCCGGGGCGGGGCGGTACGAGGATGCCGCCGTCATCGCCCGGGGCATCACCACCCCCAGCGACCGCGCCCGCGCCCTGGCTTCCGTGGCCAAAGTCCTAGCCGCAGCGCATCAAGGCGGCGCCACCGCGCGGGGGCGAACTTTCCTGGCTGATGCCCTGAATGGCCCTGTATGGAGTCCTGGCATTGCCGATGCAGTGCTGAGCGTGGAGCCTGACTGCACAGCAGCCTTCTTAACTGAAATCGTGACAGGGCGACATGAACGTAATTACACGTAGGCGGCGGAGAGCCGCTGTCGTGCACCTTTCTCACGGTCAGCTGTCCCCCGCCGTGTGAATCCGGCCAATCGCACGCTGCCGACAGCGGTCAAGCACGGTCGGCCGCCATGATGCGCAGGACGTCGTCGGCGAGCAGGGCCGCCGCGCAGGTGCTCGGGATCTCTCAGCGCACGGTGGAGCGGTACGTCTCGGGCAAGCTGAAGCGGCCCCGCCAGGAGCTGCGCGGCCGCCTGGAGCGCGAGGTCAAGAAGTGCTGGCAGCCGCAGATCCGCGCGAGGCGAGGAAGAAGGCAGCGTCCACGGACGGCTTGGTCGTCTCCACCCGTGCCCGCTTCGGGTTCACCGCCGCCTCGGGAACGACCGACGACGCCCGGATCCGCGACATCACCCAGGCCCTGCCACCCGAGTGGGCCGACCAGCTGTTCACCGCCCGCGAGCAGGGCGCCAACGAGCGGCAGCTCCAGCAGATCGCAGCCGACGGCCTCGCCCAGATGTACTTCCGCGCCAACAACTCCCGCGCGCACGGCCTGGGCGTGGAGTTCACCGACGTGGAACACATCCAGATCGACCTGTAGCAGACCCCGCACTCACGTGGCCGGCTGGCTTTGTTCACGACTCGCGAGACGTCGATAAAGCCAATCGGGTGGAGCTGGAAGCGCCTGCGGCGGGGCAGGGGGTCAGGAATCGACGCATTCCCTGTCGGGGCCGCCTGCCGGCAGGAAGCACAGGTGCAGTCTGGTGCGGTCGGGTCCGCCGATCATCAGGGTGAAGCGGTAGGCGTCCGTGTCCGACGTGCTCATGACGACAACGCGACGCGGGCGCGAATCAGGTGTCGAGATCTCGATGGCGTCACCGGTCTCCGCGTGCCAGATCCTGCCCCAGGCGGCGGCGCACACCGGGCTGTACCGGATCTCCACACGCGCGCCGGTCGCGGTGCGGTGCGGTGGGGCAAGGGAGGTCACCCGGCTGGGCAGTCCGCAGAACATCTGGTCGGGGTCTTTCCCGTCGCAGACCTTCCCCTGGCATCCGGGTTCGGGATCGAGCACGGGAGATGCCGGGCTCGCCGGCGGATCGGCGTCCCGGCCGCGCACGGCCGACGCCGTCAGCAGCGCGGCCGTCGCCACGGCGGCCACACCCACCGCGACGGTGAACAGCCACTGCCGTCGAACCCGCCCGGGGCCGGCCGACCCGCTCCCCGGAGCACCCGCGTCGACCGGGGCGAGCGCAGGTGCGGACCGGGCCGCGGGGAGGGTGCGCCGGGCGCGGCCGCTCCATTCGGCGTCCGCCAGTTCCCACAGTGCGAGCAGCCGCCCGGCAGGCTCTCCGGCCATCGTGCACAGGCCGTCGACGGCCTGGCGGGGCACGGGACTCTTGCCGTTGAGATAGCGCTCCCAGGAGGACTTGCTGTACGCCGTGCGCTCGGCCAGCGCCGCCAGGCTCAGTCCAGTGCGGGCCCTCATGTCACGGAGCCCCTCGGCCAGTGCCACGCATTCGGGTGCGGGGCCGGTCACCTGCGCAGCTCCTGCCAGGTGTGGGGGCCCACGACGCCGTCAGCCGGCAGCCCGGCCTTCTTCTGCAGGCGCATCACGGCCGCGATGGTCTGCTGCCCGTAGACCCCGTCGACGATGCCTGGGTTCATTCGGCGATGGCGCAGCAGGCACTGAGCCTCCACCGCGTCCCACCCCGGACCGGCGAGAACGGCAGTGCGCGTCGTGCTGTAACCGGCGTACAGGCCTCCGCTTGCCTCATCGGCCTCACGGACCTTGCAGGGGTAGGACTTGCCTGGCTGGAAGACGTACCGGCCCGGCCCCTGGGCGGTACCGGCCGGAGCACTGCTCGGCACGAGGCCGGTCGCCGCCGACTTCACCTGGGCACCCGTGCCGTCGTCCTCGCCCCAGGGCGCGGCGATCAGCATGCCGGCGCCCATCCCCACGAGGGCGGCGGTCACCACGGCGGCCATAGCGACGGGCTTGCGCACTCTCAGCGGCTGCGCGGCTCCCACCGCCGCGGATCGTTCCTTCGCGTCTGCGGGTCCCGCCGGCTCTGCGCCGGCCTCGGCCGCACGGATGGGCTCGGTTACTTCCTGACCTGGTGCTTCCTGTCGGCTCGCGCCCTTCGCGCCGGCCGCCGGAGGCGGGGTGATCGGCTGCTGCCACGCTTGCTCGGCCACTTCGTGCAGCACCAGCAGCCGGATCGGGTCCGCTCCCGCGGCACGCGCCAGTTCCTCCACCGCACGCCGCGGCGGCAGCGCCTGACCGTTGAGGTAGCGATCCCATGAAGAGCGGCTGTAACCGGTCTTGGCCGCGAGCGAGACCAGGCTCAACCCGCTGCGGTCCTTCAACCTCCGTAACTGCACCACGAGTTGCCGGACTCTCTGGTCCTGAGAATCGGGCAATGCCCTCCAACGCGGCATGATTCCCCCATTTGCCTTCAACAGTCCTCGATGTTCTCACCCCCCTGCCCCATTGGTACACCTCGCGCGGGCCAACGGGGCGCGGACCGACCGCCACACCCGACGCTTTCGGCCAGGACCCGCTAGCGGGCGACGCCCCCAGTAGTACCGTGACCCGCCGGACATCCGAGCAGGCCAGCGCGGGCGACGCCCTCTGCCGTCCCAACGGCCCCCACCTCACCGGCCCGGAACGGGATTGACCAGCGATTCCTGTCGTGCGGACACCGACACGGCGCCGAGCTGAGGGCCACGCGCGATCGAGCTCGCGTCCCGCCGCCACTTCATCCCACGCGGCGTCTCCGCAGGTCACGGCGTACCGCGTCTCGCCATGACACCATCCGGTCGGCCGGCCTCGCGGCGGCGGCGAGAAGGCGAGCAGTCTTGGTGCCGTAAGCCGGGCGGTGCGGTCCACCCCGCGTCGCCCCTCGACCCCACAGGGAAGGACACCCTGACATGAGCGTACGCAAGCGGCTCGCGGCGGCCGGTCTGACGACCGTCCTGAGCATCAGTGGCCTCGGGCTCGCATTCGCACCGTCGGCCTCCGCCCAGGGCGCCTGCACCGGCTGGCGCACCATCCAGGTCAACCACAACGCGGCCGGGCTCAAGTACCGGGAGTGCGACCGTTACAGCGGCTCCAATACGCAGACCAAGGCACAGCTGTACCTCTGGGACAACAAGCACGACGGCAAGGTCGCCCAGGGGTTCACCGCAACGGGCTCGAACCTGAACGGCTCCTGGCACCAGAGCTGGCATCGCTACTACAGCTGGGGCAACGAGAAGCACCACAGCCCGCTGATCGACACGGGCTGGCACAAGGGCCACGACGTGCACGTACTCCTCAAGACCGTGAAGGGCTGACCGTTCGGCGCGTCACACCCATCACCGCGGTGTCACCGCTCCCGGCGGTGACACCGCGGAATCACCCGCGACCACCAGCGAGACTCTCGCAGGGCCGGTAGCCCGCTTGACGGGCGGAGACACG
This sequence comes from Streptomyces sp. NBC_00012, assembly GCF_045040875.1. Taxonomy (NCBI): domain Bacteria; kingdom Bacillati; phylum Actinomycetota; class Actinomycetes; order Kitasatosporales; family Streptomycetaceae; genus Streptomyces; species Streptomyces sp. NBC_00012. The sequence continues at coordinate 319,756 of NZ_CP108310.1, read as the reverse complement.
AGGGGGTGGCACTGCTCCCGGGGCCGGCGTCTCCAGGAGAATCGCGTCGAGGCCCGTACCGCTTCCGCCGGTGGGACGGCACAGGTACGGATCGGCTCCGCGGGCTTCCGCACGGTCGAAGACGCGAGTTCGTCATCTGACCGTTGAGGACGAGCAGACGCGAGAGGGGGCCCGGATCCCATCGAATCCCGGCCCCCTCGCGTTCTGCACCCCCAGCCCTCTACCAACGCATCCCGAGTTGATCGAGGTCCGCACGGCGCTGCTCGGCGAGCTTGACAGCGCGTTTGCGGACGTTGTCGAGCCACGTGCCGAGCTTGACCACCACGCCGCCGTCAGCGCCGTCCTGACGGCCTGTCGGGACCGCTTCCGCATCCAGCTGTTCAATGTGCTTCCGGGGCACTCGCAGGTGTCCCTCACGGGCGTGGAACCGCCGTGCCGCCGCGAGGTTGGCCGCCCACTTCGTATCCTGCGTCTGCTTCACCGGCCGCTCGTCCTCCCCGGCCGCCTGGATCCCGAAGGTGTTCTCCAGGATCCACTGCTGCACAGGCAGGAGCTGGTCTCACCCGAACCGCTGCGCACTCACCCAGCGTCCGAGATCTTCGCCCTGGACGACGACGTCGCCCGCAGCCTCGGGGAGGGTTCCGCCGGCCTGGACGTGGTTTGGGCCAGGCGCAAGCAGTGCTGCCACCCGGTGTCCCACACCGGGCACCATCCCGGATCGATCGCGTCCAGCTCATCCCGGCGTTCTTCGGTCATCGCCCCGGCCGCCGACCGGACAGGACGGCCGGCCGGAGCTCCTCGTTCTCCCGCGCCCTACGCGCCGCGGCCCGGGCGTTCTTCGCCCACACCCCAATCGGATGCCCCACACCGCGGTCGTTGGAGGGAGGAAGTGGCCGTGGGCGGTGGCGTACACGCGGGCGATGGCGACCCCGTCCGCCCAGGCCGCCTCCTGCTCCGACCACACCATCCCGAGCTTCTCCAGCTCGGACACCCGCCCGGCCTCCAGCGTCCCGGCCGCGTAGGCGCGGCGCTGGTCGGCGATTCACTGCCCGAGCGGATACCCGCCGACCCCGCCCCAGTCCTCCGGCGTGATGACCGTGTACGGCACCCGCAGCGCACCGTTCCCGGTCTCGCGCAGCTACCGCCCGGCCGACTCGATCCCACGCCGCCAGCAGCGCCCACAGGCCGTGGGACAGATCAAGCGCGCCCACGATCAGCCGGCCGGGCGCCGAGGGGAGCCGCGATTCGGACGGCTTCTGGAAGTACACCGACCGCGGCGTGAGATGGGCCTGCAGACGGCGCGCGTAGAGCGAGAGCGCAGGCTGCCCTTCGTACCAGAACGGGCCCGGCCGGTCCGTGGGCCGCGTCGCGTCCGCGGGCACAGGCGCGCCGAGCGCGATTCGCACCGCCCTGACCAGGAGAGCTCCGGTGTACGCGTCCCGAGGGCGACGTCGCCGCGGGCCCCGGCCTGTCTCGCACGCGAGACACCGGCCCGGCCGCGGCCGGGCTCGACTACGGCCTGTCCCAGCGCGCCCTGATCGCCGCCTCCGCCCGTTCCGGCGACGTCGCGGAGCTGATCACCCGCCGCCTTGCCGCGCTCGCCCACAGCGGCCTGAAGGCCCTCGATGAGCCGACAGTGCGCGCGGTGGTCCGCCAGGCCGTCCGTGACGTCCGCACCGCCCCGCCTCCGCCGCCCGCCGATCCGCCGGCGGAACCTGCGCTCGCCGCGCTGCGCGCCGCCGTCGACGACCTCGCCGCCAGCACGCACGCGATCGGCGAGCTGATGCTCGAAGTCGCGCCGGCCTACCTGTCCGACACCGACGCGGCCGACGTCCTCGCCCTGTTGTGCGAGGAGATCGGCGAGGAACTCGACCACGGCCTCGCCGCCCGCCGCTACGCGATCACGTCCGACCGCCGCGCCCTTCATGGCACCGTCCTCTGAGCTGTTCGCCCTTGTGGGTGGGTGGGGTGGTGTCAGTGGGTTGGGTGTCACCAGGGCTGATGGGAAGCAGTGTGCTGAGCTGTCCCTTTTCCGTCCTGGTACCCGTGGCCTTGGCTGTCATGGAGTGACTAAATGGCTGCCATGCCCTGCGTAGTGCGTGTAGCACGGCTGGTGGGTGGCTGACGTGTAGATGCTCATTCTTGTGCATGGTGTCGGGGCGCCCGGGTGTGGTGGTGGGCATGACTGCTCAGCCGTCTTTGTCTGCGGCCCCCGCCCGAGGGGACGTTCGGGCGAGGGGCGTGCTGTCGCCCAGACGGCGGGCTGCTGAGGCGTCCACGTCCGAAGCGGCCGGGGGTGGCGACCGTCTCGGGCGGACCCCGGTACCTCGGAAGCTTCCCGGACCTGTCGGCCTACGCCGACACCGTTGAACAGCCAAGGACTGCTCATGATCCTCGACCCTGACGCGACGCTCGAAGCCGTCGCATCAAGCCTGCAGGACCTGCCGTTCCCGTGGAGCGGGGATCCCGTCGAAATCGTCGGCTGGGGCTTCTCGAACGTCGTGCTCCGGGTCGGCACCGACGTCCTCATCAGGGTGCCGCGCACTCCCGAGGCCAAGGGCAGAAGCAAGCACACTGCCGAGGTCCTGCGGCGACTGCCGCCCCTGCCGCTGGCCGTCCCCGAGGTGCTCGGAATGCTTCCGACCGGGCCGCGGCTGCCCTTTGGCGCCGTGCTTCTCAGGAGGCTGCCAGGCGCTGTCGTGGACGACGACGTCGCTCGCGCGGATCGTGAAGCGTTCACCGGCGACCTGACCGCTTTCGTCTCGGCGCTGCACAACTGCGGCGGCGAACCGCTGCTGGGCATCCTCGGGGCGGACGGGGCCGGACAGGCGATCGACGCCCTTGATGCCGAGACGGCCGCAGCCACCGCGGACCGGCTGGCCGGTCGCGAGCGGCAGGTGTTCGAACGGTGGGCCGCAGCCTATCGGCGGTGGCTCGCCGGTGCCGAGGTCGTGCCGATCCACGGCGATGTCTGGCCCGGCAACCTCCTGCACACCTCCGGGAGGCTGTCCGGCGTCCTGGACTGGGACGAGGCGAGGGTCGGCCCGCGGGCGGTCGATCTGTGCGGCGTCTGGTACCTGGGCCGCGACTTCGCCGAGGAGATGATGAGTGCCTACGCGGCCCGGAACTCCTGTGACTACGAGGTCTTGCACGAAGAGACCAGGCTCGCCGGAGTCCGACGTGAACTGCGGGGCGTCACCTGGTCCTTACGCCACAACGACCCCAAGGAACTCGAGGAGTCCCTGGACAAGGTGCGGCGGTCCCTGCACGAGTTCCTGCTCCCGCCCGCCTGACACGGCCGTCGCCCGCCTTTCTGTTCGCGGCCTTCACCGGAGCACTGAAGGAGGGTTTTGTCCTGGTGGGGGTGTTTGGTAACCGGCGGCGATGTCAGCCGCTTGGGGCGGTGTGGCGCTACCCGCCGCACGACTTCCCGTCCTGGGAAACCGTCTACGGATACTTCTCCAAGTGGGAGAAGAACGGGGTGTTCGCCCGGCTCAACAGCCCGCTGAGGCAACGGGTACGGAGGCAGGACAGCCGCACCGCGGAGCCGCCGACCGGCATCATCGACGTACAGAGCGTCAAGATTTCCACCAGCGTCCCGGCCGCCGGCCAGGGAACGGACGCGGGCAAGAAGATCGTCGGCGGGCGGTGGCCTGTCCGGCGCGGGCACGGCGCATCAGCTGATTGAGGGCGTCGGCGAGGTCGGCTTCGGCCCGCTCGGCGTTCCAGAACGGTGGGCGGTCGTGGTGCTCAGGTACTGCCAGGTGCGGTCGTTGAGCGGCTGGTGGGCGCGTTCCCCTCGTGTCTGTCCTGCTTAGCCACGCCTGACCGCGCAGCGGCGCCGCCCGCCGCGCCGGGACGTTGTCCCGTCACCACTTGAGGGCCTCCGCCCCGGCGTGACTTCGTGAGAGTCAGTGGGGCGGGCAGGACCGGGAGCCACTGTCTCGGGAGATTGGGAGCCAGCCGGTATGACGGTGTGCAACATGCCGCTTTCGGAGTAATAGGCGGTTCGGGTTGTTTGGCTGCGCCACTCTGTGGTGGTTGGTCGCGGTCGTGTCAGGAGGCTGTGGGTGCACAGATCTCGTGAGTGGCTGTATGAGCGGATCCGCCGGGACAAGCGGCAGAACCCTGAGATGTCGGAGCGGGCACACAAGAAGGGCGCCAAGCTGCTGTTCCAGATTTTCACAGAGCGGGAGGTACGCAAGGCCACCGTCGTGGCCTCGAGCGCCCCGTTCAGCGAGTGGGACAAGGCCTTCACCGATCCCCGGCTGTGCGCGGCGATCGCTGACCGGCTCACTTTCAAGGCAACGCTGATTCAGACGGGCACCGATTCCTACCGGCTGAAGGCCACCGAGGCCGAACACCACGCCGCCACGCGCCCGTGATGGCGGGCCGAGAGGAAGAGCCCGAGCAGCCCGGCATTCCTGATCTGCGGCTGCGGCTGGATGACCAATTGGACCAGATTGCCGGGCAGCTGCGGGATTTGGCGACTGCCAAGGACCGGCTGCAGGGCCTGCTGGAGGCGGTGCTGGCCATCAGCCGGGAGGCGGAACTGCCCACGGCGCTGCACCGCATCGTCACCACCGCCATGAGCCTGGCCAACGCCCGCTACGGTGCGCTGGGAGTGCTGGACGACTCCGGCGAGTACCTGCAGCAGCTCATCACCGCTGGCCTGTCCGAATCCGAGCGCGCCGACCTGGCCGGGACCGAGTTTCCCCACGGGCGCGGCGTTCTTGGATACCTGATCGACCACCCCGAACCCCTGCGTATCGACGACATCCCCTCCCACCCCGCCTCCGCCGGGTTCCCGCCCGGGCATCCCCACATGCGCACCCTGCTCGGCGTCGCCATCAGCGTCCGCGGCACGATCTACGGCGACCTCTACCTGTCCGAACGCCGCGACGGACAGCCTTTCGACCGTGACGACGAAGACATCGTCGTCACCCTGGCCGGCGCAGCGGGAATCGCCATCGAAAACGTCCGCCTGTTCGAGCAGATCCGCGACGGCGCTGAACACTTCCAGCGCCTGCTGCTGCCCACCCTGCCCGACCTGCACCCCTTCACCGCAGCCGCCACCTACCGGCCCGCCCCCACCCCCGGCCACCTCGGCGGAGACTGGTACGACGCCATCTGGCTGCCCGACAATGCGTGCGTGGTCGTCATCGGCGACGTCGTTGGCCACGACCTGCGCGCGGCCGCCGCCATGGCCCAGACCCGCAGCATGCTGCGCGCCCTCCTCTACGACCGCCTCACCCCGCCCAGCGCCGTCCTGTACCAGCTCGACCGCACCCTGCACGCCATCACCGACCTGCCCGTCACCACCGCCTGCCTCGCCCGCATCGACCCCGAAGAAGAGGGCTGGATGCTGCACTGGAGCACCGCCGGCCACTTCCCCCCCCACTCCTGCTCACCCCCGACCGGCAGACGGAATATCTCCACGCCGAACCCGGCCTGCCCCTCGCGGTGAACACCGAACAGCACCGCCCCGACCACACCCACCCCCTGCCCCCGGGCGCCACCGTGGTCTTCTATACCGACGGCCTCATCGAAGATCCCGCCCGCTCCATTGACGAGGGCATGACCCAACTCGCCGAACTCGCCGCAGCCCACGCCGACCTGCCCCTGCAGGACTTCGTGAACACGCTGGCCGACCACCATCCCAGCGACGGCCACGACGACACGGCCATCCTCGCCCTGCGCACCCCGCACAACTGACCCTCAATGCCCGGGCGCAAAAGCGGGCCCACCGAACCACGCCTGTCAGAGGGCGTTTAGCGTGGGTGAATTGCCCACTAAGTACTAGTAAGATCCTCGCCAGGTTGGCACGGTCTCGTCCGATATGCGCTTGGCGAGGTTATCGATCGAGGCGACGTGGATCATGGCTACCTCGGCCGGTGTGATCTTGAGGGTGTTCTCCAGGATCCACTGGCTGCACGGGCACCAGCTGCTCCCACCCGAACCGCTGCGCCGTGACCCGGCGTCCGGGATCTTCGCCCTGGACTACGACGTCGCCCACGGCCGTGGGGAGAGTTCCGCCGGCCTGGACGTGGTTGTGGACGAGGCGGTAGCAGCGCTGCCACCTGGTGTCCCATACCGGGCACCACCCCGGATCGATCGCGTCCAGCTCATCCCGCCGGGCCTCGGTCATCGCGCCGGCCGCCGAGGAGACGGGGCGGCCGGCCGCGTGGAGCTCCTCGTTCTCCCGCGCCCTACGGGCTGCCGCGCGAGCGTTCTTCGCCCACGCCCCGATCGGATGCCCGTCCCACACCGCAGTGGTCGGAGGGAGGAAGTGCCCATGTGCTTCGGCGTACTTGCGGGCGACGGCGACCCCGTTCGCCCAGGCCGCCTCCTGCTCCGACCACACCATCCCGAGCTGCTCCAGCTCGGACACCCGCCCGGCCTCCAGCGTCCTGGCCGCGTGGGCGCGGCGTTGCTCGGCGATCCACTGCCCGAGCGGATACCCGCCGACCTCGCCCCAGTCCTCCGGCGTGACGAGCGCGTACGGCACCCGCAGTACCCGTTCCCGGTTTCCCGCAGCCACCGTCCGGCCGCCTAGATCCCACGCCGCCAGTACGCCCCTTCCGGATCGATCACCGCAGCCGCACGAACCGCGCCACCGCTGCGGGACGGGCCGGCCTGACTCAGGCCTCTGCACGGGTGGGGGACGTCTGCGGGCTGCCGCTGCTGTGCTGGCCCGTCTCCGACGTTCGAATGCCGGTGCGGGTGGTGGGACCAGTGAGCGCGGCGACGTCCGGCTGGCCGCGGGCTGGTACGGTCACGGCGCATCGTCCCCGAACACAAGGAATCGACTCCTAATGATGGCTCAGTTGGCACGGTATCGCCGTCACATGATCATGCTCATCTCGTCGGCGTCCTGCTGATCATGGTTTCTCGGATGGGGCAGTCCTCAGGGGGCTTCCTTGCCACCGGAATCGCCGCAGTCGTGCTCGGGGTGGCTCTCCTCGTCGTGACGATAGTGGGCGGGCGTCGTCCTCGGCGCCCATAGCGGGCGTCCGCTCCCTTCGCTAGCCAACCGAGCCCGACCGACGGCACATGCCCTCGCTCAGCGTGCGAAGCGGGCCCGGTCCTCCGAACCGCCGGAGGACCGGGCCCGTGCCGTGTGCCGACCCGCCCAAGCGATGTGTCGTTTCGGGGGGTGGTAGTTGGTGTGCTGGGAGTGGTGTGGGCTGTCCGATCCGGGCCGTAGGGTGGGTGCCCTGGCCGAGATCTGGGAGGGACGGGGCATGGAGACAGCCACTGCACGGTTCATTGAGGAGTCCACGGCTCTGCCGCCGGCGGCGCTCGCCGCGTTGTACGAGGACTCCCTCGACCGCTGGAGCCGGGGCGGCCGCGATGCCAGCAATGCGACCAGGGTCTCCGCGTCGGAGAACTCCGCGATCGAACGTGCCGTCCGCACCGCTCTCCTCCGCCGCACCCACGAACTGGACGCCTTCCGCCCGGACCTCTGCTTCGACATCAAGCCCGCCTGCTCGATCGCCGCGAGCGCTGTCTGCAAGCGTACGAAACTGACGGAGGAGCAGTACCGGGTGCTTCTGGACCCGTTCGCGGCGGCAGGGGTCACGGTCCCAGAGCGGTGAGCACCGAGACCTGGACGGCAAGGCAGCGACCCGCCTGTCCCTGCCGACCTCCATGCCCGGTGTCCCGATCGACGCGTTCGACGAGATTGAAGGCGAGGCTGCGGTGCTTTGGTGCGGGTGGGTTCAGTCGGTGATCACGAGGTTGTCGGTGCTGTTCCACTGGGCGGTGAGTTCGGGCGCCCAGCCGGTGGCGGCGGTGTTGCCGTAGCCGATGTCCAGGCTTGCTGACGAGCCGCTGCTGATGCCCCGGGGCACTCTCAGAGGGCGTTTAGCGTGGGCGAAATGCCTCTTATGTCCTAGTGGGTCCCTCGCCAGGTTGGCGTGGTCTCGTCCGTTATGCGCTTGGCGAGGTTGTCGATCGAGGCCGCCGTCGTACAAGGGGCACCGGTACCCGGTTGAGGTGATCTCCCGCTGCGTGTGGCTGTACTTCCGCTTCCCGCTGTCTTCCGTGAGGTGGAGGAGCTGATGCTCGAGCGCGGTGTGATCGTCTCGTACGAGACGATCCGGCGGTGGTGCGCAAAGTTCGGCCAGATCTATGCGAATGAGCTGCGCCGACGCCGGCCACGGCCGGGTGACAAGTGGCACATGGACGAGGTCTTCGTGAAGATCAACGGCGAGCAGAAGTATCTGTGGCGGGCCGTCGACGCCGACGGTAACGTGCTCGACATCCTTCTCCAGGGCCGCCGGGACAAGGCCGCGGCCCGGCGCTTCTTCCGCACACTGCTCAAGAAGATCTGCTCGGTGCCGCGTGTGGTGGTCACCGACAAGCTCCGTCCCTACGGCGCGGCCCACCGCGAGGTGATGCCCTCCGTCGAACACCGTTCCCACAAGGGTCTGAACAATCGGGCGGAGAACTCGCACCAGCCCACCCGGCAGCGCGAACGGGCGATGAAGGGCTTCCGCTCCGCCGGCGCCGTACAAAGATTCCTGTCCGCCTTCAGCGGCATCTCACCCCACTTCAGGCCCCGCCGCCACCTGATGACCGCCGCCCACCACCGCGCCGAGATGACCATCCGCTTCGCGATCTGGGACCAGATCACCGGCGCGACCACCCTGCCTGCCGCGGCCTGAGCCCGGAACCGGAACCCGGCCCCACCACCCCCGACACACCGTCAGGCACCCACACGCTCCACAACGTGACAGCGCCCTCTGACGGGCCAGTAGGCACATGGGATCATCGCGTCTGCAGCCCTGGGCCCTGGCGCTATCGTTTTCTGCTGCTACGGACTGAGCGGCTCGACCGAAAAGCTGACGACACCGAACTGTGGCAGCTGGGGGAATGGGCATGGGGGACAGAGGAATAGCGGAAGTGCGCCGGGAGCATGCGTGGGCCGAGCGGCTGACGGAAGGAGTGACCGTCGCCGTGGCGTTGGGCCTCTCGTTCTACCTGCTGGGCGGCCCTGCAGTATTCTTCGGCACGACTGCCTGGCATCTGGTCAACAACACCGGCACCACCGCGTTCAGCCGGTTTTTGGTGCCGGTGATCTTCCTCGCCCTTGTGGCGCTGCCGCTCGTCTTGGCCCACGTGGTGTTCCGCTCGGGTCGGCGCAAGGGCAAGAGGCGACTGACGGCGGCGGTCCCGGCGGTGCTCCGCGGGTCCGTCATGCCCTTCGCAGCTCTGCGTCTGATCTTCGTGTACGCGGACTGACCTCCCGGCTACGGCGGTCCGTCCGACGTTCACAAATACGGGCACGATGTCACCAGGGAGCGCAGCGCTCCACCTCGGTGAAGGGGTGACAACTGTCATGCTTCCGGAGGAGTGGTGCCAAGTACTTTGCTTCGTCCGTGACAACTGCGGTGCCTCATTTTGGAAGATCGCAGGTCGGCGCAACCGGCGGTGACAGCTACCGTGCCTCGGCACAGGCGGAGCGTGTGGGCGAAAATCCATTGCAGTTCCCCGTGATGATCGCCTTACGGTGCTCTCCATGGTCTTCGAGATGCCCTACCAGCCACTTCCGATCGACCAGTCGGACTTGCGCTACATCCACGGACCCGACTCCGCCGTGCAGCCGGGCGTGCCTGCAGGCGAGACGGTCGCGTTCGACTGGAATGACAGCGCCATCTACCCAGGAACCTCCCGGAAGTTCTGGGTCCACGTGCCTGCCCTGTACGACGCTACGGAACCGGCATCCTTGATGGTGTTCCAGGACGGATGGTGGTACCTGGATCCCGAAGGGCAGGTCCGCGGCGCGACTGTCCTGGACAATCTCATTCACCATGGCGACATCCCCGTCACCATCAGCGTGTTCGTCGACCCTGGCATCTTCCCGAACGCCGAGAACCCCAAGAACCGTAACAACGAGTACGACGCCTTCGACGGCCGCTACGCCACCTTCCTTCTCAGCGAGATCATCCCGCAGGTCACCGAGCGCTACGCCATCGCCCAAGCCCCCGAACGGTGGGGCATCTGCGGCGGGAGCAGCGGCGGCAACTGCGCCTTCACCACGGCGTGGCTGCGCCCGGACAAGTTCCGCCGCGTCATCGGATACCTGTCCAGCTTCGCGCAGATGCCGGACGGCAATCCCTACCCAGCCCTCATCTCCCGCGTTCCCCGCCAGCCGCTGCGTATCTTCATGCAAGCCGGCCACCGCGACCTGCACTGGAATGAGCCCAGACGGAACTGGCTCGCTGAAAACCTGCGCGTAGCAACCGCTCTGGCTGAAGCGGGCTACGACTTCCGCCTTGTCGTAGGCGACGGCGGGCACAGCCCCAACCACGGAGGCGTCCTACTGCCTGACGCACTCCGTTGGTTGTGGCGGCCGGATCAGGAGTGACCGCCCCTCCCTTGGAGCCTGCAGCGGCGGGGACTGAGCCCCTTGACGACCGTCGTCTCCGAGAGATGCCCCTCCGCCTGGGCCTGGGAAAGACACACCCGCGCCGTCGCCCGCCGCATCGGCCGCACCTTCACCGCCGTCGAGGACGTCTCCCTGCTCCACGACCAGCTGCTGCTGAGCATCGACCAGATCGCCACCGTGACCGGCACCGAACCCGCGACCGTCACCGCACTCCTGGCCGCGCCCACCGCTCAGCCCGCGCCGGAACAACCCGCCCGCGGCCCTGGACGGCCAGACCCACACGCACCCCCCGCCTTCGCATAGCCGCAGTCTGACCAGCCACCCGGCCTTTCGGGGCCCAGGCCCGCTGCGCCCGACCGGTACTCGCGGCACGCAAGGGTCAGGTGCCGAGGGAGCGCGTGACGAAGGAGCGGGTGACGGCGCCGGCGAGGAAACAGCGAGTCCCGCATGCTGGTGGACCCGCTACACCGATGTCCTGTCGGTGTCGCGGGATCCTCTCGCCCGAGCCATTTCCCGGATCGGAGGCGGGACTCACTTACGAGTGAGCAGTACCAGGCCCGCGATCACAACGGCGAGCACTACGGCGGCGATGCCGTAGGCGAGCCGGTGTGCGCGCAGGACGGGCAGGAATCGATCGGCGGCGAGCCTGCCGGGCCCGGTGAGGGCCAGGCCTGCGGCGCCCGCGAGAAGAAGCACTTCGTACTCGACTCCCTGGGGAGCGAAGAATCCGCCTCCCCACTTGACGGCCGTCGCGTTGATCATCGTGCCGACGACGGCCGCGCCGGCGAGCGGCGTCAGGAGGCCGAGCATGAGGCCGAGTCCTCCGAGAACTTCGCTGAGCCCGGCGATCACCGCCATCGTCTCGCCAGCGGGGTAGCCGCTCTGGGCGAAGAACTGCCCGGTGCCCTCGATGCCTCCGCCCTCGAACCAGCCGAACAGCTTCTGCGCGCCATGTGCAGCGAGAGTCAGCCCAAGAACCACACGAATGGTGAGGAGCCCGATGTCGTAGGTGTGGAGCGAGGTGCCGTCAGAGCCGGTGGAGGAGGAAGCGGCGGAGCGGGACAGGGCGGAAGTCATACGGCATGGACCCTTCTGCGAGAGAAGAATGAGATTGAAAGTTCAAGCGCTTCGTGAAGCGTAGCCCGTGTGTGAAAGTTCAACAACCTTGAGTCGCGCTCGGCGCGATGTTCCAGGGCGGGGACGCGGCGCACGGGGTCCGGCCCCGAAGGGCCGCCCAACCACTAGATGAGTAAAGAGGCGCCCCGGTCAGGTGAGGCCGCCTGGCGCGAGGTCGGGGCGCAGCCGGTGCCCGGAGGGCTGCCGCAGCAGCCCCGCTCTTGTTCTGCCCGTGTAGCGGACCTCGCCGACCAGTCGCGGCAGTACCCACCGCGCTCCGACCACGCCCGGAACCATGCCGAAGGGGCACTCGTCGATCGCGGCGACGCGGAGCAGGCAGGCGCTCCACCCGGTGCCGACGCTGCCCACATACCGAAGACGGCCTGCACGTGCCTCTCCTACGAGCAGGGCGCCGGGCAGGCCGGTGAGCCGGCCGCGGCCGGGCACCCACCCGCCCACGACCACATCGATGGTCCGGACGTGCCGGATCTTGATCCACGAGCGGGACCGGGCCCCGGGTTCGTACACCGATGCGAGCCGTTTCGCGATCAGGCCTTCCAGCCCCGCGGTCCGGGTCACCTCCAGCGCCTGCTCGCCGTGTCCGACGACCGTCGCAGGCGTCGACCAGTGCTTCCCGTCCAGTCCCAGGTCCTCCAGGAGTGTGCGGCGTTCGGTGTACGGCAGCCCGGTCAGACCGCGGCCATCCAGGTGCACGGCATCGAACAGAACCAGATGCGCCAGCACCAGCCGCGCCATCCGGGCGGCCTTCGCCGCGGAGGTCAGTCCCATGCGGGACTGCAGCCGCTCGCCGCAGCTCGGCGCGCAGACAGACCCAGCAGTGACGGGTACGTACCCGTACCCGTATCCTTGGGGGATGGGAAGGAGTACGACGATGTCTGATGCCAATGTCCGTATCCCCGAGGCGGCCAAGGACCGGCTGGCCGCGATCGCGGCTGCTGAGGGGTTGTCGCTGCGTGCGTATCTGGCGCGGCTGGCCGAGACTATGCTCACTCCGGCCGAGCGGGCTGAGCGGGCTGAGAAGGCCAGGGCCGCACTGAAGGCGTGGAACGGCTACGCCCCCACTGTCTCCGAGGCGGATGACCTGGACAGTGAGCTGGACCGGCGCCTGGCCCGGGCGACGGCTCGGTGAGCGACGCCATGCACATCGTCCTGGACGACACGGCGATGGCCGCAGCCGGCCAGGGCAACGTCCTCGCTTCTCGTCTGATCCACCGGGCGCATGCCGAACCCGGGTGGTTCCTTTACGCCCCGGCGTGCGCGCTCGTCGAGGCCGACCGGGCGCGGCCCGGTACGGCCGAGCACCTGGCCGCGCTGCCGGGCATCACCGTTCTGGACCTGGACCTGTCCGCCGCGCTGGCTCTCGCCCGGCAGGAGACGTGGGCGGCGGCCCACAGCCAGTTCGCTGCGCAGCCCACTCCCGACCGCCCGAACGGGGCGATCATCGCGACCACGGCGCCGAAGCGGTGGGAGGGCGAGGCGGTGCGGGTCCTGGACCTCAACACCTGAGCAGCGGTTCTCTGACGGCCGCCGGCCCTGTTCTGGACGGGGGTCGGCGGCCTCATTGCGTGGTGTCGAGTGGTGCGCGTGCGGCTTCCAGGAACGTTGATCGTGCTTGATCGAGGAATTCGAGCGAGTCATGTGTCTGCCGGCCCTGCCCTTGCCGAAAATGTCATCCGTTGAGGTCATGCGGCATGTCGGTACTCGTGGAGAATGCCGCCGAGGCGATCGCGGCGGCGTATGTCGAGGCGGGCGATCTCGTCCGGATCAGTGATCGGCGTGGGCAATGGATACAGCGGGCGGGCATTCGCGATGCCCTGATGCGGCCGATGGGAGTTGTAGAACTGTTCGAACGCGCGCAAGGCGTGGAGCAGATGCCGCTGATTCCAGATCAACGTGCGGTCCAGCAGCTCGCGTCGGCAGGTCTGCACCCACCTCTCCATAATCGAGTTCATTCTCGGCATCCGGACGCCGCTGAGCACAACCTCGATGCCCGCATCGGCGAGGATCGCGTCGAACAAGGCGGGGAACTTCCCGTCCCGGTCCCGGATCAAGAACCGCGCCCGGCAGCGTGCGTCCTCCAGGTCCATGACGAGATTCTTCGCGGCCTGCGCCACCCAGGCGGTGGTCGGGTGTGCCGTGGCGCCCAGAATCCGGATCCGCCGACTGCCGTGCTCGATCACTGCGAGCACGTACATCCGTGCCCCGGACAAGGTGACCGTCTCGAAGAAATCGCACGCCAGCAGGGCGTCGGCCTGCGAGCGCAGGAAGTCCGCCCACGTACTTGAGCTCCGTTGGGGTGACGGATCGATCCCGGCCTCCCGCCGGATCTCCCAGACCGTGGAGGGGGCCACCCTCACGCCCAGCACCAGCAGCTCGCCGTGGAGGCGCCGGTAGCCCCACGTGGGATTTTCCCGTGCCAGGCGCAGCACCAGGGCACGGATGGAGCGCACGGTGCGGGGGTGACCCGGGCGCTTCGGCTTGGACTCGGCGGCGTGGCGGCGGGCGGCCAGGTCGCGGTGCCAACGTAGCACCGTGTCCGGCCGGACCAGCAGCCGCAGCCTGCGCAGCACGTCCCGCGGCAGCCGGTGCAGCAGCGCCGCCAGGAATGCCCGGTCGCTCGGGCTGAACCGCACCTTCTCCTTACCGAGTTGGTGCTCCAGCACCGACAGTTGGTGGCGCAGGGCGAGGATTTCCACGTCCTTGTCCCGATCGCTCATCGGTAGCAGGCGCAACATGGCGAACGCGTTCGCCATGCCCAAGTAGGCCAGTCGCAGCAGCACGGTTGGTCATCATGCCGCGTTGATCGATAGCCGCGCGACGGCGCAGACTCGACCGACCGCGCTCGACATCCCGTACACCCCGCACACCAGCTCCGACCAGGGCGGATGAGCTTATCGGCAAGCGCAACGTTCGCTTCCCGGCCGCGGCGCGGTAGAGCGCGACGGCATCCTTCCTGAACTCCTCCGGATACGGAGACTTGCGTCCCACCTGGACATCCCTCCCTGGACCGTCAAGATCCATTGTCAGGGTGTCCACTCCACAGGATCATCCTCAGTGACGCGGTTGTACCGGAGGCACTGTCACAGCGGCTCCTCACACGGCGATTCGGCGTCGGACGGTCCGAACGCCTCCGAGGACCCCGTACCTTCTCATGCCCCGCACCGGGGCGGGCTGGGTCGGCGTTGGTCAAACGATCTCGCCGACGCAGGATCCGTGGGCGCCGCAGGCGTAGCAGGTGTACCGCATGCATCCGGTGCACAGCCCGATGTTCTCCAGCCGGTATATGTCCCGGCAGCTCTCGCATGCGGCCCGCTCACGCAGCATGGCCTTCCAGCCGTCGCTGCCGCCGATGAAGTCGTACGAGGCGGCGACGAACTCCGACCACGCGATGTCATGGTCGGCCCAGTGCCGGGAGTACCAGGAATACACCGTGAAGAACGCCTTGCCGGTCACCAGGTGGTCGGGGTCACGACCGTCGCGGATCCACCCTTCGGCGAGCTGCCTGATGCGCTCCTCGATGGGCAGTCCGCAGCCGAGAACGACGTGGTTCCTCATCGCCGCATTATGCGGTCTGACACGCCCTCGTGGACAGGCACGGACATCAGCCTGCCGAGTCGTCGGATACGGCCCCGGCACCGGGCAGCGGATGACGAACACCCCACTGTGCCCCGGCAATAAACTGTGCGGCACGCAGGATGAGGCCATGCCAACTCGGTTCGCTGGGGCTGCCGGGTCCTCTTCCGGGGCGCACGGGACGGGTGCTGACGGCTTCGGGCGTTCATGTCGGTGAGCTTGTGGGGTGCACCCCCAGGATGGTGCCGAGTCGGTCGACGACCGCGGCGTACTCGCTGTTGCCCTTGCTGATCTCTGACTTGGCCTTGGCGCTCTGGGCGGTGTCGTTGTTGAGGATGCCGCTGGCGCAGTCGGCTGAGCCCTGCTCCAGGTCGGCGAGGGCCAAGACCCACGAGGCTTGGGCAGGTGCGTCGGGGATGGGCTCGAAGGTCTTGAGAATGCGGACGTCGTGGGCGAGTTCGTTGCAGGCGCTCAGGACGATGCCAGCGTCGGAGGCCGCGGAGCCGGCGGTATATCTGGACAGGTCCCCGTCCAGGGATTTGAGGCCCGTGTGGTGGCGGCTGTCCTTGAACCACGCGACGACGGCGACGGGATCGGTGGCGGGAAGCGGCGTCGTGGGAGTGGCCGTTGCGCTACTGGCTTGAGAACTACCGGTGGACGCACTGCTGCACGCGGTGAGCGGCATCAAGGCGCAGGTGACGGCGAGGGCGAAGGCACGGACATGCATGGGAACCCCGGTGAGTCGAAGGTGGGCCGTGTAGCCGGGCCCTGATGGGTTGCGCACAATTCGTGTCCGGTCCGTTGTGTCCCGCTGATCCATGGCTGCGCCGGCGGTGAGGTGGACGGCGGCGCGCGCGTGGGCCGCCGTGAGCACCCTTGCCGATGGCCACCCTCTTGGCGATCTCGGTGGCCCGCTCCTCGCGGCTGTTGCGACGCTCTCCGAGGATTTCCATGACGTTCGCTCCTCCTGGTGCTGTCAGGTCCCGGCGCGCCGGGGTTGGCGGGTGGCCGGAGGGCGACCTCGTCCTCGGCGTCCGGTAGAGACGAGACGGCGGCGACCACGACCTCGGCCCGGATGCCGCGTGCGGCGCTGTCGAGATCGCGGCGGGTACCGAGGGCTGAGGGCTGACCGGACCTGGTCCTCGGCGTATACGGTCTCGAACGTGACCGGGTCGGTGCCGTAACCGAGTTCGGCCTGCTCGGGGTCTCCGGGCCGACAGCGCACCGGCTGTGGTGAAGCCGGGCCACGCATACCTGCCGAGCGCGCCGGACGGTACGGATCGTCGTCTTGGCCATGGTCCCCTCCTCGCCGCCGGCCCTGCCTGACGATGTGGACGGTAGGGGGCCGATGGCACCTACCGATCCCAGATTCGCCCGGGTGTCCCGGACGCCGTAATCTCGTGCCATGCCGCCCCTGAGCCAGCCGACCAGCGAGCGTCGTCCGCGCGCCATGGTCATCGACAGGGCCTGGCGCGGCCTCGGGCCGGGGCTGGATTCGCTGAGCGGCCCCGGTGGTGCGCCGTTGACCCGGTCGGTCAAGCTGATCGTGCTGCCGCTGGTGGTCAGGCCGTCGCTGCGTCCGGAACTCGCGGCCGACTTCCTCGACCCGCGGGAGGCCGCGCTCCTCGAGGCGTTGATCCGGGAGGCCGGCGCGCGCCTTGCGGCAACGGCGCAGTGGTTCACACTGCTCAAGAAGTCCCGCCGGGCGCTGGGTATCGTGGCGGGCAACCCCCAGGACCTGTACTTCCAGCTCTGCTTCGAGCTGGCCACCGAGCACGGAGAGCCCTCAGCCGGTGCGGAAGCAGTGGCCAGGGCCGCCCTCGCGGATGTGGCTAATGCCGCCGGTGGGCGCACGGTGGAGGCGCTGAAGGACCATCTGGCCGACGCCGCCCGGCGCTCCCGGCTCGACGGAGACCTGGCCGCCGCCTGGGAGAGCCGTCAGACGGCCGCGGCCGGTGACGCCGGCGTGGCAGCCCATGCGGCGGCCGCAGTTCTCGAAGCCTGTGGGGCGCCAAGCCCGGAGAGGAATTCGTCGTCGTTTGAGGCCATGGTCGAGGGTGGATACGGAAGCCTGCTCGGCCGAGCCCTGTGGGCGCAGGCGAGCGGTGTCTGGGGACGCGACGATCTGCCGGCGCATCTGAAACTGACCGAGCATCAGGTGCCGCCGCGACCGGAGGTCGGCCGGGGTGCCTCGACCGCCACGCTTCCGGCGCCGCTGGACCGCACGCTCTTCGAGCGGCTCTTCGTCGTGTTGCAGTCGTCGGTGCGGCGCGAGGGGTTGCCGACGGTGCCGGAGCTCGTCCGGCGGGAGGTCGGCCGCAGCTGCGCTCCGCTCGGTCTGCACGACGAGAGCCTGCGGGTTGCCGTGGTCCTCGGCGGTCGACTCGCGGTCGGCCTGGATCCGCTGGGCAGCGGGGAGTCCGTGCCGGGGCGGACGGCGGCGCACCGCGCCGTCAACAGCCGCTGGCAACGGGAGGCATCTGTCCTCCGCGCCCGCAGGATGACCGTTTCTCCCTGCCCCGACCCGGACGGCGGCGTGCTGGACGCGCTCGCCCGGGACCTTCGCACCCCGTGGGTCGCCTACATGCGGCGGCTGTGGGTGCGGCTGCACGGGCGGGATGTCCGCGACGCGCCGCTGAACGACATGGCGTCGGCCTGGGCACTGCTTGACGGGGTCGCCCGCTCGGTGATGATGGACCACCGCGCCAGGGTCCGCTCGGCGCTGCGCACGCTGTCGGCGACCGCCGCGCCGGCGGCCGAGCCGACGGCCGAGACGAGGAACGCGTAATGCCCGAGGCCAGCATGGACACCCATGTCACACGAGCCGAGGACGGCACCGTACGGGTCGGCTACGAGCCCGCGGGTCCCGCCTTCACCCGGGCCGTTCTCGACGTCGCGGGCGCGGTTCTGACCTGGCCCGTCCTCGGTGCTCAGGGCCTGCCGGCGGCGCAGGTCCACGACGCGGGGCGGGCGCAGCAGTGGCTGTGGGC
This sequence comes from Streptomyces sp. NBC_00012, assembly GCF_045040875.1. Classification (NCBI taxonomy): domain Bacteria; kingdom Bacillati; phylum Actinomycetota; class Actinomycetes; order Kitasatosporales; family Streptomycetaceae; genus Streptomyces; species Streptomyces sp. NBC_00012. The sequence goes on along the minus strand of NZ_CP108310.1, from coordinate 301,663 downwards.
GCTCTACGGTGAGCGCGTCGCCGCCGCCGTGCACGGCTGCGAGGCGGGGGTGCCGGCCGGCGTGACGGTGGCGGAGGCGGAGGTGACCACTCTGGCGGGCGGTGCCGCCCGGCTCGCCTTCGGGCACTGGGCGGCCCGGTGGTGGCCGACTTCGTACATGGATGGGATAACGAGGCTCGAACCGGATGTGCTCGGACTGGAGTTGGCCGCGCTCACCCACCAGTGCCATCAGTTGTTCGACACCGCCTTCGGCGATCAGCCCGATGACTGCGCGGCCGAACTGATAGCGGAGTATCAGGCGGCGCTCGACCCGTTGGTCCGGTGGTGGCTCGCTCCAGCGCAGCCGACCGATACGGCGCGTCACCTGGACAGCGTCCTACGGCTGATCGACGACGTGGCCGACAGCGCCGGGCTGGGCGGCCCGTCACTGCGTCACCTTCGGGCGTCCCTGGACCAGCGCCGTCCGGTCGGTACGTCGGTCGACCTCGGCACCCTCTTCGCGCGGCACAGGGGGTACGCCCTCGCGGCGGGCGATCCGCTCGTCGCGGGTGGCCGGGTGATCACCCGGGGCTCGGGCAGCAACGACTGGCGCCGCTACCCGCCCGGCTTCGTCGACGCCGCCGAGGACGCGGTGTCCTGGACCGCCCGCGCGGTCGGCGCCCGCCGCCGGATCGAGGTCGAGGTCGTCGCGGACGTCGCAGCGCCCGCCGCCGGAGCGCCCCTTGTGGCCGAGGTCCGGGTGGACGGCGGCCGGGCGGCCCGGGTGCCCCTCGTCCTGCGGGACGACCTGTGGACCGGCCACGCGGACCTGGAGCTTGACGTGGGCCAGGACCTGCCGTCGGCCGCGATGCCGCCGCGCATCGAGGTCGGCGTCCTGTTCCCCGGCTTCGACCCGGGCCCCGGCGCCCCCGGCGACGCCGCCCATCGCGACGCGGTCCGCGCCCTGGCCCGGCAGCGGCTGGCGGCCGCGGCGCGGCCCTCGCCGTACGACGACACGCACCCGGGACCGTTCCTCGCCGAGATCGCCGCCGCCGCTGCCGTGGAGGAGGACTTCTAGCCAATGCCGGAAGACGAAGCCGAACAGGCAGAACAGCTGGCGGGACTGAGCTACGGCGAGCCCTTCGACAGCGGCCTCGAACTCGCTGAGCACCATCAACTGACCTCAGATCTCCCTGCCGCGCAGGCCGTCTACGAAGAACTGCTCACCCTCGCCGAGTCGTTCGAGGACTCTCCCGATGTGCGGCTCCTGCGGGGGCACTTGCTGTCCGATATCGGGACGGTCCAGCTCACGGCCACGGATCTGCCCGGTGCGGCCCTCTCCATCGAGCAGGCCCTCGGTCTGGTGCGGGGCGTCGCGTCCGTGCCGATGGGGCCGCGCGGCCGCCAACTATGGCTGGAAGTCCTGCTGAAGACACTGCTGGCCAGGGCCGAACTGATGCGCAGGACCGGGAGCCTGGACGAGGCGCAGGCGGCTGTGGACGAGGCGGCGACCCTGCTGGCCGAGTTGAACGATCCCGAGGGGCTGCGCACCGCGGAGATCGGCCAGACCCGGGTGCATCTGCTGGTGGACCGGAGCGAGTGGGGCGCGGCCGAGGAGCTGGCTTCGGCGCTGCTGTCCACCACGCCCGCGATCGTGCCACATCTGCTGGACTGTCTGGGAATCATCTGCGCCTCGACCCGGCGGTTCGACCTGGCGGAGGACTACTTCGCCCGCGCGGATGACGGTTATCTGGCGCTGGGACACAACGCTGGGCGGCAGCAGCTGATCTCCCACCGGGCGTACGCCGCGATGCGCGCCGGCGACCTCGACCGCGCGGAACAGCTGTACGCCGAGGCCTCCGCGATCTTCGAACGGCAGGGCCAGTTCGAGGATCTCGCGGTCTGCGATCAGGCGCGTGCCTCCCTCGCCGAGCGCCGCGGCGACGCCACCGGCGCGAACGACCTGATGGCGTCGAGCCTGGCCCGCTTCGAACGGCTCGGCTCCGCGATCGCCGCCGCCGACACCATGCTGCTGGCCGCCCAGCAGGCGTACGACCGGGGCGACATCGCCGAGCTGCAGCGGCTGGCCCAGGCGGCGCGCGATGTGTACCAGGAGCGCGGGGTATACGAGCGGTGCGCACAGGTGGACCTGACGCTCGCCCGGATCCTTGAGGACAACCTGAACCGGATCAACCCCGGCGACTACGAGCCGGCGTCGATCACCACCGCGATCGCCACCGCGATCTCCCTCGCGCTTCCCGTCGCGCTGGCGCTGGAGGCGGCACGCTACGACTTCGCCACCGCCCACGCGCGCAGCCAGTGGCTGGAACTGGCAGACGACGCCATGCGGCTGGCCTTCCGCCTCGTCAACCGCAGCGGCGATCAGGGGCTGCTCTTCGAACTGGTGGAACACCGCTGCGCGGGCGCCTCGCTGGTTCTGGGCCGCACCGACCGTACGCCGCCGGCTGCCCCCGGCGAGGGGACGGTCTTTCCGGACGCCGCCATGAAGACGTACGCGCCCGCCGACGGCCCGATGACGCTGGGTGGCGTGGCGGCCGAGGCCGCCGCCTCCGTCGGCCTGCGCGTCGCGCCGCCGCCGAGGGTGGTGATGTCACCGGAAACGGGCCGCATCGCGCTTGAGCAGTACATCAAGGCGGCCGAATTCCGCTATCACCGGCGGATCGTGAGCGAGGAGGAGGTGCTGTTCTGGTCGCCGACGGCCTGACCAACCGCCCGGTGGTCCAGGTCCGGCTGGCCGACGCCGGCGACCTGTACATGACCTGGACGTGGACGCGCGTGGCCCAGGGATTCGGCACCGGGCACGCGCCCTTCGAGGAGGTCGCCCAGGCGGTCCGCGCGCTGACCGCCGCACTGCCCGGCGCGGGCGAGGGGGCGGAGGGGATGCGGCGCGCCTTCGCGTCGGGGGCGATGGCCGCGTACGAGGCCGAACGCCGGCTCGCGCGCGTGCTGGCCGAGGCGTTGTGGCCGCCGGGCCTGACCGAGCAGATCCGCCACGTGTCGGAGCACGCGGGCCGCCCGCTGGTGCGGATCCAGCCGTCGCCCCGGGTCGCCCAGGTCCCGTGGGAGGGGCTCGCCGTGGAGGATGACGATGACGGCAGCGGCGGTGACGTACGGCTCATCGACCTCGCGGACGTCGTGACCACCGCGCCGGCCTCGCTGCGGCGGCCCGGCGCCGCCACGCGTCCGGCACCGGACGCCGAAGCCGACGCCGTCGTGCTCGTCCTCGACCCCCGGGTGCCCGGGTTCCGGGCTGACTCCCCGCTCGGCTCGGTGCTGGGTCCGCCCGGGGCGGACCCGGCGCTGCTGTCGCTCGTACAGCGCCGTCTCGACGCGGGCACCGTCGTGCCGCCCGTGGCCACTCCCGCCGAGGCGTTCCGCCGCACCGATCTGGACCGGGACTGGCTGGGCGGCGTGCTGAGGAAGGGGGCGCGCCGGCTGATGTACGTCGGGCATGTGAGCGGCGCGCCGGTCGAGAGCGGGCAGAGCGAGGACGGCACGCTTCATCTGTGCTGCGGTCCGGGAACCGATGGGCTGACGGATGTGATCCGCACCCACCGGCCGCTGTCGGCCAAGGATCTCCTCCTGGGCACGCTCCCTCTGCGGGCCGACGGCGTCCCCGGGGCCCAGCTGTGGCCCGCGCCCGCGCGCGTCGCCCTGATCGCCTGTGAGAGCGGCGGCGATCTGCGGTTCGCCGAGTCGTTCGGCCTGGCGTCCGCGATGATCCACAACGGTGCCGAACTGGTCACCGCCACCCGCTGGGTGCTGCCCACCAGCCTTGCCTTCCACCGGCTGGCCGACGTGCCCGAGCCCGTACGCCCGCTCACGGAGGCCGTCATCGCCGTCGACACCGCCCACGAACACCGCGACCCTGTGCACCGCCTCGGCGTCTGGCAGCGAGAGCAACTGGACCGCTGGCGCACCGGCGGCCGGATCGAACACTCGCCCCTGCTGTGGGCGGCCATGACCTGCATCGTCAGGTGACGGGCAAGAGGTGGTAGAGGGAGATCACGCCCGCCGCGACCGCCGCGATTCCGGCGAGCAGCAGTGTGACGATGAACCTGACGCTCGTCGCCCGCTCGCGGCGGTCGTGGTCGAGGTCGGGGGTGAGGACGGACGGGTCGGCGGGCGCGTAGTGGATCGTGAGATCGCGGTCGAGGGACAGGCTGGGGTCCGGGATGCCCTCGCGGCACAGCGCGGTGACAAGGATTCCCTCATGGGTGGTGAAGGCGACGACGGGAGCGTGGTTGACGATCTCGGCGCCCTCCCCGTCGGTGTAGACGTCCTTGGTGACGGCCACCACGCGGCCCGGGACGGCGACGGATTCGGCCAACAGAGCCGCGCGGGCGCGCGCAAGTTGACAGTCCCGGCTGATCGCGACGATGAGGAACAGCAGGCCACCGAGGCAGATCAGCCCTCTCGGCCAGCCCCACACGAAGAACGCCTGGATGACCAGCCCCACCAGCAGCAGGAAGACCGTGCAGTTCGGCCCGCCCATCCCTCGCGTCTCCCCCCACATGTCCAGCATCAGGTGGAACCGCTCCGGCCGCCCCTGTGGATAACGCACCGGGAACTCCCGGCCCACCCATGCTGTTTCCACCACGTGGCCGTTCTTCCCCGCGTGCCGCAGCCTGAACTCCCGCCCCGTGGCCGGGTCCTGGAACGCGACCGTCACTGGTATCCCGGGTCTCTTGGAGTCACCGTGGTCCGGCTGATGCACCTCCACCACCCGCGCCGTCACCCACACCGCCCGCTGTGGCCGCGTCACCCCGGCCAGTGAGCTCCCGTACCCGACCAGCGCCAGCCCCGTCGGCACCGTCCACCACAGGCCCAGCATCCCCTGACCGTCCATCCGAGTCTCCCGCCGTCCTTGGTGTGCTGCGTCCGCTACTGCGTGGAGAGGTTCTCGGCGATGGTCAGGAAGACATAGAGGTTCGCGATCCTGCTGACCGCGTCGGCATCCCAGGCATCGGATACGCCGGTTCGCATGACCCGGGCCCAGTCGGCCCTGAGCTGGATTTCCTGGGCATCGGGCCAGGAGAGGAGACTCTTCTGCGCGGTGGCTATGCCGAGACCGGAGACCTCGAAGGCACCGAAGCGGACGGTCTCGCCCGCCAGTACCGCTTCCTGTACTTTCGTCCCCTGGGCGTGGACCACGGCCTCCTGCATCCTGGACCCCCAGGTCTCGGGGTTCTCGAAGAACTCCGTGATCGTCGCGCTCGCGCCGGGGGCGAGAGCGACGTAGGTGCAGTGCCGGTAAGCCGGCGCACCGTTGGAGTACGTCTGGGTGATGTCCTGGTAGAGCCTGACGGAGTCCCAGCGAATGGCAACCATGCGGTTGCGCGATCATCCCGTTCTCGAAGAGATGGAGTCGCTTGGAGGCCTGCTTCGGGTTGAAGTCCGGCAACTTGCGCAGCGTCCAGAGGTACACCAGGCCAGGGACCACGAACATGAGCAGCAGCGTGACAATCGCCAGCCAGATGGCGGCGGAGATCAGCTTGTTCAGGCGTTTGGGGGCGAAGGTGGTCTCCAGCGCGCCGAGACTGTGACGGTCCGCCAGGTCTGCGGCCTCGGGCGTCAGAGCGGTCGGTGCTGCCATGAGTTGCTGCCTCGCGTCGGGTTGACCGGATCGAATGGAATGGCGAGCGGTCCGCAGGCGGCGTCGGTCAGGCCAACCCGCCGTAGAGGTAGCCGCCGGGATTCGCGGGATCGGCCAGCAGGAGTACCTGGTCGCCGGCACGGGGGATCTGCAGCTTGGACACCAGGGTCTGCAGGGTGACCTGGCCGCCCGCCGCTCCGGTCGGTTGGACGACAAGGTTCACCACCGGGTCAAAGTTGACCAGCTTGCCCGTGTCGCTGATCGACACGACGACCGCCGGGACGGTCGGTATCCCCGCGGCGAGCAACTGCTGGACCTCACCACCGGACTTGTAAGCGCCGATGGACTGCTGGACTTCGGCGAAGTTCTCGCTGCCCATGAACGCGCGCGTGGCCCGACCGTAGAAGCCCTTGCCGCTGGCCACCTGGTCGACGATCTCCGCGGCCTTCTCCTCGCGGCTCCGGCGACGCCTGTCGAAGACTCCCATGACGCACTCTCCTCTGCACTGTTGGCTGCGGACTACCGACTGCGCACTGCCGACCGGGCAGTGCCGCCGAGTATGTCCTGACGGTGTGGACGCTAGGTGCGCTGCCGTGCCTACCGATCCCAGGTTCACGTCCCGGCGGGGCGGTGGGGGAGTAGGCGTCGGATTTTCTTGCAGACGGAGACGTGCTTGCGGCTCGCTCCGGTGAAGGGGGCGCGGTCCCAGTCCCGGAGGCGTTCGCGCACCCGCGTACCGGCGAGTTGCGCCATCAGATCAAGCTCGCTCGGCCAGGGGAGGGTCGGGCCTGGTACTCCGCCGGCTCACCTGAGGGCGTGTCATGCGATTGGACGGATGTCGAAGCGGGCCGGGCCCGACGCCGTCAGGTCGCCGCGCCGGTGGTGTCGCCGCGCGTGCCGGCGTTGGGCCGGCGGTCGAACCTGGGATCGGTAGGCGCCACCCGACCACGTATCGTCCGCACCGTCAGACAGGGCCGACGGCGAGGAGGGACCCGTGGTCAAGACGATCACCCGGGCGGTTCTGGCCGCGGGCCTGTCCGGCATCTCCTCGGCCCGGCGCGGTGCCCGCCATTCTACGATGCAAATCGTGGGACGCTTCGGAAAGCGTGGGTTCTCATGTCGGCCAGCTGGTTGTTGCTGATACCCGTCGCCGCTCTCGTGGTCATCGTGCTCGGTGCGATTGCTGTGCTGAAGCTGCAAAAGGTCTCGCTCGGGCGAAACGAGCCCAGGTCAGCGCCGGCACCACGCGCCGCGGCTCCGACCGGATTCCAGCAGTCGTCGCAGGAGAGCCGAGAGGAATTTGTGCGGAGGCACTGGCAGCGCCCCGGCGTGGTTGCCAACGGGGTGACCCTGGTCGATCTCTACGACCGCATCCGGGCCCTTGAGGAACGCGTCACCAGAGCCGAGCAGCATTCCGCGTCACCACCACCGCCTGACTGAACCAGGGTGGAGTGGGACGACAACTCCACCGAGCGCCTCGTCATCGAGCTCAAGCGACCCACAGTGAAGGTCGGCCCGAAGGAACTCGCTCAGATCAAGGGCTACGCCCGGGCCATCATTGACGATCCCCAGTACAGCGGGGTCGGTTGCAAATGGCGCTTCTACCTCGTCACCTACGAATACTCCGACAAGATCCTCCGCGACATCAGGCAGAAGGACCGTCCCGCCGGCCTCGCCGACGTACAGGACGACTATGAGGTCTGGGTCAAGAACTGGGGCGAGATCCTCGACGCTGGAGAGAAGAAGCTGCGGTTCTTCCAGGAACAGCTGAACTACGAGGCGACCGACGACCGCGTCACCCAGCACCTACGCGAGAGCTACTCGCACTTCATTCCTGACGCCCTGGCACAGCCTCAAGACGAGTCCGAAGAGACCGATCCGACGGGCACCACGGAACAGGAATAGTGAAAAGCGGGCCCCGGGACCGTGTCTCGGGGCCCCGTACGATCCAGCTCAGCAGCCGGACGACGGTGGTGTCACGTCCCCGACCCCCGCCTCTGCGCGGCCATCGTCGACCGTCTGACCTTCAACGGCACCATCATCGAAACCGGCACCGATTCCTACCGCCTCGCCAGCACCCGGGCGCGGACCGAAGCGCCCGCCGAGGCCGGCTGACCGCTGCAGACTCCGGGCCGACGGCCTGCCAGCTTCCGCCCAGGCGACGGGTCGTTGGCCCGAGATGCTCCAGTAGGCTGCGCTGGCCATGGATACGCACGCCGAACCCGAGCAGACCCGGCACGACGCGATAGCTGCCGGTCCGCCGATCCGGCAGCTCTTCCGGGACGTTTCGCCGACCGCCTGCCAGGCCGCAGGCCGCGTCAGGCGGCGATGATGTTCGACGCCGAGATCGACCCCTGCTGGGACGATCGGAGCTTCCTCGGCGACTTCTACAACGAGATCCTGCCTGTGCTTCCCGTCCGAGGGACCGCTGGTGGGCGATCCCCTCTCCGAAGACCTGGTGGAAGTCCCTCTCCTCGGTGAGGAGGGGGAGTACCAGTGGTGGAGGTTCTGGATCCACGCACGTGGACGAGATGCGACGTCCGAGGCCGGTGACATCCACGCGGAGGAGGGCGATACCGTTCTGGAACAGCACCTCGTCCAGATCTGGGCCGCCCCCCAAGCACCGGAGACCCGGCACCGGCTCACCGACGAGGTCGGCCGGCGCAGGCGCACGGCCAGCCCCGAGGAGTACGAGGCAGCGAAGGCTGCGGAGGCAGCCCACGCAGCGATGCCCCCCACGCCCCCCGAGGAAATGCCCATGGCCCCCGTGCGCGCCGAGCTACATACCCGTACCCCGGACACCCCCGCCGACTGCGTCGGGCGAGTGGGTCCAGGGGAGCTGCCATGGCGCCGTACCCGGTTCGAGCAACCGCACGGAGTCCCAAATTCCATGGTGTTCCGGATGCGGTGGCCCGGCACAGGCATGAGGATCGAAGCACGGCCGGTGGCCCGGCCGCGCCCCGACCCCTCGTGAGGGGTTTGGCACCCTTCCCCGGCGCTGCGAATGCCTGGTCTCCGGCGGGGGCATCGCCGGACATCGACTGGCGGGGTTGCGAGTACATCGCCGCGGAGCATCTTCGGGCGCTCGGGTTCAAGGATGCTGAGGTAACACCGGCACATGGCGACGCAGGCGTAGATGTGCGCGCCGAGATCGCTGTGGCCCAGGTGAAGCACCAGAAGACCGCTGTCGGCCGCCCCACGCTGCAGAATCTTGTTGCCGCGGCCGGCTCAGCACGTCCGCTCAATTTTGGGTGGCGTGCGCCTTCCTGGATCACGAAGATGGTCTGCATGGGGTGTGACATACATGGCTTCATCGAATGCCGCCTTGGCTATCGCGACTACGAGAACGACTCGTACTGGCATGCCGTCATCAACCTGGATCACCTGAACGATGTGCGGGACTACGACGCCTTCGGATGCCTCTTCGGGGTCCGCAACGATTTCGGGATCCTCGACGATGAAGCCTTCGAACCGATCGCAGCCGCCCGCGGCCTTCCACACGATGCGTCGAAACGCGTCCGTGATCTGTACGAGGACCACGAGGGGCACAGCGCAACTTCGATCAGCTGGGCAGAAGTGGAGAAGGTCGACTGGGATGAGCTGTCCTTGCAGCCGGACCCCTACGTACACGAGCACCGTCGTAACGCCGACGGTGGCTGGCAGTTTTACGAGCGGCACTTTGGGGCCCCTCAAGCATTCCTCGATCTCTGCGGTTGCCCCGAGGACATCGCTGGCAGGGCTGGCCTTCACTTCCCCGAAGGCACCGAATGGTCCGACGGCGACCGGCTGTTTCGTATAGGCCGCCTCAGGCGTAAAGACGTCGTCCGTCCGGACGGGCAGTGGAAGCCCGTTTGGACGGTCATGCGCACTCTCGCGGGTCTGCACGGGAACGAGGCGGTCAGACTCGTCGTCTGGTTCGACAGCTGAGCAGGGCGATGAGCCTCTGCGCGATACCCCGCGGCCGCTATCCAGGTACTGGAGCGGGGCGGCTGGCGTATCACTAAGCTTGTCGTTTATGGTCCGCGGTCGAACGCGGCTCGAACTTGGTGAGCGTTTTCGCAGTTCACCGGACGTGAAAGCGGCCTTCGGCTGATCCTTTGCTCCGTCACAGAGGCAGAGGAACAGCGCGAAGGCCGTGGTCGTGAGTTTGGTGCATCGGGGCGTCCTGCGGGACGCGTTCGCGGAAGCGTCACGCTTCCGGTCGGAGTTGTACGCGCGTCTGACCGCGCGAGGCGACGCGTTGTTCGAGCTGTGCGACGCGCTGTTGTGTACGGACGGGCCGGTGCGGACGCTGGTCGACCTGGCGCTCGCGCCGGAACACCGTCGGGGTCACGGCGCCCTGTACGGAGGACTCAACCGGGGACAGATCGATGTCGCCCGGCTTCGCCGGGCCCTGGCCAGAGTGCCACTGCCGCAGGCGGCGAACGGCCAGCTGGTACTGGCCGTGGATGTCTCGCCGTGGCTGCGGCCGGACGCCAACACCTGTGCTGACCGGGCCTTTTGCCACACGTTCGGCCGTGGCGAGGGCAAGCATCAAATGGTGCCGGGCTGGCCGTACTCGGTGGTGGCCGCGCTGGAGACCGGCCGCACCTCCTGGACCGCGGTGCTGGACGCGGTCCAGGAGGTGCGGCCGGTGCGGACGTCGCCGCGGTGACCACAGTCCAGATCCGCGAGGTCATCGAGCGGCTGGTGGATGCCGGGCAGTGGCAGCCGGGCGACCCGGAGGTGCTGGTGCCTCGGCCGCCTCCGCTCCGACCGCGCGCCACACTGGCCGGCGTCGGACTGATCGCCGTACGGGCGGGCCCGGCCGCCGGGCGGCTGCACGGTCGACTACTGATTTCGGCGTTTCGGGGTCTGGATTTGTGTCGGGAGGGGTGACGCGGTCCGTTCGGGCTGGTACGCCGGAGGCATGCGGTATCCGGACGGGGGCGGGCTGACCGCCGAGCAGCGCAGGCGCCGGGAAGAGGTACGGATGCGGGCCGTTGACCTCTTCGATGAGGGCGTGGAAGTCCCGTGCATCACCCGGGAGTTACGGGTGAGTGAGAAGTCGGTCTACCAGTGGCGGCGCACCTGGAGGACGGGTGGACGCGAGGCGCTGCGTTCCAGAGGCCCCTGCGGCTACGGCTGTCGGCTCGGCCCACGGCTGCAGACCAAGCTCGCGATGTGGCTTGATGAGGGGCCGGCCGCGCACGGCTGGGCGGACGACCAGGTGTGGACCGCCGCGCGGGTACGCACGCTGATCGGGCGGAAGTTCCACCTCTCCTACAGCGTCTCCGGGGTCACTCGGCTGCTGCACCGCATGGGCTACAGCGTGCAGATGCCCGCCCGGCCCGCCGCCGAACGCGACGAGGACGCGATCACCGCATGGCGGGAGGCGACCTGGCAGGAGGTAAAACCCTCCGGGCGGCGACCGGCGCGTTCGTCTGCTTCGAGGACGAAGCGGGCGTGACCGGTCGGCCGCCCAGGGGCCGCACCTGGGGCCGGCGCGGCATCACCCCGAGGGTCAAGGTGTCCGGCCGTAGCCGGGGACGTCTCTCGGTGGCCGGTCTGCTGTGCTTCCGGCCGGGCCTGCCCGCCCGTCTGTGCTACCGGCTGCGTCGGCATACCGGCCGCAAGGGCGAGCGTCGCTCGCTGGGCGAGGCGGACTGCATACGCCTGTTGGATGGCGCCCACCAACTGCTCAAGGCCCCGCTGATCGTGGTGTGGGACCGGCTGAACACCCACATCTCCAAGACGATGAAGGCACTCGTTGCCGAGCGGGACTGGCTGACGGTGGTCCTGCTGCCCGGGTATGCGCCCGACCTCAACCCGGTCGAGGGCCTGTGGGCGCACATCAAGCGGAGCCTGGCCAACCTGGCCGCCCGCACCCTCAGCGAGCTGGAGACTCTGCTCCGCAGGAGGCGGCTCAAAGCGCTGCAGTACCGGCACGGCATCCTCGGCGGATTCCTCGCCGGGACGGGCCTCGCTCTCGACAGACCGGCCAGACCCTAACCTCGCCGTTTCGGTTGAGATGAGGCCGGAAGCGGGGAGGAAATACGAAAGTGCCTTCTGAGCTGGGACGATGAACCTTGTCGAGGGGTTCTGTCGGTCCAAGCGGAAGGCACTTTCTGCGTGCAGGGTATCGGTTCTCGTCCCAAGCTCCACGTCTCCACTGACGGTTCGGGGTGGTCGGGCACGCGGGCGCACGTTTGCTGGCGGATCTTGCCGATGCCACCGGTCTGACCACCGCCTACTCCACTGCGCTCAGGCCGCTGCGACCGCGTGGCACCGGGCACGATCCAGGTCGGACCTTCACCGATCTCGCGGTGATGCTCGCCGACGGCGGTGAGGCGATAGCGGATCTGGCCGTGCTGCGGGACCAGGGCGAGGTGTTCGGCCCGGTCGCCTCCACGCCCACTGCCTGGCGGTTGCTCGCCGACACCGACGGGGCAGTACTCGCTTCGCTGCGAGCGGCCCGCGCCTCGGCCCGGGAAGTCGCCTGGATGCAGGCCGCCAAGACCGGCGAGGGCATACCCGCTGTCCGGGCCGGCGGACACGAACTTCCCGGCCTGGTCCTGGACCTCGACGCCACGCTGATCACCTGCCACTCCGAGAAGGAACAGGCCGCGCCCACCTACAAGGGCGGCTTCGGCTTTCATCCGCTGCTGTGTTTCCTCGCGAACACCGGCGAGGCCGTGTCCGGCCGGCTGCGGCCCGGCAACTCCGGAGCCAACACCGCCGCCGATCACATCGCGGTACTGGACGACGCCCTCGCGCAGATCCCTGACGCTCACCGGCACGGCACCGCGATCCTGGTCCGCGCCGACAGCGCCGGATCCGCGAAAGCCTTCCTCGCCCGCATCCGAACCTTGCGCGAGCACCGGGTTGGACCTGCGTTTCTCGGTCGAATACGCGGTCACCGAGCCGGTCCGCCGTGCGATCCGGACCCTGCCTGAGCAGGTCTGGCACTTCGCCCTGGACCAGAACGGGACACTGCGCGACGGCGCCGAGGTCGCCGAGCTGACCGGCATGGTCGACCTGGCCGGCTACCCGGCCGGCACCCGAATCATCGTGCGCCGGGAGCGACCGCACCCCGGCGCCCAACTGTCCCTGTTCGATCAGGACGAGGGCCTGCGACACCAGGTGTTCCTCACCGACACCCCGTACTCCGGTGGCGGTTCCGCCCAGTTCCTGGAGGTCCGTCACCGCGGGCATGCCACGGTCGAGGACCATATCCGGTGCGGGAAGAACACCGGCTTCGGCCGCTTCCCCTCCCGCGACTTCACCATCAACGCCGTCTGGCTCGAACTCAGCCTCGCGGCGGTCGATCTGCTGGCCTGGATGCGCGTCCTGCTGCTGGACGGCGAACTCGCGGCTGCCGAGCCGAAGAAGCTCCGATACCGGCTGCTGCACGTCGCCGCCCGCCTCACCCGCGGCGGCCTACGCCTGCGCTTGCGGATATCGGCGACCTGGCCCTGGAGACACGAACTGGCCACGGCCTTCGACCGCCTCGCTGCACTGCCCCGACCAGTTGGCTGACCGGCCGCCCCCACCTACCCACGACCGAAGGACCCCGGAGAACCCGACCACCGCGCCGGGAGTCCGCCATGCCCAGGGAACAAAATCGCCTCGACCACCCCACAGCTGGTGATCAGCAACGTCGCTTCAGCCCAACCGAAACGGCGAGGCTAATACGCCGAAGTCAGTAAGAGTCGTGGAAGTACCGGACTCCATGGGTGCGGTGGTAGGTGGCCGGCACCCGGTCGGAGTGTTTCCGTTCGGCCCAGCCCGAGCTTACGGTGGGGTGCTGTCACGTTGTTGAGGGAGTGAGAGCCTGATGGTGTGTCGGGCGTGGAGGGGGCGGGTTCCGGCTCCGTGCTCAGGCCGCGGCAGGCAGGCCGGCGACGCCGGTGATCTGGTCCCAGATGGCGAAGCGGGTGGTCATCTCGGCGCGGTAGTGGGCGGCGGTCATCAGGTGGCGGCGGGGCCGGAAGTGGGGTGAGATGCCGCTGAACGCGGCCAGGAACCGCTGGGCTCCGCCGACGCTGCGGAAGCCTTTCATGGCGCGTTCGCGCTGCCGGGTTGGCTGATGGCTGTTCTCGGCCCGGTTGTTGAGGCCCTTGTGGGAGCGGTGCTCGACCGAGGGCATCACCTCGCGGTGGGCCGCGCCGTAGGAGCGGAGTTTGTCGGTGACGATCACCCTCGGCACCGAGTAGGTCGTCTTCAGCAGGCGGCGGAAGAAGCGCCGGGCTGCGGCTTTGTCCCGCCGGTTCTGGACCAGGATGTCGAGCACGGTGCCGTCAGCGTCGACGGCCCGCCACAGGTACTTCCGCTCTCCGTTAATTTTGATGAAGACCTTGTCCAGGTGCCACTTGTCGCCCAGCTGCACACGCCGGCGGCGCAGCGCGTTGGCATAGGACTGCCCGCCCGCGCTTGCTCCTGCGAGACGTTCCGTAGATACGCCAGCTGTCCCTTCCACGGGGAACGCCCTGCGGCGGTGCTCTATGGAGCCAGGAAGTGCTCAACCTTCTGTTGCAGGTCAGGGGGTAGGCCAGCCAACTTCGAGACGATCTCGCTCAGTTCTCGGCTGAGTTCGGGAAACTCGGCCCAGACCGATGGGTTCCTGGTGAGGACGGCGGACAGCAGATCACCTTCGTACATGTGCCCCTCTGCCATCGGATTCTCCCGCAGTACCTCCAGCGCCAGTGGCAGGAGGTAGGGCAGGCCTATGTGCTGCCCGATCAACAAGCGCATGTCCTCGACGGTCAGCTCGCCGATCGCCCTACGCCGCAAGGCGTGAGCAGTAGTGACAAGACGAGTGTCGTCGGCTGATGGATCCGGCCAGCAGGCGCGTTCAAGCTCTTCAAGGGACCGGGCGCGATTCAAGTGGTGCGGCACCGATTGATCGTCCCACGACCAGATCTCAAACGCGGTCTGTGTCGTGCGCCCGCAATGCCCCGAGGACCTTCGCCCTGTAGGCCGTTCCTTTTGCGATAGGGGGCGGAAACGGTCGAAGGCAACCTCACCGGGTGGGCGGGGCCGCCTTCGAGGGGCGGGGCGTCAGGAGGCCGACGGCTCGGCCCTCGTGTAAGCGGCGTCGACGTCCGTTCCGGTCCCGGCACACCGGACGAGGACCCGGGGCCGGCGTCAGTGATTCGCCCGCTTGATCCAGCTCGCGATGGTCGCCACCGTGGGCCACTCCCACGTCGTGGAGAGCGGCGCCCCGTCTCGGGCCCGCAGTCACCACGGAGGAAGAAGTCCCCGCGGTGACTGCGAGGCGGATGGCCTACTACTAGGGGAGCTGGCTGGCGCTGGGAGATCCGGAACCTCGGGAGGTCTCCGACGACTGAGGAGCCCCCCTCGACGAACACGCCGCGTCCGTTCGCGCGTACGTGGCCGACCAGCGCGCGAAGGTCGACGTCCTCGCCTCCGTACTGGAGGACATCGCGGGAACGGCTACCCCTCTCCCGAGGCAGGGATGCCGTGGGCGACGGCCCGGGACGAGCACCTCGCCCGTCTCGGGGAAGAGCGGCCCCGTGTCGCCTGAGCCCGGCCCGCGCCGCTCGCACGTCATCACGGTGGAGCCCGCGCTCACCCAGTTGTCCAAGCTCACCGCGGGCGAGACGCACCGCCTGGACCGCGCGATCGTCGCGATCAGCGTCAACCCCGAACTGGGCACCGAGGTGCCCGGCACCCTGTTGCGCGACTACACGGACGAGATCGACGGCGTACGGGTCATCTACTTCGTGACGGCCCTGAAGACGATCACGATCGTGGCGTACATCGAAACCTGAGAGACCCAACACCGGGAGTGACGGGAGGGGGAGCAGAGGAGGCGGAGTGGATGGGGCGGAGTGGATGGGGCGGAGTGGGGAAGGGCAGGCGGATCAGAGGCTTGATTCTTCTTCCCGGGTGTCGAAGGCGTCACGGGCGCGTGTGATGGCGGGCATGTTCTGTGCGGCCCACGCCAGCAGCACGTCGATGGGGGGTCGAAGGGTCTTGCCGAGGGGTGTGATCCGGTACCTGACCGCCACCGGGCGGGTGGAGACGACCTCGCGCTCGACCACGCCGTTCCGTTCGAGCCGCCGAAGGGTCGAGGTCAGCGACTTCTGTGTGACCTGCGGGATGGCCCGGCGCAACTCGTTGAAGCGGCACGGGCGTTCGCAGAGTTCGTTGAGGACGCTGAGCGACCACTTGTCGAGGATCTGGTCGAGCAGTTCGCGGTGTGGAGGGTCGATGCGGAATTCGTCGTCGGTATCCATGGCGAAACCTGGTCTCGTTGAAGTGTCCTTCTTGCACTAGGTAGCTTACGGATACCTAGAGCAACGGAGAAACACCCATGACTGTTCAGCACTTCACGCCGGAAGGCATGCTGCAGCCGGCCCCGTACCACCACGTGGCCGTGGGCACCGGAACGAAGCACATCCACGTCAGCGGACAGGTCGCACGCCGGGCCGACGGCACTCCGGTTGCGCCCGGCGATCTGGCCGGGCAGGTCGCCCAGGCGCTGCGCAACACCTCCGTCGGGCTGGCGGGCGCGGGCGCGTCGTTCGCGGACGTGCTGCGCCTGACGTTCTACGTGACCCGGTGGAGCCCGGAGAAGATCGGCGAGTTCATGGCCGGTGTGGAGGCCGTCGCCGACGAGACCGGGCTCCGGCTCCCCATGCCGCCGGCCTCCCTCATCGGAGTCGAGTACCTCTTCGAGCCGGACGTACTCGTCGAGGTCGAAGCGACCGCGTTGCTCGACTGATCCCTGGGGCGGATGCTGCCCGGACTCGTCCTGATGTGGACGCCGCACGTGAAGGGGAGACGGCGGCAGACCCACCTTTTCCCGACGTCGCTCGCCATCCCACCGGTCTCACCGACCGGGCCGAGCCCGCCCTCGGTCGGCGGCATCGGGCCGAGACGCGTGCGGCCCTGCCTGCCGCCGCCTCGCGAGGACGGTGTCGGGTGGTCAGTGGACGCAGATGTGGGGCGTCGCGGTGCCCGTCGCCGGTGGCTCGCTCGCGGCGGCGGCGCGCGCCACATCGGCCAGCAGGCGCAGGCGCTCCGCGCGGTCCAGGTACCGGCCGTCGACCAGGACGGAGTGGATCCGCTGCGTGTGCCGGATGTCGGTGCGCGGGTCCGCGTCCAGGACCAGCAGGTCTGCTCGGTCGTCCGGCAGTCCGAGCATCCGGGCGGGTGCGCTGGTCGCCGCCTGGAGCACGTCCCGCGTGGGCAGCCCCGCCTCGGCGAGCAGTTCCAACTCGTGGTGCAGGGAGAAGCCGGGAACCGCGTAGCCGGTACCGGTGTCGGTACCCGCGATCAACTGCACACCGGCCCGGTGGAGTTCCGCGACGAGGCGCAGCCGGTGTTCGTAGATCTGGTGGATACGGGAGGTGTCCTGCGCGGTGCGGCCTGCGGTGAGGGAGGACCAGATGGCGGGCCAGGATTCGGTCATCCAGCCGGGCAGGTAGGCGAACTCCGGTGACTCGGTGGGCAATTGATCGGTGCGCTCCAGCGAGTGGTGGACGGTGAGGGTCGGTACGACGCGGGTGCCATTGGCGGCGAGCCGGTCGAAGAGGGCACGGGTGCGGCCGATGTCGTACGTCCGCATCGCCTCCCACTCCACCGCGTGCACCTGCCGGAACCAGCTCGCGTAACGCTCGAAGCTGGTGCCGAGGGCGGGGTCGATACGGATCCTCGCCATGGCCCGCCTGATCTCGTCCTCGCGGGCCGAGGTGGCGAGGAGGAGGGCGTGCAGGTGCTCGATGGACTGCTGCCCGCTGTCGCTCGCTCGGGCGACGGGAAGGGTGTCGGGGCAGTGGCCCGCGTGACGCAGGCCCTGCCTGCGGGACTCGTCGGCGATCGCCTCGTACGCCTCCGGTGTCAGCCGCGAGTACACCTTGACGAAGTCGGCGCCGCTCGCTTTCGCCTCGCGCACCGCCTGTCGCGCGGACGGGGCGTCGGTGACCTCGACGACGCGATTGCCGGTGTCATTGGCCCACAACGAGGGCCGCCCGTCGATGATCGAGCTGGCGATCACCCAGCGCGGGCCGAGGAGTTTGCCCGCACGGACCTTGCCGCGCCACTCGTGGTGGAGGGGCCCGCCCCACATCTCGCGCACCGCGGTCACGCCGTTGAGCGGGAAGAGGGGCGGCAGCACGGTCTCGGGCCCTTGGTTGTGGACGTGGGACTCGATGAGGCCGCCCATGACGATGTACTTGCCGGTCAGGTCGTACGTCGTCGCCCCGCTCGGAATCGCGGCCTCGGCCGAGCGGCCCGTACGGATGATGCGGCCGTCGCGTACGAGAACGGTGCGGTCGGCGCCCGCGCCCAGGATCGTGGCGTGGGTGAGGGCGATGGTGCTGCTGCCGGGGTGCTGACCGGATGCGGCCGTCGTACGGTCCGGAGCCGTGCGGGGGACGGCCGCCGCGGGCGGTGCGGCGGACAGGAGGGCGCCGCCGGAGAGGGCGGCCGAGGTGGCAAGGGCTTCGCGTCGAGTGGGCATGGCACCACTCTGGTCCGGGCCGGATCCATGGTCACTGGCTCCAGGCAGTGGGTTCGGGGTGCTGGTGACACCACCACGAAGAGTGGCACCACCACGAAGACGCCATGAAGAGGGGGTGGCTCGGCACGACGTCGTGCCCGCTGTTCTTCGTGTTCGCCGGGTACGTCCGCACCGCCGCTCCGGGCGGGGAGACCCCCCGGATGGTCCGGGGCGCCAGAATGGTGCGATGGATCATCACTTCGTAGGCATACCGGATTTGACCGGCTTTCCCCGTGTCGCTGTCGTCATCGACGTCATGCGCGCCTTCACCGTGGCCGCGTGGGCCTTCTCGCGTGGCGTCGAGAGGATCGTGCTGGCCTCGACCGAGATCGAGGCCCTTGCCTTGAAGGAGAGCCATCTGGGGTGGGTGGCCTTGAAGGACGGTGCTCCGGCAGCGGGCTTCGATGCGGTGAACTCACCCGGCCTGCTCAGGTCACGCGATTTCGCGGGCCGCACGATGGTGCAGAAGACGACGGCAGGGACCGTGGGCGCGCTGGCCGTCGCCGACGCACCGCTGGTCCTGTGCGCGAGCTTCGTGGTGGCCGGCCCGACCGCGGTTCCTGCGGGCCGGGGATCCCGGCCCAGTGACGTTCGTCGTCACCGGCGAGGAAGGCCGGGCCGACGAGGACCTGGCCTGCGCCGAGTACATCAGTCGTTCCATGGCCGGAGACGATGTCGAGGCGGCCCCGTATCTCGACCGTGCGAGGACTTCCCGAGCCGCGGCCGATCTTGCCAGTGGGCTGCGGAGCGGAAACCACCCGGACGATGTCGACCTCTGCCTGGAGATCGGCAGATTCCCCTTCGCGATGGTGGCTCGCCAGGAAGAGTCTCTGATGGTGCTCCGTCCTGTTGCGGTGCCTGACATCCCGTCCAGCCCGCCGACCTACTGACCCACTGGCCGCAGCGGGACGGCACTGGCCGGGCCGTCGCAGGTCAGGTGCTGCCCCGCCGGTCGGGCCCGGAGGGGTGATCCCTGCTCTCTCCCGTTCTCCCGTACATGACGGCCACCGGGCCGCGGACGCCGTGGCGTGGAGCCCGCAGCGTCGACGGCCTCGGTGTGGATCGGCGCGGCTCGGTGTGACTCGGTGCCCGGTCAGACGATGACGGGGACGGCCTCGGCACGGTTGGTGGCCCAGTTGGTGACGATGGGCTTTTCGACGGTGGCGGGGTCGGGGAGCTTGAGCTCGGCGGGGTTCGGGTCGTCCTCGGTGGTGGAGATGATGACGTTCTCGAACTCCGTGCCGCCGTCGCCGTCGGTGGTCTTGGGGTTGATGCCGGTGTACGCGACGGCGGAGCCGGTGAGCTTGATCGGGTCTTCGCCGCCCTGCCCGACGGGGGAGGCGACACCGTCGGCGCCGGAACCGAAGGACACGCTGGGCGTGTTGACCTCCAGGAAGCAGGTGATACCGGGCTTGGCCTTGGCGGTGACGAGGTAGTAGCCGCCGGCCTGGGACTCCGAGGTGACCGTGAAGCTGAGGTCGTTGGTGCCGCAGGACTGTCCGTAGCCGTCCTTCTTGCCGTCGCCGGAGTCGGTCTTGTCGGTCGAGCCGCCGGTGGAGGAGCCGTTGGACCCGGAGCCGCTGGCGGAGGGCTTGTCGCTGGAGGAGCCGTCGCTCCCGCCGCTGCTCGCGGAGGCGGCGGCGGAGGGAGCTGCGGGACCGGCGGCGTCCGCGGCGTCTTCGGGGTCGCAGGCCGTGGTGGTGGCGGCGAGGGCCGTGATGGCTGCGGCGGCCAGGACGAGACGGGTGGAACGGGCGGCGAGACGCGAGCGCATCGTGAACTCCAGCGGCTGTTGGTTGCGGTCTTTCCTGCTGACACCGATGACACTAGGGCTGATTCGATCCTGAAGTGATCCCGTGAATGTCCGGGTCCTGTCTCAGTGATCTTCGTGCGGCAGCACCGTTCGTCGTCGGCACGCGGCCGACCAAGGCAGGGAGCGGTACGCGAACGCAGGAACTGCCGCCGCTGGCCGGGGAGTTGACTGTCTGGGTGGATACTCGGACATAATTCGCAGGCGTGCAGTCATGGAATGAACCTATTCTGCTCCTCATGACCGATTGGAAAAGCGTCGAGGCCGCCGACTGTGCCGTGCCCGCTGACCGGCCCATGGACGACCTCGTTCGCGAGCTGTCCCGTGCCCTCGCGGATCCCGATCCGCAGGTCCGGGACGGCGCGCCCTACACCGTCCTCGCGACCTGGATCGCCCGCGGGACGATCGCGGCGTCCCGGCGGCTGGAGCTGGGGGACGAGATGGCCACCCGGTTCACCGACCCGCGGGTCGAGGCCCGCACCTTCGCGCCGCTCGTGCTCGACATGCTGGTGGAAGCGGGGGACTTCAAGCCCGGCTGGGTGGACGCGTTCGAGCGCTGGTACCCGGTGGAGCGGGATCTACGCGGCCACGACGAGACGCTCGGCTGGTTGCACGCGGTGGCGCACGGCGCGGACCTGCTCGCCGGCTTCGGCTGCCATCCCCGGGTGGCGCCGGTGCGGATGCTGGACCTTGCCGCCGCTCGGCTGACGGCGCCCACCGATCACGTCTACGACCAGTTGGAGGACGACCGCCTGGCACGCGCGATCGCCCGGGTCCTCACCCGCACGGACCTGAGTGAACGCGACGCCGTCCGCTGGCTGGATCCGATTGCCGACCGTTTCGGGGCCGCCCGGATCAGCACGCCGGTGCCCGCTCACCTCAGCAACTGCCTGCGCACCCTGCGCCTGCTCTACATACTCGCCGACCGAGGCGTACGCCCCGCCGGCGAACTGCCCGCGCAACCCCTCCACCACCGCGACGCGGTCAAGTCCGCACTCGCCGCCGCCCTCGACCGGATCGTCAGACGCTGACCGACCACACCCGGCCCGGCGTCCGGGCGGACCGGTGCGCACGCCCGCGCCAGGCGGATCGAAGGCCTGCTCGCCGGACACCGGGCCGGTACGGTCTGGCCGGGCGTGGTGCTCGTCGTTGACCAGGCGATCGGTCAGATCGCCGTCGGAGGCATCCTCCCGCAGCCGCACCTGCGCCCCAACGGGTTCAGCCCGTACGGCGTGGCCCACTCCTCGATCCTTCTCGACGGGAGCTGGCGCGACGGGCTGCTGGGGAGCGGATCCTCGGCGACTGATAACGTTCAAGTGGCGGTATATGAAGGCAACTTGCCAGCCCCCGCAAAGACGATTCGAGGAGGGCGCGCCGCGTTTCACCCGGCCTCGGGGCGGCCCCGCCAGCAGTACGACACCCAGCAAACGGCCGCCCGGGACCGCACGCTCATCGTGCCCGTCGTACTCGGCATCATCCTGCTCATCCTGGTCCTGCTGCTGCGCTCACTGCTCGTCCCGGTCCTGCTCGTGGCGACCGTCGCGCTGAACTTCCTGGCGACGCTGGGGGTGTCGGCCGTCGTCTTCGAGCACCTGCTCGGCTTCAGCGGAACGGACGCCTCGGTGCCGCTGTACGGGTTCGTGTTCCTGGTGGCACTCGGCGTGGACTACAACATCTTCCTCATGTCCCGGGTACGGGAGGAGGCGCTGGCGCACGGCAACCGGCAAGGGGTGCTGCGGGGTCTCACCACGACCGGAGGCGTGATCACCTCGGCCGGTGTGGTGCTCGCCGCCACCTTCGCGGCTCTGATGGTGATCCCGTTGGCGTTCATGGTGCAGATCGCCTTCATCGTGGCCTTCGGCGTCCTGCTCGACACCCTTGTGGTCCGGTCCCTCCTCGTCCCGGCGCTGGTGCTGGACATCGGTGCGCGGGTCTGGTGGCCCAGCACCTTGGCGCGCAAGGACCAGGACAGGTGCGCTGCGGGCGTACGGCGCGAACAGCAGCGACCAGTTGCCGACCGTGGTCCGGGCCGGGGGCGTCCCCGGCTCCTGCGATCCGGCCCCGGGGTGGGCGGGGTCGCTGTCGTCAGGGTCCTCCGTTGCCGCGTCGAGGAGGTAGAGCAGGTGCCCGTGTGCGGGACCGGCGTCCCCTGCTTCCAGGGATCGCGTGGTGAAGGCGCGCTGCTCTCGTACCTCACCAGATCCGAGGTCTCCACGGCGGTCCGGACGAGCTGGGCCCAGTAGGTCTCGTCGTGGGCACCTGTGCGCTGGCGCAGGTGCCGCGCGGCGTACCGCGCCATGGTGCCCGCGTCGTCGATCAGGGGGGGGAGAGCACCTGGTCGGAGGTGAAGTCGAAGCCGAACCACAGGCGGCGGCCGTCGAGAGTCAACGACTCGATGCCGCCGACGACGCCGGTGCGGCCGGTCGGCCCGGGTGCCGGATCCATCGTGCCCGCCCCCGGTGTGGTGTCTGAGATCGCGTTCTCTGCCATGGTGCGTCCCCTTTCCGCAGTCGCGTCACGCTGCTGCCGCAATGTCTATCGCAGAGCACTGACATCGAGTACGCGGTCCGTCGGCCGGACTCCCGCGACCTGCTCCGGTCCGGTCGGGGGCCGCCACCTCGGACCGCGTGCCCCCGCACGCACCAGGACGGCAGCCGCCGCCTCCTCTTCTTCTTCCTCTTCCCCTTCCTTCTGCGGACCTTGCTGCGGCTATTGGATGACCAGGGCGAAGAACCTGACGGTGAGCGAGTCCTGGCCCGGGGGGTCGGAGTAGGTGACGCGCTCCACGAACGCGCCCCTCAACTGGTACTGCTTGACGGTGTTGTCCTGGTAGTCGAGCATCTCGACGGCGACGTCCTTGAGGCGACCCTCGCGCCCGGCGATCGCGTCGTCGATCCAGCGGTCGACCTCGGGACTGTGGGTCACGCCCCGTACCAGGGTCACCTTCTGGTCCTCCAGACCGGAGACTTCCTGAAGATACTCGACAGGGACGCCGTCCATCCGCAGGCGGAAGTTATGAGCCGCGAGGGCGTCACCGGGCTGGAGCCCCTCCGCCGACTTGGCGGTCGTGCTCTGCCCGCCGGGACTCCTTTCGGCAGAGTTCTTCGCACCGCCCTGCTCGGAGCCGCCCGAGCCCGCACCGTGGGCCGGCGCAGAGACACTGGACGCGGGCGAGGGGCCGGCCTTTTCCTTGACGTCACCGTCGTCGCAGGCCGTGAGCGCGAGACTCATGGCGACGGCCAGGGCGGCGAAATTGAACTTGTGAACGCGCATCGGCTTCTTCCTCGGAGTCGGTCGGGGGTGCTGGATGCCCGCTGGGAGCGGGCATCCGTGACCATCAGGAGCCGTCCGGCCCGGCCGCCCGTTCCCCCAACCGCCGCCTAATACAGCCCTGTTACACATGCGCTGCCCACGGGGAGGCGGGAGCGTGGGCGTTCATGTGCGCTTCCCCGGTCCGGGGGCGGGGCGCATGCGGGTGTCCGCAGCGGAAGAGAGGGGCGGCGGTGTCGAAGGGGCACGTCCTCGACGGCTGCCATGGACGAGGGCAGATCGAACGGGAGGACGCCCTCCATCGCGGTGCGGCCGAGGGCCGCGTCCAGCACCACGTCGTTCCGCGCGCCGAACTCGCCGATCAGCAGCGCGGCCCGGTCCGCGAGCGGGGTGAGCACGGCGGGCCGGTCCAGGTACACGGCGAACGCGGTGGGGACGGTCGCCGCCAGCGCGCGCAGGCGCCGCACGATGTGCTGCGCGTGCTCGGAGCGCTGAAGGTGGCCACGGCCGATCACATCCAGCGGATCGGCGCTCCGCACCTGACCTTCCGGCACGCCGACAAGGAGACCCCGGCGAAGCAGAAGCAGGCCCGCACCGCGTCGCACACCGGCGAGCTCTCCGACATGCGCAAGCACGGCCTGTCCGAGAGCGGCGGCTCCACCGAGACGGGGGGCTCTCTGCGGAACCTGACCCTCAAGGGCCTGGAGGCTGCGTCCTACGAGCTGCGGCGCCCGGTGACGGAGATGGGGCTCCACCGCACGCGGTGCGGGCTCCAGCGGGGCTTCCCACCCGATGGCCGTCAACGAGACTGTGATCGCGACGCTGCGCCCGAAGCCGAACAAGGCCAAGCTCGCCAACGACCCGGCCGAAGTCCGGGCAGCCGCCCAGGCCGCCGTCGACGCACCCGACGGCATCGGCACGATCGCCTCGTACTGGACCGAGGTCCCGCTGCCCGCCACCGGCACCTGGAACGCGCCGGGGAAGGGCGGCGCCCAGGCCGATCTTGTGCTCACCGCACCGCAGGACGGGGTGCCGCTGCTGTTCATCGAGGTCGACAACTGCCACGAGACCGCCGAGGAGCTCGCCGACAAGCTGGAGAAGTACGCCCGCTTCTTCCGGCGGAAGATGAAGGACACCGACGGCAAGGAGCGCCCGATGTGGCGCACCCGCTGGACGGCACCCGCAGGCCGGATCGAGGACCCGCATCCGCCCGTGCTGCTGGTGTTCAACCACCTCGGGAGTCGAGGGCCGGGGTGCGCATGACGCGCCAGCTGGTGCACGGCCTGACGAGAACGTGGACCAGGACGACGACGGCCTGGCGGGCCGCGCCGCCCCGCACTCACGTGCCGGTGAACCGCACCAGGTCCTCAGCCCAGTCACCCAGCCGCAGCCACGGCCGCACCCGGCCCACCAGGTAACCCACCACTGGCTCTATCGACGACTCACAACAGCAGCCCGTGCGTCGGGGTGTGCTGAGACGACATCGCTGCGGCGTGGTGGTTTCGCGTTCACCAACGAGTTATGGGCCCAGCTGTCTGACCTGGGCGGGGTGAAGTTTCCCCGCGGTGACCGCCGGACTCACCACCGACGCGAACTCCGGCCCGGTCGAAGGAGCAGTCAACCAGATCAAGATGCTAGAACGGCAGATGTTCGGCCGCGCCGGATTCCCGCTCCTCCGGAACGTCGCCAGCCTGACCAGCGGTGACATGGACGGCGAGGGGCCGTGCCTGGCCGTCACTGGCGAGGTGAACTTTCGTGCTCAGGCCGCTCTAGCATCTTGATCGGGCTGATCGAGCCATTCGTAGGGTTGGGTCACCCAGGGGCGCTGGGTGTGGCTTTCAGGGCGCTGCCGTCTCGTGGCAATCGAGGCTTTGCCGCTCGGCGCCCCACGACGACTCGGCCGCCGATTAGGAAGTGCGAACAAGTCGCTGTGTAGAGCAATGCCGGCGAGGTCGTCCGTGGCACGAAGAGTACGAACACGCACGTCAGCAGCGCGATGAGCCGGATATGGGCGGGGATCGACGTCGGCAAGGGCCACCATCACGGCCTTGCCCTGGACGTGGACGGCAAGACACTGCTGTCGCGGCGGGTTGCCAATGACGAACCCGAGCTGCTGAAGCTGGTCGCGGATGTCCTGGACCTGGCCGACGGGCGTGAGGTCACCTGGGCGATCGACATGACCGGCGGGGAACCCGCGTCGCTGCTGGCCGTGCTGGTCAGCCACGGCCAAGAGGTCCTCTACATGCCCGGCCGACTGGTGAACCGGGCGTCCGACGGCTACCGCGGCGAGGGCAAGACCGACGCCCGCGATGCCTACGTGATCGCTGACCAGGCCCGGATGCGCCGCGACCTGCGGCCCATCCGTCCCGGTGACGAGGCAGCCATCGAGCTGAAGCTGCTGACCGGGCGCCGGTCTGACCTGGTCGAGGACCGCACCCGCGTCGTGAACCGCCTGCGCGGCACTTTGCTGAGCATGTTCCCGGCCCTGGAGCGGGCCTTGGACGTGACCAACACCGGCCCGCTCAAGCTGCTGACGGGCTACCAGACCCCGGCTGCGATCCGCCGGGCCGGCGTCGCCCGGCTGACGAAGTGGCTGGCCAACCGCAAGGTCCGCAGCGCCAGGGACCTGGCCGAAGCAGCGGTCGAGGCCGCCGCGCGCCAGCACACCGCCGTACCCGGGGAGAAGACCATCGCGAAGCTGGTCCATACCCTGGCTGAGGAGGTGATGGCCCTCAACGCGCATATTTCCGAGATGGACAAGCTCGTCGAGGGCCGGTTTCGCGAGCACGAACTCGCCGACATCGTCCTGAGCGTTCCCGGCATCGGTGCGACTCTCGGTGCCGAGTTCCTCGCCGCCGTCGGCGGCGATCTGGACGAGTTCGACTCCCCGGACGCCCTGGCGGCCTTCGCCGGCGTCGCCCCAGCGCCTCGCGACTCGGGCAAGGTCAGCGGCAACCTCCACCGGCCGGTCACCTACCACCGCAGACTCCAGCGCGTCTTTTACACCTCCGCGCTCGTGAGCGTTCGCTACGACCCGAACTCACGGCAGTTCTACGACCGCAAACGCGCCGGAGGGAAGAGGCACGTCCAAGCCGTGCTCGCCCTCGCCCGCCGACGTGTCAACGTCATCTGGGCCCTGATCCGCGACCGACGGTGCTACGAAGTGACACCGCCGATGGCTACGGTCGCTTGACAACAGCATTAGGAAGCCCCGGCCGCCGTGGCCAGGATGCGGTGCAGGACGGGGATCGGGATCGCCGGGTTGGTGACCGCCGCGCATGCCGTGGCGCGGTCGTGCAGCAGCCCGGCAAGGACGCGGGCCGGCAGCTGCGGATTGCGTATGGCGGTCCTGCGG
Organism: Streptomyces sp. NBC_00012; assembly: GCF_045040875.1. Taxonomy (NCBI): domain Bacteria; kingdom Bacillati; phylum Actinomycetota; class Actinomycetes; order Kitasatosporales; family Streptomycetaceae; genus Streptomyces; species Streptomyces sp. NBC_00012. Next base: position 275,124 of record NZ_CP108310.1, on the reverse strand, counting down.
ACGTAGTCCGCCGGGTCGTTCAGCAGCCGCACTGCGTCGGCCGGTGACAACCGGGGGTCCTCAGCCGCGCGGCAGCGCACCTCGGCTTCGGGATCGCGGGCGAGACGCGCGACATCGGCAGGCGTGGACGCCGGATCGTCCAGGGCCAGGCGGCGCATCCGCCCGACGGGGTCGCCGGCGTAGCGCAGCAGACCCGTGCGGGGGAAGTTGGGGTGGCTGCGGGGGCGGCCGGGGTAGCTGAAGCTGCCGGATCCTGCGGGACGACGCGATGCGACAGACTCATTCCCACGGCCTTCGTGCTGAGTGTTGTGTGTTCCTTGGTCGGATCACATGCTCAGCCGAAGGCCGCCTGCACGTACGGCAGTTACCGGTCCGAGTGATCAAGTACGAGGACTCGTTCGGGCCCCGAGGTTAAAGATCAAGCTAAGACTTGTCCCGTAACAGGGTGGCGCCCCGTACCGATCCCGGATCGGACCATGTCAGTGCCTGGTGACAGGATCCGAGGGTGCTGATCAAGGGATACGACGACGGCCCGCTGGTGGCGGGCGAGTCACTGCTGGCCCGCCTGGGCTTCTGGTCGAACTACCTTTTGGCGATGTGCAGTGACGGGGCATGTGCCGAGCGGCCGGCTCCGGAATGGTTCGGCGATGACGGCGCCGATGCCGATGCCATGTCCGAGGTCCTCTTCGATCCCGAACGCTGGCCGACGTTCCGAGTGCCGGCCGAAGATGGTCCCGGAGCTGTGGTGATCTACCGCAACCTGGTCGGCGACTACGGCACCGACTACCTCCTCACCCACCCAGACAGGAGCTACGCCCAGCAGATCGCCAGCTGGGAAGGAGATTTCTCGGGGATTGGCCTGACTTGGCACGAACTGGTCCGCATCGCTGACGACCCTTCCACCGCGGCCGAAGGCGTCCAGGACACAGCCGCCCGCCTGCTGCTGGTCCTTCCCCTCCTTGCGGACCCGGACCTGCCAGAGGCAGCCCGGGCAAGGCTCACCACCTCCCTGACTGCGGTCGGCTCGCCACAAGACACGGCCTCCACAACGGCGGAGCACCTGCTTGCCCACCTAGAGAGAAGGTCCCGGCATGATCCCACCTGGGAGTCTCCCCTGAGCGGCAGCTACTGACTTCGGCTCGTTGGGGTGAACTTTCTCGAAGTCCCTGAGGGGCCCGGTGTGGTGGCTGTGTTCGGTGGTGGATGAGGTATGCGGATGGGGGGCTGACTGCTGCGGGTCGGCTGCGCCGGGAGTCGGTACGACTGCAGGCGGCTGAGCTGTTCGAGCACGGCATCAAGCCGCTGGAGGTGGCACAGCGTCTACGGGTGAGCCGGAAGTCGGCCTACCAGTGGCACCAGTTGTGGCGGGAGGGTGGTGTGCGGGCTCTGGCTTCCCGTGGCCCGAGCGGATCGCGGTGCCGTCTGTCCGAGCGCTGTCCGGAGAAGCTGGCCGCGTATCTGGAGCAGGGCCCGGCCGCGCAGGGCTGGGTGGAGGACCAGGTGTGGACCGCGGCAAGGGTCGCCACGCTGATCGGCAGGAAGTTCCACGTCTCCTACGGCGTCTCCGGCGCGACGAGGCTGATGCACCGGCTCGGCTTCAGCCCGCAGGTCCCCGCGCGGCGGGTCGCCGGGCGCGACGAGCAGGCCGTCACCGTCTGGAAGGAGGCGACCTGGGCGGAGGTAGAAGAGCCCGGGCGGTCTGCGGGGCTACATCTGCTTCGAGGACGAGGCAGGCTTCCCCCGCAGGCCGCCCAGGGGACGCGCCTGGGGCCGACGCGGCCGCACACCGCAGGTGACGGTGAGCGGGCGACGCTCGGGACGGCTGTCGGTGGCCGGACTGCTTGCCATGCGGCCCGGTTCCCGCACCCGTCCGTGCCACCGCCTGCGTACCCACCCCGCCGGCAGAGGCAAGCGCCGCAGCATGGGCGAGCGCGACTTCATCGCACTGATCGACGGTGTCCACCAACTCGTCAAAGCGCCGATCGTGCTGGTCTGGGACCGCCTGAACACCCACGTCTCCCACGCCATGCGCGAGCTGATCGCCGAGCGTGCATGGCTGACGGTGTTCCTGCTGCCCGCCTACTCGCCCGACCTCAACCCCGTCGAGTGGGTATGGGCACACGTCAAACGCAGCCTGGCCAACCTCGCCGTCAAGGCCCTCGACCGACTCGAGGCCCTCGTCCGCAACCGGCTCAAACGCCTCCAGTACCGGCCCGACACCCTCGACGGCTTCATAGCCGGCACCGGCCTGACCCTCGACACCCCGACCTCACCCTGACGAGCCGAAGTCAGTATGCACCGAGTGAGCCCCGAGCCCGTCTGGGACGACACGCTGGACGTCGCCTCTGGAACAGTTTTATGGTCATCGGGGACTGGTCGGGTATGTACGACCACATCGACGAGGTTCGGCAAGGCGGCTTCGCTGATCTGCTGCGTCGCCACGGCGTACCGGCCATGCTGTGCGCCAAGTGCGAGAAGCCCATAACTGCCTGGTACTTACGCCGGGTGAGACGGCGGCTGCTGACTGGTTTCCCGGTCAGGCGGTTCGGCGACCGAAACCTGAGCGGGGCGCAGGAGTTGATCGCCGACCCGGTAGCCGCGGCGCAGCACGGTGGCGCAGGTCGGCTGCTCGACCGTGTCCGACAGTTCGTGGGTGACGGCCTCGTGCCGGGTGGGGTCAAAGCGTTCTCCCGGCATTCCGACGGTCTCCAGCCCGAGGCCGGCGAGATGGTTCTCCAGGACGTCGGCGACCGCCTTCAGGCCGCCGGTCACTTCGCCGTGCTCTCGGGCCCGGTCGATGGCATCCAGGACGGGAAGCAACCCGGACAGGACGTTGGCCACCGCGATCTCCCGGATCGCCAGGCGATCGCGCTGCATCCGCTTGCGGTAGTTGTCGTACTCGGCCTTCAGTCGCTGAAGGTCGGCCGTGCGCTCGGCGAGCTGCGCCTCCAGTTCGGCCGCCTGGCCGCCCTGTGCCGGGCCTCGCTCTGCTCCGAGAACGGCGCTCTTCTCCCCGCGACCGGTCTCCCGTTCGGCCGCCGCCTGGTCGGGTTTCCTCGGCTGGAGTGTGACCGGGTCGATGCTCCGGTTGTCCCGGATCACGATAGGTGGCGGCTGCTGGTGGCGCTGCTGTGGCGATCGAGACTTGTTCGGCCGGTTCATCGCTCGCCGCCCTCCGTCCTCTCGTCGTCGACGATCTCCGCGTCGACGACCTCCTCCTCGGCGCTCCCTTGCCCGGCCTGGGGCGCGGAGTCGGCGTCGCTTCCGGCGCCCGGTGCCTGGGCGTAAAGGGCGCTGCCGATCTTCTGCGAGGCTGCGGCCGCCTTCTCCATGGCGGTACGGATCGCGGCGGTGTCCTCGCCCTTCAGCTTCTCCTTGACGTCCGCAAGGGCGGCCTCCGTCTTGGTCTTCACGTCACCGGGGATCTTGTCCGCGTTGTCGGACAGGAGCTTCTCGGTTTGGTAGACGAGCTGCTCGGCCTGGTTGCGGGTCTCGGCGGCCTCGCGGCGGCGCCGGTCCTCCTCGGCGTGTACCTCGGCATCGCGCATCATGCGGTCGATGTCGTTTTTCGGCAAGGCGGAGCCGCCGGTGACGGTCATCTTCTGCTCCTTGCCCGTGCCCAGGTCCTTCGCGGTCACGTGCATGATGCCGTTGGCGTCGATGTCGAATCCGACCTCGATCTGCGGGACGCCACGCGGGGCCGGCGGCAGGCCGGTCAGTTCGAACATCCCGAGCTTCTTGTTGTACGCCGCGATCTCGCGCTCGCCCTGGTAGACCTGGATCTGCACGGACGGCTGGTTGTCCTCGGCCGTCGTGAAGATCTCGGACCGCTTGGTCGGGATCGTGGTGTTGCGCTCGATGAGCTTGGTCATGATGCCGCCCTTGGTCTCGATACCGAGGGACAGCGGGGTGACGTCGAGGAGCAGTACGTCCTTGACCTCGCCCTTCAGCACACCAGCCTGCAGGGCCGCGCCGATGGCCACGACCTCGTCCGGGTTCACACCCTTGTGCGGGTCCTTCCCCGTCAACTCCCTGACCAGATCTGTCACTGCGGGCATGCGGGTGGAACCACCCACCATAATCACGTGATTGATCTCCGAGACAGAGACCCCCGCGTCCTTGATTGCGCTGTGGAACGGGCCCTTACAGCGGTCCAGCAGATCCTGAGTGAGCTGCTTGAAGTGGGCGCGCGTCAGCTTCTCGTCCAGATGCAGCGCACCCTCGGACGACGCGGTGATATACGGCAGGCTGATCGTCGTCTCCGTCGCTGCGGACAGCTCGATCTTCGCTTTCTCCGCCGCCTCGCGCAGCCGCTGCGTGGCCATCTTGTCCTTGGACAAGTCGATACCGTACGCGTTCTTGAACTGCTTGGTCAGATAGTCGACGATCCGCTGGTCCCAGTCGTCACCACCCAGGTGCGTGTCACCGTTGGTGGACTTCACCTCCACCACGCCCTCGCCGATCTCCAACAGCGAGACGTCGAAGGTGCCGCCACCCAGGTCGAACACCAGGATCGTCTGATCGCTCTCCTTGTCCAGACCGTACGCGAGCGCCGCGGATGTCGGCTCGTTGATGATCCGTAGCACCTTCAGGCCTGCGATCTCACCGGCCTCCTTGGTGGCGGTGCGCTGAGAGTCGTTGAAGTACGCCGGGACGGTGACGACCGCGTCCGTCACGTCCTCACCCAGGTACGCCTCGGCGTCCCGCTTCAGCTTCTGCAGGACCCGCGCCGAGATCTCCTGCGCCGCGTACCGCTTGCCGTCGATGTCTCCGGACTCCGGGAAACGCCACTTGGTCTCGCCCATGTGCCGCTTCACCGACCGTGCGGTGCGCTCGATGTTGGTCACGGCCTGGCGCTTGGCGACCTCACCGACCAGCACCTCACCCTTCTGCTTCGAGAAGCCGACCACCGACGGTGTGGTTCGCAAGCCCTCTGCGTTGGTGACGACTGTCGGCTCGCCGCCCTCAAGGACAGCGACCACTGAGTTGGTCGTACCCAGGTCAATGCCTACCGCCCGCGTCATTACTCGCTCCCTTCAAACGTGTGTTCCGGATACGTGACTCCCTCGGCTGTCGGCTACCCGAGGGGCAGCGGGAACGACGAGCCGAGGGGGCGGGGGACAAGGAGCGGGCAGCGCCTCGACTTCGCTGCCGCTCAGAGGTCGATTTTCTTGGGTGAGCCGTATCCGGCCCTGATCTCGATCTTCCGCGGCTTGGCCCGCTCGGCGACCGGAATGGTCAGCCGCAGCACGCCTCCGTCGTAGGAGGCGGCGATGCGGTCGGTGTCCAGCGTCTCGCCCAGGAACAGCCCCCGGCTGATCCGATCGGGCGCTCGCCTTCACGGTGAGCACGTTCTGTTCGACATGCAAGTCGATGGAGTCGCGTTCAACGCCAGGCAGTCAGCCGGTCCATCTCGCGGAAGGGATCGATTCGCATGAGCTTCCTGTTCGCCCTTTCCGCGGCACAGCCGCGTCCGAGGGCGCCCACACCCGGCGGGACGGTCACCGAGGCGATCACCCGTACGGTCGCTGCGCACGGGGGCGTGTGCGTGTACGGGATCCGGAGGCAGTGGTGCTGACTGCGGATCCGGGAACCGTCCCCGGCGGGCTCCGTTTTCAAGCACCCGCTCAAATAAACCACGGCGGCGCCGCGCCGAGCGCCCACGACGGCCCCGGCCACAGTGCTGCAGCAGATGCTCCCCTCACCCCACAGCCTTGAAGATCGCCAGCGCCGCCACCAGAAGCAGGACCAGGACAAACACCGCCAGGACCGGTGTCAGGGGTGTCGGGCGCCAGCTCCTCCGTGGGGCTTCCTGTGGGGGGCCGAGTTCGGAAACGCCTGACTCAGCGGGCGGTGTGGCGCCGGCAGCCATCTGTGTGTCCTCCGGAACGGAGAGACCTTCGTCCGGCAGCTCTTCATGGATTCCGGCCATCACGTCCTCCTCACCCGCCGGAAGTCAGGCCCCTGCTCTCCTTGCCTCACCTGGGGCGAACTTCGAGACGAGCGCGTTCTCCAGAGAAAGTGTCTATGCGAAATGAACGTACGCGCCTCCGGAAAGCGCCGGGTGCGGACGCGAAGAGCACTGCGCCGTGAGAAGAGAATTCGTCACGACTCGCTCGCCGAGTGCCTTGGCGGGGCGTTTCTTCGGTCCAGTGGCTTCCGATTCGGTGCTCACTTGGTGCCTACCCATGCGAGCCAGATCTATACACCCAGACCCCAGACCGGTGTGGGACGGCCGCTATGCAGACGCCGAGCCCATGGCAAGCGCCATCGCCTTCTCAGCGGTGTGTAGCAGAAGCGGCGCACCGTGCCCATCACCAGACGGCCTGATGGTTGACCTTGATCACGCGGCCGTTGACGACCAGGTCGCGGGGCGCAGGCCCAGGCGGCGGCCGGTCTCCGCCGGCGGCAGGTGAGGGGACTTCTGGACGCGGTCGGGCACTGTCTCGTTGACTGACCGGCCTGGGATGATCTTCTGGTTGGTCGTGCTGGGAGGGGTCGTCCGTGGACAGCGCGCCGCCGTACAAGGGGCACCGGTACCCGGTGGAGATCATCGCGCGCTGCGTGTGGCTGTACTTCCGTTTCCCGCTGTCGTTCCGCGAGGTCGAGGAGCTGATGCTCGAGCGCGGCGTGCTCGTCTCCCACGAGACGGTCCGCCGCTGGTGTACGAAGTTCGGGCAGGTCTACGCCAACGGCCTGGGCCGCCGGCGTGTGCAGCCGGGCGACAAGTGGCACCTGGACGAGGTCTTCCTCAGGATCACCTGTGGCGGGCCGTCGACGCCGATGGCGACGTGCTCGACATTTTGGTCCAGGACCGGCGGGACACCGGTGCGGCCAGGCGGTTCTTCCGCAAACTGCTCAAGAAGACCTGCTCGGTGCCGAGGGTGGTCGTCACCGACAAGCTGCGCTCCTACGGCGCGGCCCACCGCGAGGTCATGCCCTCCGTAGAACACCGCGCCCACAAGGGTCTGAACAACCGGGGGTCATCGCGGCGGGCCGCAAAGCCGCACGGCCGGTCCAGTGGCGGGAGGGCTCCCGGCCCGGCACGGGCCGCTCCGGCCGCAAGCGGATGTACTCCCGCTTCGTTGCCTTGCGGATCCGGCCCGCCGGACGTGAGATCCGCCAGGCCACCGACGGCCCGGAACTGCCCGAGTGCTGGCTGCTGGCCGAGTGGCCGGCCGGCGAGAGCGAGCCGGTCCAGTTCTGGCTGTCCGACCTGCCCGCCGACACCCCGCTGACCACACTGGTCCGGCTCGCCAAGCTCCGCTGGCGCATCGAGCACGACTACCGGGAGATGAAGCAGGCCCTGGGCCTGGCCCACTTCGAAGGCCGGACCTGGGGCGGCTGGCACCATCACGTCACCCTCGTCTCCGTCGCCCATGCCTTCTGCACCCTGCAGCGACTGGCCCGGGCCCCAAAAGACGCGGCACCGGCCTGAGCCTCTACCAAGTCGTCCGCGAGCTACAGATCCTCCTCGCGGTGTGGACCGGTGCCTGCCCCACCTGCCACCGCAACATGCCCACCCCGATACCAACCTGACCAAGCACTACTAGCGTCTGAGCTGCGAAAACGTAGTCTCGATACCGGAATCTGGCCTTGAGCGTGTTGCACGCGGCTATGCTCGCCTCGGTGGTGGCACACATGTGCCTGCACGCTGGCCACCGCCGCATGACAACCGGTGTCCACGATCAAGGGGAAAGCCCCGGCTTCATCAAGGGCCGCTGCTTTGTCGTGGAGTTCGACATCCGCAATTTCTTCAACGAGATTGACCACGACCGTCTTCTCGTCGAGGTTGAGCGCCGGGTGTCGGATCGTAGGGTGCTCAAGTTGGTTCGTCTGTGGTTGCAAGCAGGTGTGATGGAAGGCGGGATGTTCCAGCGGACGGTCGCTGGGACGCCGCAAGGTGGGGTGATTTCTCCTCTGCTCGCCAATATCTACCTGCACGTCCTGGACTCCGAGCTGTCGCAGCGCGGAGCAGGGGAGTTGGTGAGGTACGCGGATGATGGTGTCGTCCTGTGCCGAACAGCGTCCCAGGCAAGGGCGGCTCTGACAGCAGTCGGGGAAATCCTCGACTCGCTTGGGTTGCGACTGCACCCGGACAAGACGAAGGTAGTTGACCTCAGAGAGGGCCGGGAAGGACTCGACTTCCTTGGCTGCCACTTCAGGGCGCGCTTCTCGGGCAGGGTGTGGGAGAAGTACGGAAGGATCCGCTTCTATCTGCACCGCTGGCCGTCGCAGGCGGCAATGAAGCGACTCCGGGATAAGGTCCGCGAGAGGACTGACCGCCGTCGGACTGGAATGGACATCCGTGATGTAATCGCGGATTTGAATCCGATCCTGCGCGGCTGGGGTAACTATTTCCGAACCGGGAACGCTGCTCGGAATCCGGGCTGTTGACGGGTATGTGGTGTGGCGACTCCAACGCTTGATGGTTAAGAAGCGGGGGCGCAACCTACGGGCTGGGCAACGGGCGGAATGGGTAGAAGAGTGGTTTAGAGGGCACGGCCTGTACCACCTGCGTGGCACGATTCGCTATCCGAAGGCGGCGTAACCTTGTCAAGAAGATCACCGGTAAGCCGTATGCGGGAAAACCGCACGTACGGATTGAAAGGGGGATGGGGAAACGGGCCCGTTGGGCACCGCGCCCCTGACTACCAGTGACCGTCCGCCGTGCCCTTGGCACCGGCCCCCAGGCTCCCGCGCACAGCATCCGCGCCGCCCAGGCCGACCTCCTCGACGCTCTCTCCGGAGAGCGCCTGTCCGACCTCGACGAACTGCGCGCCCGAGGCGTACTCGGCACACACCCGGCCGCACCACCGTCCCCGCGGCAGACCCTCGGAACCGGCGGCCACGCCGACGAGTGAACAGTCGTCAGTGAGCGTTTTCAGCGTTGCTGCTCCAGGGTGAGGATGGCTTTGGTGATGACGGCCATGTGGTTGGGACTGATGCGGGATCTGCGGAAGATCTGCCAGGACTTCAGTCGCGCGATGCCTCGTTCGACCGGTGCCCTCGCCGTGGCCAGGGTCCAGTTGGTGGTGCGGTGAGGGTGAGTTCACCGCCTGGTGGGCGTTTGAGTCCGGTGGTGACCCAGGGGCCAGCCCCGATGTAGGCGCGGTCGGCGAGGACGGGAACGCCCTGGCGTTCGCAAGTCCGGATGATGCGGTGGGTTCGGACAGGGAGCGGTGAAGAGTAGGCCCGCGGCGAGCAGCGCCACGACCTCCCGCTCGTGGCCGGTGAGCGGCGCCAGCCGGTCCCGGGCGTCGGCGGCCTGGCCGAGCCGCTCGCCGCCGAGGGTGTCGATGACCCGCCGGGCGACGACGGGCGAGAGCGCGGCCCCGCCGCCCGCGACCGCCTGCAGCTTGGCGATCAGCTCGCGGACTTCAACAGGAAGCCGCTCACGCCGCTGCCCAGGGCCCGCTCGACGTATGCCTCCTCCGAGAAGGTGGTGAGTACCACGATGGCCCCGGGTGCGCCCGCCGCAGTTCCTCGGCAGCGCCGAGCCCGTCGAGCCGGGGCATCCGGATGCGAGCAGGGCCAGTTAGACCACCTGGTGCCCGTCCCAGGTTTCGGCGACCACCTCGACCCCGGGGGCGGTGGCGAAGATCGCCCATGCCCCGGCCCAGATTGCTGTCTCGTCGTCGGCAGGCAGCAGCCTGACCATCCGCCCAGCGTACGGGCGGGGGCAGGGCGGATGACGGGCGTCCGGGGTCAGAGGTAGTCGACGTGGACGTGCGGGGCGCAGCGGGCGACGGCCTCGCGCAGTTGTCCCCGCAGCGTGGTGGTCGTGGTACCGATCGGCCGGGGCACGGTGACGGTGACCCAGTCCGGGTACCGGGGCTCGACGCCCTGGCGGGGGAGCGGCAGCGGGGCGCCCCAGCGCAGCCTGAGGAGCAGTTGCACGTTCGGGCCCTTGGCGACCGGCGGGCGGCTGGCGGCGACGACGTCCGTCCACGGGATGGTGACGAACGGGTCGTCCTTGCGGGTGCTGCGCCGGCTGCGGACGGTGAGGCCGGGCGTCTCGACGGTGACGGTGTGGGGCCGGGCGAGGACGACCGCGACGCGGAGCGCGAACGCGGCCAGCGCCACCGGCGCCCAGAGCCGGAGTCTCTGGTCGTTGTCGTACTCCGCGTAGTCGGTCTGCCAGGCCCCGAGGGTGACCAGGGCCGCGAACAGCGCGCCGATCAGAGGCCAGACGAGTCTGGTGAGTTTGCGCCCGGGGGTGGCCTTGAAGACCACGGGGGCGGGCGGGGCCACAGCGGTGGGCGGCACCGGCACTGGCCTCGGGGCGGCGGCCGGTGGTGTGGGGGTCTTCGGCGGCGCGGCCGGGGCGGGATCGGGGGACGGGCCGGGGGCCGGGTCCGGTGTTGGCACCGGGACCGGTGCGTGGGCGCGCAGTTCGGCGAGCAGGCCGGGTGCGGTGGGCCGGTCCGCCGGGTCCTTGGTGAGACAGGAGCCGACTATCGCGCGCAGCCCCTCCGGCACCGCCGACAGGTCCGGCTCGCCGTGCACGGCCCGGTAGAGCAGGCTCATCGCCGGGCCCTCGCCGAAGGTGCTGCCGCCTGCCGCGTGCACCAGGACCGTGCCGAGAGCGAACACGTCGCAGGCGGGTCCGACGGTGCCCTGCTCGATCTGTTCAGGCGCGAGGAAGCCGGCCGTGCCGATGACGCTGCCGGTGTGGGTGAGACGGGTGTCATGGAGGGCGCGGGCGATACCGAAGTCTAGGACCCGGGGCCCGTCGTCGGACATGATGACGTTGCTCGGCTTGAGGTCGCGGTGCACCACCCCACAAGCGTGGATCGCGGTCAGCGCCTCGGCCAGCGCCGCGCCCAGGGCGTACAGCGCGCCCTCGTCGAACGGTCCGTCCTCGGCGACCGTGCGGTCGAGGTCGCGGCCGGACACGAAGGCGGTGACCATCCAGGGCGGGGTGGCGTCCGGGTCGGCGTCCACGACCTGCGCGGTGTGGAAGCCGCCGACCTGCCGCGCGGCGGCGATCTCGCTGCGGAAGCGGGCGCGGAAACCCTCGTCGGCAGCGAGTTCGGCGCGGGCCACCTTGACGGCGACCAGCCGGCCGCCGGGCGAGCGGCCCTGGTAGACCCGGCCCATGCCGCCCTCGCCGAGCTTGCCAGTGATCTCGTACTCCCCGACCGTGCGCGGATCCTCGGGCCCCAGGCCCTGTCCCGGCTCATGCATAGACACCCCCGAAATGTCGTTGACGGCCCTCGGGGCGAATTCGCCTCGGGGACAGCTATTTTGACGTACTGTCAGTCAACTCATGCTGGATTCCTTGGACTTATGGGGGGCTTGCTGAGCTCTTTCGCCCTGGTCACTGATCGGGTGACGGCGGCTGGACGCGCAACGCACGAGGCCCCCGCGCCGTTGAGGGAAGTGTTCGGAGTCTCAACCCACCGGCACAGGAGCATCGTTGGTTCCCTATCCTGCCGCACTCGACCTGCCGCACGCTCTGGTCGAGTGGGTCACGATGCTCATCGTCACCCACGAGGGCGACCGGCGCTGCAAGCTCCCGCCGCACCAGCGTGCGCTGGTCGCCCTGGTGTACCTGCGCAAGCACGACCCCCCTCGCGCAGATAGCCGCCGGCTTCGGGATCTCTGTCGGCACCACCCACACCTACGCATCCAGCGTGATCGCTCTCCTCGCCGACCGGGCTCCGGGCCTGCTCAAAGTCCTGCGCGAGAGCGATCCGGACTACGTACTGCTCGACGGCACCCTCGCGGAGTGCGACCGGACCGGTGACGGACGGGCCGACTACTCCCACAAGCACCGCCGGCACGGTGTGAACGTGCAGGTCGTGACCGGCCCGACGGGTCACGTGCTGTGGATCTCGCCCACGCTGCCCGGCCGTGCCCACGACCTCACAGCGGCCCGCGCGCACCGGATCATCCGGATCTGCGAACGCCAGGGCGTCCCCGTCCTCGCCGACCGCGCCTACCAGGGAGCCGGACCGTGGGTGACCACCGGGCGCAAACGGCCTCCCGGCGGCGAACTGTCCCCGACCCAGCGCACAGTCAACCGAGCACTGGCCCGGGCCCGGGCACCCGTCGAACGCGGGATGGCACGGCTGAAGTCCTGGCGCATCTTCCGCCGGTCCCGCGTAAGCCCCAACCGCATGACGTCAATTGCCGCAGCCGTCCTCACCCTGGAGAGGCAGCGCTGAAAACGCTCAGACCGCGTTTGAGATCTGCCGTAGCCGTGGGCTGACGTGCTCGTTGGACTCTCCGTGAGTGGTTCTGGGGGCGGGTATCCGTCGGACCTGACGGACGAGTAGTGGAGGCTTGTGGAGCCGTTGCTGCCGCCGGCGCGGGTGGGGCCGAAGGGCGGGCGGCGGGAGAAGCATCCGCGGCGTCGGATCGTGGACGCGATCTTCTACGTGGTGCGGACAGGGTGCGCTTGGCGGCAGCTGCCGAAAGACTTCCCGCCCTGGCCCACGGTCTACTGGTACTTCGCCTGGTGGCACGATGACGGCACCGTCGAGCGCGTCCACGACGCACTGCGTGACCGGGTCCGCGAGGCCGACGGACGCAACCCTGAACCGAGTGCCGGACTGATCGACTCTCAGTCCGTGCGCACTGCCGACACCGTCCCCGCTGCTACCAGAGGCTTCGATGCGGGCAAGAAGGTCAAGGGCCGCAAGCGGTTCATCGTCACCGACACCCTCGGCCTGCTCCTGGCCGTCCACGTCGTCGCCGCGAACATCCAGGACCGCGACGGCGACCCCGACGTCGGCAAGCCGATCCCCGGCGACACCGCCGGCCCCCAGCTGCGCCAGTACGCCGACGAAGTCGAGCGCGTACGGCTCTTGTACTGGGTCACGGCTTTGCGCACCGTGGTCGTCGCGTACATCGAGGTCTAGCCAGCGAAGGAGCCGAGGTGCCCGCACGATGTACGCGAGCAGCCCGGCCTCCCGCAGCATCCCCAGGTGGTACTCCACCGACCGCTCCGACAGCCCGGTACGCCGCACCAGGTACTCGATCTCCGGACGGCACGGGAACAGCTGCGCCAGCTCCTGGGCGACCCGCACCGTCGTCGGCCCGAAACTGCGCGGCCCGTGCGGCCGGTACAGCCCGGACCCAGCGGCCCAGTGGACCGCCTGCATCCAGGGGCCTATCTGGACCAGCTGCCGCATTACGGCCTGGGATATCTGCCGCCCCCAGCGACCGCGCTCCTGCTGATCGCGTGGGGACACCTGCATGGCCTCGTCGCCCTTGAGGTGTTCGGGCACACCTCTTTCCTCGGTGACCACCAGACTGAAATCTTCCGCACAGCGATGCGGAACCTGCTTGAGGACATCCAGCGCCGGATCGCGGTCGCGCCGGCGCCACGCCCTTGAACCGGGCTGAAACTGCCAGGTCGAATTACTCACTCGAATGAGTGGTGAAGCTTTGGTGCCGGCGCCCGGGAAGGGAAACGCTGCCACCCTGAGCTCACGAGTCATTGCTCGTGGACCGGGTCGCGGTGGGTATTCGATTAGCCCACCGCACAAGAAAATTTGAGGTCTTCGCGTGCCGGGAAAATCCATTATCCACAGCAAGGCCCAGCATTACTACAACGTGTTCCATCACAGCGCGACGGGTGGGTCAGCGAAACCGACGTGTACGCCTGGGTGGGCCGCACGACGCAGGAATTCAAGCTCACGCCAGGAACCGCCCCCGCCAGCGCGCTGCAGAGATCCCTTCTGGAGTACTGGAAGAGATTGTTTGTCCCTATGGACACGGACGGGGACGGCGTCGTATCACGCCACGAATTCCTGGCCGGGTTTGTCAGCCTGGGGGACAAGCCGGATGATTACGCGCGGATTGTCACGCCGTCGGCCAAGGTCTTCGTGGCCACCGCCGACGTCGACGGGGACGGCGAACTCGACAAGTCCGAGTTCAAGCGCCTGTTTCAGTCCTCTTTCGCGCTGAGCGACGAAGACATCGACGTGTCGTTCGCCGACATCGACACTGACAGCTCCGGCTCCATCTCAACTGACGAGCTGAGAGCGGCCATTCGCGTGTTCCACAGCAGTACTGATCCGAACGACCGAGGTCACCGCCTCCTGGGAGCCCTGCGTTCCTGAGCCGACAGAACCGGACAGCGTCCTCTCGTCCGCCGTCGGGTGCTGATTCCACTCGGCACCGGCGATCAGAGGGGCTCCGCCAGTCCCGCATCGAGCCGCGCTCAGGAACAACACGCCAGGAGAAACGACTGTGACCACCCATCTGCAGACAACCAAGGCCCCGCTGGTGACAGCGCACGCCAAGCACATCGTGGCCGAGACCGGTGTCCTGAACAATCCGTACTTCCGAACGCTGGTAGACGGAAGCATGTCGTTGGAGAACTTCCGCACAAGCCAGGAGCAACTAGGTTTCGCCGTCACCTACTTCGCCCGTCCGATGGCTGCGCTGGTGTCCCGGATCGAGCACCCCGCGGATCGCATCGGCATCCTGGGCAATGTCGTGGAAGAACACGGCGGATTCCGCCCTCAGGAATTCCATCACGAGACCTTCCGCAGATTTCTGGCCAGCATCGGCAGCGACACCGTACGGCTGAACGGCCTGAAGATGATGCCGGCCGTCCACGCGTACAACAGCGTTCTCAGTGCGGTGTGTACGTGGGAGGACCCGCAGGTAGGAATTGGCTGCATGGGCGCGATCGAGTACGCATTCGCCTCGGTATCGGCCATCACGGGCAACGCGGCTGTGAACCGCGGTTGGGTCGCTCAAGCCGACCTGATGCACTACGGCCTCCACTCCGAAATCGACGAACAACACGCAGAGGACTTCTTCCTGCTGCTAGAACCCCACTACCGAAACCCAGCCGCACGACGCCGAATCGACCAGGGCCTCGGCCTGGGCGCGTACGCGCTGAACCGCCTCTACAGCGATCTGTCCGAACTGGGTCGTTCACAGCAAAACTGATCACGGCTGGGCGAGCAGGAAGGCTGCGAGCGCGGTGAATTCGTCAACGTCGGCGAGCAGCCGCCAGGCCGTCGGTGTCGAGGCGATGGGGCCGAACGCCCCTGCCTGGTCCCGCAGAGCGAAGTGGGAGTCTCCGCTTCCTTGTCTGGGGTGGTTCTCGGTTCGGTGTCCGGTCTTGGGTGCTGTGGGCCGGGCCGGTTCGGGTGTTTCTATGGGGTGTTGAGCAGTGATGGCCGGGCGCTGGTGCTGGACAAGCAGTGAGGATCAGCTGGTCACTGAGTGAGGAATGCGTGGTCAGCGGGGCGGGAGCTCCAAGAGGGCGTCAGCCGGTCACGGGCGTCCCGGCTGCTCGACGTCGCCCACGCCCTGGGCGCCATCCAGGCCGCCGTGGCCGCAGGAGTCCCGCATGCGAGACACCGACGTGACGACTGCGGCCGTGCTCGACTACGGCCTGTCCCAGCGCGCTCTGATTGCCGTCTCCGACCACACCGTCCCGAGCTGCTCCAGCTCGGCGACGCGCCTGGCCTCCAGTGTCCCGGCCGCGTAGGTGCGGCGTTGGTCGGCGATCCACTGCCCGAGCGGATACCAGCGACCCCGCCCCAGTCCTCCGGCGTGACGACCGTGTACAGCACCCGCAGCACGGTGTTCCCGGTCTTGCGCAGCCACCGTCCGGCCGCCTCGATCCCGCGCCGCCAGTAGGCGCCCTCCGGGTCGATGACCCGCAGCCGAACGAACTGCGCCGCCGCCCCGGGGCCGCGTTCCTCGCTGAACCGCAGCACCCCGCCGCCGCCCCGCTCACCCGCACGCCTGTGGTGAGTCCGCGTTCTCGTCTCTGGTGTTCGTACCGTCGGGGGTGTCGCGTCGTTGATCACACGAAGTCCGACCCGACGACCAGGGCTCATGAGACACCCAGGCCGCGAAGAACACCTGCACATCCACATGCGTCAGGCCGCCCCGGCCGGTGCGATACGGGCGGCCAGGAAGGCGAATGCCAGTGCCAGGGCGGCCTGCACGGTCACGGCGACGGCGAAACCGTGGGGCAGTCCAGTGGCGGGACCGCCCGCCGTTGCGGTGGCCACGGCGTGGAAGACGCCTCCCAGGAGCGCCACGCCCAGGCCGAGACCGAGCTGCTGCAACGTGGTGAAGAGCCCACCGGCGACACCGGCCGCCCACGTCGGTGTGCGGGACAGGACCGTGCGGAGGACCGGCCCGTACATCAGGGCCTGAGTGACACCGAGCACGATCAGGAGCGGCTGCAGGGCCGACGGGGACCCGCCGTGGGTGCCGTTCACGGTGAGGGCGAGGCCCAGGAGCACAGCCGCCTGCCCGATGGCCGCACCCGTCATCGTCCAGCGTCCGGTGCGGCGTTCCACGGCCGGCAGGGCGAGGGCGGTGACGACGAACGCCGCGCCGAACCCGAGCAGAAGCACGACGGCGCCCCAGGCGTCCACGCCGAACGCGCCCTGGGAGAGCGCCGAGAACTCGTACAGGAAGGCCCCGTAGCCGGTGAAGAACAGCAGCGTCATGATCAGGCCCTGGCGTACGGCCGGGGTGCGCAGCACACTCGGCGGTACGACGGGCAGTTCGTCGCGGCGTTCCGCGGCGCGTTGCGAGCGGGCGAAGACGGCGAGCACCGCACCGCCTGCGGCCAGCATCGCGAGCACCGGGGCAGGACCACCCGCGGAGGTGCCGAGCGTCAAGGGCACCACGACGAGGAGCAGGCCCGTGCCGAGGAGCGCGGCCCCGCGCAGATCGAGCGCGAGCGGTGCCGTCGAGCGCGACTCGGGCACGGTGCGCAGGGCGAACAGCGCGGCCGCTCCTATCGTCCCGGTGAGCATCTGGACGAGCCGCCAGCCCCAGTGGTCACCGGCGGCCTGGGCCACGGCGCCCGCGAGGAGCTGTCCGGTGACGGTCGCGATGCCGCTGACGGCGGCGAACAGTGTGACGCCCAGCGCCCGCAGCTTCTCGGGCGCCGTGGACTGGATGGTGGACAGGACCTGCGGGGTGAACAGGCCCGCGGCGATGCCCAGTACGGCGCGCAGCGCGACGAGTGTGACCAGGTTCGGTGCGAGTGCGGCGAGGACAGAGGCCACGCCGAACGCGCCGACGCCGGCAGCGAGCAGCCGGCGCCGTCCGAACCGGTCGCCCAGGCGCCCCGCGACGACGAGGGTCGCGGCGAACGCCGTGGTGTACGCGGACAGCACGAGCTGCCCGCCCGACACGGTCACGCCGAGGTCATCGGTGATCGCGGGTTCGAGCAGGTTGACCGACCCGAACGTCATGTTCACGGGCAGGTAAACGACGAGCAGGACGGCGAGGCCGGCGCCGGTGAGGGCGCGCGCCGGGTGCGGCGCCACAGTGTGCGCGGCGGGAACGGTCTGTGTGGTCATGACCACGACCCTGCGCCCCTCGTCATCCTGGTACCAGGAGCCCAGCTATAGGGGTACCAGTACTACCTGGATCCACCGGCCCCAAGCCATGACACTGGGGTGGTGACCTCTTCGACACCCGACCGCAGCACCCTCGGTGCCTTCCTGCGCGCCCGCCGCGCCCGCGTCACCCCCGGTGAGGTGGGCCTGCCCGTAGGCGGCCGGCGCCGTACACCCGGTCTGCGGCGCGAGGAAGTCGCGCAGCTCGCCGGCGTCGGGGTCACCTGGTACACGTGGCTCGAACAGGGGCGGGCCAAGAACGCGTCCGACCAGGTACTGAACGCGGTGGCGCGCGTCCTGCGCCTGAATGCCGCCGAGCACCGCCACCTGATGGTACTCGCGGGCCGTGTCACGGCCACCGAGCCAGGACCGCCCATGGACCTGCGCCCCGAGCACACCGCCGTCCTGGCCAAGCTGCTGCCGTACCCGGCCGCTGTGCAGACTGACTGCTACGACCTGGTCGCGGCCAATCGCACCTACCGGTACCTGTTCGCCGACCTGGACGCGTACCCGGTCGAGGAACGCAACTGCGCCTGGCTGATGTTCACCGAACCGCGCTGGCGCAACAGCCTGGTCGACGAGGACAGCGTCCTTCGCGAAATCACCGCGAAGCTCCGCACCCGCCAGCCGGAACACCGCGACGACCCCCGCTGGAACGCGCTGATCACCCGGCTGCGCCAGGAGTCGCCGGACTTCGTACGGCACTGGGAGTCGTACGAAATCGTGGGCGACCGCACCCAGCTGCGCCGCTACCAGTCACCGCGCGTCGGCGCCCTCGACGTCCAGTTCCAGAGCCTGTGGCTGGACCGGGTGCGGGGCGAGCGGATCATCGTCATGACGCCCACCGACGTCGCCACCGCCCAGCGTCTGGAACGCCTCGACTCGCTGGTCGGCGCCGCACCGGCGTGGACCTCCCGCGGCGACTCCGCCGACGGTTCGGCCGCAGGAGCCTGAGGACCGGCCCGGGGGCTGAGAGCTGCACCCCGACGCCGTACGTCCTATCCGCGAGGTGTTCGATCGTTTCGGTGTCGTGTGCCCGCAGCGCCCCGAGGACCTTCGCGAGGGTTCCGTACCGGAACAATCAGAGAAGCAATTTTCCCTTCACCGGGCTTGATTCTCAGGGCGCGTCCGACCATTTGCACGATATCGATCATCGACCCCCGTGCGTCGCAGAATGCGACGGAATCACGATCCGCGGTATCGACGCCGTCTCGTGCCGGGGCGGTGTCAGGAGCCCACCCCGACGGCCAGATCCTGCCAGGCCCCCGTCTGCCCACACTCGGCGCCGTTCGCTGTGCAGCACCTAACGGGCAGTGGCGAGGCCTTCCTCGAACGCGACGTCCTGATGCGACGACACCGTGCCGAGCTGGGGGCCGTCAGTCCAGGATCTCAGCTCCTGGTGGGTGGTTGGCGAGGGTGTTTCGGGCAGGCCCGAATGAACAGGACACACCCTCACGGGAATGCGAGTGTTGCCCTGCGGGGAGCCACCCGGCACCCCTGGGGAAATATGCCGCCCCCCTTTTCTTGGTCCGAGCGGCACACAACGGGGAGGCCACCATGCGTACACGAAAGCTCATCGCCGCATCAGTAACCGCCCTCGCCCTTGCCGGCGGCGTGGCCGGCACCGCCCACGCCGCCACACCCACCACAGCCACAGCCACCACGCCCGGGCACGGCACCTCCGCACCCGCCGGAGACGACGGCGGCGCGCCTGGTGGCGGGGGCTTCGGGCCTGCCGGGGACAACGAGGGCGCGCCTGGTGGCGGGGTCTTCGCACCGGCTGGGGACGACGACGGCGGGCCCGGGAGCGGGACCTTCGCGCCGGCCGGAGACGACGCGGGCGGGCCCGGGGCCGGGACCTTCGTGCCTGCCGGAGACGACAACGGCGCGCCCGGCAGCGGGTCCTGACGCTGGGCGATAGCGACAGTGCCGAACAGGACGTCGGGGAGCAGCCGACCGAGCACGGCTGGTTTTCCCCTTCGGAATAGCTGATTCACGCCCCGGCCTCGCATGAGACGCGTAATTCTCACCAGGGAACACAGAGGGAGAATCAATGAAGAATGGCTTGCTGGGCACCCTTGCGGCATCTGCGGCCTTGGCCCTCACTGCTGGCCTGGCATCATCCTCGTACGCGGAGAGCAACCCTCCTGGCTGCCCTAAGGGCTACTTCTGCATGTACTCGGGGGAGAACCAGAACGGCACGCTTCTGAAGAAGGCGTCGGGTGACTGGGGTCCTGGAGACTCGTCCGGGTTCGTCAAGGGAGTCAGGTCCATCTTCAACAACGGCAACGATTGCAGCGGATGCGACCACGTGGACTTCACGTTCTACGACGGACTCTCGAACCACATCCGCTGCTACCACTACAACCCAGGTCCTGGAACCTACAAGTACAACTTCTCGATCGGGGTCACTGCCAAGGGGGTCCGGTGGCGCGGTGAGTGCTGATGGTCATTGCCGGCAGTGTCGCCCGACCATCGGTGCGTGGCGGCACGGCATTCCAGGATGCCCGACGCAAACAGGATAGGAGAAAAGGTGGCGAAGTGTTTGATGCTCACCAAAAAAGCGATCACGAGGGGGGAGATCCACACCCATGCGTAAACGGACTCTCGGCATGTTCATCGCGTAAACGGACTCTCGGCATGTTCATCACGTCTGTCGTCCTTGCGGTGACAGCCACGCTCACGGGGGTCGGTCCCGCCGTTGCAGAGCCCAGCCCCACGGGCTGCGCCAAGGGCGACTTCTGTGCATGGTGGAAAAGCGCTGACACTCCGTTCATCCACCGCCCCGACAACTTCAATCAGATCATGATGGCGGGCACGGGCGGCCACATATAGGTCTTCAACAACGGCTTTGAGGACGGTGCGGACCATCTGCGCGTGAAGTGGAACTACACGCAGGACGGTGGCGCGGGATCCAACGTACGGACCAAGTGTCTGCACTACAACCCGGGCCCAGGCACATACAAGGGAGTCATCGGTGGAGCAGCGGGCAAGAACACCCGGTTGCTCTCGGTGCAGTGGTTCGACGGGGAATGCTGATCCACCAGTAGTCACGCGACAACGGGGCTACTCCCGTCTTGTGACGTAGAGCAGGACCGTTTGATTTCCGGATCCCTATGAGGTGGAGTTTCAGCGTAGTCGTCTGCGGATTGCGTCACAGCGATGGACCGAGTGAGGGTTCGCATGGGGAGCGCTGTGAGGTCGGAAAGGGTTTGCATTCCGACCTCACAGCGCGCGTGTATCCGGCGGGATCAGGGGCATTCGCCATTGAACCAGGTGACCGAGAGAATCATTGTGTATTTGCCCGCTGCTCCGCCGATGGCTCCCTTGTATGTGCCTGGGCCCGGGTTGTAGTGCAGACACTTGGTCAGCAGGTCGCCTTCCCCTGCGTACCGTGGACGGACATCGTCGACGAGTTCGGTGCCCCGTCCGTGCTGTTCGGCAGTAACAACCCCTACTACGGCAAGACTCTGGGCTACCTGACTGAGAACCCGGAGGAACCGATGGTGTCCTTCCATCTCTGGAACGGCAGTGTTCCGGGAGCCGAGCAATCATGGCCACCTCCGCACGAGGAACCGCTCCTGCTTGCAGAGGGCTTCGGAAGGGGCCCTTCCGCCAGACCTTCACCTTCACCCCGGAGGGCCGGCGACGGCTCCCTGTGGAGTAAAAACTCAAGATCAGCGGGTGCTCGGTGCCTGCTCTGCTTCCGATTCGGTCACTGCGCTCGTGTAGCGGAGGCTGGCCTTGGCACCGAGGGAGAAGACGTGCGCGAGATGGAGGGGGTCCGCGCCATTGGCGAGGGCTTCTTCGAGGATGCGGTCCTGCCTCAGCTGGTCGACTCCCATGGGCAATTCCTTGACCAACCTGTCCATCCAGAACGTGCCCACCGATGTCGTCGTGGTGGCGGTGTTCCTGGTGATCAGCAGATGTGGGTTCGTGCTGTTCGGCCATCGGCGCTGACGGTAAGCGAGGTACTCGCTAATCGCCTCGGCGGTGTAGTCGTCCAGAGGACGGTTCAAGCCTTCAGGATCGAGTCGCCGTCCTGGTAGGTCCACATGCTCGACCAGCATCGAGCGAATCTGGCGGGCGGGTAGCGCATGGATACCGGACAGGGCCACGACCACGCGAAGGGCCGGATCCTGCAGTGCGGCAGCAACGACGGACTCCACCTCGTCCGCGGTGAGTGATGCGGGGATCTTGATCGCCGGCTTGCCGCCTTTGATGCCTCGCATCGGGTTGCCGAAGATCAGCCGCTCAGCCTTGAGCGTGCTGAACAGCGACCGCAAGGCACTGGCGTCGTATGCGTGATAGGGCCGGTCGGCGAGCCAGCTGGTGATGTCGTCGCGGGTGGCCTGCCGCAGGGTTGTGTACCTACCGGCGTACTCGGTCAGGAACGGCAGGATGCTCCTCAGGTTCGTAATGACCGTCGCGCGGGCACGTGGCCTGCGGCGCGGGGTCCCGTGTCGCAGGATGTCGATCCATACGTCCAGCTCAGAGCGGACATCTGAGGCGAGGAAGTGCAGGTGTTCCTCGCACCAGGCGTCGAGCGAGTCGGGCCGGTCGTCGAGGAAGATGTCGAGTTCCTCGAACACCTCCAGGACGTGGTTGGCCGGCACTGCCGTGTGGGTGAGCTGGGTGATGATCGAGGCCCGGATTCGCTCCCCTGGCCGGTGAACCGCGCAGAGAATCCGGATGCCGCGTCGCACTGAGCCGAGAGTGCGCGGCGGCCAGCCACGCAGTTCCGCGTTCCGGGCGGCCCGGGCACTCAAGAATGCGAACAGTTGAGGGTCGAGCAGTGGGGCCTTACTGCTGACTCCACGGAGCTCGCGCGGCACGTCGAACAGCAACGGCTCCGTCCAACGGGCCGGGACACGGTGCGGCCGCGGTGACCACGGTTCCGACGAAACAGGCTGAGGCCGGGGGCCGCTGTGCGGTCGCAGGGTGCCGATGATGAAGAGCTGGTGTCCCGTGCGGGCGGCTACTGTCAGGTCGACGCGCGTCTTGTTGTTCGGGCCTGCGATCAAGCTGGCCTGGCGGCGGCAGAGGCGGCAGATCCCGTCCAACGCGGCGACCTCGCGTGTGCAGACGTCGCAGTGGCGGCTGGTGGCTTTCGAGGTGAAGCCCCAACACGCTTTACAGCGTGGGCGGTCGATTCAGCCCCATCCAAAGCAGTCCCGGCAGCTCCGCGTGGCCCAAGGTCGTGATCGCCGGACGGAGCCGGTGTGCGCAGGGTGACGAACACGGAGTGATACGCGAGGCGTTCGTCCTCGCCGCGCGGAGCGGCGCCGGGGCCGGGCGGTGCGGGCGGCTCGGTGGTCCCGAAGCGGTGCCAGCCCTGCCAGGTGGTCAGTGGCCCGGACGGCTCGGCCCCGGCGCCGCTCCGCGCGGGAGGTGTCCCGGCCGCTCCAGCTTTCCGGCGCGTGGGCGCCGGTGGGCGGCGGTTCACCATTTCTCAGCCTCCGCGCGGGCGTCATACAGCCCGTACCCCGGTGAAGGAGGCGGTGGGGGAGCCGTCTTCGTCTTCATCGGTGTCCTGGCCGGGGTGTGGTAGCTCGTCAGGGGTGTCGTCGAGATCGTCGAGGCTGTCGGGCATTTGCAGCTCCCGCACCCGCGCATGCAACTCGGCCGACACTTCCATAACTTCCTACCCGCCCCAGTGGTCCTGCGCCGGTGGGAGCGATCTGGGTCACGTCCTGGAATGCAGGGAGTGTTCCACGCCACCTGCCCTTCCGGCCCGAGCACGGGGTCCGGGCGTGCGCAGCGCACGCGCGGGGCACCGTCAGCTCGTTCTCAGGGTGGCGCAGAGGGTGGCGCGGGCCGCTCTGCCTTCGGGGATCGGCAGGAGGGGGTAGACATGCAGCATCGCCGGCGCCTCGTGGAAGTCCACTTCGAGGCCGGTTGTCGTGGCCACGGCGGCCAGTCGGCGGGCGTCGGGGTTGACGATGTCGCGGGTTCCGCTGAACAGCGTGATCGGGTTCAGCCCGGTGAGGTCGGCGAGAAGGGGGCTGACGTGTGGGTGGTCGGCGGGGAGGTCTCCGCGGTAGAGGTCCCCGGCGTAGCGTGCGCCGGGGACGGCGAGCCAGGGGTCGCGGCCTTCGAGCGAGGCGATTCCCGGGTCGGTGAGGGTGATGTCCAGCCAGGGCGAGATGAGGATTGTGTGGGCGGGCGGGGGCATTCGGCGGTCGCGCATGTGGAGGGCGACGGCGAGGGCCATGCCGCCGCCGGCGGAGTCACCGATGAGACTCGGACCCGTGTCGGCCCCGTCTTCGAGGAGTTCGGCGGCCAGGTCGGTCACGGCCGGTACCACTTCGACCGCGGTGGCCAGGGGGGCGAGCGGGTAGATCGGCACCGTGACCCGGGTGTCGGTTTTGGCGGCCAACTGGGCGATCAGCTTCCAGTGCTGAGGGGCTATCTCGTTGATGTACGCGCCGCCGTGCAGGTAGATCGCGCGCCGTCGGGGGGTGCGGGCGCGCGGGGTGACCTCGTAGATGGGCCATCCGGCCACCCGGCGTACGGCGAGGTCGACCGAACGCTCAAGGTCGGCTGGCGGCGCGTACCCGACCGGGCGCACCGAACGGGCGAGGACCTGTTCCCGGACAGCCTCCGCCGAGCTGAAGAGTTTCTTGGTGCCGCGAAGCCTCAGCACGGTTGGCATCACTCTGCTGGTCAGGCTGGGCATGGTACGGCTCCGTTCCTGGGGTGCTCGGTGTACTTCGGTGACAGGTCAGGTCAGGTCGGTGTTCTTCGTCTTGGGGTGGTCTCCCTGACAGACTTGAGCTGCTGTGCGGCTCCATGGGCATGCACCATGATCGTGCTACGAGCTACTGGCCGGCGTTCCCGGGCGGCTTTCCCTCGTGACGGCGGGCCAGCCCGCTGAGTGCGGCGGCCGCCAGTGCGCAGAGTGCGCCGAGGAGCCAGACGGTGCGGTAGCCGTTTTCGCCGGGCTGGCCGGTCGTGGGAGAGACGAAGGCACTGAGAAGGGAGGCGAAGAGGCCGCCGGCGACCGCGCCGCCCAGAGTCTTGACGTTGTTGTAGAGGGCGGCGGCGATACCGGTGCGGGAGGCGTCCGACGCCTCGACGATCACGGTGGGCATGGCGCCGAGCGACAGGCCCATCCCGAGGCCCAGGAGGAAGGACTCCGCCGCCATCTGCCACACCGCGTCGTGGACCAGCGCGTACAGGACGAACGCGGCGGCCACCAGCCCGAACGCCGTCACCAGGGTGGCTCGGTAGCCGATCCGCCGGGCGACCGCCGCGGTGGCGAAGGAGCCGAGGACGGCGGCGACGTAGCCCGGCAGTGAAACAAGTGAGATGGCCAGGGCGGACAGGGCGAAGCCGTATCCGGCCGTCGCCGGATCTGCGGCGAAGAACATCGTGTTGGGGGCCTGGCTGCCGAAGTAGAAGATGCCGAAGAGGAATGCCGCGAGGTAGAAGGGGCCGGCCTCGCGGCCGGCGAGGGCCCGGAGGTCCACCAGCGGTTCGGCGGCGCGCAGCTCCACGAGAATCCAGATGATCAGGAGGAGGACACCGAGGAGGAGAGGGCCGAGGACCGCCGGGCTGCCCCATGCTCCGTTCTTCGCTGCGCCGACGCCGCTCAGCAGGGCGAGGACGGCCGCGCTGAGCAGTGACACGCCGGGCCAGTCGACCCGGCCGCTCGCCCGATGGGCGGATTCGGGTACGGCGACGTACGAGACGGGCACGCAGACCAGTGCGAGCGCCGCCGGTATGAGCAGGGTCAGGCGCAGATCCCCCGAGGCGGAGTGGACCAGGGCCAAGGCCAGGCCGCCCACGAGGGAGCCGAGTGCCAGCGAGCCGACCAGCAGGGCGATGGCCCGCCGTGCCTCGGCGACGGGCAGCCGGTCGCGCACGAGGGCGATCTCCAACGGCAGCAGGGCGGCAAGCGGTCCTTGGAGGAGCCGCCCGGCCAGCAGGACCGGGTAGCTGTCCGCCAGCGCCACGATCAGGGTTCCCGCCGCGGTCACGACGAGGGCAATCCGGAGCATCCGCCGGTGCCCGTACAGGTCGCCGAGGCGCCCGAACAGTGGGACACACACGGCGGCCGCCAGCAGCTGGACGGAGATGATCCAGTTGGTGTCGGCGGTGCCGATGTCCAGGTGCGCGGCGAGGTCGGGAAGGAGCGGAGTGATGCCCGCCTGGAGGACCCCGCTGGTGAGCTCGAAGAACACGAGCAGGCCGACGACGGCGGTGACGGCACGCGCGGGGATCTGCGCGACCGGTCTGGCCGGGCTGTTGGTGTGGGTCATGGGTCATTCCTGCGAGGAAGGCGAGACCGGGGATCCGGCGGAGGAATCGGACGTTACGGAGGGTGAGGGTGAGGACGAGGACGAATCCGAGCGGGCGGAGGTGGCGAGTGCGAGGCGCCGCAGGGCCAGTCCGGCGAGCAGCGCGGCAGCGTGGGGCAGCGCGGCATCGTCGTAGACGGCCTGGGGCGAGTGGTTCATCGGGGCCGTGGTGGGGTCGGTGCCGGCCGGGCAGGCGCCGAGCCCGAGGAACGCGCCCGGCACCTCGCGCAGCACGAAGGAGAAGTCCTCCGAGCCGGCCAGCGGCGTCGGCGCCACGAAGACCCGGTCCTCGCCGAGGACGTCCCGGGCAGCTTCGATGGCGAACGCGGTCTCGCCGTCGTGGTTGATCGTCGGCGGGTACTGGTGGACGTAGTCGATGTCCACGCTCACGCGGTGGGCAGCGGCGATGCCGTGCACGGTCCGCTCGAACGCCATGCGGACGGCGGCCCGCGAGGCGTCGGAGAAGGTCCGGACGGTGGCGGAGAAGCGGCCCGACTCCGGGATGACATTGGGCGCGGTACCGGCCTCCAGGCGGCCGACCGTGACGACGGCCGGGTCGAAGATGTCGATCTCACGCGTCACCAGGGTCTGCAGCGCGGTGACCATCGTGCACAGCGCGGGCACGGGGTCGACGGCGGCGTGCGGGGACGAACCGTGGCCGCCGACGCCGCGCACGGTGACGTGGACGGTGTCGGAGGCCGCGAGCATGGGGCCCGGTCGGGTGGCGGCGAATCCGGTCGGGGCTCCACGGGAGACGACGTGCAAGGCGTACGCGGCGACGACCCGCTCACCGGCCGCGTCGAGCACCCCCTCGTCGATCATGATCTTGGCGCCGCCCTGGCCCTCCTCGCCGGGCTGGAACATGAAGACGACGTCACCGGCGAGCTGCTCGCGGCGGGCCGCGAGCAGGTGTGCGGCGCCGACGAGCCCGGTGGTGTGCAGGTCGTGACCGCAGGCGTGCATCCGCCCGTCGATGACGGACGCGTAGGAGACACCGCTGTCCTCGTGAACGGGCAGGGCGTCCATGTCGCCCCGGAGGAGCACGGCCGGCCCGGGCCGCCCACCGCGGAGCACGGCCGTGACCGAACTGAGGGCCCGGCCGTGCGTGATCTCCAGGCCCAGCTCCTCCAGGGCGGCGATCACCTTCGCCTGGGTGAGGGGAAGGTCCAGGCCCAGTTCCGGCTCCCGGTGCAAAGAGTGACGCAGCGCGGTCAGGACGGGAGCGAGAGCGTGGGCTTCGTTCAGTAGTGACATGGGCGTATCGTGGCGAGCCGCACCACCGGCAGAGATCATTCGCAGGAAACAGCCATACATGAGCCATGTACAGCCGGAATCGACCATCCAGGCCGATGTTCTCGACGACCTCGACCACCTGCTCGTCACCGCACTCCAGACCTCGCCGAGAGCGCGCTGGGAGCAGATCGGCGCGGCCATCGGCGTCGATGCCACGACGGCGGCCCGCCGCTGGAAACGGCTGACCGAGGCCGGACACGCGTGGCTGAGCTGCCACCCCGCCGGCATAGGCCCCACCCCGCCGGTGGTCGCCATCGTCGAGGTCGACTGCGCCGCCGGCACCCTGCACCAGGTGGCCGCCGCCATCGTGGACGACCCGCACCTGATCACGATCGACCACGTCACCGGCTCCCGGGACCTGATCCTCACCGGTGTGTTCCCCGACCACTCGGCGCTCGCCCGCTACGTCGGCCTGCGCCTGGAGGCGCTGCCCGGGGTCGCCGCGACCCGCTCCCAGATCGCCTCCGCCGTACACGCCGTCGGCAGCCGCTGGCGACTCGACCGACTCGCACCCGACGGCAGGCAGGCCCTCACCCCGGACCAGTCCAGCGGGGGCACCGTTCTCCGCCGCGGTCTCTCCTCCGCCGACGGACTCGACCACCACCTGCTCGCTCTCCTCGGCGAGGACTGCCGAACGTCGGCCGCCCTCCTCGCCGAGCGCACCGGAGCAAGCCCCAGCACCGTCCGTCGGCGACTGGACCGCTTCCACCGCGCGGACGCCCTCATCTACCGCTGCGAGGTGGCCCGCTACCTGTCCGGCTGGCCCGTCGCCGTCACCCTCTGGGGCGTCGCACCGCCCGACGCCACCGCCCGGATCACCAGACAGCTCATCGCCCAGCGTGAAACACGCCTGTGCGCCTCACTCTCCGGCCCGCACAACCTCCTGCTGACCGTCTGGCTGCGTTCCATGGAGGACATGTCCGCCTTCGAGGCCCGTCTGTACGCCCGCTTCCCCGAACTCACCATCACCGACCGGGCCGTCACCCTGTGGCCGCTCAAACTCGCCAGCCAGATCCTCGACCCGCAAGGCCGCCGCATCCGCGGCGTTCCCGTCTCCTTCTGGCACGACCCGGCAGCCGAATGCACCGAGGAAAACCTCATCCGGCGCCTCGCCGAGCCTCGCCGACCTGGGCCAGATCGGATGCCCGGTACGCCCGACCACGCTTGATCCGCTGCGTGCCCCACAGCTCTATCCGGGCTCGACCACCCGCCACCACTCCAGATCGACTCCCGCATCACCACCGGCGACCCGATGCAGACGATGCGGCCAGACCTCCTCCCGCTCCCAGCCGTAAGCCCCCTCCCACCACCGGGCCACGACCGCATACGCCAGAGCGAACACCTCCCCAGACCCCACACCGGCCCGCACCGCACGACGCACCACACCCGCCCACCGCCGCTGCCCGCGACCACTCCCGGAAGACCACGCAGGTCGAGGTACTCGTGGGGCTGGTCGGCGTCCGCGTCTCCTTGGCTGCCGGTGCGCAGGGTGGTGGTCAGGGCGTTCCATGTCTTGGGGCCGACGATTCCGTCGGCCTGGAGGCTGTGCTGGGCCTGGAAGGCGCGCACGGCGGCTTCGGTGAGGCCCCCGAAGGACCCGTCGGCGGTCAGGGCGTGTCCATGGGCGGTGAGCAGCTGCTGGAGCGCGGTGACCGCGCTGCCCTGGGCGCCGGTGCGCAGGTTGGGCCCCTGCTGCTGGTTCCGGGAAGCGGGGTCGGCGGAGCGGGCGGCTGAGGCTGCCGGGTCGCCGCTGCTGCTGGCGGTGGCGGTGTCGGGGGCCTGCGTACCGAGCGTGGCGAAGGCCGCGATGGCGAGAGCGGCGGTGGTGAGGGTGGCCCAGAGAGTACGGGGAGTGCGGTTCACGGCGGAGTTCCCTTTTTCGTGTCGTGTGGGCCCGGCCGGGCCGCGCAGGGGCGTGGCGCGGCCCGGGGTCCGGGAAGAGGAAGGGGTACGGGATGGTGCGCGGCGGCTGCCCCCGCGCCGGTGGGCGAGGGCGGGGCGGGGATTAGATGAAGGTGATGTCCCAGTGGACGCCGCCACCGCGGGGAACCTCGTAGACGTACTCGGCGGAGATCCCGGCCAGGGTGCCGTGCCAGCGGGCGTCGGTGCCCCGCGGGGCGCCCTTGCGCTGGGTGGTCTTGATCCAGTTGGTCACACAGCCGCCCTCGTCACGGGTACGCAGGTCGAGCTTGTAACCGTTGGCGTGCGAGTGGTTGCCCCTGGTGCTGTGGCCGGACTCGGTGCCGCCGGTGATGACGATGGTGCAGCCGCCGCTGGCCTTCTTCAGAGCGATGACACCCTGGATCGTCCGGGCACGGACACCCGCCAGGGAAGTCCGCCCGACCGGGGCCTTGATACCGGCCGCGGCGAGCTGCGCGAGGACCTGGCGCTGGGTCAGCCTGCCATTCGCCGGAGCGGGCGTGGTCGGGGCAGGCGTGGTCGGGTGCTCGTCTTGGTCCCGATGATCCCGTCCGCGGTCAGCCCGTGGGGCCGCTGGAACGCCATGGCGGCTTTCCGGGTGGCCGGACCGAACGCACCGTCGACCGCGATGCGATTCCCGTACCCGGCGAGCTGCG
This sequence comes from Streptomyces sp. NBC_00012, assembly GCF_045040875.1. Classification (NCBI taxonomy): domain Bacteria; kingdom Bacillati; phylum Actinomycetota; class Actinomycetes; order Kitasatosporales; family Streptomycetaceae; genus Streptomyces; species Streptomyces sp. NBC_00012. The sequence goes on along the minus strand of NZ_CP108310.1, from coordinate 245,607 downwards.
CCTGAGCGGCCTTGACCGCCGGCCCGCTGGAACCGGTGCGCACGGTCTGGGTCAGCTTGTTCCAGGTGTTCGGGCCGATGATGCCGTCGGCGGTCAGGCCGTGGGACGCCCGTTCGGCGAACTTACCGTCGGGATCACCCTCTTGAAAGTGGCCGGCGCCTCCAGTACCAGGACATTCCACCATCACCCGGCTGCCCGCCTGGACTAACGGCTCACGGGAGACGCCGCGCACCTGACCCCAGCCGGACGGTGACGCCCTCGGGAGTCAGGGGGGTGTGCTCCGCCGAGCACTGGACGGTGACGTGGACCGGGGCGCCGCAGTCAGTGTGGGTCACGTCCAGGACGGGGCCCGGGCTCTCGGGACCGACGGCGTACGTCTCGCCCCACTGGCTGAGCGCCACCAGGACGGGCCACAGGTCCCATCCTTTACGGGTCAGGTGGTACTCATTACGGGAGCGCCGGCCCGGTTCCTGGTAGGCGACAGCCTTCAACACGCCGGCTGCGGTCAGCTTCCGCAGGCGGTCGCTGAGGACGGCCTCCGAGAGGCCGATGTGACGGTGGAAGCCGTCGAAGCGGCGCACCCCGTTGACGGCGTCGCGCAGGATCAGCAGCGTCCATTTCTCCCCGACTACATCCAGCGCACGCTGAACGGGGCAGTTCTCCGTGCTCACCTCAAGCCACTCCATCCCGTCATCGTAGAGCCCCTGGCTTCGTCATTGACAGTCAGATGAGGGCGCGGCTAGCTTCGCTTAGGAAAGCCAGATGATCAGAAGGAAGGCGCTGGGCTGTGGGGCGAACACGTACGTACAGCTGGGACGATCCGGCGATCCCGGCGCAGGCCGCTGCGGGCATGGCCGGTCTCGACTTTCTGCGCGAGGTGCAGGCGGGGCGGCTTGCCGCGGCGCCCGTCGGCCGGACTCTCGACTTCGCCCTGGATGAGGTGGAGCACGGCAGGGCGGTCTTCTCCCTGGTGCCGGGCGAGGAGCACTACAACCCGATCGGTAGTATGCACGGCGGCGTTTTCGCCACGCTGCTCGACTCTGCGGCGGGCTGCGCCGTCCAGTCCACGCTCCCGCAGGGGATGGCGTACACCTCGCTCGATCTGACGGTGAAGTTCCTGCGGCCGGTCACCGTGGACACGGGCCGGGTGCGCGCCGTCGGCACGGTGGTCAGCGGTGGTCGTCGAACCGCGCTCGCCCAGGCCCAGTTGGTTGACGCGGCGGACCGCCTGCTCGCGCACGCCACCAGTAGCTGCCTGCTCTTCCCAGTGCCCGTGTGACTTTCTGAGACAGCGAGACACCGAAATGCCGGTGACCGGTTCATCGGTCACCGGCATCGCGGTGTCTCGCTGTCGCGGCGGTCTTTCGAGCCCCGCTCTCCTGCTGGGTTCAGGCACCGAGGTGCTGGCGCAGCCACTGGCCCATCTGCTGGATGGCCTGGTCGGTTCTCGGGTACGCGTCCGGCGCTGAGGATGAAGGAGTGCTGGCCTTCGGGCAGCGGGTGGATCTCGGAGGTGATCTTGAAGTCGGCGAGGCGGCGGCCGAGCGCGGCGCCGTCGTCGGCGAGGGTCTCGTACTCGCCGAAGTGAACGGTGGTGGGCGGCAGGCCTGTCAGGTCGGCGTTCACGAGGCTGATCTGCGGGTCGGCGAAGTCCACGGCGGGGTCCTGGAGCCAGGCCGCCCGGAAGCGCTCGAGCGTGGCCCTGCTGAGCATCCGGTCGTTGCTCTCGTTCGTGTCCACCGCCGGGAGCTGCATGGTGAGGTCGGTCCACGGCGAGACGCTGACGATCGTGCCCGGGGTCGCCTCACCCTTCGCGAGCAGGCGCAGCGGGAGCAGTACCGCGAGGGTGCCGCCGATGGAGTGGCCGGTGCTGCCGATGTTCTTCGGCTCGTAGCCCTGGGAGAGCAGCCAGCGGTAGGCGGTCTCGGCGTCGTCGAGCTGGGCAGGGTAGGGGTGCTCGGGGGCCAGGCGGAAGTCCACGACCAGCGAGCGCACGCCTGCGGCCTTGACGATGTGACCGGCCGCCCTGCGGTCGGAGTACATGGAGGCGGTGACGGATCCGCCGAAGTGGAAGTGGAGCAGCGCCTTGTTGGGGTCGGCGTCCTCGGGGATGGCCCACAGGGCGGGGACGCCGCCCGCGTCGACCTCGGCGTAGCTGACGCCTTCGGGTTCGGTCGACGCCGCTGGTAGGAGTCGATGATGTCGCGGACCACGGCCAGGTCGAGGCCGGGTACGCCCGACTTCGCGCTCGTACGGGCCTGGAACTCCGCGAACTCGTGCTGCTGCTGGCTGATTCCCATGGTGGTGCTCCTTGCTTGGATCGGGTGGAGGCCGACTGATCGGCCGGCCGCCCCGGAGTCAGAGGTTGATCATGTGGCCGGTGAGGCCGTGGAACGCTTCCTGGAGTGCTTCGCCGAGGGTGGGGTGCGTATGGACGTTGCGGGCGAGTTCGGCGGCGGTCAGGTCCCACTTCTGCGCGAGGGTGAGCTCGGGGAGGAGTTCGGCGACGTCGGCGCCGATCATGTGTCCGCCGAGGAGCTCGCCGTGCTTCGCGTCGGCGACGAGCTTGACGAAGCCGCCCGGTTCGCCGAGGCCGTGGGCCTTGCCGTTGGCGGTGAAGGGGAACTTGGCGACCAGTACGTCGTGGCCTTCGTCGCGGGCCTGCTGCTCGGCCAGCCCGAACGAGGCGACCTGCGGTTGGCTGAAGGTCGCGCGCGGCATCATCCGGTAGTCGCCGAGCGGCATGGTCTCGGCCCCGGAGAGGGTTTCGGCGGCGACGACGCCCTGCGCCTCGGCGACGTGGGCGAGTTGGAGCTTGGCGGTGACGTCGCCGATCGCGTACAGGTGCGGTACCGAGGTCCGCATGTGCTCGTCGATCGCGATGGCGCCCCGGTCGGTGAGGGTGACGCCTGTGTTCTCCAGGCCGTAACCGGTGGTGCGCGGTGCGAAGCCGACGGACATGAGGACCTTGTCGGTACGAATCTCCGACCGCTTGCCGTCGGCCGTGGTGTAGGTGACCGTGACGGAGGTTCCCTCGTCCTTGATGGTCTCGACCTTGGTGGAGGTCAGGAGGGTGACGCCGAGCTTCTTGTACTGGCGCGTGATCTCCTTCGACACCTCGGCGTCCTCGTTGGGCAGCGCGCGGTCGAGGAATTCGAGGATCGTGACCTCGACACCGTAGTTGCGCAGTACGTAGGCGAACTCCATGCCGATCGCTCCGGCGCCGACGATGACGATGGAGGCGGGCAGCTCGCGCTGAAGGATCTGCGTCTCGTAGGTGACGACGTTCTCGCTGAGCTCGACGCCGGGCAGCAGCTTCACGGTGGAGCCGGTGGCGATGATGGCGTCGTCGAAAGTGACGCTCTGCATGCCGCCGGCGGTGAGGGCGACGTCGATGGTGCGGACGTCGGTGAAGGTGCCGTGGCCGTCGATCTCGGTGATGGCGTTCTTCTTCATGAGGAAGTGCACGCCTTTGACCCGGCCGTCGGCGACCTGGCGGCTGCGGTCGTAGGCGGCGCCGTAGTCGAAGCTCACTTCGCCCGAGATGCCGAACTGCTTGGCCTGGTGGTGGAAGGTGTGGGCGAGTTCGGCGTTGCGCAACAGCGCCTTGGAGGGGATGCAGCCGACGTTCAGGCAGATGCCTCCCCAGTACTGCTTTTCGATGACGGCGACACTCTTGCCCAGCTGGGCGGCGCGGATCGCGGCGACGTAGCCGCCGGGCCCGGCGCCGAGGACGACGACGTCGAAGTGCGTGCTGCTCATGGAGGTTCTCCTTCTTGTTTCCGCCCTGGTCATCGTCATGCCAGCGGCAGGCTGTCGCATGGCGGGACGACGAGCCGCCCACCCGCCCCGGTCTGGTGGATGGGCGGCTCGTGGACGCTGGTGTCAGGCGTGGGCCAGGGTCGGGTAGTCGGTGTATCCGGCCTCGCCGCCGCCGTACAGGGTGGCCGGGTCGATCTCGTTGAGCGGGGCATCGGTGCGCAGACGCTCGACGACGTCGGGGTTGGCCAGCGCGAAGCGGCCCAGCGGGGCGATATCGGCCAGGCCCGCGTCGATGTCGTCGGCGATCTGCTCGCGGGTTCGGCCGTAGCGGACCACGAGCAGGGCGGTCGGCCACACCTCGCGGAAGGAGCGCAGCAGTTCGTCGTCGCCGACGTGATGGACGTGCAGGTAGGCGAGGTTCAGGGGCGCCAGCTCGCCCACCAGGTGGCGGTACTGGGCGCGCACGGCCTCGGTGTCGCCCTCGTTGATCCCGCCCAGCGGCATCGAGGGGGACAGGCGGATGCCGACCCGGTCCGCGCCGATCTCCTCGGCCACCGCCCGGGCGACCTCGACGACGAGGCGGGAGCGGTTCTCGACCGAGCCGCCGTAGGTGTCGGTGCGATGGTTGGCGTTCGGGGAGAGGAACTGGTGCAGCAGGTAGCCGTTCGCTCCGTGGATCTCCACCCCGTCCGCGCCGGCCGCTATCGCGGAGGCGGCGGCATGCCGGAAGTCCGCGATGGTGGCCTGGATGTCCTGAATGCTCAGCTCACGCGGGACCGGGGTCTTCTTCGGGCCGGTCGCGGTGAATATGTCCTGGCCGGCGGAGATCGCGGAGGGGGCGACCGGCTGGCGGTGGTGCGGGGTGTTGTCCGGGTGGGACATGCGCCCGACGTGCATCAGCTGGATGAACAGTGTCCCGCCGCCCGCGTGCACGGCGTCGGCGACCTCGCGCCAGCCTGCGATCTGCTCGGGAGTGTGGATGCCGGGCGTGTTCGGGTAGCCCTGTCCGTCGGCCGAGGGCTGCGTGCCCTCGGTGACGATCAGCCCGAGGGAGGCGCGCTGACCGTAGTAGGTGGCTGACAGTGGGCCGGGCGTGCCGTCGGCGTTCGCCCGGCTGCGGGTCAGCGGCGCCATGGCGAGGCGGTGCGGGAGCTCGACGCGGCCGAGCTTGAAGGGCTGCCAGAGGGAGGGAGACGTGGTCATGGGGTGCGTGGTCCTTAATGTCGGGCGTGGATCGGTCGCCGGTGTCCGCTGTGGATCAAGGGGGACCGGGCGGGCGTCGTCGTGGGACGATGACGGAAGCCGCCTCTGATTCTCATCAGTAACGACTGCACTCATAACTGAGTACAGTCAGAATAAATTCCTCGAAAGGTGTCCCGCATGCCACGCGCTTCCCAGCCGGCCGGTCGGCGCGAGCGGAACAAGCAGCTCAAGCTCGACCGCATCACCGCCGCAGCCCATGAGTTGTTCGCCGAACGCGGCATCGACGAGGTCACCACCCAGCAGATCGCCGACAAGGCCGACATCGGCACCGGCACGCTCTTCCTCTACGCCAAGACCAAGGGTGAGCTCCTCCTGCTCGTCCAGAACTCCCTCTACGCCGAAGCCCTCGAACGAGGCCGGGTGGACGCCGAGAACATCCCGGACGCCCTGGACGCCGTGATGGCGATCGTCCGGCCGATCGTCGGATGCAACCGGACCCAGGTCGACAACGGGCGCGTCTACCTGCGCGAGATGGTCTTCGGCGACCCCGCCGAGCCCCACCACCGCGAGGCCCTCGCCATCACCGGGCAGACCGAGGAGGCCGTGGCCGCCGTGCTATGCCGGGACGCACAGGTCAGCGAGAGGGACGCGGCGACGACGGCGCGCGTCGTGTCCGCCGTCATGTTCCTCACGATGGCGGCAAGCGTGAACGTCGCCGCGAGCGTCGACGAGATCGTGCGTGACATCCGGGAGCAGATCGCAGTCCTGTTGACACGTTGACGTCTGCTGCGCAATTTCCACTTCACGGGCATGCGGCCCGGAACTGACCGATGACTGGCGCACTGTGAAGCCGGTGCGCCAGGCGCCGGCGGCCTTCTCCCACCGCCTCCGCCTGGCCGCGGACGCCTCGTCGCCCACGAGTGCGGTCGACGTGCACCCGCACCGCGCCTTTGATCAGCCGGTTTCCGTCAAGGCTGCGTGTGCGGCGGCGAGGATCTCCCCGGAGAGCGGGGAGCCCTTCGTGGCCCGGGACAGGACCAGCGCACCGAAAAGGGTGCAGAGGCGGGCGATGCCGTCCTGGTCGTCGGTGGCGAGGAAGTCGGCGAAGTCGGCCGCCCCTTCGGTGTAGACGCGACGGGCCTCGCGCCCCCCGCCTTCGCGTGCGATGTCGGTGGCGAGCGCGGCGACCGGACAGCCGTCCGCCGGGTCGTCGCGGTGCTCGACGGAGAGGTAGGTGTCGATCAGGGCCTGCTGGGCGGCGCCGCGCTGCCCGTCGTACCGCTCGAGCCCGGCGCTGTGGCGCTGGGCGAGCTCGGCGAAGGCGTGGGCGGTGGCCTCGTCGACGAGCGCCTCTTTGGAGGCGAACTGCTTGTAGAAGGCGCCGTGGGTCAGGCCGGCCGCCTTCATCAGGTCGGCGACGCTGACCTGCGTGCCCTGCTCCCGGAACAGCCGGGATGCGGTGTCCACCACCCGCCTGCGATTTTCCTCCGCCTGTGCCTGCGATACGCGGCCCATGACCACCTCCCGTTTGGATGTCGACTGGCATCTATCATAGACCCGTGTTTAGATTGACTGCATAATCTAATCCGTTGCGGGTGGCCGACGGCGCCCGCCAGGACCAGGAGCGAGCATGGAACTGAAGAACACGGTCGCGGTCGTCACCGGCGCCAACCGAGGGCTCGGGCGGCACCTGGCCACTCAGCTCGTCGGGCGCGGCGCGAAGGTGTACGGCGCGGCCCGACGCCCCGAGACGGTCGACGTGCCGGGCGTCATCCCGCTGCGGTTGGACGTCACGGACGAGGCGTCGATACAGGAGGCCGCCCGCGTGGCGTCCGACGCGACACTGCTGATCAACAACGCGGGCATCTCCACCGGCGCGACGCTGATCGGAGGCGACCTGGCTGAGGTGCGCCGGGAGATGGAGACCAACTTCTTCGGCCCGCTCGCCGCGACCCGCGCCTTCGCCCCCGTCATAGAGGGCAACGGCGGCGGCGCCGTACTCAACGTCCTGTCCGCCCTGTCCTGGTTCCACCCGGCCGGCCTCGGCTCCTACGCCGCCTCCAAGGCCGCCGCTTGGGCGCTGAGCGACGCGACCCGTGAGGAGCTGGCACCGCGCGGGATCACCGTCTCGGCGCTGCACGTCGGCTACATGGACACCGACATGGCCGCCGGCGTGCCCGCCGATCAGAAGGTCGCCGCCGCCGACGTCGCGGCCCAGGCCCTGTCCGGCATCGAGACCGGCCTGCCCGAGATCCTCGCCGACGAGACCAGCCGGTACGTCAAGCAGAGCCTGTCCGCGGCACCCCAGCCGAACGCGGGCTGACGCTCACCCCTCCACCCCGGCGCGGCCGCCTTCCCACCCCTCATGCAAGGACATCTCATGCGTTACACGACCTTCGGACACCGGACCGGACTGCGTGTCTCCGAGTACGCGCTCGGCACCGCGAACTTCGGCACGGGCTGGGGTGCCGGCGCCGAGCCCGACGAAGCCCGCCGGATCTTCGACCGGTTCGCCGAGGCCGGCGGCACCTTCCTCGACAGCGCCGACGGCTACCAGTTCGGCGAGTCGGAGGAACTGACCGGAAAGCTGATCTCCGCCGACCGCGACCACTTCGTCCTGGCCACGAAGTTCACCCTCGGCGCCGCCCCGCAGCCGGACATCTCCAAGACCGGCAACAGCCGCAAGAACATGGTCGCCTCGGTCGAGGCCAGCCTGAAGCGCCTGAGCACCGACTACATCGACCTGCTGTGGGTGCACTTCCCCGACGAGCTCACGCCGATGGAGGAACTCCTGCGCGGACTCGACGACCTGGTGAGCACCGGCAAGATCCACCACGCCGCGCTGTCCAACTTCCCCGCCTGGCGCGCCTCGCGCGCGGTAACCCTCGCCGACCTGAAGAACTGGGCCCCGATCGTGGGCATCCAGCACGAGTACAGCCTCGTCGAACGCACCGCCGACCGCGAGCTCCTGCCCATGGCCGAGAGCCTCGGGCTCGGCGCCGCCCTGTGGTCCCCGCTCGGCGGCGGACTGCTCACCGGCAAGTACCGCAGCTCCGCCGAGGGGCGCCTGAGCGACCTGGGTGCGGTCATCCACACCGAGAACACCGACCAGAAGACCGCCGTCGTCGACACTGTCCTGGCTATCGCCGAGGAGACCGGCGTGACGCCCGCCCAGGTGGCGGTGGCCTGGGTGCGCGAGCGCGCGGCACGCTCCGTGGCCACGCTCGTCCCGATCATCGGCCCACGCAACCTCTCTCAGCTCGACAGCTACCTCGGCGCCCTCGACGTCCAGCTGACCGACGAGCAGTACACCCGCCTGACCGATGTCAGCGCTGTGCCGCTCGGCGCGCCCCACGAAGGGATCGCCGCCTCCCTGGACCGCCTCCAGGGAGGCGCCGTCGACCGACTCATCGCCCCGGTCGTGCCGGTGGCCTGATGGGTGAACGCGGCTGAGGACGCGGTGCGCCCGCGCCGCAGCCAGAAGAACAACACAAACTAGTTCGTACTGGGAGAAGCCCGGGGCGAGCGGAGACCCCGCCCTTTCACGGACGGGAAACGGAATGGAGACGACGATGAGGGCTTTCATGGTCGAGAAGTACGGCGGCCCAGCCGGGATGCGCGCCGCCGAGAAACCCGACCCGCAGGTGGGTGCCGACGACGTCCTGGTCAAGATCCACGCGGCGGGCGTCAACCCGCTGGACCTCAGGATCCGCAACGGGGACTTCAAGGCGTTCATGCCTTATCGTCTCCCGCTCGTTCTGGGCAACGACCTCGCCGGGACGGTCGTTCGGGTCGGCCCGTCCGTCACCCGGTTCGCGGTGGGCGACGAGGTCTACGCCCGGCCCGACAAGGACCGCATCGGCACCTTCGCCGAACTCATCGCCGTTCACCAGGACGACCTGGCACCCAAACCCGCCACGCTCACCATGGCCGAGGCCGCCTCCCTCCCCCTGGTCGCCCTGACCGCATGGCAGGCACTGGTCGAGCGGGCACATGTGCAGCCGGGTCAGAAGGTCCTCATCCACGCGGGCGCCGGCGGCCTCGGCTCCACCGCCGTCCAGCTGGCCAAGGCGCTGGGCGCGCACGTGGCCACCACCGTGAGCACCGCCAAGGTCGACCTGGCCAAGGACCTCGGCGCGGACGTCGTCGTCGATTACCGCACACAGGACTTCGAAGAGGTCCTCGACGGCTACGACGTCGTCCTCGACAGCCTCGGCGGCGAGAACCTCGCCAAGTCCCTGCGCGTGCTCAAGCCCGGCGGCATGGCCATCAGCGTCGCGGGCCCGCCCGACCCGGCTTTCGCCCGTGAACTCGGCGTGAACCCGATGCTCCGCCTGGCCATGACCGCCCTCAGCTTCAAGACCCGGCGCAGCGCGAAGCGCCACGGCGTGACGTACTCGTTCCTGTTCATGAAGGCCAGTGGCGACCAACTGCGCGAACTCAGCCCCCTCATCGACGCCGGGAAGATCCGCCCCGTCGTCGACCGCGTCTTCCCGTTCGAGGAAACCCTTCAGGCCATGGAGTACGTCGAAAAGGGACGGGCAAAGGCCGGCAAAGTCGTCGTCACGATGACGTGAGGGCGGGCACGAGTCCCAGGCACCAGTCACCTCCGACAACGAGAAGACCCTGCACACCTCACTCCCCCCGCCACACCACCCCAGGACCCGGCCATGAGCGCACCGTCCAGTTCCCCCGCCCCGATGTCGTACAAGAACACGCCGAACCGCTCCGTGTCCGTGCGTGGCGTGGCCTTCGCCTACCGGCAGCTCGGCCCGGATGACGGCGTACCACTGATCCTCCTCAACCACCTGGCCGCAGTCCTGGACAACTGGGATCCGCGCGTCGTCGACGGACTCGCCGCCCGACGCCCGGTGATCACCTTCGACAACCGCGGCGTCGGCGCGTCCGGCGGCTCCACACCCGACACCATCGAGGCGATGGCCCGCGACACCGTGCTGTTCATCCGGGCCCTCGGGTACGACCGGGTCGACCTGCTCGGCCTGTCGATGGGCGGCTTCATCGCCCAGGTCATCGCGGCAGAGGAACCCGACCTCGTACGCAAGCTCATCCTCGCGGGCACGGGCCCCGCCGGAGGCCCCGGCATCGACAAGGTCACCGTCCTCACCATCAAGGACACCCTCAAGGCCGTCCTGACCCGCAAGGACCCGAAGCAGTACCTCTTCTTCACCGACACCGCGGGCGGCCGCCGGGCGGCCCACACCTTCCTGGACCGGCTGAAGGAGCGCACAGACGACCGCGACAGGGCCATCTCGCTCTCATCATTCCGTGCCCAGCTGAAGGCCATCCACCACTGGGGCCTCCAGGCACCGGCCGACCTGTCGCGCATCCACCAACCGGTCCTGGTGGCCAACGGCGAGAGCGATCGAATGGTCCCGAGCGTCAATACACTCGACCTGGCGGCCCGGCTGCCCCAGGGCGAACTCGAACCCCTCTACCGCGACGCCGGACACGGCGGGATCTTCCAGCACCACGACGTATTCGTCCCGCGAGCACTTGAATTTCTCGAACCGTAGCCAGACCTCAGACAGGTCCAGGGCCCCTGCCCCGCATCCACACCGGACGGTCGGGAACGGCGAACCCCCGCTCGGCGAGCAGCGGGCGGATCTCGGCGAGGGCCCGGCCGATCGTGGAGGACCCCACCTCGTAGAGCACCCCGAGGGCCTCGTGAGTAAGGCCATCCCGCAGATGTACGAGTGTGGCCAGCAACCGGTCGGTGAAGACGAATTCGTGCTACGGCCCGGCTCCTGCCTGACGCTGGCGGGCTCCCTCGCGCCGTTGGTGGCGTGCAGACTCACAGCGCGCCTCTACGTCGCCTTCGTCGTGGACACCTTCTCCCGCCGGATCGTTGGCTGGTCCGCCGCCACATCGAAGGAGACCAGGCTCGTACTGGACGCCCTGGAGATGGCTCTGTGGCAGCGCGACCGGGACGGATTCCCCCACACGGCAGGCGAGTTGATACATCACTCGGACGCCGGGTCGCAATATACGAGTTTCCGGCTTGCCGAGCATCTGGACGCCGTGGGCATCGCGGCTTCAATCGGCTCGGTCGGTGACGCCTACGACTGTCAGTCTCTTCGTACCGGATCCCGCGATAAGTCGGCGGTTCAGTCCGCTCATCGGCGGGCGTGTGGCCGCGTCCCCCCGTCCGCGCCGCCGGTATCGCGGTCGGCGCCGGCGGGCGCATGGCGGCGTTTCCGGTCCTGGTCCCGGTGGTCCTGGTTTCAGTCCCAGCGGTCCTGGTTGATGAAGCGGCTGAAGCCCCGCCAGGAATTGGGTCCCATCGCGCCGTCGATGGGACCGGTGTAGCCGTGTACGGCGGCCAGTCGTTGGACCGCGGCCCAGGTGTTCGGTCCGGGTACGCCGTCCACGGGCCCGGTGTAGCCCCAGTCACGCATGTTCCGCTGGAGCGCGGCGTAGGTGTTGGGGCCCGGGATCCCGTCGATCGGGCCGGTGTAACCGGACTCGATCCGCAGCCAGTTCTGTGTCCGCTGCCACATCACGGGACCGGGAACACCGTCCTGCTCCGTCGACGTCTTCGGCAACCCACCGCCACCGCCCAGGTAGTTCAGCGGGTTGACCCGGGTACCACCCGGGGTGATCAGATGCCAGTGCACATGCGGCCCGGTGGAACTTCCGGAACCCGGGGCACCGGCCGCACCGCCGGAGCGCCCGACGATGTCCCCCTTGCCGACCGAGGTGCCGTCGGGCAGCAGGAACTCCGACAGATGCATGTACTGCGTCCGGTACCCGTCGCTGTGGGTGATGGTCACCGTGTGACCGCCGGTGCCGTTGTACGGGATGTTGATGACTACGCCGGCTCCCGCGGCCGGCAGGGCGGTGCCGACACCCATCCCGTAGTCGATTCCACCCAGGGAACCGCGGTCGAGGTGCTCCTGCCAGCTGCCGGTGATCTGGTAGGCGCTGAACGGGTTGTAGATGTCCAGAGCCCGAGCGGTGCCCGCCGAGAACAGCACGCCGCCGGCGGCCAGACCGAACGTGCTGACCGAGCCGCGCAGCAGCGTGCGCCGGCTCATTCCGGTCCGTGACCGGTTCTTCCGTCCGTCGTCGGCCTCATGGTTCTCGCACACAGCAACTCCCTTGTAAATACTGTGACTTGACCTGCCATGCCGCGCGGCTCACGGTAGCCTACGCGCATAGATTTTGATACGAGCATGACATTCCACTGTCGCGAAACCCCGCCCCCACCGGAGGAGACATGCGCAGGAGAACCCTGATCCGCGGAGCCGTGGCGACAGCCCTGACCCCGGTCGGAATCATCACGGCCACCAGCGCCGTGGCCACCCCCGGGCCGGCCCCCGCCGAGGCCGACGAACTGCGGGGCGTTGACGTCTCGAACTACCAGGCCGGCATCGACTACGCCCGCGCCGCCGCCGAGGGCCTGCATTTCGTCATCGCCAAAGCCGGGGGGTGCCAGCTCGCCGAGGGCCCCTACACCTCGTCCTCCTATCCCGGTCATGTCGACGGGGCCCGCGCCGCTGGCCTGCGGGTGGGTCACTACTGGCTGTCGGGAGACTTCCTCGCCCCCACCGCCGCCGCCGACTACTTCGTGGACCATCTGCACGACTACCGCGCCGGCGACGTGCTCGCGCTGGACGTCGAGGTACTCGACGACTCCACCCGCCTGTGGGACGACACGGACGTGTCCGCCTGGTTCAACCGGGTGCGGGAACGGGTCGGCACGTACGTGCCCTGGTTCTACATCAGTACGAGCGCGCTGCGCTCCGGCACCTGGAGCCGTACCGTCGCCGCCGGCGCCCACCTCTGGGCGGCATCCTGGGGCGCCAACGACGGCACCTGGCCCGGCCCGCCCGACCTCGGTGGCCGCTACCCCGACTGGGCCGTCCACCAGTACGCTTCCGGGGGCTCCGTCGGCGGCATCTCTCCCGTCGATCTCGACCTCGCCCGCCCCTGGGCATTCGACCCGACCGAGCCGACCGACCCGCCCCTGCCCGGGGACGACCCCTTGCCGAAGACGTCGACGGAGCAGGACGGTGTTCCCGGTCCCGTGATGTGGCAGCGGACACAGAACTGGCTGCGGATCGAGTCCGGTTACACCGGCCCGATCGACGGGATCCCGGGCCCCAACACCTACGCCGCGCTCCAGCGGAACATGCGTGACTGGGGCTACACCGGGCCCGTGGACGGCGTACCCGGACCGAACACCTGGGCCGCGGTCCAACGACTGGCCGCCGTACACGGCTACACCGGTCCCATCGACGGCGCGATGGGACCCAATTCCTGGCGGGGCTTCAGCCGCTTCATCAACCAGGACCGCTGGGACTGAAACCAGGGGGCCGACGGTACCGACAGCAAAGAAAATCCCCGGCCCGAAACTAAACGGGCCGGGGAGGTGCTGTCACGTTGTTGGGTTGCAGGTGCCTGACGGTGCGTCGTGGCCTGGTGGGGCCCGCGGTCCGGGTCTGTGGTCAGGCCGTGGTGGGCCGGCCGGCAGCACCGGTGATCTGGTCCCAGATCGCGAAGCGGATGGTCATCTCGGCTCGGTGGTCGGGCCCTGGCCCAAGGCCGGGTAGTTAGCGTTTTCGCTGGTCACGCAAGCCTGTTGAGGGATTCTCGGCGTGGAGCAACGGAGCTCGTTGGTACAGGCAGTCGTCCAAGACAGCTTGTTCCCGAGGAGGTCCGTTGCCGTTTCATCATGTCCTTTCGGCCCCAGTGGTGGCCATCACCCGTAGGGTCACCGTGGCGGCGGGCCGGTTCGCGCCGGGGCATCTGGGCGAGCTGACAGCCGTCGTGCCGTTTGAGCTGGTCGACGCGGTTCTGGAGGAGACGCGGTCGATACAGCGGCGACTGCGTGATCTCCCGTCGCGGGTCGGGGTGTACTTCCTGCTCGCGATGTGCTTGTTCCCCGAGGTCGGATACCGGTTGGTCTGGGACAAGCTGGCGGCGGGCCTGGACGGGGTTTCGGTGGCCGGTCCGACGCCGAAGGCCCTGCGTGATCTGCGCCGTCGGCTTGGAGCCGCACCGGTTCGGGCACTGACCGCCACCATCCTGGACATCCTCGACCGGGACGGCCGGGTCGAAATGATCGCCCGCGGGCACCCGCCGCCGGTCATCCTGCGCAACGGCCGTCCGACGACGATGGATGCCCTTCAGCCCGCGCCTCCGCCGGGCCTGGGCAAACTGGCGCGTGCGCGCTACCACGTCGACAGCTTCCTGTTCGAGCCGGGAGACCTCCTGCTGCTGTACACGGACGGCGTCACCGAGGCCCGCGACTCCACCGGCGCCTTATACCCGCTCACCGAGCGCATCACCGGCTGGACCGACAACGCCCCCGACGCCTTCCTCCGCCGCTTCCGGCGCGACCTGCTACACCACGTCGGCGGACACCTGGACAACGACGCCGCCATGATCGCCCTGTCCCGGGCCTGATCATCCCTGTACTGACCCGCAGGGGGGTGCTTCCTGCGGGTTCGTCGATGCCCACCCCTGGTCGCCGCCGCGCACGGCGATCGGGCGCAGCCGTTGCGCATGCCCCGCCTACGCGCTGTCAGTGGCAGCACTTACCTTCTCCTTATGCAGAACTCCAAGATTGTTGTCGTCCTGGTCGCGGCTGGTCTACTCGCCACAGGTTGCGGCTCTTCCGATGCCGATGCCGAGGACGGCGCCGGTGGCGCTGCCCAGAAGGCTCTGCCGGTCGCCATCGACGGCCCCCAGAAGGACGTAGTCCCCCAGCGCGAAACGGGCGAGAAGCTCAAGATCACCCCGCTCCCCGCGATGAATGCGCCCTTCGTTGAGAAGGTGGAACACAACCTGCGCCAGGCAGTGCTCCGCTCTGCCCGGGTACCCGGTGAGACCAGTGCCAAGTGCCCCGACGGTGTGGACGAGAAGGCCGGCGCGGTCAGCCAGTGCGTCGCCACGTACGAGGGGGCCGAGATTCCTTACGAGGTGAAGATCAGCGATTCGGCCAAGAAGGGCAGCTCACTCATTTTCTTCGACACCACACCCAAGAAGGGCCTGCTGGTGGCGAAGGCGGTCTACGACTCGCTGAACGAGAGCTACGGTTCCGAGTCCGGTCGCACCGACGCCAGCAAGCTGGCGTGCGAGGAGATGCCCGCCGCGAAGGCGGTCCCCCTGGGCAAGGACACGGGCTTCACTTGTCAGTACTGGACCAAGTTCGCCAACCAGGGTGAGCCGGGTTACGCGACCCTGCGGCTCAAGATGGGCGCCCAGGGGTACGGGCTGGGCTTCGAGCCCGTTGAGTAAACCCAACTGAGACCGCTCTATCTCGACGTTGCAGGTCACCGGATTCGGCACCAGGGTTGTCCACGCCTCTCGTGACCAGGAGGACTTGGGCCATCTGGCCTCGGTCACGACTGTGTGGGGACGCCCCGACTTACCGCCATGTGAGGCCGGTCCCAGTCAGCCACTTGGGGACCGGCCGCACGCAGGCGAGCAGGGGTTTCCTAGTCCGTCTTGGTGCGGCCGGAAACCAGCTCACCGGCTTTGCGCTCACAGTGTGCGCGGCTGGGGAGCAGGAGGATGGCAGCTGCCAGTCCAGCGACACCCGCAAGAACCAGGAGCACCACCCGGTCGGAGACAGCGGCGCCGATGTCCGACAAGCGCTCCTCCACTGCGAATTCGGTGCCGACACTCATCAGTGACGGCAGGGCTGAAGTCCCGTCAAACAGGAGGAAAGCGACGCCGAGGGCGATGAACAGCGTCCCTCCCACCAGCGACGTGCTGTGCAGCGACAGACGGCCCGGTGTGACGGTTCTTCCCCGCAGCCATCGCTCCCTGCCGAGGTCGAATCGGTCCCACAGCAGGGCGAGCACGAACATCGGCAGCGCCATACCGAGTGCGTAGACCGCGAGCAGGAGCCCGCCGTGCAGCCCGCCAGCCCGTACACCGCGCTCAGGGCGACCACCGAGAGCGCTGATTCCGAACGGCGGTTGCCGGCTGCCTGCTGCATTGTGCGGGAGCCGAACCCCAGCCCGAGGATCTGCGCGGCGCCGAGTGCGATGACCAGCCAGCCGCCTGCGCTGACCAGAGCATCGCGGTGACCGTAGAAGAGGCGGCTGGCGAAGGACCCGGCTACGCCCAGCGGGACCAGTGTCGTACACAACCCCGCGTAGAACAGGGCCGTCCGTGCGAACAGTTTGGTGCGGCTGCTGAAGGAGTAGGCGAAGAAGGCGGGCAGCAGCAGGGCGCTGCACGGTCCGAGCAGGGCAAGGAGTCCGCCCGGGAATGCGGCTAGCAGTCCCACTTCACTCATCGGCTGGCTGCTTTCGCTGCCGCGTCGATGGCGTCCTTGAACGTGTCGGTCGGCTGCGTGGCTTTGTTCACGACTCGCGTCAGCAGTTGTTCACCGTTGCGGGAGGCACCTGCGCGGCGGCGATACCGATGTTCACGGCTTTGAGCAGCAACACGGATCACGGGTCTGGCACCCGGCAACGGTGCCGCCACGACGGACCACCTGCCCCGTAGCCAGCGTTTTTGCCCAGCCCCTCTGGAAGCGGCAGACGGCCGACCTCACCTACGCCCCCGAACTGCTGCTCAAAGCCGTGAACATTCGACGCGGGCCAGCCTCCGCAGCGCCTCCCGAACTGCTGTCAAAACGCTGCTCACTGTCGTGTACGAAGCCAGCTGCGCGCCGAGGATGGGCATGCCGTTGACCAGGAAGGCTGGGGTGCTGGTGACTCCCAACCCGTAGCCTTCCTCCTGGTCGCGCTGGACGGCTTGGCGGGCTTCGGCCGATGCCATGTCCTTCTTGAACCGCTTGATGTCTTCGATGCCCGCCTGGCTGGCCATGTCGAGCAGATTCTTCTCGCTGAACGCTCCCGCGTTGCGTTCGCGCTGCTTGCTGTAGGCGACCTTGTGGAAGTCCCAGAATTTGTTCTGCTGACCTGCCGCCCATCCAGCCTGGGCGGCCTGCGTCGATTCGTCTCCGAAGACGGGGAAGTTGCGCCATTCGATGCGCAGCATGCCCTTGTCGACGTACGAGCGGACGAGGTCCGGTTCTGTTCTGCGGGCGCACTGCCCGCAGAACGGGCATTGGAAGTCGGTGTACTCGATCATCACGACGGGAGCGTCTGCCCGGCCGACCGCGAGCGGGTCGGTCTTCTCCCGGCGTGCCAGTGCGAGAAGGCTGTCGTCGGCCGGCGCGGACTCGCCGGGCTCGGTCACCACTGCGGGGGGCTGCGCGGCGGGCTTGGTCGTAGCGGTGTCGGAGCCGTCAAGAGTGAGCGCGAAGGCGGCGGTGGCCAAGGCGGCCACGAGAACACCTGAGGCCAGGATGGTCCGCTTACGGTTGCGGCGGAGTGAGGTTGGAGCGCTGGTGGACGTCATGACATACCTCTCCTGATGCGGAGGATGGGAAAGAAAGAAGGAGGGGGCGAGCGTCAGACAGAGGTTGACGTCGGGCATGCCGACTGGACCGACAGGCGGCGCAGGGCGGCTTCGGCGAGGAGCACTACGGAGGCGATGGCCACCATCGGCTGCAGTGGCGCCCAGTAGCTGAGGGCTCCGGAGGTTCCGAGGAGGAGCAGCACAGCCTTATTGCAGACTGGACAGCCGACCGCCATGAACGACAGGAATCCGCCGAGCCACCCGAGACGTCGAGGGCCGGACGGGTTCGGTGCCGCAAGGGCGGAGGGGGCGCGCACGTAGGTGGCCAGAACAAGTCCAGCCAGAGCGGCCGTGCCGGCGAGTGCCGGATAGTTCCACCACTGCACAGGAACCGACCGGGAGAAGAACGGGTTGGGGACCACGTCCGTCGGCGTACCGACGGCCAAAGCGGTCAGCAGCGCACCGGCACCAGCCGTAGCCCATTGCCGAAGCCGCCATTCACGCAGCGCGAGACCCGCCTGGCTCAGTGAGCGCGGGGAGGAAGACATGTACGAGTACTCCGTTTCTGAGGATTCATGACACGACACAGAGGTCGTCTAAATCCGCAGAACGCAGAGCAGGTCAGCAGGTGGAGGCGGGGCGGGCCCCGTGGGGAGGGTGCGGGCGGGAAGCGCCGCCCCGGGTGAGGACAGTGCAGGGGTGACGGCCGCCCCATGATCGGGGCCGGGGTGCGGAGCGCTGTGGTCGGCGCGTTTCGCACTCGGTTCCACCATGGCCTTTTTGGTGCACGGGGGAGTGGACTGATCAGGGGCGACCACGGGATCCAGACGCTGGTTCGCTGTTGTCCGGGGGGCGCTCACCGTACGCTGGCCCACTCCGTCACCGGATCCGCCCCGCGCAGCATGACCGGCGACACAGATCATGGCGACTACCGCAAGGACCGCGGCCAGGATGCCCTGGACGCTGCGCAGAGCCGCCCCGTGCCTTCCTGGCTTCATACCGTGCCATCCCCGAATCGTCCGCGTGAGCCCCACGATAGTTCACGGTCCCGAGGCGTCCTGGCTACGGGCGTTCCGCACTTCTCCCACAAGGGCGACCGACCCCGACCGCGTTACTCGCGCAGAGTCGACGCGGACGCCCTCTGGCCCCTGGACGACGCTGAGATCCGTCAGGGTGGCTCTGTCCATGAAAATGGGTTCTGGCACGACTTTCGGGCTCTGTCGCCATTTTGGGGGTAGCAGCTGGTTGATCACGGTGGGAGCAGGATGCGGCGTCGTAGGAGATCGAAGTTGGCTCGGCCGTATATCTGTCTCTTCAGCAGCTTGATCCTGGTGACGTTGCCGTCGACTGCTCCCGAAGTGTAGGTGGTGGTGAGGGCAGCCTGGATAGCTGCGTGGCCGCGTCGCATGCCGTTGGCCAGGGTGCGGAGTTCGTGTTGGCCGTCGAGGCGGACGTCGGCGATCCAGACATCGAGGGCCAGGTGTTCGCTGCGTCGTTCGCGCACCATGAGTGCAAGACGGCGAGCGTATGTGGTGGTCGTGGCCAGCGCAGGACTCCGCTCGCACAGTTCGGTGAGGCATTTGCGCTCGGTGTCTGTGAGGCGCTCGGGGCGTCTCATGATCCAGTCGGTGACCCGACGGACGGTCATGTGGGGCAAGGGAGCGGTTTGCGGGATCGTGCCGTTGCGGTAAGGCTTCAGGTGCCGGCGGACGGTGTTGACGTCGCCGCGATAGCCGAGCTGCTGGATCTCCCGGGTAAGAGCGGAGGCATTGGTGCAGCCCTCCATCCAGCGGTGGTGCAAGTAGAGGCGGTAATCGTCGATCAGCGTGGGGCGGTGAGTAGCGGCGAAGAGGAGTTCCATGACGTCGGCGGCCCGTGCGAAGCGGTTGACCGTGCCGCGGCTGAGGTGGAGATCGCGTGCGATGGCCCGAAGGCTGTCGCCACGTTCGATGCGTTCGTGGACCTGTAGGTGGCGTTCACGAGTGCGGGCGACCAGAGGCCGCGGCCGTCCATGGATGTCCAGCTCCGCGCGGCCTGGGTTCTCCTGGGTCTGGCCGTCTTCGGCCCGGTCGTCGTAGCACGTGAGGCGTTCTCGCAGGACGGCGCGGTGTCGGCCCACGACGCGTTCGACTGCTTCGGCCAAATTGTGCAGCAGGTGCCAGGCGTCGGCCACCTGCCGGGCCTGCGGAGCACCCACTTGGGCTCCGTCGCGGAAGGAGCTGGCGCGGTCGCGGCAGATCATCCGCACCTCGGGATGATCTCGCAGCCAGGACGCGAAGGTGCTCGCGGCGCGATCGGCAAGCACGTCGACCGGTGGGTGGGTGGACATGTCGATGAGGATCGTCGCGTAGGTCCGTCCGCGTCGCACGGCGAACTCGTCGACGCCGAGAAGCGGGACCGGGCCCGAGGACGGGAGCGGCAGCGCGCGGATCAGCCGGAGCAGAGTGTCCTTGCAGGTGCCGATAGCCATGCGTTCGGAGAGGTGTGCTCCTGCCCGGCCGCCCAGGAACAGGGCCATGTCGGTGAGCTGGGCAGTGAGAGCGTCCGTGCGGCGTGCGTGGCGCCGGGTCGGGTTCGGTATCTGCTCGGCGAACGTCCGCCGGTCGCATTGATCGTTCCCGCACACGAGCCGGCGGGCCCGTAGTTCCAGTCGTACACGCTTGCCTGCGACCGGACGATCCGCCAGAGCCCGCGGGTAGTAGCAGTGCACTTTTGAGGATCTTCGTCCGCAGTCGGGACATGCGGCCGACGCGGCTTGCGACCGCACAGCCAGCCGAACCTCCGTATCCGTGAGTGCCACTTCCTCGACCTGAACCCCGACACCTGGCAACAGAACGTCCGCGACGCGAACCCCACCCATCACACAAGATCGATGCCCAACTACCCCCAAAATAGCGACAGAGCCCGGAAACTGAGCCAGAACCGTGTGACGTCGACAAAGCCACCACGTGGACCACCGGCTCATCGTCCGGGATGTCCAGCACCGCGGCGGTCACGAAACGCTCGGCGGCGTCCTCCTCCAGCCCGGAGAACTCCGCCAGTCCCCAGCCGACGGCGTCCTCGATGTAGGCGACCAGCTCCGGCAGCGGGACCGGGCGGTGGGCCGCGGCACGGAACGCACCCAGCACGATCGCCGTGTCGCTGATCGAGGCGAGGCCCTTGCCGCGGACGTCTCCGATGAGCACCCGTGTGGAACCGGGGATGCGGGCCGCCGCGTAGAGGTCACCGCCGATGCCCGTGTCGGCCTCGGCGCTGTGGTACTCCGAGGCGAAGGAGATCGGCCCGGCGTGCTCGGGGAGCGGGCGCAGCACCACGCGCTGCGTCGCGTCGGAGACCGAGCGCACGTGCACCAGCCTCCCGGTCGCGCCGGCCCCGCAGGTAGGTGAAGAAGACCAGGAAGGCGCAGACGGCGACGAGGGCGGCGATCTCGACGACGACACTCTCGGTGGTCAGGGTGTGCCGCAGCGTTCCGGCGGCGACGAGTGCGAGTACCGCCAGCGCGCCGACGAGCGCGGTGAGCCAGGGACCGAAGGCGATGGCGGTGACCGCCACGGCGACCACCAGCAGGTGCGCGAGATGGATGTCCGGTGGCAGGAACGCGTCGGCCACGGGGATCGCGAAGGTCAGCAGGAGAGGGCCTGCCAGCCAC
Source organism: Streptomyces sp. NBC_00012 (assembly GCF_045040875.1). NCBI lineage: Bacteria > Bacillati > Actinomycetota > Actinomycetes > Kitasatosporales > Streptomycetaceae > Streptomyces > Streptomyces sp. NBC_00012. Next base: position 224,648 of record NZ_CP108310.1, on the reverse strand, counting down.
AGCCAGTGCGGCGCCGCGCCGAGCGAGGACCGCAGGGTCTCGGCCACGGAGATGGTGATGCTCGCAGGGCTCACAGGGTGCTCCAGGACTGGTCGTCCTGCCCCAACCAACACGTGGCCGTCCGTCCGCCATTCCCCTGCACTGCTCGGCAGGCCGGGTGGGCGCCCGCGGGCGGGGCCCCCGGCCCCTCCCAGGAGGCCGTCAGCTCCCTCGTCGGCCACGGCCGGGCCCAGGGGGCGTCCGACACGCCCCCGGCCCCTCCTCCCGTCACCACGGGCCCTTCGAGCGGTTACGGACGTTGGCCGATCCGGTCGACGACGCCCACCTCCTGACTGCTGCGCATCTCGAAGTACCTGTCGACCTGCCGCCACTCGCCGTCGACGCGCTTCGCATTGCTGCCCTTGAGACGAATGCCCAGGTAGTCGTAGGTCTCACGGTCGAAGACGAAGGTGAAGGTCAGGTGGGGGTACGACACCCCGACCCCGTGCCGGCCCAGAGCGTCGACCTCGTCCTCGTCCACCTTGATGCGTGGCAGTTTCGCCAGGGCCTCGAAAGCGGCGGCCTGCAGGCCGGGCGGCATGACCCGCGGCCCCTGCATGAGCAGACATGCCTCCACGAACACCATCCTGTCGGGGTCGGGCGCGGGCCCGCCGGCCTTGCCCCCCTTCGCCCCGGACGGCTCGACGACCTCGACGCGCCCGCGGCCGAGCCACCTGAGGAGCTCGTCGGGGTCGGTCGGCCACTTCTGCAGCTTCGCGTATTCATTGGGCGGCCACTGCACCTCGTGCTCGCCCAGCGGGGGATCGTTGTGGATCTTGCCGTGCTCCTGCCGGCGCGAGGGCCTGGAGCCGTCCACCGACAGCCAGCTCTCGTCCGTCCACGTCCTGGTCTTCCCGCCCTTCACGGGGGTTCGCGTGATGTAGGTCTTGGTGTAGAAGTACTGGTCGTTCCGCGGGATCGGCAGGCCGGCACCAGTGGACCGCGTCCTGTCCGCAGCCTTGTGCAGCACCTGCGCCGCGCTGAGGGTGGTCATCCTCGGGGAACGGGGGTCCCCGCCGTCCGCCGAGACCACCAGTACGGTTCCCGCCGCTGCCGCGGCGACCGTCGCGGCCACCGCGACACGGAAAACCGTCCGCCTGGGCAGAGCGAGAGCGCCCCCCCTGCGGCTCTCCCGGCCGATGGCGGTCATCAGCCGGGTGCGGGCGGCGGCACGGGCCTTGGCGGTCAGGGGAGGCGTGTCCGCCTCCAACTCCTTCACGGAGGTGAGGTCATCCATGATCGGGCTCCTCCTGGAACTCTTGCAGGGCTGTGGGATCGGACCCGCCCAATGCGTCGCGCAGTCTCCTTCGAGCCCGGTGCAGCCGTGAGCGGACGGTGCCCACCGGCACCCCCAGGGCCTCCGCGGCCTCCACGTAGTCGAGATCACCCCAGGCGATCACCAGCAGCACGTCCCGGTAGCGGGGCGGCAGCTTGGCGATGCAGCCCGCCAGCGCACCTCGGGCGCTCTCGGCGGTGACCCGGTCGGCCACCCGCTCGGCCATCGGCTCGCCGCCTCCCTCGTCCGGGACGCCGGCGGCGACCCGCGCCAGCGCCCGGAGATGGCGCGCCTCGGCCCTCCGGTGCTCACCGACGAGATTGGTGACGATCCCGTACAGCCACGGGCGCGCCTGAGCCCTCGACAGGTCGTAGCGGCGCCGTCGCTGGAAGGCGATCACGAAGGTCTCCGCCATCAGATCGTCCGCCACGTCGGCACCCAGCCGCCGGGCCGCGTACCGGTGGATGTCGTCGGCGTAGCGGTCGAACAGCACGGCGAAGGCATCGGGCTCGTCCCAGGACCGTTCGATCACCGAGGCGTCGGAGTCCGACCGCTCGTCCGTGCCCTCGGCACGGTGGACTCCGACGCTCGGTGAAACGGTCATCGGTCGCCTCTTAGGCTCATGTTTTTCCCTCGAAGACGCGGGCATGGTCACCCGCTGTTCGCCGATGGCCCGATTCGAGTTCCCGTTCCTGTGCGCGCAGGGCCCGCTCGTGTGCAGGCACCCGACGCGGCGGCGCATTGGTCCCCTCCGTCACCCGGCGGTCGCAGTTGCCGGAGGCAGGAGATGCCGTGCACGGCCGCCCAGGCGCGGGAAGGGCACTGTCACGTTGTTGGGTGGGTGTCTGACGGCGTGACAGGGTGTGGTGCGGTCGGGTTCCGGCTGTGTGCTCAGGGTGTGGTGGGCAGGCCGGTGGCGCCGGTGATCTGCTCCCAGATGGTGAAGCGGACGGTCATTTCGGCGCGGTAGTCGGGTGCGGCCATGAGGTGGCGGCGGGGTCGGAAGTGGGGTGAGATGCCGCTGAACGCGGGCAGGAAGCGTTGTGCTCCGCCGGCGGAGCGGAAGCCTTTCATCGCGCGTTCACGCTGTCTGGTGGGCTGGTGACTGTTCTCGGCCCGGTTGTTCAGGCCCTTGTGGGAGCGGTGTTCGACGGAGGGCATGACCTCGCGGTGAGCGGCACCGTTGGAGCGAAGCTTGTCCGTGACGACCACCCGCGGTACCGCACCGGTCTTCTTCATCAGCCTGCGAAAGAAGCGCCTGGCCGCGGCCTTGTCCCGCTTCCCCTGGACGAGGATGTCGAGCACGTTGCCGTCCTGGTCGACGGCCCGGCACAGGTACTTCCGCTCGCCGTTGATCTTGATGAAGACCTCGTCCAGATGTCATTTGTCCCCGGGCCGGGGCCGTCGGCGGCGCAGTCCGTCGGCGTAGGCCTGCCCGAACTTCACACACCACCGGCGGACCGTCTCGTACGAGACGGTGACACCGCGCCGGAGCATCAGCTCCTCCACCTCACGGAAGCTGAGCGGAAAGCGGAAGTACAGCCACACGCAGTGGGAGATGACCTCGACCGGGTACCGGTGCCCCTTATACGACGACAACGCGCTCACCACGGACGATCCCCCTCCAGCATGATCAACTTCGAGGATCCTCCCACGCCGCCCGCCAACGTGACAGTGCCTCTCCGGGGCCTTCCAGGCGGACGACCTGACACTTCTGGAAAGCCTCGTCATAGCGCTCGCCCAGCACGACGAGGAGAGCATCCAGCTGAGATGCCTCCTCGTCGGTCAAGTTTCGGCTCACGGGCCAGGGGATCGCCCGGGATAGCAGGACGATCATGTCGCGCAGCTTCTCGTACGTCACGATGCAGTCCACGTACGACTGGCGTCTCAGCTCGCGGTGCCACTTGCTGAGGTCGTGGGCGGCTTGGACCTTGGCCTGGGTGCGGGGCTGTGAGCGAAGTGCCCACCCGGCTGACCCGGGTGGCCTGATCACTCCGCGGACGCGGGACCGTAGTTCTTGGCACCTGCTCCAGCGCGCTAGAGTCCCGCCATGTCCGATAGGGGGACGACGCTCAGGCGCCGCGGCTGCTGGTTCTCGATGAAGAACATCGAGGACCTTTGCACCATCTTGGAAGACGAAGTGCCGCTGGGACAGCTCCTCATATCCCACACCGTGCGCACCGAGTCCCTGGATCGCGGGGGCGTGCGCTGGCGCACGCAAGAAACCCAGCAGTGGACCGACCTCGCCACGTTCAAGACCGACATGCAAAGCACTCAAGTTCTCAACGAGGTCGTGATCGAACGGCGCTCACAGAACGAGCAGGACCCCCGTATCCGGGTCGAAGTCGGCGCCCCGACCCGCGTCTGGCGGCCTTTCGGACGACGCGCCTTCGCCAGGGCGGAGCTGAGGGGAGGAACCGACACGTCACAGCGTCGCGCCGCTCTGCGCATCGCCGATGTACTCGCCGAAGCCCGATTCCTCGGACGCTGGCTCACCAACGGGCTTACCTACGCTGAGGCGGTCCTGACTACCGTTGCTTTGCAGAGCTTGGCCACCCAGACATCGGCCACGGCGCCATTTACATTTGGTGGCGCCATTCTGATGGCCCTGATTACGTACAGGATTGACATATACCTGACCCGCAGCATCGTGCTGAACGATCCGAAAGGCGTTCAGGGGTTCGTTGCCCAGCGCAGCGCCAACCACCGTGCATCGGGCGGGAGCCGACAAGAGGTCCTGCTGTTCGTGATGGCTGTTCTGGGAGGCATTGCTGGCATCATCGGCACACTCGTCGGCATCCTCGCCTACGTCTTCCCCCGAGGCTGATCCCACCGGCAACCTACGGGGAAGTTATATCGCGAGCAGCCCCGGCTCCAATCTCCTGCCGGCCGGTCGGCCGCCCACTCTCATCCGCAACGACGAGTCTCCTGGCTCTCAGTGACCGCGCCGCTGAGTAGGCCCGGAGCGCGGTGCCGGGATTGCTCCCGGTCCGTTTCTCCGGACCTCTCGCCGAACCCGCCGTGCGTCTCTCAGCGCAACGGGCTCTCCACGGTCTCTGCCGTCAGACGGGGTTCGCAGGCTGCCAAGGGTTGGGGATCGTGCTGGCTCGGTATCGGTAACGGCTGACCGTGACCGATGCGATCCGGAACAGCTCGATCCCGTCCGCCGCGATCGGCAGCCACCGCCCGGTGGGGGTGGTGAACCGGCGGCGGACATCGCCCCAACTCCATCGGTGACGTTCCCGCAGCATGCGGATGAGACGCCACCACGCGAAAGCGGGGCCTCCCCCTGAGTGGTGGACACGCTGATACTGGATCTTCTTGATCCGGAGGAAGCGAGAAGACCGCCGATGGCGATGAAGGACTACTCGGACGAGTTCAAGGCCGATGCCGTGGCCCTGTACGAGTCCACACCCGGGGCGGTCTACAAGAGCATCGCTGCTGACCTGGGCGTCAAACCGGGCGACCCTGCGTGAGTGGGTGCTGAGGGACCGCGAACGCCGTGGCATCACCGCCGAGACTGCGAAGCCGGGCGCCCAGCCCCGGAGGCGGTGCCGTCCGCTGATCCGGACGAGCGGGTGCGGCAGTCGGAGGCCCGGGTGGCCGAGCTCGAGGCAAGTGAGCGCAAGCTCGCCACCGAGCGGGACATCCTCCGCAAGGCGGCCAAGTATTTCGCCGGAGAGACGAACTGGTGAGGAGCCGCTTCCAGTTCGTTGACGACCATCGCAACACCTACGAGGTGAAGCGGCTCTGCCAAGTCCTGGACGTGAACCGGTCCAGCTACTACAAGTGGCTCGCCGGCGCCGAGGCCCGGGCCACTCGGCAGCGGGAGGACCGGATCCTGGCCGAGGAGATCCGCGAGGTCCACGGCGAGTCCGGCGGCGCTTACGGCTCCCCGCGAGTGACGGCCGAACTCCGCGAGAAAGGGCGGCGGGTCAACGAGAAGCGGATCGCCCGGATCATGCGGACGTTCTCCATCACCGGCATCCGCCTGCGCAGACGCGTGCGCACCACCGTCCCGGACCCGGCAGCCTCACCGGTCCCGGACCTGTTCCAGCGGGACTTCACCGCTACCGAGCCGGGGCGCAAATACATGGGCGACATCACGTATCTCCCGCTCGCAGGAGGGGAGTTCCTCTATCTCGCGACCGTGCTGGACTGCTTCAGCCGCAAGGTCGTCGGCTGGTCCATCGCCGACCACATGCGCACCGGCCTGGTCGCCGACGCACTGCGGATGGCAGCCTCGACCCGTGGCCGCCTGAACGGCGCCGCGTTCCACTCCGACCACGGAGCGCAATACGGATCCCGGGCCTTCGCCGGCCTCTGCGACCAACTCGGGGTCACACGGTCGATGGGCGCGGTCGGCACCAGCGCCGACAACGCGGCCTGCGAAAGCTTCCACGCCTCCCTGAAACGCGAGACCCTCCAGGGCGCCCACGACTACGGCGACTCCGATACCTGCCGCAGGACCGTCTTCGCCTGGCTGACCCGCTACAACACCCGCCGCCGGCACTCCGCCAACGGCCACCTCAGCCCCAACGAATACGAACACCGACACCACACCGCTAAACTCACGGTCGCCGCGTGATCAATAACCGCGTGCCCACCTTCACGGGGGAAGGCCCCCGCCTCAACCACCGCTACGAACGCCACCCCCGCAACTACCTGGCCTTTCTCGGACTTGCCGCCACCCTCTGCTGCTACAAACGGCTCCTCAAAATGACCATGTAGGACACGGTTTAATACTCCAGTCAGATTTCGTTTCCTGAGCTGCTGGTTGTCGTTGTTCGGGTATGGATGTGATACCTGAATTCGATTACTGGAAGGCTGAGTTGGATTCAGCTTTCGCTCGGGTGGCGGGCCGCTTCGGGCGGGCGGATCTGCGGTGGCGGATGCGTGACTACGTGCGGGGTCTGCTGGCGCCGGTCGGGCGGAAGAACGGCTGGCAGCTGGCCGAGTGGGCCGGCCACCGTGATCCGGCGGGCCTGCAGCACCTGCTCAACGGTGCCCGCTGGGACGCCGATGCCGTTCGCGACGACGTGCGGGACTACGCCGCAGAGCGGCTCGGTCCGGGCGGGGTACTGATTATCGATGACACCGGGTTCGTCAAGAAGTGCACCGCCTCGGCCGGGGTGGGCCGGCAGTACACCGGCACCTCGGGGAAGGTCGACAACTGCCAGATCGGCGTGTTCGCCGCCTACGTCACCAGCTCGGGCCGGGCCTTGGTGGACCGGGAGCTCTACCTGCCGAAAGCGTGGACCTCCGACCGTGAACGGTGCCGGGCAGCGAAAATCCCTGAGGAACGCGGCTTCGCCACCAAGGGCGAGCTGGCCCGGGACATCATGCGCCGCTGCCTGGCCGCAGGCCTGCCGGCCGCCTGGGTGACCGCGGACGAGGCTTACGGACAGGACTGGAACTTCCGACGCCTGCTCGAACAACACGACATCGGATACGTGGTTGCGGTGCCCAAGTCCCAGCAGATCAAGTCCCTGGCGGGGATCTGGCGCATCGACCAGCTCATTGACGAGGCCCCCGCCGATGCCTGGCAGCGGCTGTCCTGCGGCGACGGAGCGAAGGGCCCACGCGTCTATGACTGGGCCGCGGCGAAACTGCCCGCCAACATCATCTTCGACCCGGATCCGCCGACCCATCATCGCTGGGTGCTGGCCCGCCGCTGTCTGTCCGACCCCACCGAGCTCGCCTACTACCTCGCCCACGCACCCGTCGGCATCGAGATCGACGAACTCGCCCGGATCGCCGGCAGCCGGTGGGCGGTCGAGGAATGCTTTTCCGCCGCTATCCGGGCTGGTACCGGCACATCACCCTGGCCATGCTCGCCCATGCCCTCCTCACCGCCCTGGCCGCCCAAGCCGCCCACCGGGAAACCGCAGAAACGAACCGACCAGCCTCGTCTCCCTCACCGTGGCGGAAATCCGACGGCTCCTGGACACTCTCCTGCCCCACCCCAGACCCGAACTCAACCAGCGCCAGCATGCCCTGAGATGGTCCCACTGGCGCAGACGCCACCAAGCCATCGCCCAACGATGCCACTACCTAAAAAGAGCCAGCTCAGGACGCGAAATCTGACTGGAGTATTAAGCCTTCCGCGCCCCTTCGGCCTCGTCGCGGGCACGAGCCGCGGCTGTGTGATCGCCAGCCAGAGCGTGTGCTTCGGCCAGGGTGTCGAGGCCGATGGCCAGCCACCTGCTGGAGCCGATCTGCCTCCAGAGCATGACGGCGGCCTTGGCGCGCCTGCGGGCCGGTGCCGGACGGCCCACCGCGAGCTGTGCCTCGGCCAGCGCGTACAGTGTTGCCGCTTCGCCCCAGAGGTTGCCAAACTCCCGGTAGATCCACAGACTCCGGGCCAGCAGGCGGCGTCCTTCCCGGTGCTCGCCCTGCCGGATCAGGACGTCCCCGAGCCAGCACGTCGCGTGTGTGGCGCTGAGGCGGTCGCCGAGGTCCTCACTCATCGCGACGGCTCGCCGGTAGGCGTCGGCGGCGGCCGGGTAGGCGCCGAGCGCACGATGGCTCTGACCCAGGCATCGCAACGCCTGGGCCTCCCCGGGCCGGTAGCCCGCGACCCGGCTGACTCGCAGGCACTTCGTGAACCGCGCGATGGCGGCCTCGACACGTCCCAGCTCGAGGTCGATGACGCCGAGGCCGTTGGTCGCGTAGACGAGACAGTTGACGTTGCCCGCCGCTTCGGCGAGCTCGGCGGCCTCTTCGAAACGGAGCACAGCGGTGGAGTACTGGCCGAGGAGCCGGTGCACATAGGCCAGCCCGGCCGTGGCACTGGCCCGGTACGTGGGCCCCTCCCCCTCGGCGAGCAGCAGGGCCTGCTCGAAGTGGTCCACTGCTTCCGGATAGCGGTCGAGGATGGTGGTGAGTTCGCCGAGGCAGCGGTGGACCTTCGCGGCGCTGTGCCGGTCGCCGTTGCTGAGGGCCGCCTTGAGTGCGCGGTTCTGAAGTCTCTCCCAGTCGTCGAAGTGGCTGCCGACCTGGAAGAGGGTCGTGAGGGCGGTGGCCAGACCGGCGGCGGGTGCGACACCCTCCGTTCCGTCCAGAGCCTGTTCTGCCACGTCGATGAGGAACTGGCGTTCGTCGTTGAACCAGGCGAGGGGATCGGCGAGCAGCTGATCGGCATCGGCCGCAGCCAGCCGCCAGGAGGCCAGATCCAGCTGTGAGATGCCCTGGAAGTCGACGCTGAGGGTGTCCGCGGCGAGGTCGGCGAGGTGCAGGCTCGCCCCGAGTAATCGGGTGAGGGCTGCCGTGCGATCCCGCTCCGGGACGTCCGACTCCGTGCGCTCCCTGGCGAACAGGCGTACCAGGTCATGCAGTTGATAGCGGATGCCGGTCGCGTTCACCGAACCGGCCTGCATCAGGTGCACCTCGACCAGATCGTCTAGGACGGCCTCCGCCTCGGACAGGGCCGTGTCCAGCAGCGCGGCCAGCGCCCAGGCGGCGAAGCTCGGCCCGGGCAGCAGGGCGACCATCCGCAGAGCGTGCTGCGTCGCCGCGGACATCTGCTGGTAGGTCAGTTCGAGGCTGGCCCGTACGGCGATGTGGCCGACGGCCAACTCGTCGAGCTTGCGCTGCTCGTCGGCGAGGGCGTGCGCCACCTTGGCCAGAGGCCAGTGCGGTCGGGCGGCCAGCCGCGCACCGGCGACCCACACCGCCAGGGGAAGGCCACCGCAAGTTTCCACGATGGAACGGGCCGCCCCCGAGTCGGCGTCGGTCCGGCCCCGGCCCAGCATCTCGCGCAGCAGGTCGAGCCCCGTCGCGGGGTGCAGTACGTCCAGGGAGAGTCGGCGGCCGCACAGTTCCGCCATGGTCGTCCGGCTGGTGATGATGGTGGCACAGCGCGCGCCGCTGGGCAGGAGGTCACTCACCTGCTGGGCACTGGCGGCGTTGTCCAGGACGACGAGCGTCTGCCGCCCTGCCAGCAGAGTGCGGTAGAGATGGACGCGGCCGGTCAGCTCCGCGGGCACGGTACCGCCGGGGATGCCGAGCGCGCGGAGGAAGGTGCCGAGGACCGTGAACGGCTCGGCCGGCTCGTCGCCAAAGCCCCGCAGATCCGCGTGGAGCTGGCCGTCCGGGAAGCGGGAGGCGAGCAGGTGCCCCGTCCGTATCGCGAAGGCGGTCTTGCCCACTCCGGCGGGGCCGGTGACCAGCAGTGTCGCCGGGCCGGGCCGTTCTTCGCCAAGCAGCCGGCGAGCCTCCTCCACCTCGTCCTCCCGGCCGACGAAGAGTGACACGTCCGCCGGGAGGAGCCGGGGGACGAGCTGGCGTGCCATCGGCGGGCCCACGTTCGCCACCGTCCCGCTCTTACCGGGCGATTTTGTGGTGGCGGCCGGTTGCATGGTGCCCGTCGGGTTCGCCGTGGCGGCCAGGTTCGTGGTGGCGGAGCGGGGCGCGGCGAGCTGCGGCTCGCCGGTGAGGATCCGTTCGTACAGTTGCCGCAGCGCCGCGCCCGGGTCGACGCCCAGCTCGTCGGCGAGGCGTCGCCGAGCGCGCTCGTACGCCTCCAGGGCTTCGGCCTGTCGTTCGCACCGGTACAGGGTCAGGATCAGTTGCCCGATCACCCGTTCGTCGAGCCGATGCGCCTCGGCCCGAGCAGTCAATTCACTCACCAGTCCGTCGTGCTGACCCAGTCGCAGCCGCACGTCGACCAGTTCCAGCTCGGCGGCCAGCCGCTCGCCGTCCAGGAGGTGGCGCTGCGCGTTGAACCACGGGGTGTCCGCCCCGGCGAACGCGCTGCCCCGCCACAGCTCCAGGGCTTCCCGCCACAGAGCCTCCGCCTGCACGTCGCCGCCCGCCTTCCGGGCCCGGTCCGACAGTTCGCGGAAGCGGTGCGCGTCCACCGCCGAGGGCTCGACCGCCAGCCGGTAGCCGCCGCCCCGCTCCCGTGTGATGGCGGTGCCGTCGGCAGCCAGTGCGTGCCGCAGCCGGGAGAGGTATCCGTACAGCTTCCGGCGGTCGTGCGCCGGCTCGGTGTCCCCCCATACCCGGTCCACCAGCGCGTCGGCCGACACCGCCCGGTCGGCGTCGACGAGCAGCACGGCCAGCACCCGGCGCTGCATCGCGTGCCCCACGTCGATCGGGGCCCCGTCCCGCCGTACCTCGATGGTCCCCAGGATCCCGAAACGCGTGGCCATCACACCCCCTGCAACACCCGGTCGTCTCTACGCCCCCCACTCTGGGCGCCACCGACCTGTGGTTCCAGGCGGATTCAAGCTTTTCCGAAGGTTCGCCGACGCCGGCCCCGGCACCGTGAGTGGCACGTCCCCGGCCGCTCAGCGACCAGAGGGAAGCAGGGCATCAACCCGTTCGACCTTGAGGAGAAGTATGGGTACTCGTCGTCGCACCATCCTGACGCCCCTCGCCATGGCAATCGCGGCGGGGGCCCTCGCTGCGACAGGGGCGGCTCCCGCAGCAGCAGCCCCTGCGCCGTCGACCATCACTCATGCCGCATCGTTCAGCGGCTGCGCCCAGCTGACCGGCAACTGGGAAGGCAAAGCAACGGTCAAGAACGTATGCAGCTATGCGATACACGCCACCGTCTCCGTCGACTGGGCGTTGGACCCCGACTGCCAGAAGCTCAGCAGCGGGAGGAGCGCCACCTTCAGGTGGGACTCAAAGGATGGCAAGGCGCTGGAGGCCTACGAGTGCTGATGCTCCCCGATCAGCCACTCTGAAGCCCGTGCACCGCGCCTAAGGCCAATACCGTTCAGTTAAGTGCTTCTGGGTTATCGTGGGGGATGCCGCGTTCTGGTTGGGTGAAGCCGTCGTCTGATGTCCGGTTGTCGGATTTGGTGTCTGTGGGGTTGCTGACGCGGGTGTTTCCCGCGGATGTGGTTGACGCGGTGATCGAGGAGGCGGGGCGTACCGAGCGGCGTCACCGGTCGTTGCCCGCACGGGTGATGGCGTACTTCTCGATCGGGATGGCGCTGTATTCGGATGGCTCCTACGAGGATGTGTTCGCGCAGCTCACGGACGGGCTGTCGTGGGCGTCGGGGTGGTCGGAGTCGTTCACGCCGCCCTCGAAGTCGGCGATCTTCCAGGCCAGGTCTCGTCTGGGGTTCGAGCCGGTGCGGGATCTCTTCGCTCGGGTTGCGCGTCCGCTGGCGGGGCCTGGCACGCCGGGGTCGTGGCTGGCCGGGCGTCGCCTGGTGGCGATCGACGGGACGTGCCTGGATGTGGCAGACACGGCAGCCAACGCGGAGTTCTTCGGGCGGCCCGCTTCCAGCCGGGGGGAGCGGGCCGCGTTTCCGCAGGCCCGCCTGGTGGCATTGGCGGAATGCGGCACCCATGTGGTCTTCGACGCTGCCACCGGCCCGTGCAGCGTGTCGGAGATCGAGTTGTCCCGGCAGCTCGTCGGGCGGCTGGAGCCGGGCCAGCTGGTCCTGGCAGACCGGGGCTTCTACGGGTTCCGCCTCTGGCAGCAGGCCGCGGCCACGGGTGCGGATCTGCTCTGGCGAGTGAAGACGAACCTGCGGCCCCGGTATCTGGAAACCCTGGCCGATGGGTCCTGGCTGGCCCGGATCGTCCCGACGTCGGGCACGAACCGGGCCACGACGGAGCCGCTCACGGTCAGAGTGATCGACTACACGGTCGATGACGGCCGGGACAACGCCGAGGAGTACCGGCTGTTGACCACGATCCTCGACCCTGCCGAGGCCGGCGCCGAGGACCTCGCAGCCGCCTACGCCCAACGGTGGGAGATCGAGACCACCTTCGACGAGCTGAAAACCCACCAGCGCGGGCCCCGCGCGGTACTGCGCTCGAAAGCCCCCGACCTTGTCCAGCAAGAAATCTGGGGACACCTGTGCTGCCACTACGCCATCCGCACCCTGATGGCCGACACTGCCGCACTCTCCGGCCACGACCCCGACAGAGTTTCCTTCGTCAAAGCCCTCCGCATCGCTCGCCGTTCAGTCGCGCAGAGCGCATTTCCCCCCTCCGGGCGCTGACGCAGCCGACGCGATCTGGCATCACGCCATCCGATGGCTCACCCAACACCTCAACCCAACACGCCGAAAACGCTCACACCCCCGAGTCGTCAAACGCAAAGTCCTGAAATGGGCCGCGAAACGCTCCCACCACACACACTGGCCCCAGCCCAAACACAGCCCCCACATCACCATCCAAGCCACTAACTGAACGGTATTGCGCCTAAGGCTCCCGGCCGGGCGGTCGTCCGGCCGGGTTGTCGTAAACAGAATATTGGTTACCGCAGAGCTCCGGGAGTTCCCAGGGCTCTGCTGAGGATCAAGCTGACGAGGGCCGGTGTTGGACAAGCAGCACTGAATGACGCCATCACTGTCGGTTGCCTCGCTCAGTTGCTGATTCTCCACCTCCAGGACGTGTACGACCCGCACCAGCTGCTGGACGTCTGTGCGCAGCCGGTCGCGCTCGGCACACAGGCGGGTGGAAGAGGCAGCCCGCCGGGACGGCGGAGCCTGAAAGAGACAAAGTCGGGGGCGACACGGATTTACCGTGTCGCCGAGTTCTGAGGGGTTTCAGCACGTCAAAGTCGGCGACATCGATATTGCCTACGTTGAGTCCGGCCAGGGCGAACCGCTGGTTCTGTTGCATGGCGGGGAGAGCCATAGGGGGCAGTTTGATGCCTTCCGCCCCCTGTTAGGCGCTGGAATCCTGGCCATCAGCTTCGACCAGCGTGACACCGGCGACACACTCAACGGGCCCGAGCCGTACGACATCGTTCGGCAAGCCGCTGACTGCGCCGACTTCCTTGCCGCGCTGGGATTTGAGCGCGCGCATGTTATGGGAGTGTCGTACGGCGGAGCGATCGCCATGCACCTGGCGATCCACTACCCCCAGCGGGTTGCGTCTCTCATACTGTCAGGCGCGACCCCGAGCTGGACCATGACTGAGAGCCTTGGTGACCGCATCGCCGCCATGGGGCCGGACGCGCGGGCGCAGATCGTGCTGGACCTGCTCCTCACACCCGAGGGGCAGGCGAACGACCCGCAGCTCGTCGCCGACGCCAAGCGCGCCCTGCGGGGGCGTCCCGTAGACGCCGACGCACGCCGCATGACAGCGATTCAGAACCACGACTGCACTGCCCGGCTGCATGAAGTCACGGCTCCTACTCTCGTGCTGCATGGCGCGGAGGACCCCATCGTCCGCGCTCAGGTCGCCGAACTCATGGCATCGGAGATCCCTGGCGCACGTCTGGTAATCCTGCCGCGTACTCGGCACGGCATCACCTTCGAGGCCCGTGAGCAGGCCGCACGCCTGGCGCGCGACTTCGTGCTGAGCCATGCCGTGGGTACAGTCAGCACCGGAAACGGAGGCTGACAGGAGCGGTCACTGCGCGGTCGGACGTCGTTGCGGTTGACGGAAAAGCCGAGTTGGCGCTGTATCGGCCTTGCGCGGCCTCCCGACGTGCCTCACGGAGCACGGACCACTCGGCGAAGGGGCGGATGACCCGGCGGCGGGCCGCCCGCAGGTGAGCCCCCAACCGTCACGGTCGTCGCCGAAGCGCGCACACGCCGTCCCTGGGCGGCACGCGAGCGGCTGACCGAGAAAGTGCCCCGCCCGCGACCGATCAGCGTCAGTCGCGGGCGGGAGATCAAGGCCTGCGCTGCGGGTATGTTTGCGGCTGGGCCGAGACGGGCAGGGCGCATGGACGCTTGTGCACGTAGATCGTGATGCCGGGGCCCGGTCCTGGACGGCGAGGCCGTGATCTGGCGGGACGGCAGGCTCGACTTCGCGGCCGCGCAGTCACGGGCCGCGTCATCCACGACCCGGGCCCGCGCCCTGGCGGCCCGGTACCCGGCCTCCTACGTCTGCTGGGATGTTCTGCAGCACCCGGACCCGGCGATCGGCGACTGCCGAAGCCGCCCCTACACCGAGCGCCGCGCTTTCCTCCTGGAGCTCCTCGCCGATGTCGGGCCGCCGGTCCAGGTCACCCCGGCGACCGACGACCGGGACGTCGCCGTGCTCTGGTACGACGCCCTGCGCGAGCAGGGCATCGAAGGGATCTTGTAGCCACGGTTTGGAGCAGACCGTTTGACCACTGCGACGCCGATACCAACGCAGGGTTAAGGTCGCAGGCGAGTTCCAGCAACGTTCGTTGTCCACTGCTGGAAGCACGCCCTGCTGAGGGGCGAACTCTCCTTCTCCAACACTTGCACGCACGAAGCAGACGACGAGCGGGACCGGGTGGAATGCAGGGCCTGGCCGCTCCTCCTGAACTCTTGGGCGGGTCGGCGTGTTCTGCGGTTTTGCGGACGAACCAGCCCCCCGGAGCGGCTCGAACAGCGATTACTACTGTGAGGCGGATGAAAGAAGCGAGTTTGGGTCCGGGGACCCCGGACCACCGCAGCGCCCTTCGGTACCTGTGGTGGCTGGTCACCAGCCAACGCCGCCGGATCGCCGCCGGAGCACTGTTCGGCAGTGCCTGGATGCTCTGCCTGGCGCTGCCGCCGTACCTCCTGTCGCGTGCCATCGACGACGGGCTGGAACCAGGACGTTGGAACACGCTCGTCAGCTGGGTCGCGGCGCTGGTAGGCGTCGGGGTGCTGAACGCCTGGCTGGCCATCATGCGGCACCGGACGATGACCCGAGTGCGGATCGACGCCTCATTCCGTTCCGTACAAGTCGTGGTCAGGCACGCGACCAGGCTGGGCGGGGCACTACCGCGCAAGGTCACCGCCGGGGAGGTCGTGACGATCGGGTTCGGAGACGTCGGCGTGATCGCCCAGACACTGACCATCACCGGGCCCGGCGTCGGAGCGGTCCTCGTCTACGTCGCCGTGGCCGCGCTGCTGTTGACCGTTTCGCCGCTGCTCGCCGTGGTGGTACTGCTCGGCGTTCCGCTGCTCGCGATGCTGATCGGCCCGCTGCTGGGCCGGTTGCAGGGCGTCGAAGCTACCTACCGGGAGCAGCAGGGCTCACTCGCCGCGCGCTTCGGGGACCTCGTCGGCGGGCTACGCGTACTCAACGGCATCGGCGGCAAGGAGGTATACGCCGACCGATACCGGCACGGCTCGCAGGCACTGCGGGCGGAGGGCTACCGCGTCGGCAGGGTCACCAGCTGGATCCAGGCACTGGGCGTCGGCCTGCCCACCCTGTTCCTCGGGGTGGTGACCTGGCTGGCGGCCAGGATGGCCGCCCAAGGAGACATCACCGTCGGCGAGTTGGTCGCCGTGTACGGGTACACCGCGGTGCTGGTGGTGCCGGTCTCGTTCTTCATCGAGGGCGGATACGACCTCACCCGCGGACTGGTGGCCGCCCGCCGGGTCATACGGTTCCTGGCCCTGGAGCCCGATTCCCAGGACAAGGAGCCAACTTCGGCGGGCCCGGACGCCCCAGCCGTACTCCGTGATCCCGAGTCCGGCGTCGAGGTGGCACCCGGCAGGCTGACTGCGCTGGTCAGCGCACGCCCTGCGGAGAGCGCGGCGGTTGTGGACCGGCTCGGCCGGTTCGCCGGGTCGGCCGCGACCTGGGGCGGGATACGGTTGGACGAGATCGACCTGACGCAGGTGCGCCGGCGGATCCTCGTCGCGGACAACGAGGCCGATCTGTTCGCCGGTCCGCTGCGTGAAGTGATCGGCGGCGAGCGCGAGTTGGACGAGGAGACCATCGGCCGGAGCGTCCACGCGGCCATGGCGCAGGACATTGTCCGCGGCCTGCCGCACGGGCTTTACTCGCCTGTCGAGGCGCAGGGCCGCAACCTCTCCGGGGGCCAGCGGCAGCGCGTCCGGCTGGTCCGGGCGCTGCTGGCCGACCCCGAGGTGCTCCTGGCGGTCGAACCGACATCTGCGGTCGACGCACACACCGAGGCGGCCGTCGCCGCCCGACTGCGCGCCGCACGCTCCGGCCGCACCACAGTCGTCACCAGCACGTCGCCGCTCCTGGTGGACCAGGCGGACACCGTGCACTACCTGGTCGACGGGGCAGTCGCCGCCGTCGGCAGCCACCGCGAACTCCTGGACGGCCGGCCCGACTACCGTCTCCTGGTCTCCCGGGGCACGGAGGACGAAGGCCTCGACCGTACGAACGCCGAAGGCGCTGAGGCAACCGCGCCCCACCAGGAGGCCACGCGGTGACCACCCCCTCCTCCCTCCCCATCGCCGAGTCGTCCCGGATACGCCGCGCCGCCCTGCGGCTGGTGCGGCTCGACGCGCGGGCCTTCGCCGTTATGATCGTCCTCAATGCCCTCGCCGCCGCTGCCGGGCTCGTCGGTCCGTGGCTGATCGGCCGCATCATCGACGAGGTCAGGGCCGGGGCCCCGGTGGCCTCCGTGGACCGCCTCACGCTCGCCATCCTTCTCTTCGCGCTGGTGCAGCTCGTCCTGGTGCGTTACGCAAGTTACGTCGGCCACCGCTTCGGTGAGCGGACTCTGGCCCGTATCCGCGAACAGTTCACCGGCCGGGCGCTCGCCCTGCCCGCCACGGTGGTCGAACGGGCCGGTACCGGCGACCTGATGACCCGCGGCACCACCGACGTCGCCGCGGTCGGCCACACCCTGCGCAGCGCCGGGCCGGAGATCCTCGTCGCCGGGGTCCAGGCCCTGTTCATCCTCGGCGCGGTCTTCCTGGTGGACCCGCTGCTCGGCGCGTGCGGAGTGGTGGGCCTGCTCGGCATCTGGTTCGCCTCCCGCTGGTACCTGCGTCGGGCGCTCACCGCGTACCTTGCCGAGGGAGCCGCCCACTCGGCTCTCGCGGAACAGCTCGCGGCCACCGCGACCGGCGCCCGCACCATTGAGGCCCTCGGGCTCCAGCAGCAGCGCATCACCGCATGCCAGGAACAGATCGAGGCGTGCCGGACCACCCGGAAGCGGACCTTGTTCCTGCGCAGCGTGCTCTTCCCCGCGATCGACATCTCGTACGTCGTGCCCGTCGCCGGTGTGCTGCTCATCGGCGGCCTGCTGCACAGCCACAGTGCGATGAGCCTGGGCGCCGTGGTCGCCTCAGCCCTGTACCTGCGCCAGCTCTCCCAACCCCTGGACATCATCCTCCAGCAGATGGAGCAACTGCAGAGCAGCAGCGCCTCCTTCGCAAGGGTCGAAGGCCTCGGCCTGGCCTCCCAGGCACCACCGGCCACGTCCCGTACGCCCTTTGACGACCGGATCGAAGTGACCGGGGTGCACTACGCGTACGACGGCGGAAGCGACGTCCTGCACGGCGTCGACCTGACCGTCCGCCCGGGCGAACGCCTGGTGGTCGTCGGGCCCTCCGGGGCGGGCAAGACCACTCTGGGCAGGCTGCTGGCCGGGATGGACGCGCCCCGCACCGGTTCGGTGACCGTGGGCGGAGTGCCGGTCGCCGACCTCGACCCCGGCCAACTGCGCAAGCACGTCGTCCTCGTCACCCAGGAACACCACGTCTTCCTGGGCACGGTCCGCGACAACCTGCAGATCGCCTCCGCCCACGCCACCGACGCCGAACTGCACGCGGCCCTCACCGCCGTCGGCGCTGACTGGGCGGGCGAACTCCCCGAAGGCCTCGACACCGACCTGGGCCCCGGGGGCCACCGCCCGGACGGCGCGCAGGCCCAGCAACTCGCCCTGGCACGCGTGGTGCTGGCCGACCCGCACACCTTGATACTCGACGAGGCGACCGCCCTCCTGGACCCCAGGACCGCCCGCCACACGGAACGGGCCCTGGCCGCCGTCCTCGAAGGCCGGACCGTCATCGCCGTCGCCCACCGCCTGCAGACGGCCCACGACGCCGACCGGGTCGCCGTGATGGAGGATGGTCGCCTCACCGAACTCGGCACCCACGACGACCTCGTGGCGGCCGACGGCGCCTATGCCGCCCTCTGGCGCACCTGGCACGGCGAGCGGCCTTCAACCGGGTGAGGCGGCCCCCTGCCAACCTCTTCAGGAGCACAGGGCCCCGGTCGGATCTGGTAGGGCGTCAAAGCAGGTCAGCGGCTTGTCTGGTGCCCCCGACCCCCGCTGAACCCCGATTACGGTGCGCTACTCACCACCTGGACGCAGCTATAGAGCGCACTCTCTAATCAGCGGCCCGGCCTCGGCTTCCCGGCGCAGCCAGTCCACGCTGTCGTCATTCTCTTTCTCGGCGACCCCCGGGTCGCGGATGGGCCGTAGGCCCTGGCCGGGGCCGCTGGCCTTGATGTTGAACAAGTAGCGGCCCAGGACGTTGAGATTGCGGTGTTCGAGCGGGGGCAACCGGGCCAGGTTCTCGTCCTGGATCTTCCCGAACACGGCCCTAGCGATGTTCAGGCCGCTGTCGGAAGTCCGTCTATCGGGGACGCCGGTGCAGTGGAGTGACGGCTCGGGCATCGTGGAGGGCGGTACGCAGGCGGTCGTTGTCTGTGCTGAGGCGCTGGGTGGCTGCGATGGCCAGGTCGAGTTCCCTTTTAAGGTCGCGGTTCTCGCGCCGGAGGCGGGCGTTGTCGGTCTTGACTGTGGTGTAGGCGTCTGCGGCTGGCCCGCCATCTCCGCTGCGGGCAACGGCTGAGAGTTCGGCGCAGACGGTGGGGAAGTTGCGACGGAAGGTGGTGTTGGCAAGGCCGAGTCGGGTAGCGAGAGCCAGCACGCTGGGGGGCCTGCCGGTCTCGGCGGTGAGGGCGTCGCGGGCGGCACAGACGTCGGCCTGCGCGGGCAGGAGGCGGCGGTGTGCGGTCACGAAGGGTCCCCCTCGGTAGTGAGAAACGTGCGGATCCTGTCGCGGCGCCGGGCTAGGTCGGCGAGCAGGAGAGGCGGGAGGGTGGGCCGGCTGCGTGTCTCGGCGTCGAGGCGGCCGGCCTCGGCCGCCAGCGCGGCCCGGTTGTCGGCGGTGAGCGCGACATTGCGGCATTCCAGCGGCCTGCAGTCCAATGGCACCGGGTACGTGCGGCCGTCGTGGTTGGTGCGGGGGCGGCAGAGCGCCTTGTCGGGGTTGAAGACGCAGGTGACGTAGGTGCCGGGGTAGACCTCGGGGTCGTGCCGGGTGAGGACGCGGCGCAGGCGGCGAGGGTCGGTGACGACGGAGCCGGTGAAGCCGGTGCGCTGCTGGAAGTCGGCGAGCCGGACGGCGGCCTCGGCAGCCGCGGGGCCGCGGAGTTCGTGCAGGTGGTCGGTGGTCAGGGCGAGGAGGTGCTCCCCGCGCTGGAGGGCCTGTTCGGATTCGACCTCGGCCCGAAACCCTGAATCGCTGGTGCCTAATGGTGGAGTCGGGTATTGGAACTCCCGGAATGCCTGGCCGTAGGGGTCCTCCAGTCGTCCCGTTGTTATACGTTTGTCCGATCTTGATAGCTCGACTTGAGTAGGTCTCGTCGGCGCTGGCCGAGGTACCAATTGGCGGACTCGTCAAGGTCGATCGTGGTTCTGATTACGGTGGTCTCGTCAGAGTTCGCCTCGGCGAGGACCTCCCCTCTCGGTGAGATGACCATGCTGGGGCAGTGCTGGTGAGGATCTGCCACGTTGGCTGCCAGGACGAACCGTTGGTTCTCCGCTGCGCGGCTGATGAGGTGGCTCCGCCAGACCCCTGCAGGCTCGGAGGGGTTGGCCGCATGGGTGAGGTAGATGAAAGCTTGTGCTCCGCAGTCGGCTAGATGCTGCCATTGCTCGGGGAAACGGATCTCCCGGCAAATCTGGACGCCGAGCGTGATGGGCCCGCTCGCCAGATGGATCGGGAGCGTCGAGAGCTCAGAGCCGGCATCGAGTTGGCCTCGCTCGTTCATCGCCAGGTTGATCTTCCGGTAAGTCCAGCGGGTGCCGTCCGGAGAGAAGTAGAGGGCGGCATTGCTCCAAGCACCACGTTCGAATAGCAACGTGCCGCAGAACAGGTGGATGGCTCTGCGCTGAGTTAGCTCTGCGAGGCGGTCCATGGCATGCGCGAGGGCCAAGGGCGATAGGCGTTCGAGGGCTGAGAGGTCGGCGCCGTAGCCGGACAGCGCACCTTCGGGGAGTACGACGATCTCGTCTGGCTGGACGTCTGCCAGAAGCGAGGTGATGGCTGCGAGGTTTTGCTCGATGTCCCAGGTGATGGGAAATTGCGCGATTGCTATGGATGCTTTCATCAGTCCTTCTTTCGGCGGCTGATCTCGTCTGCGTAGGCGGCCCAGTCACCGCCGGATGCCTTCTGCCACTGGACGGCGACTTGGATGTGGACGCCGAGCATCCGGGCGAGGATCGCGGCGGGGAGCTCGGCGGCGAGGGTGAACAGGGCGGTGGATCGGTCCTGCTGGGGCCGGATGCCGATCTTGTGCAGCCGCAAAGCGATCTGGCTGTCGCTGAGCGGACGGCCGGGCTGTCCTCCGGGGAAGAGCCAGGGGGCGTCGTCCGGGGTGCCGATCTTGGCCTTGCCGCGTCGGGTTGCGACGAGCTCGCGGACCAAGGTCGCCAGTGGCATCGGGAGGATGACGGGTGAGGTTCCGAAGGAGATCGCGACGGTCTCTCCGGTGATGTCGACGTCATCGACGGTGAGTTGGCGGATGGTGGCGATCTTCTGTGCGTAGAGGATCAGCAGCAGTCCGGCGACGCGGTCCGCGGTGGGCAGTGTGTTGTCGTTGAGGAGGCGGCGTGCGTCGGCCCAGCGTTTCTCGCTGTCGATGGTGCCCTGTGGGCCGGTCCAGCGGACGGTGCCGTAGGTGAGGCCGTGGGCATGGCGGTGCTGTACGGACCAGCGGACGAAGTGGCCGGTCTCGTCTCTGTAGGTGAAGGCGGGATCGGTCATCCAGCGTTCCAGGTCGGCCTGTGTGCAGGTGCCCAGGGTGAGTCCTTCGGCGGCGAGCCAGATGAGGAAGTTGTCGGCCGCGGTGACGTGGCATCGAACGTTGAGGTCCTGGAGCTGGGTGGTGTGCAGGTCGCCGATGCGGCGGCGGAGGCGGCGCAGGTGGTGCCAGACCGCGTAGCCGTGCAGGATCCGGCGTTCTGCGGGGTCCGTGTGGGCCTGGACCGTTTCGGTGATCCATTTCTCCAGGGCGACGAGCCGTTCGTCGCGCGGCGGCAGGGTGCCGGTGGCGACGAGGACGCTGCGAAGGTGAGCCAGCACCTTGCCTGGAGGGAGTTCGTCGAGGACGTCGTGGGTGACGGGACGTTCGTCGCGGCCTATGCGTTCCAGCAGGTCGCGTGCCTTGGCTCGGGAGATCCAGGCCAAGGCGACGTCGGGACGCTCGGCACTGGTCAATGCCTCATGGAAGGGTGCGAGTTCGGGCCCGATGGCCCCTGTGCTGTCGCCGAGGAGGTCGCGGATCTTCTGGTCGAGGACGCATCGCTGGCAGGCGCGAGGGCTGAGCTGCCACGTGGTCGCGCAGGCAGGGCAGCGTCCCCAGAAATCGGGGTCGGAGTTGGTGCACTTCGCGCACAACGGTTCCTCCCAGGTGCCGCCTCGGGCCTGGGCGACGGTGCCGCAGCCGCTGCAGGTCACCCATCGCTGCTGGCAGCGTTCGCACCAGGGCTGCCCGGTGGCCCGAGAGATTTCGCAAGGGGCGGTGCGGCCGCAGTGTCCGCACTCTCTGATCTCTTTCGGCCTGCAGTTGTTGCAGCGGACGCCGTCGGTGAGCCGGACCGCGACCGGCTGACGGCGTCCGCAGCCGACACAGACTTCCAGGTTGATCGGGTCGCGGATCAGGCAGTTGGGACACAGTGGCTGACCGGCGGCGTCCCGGGTGGCGGGTTCACGGACGGCGCCGCAGCGTGCGCAGGGGACGGCCGCGTGCTTGGCGAAGCAGGCCCGGCAGATCCGCTTGCCGTTCAGGAGTTTCGACAGCGCCTTCACTCCGTGGCAGCGCGGGCAGGCCGGCTTGACGACCGTGGTGGCGCCGGCGGCGACGAGTTCGCCGATGAAACGCAGCATTGCCGGAGTGGGGGCCTCGTATCCGGTGCTAGTCAGCAGCTCGGGACGTTCGATCACGGCCCAGGCGAGTCGACGCTGTCCGGCGGGCCGCTTCGTGGCCCGCTCAAGAGCGGTCCGGACGGTGTCCCTGTCGAGCGCGGGGTCGAGGCCGGTGATCAGCCGGGTGAATTCCTTGACCGGATCACCGTCGGTGTCGGGGCACTTGGCGCATCGAGGCTGGCCGTGGCGGTCGCGGCTGACGACTCGCCGCTGCTGGTGGCAGCCCGCGCAGACAGCGGGTTTGTCGAAGCAGGGCGAGCATCCCCATCGTCCGCCCGAGCGGCTCCCGACGTAGGGGCGTGGGCGTCCGCACTCGCCGCAGCGGGGTAGGGCGGTGTCCTGGGCGCCCGCTTCGTGCATGGCCATCAGTAGTTTGGCGACGCGGAACGGCGCGGGTGGCTTGCCAGTCCGCAGCAGCGAGGGGTTGTCGTGCAGGGCCTGGGCGAGGTTGCGGCGACCGGCCCGTGTGCGTACGAGCGTGCAGACGATGCCGCGGATGCGGTCGGCGTCCAGGTGCTTCTCGACGTTGCTGACCAGCCGCACGATGAAGCCGACCGGATCAGCGAGAACCTCCTCGGTCATCGCGGGCGCGGTCACCGGTCAACTCCGGTGATCCGAGCCCGCCTTGGCCGCAGTTCGCCGACGCCTTCGGAGACGACGGTCCCACCTGCGGCGGCCTTCTTGGGCTTCTTCGCCACCCCGGCCGTGGCGATCGGCTCGATCAGGTCGTCCATCGTGCAGTCCAGGATGTCCAGCAGGGCCATGAGGATTTTCAGGCTGAGTCGCTCCGGTCGCTCGACGACGAGCCGGTAGACCTGGCTCGTGGACAGTGTGATGCCGCATTCCTTCAGCGGTGGGAGGAGGTCGGTGGTGGAGAACATCCCGCGGTCCGCCATGACCTTGCGCAGGTGCCAGTGGTAGTCGAGCTTGGCGGCCATTATCGGGTCCTTCCTCGTCAGACGCCGGCGAACGCCGGGGCCAGGGCCTTGCTCAGGGCAGTGTTCATGAAGTCGTCGCTGACGTGCGTATAGATGGCGGTGGAGCTGTCGCAGTCGTGGCCGACTTGCTGCTGGATAAAACGACGGTCGATCCCGTCCTCGGTCAGATGCGTGACGTATGAATGTCTGATTGAGTGCGGAACTAGATCTTTTGAGAGTTTTAGGGCATCTCGGTATGCCTCGAACCGATCGTTGATAGAGCCGGGCTGTAGGCGTCCGCCGCGTTCCGTGATCCATAGGGCCGGATGGTCGGGGAATCCGAAGCGCGGCCGCACGTTCTCGACGTAGTCCTCGACAGCCTCGACGGCCCAGTCCATCACCGACAGCACGTTCCGCCGTCGCGGCGGCTGCCCCTTCTTCGCTTTGCCGTAGCGGACATTGAGCGTGCCGTACCGGCCGAACTGCGGAGCCTTCGGATTGCGTCCGAAGTCGACGACGTCCAGCTTGGACGTCTCGGTCCGGCGAAGCCCCCACCCGTAGACGACCTTGAAGAGGGTGGCGTCGCGGTAGGCGGCGAGGGCTCCCTTGCGTTTGGACTTCACGGCGCGTGCGACCTGGTCGTCGGCGTAGTCGAGGAAACGCTGCAGTTCTTCGCGGGTGAACGGCCTCGCTTCCGGATCCCCCTCGTAATCCTGCAGGTGAGGGAGGGTGTTCCACTCATGGGCGACCGCCACTGGGTGGGTGCCGAAGGCTTCCTTGCAGGCCGTTCCCCACCCGTAGCGGGCGTCGATGAGGAACTCGGTGAACAGCCGGACGTCGCCCTGGTAGCTGCGGATCGTCGACGGCGCCAGATGCTTCTCGCCCGCCAGAGAGGCCGACCACTCGTCCAGGTGGGCCGGCGTCCACTGCCACGGGTACTCGTTCGCATAGTCGAGGAACCGGCGGACCAGTCGCATCCGCGGCTCGATCGTCTCGTCCTTCAGCCCTCGCGACTTCTGCTGAGCCCTCCAGCCTCGCAGCATCGCGTCGAACATCGCGTCCTCCGGACGCAGTTGGACCACGCCGGACACGAGCTCCATGTGAGCCGCCCCGGCCAGGGCCACCTTCTGCTGATACACCACTCCAGGCCATCCCTTCTGGAGGGCAGATCATGCATCAGGCGGGATCTATCTGGCAACATGCCTGCTCAGGCCGTTAGTTCGTAGTAGCGTTGGAGTCCACCAGCCCGTCGCCCTGAGCTCGCGACCTGCGACTTCTCGCCCGTCTGATGCAATTCCCGAGGGTTGGCGTATCCCTCGAACATCTGGATGCCAAGGTGGCGGTACTGGACGGCTCCGGCGATCACGCCTCCGGGGCGGCGGGCGATGTGCCAGGCCAGGGTGCGGCGGAACTGACGTGCGGTCAGGTTCCACGGGGCGCCGTTGACGTCCGGAAGGGCGTCGGCGAGACCGTAGTGACGGCAGTAGGCGTTGATCCAGGTGATCACATGGTTGATCAGTTCGTTGCTGGAGCGGAGCGTCAACGCTCCCTCCCTGATGCGGCCGTTGGGGTGCACGCTGCGGAAGAGCAGCTCGGTCTCGGGTGGCTGAAGGCGTTCGAGGACCGTGACGGCGCGGGCTGCCGGAGCGCCGATGATCCAGGTGGCGATGGTGCCGCTTGGGTCGGTTTCCCCTTTGAAGGCACGGCTGGTGACGGACCACCGGTAGGCGTGGCCGGAACTGTCGCGCAGGGCACGGGTGCTGTCGGCATGAAGGTGCTTGATCTCGCTGTCGCGCATCCCGGACAGGTCGGCGATGAGGATGTAGCAGGCGCCCTGCAGCAGGCGCGCCAGAGGGAAGGCGCCGAAGCGGAACCGGGCATCGGAGCCGGGGTGTTCAACGAGGGCGGCCCCGCCGGTGGCCAGGTGCGGCCAGGCGGCCAAGAACTGTGTGCGGGGGCGGGTGCAGGAGTCGTGATGGGCGCGGTAGGTGTCCAGGGCGGCGAGGATGTCGGGGGCCAGTTCGTCGAACTCCTCCGTCGTGGCCCGAACCCGCCACACATACACGATCATGGTGCTAGGTATATGGTCAGTGACCTTCTGTGCACAAGGGATCGTCTGCAAACGCGGTGGGGCGGGCTATCCGCCGTCGGGTCAGCGCTGGTGGGTGAAGGTTCGGCACGCGGACACGGTCGACGCCCTGGTGCTGGGGTTCACCGCCCCCGGCTCAGGCCGCACCATCTGGTCCTGGCGGTGGGGGACGAGGGCGGGCCGGCCAGGGCAAACTCCGCGGACAACGACTCAAAGTGGGTCAGGTTTTCCTGCACCGGCCGCCAAGAATGGAGTCGAGGAATCGGCGGATTGCAACCGCTGACTCCTTCGGTCTCCGTAGATGAGGCCAGTGGTTGGCGTTCAGTTCGACCAGGGTGGTGCCGGGGCGTCGAGATGCCATCTCGCGGGCCTGCGCGGTGGGCAGCACGGTGCTGGCCGTGCCGTGCAGGAGCAGCGCGGGGCAGCGGGAGCCCAGCCATTGGTGCCAGTGGTCGCCAAGCACGCGGGTGTCGGAGTCGATCACGTCCGTGGGGTGAGAGCCGAGCCGCCACCCGTCGTGGTGCGGTCGCAGTCCGTTTTCCAGCAAGGGTGTCAGGGAGCCGCAGGCGGCCAGGAGTTCCTCGTGTGTAGGGGCGGAGTACGGAAGGTCGAGCAGAACGGACAGCGGGGCGGGGTTCACAATTGGCAGGTGCGCAGGCCCGTCAATGTTGATCAGGGCGCTTACAGCGTCAGGTCGGGCCGCGGCCAGGTAGTAAGCGTTGATGGCACCGAGGGAGTGCCCGAGGACGGGCAGGGGCTGATGATCAAGGCCCAGGTGGGTGAGCAGGAGGCTCAGATCGTCGAGGTATCCGTTCCGGTCGTACTGCTTCGCCCGGTCGGAGTCCCCGTGCCCTCGCTGGTCCAGTGCGACCACCCGCCACCCGTCGGGGCTCAGGTCGCGGGCGAGGTCCGCGAAGTCAGCTCCTTCGCCAAGGTGTCCGTGCAACCCGAGCAAGGGCCGTCCCTCTGCCGGCCCGAAGTCGAGATAGGAGAGGCACCGCCCGTCGGGAGTGGTGAGGTGTGCGCGTACGGGTTGACCCGGGGCTGGTTCGGTGGGCATGGCTTCACCGTAGAGAACGCTCGCGCGGACGTGCCACAGCATCGTGAGTTCGGAAACAGCTTCTGAGCTTGTTCTTTAACCCTTTCGGCGTTCAGACTGAACTGGATTCAGAGTTTCAGTGGCCCGAAGGTGCCGTCTCGGAACGTGAAGACGGTCGGCTCGGTGTCGAACTCCTCCCGGAAGTACCCGCTGTAGCCAGGTTCTTCGACGTGGGGTGCGAGCAGGTCCAGGACGGTGTAGAGGTCACCCATCATGTCGTCGAGCCAGAGGTTGCGGCTGAACAGTCCCCATGCGTGGAGCTCACCACTGGGCGTGAAGCCTCGGGACTGGCGTCGTAGGGACACGAAATCGCCTCCTGGCAGGCGACTGTCCGGATCCGGGGAGAGCAGTGGATACGAGTGCTCCTCCGCGTCGAGCTCTGCTGGACGCTCGGGGGCCAGGCCGAGGTGCCATCGCAGGGCTGCCAGGACCGTGTCGGGCGTGTCGTCCCGGAGGAAGCACGTGAAGACAACTTCGTAGTGGAGGCTCACGGGAGTGCATTCTGCCCGGCGCCACTGACAGACCCAGATCATGGCCTCACGGCCGGGCTTGATCGCGTTCGATCAGGGTGCCCGGGCGTCTGACGGTCTTGCCCACGTCGTAGCGGGTGGCGGGCTGCTTGTTCTTCGAGCCGAGCGGGCGACCGGGGCCTGGCCGCGATGGTTTCGGCGCACGGGCCGGGCAGTGCAGGGTCGGGCGGAGGTTCCTGAACGCCCGGCGGACCCGGGCGGGTGTGAGCCGGCCGGGCTCGGCCGGCTTCTCCCAGGGGCGGCGGAGGTCAGCGGCCAGCGGCCGGGCGAGGCGGAGCTGGGTGTGGGCCGCGATGACTAGCCAGGTCCACCGGTCCGCCGCCTCCGGGGTGCGGAGCTTCGGGCGGGTCCAGCCCAGCGTCTGCTTGATCATCCGGAAGGTGTGCTCCAGGTCGAATCTGCGCAGGAACGCCTGCCAGCGCAGGTCGACGGCCTCGTCCGCCAGGCCGGTTGCCGACGACCACAGCCAGACGGGGAGGGGATCGTGGCCGCCGGGCAGGCGGTCGACCTCCAGGCGGATCAACGTCCCTTCGATAACGGGGAGTTCGCCGGTGTGGTCGATCCACGCGGAGCGGGTGGTCAGCCGAGGATGGATGCGGTCCCAGGCCATCGCGCGAGCGGTGCCGTAACGGTCGGTGACCTGCACGGTCTCGGCATCAGGCTCGCCCCAGGTGTCGGGCTTGGCGAAGCGGAACTCCTTGCCGTGCTTCGGCGGGCGCCCGCCCTTCGGCGGCGAGATCCAGGGGACCGGGACGGGCTTGCGCATCACTCGGTCCGTGCGCATCCGTCCCAATACTTCCACCGGCAGTCCTTCCAGCAGATAGGCCATGCGCGGAGCGTCGTAGCCGGCGTCGAATACGACCAGGATGTCGCGGTCACCCGCCTGCCAACGGCGCATGTCGATGAGGTCCTCAACCACCCGGCGGACCTGGGCAGCGGTGACCTCGGCGACGTCGTCCGCCGGCCCCAGCCGCAGCGCGTCCAGGATCTGGCACCACGAGGTCCGGCCCGGCTCCAGCGCGGCGACGAACGAGTAGGGCCAGCCGGGCACGAACTGGTCCGAGGACCGGCCGCTGCGGCCGTAGACGTGGCAGAACAAGCGGTCCCGGCTAGTCGGTGCGTCCGGCCGGAGCCAGTGGGTGACGTCCACCGCCAGGACCAGGCGGCCGTCGGCGGCCTCGGGCTGCGGCAGCCCGGCCAGCACCCGCCGCAGCCGCGGCACATCCACGTCCCCGCTGTTCAGCGCGTCGTACATCGCACCGTGCCCGCGCCGGTGCTCGGCCGTCAGCGTGAGGTCCACCGGCGTGGTCACCGGCCCGTCCGCGCACAGCAACGCGTCGGTCAGCTCGAACAGCGTGTCCCCGCGCACGGGCAGGCAGTCGAAGAAGTCGTCCCGGAAGTGTGACGCCGCCGCGAACGCTTCCCGCCGGACATCGTGATGCAGCAGACTCATTCCCCCACGGCCTTCGCGCTGGTCAGGTGCCTCTTTGTCGGAGCACAGGATCAGACGGAGGCCGTGTTCACGTCCCCGGAATCCCCGTACGAGCGATCACGTTCGGGGCATCGTTCGAGGTCAGACCATAAAGAACAAGCTGAGCTTGACTCTGTCGGGGATCTTGGAGTTTCCCGGTGCGACAGCGTGGTCAACGGTCATGCTCGGGTAGTTCCGCCGACCGACGAAGCTGTCGAGGTGCCCGTTGTCCCTTCGCCCCCGTTCCGGTGAGCAAGTTCCGCCTCTGACCGCGCGGGTTGCGCGGGCGAGCAACCCGGGTGGCACGACGGCGATATGGGTGCGTGACCGGCTGGACGGGCTGTGGTGCGACGAGGATTTCGCCGACTGGTACCCGAGGGACGGGCGTCCGGGGCTTTCGCCTGCTCAGCAGGCCACTGTCTGCGTACTGCAGTTCCTGCTCGGCCTGTCGGACCGGCAGGCCGCCGAGGCGGTTCGCTGCCGCATCGACTTCAAGTACGCGATGGCCATGGAGTTGGACGACCCTGGGTTCCACCACAGCGTGCTGGCCGACTTCCGCGATCGCCTCGCCGAAGACGACCGCGCCGACCGTCTTCTCGACCTCGCGCTGGCCCGCCTCAAGGAGGCCGGACTGGTGCGCGAGCGCACCACGCAGCGCACCGACTCCACCCACGTCCTGGCCGGCGTGCGCGACCTGACCCGCCTGGAGTTGATCACCGAGGCGGTCCGTGCCGTACTCGAAGAAGTCGCCGGCACCTCCCCTCACCTGCTCGACGAGCTGGTCGACGAGGACTGGGGGCTCCGCTACGGCCGACCGGTCCGCCTGGGCAAGAACCCCACCAAACCCAAGACCAGAATCCTCGCCACCGGAAACGACGCCGTCCGGCTCCTGGAACACCTCTACCGGCACGGAACAGACCACACGGCCGGCCCGCGCGTCCAGGCCCTGCGCCAGATCGTGGTGCAGAACTACCACCGTGACGCCGCAGGACACCTGCGCTGGCGCACCGCCGAGAAGGAAGACGGGCCCGGACTGCCGCCCTCGTCCCGGGCGATCGTCTCTCCTTACGACACTTCAGCCCGCTACGCACGCCACGGGCACATCATCAGCTGGAAGGGGTTCTCCGCTCACCTGACCGAGACCTGTGCTCCCGACGGCCCGAATGTGATCACGGATGTGGTCACCACCGCGGCCACCACCCACGACAGCCAGGTCCTGCCCGGCATCCACGCCCGCCTGGCGCGTCGCGGGCTGCTGCCCGCCGAGCACCTGGTCGACGGCGGCTACACCTCCCTGCCCCACCTGGCACAAGCCACCCGTGAACACCAGGTCACCGTCTCCGGGCCGCTCCGGAGCAACCCCACCCTCCAGCACCGTCGGAACGAGGGCTTCGCCCGGGACGACTTCCACATCGACTACGACCGCCAGCAGGTCACCTGCCCCAAGGGACAGGTCAGCGCGGGCTGGCACGGCCCCTACCCGACCTCCTCGCCCACCGCGGCCCCGCTGATCGTGGCCAGGTTCACCAAAAGCCAGTGCCGCCCCTGCCCGGCCCGCGCGCAGTGCACCAGCACCGCAGACAGTGCGCGCACTGTGGGCTTTCCCCCGCGAGAACTCCGCGACCTGCAACCTCGCGTCCGTACCGAGCAGCAGACGCCCGAGTGGAAGGCCCGCTATGCGGTCCGCTCCGGAGTGGAGGGCACGGTCAACGAGTTCGCCCACGGTTCACGGCATGCGGCGCTGCCGCTACCGAGGACAGGAAAAGGCCCACATCCAGCACGTCCTGACGGCCATCGCCGTCAACATCGAGCGCCTCAGCGGACTGCCACCGGACGAGGAAACCCCCGCACCCCGCCGACCGACCGCCTTCCAGGACTACCTCGACCAGCGCGAGATTCCCCGGCTGAAGTCCTGGCAAACCTTGGGCAGCTGACCTCGGCGACTTCAAGATCCCCGACAGAGTCAAGCTGAGGCCCGGCTACACAAGAGGGCTGGGGCGATGTCGTCGACGGCGAACATGACGCGGTGCGTGCCCAGAATGTTGTGCGGCCGGTTGCGCGGCCCGGCGCTGATCACCGCGGGGCTGCGGTACTTCGCCAGCTCGAGCCGGCTGTGACCGTCCGGGGCCGGGCAAGGTCGTCAGCCCCCGCTACGTCTGCCCGGACACCGGGCTGGCCAGGCTGTCGTACGGGCAGGCCCGAGCACTGCTGGACGAGCACACTGCCCTCCGCGGTCCCGGTACGGCCTGGGACCTGCACGAATACCGCCACTCCTCTCTGACCCACCTCGGCGAGCAGGGCTCGTCACTCCTGATGCTCATGGCGAAGTCCCGGCACAAGAAGCCGGAGAACGTCCGCCGCTACTTCAAGCCGTCCCCGGAGCGATCGCCGAGCTCACGACCCTGCTCGCTCCCGGCGATAGCAGCCGATGAGCCTCTACGGCGAACGGACACGTAGGGCTGGGCGTCTCGGACGGCGCGCACCTTCGACCCGCGGCTGCAGGGCATGAGCTGATTGCCGCCGCCAGCGCGGAGCTTGCAGCGCTGACCGTCTGACCGAGCCGATCGAGGACCGGCCGGGACACCGGCGGGGGCGGGTGAGGTAGCTGAGGAGGAGCGCGGATGGCCCGCTTCCCGTCCCTCCTCGCGGGTTGGCTCCTTGACACCACGGCGCCTTTTTGGCCTTCTCGGCCCTCGGTCATAGTCGGCGCCATGGACTATGACGTAGTGGTGGCCGGAGGCGGCCCGGTCGGACTGATGCTGGCCTGCGAGCTCCGGCTCGGAGGCGCGCGGGTGGCCGTCCTGGAGCGCCTCACCGAAGTGGACCCGACGATCAAGGGCGGGGCGATCACCACGCCCAGCGCCGAGGCGCTCTACCGCCGGGGCATGCTGCCCGCGCTGGCCGAGGTGCAGCGGCAGGCGATGGACCGCTTCCAGGCATTCATGCGCGAACGGAACGGCGGGGACGGAGGCGGGGCCACGGGCCAAGGGCTCGGGTTCGTCGGGCACTTCGCCGGAATCATGCTGCGCGCCGACCTGGTCGACCGTACGGAGCCGGGCCTCGGCGACGCCGGACCCGCCGCCGAGATCGCTTTCGTGGCGCAGCAGGACATCGAGCGGCTGCTCGGCGGGCGGGCGGACGAGCTCGGCGTCGACGTGCGCCGGGGAGTGGAGCTGACCGGCTTCGACTCGGACGACGGGGCCGTCACGGTGCGGACCAGCCACGGGGCCATACGCGCCGGCTGGCTCGTAGGCTGCGACGGCGGCCGCAGCACGGTCCGCAAACTCGCGGGGTTCGCATTCCCCGGCACGGACCCGGAGATCACCTGTCACCAGGCGGTCGTGGAGATGACCGGCGCCGAGGACCTGACGGTCGGCTGGACCGCCACGGACACCGGGGTCTACGCCCACGGGCCGATGCCGGGCCGCATCGTCACGGTGGAGTTCGACGGCCCGCCGGCCGACCGGGACGCGCCGGTCACCACCGAGGACCTCCAGGCGAGGCTGCGCCGCGTCTCCGGTGTGGACGTCACGATCACCGGGGTTCAGACCGCGACCCGCTTCACCGACCACGCCCGCCAGGTCACTGAGTACCGCAAAGGCCGGGTGCTGCTGGCGGGCGACGCGGCGCACGTGCACTCCGCGTTCGGCAGCCAGGGGCTGAGCCTGGGCATCGGGGATGCGATGAACCTCGGCTGGAAACTCGCCGCGGTTATCCGCGGCCGGGCACCGGAAGGGCTGCTGGACACCTACACCGCCGAACGGCCCCCGGTCGGCGCGGGGATCCTTGACTGGACCCGTTCCCAGGTCGCGGCCATGCGCCCGGACCCGCAGACCCGGGCCCTGCGCGAGATCGTCAGCGACCTGGCGGAGACGGTCACGGGCACCACGTACCTCACCGCCCGGCTCAACAGCACCGGGGTGCGCTACGAGCTGCCGGGCGAGCACCCGCTGATCGGCCGCAGCGCCCCGGACCTCGAACTCGCCGACGGCAGCCGCCTTGCGGACCACCTCCACGGCGGCCGGGCGCTCCTGCTCGACCTCACCGACGATCCGGAGCTCAGGGCCCTCGCTGCGGGGTATGCCGGCCGCGTCGACACCCTGACGGCCGGCTGCCCGTCCCGCCCGGAACTGGCGGCGGTCCTCGTCCGTCCGGACGGCTTCACAGCCTGGGCGGCCGACGCGGGGGCGCATGCGCCGACGCCGACGGCCGGGCTGGCGGAGGCGCTGGAGGAGTGGTTCGGAGTGCCAGAGGGGTGCGGTGACGCCAGGCTGATCCGCCGCTCTGCTGACTGACTCGAACCACGAGCCGATTCCACCAACGGCCGCCGCACCCACCCGGTGTGGCGGCCGCCCGCACCCCACTCCCGGCCCAGCAGCAGCCCGGAGCTCTCACCGGCCGCCTACCGCACCCGCCGCCACGCATAGCCGCCACGCCCTCCGTCGGTGTTACGGCTCTCGGCACCCTGCGAGCCGGTGACCAGTGCAAACGTCACCGCCGGGACAGCCCCGGCGGTGAAGGTCACCGCACCTGGGTCACACCTCTTCGGCCGCGTCCGGATCGCGCAGCGGGCGCAGGCCGCCCGGCAGTTCGGGGAGCTGGAACGAGTACCGGTGCCACTTGTCACCCGGCCGTGGCCGGCGTCGGCGCAGCTCATTCGCATAGATCTGGCCGAGCTTTGCGCACCACCGC
Organism: Streptomyces sp. NBC_00012; assembly: GCF_045040875.1. Lineage (NCBI taxonomy): Bacteria > Bacillati > Actinomycetota > Actinomycetes > Kitasatosporales > Streptomycetaceae > Streptomyces > Streptomyces sp. NBC_00012. The sequence goes on along the minus strand of NZ_CP108310.1, from coordinate 191,719 downwards.
CGGATCGTCTCGTACGAGACGATCACACCGCGCTCGAGCATCAGCTCCTCCACCTCACGGAATGACAGCGGGAAGCGGAAGTACAGCCACACGCAGCGGGAGATCACCTCGACCGGGTACCGGTGCCCCTTGTACGACGGCGGAGTACTGCCCACGGACAACCCCTCCCAGCATGACCAACCCGAAGATCATCCCACCCTGTCAGTCAACGTGACAGTGCCGTTTGCGGGGCTGGAGCGCGAGCATCGGACCGAGATGGGCGATGATCCTGTGGGCTGTGGACTTCGAGATGCCGAACAGCGGGGCGATCTGCCGCATCGTCAAGTTCGTCCGCCAGTACGCCATGACCAGCAGCGCCCGGTCCTCCAGCGGAAGGCCCCACGACCAACCCTTGCAGACCGCGTCTGCACCCTCACGCCGCAGCAAGGTCACCAGCTTGCCGAACTGGCGCGGGCTTTGGCGGCACCGGTGAAGACCTGGGCAGCCGTTCCAGCAGTGACCTGGCGTGATTTCTGCGGGCCACGGGATGTGCCGCACTGAAGGGCGAGCGTGGGAAGCCCGCGGGAGGCGCGGTGGCGCTGATCAGCGATGAAGGCCACCATGTGATCGCGTGTCAGCAACGATGAGGGCCGGGTAGACCATGGCGGTGCCCAGGCCGAGGAAGGCAGCGGAGACGATGCCCGCGAGCAGGGGGCGGTCGAGGAGTACGAGGGCGAGGACGAAGCCGGGTGACGAAGGCGAGGGGTGCGGTGTCGGGCAGGAGCCAGCCGAGCCAGGTGGCGAACTGCTCGCGCAGCGGAATCGATAGGGCCTCGGGGATGTGGCCAGCTGCGAAGTCGGCGGCGGGCCGGACGTCGATGACGTGACCGCCCTCGGACAGCAGAGCGAGGCGGGCCATTCTCCCATTGCTCGGATACGCGGATCAGCTGGTCTCTGCAGGCGTACTCGGCGTCTCTGGCGGTTGTCGCGCGGGGGTCCGCCAGTGTGCCGCGAAGGCCTGGGCGGGGTTCTCGATGAAGATCGTGTGGGCCACGTCGCTACCGATCTCCTGGGCGATCCGGGGGTTGACCCCTTCCAGGAGGTGACGCATCCCTGGCCCGTCCGCCAACGAGCGGGCCGAGGCCACCACGGTGTCGCCGCCGATCAGCACGCGGTCGGCGTGCCCGGCGTCGGCGAGTGCCGCCACGCATTCCACTAGTCGATGGTCACCAGCGTGATTGGCCCGGGAGGGCCCATCGAACGCCAGGTACGCCCCGGCTTCCGCGACGCGCAGGTGGACAGCGGGATCGGGGTAGCGGAGAAGGTGGCCGAGGATCACCCGGCGGGCCGGTACGCCGTGGTCCTCACAGAGGAGTTGGAGGGTTTCCAGGGCTGCGGTGCCGCCCTCCAGGTGGACGCCGATCGGTGCGCCGGTGGCGTGGTGGGCGGCCGCCGCTGCGGCCATCGTCCGGCGAGCGTGCTCGTCCAGGCGGTGGAAGGCGCCGGCCACTTTGATCAGGCCCGCTCTCACCGGGCTCTGGGTGAGTTCCCGGACGAAGAGGTCCGCCAACTCGTCGACCCCGTGCGGGAACCGGTCGCCTTCGTAGTGTTTCACCTGATGCAGGCCGGTCGCCGCGATCAGGTGGACGCCACTGTCGCGGGAGAGCGGGGGAAGGGCGGACAGCCGCCGTCCCATACCCCAGGGCGTCCACTGCACCATGGCCTGTCCCCCGGCCTGCGCGAAGGAGTCCAGCTCCGACCGTGCCGCTGCGGTGTCGTCGAGCTCCTTGCCCGGGAGGCGCGGGCTTCGCAGGAACAGGTGGTCGTGGGCGTCGCAGACGCCCAGGTCGCCGGGGGCGATGTCGCCAAGTACGGTCCTGACCGTCTGCCCCGTCATGTGGTCCGTCCCCCCGCTCACCGGAGGTCGCTCCGATCCGCTTCGCGCGGGGCCGCGTCCTCCAGCGCCGCGGCGGCGACTCGCAGGCCGGCCAGCGCCTTGGGAACGCCGACGTAGGGCGCCAGATGGACGAAGACTTCGACCACCTCCTCGGGCGTCAGGCCCACCCGCAGCGAGGTGACGACCTGTCCGGCCAGCTGCGGATCGACGCCGCCGAGCGCGGTAAGCGCCGCCAGGTTCGCCAACTGCCGCTCGCGCGGTGAGAGTCCGGGGCGCTGATAGGTACCACCGAAGAGGGTGGTGATCAGCCAATCGGGAAAGCCCGGAGCCACATCCTCCAACCAAGGGAAGAGCGACTGGGCCGTGGGGTCCTGGAGGGTGTCAAGCGTCCGATAGCCCTCCTCCCGGTCGAGAACGGCAGCGGTCAGCCGCTCGGAGAGGGGCACGGGGTCGACAGGTCCGGAATCGGCCATGATCGGTCTCCTCGTCAATACGTAACGGTCAGGGCGTTACGACGCTAACAGACGTAACGCCTGAGGCGTTACACTCGGGGCATGGTGACCGACAACCCGCACAGCTTCCGCTTCGACTGTGGCGCCACCTGGCTCAACCTGCTCGCCACGCGGGGCCGCGCCTTCAGCAGCCACCCGGTCGAACGCCTCGACTCGGCGGAGCGGCTGGCGGACTGGCTCAGGGTGAGCGAGCTGGCGCCGCACCGCAGGCCCACGCACGCCGACCTGGAACGCACTTGGCAGCTGCGGGAGTGCCTGCGTGCCCTGGCCCTCGCCACCACCCAGGACCGCACACCTCCGGACGAAGCGGTCGCGGAGTTGGGTGACTTCCTCGCCGCCGACGACCCGGTGGAACTCACCGGCGGCGACCGCCTGCGCCGCAGCTCGCCGACCACCGTCGGCGAAGCCCTCGTCCGCATCGCGCGGCAGGCCGCGGACCACCTAACCGGCGCGGACCGGGCCGGGCTCAAGGTGTGCCCCGAGAACGACTGCCGTGGCGTGTTCACCGACCCCGCCGGCCGTCGCCGGTGGTGCCCCTCCCCGTCGTGCGCCAGCCGCGGACGGGTACGCGCGCACCGCGCCCGGCGAGCGGCGCCCTGAGCTAAGCCTCGATCCACCGGCCCGTGCCTTGTGGATAACGTCTCGGAAAACGAAGAAGTGCCTTGTGACCTGCGATGATGGGAGTTCTTCAGGCTTCCAGCACGCACAATCAGCAAGGCACTTCCGAGATGCAAGTTTCCCACACGCGGGCGGCGGTCTCCGCTGCCTTCGATGACGCGAACCTGATCGCGCATGCCGGGCTGGTTCCGGTGATGCGGCTGGCCGAGCGATACGGTCTGCCCCGGCTGGTGAGGGAGAACGTGAGGCTGACCGGGACGAAGAACGGCGCGGGTGCCTCGGCGGACGCCAAGGTCACCGGCATCGTGGGCGGCATGGCCGCAGGGGCGGACAGCATCGACGACCTCGACGTTCTGCGCCACGGCGCGATGTCGGCCGTGTTCGAAGGGGTCCGTGCCCCGTCCACCCTGGGCACCTTCCTCCGCTCCTTCACCCACGGTCACGCCCTCCAACTGCACGCGGTACACCGCAGGTTCCTCGGCGAACTGGCCGCGCACACCCCGTTGCTGCCCGGCTCCGGCGAGAAGGCGTTCATCGACGTCGACTCCACCCACAAACGTGTCTACGGCCGCACCAAGCAGGGTGGCGAGTACGGCCGGTTCAAGGACATCCGCACCCTGCACCCCCTCCTCGCCACGATCTGCACCCCCGCCTCCCGACCGGTGATCGCCACCGTGCGAATGCGCCGCGGCAAAGCAGCCGACTCCCGGGGCGCCCCGAAATTCATCAGCGAGACGCTGGCCACCGCCGTCGAGGCCGGCTGCACCGGCATGCGCATCTTGCGCAGTTTCTGCCGCGGAGGGGTGTGTGCGGGCTCTGGGCAGATCGTCCAGGTGGAAAGCCAGGTTCCCCAGGAGTGCCGAGAGTCAGCCGACCTGCTGCTGGATATCGACCCCGTATGCAGCGCCGGGCTCGGCCTGGGCGACCGGGGTAAGGAGCTGGCGGACCTTACGGACTTCGTTGAAAAGGATCTGTGGCGGGTCGCAGGCATCTGTGACCAGCGATGACCTCTATGCCACGCATGCCATGACTGACAGCGAGGTCACGGAAATGGCCGTCAGCGTCCGCATGCTGCCCGTAGTTTGGGGACATGCAGCTGTTTCTGACTCCTCCGCCGCCCGCCGTCTAGGCGGGCACCCGTCTCCCAGCCGCCCCGGGCATGCCGGAGCGGCTGCGTTGAGTGCTCACGACGACATCGTGATGGCAATCAAGCGAGGAGATCTACGTTGCATTCCTCTTTGGACCTGTCTTTCCGGCAGGGTGTTTTCTATGTCGCGATTGCGGCCACTGCGTGGGGCACTGGCGGTGCTGTCGCGGCCGAGCTGTACGACGTTGGGAACATCGGCCCCGTATCCGTGTCCTTCTGGCGGTTCCTGACGGGGCTCGGGCTGCTTCTGACGGCTCACCTGGTCCGGCGGGCCCGTCGTCCTCACACGGCCGTTTCGCTGCACGCGACGTTCTTGGCGAACAAGCGCAGGCTCCTGATCACCGGCTTCGGTCTGGCGGTGTATCAGACCGCCTACTTCGCCGCAGTTCAGCAGGCTGGGCTGTCGGTCGCCACTGTGGTGACCCTCGGCTCGGGCCCGGTGCTGGTCAGTGTGGGGGCACGGCTTCTGCTGGGCGAGCGCGCCGGCGCGGCCGGGGCAGCCGCCGTGGCGAGCAGTGTTGTTGGCCTGGTGCTGTTGATGGGGGGCGCCGACGGAAGCACGGGCCCGGCCCCTTCGCTGGGGATCGGCTATGCGCTGCTCTCCGCCGCCGGGTACGCGAGTGTGACGCTGCTCGGGCGCGCGTCCGGCCGCAAGAGTTCCGGCGGCGCGTTCGAGTCGACGGTGACGGGCTTCGCGGTGGGCACGGTCTGTTTGCTGCCGCTGGCGTTGCTGGAAGGTCTCCTGCCCGAAATGGAGCAGGCGGTGTCGACGGTGGCACTGATCGGCTACCTGGGTGCCATTCCGGCGGCGCTGGCGTACACGCTGTTCTTCGCCGGGCTCAGTGTTGTCCGGGCTTCAACGGCCTCTGTGGTCGCCTTGGTCGAGCCTCTTACCGCCGCGGTCATCGGGATCGCGGTTTTCGGTGAGCGGTTGAACGCGCTCGTTGGCACCGGCACGGTGCTGCTGATGGGCGCCGTGCTCTTCCTCGTCATCGGCGAGGGGCAGGGCCGGGCGCCGGCTCGTGAAACGCCTGAAGCAGAGGCGGGCTGCGGCCGCGGCGATGCCCCAACATATCCGGCCAGGTCGACCAAGGACTGAGACAGCGTCACGTCCGTAGGGCGGACGGCGGGCCATTTGGCCTGCCGCCCGCTCGCTGTCTTTTTGCTGGTCACCGGCGAGAAACAGGAGTACGTCTGCGAACTCTTCTTTAAGGCACGGCCTGCACCCTGCGCGCGGCCAAAGTCGCCATCAGCCCCCTTCCGGGGTCAGGCGTGCCCTGGACGGCCGAAGAGGAGGTCGTAGCCCGGTGGAAGCTGGATCAGGACGCGGCGGGTGAGCTCTTCGCCCGCCGCGTCGGCGGTCACGCTCAGCACGGCACTGACGTCCCAGGCGGCGGTTCGTTCGGTCGCTCCCTCGATCCATGCTGCGGTCGCCTGCACGAACCGTTCGGACGAGAGGGGATTTTTTGTCCGTGTCCGTGAACGAGGTGCTCGACATGTGGATCGGCAACTCCGAGCGCAACATGCACGAGGTCTTCGAGACCGCTCGCCGCCAGGCACCCTGCGTGGTCTTCCTGGACGAGCTGGACGCCCTTGGCGCCAAGCGCAGCCGCACCGCGCACAGCGGCATGCGTAATGTGGTCAACCAGCTGCTCAGCGAGTTGGATGGCATCGACTCGGCGGCGAACGAGGGTGTTTTCGTGCTGGCCGCCACCAACGTGCCTTGGGACGTGGACAACGCCCTGCGCCCTCCCGGCCGTCTGGACAGGACGATCCTCGTCCTCCCGCCCGACGGGCCCGCCCGGGAGGCGATCCTCCGCTACCACCTGCGGGACCGGCCCATCGAGAACGTCGACCTGAGCAAACTGGTCAAGGTCACCGGCGGTCTGTCCGGCGCGGACCTGGCCCATGCGCCCTTGCGACGGATCGGCTGTTGCTGGCCGGGCGGTCCCGCAGTGCACCGTGCGAAGGGTGACAGCAAGCGTCCGGGACCCGGAGCCGGCGCGTCAGGGATCGATGCGGAACGAGTACAGACCGAGAGCGGTGAAGTACGCGTTGCGACCGCTGATGTGGATCTCTGAGGAGATCCGGGCCTCGTCCTCACTCCACGGCAGGGCGGACGGATCCCTCAGCGGCACCTCCCAGCGCGGCTTTCCCGTACGGGAGTCGAGAGCCAGGAGCTTGCTCGGATGGGACCTCCCCGCGTAGACGGTGTCCCCGACGACTGCGACTCCCTCGGTGCCCGCACCGATCTCGCACCGCCAGCGCTGCTTGCCCGTTCTCGCGTCCAGGGCGTAGAGGAACTGGTCCTGACAGTGGACGTAGACGGCGTCGCCCTGCACCTGGACGTCATTGATGCTGCCCCCGAGCCGGCGCTTCCAGCGCTGCTTGCCCGAGGCGGTTTCCAGGGCGTGCACCCAGTGCTCCCGGGTGCCCAGGCAGACCGTACCGCCGTGGACGGCAGGCGAGCCGCTGGTCGTGTCGCCGGTGACGGAGAACTTCCACCGGCGCCTGCCCGTGGAGCCGTCCACGGCGTGCAGCACGCCACTGTTCGTCATGGCGAAAACAGTGTCTGCCACGACGGGGGTCCGGCCCGTCGGCATGCCCTCTCCTGTCTGGAAGCGCCAGCGCCGGCGGCCGGTGGCGGGGTCGAGGCCGTACAGGTAGCCGTCTGTGGCGCGGGCGTAAACGAGCTTGCCGCCCGCCGCCACCGAGACCCCTCCGAGACTGGCCAGCGGTACGGACCAGCGACGGAGGCCGGTAGCGATGTCGACCGCGTGGAGCCTGCCCTCCGAACTCGCCGCAAAGACCGTGGTACCGAGGACCGCGGGTTTGTCGGCCATGCTGCTCTCCGCGGTGTAGGCCCACCGTCGGCGGCCGGTGGCCGCGTCGACCGCGTACAGGTTGCTGTTCTCGTGACTTCCGAGATAGAGCGCACCGCCCGCCATCACCGCCTCGCCCATCTCGCTCCCCGGTGCGAAGCGCCAGTTCTGCCTCGGGTCCGGTTGCTCCTCCTGGAAGACTCCGGCCAATGTGTAGGCCCCGGCTCCGGTCGCCGACAACGCCGCGAGGCCGAGCAGCAGCTTTCGGCGGGGCAGCCGCCGACGACCGGAGCCCGCGGGCGGCGAAAACCCCTGCAGCACGGGCGGGTCCGGCCGAAGACTCCGCTGCGACGACGGCTGTGGTTGCGGTTGCGACACCGGCGGCACAGGCCGTGCTGCGGTACGGGTCCGGGTGCCGTGCAGAGGGTCGGCGGCCGGGTCCACCACCGTCGGCACATAGCTGACTTGCTCGGCGGCCTCCCTGGTCTGGCGGGCGATCTCCGCGGAGAGCGCGGGGGGCGGCCAGGGCGGGGCCCCACCGGGCAGATTGGACAGCGCAGTCTCGAGTCTCGCCGGTGTGGGGCGTTCGGCGGGGTCCCGGTCCAGACAAGCACGCAGCAGGTCGGCCACGGGCGGATCGATCCCCGTCAGGTCCGGGTCCTCGGACAGGACCCGGACATCGACGGCCGCCGGGTTGCCTGTGCCGTACGGCGACCGCCCCGACGCCGCGAACGCCAGCACCGCGCCGAGCGCGAACACGTCGGAACGGGCGTCGAACCGGCCATGCCGCAGGTACTCCGGAGCGATGTATCCGGACGTACCGACGACACCGGTCCGGGTCAGCCGGGTGTCCTCGTAGGCCCGGGCGATCCCGAAGTCGATGATCACCGGGCCGCTGTTACCCATCATCACGTTGGACGGCTTGAGGTCGCGGTGCACCAGCCCGGACACATGGATCTGCCGCAGGGCCGCCGCCAGGAGGACGCCGAGTCGGCGCACGTCCAGCGGCCCGTACGTACGGACGGCCTCGCCCAGTGAAGGGCCGGGGACGAACTCGGTGGCCAGCCATGGCGGGTTTTCGTCCACCCCGTCGGACAGCACCGCTGCGATACCGGGGCCGGAGACCCGTGCCGAGGTCCGCGCCTCGTGGGCGAACCGGCGCCGGAACTGCCGGTCCTCGGCGTACTCGGGGCGAATCACCTTCACGGCCGCGAGACCGTGGGCGCGCCCCGTTCCTCCGACGCCGAGATACACCAAGCCCATTCCGCCGCCGCCGAGTCTGCGCAACACCGTGTACGGACCGATGCGCTGTGGATCCACACGCCCGGTCATCACCGAACCACCCACCCCCCATGCGTTGCAGATGACTCTATGTCACCTCGATTCATGTGCACCAGGTTTCCGTGCAACCCGGCGACGGGTGACGACGCCGCTGACAGCGCGCCCCGCCGATGCCGGTGGCTGCGGCGCCGTGGCGGTGCACGTGGACGCGACGCCCGTACGCTTCGATAGGCGCTGTCAAGTTGTTGAGTATGTCGGTGCCTGACGGCGCGTTGGGGCATGGTGGGCTTGCGGTCCGGGCCTGTGGTCAGGCCGTGGTGGGCCGGCTGGCAGCCTGGGTGATCTGGTCCCAGATCGCGAAGCGGACGGTCATCTCGGCTCGGTGATCGGAGGCTGTCATCAGGTGGCGGTGAGGGCGGAAGTGGAGCGAGATGCCGCTGAGCGCGGACAGGAACCGCTGGGCCCCGCCTACGGAACGGAATCCCTTCATCGCGCGTTCACGCTGCCGCGTGGGCTGGTGGGAGTTCTCCGCCCGGTTGTTCAGGCCCTTGTGGGAGCGGTGTTCCACCGAGGGCATGACCTCGCGGTGCGCCGCGCTGTAGGAGCGGAGCTTGTCGGTGACGACCACCCTCGGCACCGTACGGGTCTTCTTTATCAGGCGGCGGAAGAAGCGCCTTGCCGCGGCCTTGTCCCGCCGATTCCGGACGAGGATGTCGAGGACGTTGCCATTCTGGTCGACGGCCCGCCACAGATACTTCAGCTCGCCGTTGACCTTGATGAAGACCTCGTCCAGGTGCCACTTGTCCCCGGGCCGTGGCCGACGGCGGCGCAGTCCGTCGGCATAAGCCTGTCCGAACTTCAGACACCAGCGGCGGACCGTCTCGTAGGAGACGATGCAGCCGCGCTGCAGCATCAGCTCCTCCACCTCACGGAATGACAACGGGAAGCGGAAGTACAGCCACACGCAGTGGGAGATCACCTCGACCGGGTACCGGTGCCCCTTGTACGACGGCGGCGTACTGTCCACGGACAACCCCCTCCACCGTGATCAACCCGAAGATCATCCCACTCGTCAGCCAACGTGACAGTGCCGATATTCCGCATCGCGTCCAGGCGGAGCAGGGCGTCGGTGATTCCGTGGTCGGCGGCCAGCCGGGCGAGGGTTTCGGCGCCGTCCCGGTCCCCGGCCTTCTCCCGCATCAGGCCAGGTAGGCCAGGGCGCCGGTGCTGCCGTGGTCGGCGGCGCGTTGGAGGAGGTGGTGACTCCATTGCAGGCGGTGCCGGTCTTTGACTGCTTTGGCGAGGTTGTTCAGGTCGTCGGGGTGGGTGAGGTGGGTGTGTGCGGCGTACCAGAAGGATGCGGGTGGGCACAGGCGGTGGCGGGTGGTGCGGCCGTGTTGTTCGAGGTAGTCGGCGAGCAGGAACACCGGGCCCGGGGGAGGGGGCAGGGTGGTGCCGGCGTCAGTGGTGGGGGTGGGTGGGCGTCGTGAGGGCCGGGGCGTGGTGCGGCGCAGGGGTGCTTGCTTGCCGTGGACCTGCTCGGCGAGTTCGGCGTAGGCCTGCTCGGCCCAGTCGTCGGTGAGCTGGTCGTAGTCGTGGTCGCTGAGGTAGTCGGGGGCGGCGTCGGTCAGGAAGGCCTGCGGGAGGTGGAGGCCTGTGCCGAGCCGGCGGGCGTCCATCGCCGCTTCCAGAAGCGCGCGGGAGGCGGCCTGGCGGGGCTGTTCGTAGCGGCGCAGGAGTTCGGGGGCTCCGGCCAGGTCCTGGGTGATCCGGCCGCCGTTCCGGTTGCGGGTGAGGGCATTGGCCAGCAGGGTGTCGCCCTGCTCGGCAAGGGCCGTCGCGGTGGCCAGGGCCGCGGCGTCGAACGTGTCGGGGACGCTCACGGTGTGTCCGGCCATCAGTTCCCGCACCAGGCTGTACGGATCGTCCTCTCCCGGTTTGGGCGGGGCGGTGTAGTCGTGTGCGTACTCGGGCCACAGCGTGCCCAGGACCAGGACCGGGCCGCGTTCCTCGTCGAGCAGCAGCTGGCGCACCGCCGCCGTGATCCGCTCGCCGAACTTCCGGTCGCCGAGGTAGTGCTGTGCCTCGTTCAGCCACACCACTGTCCGCGGCCCGACCCGGTGCAGGTCCTCAAGTGCGGCTTTGGCGCGGGTCGGATCGAAGGGGTGCCATAGCCGCCAGGCCTTCTCGGCGAGCGGCTGCACGGCCTCCCAACACGCCGGGGTCTTACCTGTCGAGGAGGTCCCCACCAGGACCACGATTCCGCTGCGGCCCGCTGCGGCCGCCGTGACCGCGTTGGCCAGCACCTGGTCATGCTCGCGTCGCGCATACCCCGGCAGTGCCCGCACGCCGTCGGCGCCCGACGGGCCCTTGCCGGGGCCGGCGGGGTGGACTTCCAGTTCGTGCGGATCCCACTGTCCGATCGGCCGGCCCGGCCCCGACACGTCAGCTGACGCAGTGTCTGCCTCCTCGGCCGCGGTCCGCCGCAACTCCAGCAGCTCGCCTACCGGCAGCTTCAGCACGCCGGCCAGCGCCGTCACCGTGTCCGCCGACGGCACCCCGCCGCTGGGGGAGAGTGTCTTCGACACCGTCGTACGCCCCAGACCCGCTTTCCTGGCGAGTGTTGTCTGATCCAGGCGGGCGCGGGCCCGTCCCTCATCGAGTCTTGAGCGCAGCTCGGACTGTGCGGAACGTCGACGGTCCGGCTCGTCGTGCTCCGCTGGTGCTGATCGGTGACTCTGGCACCGGCAAGTCCCACCTGCTGATCGGGGTCGGTACCGCGGTCGCGGAGGCCGGACTGTCCGCCCGTTACATCACCACCCAGGCCCTGGTGAACGAGCTCGCCGAAGCCGAGGCGGCCAGGCGGCTGTCCTCGCTCATGGCCCGCTATACCAAGGTCGACCTGCTCTGCCTGGACGAGTTTGGCTACGCGAACTTGGATAAGAAGGGCGCCAAGCTGCTGTTCCAGATCTTCACCGAACGCGAGGAGCGCAAGGCCACCGCGGTCGCCACGAACTCCCCGTTCGCCGAGTGGGACAAGACCTTCGGCGACCGCCGGCTCTGCGCGGCCATCGCCGACCGCATTGCGTTCCGCTGCACGCTGATCCAGACCGGCACCGAGTCCTACCGCTTCCAGTCCACCGAAGCCGACCGCCAGGCCACCGCACGGTCATGAGGCTCTCTGAATCCGGCTCTGACCAGACTTGCGTGAAAGCTCAGCCCGGTGACCAACTCCGTTGGTCACCCAGGGACCGCGGTTCTAATCTGACGAGGTGATGAAACCGGAGGGGAGCCTGGCGCCGCGCCCGAGCGCGCGCGTGGTGTTGCTGGACGACGCCAGTCGGCTACTGCTGTTCTCTGCCCTGAACAAGGGGGACGGTTCCGTTCGGTGGTTCACCCCTGGAGGCGGACTCAAGCCAGGCGAAAGCCACGAGCAGGCAGCCCTGCGGGAGTTGCGAGAAGAAACCGGGCTGACGAACCTCTCGCTGGGTCCGGAGATTTGGCGAGGGCGTCCGTGGACAGCGGTCCGGGGCGGCGTCGCTTATGAGGTTCGCCAGCGCTACTACATGGCCCGGACGCCTGCGTTCCAGGTCGATACCTCGGCTTTCGAGGAGATCGAGAAGGCCGCGATCACCGGGCACCGCTGGTGGACCATAGCGGAACTGGCCGCGACCTCGGATGTGCTGCGGCCGGCTGAGCTGCCGAAACTATTGGCGTCCTTGCTGACCGACGGCCCACCGAACCGGCCGATCCCCGTAGACGGCTGAGCGCACGTCCTTACTGACTTCGGCTCGTTGGGGTGAACTTTCTCGAAGTCCCTGAGGGGCCCGGTGTGGTGGCTGTGTTCGGTGGTGGATGAGGTATGCGGATGGGGGGCTGACTGCTGCGGGTCGGCTGCGCCGGGAGTCGGTACGACTGCAGGCGGCTGAGCTGTTCGAGCACGGCATCAAGCCGCTGGAGGTGGCACAGCGTCTACGGGTGAGCCGGAAGTCGGGCTAACAGTGGCACCAGTTGTGGCGGGAGGGTGGTGTGCGGGCTCTGGCTTCCCGTGGCCCGAGCGGATCGCGGTGCCGTCTGTCCGAGCTGTCTGGAGAAGCTGGCCGCGTATCTGGAGCAGGGCCCGGCCGCGCACGGCTGGGTGGAGGACCAGGTGTGGACCGCGGCAAGGGTCGCCACGCTGATCGGCAGGAAGTTCCACGTCTCCTACGGCGTCTCCGGCGCGACGAGGCTGATGCACCGGCTCGGCTTCAGCCCGCAGGTCCCCGCGCGGCGGGTCGCCGAGCGCGACGAGCAGGCCGTCACCGTCTGGAAGGAGGCGACCTGGGCGGAGGTAGAAGAGCCCGGGCAGCCTGCGGGGCTACATCTGCTTCGAGGACGAGGCAGGCTTCACCCGCAGGCCGCCCAGGGGACGCACCTGGGGCCGACGCGGCCGCACACCGCAGGTGACGGTGAGCGGGCGACGCTCGGGACGGCTGTCGGTGGCCGGACTGCTTGCCATGCGGCCCGGTTCCCGCACCCGTCCGTGCCACCGCCTGCGTACCCACCCCGCCGGCAGAGGCAAGCGCCGCAGCATGAGCGAGCGCGACTTCATCGCACTGATCGACGGTGTCCACCAACTCGTCAAAGCGCCGATCATGCTGGTCTGGGACCGCCTGAACACCCACGTCTCCCACGCCATGCGCGAGCTGATGGCCGAGCGTGCATGGCTGACGGTGTTCCTGCTGCCCGCCTACTCGCCCGACCTCAACCAACCTCGCCGTCGTCGCCCTCGACCGCCTGGAAACGCTCGTCCGCAACCGGCTCAAACGCCTCCAGTACCGGCCCGACACGCTCGACGGCTTCATAGCGGGCACCGGCCTAACCCTCGACAAACCAGCGTCACCTTGACGATCCGAAGTCAGTAAGCACACCGCCGACCAATAGCTGGCCGAACGCGAGGCCGGGCCCTGCCGAACCGCGCCTGTCAGGGACACGGACCAGCAGGACCCGGGGCGACCAAACTATCGCCAAACACCTCCGGACCACGGCGGACACTCCACATCCACAGGCGTGATGTCACCCGACAGGGGTGGCTCCCGAACCCGTTGACGATCATGGACCTGTGTCGGGCCCATCCTCGTCACAGATGGAGCAAAGTGGCTCCCAAACTCGCCGATGCAGTGGCTCCCGTTCACCCCGACAAAATCAACAGAGGATTGCGGCTGTCGCACTTCTTGAGATTCAGGCCCTTGACCCCGCCACGGACGAGGAGTGCGTTGCCGCTGGAGAAGGCCTCCAGCGGCATCTTGTCGATACGGGCCCAGGGGGTGCGTTCGATCAACGGCGCACCGATGTCGTCGGTAGTCCACAGCGGGGTCAGCCCGTCAGCGCGGGCGATGTCGCTCCGCTTGGCCACGGCATGAGCTGTGGCGTAGGACAACTGGATCTCGCAGCCGAGCTGCAGCCCGTTCTCGCCGTGCACGAGAACGTCGGTACGGCGGCGGCCGTCGGCCGCGCACGCTTCGAGGTCGGCAGAGAACCCAGCATGTTCCGCGACGCGGGCGATGCGCTCCTTGAGCGCCTTGTGTCTTGGGCTTTCCGGTGCGGTGGGATGCCGGATGCCCGTGCTGTAGTGGACGGCGACAGGACGCCCTTTCCAGAGCCGGAGAAACATCCATTGGGGGCAGCCCGGGTCGTTCTCCCGGCACTCCAGACACTCCAAGTCGCCTCTGACGGTCTTGCCGTGCAGCGACTCCCACAACCGCCGGTCTCCAGCGGAGGTGAGGTCCAGTTCGGAGAGATTGATCGCCCCAAGTTCCTTGTGGAACACGCCATGAGCCATACCGGCCGACACTACGCCCCGCCACTGACAATCCACAGAGCGTCACGATCTGGCCTCGGTCTTGCACCCCGAGGGCCTCAGGCCAGGAGTCCGCTTTCCCCGAGGTCGGCGGTCGCCGTGTCGAGGAAGGCGTCGTACGCATCGGCTGCCCGTGACCGCAGCAGCTTGAGGTCGGGCGCCTCCGGGACAGCCTTGCCGATGCGTTGCAGGACTGGCTGGGGTCGGGCGGGACGCCGAACGAGGATGTAGCGGAGTTCGTGGGGTGGAGCGTCGAAGAAGTCGCCCGCCACCGCGAGGAAGCCTGACACCCTGTTCGGGTCGGCCTTCGTGGTCGGCCCGGACCTCCCCAGGAGACGCACGCATGTCAATGATCCACTCTCGGCAAACCGGCGAAGAACTCCGGCTGGACGGCTCCAAGAGGCGCACCTGCACGATCTACGGACCGGAATCGCTGTGACGGCACCAGAGGGATTGAGCAGCGAGGCGTGGACACGGATGCTGCGCCTTCACCCGCTCCGAGAACGGCTCTGGCTCTACTACCCGCCAGGCCAGCCGGCCCAGTTCCAGATGCTGCGGGTTTGCGACCGAACCGGCTGGGACGCCGCGACTCTGTCCTGGAGCACGTGCGGGCCCTGCGATCAGGGCCGGATCTGGAAGATATCCATCTCTGACCACTGGCAACGCCAAGGGCTTGGCAGACGCATGATCCTGCGGGCCATGCGTGGGGCCGATGGTTACCACTGGACGACGACCCATCAGTCTCCTGATGGGAAGCGGTTCTTTTCCGCGCTGTCGCGTGAGACGGGGGCCTCGTTCATTACCCAGAAGGCCGACTGCGAGCACATCAATGCCCGCGGCAGAACCTTCGGGGTGAAGCCGAAGCTGGAACGGCCGTAGGCGCTGGTTTCCGGGAGGTCAGTCGGCTTCTGTCCAGGGCGGGTCCGGTGTGATGTTGATGGCACCGCAGTTCCAGCAATCCCATTCGTCAGGCACCCGGTACTGCTCGGTCCAGAAGCCGGCCGGCTTCCCGTAGACCACGCAGTCCGTATCGCAGCGCCAGCACTCAAACTCAAAGTTCACGCCGCACTCCTCCCCAGGGCGGAGGGCCGCCATTCTTCGCGGCAGGGGCGGGCCGAGAAGCCGACCACACACGGCCGGGCGCGGACCCTACGCCGCCGCTTCCTGCCGGTACTGGGCCTCGTCGGCATCGCCGATTGGCTCGGCCCGGCGCGGTGCTGCGTCTCCCGGACCCGTTCAACCTGGACCTGGACACCAGGCGGCCTGTCACCCGCCTGAGGCGTTCGGCCCAATGAACAGCCCAGTCAACCTCTTCGGTTCCGCTGCTGGATCAGATCGAAGATCCGCGCCTGGGGTTCGCTCAGGTTGTGCGAGTACTGCAGGGCAACCTGCGGATCACCGCCCACGGACCTTGAGAGCCGCGCCGTCTCAAGCAGCGGCTCGACCAGGTCCTGCGCCCCGGCCCGAACCTGCGGGTCCGTCTGATAGGCGTGGAAGAGCGTTCCCAAGAACGCAGCCGGCCAGTCCTCACCGTGCTCTGTGCGCAAGCGGCCGATGATGCTGGCCAGCCCCTGCATGGTCTCTTCGTCTGCCCCGTGCGAACGGTATGCATCACGGAGAGAGGCTTCGACGTCGTCACTCATGCCTGCGTAACGAAGCACACCCGGCACGGTGCCGGCCTTGCCGACCAGACCAGCCTGATCCGCTGCAGGCCCCGTGTGGCGCCTGGCAGCGCGCCAGGCAGGTTCTGCCCCGCCTGGCGCGGCGCACGGTGGAGATATGGCCGGGCGGGTGCGCCGGTGCGCGTACATCAACTGCTCCAAGCCGCTGCCGGCGGGTGCCCGCAGCGACAAGCAGTTCTGCAGCCCCGCTTGCAAAGCGGCCGCGCGACGATGGCGCCGTGATTACGCCGAGGCCGTCGCCATTGGCTTGTGGTTCAACCTGGGCGTGGAGACCGAGCTCGTGGCGCAGTGCCCCGTGTGCGGCCGACGGTTCGCCCTGGGGCACGGACATCGGCGTGATTCGATCTACGACCGCTCTGCGTGCCGGCAGGCAGCCTACCGAGCGCGTCACCGGACAGAGCAGGTACGCGAAAGCGTCACTCGTAACGGATCACCGTACCCGCTTCAGGCCGCTGACCAGCGCTGACTCCGCTCGAGAAGATGGCGCGGGCGTGCCAGTTCAGCCTGGGCCCGAGGTGCTACTGCGCCGCTGTACGCCCCGTGTGGCGCCTGGGAGCGCAGCAGGCAGGTTCTCCCCCACCCGTCACGGCCGGATCGCGCCCTACCCGCCCTGACGGGTGGCGTCATGGGTGACGCCCTATCTACAGCCGTTCCTCCAGACCCTTCTTCCACAACAGATCTAGCGCCTGCGCCGCGTAGCGCTGCTGACGCCCGGAGGGCTGGTGCAAGGTAGTAGCGCGTGCGAGCGCGCGGAGGGCGGCTCCGCCGCGTCCGGGCAAGATGGCTCGTCGTCGGAAGGGCAGGGCGCACCGGCCGGGACGGATGTCCCGAAGCAGCGGGCTGAGGGCGCGGAGGGCCAGTAGCTGACGGGGGAGCAGGCAGCCCGGGTCAAGGCGGTCGTCGCTTCCCTGCCTGCCGCCCTGGTGGCGCTGCTGCCCTACGGCACCCTGCCCAGGCGCAGCCGCCGGCAGTGGCTGGAGAGCATGGGCGCGCGCACCACCGAGCAGATCATCGATCGCGTGGCCCGGCGCTGGGTGCAGCACGGGTACGCCGATGCGCTGCACTCCGCCGAGGGCAAGGGCATCGGTAGCGCCGTGGGTGTGGCGATGGCCCTGGTGCGGGCGGGGGAGTGCCCGCACCTCCGGTGCGAGGACGGCCGCGACATCGACACCGGCGCGGACTGCCGGGTCTGCGCGGAGCGACGCGCAGATTCGCGGGCGGCCAAAAAAGCGGCAGCAGCAGCGGGGAGGAACACCGGCGCCGTGCGGCAGGCACCGCACCGCCCTGGCTGGTGGGAGTGCAGCATCTGCCACACCCCTGGCAAGGGCCAGGCCCCGGAGGACGGGGAGTGCGCTAGGTGCCAGGACGAGGCAGCAGCCGCTGCGCAGCAGTTGGCGGACCGGTGGGCGCAGGAAGCCATCGCCCTGGAGGCGGAGCAGCAGGCCGCCGCGGACTTGAGCGCCGATCTGGACCGCCAGGCCGAGGAGCACGCAGCAGCAGAAGCCGCGGAGCGCACCGCGCAGCAGCAGGCCGACGCCGAAGAGACCAAGCGCATCCGGGACGAGATCGCCGCACAGTTCCCGGAGCTGGCCGCCGTGTCCGCTTCGGGGTCCAGCGGCCTCCCGCCCTTCTGACCGCCCCTCAAGTCCCTTGAGGGCGCCTCTCGCTGACGATCAGCCGCCCCGGGCCCTTCCCAGAGACCGAGGCGGACCGAGTTCGCGGCGCAGAGAGGCGTACAGAAGATCTGTCCACGCTGACGAGTAACCAGTTCGCACGACGAGGAAGGGGGGAGAGACTCATGCCGGAGAGGAACATCGACTTCGGGAAGTTCGGCGCCCGGGGCATCAAGGGCAGCGACGCCGTCGCACGCAAGCTCGACGAGCTGGCGGACGGCAACGTCACCCCGGTCACTGTGAAGCGCGGTCTGATGGCGCGGCTGCACTACCTGACCCGGACCGACCACAGCCGCCGGGCGGCCCGCGATGCCGGACTCACGGTGACCGACCGCACGCTGAAGGCGTGGCTGGAGGAGCGGCGCCGGCCGTCGAACGCCAACCTGGAACGCATCGACGCCGCCTATCGCCAGGTCCGCCGCCAGAATGTCGCCCGGCACCTCCTGCGACGTCTGAATGCCAACGGCGGGACACGGGTCGAGATCCACCCGCTGAACCAGTCGCAGGTGCCGCGGCCGCTCCAGCGGCTGGTGGAGTACCGCGCGATGAACGTCCGCCGCTGGGACCGCATCGTCGAAGCCTGGTCGGCCGGCGCCCACCAGGCCCTCGACGACTCCTGGGAAGACGTCATCGTCGACCTGGGATCCCCGTGGGGTCAGTACGAGTACGTCACCAACATCGGCTTCGCCGCGTAGAGCGCCCCTGCGCCCGTTAGTCGCCCCAGTCTCCCAGGAGCCCGGGGCGGTTCGCGTTCGGCCGACAGGCCGTCAGGTGGGCGCGCGTTCGCCTTGCTCTTGCGCCTGTGAGGCCCTGCCGAACGATCCAACCGTCCCGGGGGCGGAAGCGTCGAGTACGGCAGCTGGGTATCGCCGCGGACGGCGATGTCGCCGACTTGAGCGAGGAGAGCAAGACATCACCCTCCGGGAGCCTTTCGTCGTTCCTGGGCTCGGGCGACACGGGCTTCAGCGACTAGCTCTTCGAGGTCTTCCATCGTCTCGAACGCCAAGTCCCACCCCTCATCATCGGCCGGGCCGGCAGAGCAGGTCGACCTTGGTGTAGCGGGCCATGAGCGAGGACAGGCGCATGGCCGCCTCGGCTTCGGCGAGCTCGTTCACCCCCGGCAGGCCGCTCTCGGACATTCCGCTGCAGAGAGTTGGCTCGAAAATGCTGTACAAGAAGGGTTGCTGACGATGTATAAGAGAGTAAGTGAATCGCTGCATAAGATGTGCAGCACTCGGCAGGGAATGGGGAATCACGTTGTCTCACGTCCACCCGCTCGCGAACGGGGCAAGCACCGACCACCCGGTGCCCGGCCTGCCGTTCGTCGACGACTCGCACATCCCCCTTGACAAGGGTCCCGAAGCCATCGAGGCGGTCGGCCGCCACCAGGGCGACGGCATGTGGG
This sequence comes from Streptomyces sp. NBC_00012, assembly GCF_045040875.1. Lineage (NCBI taxonomy): Bacteria > Bacillati > Actinomycetota > Actinomycetes > Kitasatosporales > Streptomycetaceae > Streptomyces > Streptomyces sp. NBC_00012. Next base: position 172,864 of record NZ_CP108310.1, on the reverse strand, counting down.
GACGCTACGACCACAACCGTGAGAGCGGTGGCTGGCACGCCTTCACCACCGACCCGCTCAACCACACCCTGGGCTGGTCGGTGCGCTACCACCCCGAGCACGGCCGGACCGTGCTGCTGATGCGCGACCAGGACACCTCCGACCTGCACAGCCAGTGGTCGGGGAGCCAGCTACTGTTCCGCGCCGGCGGCTACTGGTGGGACGGCACCACCTGGTACCGGCCCGGACAGGTCTGGGACCCTGTCGCGCAGGACCACGAACGGCGCAAGTCCCGCGCCGCCGCCACGGTCAGCGCCGCCGACATGCTCGACCGCCGCGCCGACCCGGCCCGCGCCTCCATCGGCAAGGTCACCACCTTCGATCCCGAAGTCCCGGCCCCGGAGAACTGGCCCGACCACCTGGCACTGTGGGCCGCCCGCCACCAGGAGCAGGAGACCTCACGCCCGCTGGACAAGTGCGTGGTCGATATCTCCAGCCCCGAGCTCACCGGCGCCCAGCTGCTCGGCATCCCGGACATGGCCGAACTCGGCGGCATCACCGCCTCCACGCTGCGCGCCTACATCTCGCGCGGCAACAGCGAGGTACCTCAGCCACAGGCGACGGTCGGTGGCCGCGACCAGTGGGCCCGGGCGGTGGCCGACGACTGGGTGGACGCACGCCAGCGCTCCTACCACGGCGTCCAGGCCGCCATGTCATCCGGCAACCGTGACAACCTCTCGCCCGGCGGCGCCGAGGTCCGCGACCACTTCGCCGACGACTTCCACAGCCTGCTGTGGGACCGGCCGGACGTGCGCAAGCGGTGGATCCTGCGGGCACGCAACGAGAACTCCGTCCGCGAGGTCGCCGACGCCCTGGCCTGGGACGTCGCGGTCAGCCTGGACCGCATCCTGCCCACCGACATCCTGGGCCCGTCCATCCAGGGCGCGGTCCTCAACGACTTCGCCGACGCCATTGACCTGAACGGCAAGACCGGGGCGCACGCGGACGACAAGCGGCACCTCTACCTCTTGAGCCCGGTCGCGAAGATGCTCGACTGGTTCATCCGCCACCACCCCGAATCCGCCCACCACTACATCGGCGAGATCACGCGCGAGGCCCACACCCGGTGGCAGATCCCGGCAGACAAGACGCTCCGGACCCTGCGCCGGGCCGTCGCCCTGGATGGCAAGCTGAGCGAGGAGGACCGCAAGGCGTTCTTCGCGCTTCTCGCTCCGCCGGCCGAGGTCGACTGACCCGCACCGGGCCCCTTCGCGACTGTAGCCGCACCCGCACGACCGCCTCATGCACGACCAGAAAGACGCCCCGCCCACCAAGATCTTCGCGGTCCCTCTTTACAACGGAGGCTCCCCAGAACCACCCTCTGCCGACCGCCACCGGGACAGCGCACCACGAACAGCACGAGTACTGGGGTGCTCGTTGCCGAGCAGCCGTTCGTGGGCGAGGGGGTCTGTCAATCGAACGGTGTATCAGGGGTGTTTGGGGTTACTGACGGGGTGCGGAGAGGCGGCGGTCGAAGGTGATGTCGAAGGCGTTCGGCGCGGTCTTCCAGCGCAGGGTCCAGCGGGTTTGCCCCTTGCCGGTGGGGTCGAGGGACATGATCGCCATGTAGACGCATTTCAGGGCGGCCTGCTCGTTGGGGAAGTGGCCGCGGGCCTTGACCGCCCGCCGGATCCGGGCATTCACCGATTCGATCGCGTTGGTCGTGCAGACGATGCGGCGGATCTCGGTGTCGAATCGGAGGAACGGGGTGAACTCCTCCCAGGCGTTCTCCCAGAGTCTGACGATCGCCGGATACTTCCTGCCCCACGTGTCGGCGAGCTCGGCGAATCGTTCGAGCGCGGCCTCCTCGGTCGGCGCCGTACAGACCGGCTTGAGAGCCCTGGCGATCTTGTCCCAGTCCTGGCGGGCGGCATATCGGAAGGAGTTCCGCAGCAGGTGGACCACGCAGGTCTGCACGATCGTCCTCGGCCAGACGGTCTCGACCGCGTCGGGCAGGCCCTTCAGCCCGTCGCAGACGAGCATGAGGACGTCGTTGACGCCGCGGTTCTTGATCTCGGTGAGGATGTGCATCCAGTGCTTGGCGCCCTCGCCGCCGTCCCCGGCCCACAAGCCGAGGATCTCGCGCCGGCCCTCGACGGTGACGGCCAGGGCCACGTAGATCGGCCTGTTGGCGACGGCGCCGTCGCGGATCTTCACGTGGATGGCGTCGATGAACACGACCGGACAGACCGGGTCGAGCGGGCGGTTCTGCCATTCGGCCATGCCCTCGAGGACCTTGTCGGTGATCGTGGAGATCGTCTGGCGGGAGACGTCGGCGCCATAGACCTCCGCGAGGTGGGCCTGGACCTCGCCCGTGGTCAGGCCCTTCGCCGACAGGGAGATGACCATCTCGTCCACCCCGGACAGGCGCTTCTGCCGCTTCTTGACGATCTTCGGCTCGAACGCCCCGTCCCGGTCGCGAGGGACGGATATCTCCACCGGACCGACGTCCGTCAGCACGGTCTTCGTCCGGGTGCCGTTGCGGGAGGTTCCCGCCGTTCTTCCCGGCCGGATCGTGCTTGTCATAGCCGAGATGGTCGGTGATCTCGCCCTCCAGGGCGGACTCCAGCAGCCGCTTCGTCAGCTGCTGGAGCAGTCCGCCCTCGCCGGTCAGCTGCAGTCCCTCGGCCTGAGCTCGGGAGACCAGCTCGTCGATCAGCCGGTCATCCACCACCCTCGCCGGCTGCGGCTCTACCGCCTCGCTTATCTGGGCCTCGGCCACGTTCTCACTGGTCATCGATGCATCCTCCATGATCGGGAGTTACACCGAACGATTTACAGTCCCGCGGGCGCCGGCAGCACGGACCGGGCGGCGAAGGCGGAAGGGGCCGCCGGGGTGTGAGGGCTCTACTGAAGGGGTTGTGGGCGGGGTGATTCGGCGCCTTGCCGCAGTTGCTGCATCCCGGTCGGGTCGTGAGCCGTCGGGCGTACTCTCGCTCGGGTGTCGGGCACGCCGGACGCCGGGGCAAGCGCTTGGATATTGGCCGTCGTGGCGGCCGCTGTTCCCATGGCGAAGAGCGTCTCGGAGGCACTGTCGAAGCTATCGCGGAAAAGGTCATCGATACTGTGGCCGGAGTACCGAGACCGAAGCGCATGGGCAGCGCCCAGTCTTTCGGCTGCGAGCAGGATTTAGTCAGCGATGTGCGGGTGCTGTTTCAAATGCTCTGGGAGAGCGGCGAACAGTGTCCGCAGGGGACGTTCGGCTGCTGAGGCGGGATCGGCGATGCAGTGGAATGCCTGTGCGAGGTCGGGATGGTGTTCGCGTGTCAGGGCCCAGACGCGGGCGGCAGTGGTCCGCAAGTGTGCGTCTTTTGCGTCGGGCGGCGGCAGGGCGGGTGCCTCGGGGTCAGCGGCGATGATCCGGTCGAGCAGCTTCCGGGCAGGCGCGAAAGCGTCTGACATATACGCGGCGGTGGGGGCGAGGATCTTCATGTGCCTGTGCAGTTCTGCAGTAATCTCCCAGTGCAATCTGCCTGAACCCACGCCACGTTCAGCCGCTTCGAGGGCGCCGAGCATCTGGCCTGCTCCGTACTCGACCTGTTCGCGCCGGTGCTGGGGACTCAGCCGCTCCAGCACAGCGTCGCCCTGAGCTATCTCCACCGACCGGCCTGCCTGGTCATCGAGCACGTCTTCTACGACGTGCCGCGGCACGCGGTGACCCTCGACTACAGCGGCCGCCCGTACGTCACCCGGCACCGGCCCACCCCGGAGGAGCTCGCGCGCCGCGAGTAGCTGGCCCGGCCCGCCCTTACTGCTGATAGGCGGATCGCCCCGTCCTGCGGCCGGTACCGTGCCGGATGAGACGTCGACAGAGCGCCTGAACCGCAGCCAGCACCGGTCACGCCGTCTGCTCAAGGCGCAGAGGCACAGCCACTCGACCGGCCTTCTCAGCTCGGGCCCGGCGCAGCGCGGCGGCCTTGGTCCCCGCGGCCTGGCGGCGGCGCTGGGTACGGGCCGCCGCGATCGGGGCCGGTGCGTCGCCGGGCGCGGCTGCCGGCTCCGGGAATGCCGTTGCGCGGGAGCTTCAGTCGAGCAGGTCGTACTCTCCGGGCGTCCAGTCGGCAAAGAGAGTGAGCGCCTTCTCCTTCTCTGCCCGTTCGGGCGTGGTGCCAGTGGCCGGCCACCAGTTCTCCACGTGGTGGGCGTCGACGAGGACGGATTCGCGGTACCCGCCGAAGTCGCCGGGGTCTTCAGCGACACCAATGTGAATGGGGGTGTCGTCGGGCAGGTCCTTGAGTGCTGCGCGGAGCTGCGCGGCGTTCCATACCTGCGGGGCGTGGTCAAAGACGTCGGTCATGCGCACAGAGTGCCGAACCAGGCGGCGTTGCTGGTGGAGACACGGCTGTACCCCGGGCCAGAGCGCTGATCCGGGGTACAGGGGGCTGGGGTGAAAAGCTGATCACCGGTGGTGAAGCAGGCCCGGCCGGTGGATACCGTAGCGCGTCGAGGACCCGCTCGGGAGGGGCGGGATCGTAGTGGTCGGTGCCGGATTGCTCATCCTTGACCACTCTAAGTAACGTAGGCGTGATCGCACACGACACTCGGAAACACCGACGTGAAAGGGATGACGGCCATGAGTGCCACGCAGTCCACAGAAGAATCCGAGGAAAAACCCCGGGAAAAGATCGACGCCGACCAGTTCTTCGCCTGCGAGCTGCGAGTGGGGCGCGTGGTCGAGGTCGAAGATTTCCCGGAGGCCAGGAAGCCCGCCTACAAGGTGTCCGTTGACTTCGGCCCGGCAGGCATCCTGCGCACGAGCGCACAGGTCACCCACTACGAACCGGAGTTCCTGCTGGGCGACCTGGTTGTCGGCGTGGTGAACCTCAAGGCCAAGCGCATCGCGGGCTTCCCAAGCGAATTCCTGCTGCTCGGCTCCTACGACACGGACGGCAGGGCCCAGCTCCTCGTCCCGGCCAAGGGCGCCGCGCCGGGTGACCTGGTGGGCTAGTGTCCTGCCAGGTCCGTTGCCCGATCGCGACCTGTCCGGGTTGATCACGTGAGGCCGAGGGTCGACAGCGGCCGGTGGTAGTCGCGGCTGGTGCGGCGGAGGGCGGCGGCGATGTTGGTCTCGCCGTTCTGGCGGAAGACGCTAATGGCGAGGTTGCGCAGGCCGGCCACGATGCGGGGCAGCACGCTCTCGTCCACGGTGTCCGCAGGGCTGGAGGTGAAAGGCACCGGGTGAGCGGTGACCGCTACGGGCGCCGACAGCACCGCATGCCCGAGGTCTGCCGTGGCGTAGCGCAGGCGCACCGTGGCGGTCGACTCCCACCGGGTCCGATCGCAGCGCACCCCCCGTGCCGCGATCTCCAGCGTCACCGGCACCTCCGGGCACTCAGCGACTGGTATCCCCTCTTCCCCAACCCCGTCGTCGCCGAGTCCCTCCTGGACCGGCTCATCAACACCAGCCACCAGGTCATCATGAACGGACCCAGCTACCGCCCCAACAAGCGTCCGAGGAACCCCACCGACAAGACCAAGTAGGGAAAACCGGTGGACGTCGTCGGGATACTGCCGTCATGGCCGTCACTCAGCAACTCGCCCGCATCCCGGCGGAGTATCTCGCCTCCTGCCGCCAGTCAGCCGACGCATCGCCGGATGGAGATCCCTTCTGGGATCCGCCTTCGGCGGACGTCCTCGACCTGGACTGGGCCCCGTTCCTGCTCGAACGGGTCTGTGAGCTGGGAGGTCTCGATGACGTCCATCGCAATGCTCTCCGACAGGCTCTCGACGGTGACACCGCCATCGACCTCGCCTTCTTCAACACGCATCCGCATGCCATCGGCCCCTTCGGGCCAAACCCCACGGCCCTCTCTGCGGCTCAAGTGGCTCGCGCCGCGGAACTGCTCGGGCAGATCGACTTTCCGGCCCTCCTGGCCGCCCTGCCCACAGACGAGGCAGAGGCCGCCTCCTTGATCGGCAACGGCGCGGACAAGATCGTCGGTGGCCCCAAGAAGTACCTGCTAGAGCACTTCAACGCCATGCATAAGTTCTACCGTGGTGCGTCTCAACGGCAGTTTCTCGTCGTGCTCTGGTGGGACTGACCGACAGCCCCAACGTCGGCTCACGTCAGCAGCTGGGGAATTACGTGAACTTCCGCCTGGGGAATTACGCGAGCGTCCACAAGGCCGGTGTGCGGGCCGGCGAGGTACTGGTTGAAGGGGTGGATCACTGCCGACCGGCCGCCGCCCGCAGTGACGTGTGTCTGGGGTCCGAGAGCTGGATTCCATCCAGTGCAGCATGTCTCGTCCACTGGGTTTCCGGCGGAGATCACGAACACCTGAGCTATGAGCGCGTGGATCTCGTCGATCTGGACGTCCGCGACGATCTCGAAACCGGTCATCGTGGACAAACCTGACCATGCCGCTGCATGGCCAGGCTTGGTGGTGAGACGCAACGCTCAGCCCCTCGCGCAAGCGTCCACGCAGGACGCCGACACGTGTTCTGCCCTTCAGGACCGGTACGTGGGACGTGCAGGCCACCGTACCGAGCATCGTTTTCGTGGGGTGCCCTTTTGAGGCGAGGCCGGCCGGGCTGGCCTTCGACCAGCTCAGCAGGGCCTCGGCTCTGAGCAAGAGCCAGGTCCGGGCGGGCCTGGCCTGCCTGCGGGACATCATCACCGAGCGCGGCTGGCCGCCGCTGATCTGGAACCGGGCGGACGGCTACAAGTTCTGCTCCGACCCCGTCGAGCTCCAGGCATACGAGGTCGCGGTGATCCGCGAGAAGCTCACAGAGATCCGCCGGTTCATCACCGGGGTCGTGGCCCCGCACGCGGCTCTGCAGCCCAAGGGCCAGTGGGTCAAGCACCTGAACACCCAGCTCAACTCGGTGGAGTCCACGCTCGACGTGATCGCCGACTACATCGACGCGTGAGCGCCATGGTCCGGCCGCTTCGCGGCCGGACCATGGCCTTCGCCTTGAGGGGAGGGAGCGCGCATGGCCCGGCGCCGATGCTATCCGTCGGACACCTGGGACGACGAGTGGGCACTGCTCGAACCGCTGTTGCCCACCCCGGCCTGCGAGACGAAGGCCAGCGGCCGGCCGGAGAAGCACCCGCGCCGGGAGATCGTGGACGCGATCCGCTACGTCGTTGACACGGGCTGCAAGTGGAGAGCCCTGCCCAAGGACTACCCGCCCTGGCGGACCTGCTACGGATTCCTGGCCAGGTGGGCGGCGGCCGGCATCTTCGGTCAGATCCGCGACCAGCTCCGCCAGCGGGTCCGCCACGACATGGGCCGGTCCCCTGGCGCGGTCGCCACCATTATCGACTCGCAGTCGGTGAAGGCCGCCGAGACCGTCGGCAAGGACTCCCGCGGTTACGACGCGGCGAAGAAAATCAATGGCAGGAAGCGGCACCTGGTCGTGGACACCAAGGGCCTGCCGCTGTTCGTCATGGTCACCCCCGCCGACATCACCGACCGCGACGCGGCCAAGGAAGTGTTGTTCCGGCTACGGCTGATGCACCCCGAGATCACGATCGTCTGGGCCGACTCGGCCTATGCTGGACAGCTCGTGACCTGGGCGAAGAAGTACCTGAACCTCACGATCAAGACCGTGAGCCGGCCCAAGGACGCGAAGGGGTTCGTCGTTCTTCCCCGCCGCTGGGTGGTCGAACGCACTCACGCCTGGGTCATGCACGCCCGCCGACACGCCCGCGACTACGAACGCCTCATCCAGCACTCCGAGGCGCTGATCACCTTGGCCGCGATCACCCTGATGACCAGGCGCACCACCCAACGACAGTCCCGCCGCAAGGGCCAGCCGCCGCCCCGCGAAGCCCAGCGGGACTGATCGCCCCGGATTCTTCGGGAAGAGTGTCGACGTTCGCTTCAAAGCGCACCGGGCGGTACACGTGAACGTGCACCATGCGCCATGGCCGAGCTTGCGGGAGTGTCATGGGGTGGCGTGGCTGACGCGGCCGAGTTCCTTGAGGAACTGTCGTTGGCTGTCCAGGAATCCGTCCGCGAAGAGCGAGTGGGGGGAGAAGAGCGCGGTGAGCGTGATCTTGAGGTCCGACTGCTCAATGGACTGCTTGAGCAGTGAATGGGTCGCGTCCGGGTAATGCTTGACCGTCAAAGCGCCGCCTGCGTCCAGCACCTTATGGTAGGTGCGCTCCGTGTCGGCGGTGTCCACGTTGATGTCATGGCCTGCGAGGGTCAGCAGCACCGGTACGCCGCGCAGGGCGCGGAGGTCTTGTGTGGCGTCCGCGGTGTAGTTCTTGGAGATGAAGCCCCAGCGGTCGGCGGTCATGCCGTCCGCGTCGCCGCGCATCGCCTTGACGTACTCCTCGAAGGTCGCATGGCGTTCCAGCAGCCGGAGGGTGGTGTCGCTCTTGGCGGTCTCCGCCTTGGTGCGGGCTGCTGATGCGTCGTCGGCGCGCAGCTCGGCGAGGAGGTTGTAGCGGCCCTGCTGGAGCCAGTTGATGGCGGGCGAGACGGCGATGACGAAGCTCACGGGCGTCTTGGCGGCGATCTTCGGCAGGACCCAGCCCGCCTGGCTGGCGCCCCAGAGTCCGATCCGGTCGCCGTCGATGTCCGGGCGGGCGCGGGCCCAGGCGATGGCGGCGGCTGCCTCGTTGGCCCGATCGTCCATGGACTGGTCGAGCCAGTTGCCTGGTGCGTCCGCGACGCCGGGCTTGTCCCAGGACAGGGAGGCGTACCCGGCCTTGGCGTTCGCCTCCCATATGGGCTTGTAACCGTCGTCGTGGGTGGCGTCGACGGGGCCGTCGCCGTGGACGTACACGACCAGGCCGTGGTGCTTGAGGCCGTCCCTGGGGATGGCCAGTACGCCGTTGAGGGTGTGGCCGCCGTGGCGGATCGTGACCCGCTGCTCGTCCATGTCGTATGAGTTCTGCCACAGCACCACACCGACGAGACCGGCGGCCACGATCAGGACCGTGACGAGTGACCACACGGCGATGCGGAGCCCGTGCCGTCGGGGCTGGGTCTTTGGACACATGGGATGGCTGCCTCTGTTCGGGTTTGAGTGGACACCTAAACTATCATGGACGGAACGATCACCGAGAGTTTGATAGATTCGGGTCGAGGTTTCAGGGAGGAAGGGAGCACGGCATGGGACTGAACGTGACAGGCACCGGCACTGGACCGGTGACAGTGCGGCGGGGCGTTCCGGCCGGAGCCGAGCGGCGGGCGGCCGAGCTGTACTGGGACGCCTTCGGCCGCAAACTCGGTCCCGCCCTGAACCCGCCGGGCAAGGCGGTGCCCTTCATCGCCGCCCACCTGAACACCGATCGAGCGGTCTGCGCACTCCTGGACGGGCAGCTCGTCGGCCTCGCCGGCTACCAGTACGACGGGCGGGCCCTCACCGGAGGATCGGCCTGCGCCGTACTGCGCGCGTACGGACACGTACGCGGACTGCACCGACTCCTGCTCCTCGCCCTGTTCGAACGCCACCCGGCCCCCGGACAACTCGTCATGGACGGCATCGCCGTGGACCCGGCCATGCGCGGCCGGGGCGTCGGGAGCCTGCTCATCGAGGAAGTAGCCGCCGTCGCGGCGGAGCGGGACTGCCGGGAGATCAGACTGGACGTGATCGACACCAACCCGCGCGCCAGGGCCCTGTACGAGCGGCGCGGCTTCACGGCCGTACGGACCGAGCACACGCCCTACCTGCGCGGACTGCTCGGATTCGGCGCGGTGACCACCATGCACCGCCTGGTCGGAACAAAAGGAGTGAGAGAACTGTGAGCGCCGAGACCGACCACGTCGAGGTCCCCACCCGCATGCTCGTCCACGCGCTGATCCGCGAGGACGGCACCGTCGACGCGGATGAGCTGTACACCGTCGCCAACACCCTGGGCATGAGCGACCAGCAGGTACGGCTGTGCATCAAACGCCTCGTGTCTGAAGGCCGCTTCACCCACGAGGGCCGAGGCCGCAAGGCGGAGCTGCACGCGACCACGGACACCAAGCGTGCCCTCGCCCCCAACGCGGACTTCCTGCGGCACGCATTCCAACAGGATGCCGGGCTCGCGCCCTGGGACGGTGTCTGGCACCTGGCCGCCTTCGCGGTGCCCGAATCGGCGCGCACCGCCCGGGACGCCCTGCGCGAGACGCTCGTCCACCTCGGTGGCGCCCCGCTCCAGGGCGGATTGTACGTCTGCGCCAACACGTGGGAACCGTACGTCGAAGAAGCGGCCCACCGGCTCGGCACCCACGGCGCGCTCACCCTCCTCACCACGACGGACCTACGCAGGGGCGACACCCAAGAGCCTGCCGAACTCGCCAGACGTCTATGGCCCCTGCAGGAGATCGCCGATCGCTACTACCACCTCAGCCGTATCGCCCAGCCCCGCCTCGCCCGGCTCACCGGCCCTGCCGAACTCTCCCCATCCGCACTCCTCACCATCGCTGTCGAGCTGGCCGCCGAACTCACCCGCGCCATAGAGCCCGACCCGTTGCTGCCGCCTCAGCTCCTGCCCCGGCCCTGGCCCGGCACCCAGGCCCGGGAGCTCATCGCCCAGTGCTGGGCGGCTCTGCACGAACGTGACCAGGGCGAAGCCCGCCCGACTCTCTTCCGCCTCTACGCCGACATCACCCGAGAAACAGCAGACCAGACCACGCACTGAAGACGGAACGGACGGCGCGGGTCGTGCCTGATGGGCGAAGGTACCGCGAGGCCACCTGCCCTTGCGGACGGACAGGCGTCAGATCAAGGTTGTGCACTTTGATTGGCTCTGTCGCCGAACGTGCACAGGCTCGAAGCCTGCCCCCATCAGTGGAATCACAGGTCGGCCCACTTCCACGATCGGCGTGGCACCTCGGGTGTGCGAAGTCGTCGAGCCGATCGACCATTACTTAGAGTGAGAAAGAAGCTTCCGCCCCCACAGCCACGCTCATCGCAGCAGAAAGCCGATCTCCCGTCGAACACTGCCGTGTTCATGCCTGTCGCGGACACGCCCACCGGCCAAGGCCCTCCTGCGCTGGCCTTGTGCAGGGTAGGTGCTTCCTATTCGGGGCGGCCGTCGGCGAGCCACTGGGCGAGGCCACGCAGTCCGACCGCCCACCGCCCGAGGTCGGTGACCTCGGCGTGCCCGGTGACCTCGGCGTGCCCGGTGACGACGGTGAGCAACTCGGCCACCGCCTCGTCTGGCCGCTGGGCGTCGTTGAGGGTCATGGCGCGGAAGACGCGTACGGAGTCCGAGTCGGGGAACTCCCTGCGGGCGCGGTCGAGCACCGCTAGCGACTCGTCCAGCTCGCCCAGCCACCTCAGGGTGCTGGCGTACTGGCACAGGCACCGGCGCAGGACGTCACCGTCGAGGTCGAGGGCGAGCGCCCGCTCGTAGTAGCTGCGGGCGGTCTCCTCCTGGCCCGCGGTGTCGTAGGCGCCACCTACCTCGTATATGAGGACTGGGTGACCAGGGTGTTCGGCAAGCAGTGCCTGGAAGTAGGCGATCGTCGGCGCCATGTTCGCCCGGTCGCGCTGGTCGTAGCCACGTTGAATCGCCTCGGCCAGTTCGGGCGTCACGTCGGTCGTCACTGCTGCGCCTCCATGCGTACGGGTCCGAAGATCGGCTCACCATAATGCAGCCTCGTCCGCAGGCGCCTGCCTGTGGGCCGGCCCGGCGTTGGCAGCGTTGGCGTCTGTACTGGGACTGTAAATCGTTCGGTGTAACTCCCGATCATGGAGGATGCATCGATGACCAGTGAGAACGTGGCCGAGGCCCAGATAAGCGAGGCGGTAGAGCCGCAGCCGGCGAGGGTGGTGGATGACCGGCTGATCGACGAGCTGGTCTCCCGAGCTCAGGCCGAGGGACTGCAGCTGACCGGCGAGGGCGGACTGCTCCAGCAGCTGACGAAGCGGCTGCTGGAGTCCGCCCTGGAGGGCGAGATCACCGACCATCTCGGCTATGACAAGCACGATCCGGCCGGGAAGAACGGCGGGAACTCCCGCAACGGCACCCGGACGAAGACCGTGCTGACGGACGTCGGTCCGGTGGAGATATCCGTCCCTCGCGACCGGGACGGGGCGTTCGAGCCGAAGATCGTCAAGAAGCGGCAGAAGCGCCTGTCCGGGGTGGACGAGATGGTCATCTCCCTGTCGGCGAAGGGCCTGACCACGGGCGAGGTCCAGGCCCACCTCGCGGAGGTCTATGGCGCCGACGTCTCCCGCCAGACGATCTCCACGATCACCGACAAGGTCCTCGAGGGCATGGCCGAATGGCAGAACCGCCCGCTCGACCCGGTCTGTCCGGTCGTGTTCATCGACGCCATCCACGTGAAGATCCGCGACGGCGCCGTCGCCAACAGGCCGATCTACGTGGCCCTGGCCGTCACCGTCGAGGGCCGGCGCGAGATCCTCGGCTTGTGGGCCGGGGACGGCGGCGAGGGCGCCAAGCACTGGATGCACATCCTCACCGAGATCAAGAACCGCGGCGTCAACGACGTCCTCATGCTCGTCTGCGACGGGCTGAAGGGCCTGCCCGACGCGGTCGAGACCGTCTGGCCGAGGACGATCGTGCAGACCTGCGTGGTCCACCTGCTGCGGAACTCCTTCCGATATGCCGCCCGCCAGGACTGGGACAAGATCGCCAGGGCTCTCAAGCCGGTCTGTACGGCGCCGACCGAGGAGGCCGCGCTCGAACGATTCGCCGAGCTCGCCGACACGTGGGGCAGGAAGTATCCGGCGATCGTCAGACTCTGGGAGAACGCCTGGGAGGAGTTCACCCCGTTCCTCCGATTCGACACCGAGATCCGCCGCATCGTCTGCACGACCAACGCGATCGAATCGGTGAATGCCCGGATCCGGCGGGCGGTCAAGGCCCGCGGCCACTTCCCCAACGAGCAGGCCGCCCTGAAATGCGTCTACATGGCGATCATGTCCCTCGACCCCACCGGCAAGGGGCAAACCCGCTGGACCCTGCGCTGGAAGACCGCGCTGAACGCCTTCGACATCACCTTCGACGGCCGCCTCTCCGCACCCCGTCAGTAACCCCAAACACCCCTGATACACCGTTCGATTGACAGACCCGACTGAGACGCGCCAGAGTTCCAAGCCATGGCCAAGCACTCCGCAGCAGGAACTTGCGGGGATCAAGCGCGGAGCCAGAGTGCCCTGCCGAAGCGAACCAGGAGCCCGGAACCCACGGGCTACTCTGCCCCCCGAGCCGCAGCCGCCCTTCAGTTCTCTCTGGATCTCCCCTGGAGGTGCCCACCGGACAGGCCGCCGGCTGCGGGTCTCGCTGCACCTGGGCACCGGTCGCATCATCCGAGCCGACGCCCACGACGCCGACGCCCTGGATCCCCTGCGGATGCAGGCGCTCGGTGTCGTACCAGCCGATCCATGGGAGCACGGTACCTTCTACCTGGTCAGCTCCCGCTAGGTGATTGATTCCAAGGGATCGCCTGCCCGTACGAGCGCTCGTCGTTGCCGCAACGCAGCCACCAGGCCACGGCCGTCGAAGCAATTTGGCGTCACTGGCCTCCGGGTCGCCGGTCAAGATGCGTCGCTGGAGAAGCCTGGCCGCAGGATCGACCGTCCGGCCACCAACGCCGCACGGATCGCTGCGAAGTTGGCGCCGCCATGGTCGAGAAGGTCGGTGGCCAAGACGTCTTCGAGCTCCAGCTCGTCGTCGATATCGCTCGCGAAGTTCTGGCGGTTCGGATGACCCATGACGAATGCCTGGGGATCTTCGGCGAACACCATGTTGAAGCCGGAGGTGTTGATGACTATGCGGGCGGTGGTGCGTCCGCAGACGACGAGGACGCCGTAGTTGTCGTGACCAAAGACGCCGTTCGACGCGGTTAGGTCACCGCGCACCACCACGTTCGGCTCTCCGGCGACGAAGATGTTACGTGCCCGCAGGTCTCCAGTCACCAGCAGAAAACAGCCGCCACCATAGGACGACCACGACAGGTCCCCACCGACAGTCAGGTCCCCCGCCACGATCACGTTGCAGGGATTCCCGTCACCGGGTGGTTGTGAGACAAGGTCGCCGTCAACGGTCAGACCGGTGGCGTACAGGCGAATCTCCTGATCGCGAGCGAAATCCCGGTACGGATACCCGACGTCGGCCGACACCGCGAACCTCCTTTCGGCCTCTTCAGCGTCGAGGATTCGATGTTGTGGCAACAGACTCGTGGACATGCTGCCCAATGTAGGTGATCAATCCCAAGGGGCGCCTGCGGAGACGAGAACGAGGGCGTCCAAAATTGCTTTGTGACAACAACTTGGACACCCTCGCGACAGCGCTCTATGCGACGGCCGATGACCTGCTGAAGGAGCATCAGGACGTGGCACCGTGGCGACCACCGGTCGGCCGCGCCTGAGCGATGCCGAACTGGTCACCCTCGCGATGATGCAGGCCATGCTCGGCTTCACCTCCGAGGCCAAGTGGCTCCGCCACGCCGGCGCCCACCTGCGGCACCTCTTCCCCTACCTGCCCCAGCAACGTGGCTACAACAAGCGGCTGCGCAAGGCCGCCCGCCTGTTACGCGGGATCACCCGGATCCTGGCTACCAACACCTCGGTGTGGAGCGACGACGTATGGATCGTGGACTCCACACCTGTGGAATGCGGCCGCGTACGCGAGACCGTCAACCGCTCCGACCTCGCCGGATGGGCTCAGTACGGCTACTGCGCCAGCCACAGCCGCTTCTTCTGGGGACTGCGCCTGCACCTGATATGCACCCTCCAGGAGCTGCCCGTCGCCTTCGCCCTGACCGGAGCCGAAGCCGACGAATGCGAAACCCTCCTCGACCTCCTCGCCGCCGAACCGGACTTCCTTCAAAGCAGACCCGGACAGACACTGATCGGCGACAAGAACTACTTCGGCCGCGCCTTCGAACACGAAATCGCCGGTCACGGGACCCAGTTGCTGCGGCCGACCTGCAAAGGTGAACGGCAGCGACCCGGCACGCACTCCTTCAAGCCCCTGCGGCAAGTCATTGAGTCGTTCAACGAGAGCGCGGTGAGGTGGGGTGCGTTCACGGTTCGCCGGCGGGCCCTTTACGCGCTCGGGCGTACGCTGCGTTCGGCGATGCGGATCAGGGGGCGCTCGGGTACCAGGCGGCTGACGACGCGTGACACCAGGGCGTTGCCGGCGCCGTCGACGACGGTCGCCTTGCGTCCGCCGAGTGCCGTGAGTGCTGTGGCGACGACCTGCTGCGGTGTGCGCCGGGCGCCGACCGACGCGTTGTCACCGGCCACGTCGAAGAACGGGGTGTCGGTGGCGCCCGGGCAGATCCCGAGGACGGTCACACCGGTGCCGCGGGTCTCGCCCCAGAGGGAACGCGTGAAGGACAGGACGAATGCCTTCGTCGCGGAGTACACCGCCATGTGCGGCACCGCCTGGAATCCGGCCGTGCTGGCGACGTTGATGACGGTGCCGCGCCCGCGCTCGACCATGCCGGGCAGGAGCCGGGTGGTGTTGCCGACGAGCGTGCCGACGTTGAGCTGCACCTGGGACGCCATGTGGCCGGGGTCGGCCTCGGCGAGGTCGCCGTGGGAAGCGAAGCCGGCGTTGTTGATGAGGATGTCCACGGCGACGCCCTGCTCGTCGAGCATGCGCGCGAGGGTCTCGGAGGAGTCGGGCAGGGATAGGTCGAGGGCGATGGGTCTGACAGTCACGCCGTGCTTGGTCCGCAGGGTCGAGGCGAGTTCCTCCAGCTTGTCTTTCGAACGGGCGACGAGGACCAGGTCCACACCGCGGGCGGCCAGCTGGCGGGCGAACTCGGCGCCGATTCCTGACGAAGCGCCGGTGACGACGGCCAGCTGGGAGGTGAGGGTGTCCGAGTAGTTCATATCTGTCTCCATACCTACTTGAAGGTTTTTTTCTTGGTGATGAAAAGGCCCGGCTTGCCGACGTGCGTGATGTCCGGCCTGCCCGCGTTCAGTGAGCTTCGATGGTCGCCTCAATGACTTCGGCGAGAACGCCCGCCGCACGGCGCAGCTCTTCGGGAGTGGCGCGCCCCGTGGCCTCGAGGACGCCCTTCAGCCCGTCGAACGCACCTACGAATACGGTCGCCAGCGCATGGGCGTCGGCCGAGAGATGCAGGTCGCCCGCGCGGGCGCCGGCCAGGAGGAGTTCTTCGACCAGGCCGACCCACTCCGCGAGAACGGACACCTGGGCGTGTTCCTGCGGTGACTCGGTGGTGAGTTCGCGGTCGAGCCGTACGACGGACCATCCCGCGGGTTCGGCGATGACGAGGTCCACGAGGACGGGGACGAGTCCGCGTACCTGTGCGGCCGGCCCTCCGAGCCCCTCGAGCTGCCTGCGCACATGCGCAAGCATCCCCTGCTTCTGATCGTCGACGACCGCATGGGCCAGGGCCGCCTTGCTCTTGAAGTGGAAGTACACGGCACCCTTGGTGAGGCCGGTCTCGCTCACCACGTCGTCCATCCGCGCCAGGGCATACCCCTTGGCATCGAAGACACGGGCGGCCGCGCGCAGAATCTCCCGCCGCGTCGCAGCGCCCTTCGGTGTCAGTTGGTCCACTGGCCTTCCCATGCCCCGATACTAAATACCTTCGAGTCGGTTTTTCAAATTGATCAAGAACCGCACTGCCCGGAGGACCCCGGCCGCGGCGAGCGGCGAACTGGAGTGCGCGGCATGACCGGCCGGATGTCGGTGCCCGATCCGGGAATCGTGGAGGCGACCCAGACCGCCCTCGACGAGGCCCTGGCGGGCCGCCCGCTGGTCTCAGCCGAGCGGTTCGCTCGTCCATGCGCCCCCTGCACGCCGGGCTCCGGCTGCGCACCCTGACGCGGCCGGCGCGAGCGATCGGCTGCTATCCCGGTAGGAACACGCCGGTCCCCACACGGTCCTGGCCGCCCAGGACCGTGTCCGAGGGGCCGAAAAGCGGCACGGCTGGATCAGTGTCGTGGACAGCGAGGCTGCCGAACTGCTGTCCACGCTGCCCGCGCCACCGGCGGATCGACGGCAACCCCCGCGCGGATCGAGGACAAGGCCGCCTTCAACATCCTGCTCGTAGCGGCCTGAGTGCCGGAGCAGGTGCGGATCCCAGGCCTACGCGTCGAGCGAAACTGCCTCCTCTGGCCGAGCTCCGGCGCGCCAGGTCGGTGCGCGGCGGCTGGTGGTGCAGTGCAGGGCCGACTCCGGCGGAACAGTGCGCAGACCCTGCGGTCGCACGATCAGTGGAACAACCCGTCCGGTAGCAGAAGTCACACGACAACCAACGCTCAACTACTGGCGCAGGACACTAGGCAGCCCTGGTCTGGCGCCGGTAGCCGCCCGGGGCCAGGCCGTACTCCCGCTTGAATGCTTTGGCGAAGGAGAACTCCGAGCCGTATCCGGTGCGGGCGGCGACCGTCGTCAGTGGGGCGTTGGACTCGCGCAGCAGACGGGCGGCGGTCGTCATGCGCCAGCGGGTCAGATAGGCCATCGGTGGTTCGCCCACCAGCGAGGCGAACCGCCGGGCGAAGGCGGCGCGGGACAGCCCTGCCCGCTCGGCCAGTGATTCGACCGTCCACTGGACCGAGGGGTCGTCGTGAATGGCCGACAGGGCAGGCGCCACCGCCTTGTCGCCCAGGGCCGCGGCCCACCCCTGGGCGGCGGTCGGGGGCTGATCGTCCAGCCAGGCCCGCAGGATGTAGAGGAGCAGCGAGTCGATCAGGCTGGGCACGATGCCGTCCGAGCCGATGCGTGGGTTTTCCAGCTCGGAGCCGAGGAGTTGGACGGCGGCGCTCAACTCCGGATGGCGGCCGTGCCGTGTCGGCAGATGGATCACCTCGGGCAGGTGGCGCACCAGGGGGTGCGGGCGGCTTTGGTCCAGGTGGTAGTCGCCGCACAGGAGGCTGGTCTCGGGGCCCTTGCCACCGAGTGTGAGCGAGCCGATCGGTGAGCCCCGTTGGATCTGCTCCGCCGTGGCCTCCACGGCCGGGGTGGAGGGATGATCGGCGAGGATATGGCCCCGCCCGCTGCGCAGGAAGATCACATCACCGGGGCTCAGCGGGATCGGCTTGAGATGCGGTGGTGTGTCATTGAGGGGGACCAGCCAGCAGGTCCCGTACAGCACCACATGGAACCCGGCGCCTGCGACTGGCGGCAGCCGCACGCCCCAAGGGGCGCGGCCGTTGGTCCGTACGGATGCCGGGTGCCCGGTGCGCATCGAGGCCAGCGCCTCGGTGAGGATATCCATCCGCCTTGCTCTCCCTGATTCGGCCCGTCGCGGTCAGACCGTCAGGACAATCTTGCCCTGTACGTGTCCCGAGGCGACCAGCTCATGTGCCTTACCGGCCTCCTCCAGCGGGAACGTCTCCTCGACGTGCGGGCGGATCAGGCCCGCGTCGACCAGGTCGGCGATCGCTTCGAGCGCGGCGTAGTCCGGCTCGACCGAGATGCCGGCGAAGCGCCGCCCGGCGGCCTCGACGCGTACGGCGAGCTTTGGGTCGGCGTGTTCCACGATGCTGATGAGTACGCCGCCGGGGCGCAGCACACTGAGCGAGAGATCGCCCTGGGCCGTGGAGTCGAAAACCACGTCGGCGTCCTTGACGGCCTCGGTGAAGTCGGTGGTCCGGTAGTCGATGACCTCGTTGGCGCCGAGGCCGCGGACGAAATCGTGCCGGGCCGGACTGGCCATGGCGATCACATGGGCGCCGTGTGCCTTCGCGATCTGTACCGCGAAGTGGCCGACACCACCGGCTGCCCGGTGGATCAGTACCCGGTCGCTCTCCTTGACGCCTGCCGCCTGTACCAGGCCCTGCCAGGCCGTGAGCGCCGCGAGGGGGATGGCGGCGGCGTGCACATGGTCGAGCGAGGCGGGCTTGCGAGCCACCTGGCGGGACGGTGTGGCGACGTACTCGGCGTACCCGGTGGCGGCGCGGGGGAAGAACGGCATCCCGTATACCTCGTCACCCACCTCGAACCTGGCGCCGGGGCCGACCTCTTCGACCACCCCGGAAATGTCCCAGCCCACGCCGAACGGCGGCTCACCGAGCAGTGGGAAAGCGCCGGACCTGACGAACACGTCCACAGGGTTGACCGCACTGGCGTGGACCTTGACAAGAACCTCGCCGGGCAGCGGCTTCGGCCGCTCGGTCTCCACGACCTCAAGGACCTCGGGGCCACCGAAAGACTTCTGGAACACTGTGCGCACGGTAACTCTCCCTGGTTCGACCGGTTGATGTCCGGCTTGGCGCCCTGCTTGATGTCCCCAACCCTAGAAAGATCGAATGAGCCGCAGAATAGCCTTCCGTCTCGGCTACATGTCCCAGCGTCTTGTCGGCGGGTACTCTCGGCCATAAATGCCTCAGGCGTCGATGACACCCTTGACGATCATGAAGTAGATGATCAGGCCGTGGCGCCCGCCAGAAAGGCCGAGCGGTGCGTCGGCCTTGCCAGTCCGCACAGCCAGGACTCTGGGTCAGCTGTAAGGCCAGGAACCTCAGCGTCGGGTACAAGTGCCCGCAGCGGGTTCAGACCCACACGTACAGGACGGTTTCATCCCAGCAGGTTGAGTGCAGGGGATGCTCCTATAGATGTCAAGCGGCAGGAGCAAGGTCGATTTGGGTGATTTGGCCCGCTGGCGTGCTGGTGAGAGCGCGGTAGACCTCGCGGGCGACGAATCGCTTGAGGCAGCGCATGATGTCCTTCTTCGAGAGTCCTTCCTTGGTGCGCCGCTCGACGTAGGCTCGGGTGCGTTCGTCGTAGCGCATGCGCACCAGGACGATGGTGTGCAGGGCGTTGTTCGCGGCACGGTCGCCGCCGCGGTTGAGCCGGTGGCGGTGGGTGCGGCCGGGCGAGGCCGGGATCGGTGCGACGCCGGCCAGGTGTACGAAGGCTGCCTCGGAACGCATCCGTTCAGGGTTGTCGGCGGCCGAAGCCAGTAGTTGGCCGGCGGTTTCGGGGCCGACGCCGTAGAGCTCCAGGAGCACGGGGGCGGCCTGCCGGGTCAGCGGGCCGAGTTCAGCGTCCAGCTCGGCGATCTCCTCGTCCATGGCCTGGTGGCGGCGGGCCAGGCGGCGTAGCGCCGCGCGGGTCGCGGCCAGCGGGCGGGACAGGTCGTCGCCGGGCCGCAGTCGGGCCAGGGCGCGTATCAGGGCCGCACGGTCCATGCCGGTGGTCTGCTCACGGAGCATCGCCGGCGCGGAGACGAGCAGACCCCGGATCTGGTTCATCGCCTGGGTGCGGGCCTTGACCGCGCTGCGGCGGGCGACGCGCAGCACGCGGACGGCCTCGACCACGCCGTCCCTGCTCTTGGGAGTGCCGGTCGCCCGGCCGGACAGGACAGCCGTCGCGGCGGCGTAGGCGTCGATCGGGTCGGACTTGCCCTTCATCCGGCGGGTCTTGCGGTCCGGGCGGTCCACGTCGATAACCGCGATCCCGGCCGCCGTCAGCACGCTGGCCAGTTCGGCCCCGTAGGCGCCGGTGCCCTCCACCCCTACCGCGATCAACTTGCCGTGGGAGCGCATCCAGTCCAGAAGTTCCCGGTAGCCACGGATCGTGGTCGGGAACTCCCGGTCGGCCAGATGCCTGCCGACGGGGTCGATCACCGCGGCGTGGTGCGTCAGACCGTGGGTGTCGACTCCGCCGGTGATCTCCGGGGCGTTGTGCGTCATGCTTGTCGTGTCCGTCCTTGCCAGTCCGTGCCGAGGGCGGCACGCGCCGGTCGGGCGGGTGGACAAGACAGTGACGGGGCTTCTGGACCAAGCTCCTGACTTGTTGAATCGACCCCAGATGCTCGGTCTGCAGCCGTAGCGTCCAGGGTGTCGGTCGGCATGGACCCGCAGGCGGTGGGCTGCTGGCGAGCCCGGTTCGGGCAGTACCGGATCGCCGGTCTGGGTGATATGCCGCGTCCGGGTGGCCCAAGGACGGTGACGGACGAGCAGGCCGCCGCGGTGGTCACCAGGACGCTGGAATCTACGCCGAAGAACGCGACACACTGGTCGACACGGTCGATGGCGAATGAGATGGGACTTTCGCAGTCATCGGTGTCACGGATCTGGCGGGCGTTCGACCCGCAGCCGCACCGCTCGGAGATGACCTTCAAGCTGTCGACCGATCCGTACGTCGTCGACAAGGTCCACGATGTCGTCGGCCTCTACCTGGACCCGCCCAAACGGGCATTGGTGTTCTGTGTGGATGAGTCGGGTCGGACTGGGGCGCGGTGACACCATTTCTGGTGTTCCGTTTCCCCGGCCCGCCCGCCGAACCGGACGTGCCCGTCTCCGAGCATCCGGCTCTCCACGTGCTCTTGCCGCCGGTTAGCCGACGGCTGCCGGTATTGGCGTCCATGGTGTCGGTATGTTCCGCCTCCGATATCGGTAGCGGACCACCGGAACCTTTTGGGGTTGGATCAGCGAGATCCCGTCTTCGGCCGACGTTTCCCCGGGAGGAAACGCCGGAACAAGGATGCCCACGGGACACGAGGATGTCGTTTACGCAGCCAGCGGGTTACCCGATGCCAGGAATACTCATCGAGATAGCAGCCACGCAACCGTCGACTTTCGTTGAGACGGTCGAATCGTCATGCCTGTCCGATTCCTTGGGGGACGCCGGTGACGTCCCGTTGGTGTGGTTCAGCTGAACGTGATCGTCAGGTGGAGAGCGCCAGGGTGCGGGATGCGGAGTAGGTGGGCGCGGCGGGTGGCGTCGCGCAGGAACGTGGTGGGGCCGCTGGTGAGGCTGGCGGCGCGTGGGGCATCCCACCGGATCAAGATCGTGGTGTCGCCACGGCGCACGGTAAGGCCGTCCGCGGCAGCCGAAGTCGCGCTGCCGTAGGCCGCCTCCGTGCCGTCGGTGAAGGTCACCTGGTCGGTCGGGTGCAGCACGAGCGGGATCAGTTCGCTCGCCGCCGAGCCGGCGGTCACGACGCGACGCACGGACTGCCGGGCGACAGTGATGTCGGTGGTGACCGCGGAGTCGGGGGTGCGATACCGGATGCAGAAGGGTTCGCCGGGGGAGAGGTCGCCGCCGGTCCAGGGCCGTGCGGTGGGCGCACCGGTGAAGTACTCGGCCGTCAGGTCGCTGTTGGCGTCGAGCCGGCCGCCGTCGAACTCGGTGGCCCAGGAGTCGCCGTTGTTGAGTGAGTACACGACCATGCCTGCGTCGGGGTGCCACAGGAAGGTGAGGCCGGAGCGAACGAGGCTGGTGGCTCGGGTGCCGAAGAAGGTTCCCAGGTAGAGGCTGGGGCGCCGGATGAAGAGGAAGTCCTGTTTGGCGTCACGGCGGAGTTCGACGAAGTTGTCCTGCCTCAGGTACGGCAGATCGGAGATCGCGTCGTTCTTCTCTGCACGGGTCGGGGACCCATCGCCGTAAGGGACGTGCGCGATGACGCGCGGGGAGGTCTTGCCGCGCTCCAGCACCGGCACGGGATTCGGATCCGCTGCCCATGCGGCGCGTGCGTCCGCCCGGTCCTCGCGGGCGGTGAAGAACGCCGCGAGCTCGGGTGTTTCAGGCACGAAGAGCGAGCCGAGGTGCGTGCGGTCGGGCTCCAGCATGACCCCGTCGTACGAGAGGGAGCTGGTGCGGGCGGAGGCGGCGACGTTGGTGAAGTAGCCCGATCCATCGGGCTCCCACACCAGGTTGTAGCCGAGCCAGGGGGCGAATTTGCGGGCCATGGAGAGCATGGCCGGATCGCCGGTGAGGTGATAGAGCTCGGCCATGTCCGGCAGCATGACATCGAAGTTGTAGCCGACGTCCATGCCGCGTGGTTCGTAGAAGAAACCTTGTGGGCTCTGACCGCGGTCTGCGATGAAGGTGATGCGTTCTGCCAGCCGTGTCTGCAAAGCGGCATCGGGGTCCAGTTGCAGACTCAGGGTCGCGCCTGCGAGGCCGGCGATGTAGTGGTTGGCGTATCTCAGGGGGTTCTGCCAGACGGTGGTGTTGCCGGGGTCGAGGAACCACACCATCGCTCTGTGCACGGCGGTCCGGATCTCGGTCTGCCGCTGGGGCAGGGCCCCGACCGTGCGCAGAACCTGCAGCGTCTTGCTCAGATACCCGAGTCCGAAACCGGTGGCCGCTCTGGAATATTCGGTGGGGCGGTACTCCGGCCATGAGCCGTTGTCGTGCTGCAGGCGCAGATAGTGCTGGAGCGCTGCGTCGAGGCGGGCCAGCAGTGCCGGGTCACCGGCGTACGGGTTCCAGGGCCGGGAGTTGGCGTAGAACCAGCTCAGTGTGTACACGTGCTCCTGGATCCGGGCGTTGTACGGCTCGTCCGGCGTGCGCCACCAGCCGCCCTTGAACCAGCCGTATGTGGCCGGGTCGGCATCCTCGATGTCGTTTGCCATCGGCGCGAGGGTCACCAGGTACGGCGCGTACCGCTGCTCCTCGGGGGCGAACAGCGTGCGGTCGGGGAGTCCCGGGGGCAGCGGGTCGAGGAGCGACAGGGCGGTCGTCCCCTCGGTGGCGCCGGCGGGGCGGGCGGGCAGCGCGGTCAGCAGCGCTGCGGCGCCGGCAGCTCCGAGCAGCGCGCGGCGGCTGAGGCCGGGGAGTCCCGGCGCGGTGTGGATAGGTCTGTCGGTCGGGTGTCGCACTGGTGTCTCCTTCTGAAGAGGCGGTTTCAGCTGCGGGTGAATTCAGTGAGGAGTTCCGCCAGCGGCGTGCGAGGTATACAGGCGTCGACGCGGAATGAGCCGGCCAGAGCTGCGATGCCGGCGTCGTCGACAGTGGCGAAGAGGGCGGCGAAGTCGGCGAGCATGGGCTCCCCAAGCAGAAGTTCACGGACGAGCCGGCGCACGTACCAGCGCTGGCCGAAGGGCTGCGGGTCGAAGTCGGGGTACTCGGTGGCCATCAGCTCATCGAGCGGGGCGAGGGCGTGGCCGATGCCCTCCTCGCCGGTGGACCAAGGCTCGGTGCCCAGCCGCTCCTTCTTCTCCCTGATCGGCTGCAGCAGCCGGGACCAGGGTGAGTCGGGGGCGAGGGACACCAGCCCGGACAGATGGGTGTCCTTGTAGGTCCAGATGGACCAGTTCGCCCCGTGCTCACGGTAGATCTCCAGCTGATCGCGCAGTACGGCGTAGCGGTGCTTGTCGACTGCGGGGTCGCCGGAATAGACCGGCCCGAACTCGCCCACCCAGACTGGTGTGCCCGTTCTGCGGGAGTGCTCGGTTCGCTCCAGGAAGCGCTCCTCCAGCCAGCTGCGGTCGACATACTGTCCGCGTACTACGCCCGGGTACTCGGTCGCGTCACGGATTCCGGCGAGGGCGTAGTCGTGGGCGGAGTACACGGTGTTGTCGAATCCACTGCCGATGGCATCGAAGTCGTTGGCGTAGCGGTTGCCGTCGAGGAAGATCACATGGTCCGGGTCTATGGCCCGTACGGCGTCGACGAGTCGGCGGTAGAACGGACCGATCACCTCGCCGGTGGGATCGCCGGGCTCGTTGAGCAGGTTGAACCCGGCTACCTCGGGCCGGCCCCGGAACCGGTCCGCAAGCGCCTCCCAGATGGCCACCACTCGGTCCTGGAAGTGGCGGTGGCGCCACAGCCAGGCATGGTGGCTCGGATTGTCGCTGTGCTCGGACTGGTTCTGAAAGCCTGGTGCGGCATGCAGGTCGATGATGGTGTAGATGCCGTGCCGGGCGCAGGCGTCGATGGCGCTGGTGAGCCGCCGTATTCCGTCCTCCTTGATGTCGAACGGGTTGGCATCGTCGGAGAGGTGCCGGTAATTGACCGCAATGCGAACGCAGTTGAGTCCGGTGCGGGCGATCAGCGCTGCGTCGGCGTCGGTGAAGAACTCGTCCAGGATAAGGTCGAACAGCCGGTCGGCCTTTTCTGCGCCCATGGAATGCCGCAGCGCGTCCCTGGCCTGGTGCTCGGCGCCGGGGAAGCCGTTGAGGAAGTTCTCCATCATCATCCAGCCGCCGAGCCCGGTGCCGCGCAGAGTCACTGGATTTCCGGACGGGGTGACGAACCGGTCACCGGATACTGTGAGCATTTCCATGACTAACCCTTCAGACCACTGTTGACGATTGACTTGATGAACCAGCGCTGGGCCACCAGGAATACCGCGAGAACCGGAATGACCGTGAGCGTGCTGGCCGCGAGCTGCACATTCCAGACCGGGGCTCCAAAGTTGTCCACGATCTGGGTGAGCGCTACCGGCAGGGTGAACATCTCCGGGCTGCGCAGGAACACCAGCGGTTCCAGGAAGGAGTTCCAGCTGTGCAGGAAGGAGAGCAGTGCCACCGCTGAGAGCGAAGGTCCGGCCAGCGGGAGCGCGATCCGGAAGAACAGCCCGAAACGCCCCAGACCGTCGAGCCTTCCGCTCTCCTCCAGCTCGGCCGGCAGGCCGAGGAAGAACTGGCGCATGACGAAGGTGCCGAAGACCGAGTTGCTGCCGAACACGGCCGGAATGATCAGCGGCCAGTGCGTGTCGGTCCAGCCGATCTCGGAGAACAGCCGGAACAGCGGAACGATGATGACCTCGCTCGGCATCAGCAATGCGGTGAGCAGGAGGACGAACATGGTGCCGCCGCCGATGAGGCGGACCCGGGCGAAGGCGTAACCGGCCATGGCCGAGACCACGACGCTGCCGACACACACCAACGCCGCGATATAGAGACTGTTGAAGTACTGACGGCCGAAGGGCTGGTAATCGGTGATACGGGCGTAGTTGTCCCACCGCCAGTCGCTCGGGAGCAGCGAGGGCGGATAGGAGAAGATCTCCGAGATCGGTTTGAGGGAGCTGCTCACCATCCACAGCAGGGGCAGGAGGAACGGCACCGCGAGGGCCACCATCAGTACGTACAGCAGGATCCGCCCGAATGCGGGCGTCCGAGCCCTGCGTCGGAACAGGGCCAAGGGGTTACTGCTCATGGAACACCCACTTCTTGCGCAACCACCACTGCACGACGGTCAGGGCCAGGACAGCGAGGAAGAGCAGTACCGCGAGGGCACTCGCGTAGCCGAGGTCGAAGAACTTGAATGCCTGCAGATAGACGTAGTAGGCGAGTACGGTCGTGGCGTTGCCCGGACCGCCGCCGGTCAGCACCATGACCTGGCCGAAGACCTGAAGCGAGCCGATCACCGTGACGATCGCGGCCAGCAGCATGGTCGGGCTGATCATCGGCAGGGTGATCCGGCGGAATATGGTCCAGGGAGGGGCGCCGTCGACCCTTGCCGCCTCCCGCAGCTCCGTGGGGACGCTTTGCAGGGCGGCCAGAAAGAGCACCATGTTCACGCCCACACCTTTGAGGACCTGCACCAGGATCACCGAGAACATCGCGGTGTCCGGCTCGCGCAGCCAGTTGGGACCATCGGCGCCGACCATGCGTATGAGCAGGTTGAGGCCGCCGTCCTTGCTGAGCAGGAAGCTCCATACGATGGTCCACGCGATGACCGACACGACGGTCGGGGAGAAGAAGATCGCGCGGAACACTATGGTGCCGCGCAGACCCTGGTCCAGCAGCACGGCGAGCAGCAGGGCGAGGCAGATGTTGAGCGGCACCAGACCCAGGGAGAACACGGCCGTGTTCTGAGCCACCTCAATCGCGAGCGGGTCGTCGAGCAGCTTCCGGTAGTTGTCACCGCCGATGAAGCTGATATCGCCGGTGAGATTGTTGTACTTCGTAAAGCTGTAGTAGACGACGGCTATGAGGGGCCCCAGCACGAAAGCGGCGAATCCCACCATCTGCGGGGCGATGAGTACGTACCCGGCGAGCATGTCCCGCCGACGCCACCGCGGGGTCCGTTGCCGCCCGCCCCGGCGGGCCGGCCGCACCTTGAGAGTCACGGTGGCCCGCCGGGACACGGCAGGGGTCGGGGCCTTCTTTGTCAGGCTCACGATCCGGCCTGCAGCAGGGGCTCGATGGCGGTACAGACGGCACGGGTGACCTTGTGCGTATCGGCCTTCGGCTTCCATGCCGCGTCGAGGGCCGCCCGCGTCTTCTCGTTCAGCTCGGCGTACCCGCTATGGCCGGGGCGCACCGTACCGGACTTCAGTGAATCGATGATGCTCTCTTGGAGCTGGTCCTTGCTGAGCAGCGGGTTGGTTCTGGCAAGGGTCTCGGCCGTCAGCAGTGAGGCGCGCGGCGGCGGGAAGAACTGGGCAAGTTCGGCGGTGTTCTTCTTGTCGGTGGCGAAGAGGAAGAACTGTTTGGCCAGTTCCTGGTTCTTGGCCTTGGCGAAGACGGCCAGGCCGGCCTGCCCGATCACCTGGTGAGCTCCGGCCGGTCCGGACGGCAGCGGTACGACGCCCCACTTCCACGAGACGTCGGCGAGCGGGCCGGCCTTGCTGACCTGGGTAATGATCATGCCGCTTTCGCCGGAGAAGAAGTCTGCCTGCTCTCCGGGCCCCGGCGTACTCCGGTCGGTGAAGGCCATCTTCCGGAAGAAGTCAATCGCGTCGACCATCTTCCCGTCGGAGAACCCGCAGTCGTTGTCGGACGTCCACGGTGCCGCCCCGTACGCGCTCATGATCGGGTAGAGCCGGTCCCAGTGCTTGTAGTCGAAATCGTGGACGAGCAGGCCGAACCGTGCAGTCTTGGCATCGGTGACCTTCCTGGCCGCGGCGGCGAGCGCGTCCCATGTCCAGGCGTCTTCGGAGGCGAGCTTGGCCGGATCGTCCGCGTCGGCCTTGGCCAGGGCGTCGGCGTTGTAGAAGACCGCGAGGGGCGAGCTGGAGAACGGGTACGCGTAGAGCGATTTGCCGCGCCGCCACTGGCTGAGCAGCGCTGGCTCCAAGTCGTTGTATCCGTAGCCGCTCTCCGCCTTCATGGCCGGAGCCATGTCGACGAGCGTGTCGGCCTCGATGAAGTCGGCCGCGTTCGTTTCCAGAATCCAGCCCAGGTCGGGCGGGTTGCCCGAGGCGAGCTGAGTGGTCAGCGCGGTGGTGTAGTCCATGGGGTTGAGCGATTCGAACTTGATGCTCTTCACCTTCGGGTTACTGGCTTTGAAGGCGTCCGCGATGCTGTTCAGCAGCGCCAGATGCTCCTTCACCGCCGTCCACACGGCGATGCGCAGGTTGCCGTCGTCGGCTCCCGACCGACCGCCGCCGTTGCCGCAGCCGGCGGTGAGGGCAGCGGTCGCGGCTGCGGCCGCGGTCGCCGCGAGGACGGAGCGCCTCGATGGGTTCATTGCTGTACTCCTTGCGATGATTGGCTAGTAACCCGCTATTCGCGGCCACTGCAGCTCGACCCCGTCGCCGGTGAGACGGTCCTGGAAGTCGGCCAGGAGGCCGGGCGTGTTTCTGACGGCGCGCGAGGAGACCCGGCGCTCCAGGCAGAAGGCGGCCAGTGCACCGGCCGCCTCGCCGACGTTCCACTCGACGGGGTGCAGGCGGTAGCACCCATTGGTGATGTGTGTCGTGCCGATGTTCTTGGAGGCGGGGAGCAGGTTTTCCACCCGCTGTGGGAGCAGCGCACCCAGCGGGATCCGGAACGGGCAGCACGCCACATCGAGGTAGTTGTCGCCGCCGGTGGTGGGGTGCAGGTCAATGCGGTACATGCCGATGCCCACCGTGTCGGGATACTCCACGGCACCCTTGTCGCCCCGTAACGCGATGGACAGGTCCTGTTCGACGACCGTGTATTCGGCGCGGATACGCCGTGACTCGCGGATATACGGTGCCTGTGCCAGACCGTCGGCCGAGCCAGTGATATCGCCGCGCAGCCGCAGACCGGGGAAGCCGGTGCCGCCGTCGGGCCGTGGAGCCTCGGTCTGCAGCCAGTACAGGTACGCGAAGGACAGTTCGCGAGCGGCCGCGAGGTGCTGCGCGGCATCAGGTACGTCGTAGACCGGACCGGCCAGGTAATCGATCATCGGCCAGTTGACCAGCGTGATGTCGCTACTGTACGCGCCGTCGGTGAAGTTGCGCCGTGCCGCGATACGCCGGAACGTCCACAGGTTGCTGTCGCCGGCGCTGAGCCGCTGGTCCGCGACGACGGCCAGCGGGTCGTCGTCGGGATTCGGGGTGAAGCTGCGCTCGACGATCTCCTTGGTCCGTGGGTGAGGCGCGCTCAGGGAGAGCATCGGGCCGCCCCAGAAGTCCGGCTGGTAGGTGCGCCAGAAGTCGTATCGGACCGGTTTGTCGATCGTGTGATCGCCGTCCACATGGTCCAGCGCGAAGCAGGCCGAGGCGGCTTGCATGTTCAAGGGCTGCGCCGTGCCCGGGGCGCTCGGCTCACCGGTCTCGGACTGCGCCTCGAAGCCGGTGACGTACTCGGTACCGGTGAGAGGTAGCAGCTCGCCGGTCTCCGTCGCGTCGAGAATGTACGGTGCGGCGATGGTGATCTCGTCGCCATCTCCGCAGTGCCCCACCGTCACGGCACAGACCCGGTCGCCGTCGGTCTCGGCGGACACCGGTCGGTACGGCTGCAGCACGCGCAACCGCCCGCTGCCCCGGTACGGCGCGAGCATTGCCTCGATGACCGCCACTGCCACCTGCGGCTCGTGGCAGAGCCGACTGACGTGCCCGGCCCCCGGGTTGAGGTGGCGCCAGGCCCGGGACCGCTCGGTCAGCGGGTAGTGCTGGCGGTAGTAGTCGCGGATTCCGTCCCGCAGTGCCCGGTAGCCGGCGGTCACACCGAACTGCTCCACCCAGCTGGGCTCGTCCGGTGGGACGGCCTGGCTCGTCAGCTGGCCACCCAGCCAGTCGTACTCCTCGGTGAGCACTACCCGCCGGCCGGCGCGCAAGGCGGCCAATGCCGCTGCCACTCCGCCGAGCCCTCCGCCGATGACGAGGATCTCCGTTTCCATCCACGTTCCTTTCACTGTGCGGGTGCGGGCGCCAGGGTGGCGCCGGTGACGAGTTCGCAGGGCAGCAGTAGCTGCGGGGTGTCCGCGGTGCCTTGGAGGAGGTCGGTCAGCAGCGCGATGGACTGTCGGCCCATCTCCTCTCTCGGGATCTTGAATCCGGTGAAGTCCACATCGGCAGGTACGGGCGTGGTCGGATCGCCGAGAGTCAGGACCGACAGGTCCTCCGGTACGGCCAGGCCGCGCCGACGCGCGGAAGCGACCAGATCCGCAGCGGTGGCGAAGTCTTCGACCAGGACTACCGTTGCGCGTGAGGCCAACAACGCCGACAGCAACTCGTCGGGTTCGCGTCCGGGAGACAGCTCGTCGAGCGCGATGAGGACGCCGGGCCCCGGTGTCGCCTGGGTGGCCTGCAGAAAGCCTTTCCGACGGTCTGCGGAGGACTCCACGTCGGTGGGGAGTCCGAGGTATGCCACGCGACGGTGGCCGCGGGTCACCGCCAGCTCGACGAGGCGGCTGACGGCCGTCGCGTAATCGGCGCCCACGTGAGGCACCGGGCCTCCGGCGTCATCGCGCCGGCCAACTGCCACGAAGGGGTATCCGTCGGCGACCATCCGCCTCAGGTCGTCGCGGTCGAGCGACCGGCCGAGCAGCAGGCAGCCGTCCGCCAGCCGGAGCCGATTGTCGCCCTCGAAGACACGCCGCCGACCGCCCGTCACTGATGTGCTGGTGAGCAACAGCAGGTCGCAGCCGACCTGTTCGGCCGCGCCCTCGATACCGACCAGGAACGGGTGGTAGAAGTCGCTGGTGGCGCTGGGGAAGACCGCCTCATAGGTGAAGACGCCCAGAATGCGGTTGCGTTTGTCAGCCAGCCGTCGTGCCACTGGATCGGGCACGTACCCGGATTCCCGGATCACCTTCAACACGCGCTCGCGGGTCTCCTCGGGAATCCGGATATCCGCGTCGGCCCGACCGTTGAGCACCAGCGACACGGTCGGCTGACTCACCCCGGCCAGCTTGGCAATGTCCCGCTGCGTGATCCGCCGCGCAGGGCGACCAATTGTCACTTGATCCTCCGCTAATACGAATTATCTCGCCTCGGGATCAGTGTGAACCCTGTGTTTCAAACACGTCAAGACTTGGGGGCGCTGATAATGCGAATTAGTAAGTCGGGCGTCAACAGCTTCCGTTGGCAGCAGCTGAGCCGGGGGCGGGCCAGAGCGCCGGAGTGTTCCGTGGATGTCTGATTCGTTCCCGGGATGCCGTGGAGGGCGAGGGTGATTTCGCGGGTGAGGGATCCACGCCTCGGTGGTGAAGAGGCGCTTGCGCGCGTCGTAGCGGCTGATGCCCCACTTGGTCACAACCGGAACGGAACCCGTGGACACTCTGGTCAGACCAGCGGATGACCCCTGCCCGCACCCGGCCAACGGCACCGAACGCCGCCCTGCACAGCCTCAGGAAACCACTTCAAACCGGACCGGTAAATCGAGGCTCAGGTGACCGGGAAGCCAGACGGTGTTCACCGCGTCGGGCAGGGCTGAGGTTCCCGGTCCGCGCTGTGCTCGGCGTGCAGATGCGAGATCCAGATCGCGTCCAGCTCATCCAGTTGGACGTGCCGTTGAAGCTGAGCCAGCGTCCCGCTGCCCGCGTCCATCCACACCCGTGTGTCGCCACTGGACACCAGGTGGCCGGAGCAAGGGATTGTCCACGCTCGGACAAGGCGTCGCACACCCCGGGACGGTGAGACGGAGAAGCTGGTCATCCGGGGAGAACGCTTGATCCACAGGTGTTGACGACCTTGATACTGCACCGGCGACTGGTCCGCGACTACGAGGGCCGCCCGGCCTCCTCGGAGTCGCGATGAAGCTCTTGTCCTGCGGGTTCCGCTCGACGATCTCGATGCCGGTCCCGTGTCTGTGGCCGTGGGCTCGCCTCGGTCTTCGCCGGACAGTCGCTGGCGCGCGGGCGGGCGTCAGTCGGTGACGAGGTCGTCCGGGGCGGACCGGGCGAGTTCGGCCAGTGTGGCAAGCGCCTGGGAGAGAACGTCGGTCTGCGGGGAGGCAAGTCCCAGCCGGATCGCGTTGGGGGCGTGGTTATTGCCGACGGTGAACGCGGCGGCCGGCACCACTCCGATGCCGTGCCGGGCGGCGGCGGCGACGAAGGTGTCCGCGCGCCACGGGCGGGGCAGTTGCCACCAGCAGTGGTACGAGCGCGGGTCGCTCCGTACAGCGAAGCCGCCGAGGTGCCGGGCCGCGATCTCCTGTCGTACGGCGGCTTCCCGCTGCTTGGCCTGTACGAGGGCCTTCACGGTGCCGTCCTGCTGCCAGTGGTAGGCCGCCTCCAGTGCGAAGCGCATGGGGGTCCAGCCCCCCGAGCGCAGCGACGTGGCGATCTCGCCCACCAGGAAGCCGGGCGCCACCACGAACCCGAGGGTCAGGCCAGGGGCGATGCGCTTGGACAGGCTGTCGACGAGGACGGTCTGCTCGGGGGCCAGAGAGGCGAGCGGCGGCACTTCGTCGTGGAGGAAGGCCCAGATGGCGTCCTCGATCGCGGGGATCCCCGACCGCAACAGGACATCGGACAGATGCTCCACCCGTTCCCGGGGCATGGTAACCGACAGCGGGTTGTGCAGAGTCGGCTGTACATAGACGGCGTGCAGCGGGCCGCTGCGGTGGGCCTCTTCGACGGCCTCCGGGATCAGCCCTGCTGCATCCATGGCCAGGGGCACGAGGGTGATGCCGAGCCGCGTGGCGATGGCCTTGATCACGGGGTAGGTCAGTTCCTCGACGCCGAGCCGACCGCCCGGTGGCACCAGGGCGGTGACGACGGCCGAGATGGCCTGCCGCCCGTTCCCCGCGAAGAGCACCTGCGCCGGGTCGGGGCGCCAGCCGCCACGCGCGAGCAGATCGGCGGCGGACTCGCGGACGGCCGGAACGCCGGCCGCGCCGACGGGCCGCAGCGCGTACCCGAGAACATCGGGACGCAACAGCCCGCCGAGCCCGTTGGCCAGAAGCGCGGCCTGCTCGGACACCACCGGATAGTTGAGCTCCAGGTCGATCCGGCTGCCTGCGGGTTCGGTGAGCGCGGGCGCGGATGCACAGGGGACCGCGCGAACGAAGGTGCCGCGGCCCACTTCGCCCAGAGTGAGGCCCCGTCGGGCGAGTTCCTGGTAGACGCGGGTGGCGGTGGAGTTGGCGATGCCGTGCTGCTGGGCGAACTTGCGCTGCGGGGGAAGCCGGTCGCCCGGCCGGAGGATGCCGGCCCTGATCTCCTCGGCCACCGTGTCGGCGACGCTCTGATAGCCCTTCACGGCGCTCTCCTCTCGTCCACGTGCCTCCGCCATCCAACCACACAATTGCACCGAGTGCAATAAGGCGTATTGCATCGAGTTTGTGCAGGCAATATGCTCGCTGCATTGCTTCGAGCCTGGCCCGTGCATCGGGCTGGGGGAACCCCTGTTGGATGCACCACGAGAGGGCGCGCCACCGCCGGAAAGGAGCCCTCCCAGCAGTGAACACGACCGCATGGTCTCGGTCTCCGCTCGGCCGGACTCCCCTGCTGCTGCCCGACTGTGACCGGTGCGGATTCACCTCCTGCCTGGTAAGGCACGGTACGGTCGCCGACCTGCTGCGGAAGTACGCGGCGGAGTGGCAGCAGGTCCTGACGGGGCCAGGGCTCGACGGCCGGCGTGCGGGCGTGCCTCACTGGTCACCGCTGGAACACGGCTGCCACGTCCGTGACATGTGTCTCCTGTTCCACAAGAGGCTCGATGCAATTTTCGGAACCACACCGATTGCACCGCACCACCGCACTGCGCCGGATGTCGGGCCGGCCGCAGAACGCCCGGACATCGTCCGGCGCTACCGCGACGAGGAACCGCGACAAGTGGCGGAGGAACTGGGGTGGGCCGCCGAGGCCCTGGCCCGCCGCCTGGCCACGCTCACCGCCGACGACTGGGACCGCGACGGCGCGGGCCTGGCCGACTCGCGACTCACCGTCGATTTCTTCACCCGCCATCTCCTTCACGACATCGCTCACGACCTCGCCGAGGTACGGCGCGGTGACCGCTCCGGCAGGGCGCGTCCGGAGACGGCAGCGGGACATTAACAGAGAATGAGGGGTTTTCATGGTTGAACTGAGCGGGGTCCTCGGCGTGGTGGTGGTGGCCCTCGGGATGGTGCTCACCCCGGGCCCGAACATGGTCTATCTCGTCTCGCGCAGCATCACCCAGGGCAGGCGCGCCGGGATCATCTCGCTCGGCGGTGTGGCCCTGGGCTTCATGGTGTATCTACTGGCCGCAAACCTCGGCCTGTCGGTCGTCTTCATCGCCGTGCCCGAGCTGTACTTCGCAGTGAAGCTGGCCGGCGCGGCATACCTCGCCTACCTCGCCTGGAACGCGCTGAAGCCGGGCGGCGTCTCCGTCTTCACCCCGCAGGACGTCCCGCACGACTCGCCGCGCAAGCTATTCATGATGGGACTGATGACGAACCTGCTCAACCCGAAGATCGCCGTCATGTACCTCTCGCTCATCCCGCAGTTCATCGACCCGGAGAAAAGCCACGTCCTCCTCCAGGGCATCGCGCTCGGCTCGATCCAGATCGTGGTCAGCGTCGCGGTCAACCTCACCATCGTCCTGGCGGCCGGAACCATCGCCGTCTTCCTCTCGCGCCGCCCCTCCTGGCTCAAGGTGCAGCGCTACGCGATGGGCACGGCGCTCGGCGCGCTCGCCATCTCGCTGGCCCTCGACACCTCAGGTCCGGCCAAGTCGAGCTGACAGCACGGCACATGGGGAGTGGTCCGGTGCCGACCTGGGCTCTACCGCCCCAGGGACAGGAATTCCGCGTGTTCCTGAGAGGGGTGTTTCGCGGGTTGATGTCCGGTTCGTGATGTGGCTTGGGTGAGGTTGTGTGGTCAGGCGCTTCGGGTCACGTTATGGCCGGCCTGGGCGAACAGGCCGGGTTCGGTCTCGGCCAGGATGCTTTTGAGTTTCGAGCGCATGCCCTCGATGTTCTTCGGTGCGAAGCCGAGATCGAGGGTCTCGCACAGGTCGCGGGCCCGCAAGGGCCACGCCACCTCGGCGAAGACGGCGAGCTCACTACGACCTGCTCGCGCTCGCCCCCGATTACCGCGTCGAGCGCTTCGGCACGAAACTCGGCGACCTGCGCGTCACCATCGCCAACCGCTTCGAAGACGGGAAATTCGACGGCGAGTTCGCCGACTGGGCCACTGCCCTTACCTTGCCGCAATCGTCTGGGCGACCGCCCTCAGCGCGGCCGACTCGTTCGGGTAATCGCCACGAACCTCAGCGACCATACGGACCGCTCGTTTGCGCAGCTCAAGGGGATACGAAGAGGGGCGTGCCATGACTCAATCCTTTCACGGAATCGAGTCTCCATTCGAACCGGGGCGGTTCAACACCGACTGGCGTCGGGTCAGGCGGTAGTAGGTGTTCTGGAACTACGGTTGGCGGACCCTCGCGCGGCGGCGGGATCACCGGTTGCGATGGGAGAGCGGGCTACGCCCGCCCCAGGACGGACCGCAGCATCGTCAGCAACACCTCGCCGCCGGCGGCGAGCTGTGCGTTCGCCTCGTCGGCACCGGCGTTCAGGATGCCGACGGTGTTTTTCAGACCGTCGAAGGCGCCGACGAGAACGGTGGCGAGCAGGGTCGGGTCGATCCCGACCGTTGCGTCCGCCGCGCGCTGGGCGCCGCGGATGAGGTCGGCGACGTCGTCGATCCAGGTCCGGGTCAGCTGGGCTGCCAGCGGGCGGGTTTCGGGAACGTCCGCCAGGTCCTGGATCAACCGGGCGATGACCCAGGCGTCCGGGTCGTCGCGGTGCAGGTCGAGCATCGTCGGGAGCAGCGCTTCGAGCCGATCGACCCCTTCCGGCGTCGCGGCCAGTCTCGTGCGGACGAGGTCGAGCCACTGTGCGTGCTTGGCGGACAGAACCGCGATCGCGAGCGCTTCCTTGCTCTCGAAGTGGAAGTAGACCGAGCCCTTGGTGAGTCCACTCTCCATGATGACGTCCGCCATCCGGGCACGGTCGTAGCCGAGTCGCGCGAACACTCCGGCGGCCGCCTCCAGGATGCGGTCGCGGGAGGCGGCTCCATGGGCGGTGGGTCCCGGCGGGCGGCCGACTCGCCTCGCAGGGGCACTGTTCCTGATCGCGCTTGCCATGGTCAGCATGATACTGGTAATTAAATAGACCAGCACGCAGGTTTAATTAAGGAGGCTTGGCGATGTTCATCGACGACTTCGCTCGCGCGGCCGAGGCCGCTGTCAATCACCACAACATCGAGGCAGTGACCGCCCTCTGGCGTGAACCGGCCCGGTACGACTCGCCCCTGACCGGTCCCCAGGAGGGGATCGATGCGCTCGCCGCCCGCGAGTCGGCGCTCTTCGCGGGCTTCAGTGACCTGAGGGCCAGCATCCGTCCGCTGGGCCAGGACGGCCTCACCGGTTCGATGCTGGTCCGCTTCGAAGGCACACACGACGGCGAGTACGGGGCGTTCGCGGCCACCGGCAACTCGATCGTCATCGAGATGGCGGCCGTCATCACCTTCGATTCGGAGGGCTACGTAGTCGAGGAGCGGCTCTTCGCGGACAGTGCGACCGTGGTCGGCCAACTCACGCACCACTCCGCGTCCCACGACTGATCGACCGGCGAGCCACGACACTGCCCCTACCTGAGCGGCTGCCCGGGCGGGCAGGGTGGCGATCCGCCACCGGACAGTCCCTGAGCATCGCCTTTTATTGTCGTGGCATGTCGGTTGAGCTGTCGGGCGGGAAGGGCTCGGCAGCCTGAGGGCGTGCTGGAGTGAGCGGCTTGTGGTATCCGTTATGCGGTTTTGTTGATGGCTGGGTGTCGTGCCGCCGGGGCCGAGCGTCTGCCTGGTGGGCGGCCTGAGGCTTTCGGTGGCCTGGCCGGGCTTCCGATATGTGCGTTCGTTGCCCGGGCGGCAGCGGGGGCTGCCAGGCCAACCGGTGGTTGTCGACCAGTGGCCGGGCCAGGCGGAGTTGGGTGTGGGCGGCGATGACGAGCCAGGTCCAGCGGCCAGCCTGACCATGCACCACAGGCCAGCCACGGCGATACATCAAGGCGGAAACTCGCTCATCACCCCACGGCTGCAGGCTGGTGGCGCAGCGCCTCCCCAGGCCGTGCGCTGTTCCAGCACCCGCCCGCGAGGCGGCTGACCGGCCGCCACCGCCCGCACTTCGGCAGCGGCCGGTTCACTGCTCCGCCGCACCTGATCCGTAGCAGCCGATGACCAAGGGTCCACCGGGAGAGACTCGCAGTTGGCGTCTCAAACGAGCTGGCTCTCAGGCAGTCGCATGATCGAGCGGATGGGTCCGGACCGATGTCCGCTCGATCACCGGCATGGGAATCAGGCGGCTGCCGGACGGTGCGCTGGGGGAGAGGAGGATTTCGACGGAGGCACAGCCCATGGCCTCGTGTGGCAGTCCGACGGTCGTGAGGCCGGGCCGGAGGTAGGAGGCGAGTTCGTCGTTGTCGAATGAGACCACGGAGATGTCTTTCGGGACGGTCAGACCGTGATCGGCCAGGGCCTGGTACGCGCCGAACGCGAGGCGGTCGTTCATGCACAGCAGGGCTCGGATGTCGCGCCGGCGTTCGAGGAGGGCGTGGGTGACGTCGTAGCCGTGGTGCGGTTCCCAGTCCCAGCACGACTCCTCGGTGGCGAACTGCAGGCCTTGTCTGGCCATCTCCGCGCGGATGCCGGAAATCCGCTGCTCGACGGTGGTGGACCGGAAGAGCCCCTTCTCGGCTTCCGCGTTGTGCCCGATGAGGGCAATTCCTTCACGGTGGCCGGCGGTAGCGAGAAGTCTGACTGCTGAGGCACCTCCGGCGAGTTCGTCGGGAAGTACGGAAACGGGGTGCTTCTTGTTCGTGGCGTTGAGCATGACGACGCGCGTGGTCGACGGGATCTCGGGCACGAACAGTTCCCGGGCGCGCATGACGGCGAAGATGATTCCGTCCACCTGACGGTCAAGTACAGCGCCAATCGCCTCCGACTCACGTGCTGGGTCGCCACCGGTCTCCAGTACGAGCATGACATGCCCTGCCCGCTGCGCGGCGTCCAGTGCTCCTCGGATCAGGCCGCTCGCGAAGCGGGTGGTGGCGACGACGTCGGAGATGAACCCGATGGTGAGGGTCTTGTCGGTTCGCAGGCTGCGCGCCGCGACGTTCGGCCGGTATCCGAGTTCGGTGGCCGCCTCGTGGACCCGGGCATGCGCGTCGGCGGAGAGCCGGGAGTCGGGCCTGCCGTTGAGGATCATCGACGCGGCGGTCGGGGATAGCCCGGCACGGCGGGCGACATCGGCGAGCGTGACGCGCTTGGGCGGCATGACTTCCTCTCGTGCGGCGCGACGGGACGGCGTGCGTGCCGGCCCCAAGACAATCACAATGCCCTGACCCCTGACTCCTTGACAGGGGGCATCCGGCATCCCAATATGAGCAGCGCTAAATGCTTTTAGCAGACAGTTTAGCCCGTTTGTCGGGGGTCTCGAACCCCGCCATCGGCGGCACCCGCTTGTGGTGCGCAGGAGCATCTTCCACGGAGCACGCTCAGACAACGGAGTCTTTTACATGGCACACAAGTCGAACCGCCCCGGTGAGGGACGCAGAGCCGCATCGCTCAGGAGCTGGAGGCCGGCCGTCACGGCCGCGGTCGCCGTGAGCGGGCTTGTCCTGGCCGGGTGTGCGCCGGGATCCCCGGATGCGAGCCCGACCGCATCGGGCAAGGTGAGCCTGAAGCTCCCGTCCGACAAGATCACGATCAAGATCCAGGACGAAGCGGGCTTCCCCGTCACCGACAACCTGGCCGACGAATTCACCAAGCAGCACCCGAACGTCACCTTCAAGGTCGTCCGGGACAGCTTCGCCAACCTCACCGCGAACGCGCCACGCCTCCTGGCCAGCGCCGACGCGCCCGACCTCATCCGGCTTCCCACCATGGGGGACACCGTCAAGGACGGGCTCCTGACCAACCTCGACCCGTATTTCAAGGGCTACAGGTGGGACAAGTTCTCCGCCGGCCAGCTGGCCGCGTCCCGGATGAGCGCCGAGGGAGTCAGGGGCGAGGGCTCCCTGTACCAGATGGGCCTGGGCTACAGCGTCACGGGCATCTACGTGAACCAGAAGTACGCCAAGCAGCTGGGGCTCTCCGGCGCGCCATCGACCATCGCGGAGCTGGAGCGGTGGATGGCCAAGGCCAAGGCGGCCAAGATCCTTCCTATGCAGATCGGAATGCAGGATGGCGTGGGCACGTTCGCGCTCCAGTCGCTGATCAACCAGTACGGGGACAAGGCGGGCCTGGTGAACTGGATGTTCAACAAGCCCGGTGCCACCTTCGATACCGAGGCCAGCCTCAAGGGCGCCACGACCTTCAAGAAGTGGGCCGACGCGGGGTACTTCCCCTCCGACGTGAACGCGATCAACTACACGACGATGGTGTCCAACTTCCAGGCGGGCAAGGGTCTGTTGATGTTCGACGGAAACTGGGACGCCGCGAAGACCGACAAGGCGATGGGGGAAGGCGCGGCCCGGTTCGTCCTGGCGCCTCCGGCTACCGCCGGTGGTGCGCACGTGGCGATGGGCGCCGCGAACTCCTTTGCCATCCCGGCCAAAGCGAAGCATGCCGACGCGGCGGCGTTCTTCCTGGACTGGATCCACACCGACCTCAAGGCCCGTCAGATCGTGGTCGACGTCACGGGCGCCTCCCCGGGTGGAGATCCCTCGCAGAAGCTGCCCAAGGTGAAGGACGGTTCGCTGATCGCGCAGGCCCTCGCGGCGTCGGCGAAGGTCGGATCCGATGACGGGTTCGTCGACTTCATGGCAAACACCACGGCGGGCATCTACGCGGGCGCCTTCCAGCCGGATGAGCAGAAGCTGCTGACCCGGCGCATGGAACCCAAGGCTTTCGTGGCGGCGATCCAGGAGTACTACGCCAAGGAGCTGGCGGGCTGATGGTCAACGATGTCCGTAAGCATGAGGACCCGAAGCCGACCGCGGCACTGCGGCGACCCGACGCGGGCGCTCATGCTGCGGGCGTCGGAAGGTCCTCCGGTCGGGCCGGCCGGCCCTCCGTGCGAAGGGCGGCCCGCCACCGGAGCGTCATCGGCTGGCTCTTCGTCCTGCCGGCACTGGCGTTCTTCTGCGTCTTCGTGGTCTACCCGTTGATCACGGCCGTGCAGTACTCGTTCTACCGCTGGAACGGCATCGGCGCGTCGACCTGGGTCGGCGTCGACAACTACGTCCGGGTCTTCACCGATCCGGAGCTGTTGATCTCGATCGTCAACGCGCTGGTCCTCATCGTCTTCTTCACGGTGATCCCGGTTGCCAGCGGCCTGGCCCTGGCGACCTTGATCCGCACGATGCGGCCCGGTCCCTTCGCTACGTTCGCCCGCACGGTGCTGTTCCTTCCACAGATCATCCCGCTGGTGGCCGCCGGTATTGCCTGGTCATGGATGTACGCGCAGACCGGCACGATCAACACCATTCTCGACTCCGCCGGCCTGGGCTTCCTCTCGCGGTCCTGGCTGGCGGGCTTCGGGACCGCTCTGCCCGCCGTCGGCCTCATCGGCTCCTGGGTACTGACCGGCCTGTGCACCATCCTGCTGCTCACCGGCATCGGAAAGATCGACGCCTCCCTCTACGAGGCGGCACGGCTCGACGGGGCGGGCTGGTGGCGAGAATTCGTGACGGTCACCCTTCCCGGGCTGCGGCAGGAGATCGTGGTGCTGGTCACCATCACTGTCATCGCCGCGCTGAGCAGCTTCGACATCATCTACACCACCACCAAGGGCGGTCCGGGAACCAGCACGCTCGTCCCCGGTATCTCGATCTTCCGGCTCGCCTTCACTCAGAGCGAGGTCGGCCTGGCGTCCGCCTTCGGCATCATCCTCCTCGCACTCGTCCTCCTGGCAGTGCTGCCGATTCAACTGCTGGGAAGGGAACGAGACTGATGGTCGTCAACAAGACGGAAGCGGTCATCGGACGTGTCGTCCTCGTCCTCGTGCTGATCCTCACTCTGCTGCCGCTCGCCGGGATGCTCTCCGGAGCCCTGCAGCCCGCGGATCGCATCCCTGACGGGTTCTCCTGGCCCAGCGATCCCCAGTGGGGCAACTTCGTCGTCGCCTTCCAGACCGCGCATGTCTGGGAACTCCTCGGCTCCAGCACCCTGATCATCCTCGGCGTCGTACCGCTCAGCCTGCTCCTGTCGACGCTGGCCGGCTACGCCCTGGGCAACCTGCGCATTCCCGGCGGGAGATTCGTGTTCGTCCTGCTCCTGCTGGGACTGACCATTCCCTTCGAAGCGATCATTATCCCGATCTACTACGAGATCAGCGCCATGGGACTGCTCAACACCCAGTGGGCGATCATCCTTCCGCTGATCGGGCTCTACATGCCCTTCGGCGTCGTCTGGATGCGTGCGCACTTCGTCGGCGTCCCCACCGAACTCTCCGAAGCGGCCCGGATCGACGGTGCGAGCACCTTCCAGGAGATCCGCCGCATCCAGATTCCACTGGCCATGCCCGCCCTCTCCGCCCTGGCCATCCTGCTGTTCCTGTGGACCTGGAACCAGTTCCTCCTTCCCCTGGTCCTGGTCGACGATCCCGACAAACGCACCATGGCCGGGGCCCTGGGAGCGTTCCAGGGGCAGTACCTCAACCAGCTCCCCCTGCTGTTCGCGGGCGCGCTGATCATCATGCTGCCGACGATCGTGATCTACGTCATCTTCCAGCGCCAGTTCATCAAGGCGCTTCTCCAGGGCGCGGTCAAAGGCTGAAGCGCCCCTCCTCCGTCACCCTCATCGGTCCGGCCTGCTCACGACGACAGCCGCAGCCACAAGGACAATGCATGACATTTCGCCTCGACCA
This sequence comes from Streptomyces sp. NBC_00012, assembly GCF_045040875.1. NCBI lineage: Bacteria > Bacillati > Actinomycetota > Actinomycetes > Kitasatosporales > Streptomycetaceae > Streptomyces > Streptomyces sp. NBC_00012. Next base: position 131,318 of record NZ_CP108310.1, on the reverse strand, counting down.
CGCTTGGGCGTGGGACTTCTGGTTCGCCGATGACGGCGACACCTTCCACCTGTTCTACCTCCACGCACCCAAGAACCTGGGCGACCCGGAGCTGCGCCACCGCAACGCCCGGATCGGGCACGCCACCTCCGTCGACCTGGTCGGCTGGCAGGACCACGGACCGGTCTTCGGCCCCGGACAGCCCGGCACTTTCGACGAGACCGCCACGTGGACGGGCAGCGTGCTCCGCGGACCCGACGGCGTCTGGCGGATGTTCTACACCGGAGCCCGCTTCCTCGACGCTGGGGGCAACGTCGAAACCATCGGCGTGGCCACCTCCACGGACTTGCACACCTGGACGAAACAGCCCGGGCCGCTCATCGAGGCGGACGGGCGCTGGTACGAGAGGCTGGGAGATTCCAGCTGGCCGGAGGAGGCATGGCGCGATCCCTGGGTCTTCCCGGACCCGGCCGGTGACGGCTGGCACATGCTCATCACGGCCCGGGCCAACCACGGTGCTGACGACGACCGGGGCGTGATCGGGCACGCGACATCACCGGATCTTCAGGCATGGACCGTCCGGCCACCGCTCAGCCGCGTGGGCGCCGGGTTCGCCCACCTGGAGGTCCCCCAGATCACGACCGTCGACGGCGAGTCCGTACTGCTGTTGTCCTGCGACACTCCACGACTGTCCGCCGCACGGCGCAGAGCCGGCCAGGTCGGAGGTGTCTGGAGCGTTCCAGCCGCTGCGGTCCTGGGCCCTTACCCGGTGGAGGACGCCACGTTGGTCGTCGAGGAATCCCTCTACAGCGGGCGCCTCATCGAAGACCGGACCGGCAGAACCGTGATGCTCGCCTTCGACAACTCCACTGTCGACGACAGGTTCGCCGGCTCGATATCCGACCCCATCCACGTGAGCTGGTCAGCGGAGCGGCACGGCATCGCCCCCTTGGCCCTCCAGAGCAAAGGCACCCCGGAATGAGCACCCGCATCGAGGGCAGCACCGCCCCAGGCTTCGCGCCCCTCGCGGAAGCCTTCTCCACCGCTTTCACCGGCCATGACGCCATGGGCGCGGCACTTTGTGTCCGGCTGGCCGGCGAGACAGTCGTTGACCTGTGGGGCGGGATTGCCGACCCGCGCGACCGCTCGCCCTGGACGAAGGACACCACCAGCGTCATCTTCTCCTGCACCAAGGGCCTTGTCTCCATCCTCGCGGCACGTCTCGTGCAGGACGGACTCCTCGACTACCGGACTCCCGTCGCAACCTACTGGCCCGAGTTCGCCGCCGAAGGGAAAGAAGAGATCACGGTCGCCGATCTTCTCGCCCACCGGTCCGGGCTCTCGGCACCACGCGATCTCCTGAACGTCGAGGACGTCATCGACTGGGACGTCGTCACGGGTCGCCTGGCAGCCCAGCAACCACTGTGGACCACCAGCCAGGGCCACGCGTATCACGCCCTCACCCACGGCTGGCTCGCCGGTGAGGTCATCCGCCGGATCACCGGCAAAACGGTCGGCCAGTACTTCGACGAGCTCATCGCCGCACCGCTGCAGGCCGACGCGTGGATCGGCCTCCCCCGCGGGGCGCGGCACCAGGTCGCCCATCTGCGGGCCGGAACGAGCCTCACCGCGCTCGTTGCTCAACAGGCAGCAGCGCGCGTTGCCGGCGAGATCGACTGGACCGAGCGGGCCATGACCCTCGGAAACGCGTTCCCGCCGGAACTCGTCGACGCCACCGGCGGCTTCAACGACCCCCGTATCCAAGCGGCGGAGCTGCCGGGAGCGGGCGGCGTCGCATCAGCCCGGGCGCTGGCCTCGATCTGGTCATCCACCGTGGTGGAGACAAACGGAGTGCGGCTGCTGGATGCCGGCACGGTCACTGACGCCACGCGACCGCAGACCGAAGGCACCCCGATATTCGGCGGACAACCCCCCTTCGCGCGGTGGGGCATGGGATTCCAGCTTCCCTCCCTCGCCCGCGAATTCCTCGGGCCCGCCTCCTTCGGACACGACGGCGCCGGCGGGCAGGTCGCCTTTGCCGACACGACACACCAGGTCGGATTCGCGTTCCTGACCAACCTCATGGAAGCGGGGCCCGACCACCGCGCCACCGCGATCGTGGACGAACTCCGCCGCATCCTCCGCAAGTAACGCCGGGGTGGGGGCTGGGGTCGGGCCCAGGGGTGTTGCGGTTTCGTCGAGACGGGGCAATTGCCCGGGGCGCGTTGCCGGTGCGCAGTTGTGAGGCACGGGAAACGTGGTGCGACCACACCATCCCCGACCCGTCCAGCTGCTTCACCCGCCCCGGATCGAGATGCCCAGCCTTGTGGCGGGAACCTCCGCTGGTCCGCGGGCCATGTCCCGAGCGGGAATCCGGTCGGGCCCAGTCATCGGGGATGACGTAGTCGTACGGCATCCGCAGCGGCTCCGCGCCGTGTCTTTCACCGACCGGGGTGGCGGCCTGGAGACCGCGGCCGGTGGGGTGGCGGCGGGATGGTGGCCGTGCTGGGTGCGGTCTCCGGCCAGACCAGCAGGACGGGGCAGGGGGCGTGGTCGACGATGAAGCGGCTGGCGGGGCCGAGGCTGCGGGGTCCGAGGTGGGTGCGGTCGCCGTCGCGGGCGAGAATGAGCAGGTCGGCGCCTTCGGCGGCGGCCACGACTTCTCGTTCGACGCTGCCCGAGCGTTCTTGCCGGGCACACGGCCGTCCCAGCCGCTCGGCCGCTCTGGCCAGGAGATGTTCGGCTGAGGCAGCGGCCAGGTGTTCCACCGCGGTGCCGGGGTCGCGGTCGGGGCGTGCGCGGCCCAGCAGCCCGGCGTAGGCGCCGTGCGCGGCGCCCGGCACCTCGTGGCCGGTGATGTGGAGCAGCACCAGGTCAGCGTTGGCAGGCGTGTGGGTGCGGGCGGCGTCGACGCAGGCGGGCCAGGTGCCCTCGACGATCCAGACGATGACGGTCACGGTGTTCAGCCTCCGATGGTTTGGAGTGAGGCCCACAGTGCCACCACGGAGAGCAGCAGGGCGGCGGGCACGGCGAGCAGGCCGAGCCGGGTGAACTCGCCGAGGCCTACGTCGGTGTCGTGTTCGCGTACGATGCGCCGCCACAGCAGGGTGGCCAGCGAGCCGGCGTAGGTGAGGTTCGGGCCGATGTTCACGCCGAGGAGGACGGCGAGGACGGCGCCCGGGCCGGTGGGGGTGGTCAGGGGCAGCAGGACCAGGACGGCAGGCAGGTTGTTGATGATGTTCGCCAGTACGGCTGCCAGTGCCGCGATGGCGAGGAGGGCCGGGAGACCGGTGCCACCGGGCACCAGGTGGCCCAGTACGTCCGCGAGGCCGTTGTCGACCACGGCCCGGACCACGATGCCCAGGGCCAGGACGAAGGCGCAGAACGGCAGGGCCGCGGCCCGGACGATCGCCGTGGGGGTGGTGCGGCGCTGGGCCAGGGCGCGGGCCGCCAGGACGGCCGCGCCCGCGGCCGCCGCCCAGGCCGGGTTGATGCCGACCGCCGAGGTCAGGACAAAGCCCGCCAGGGTGCCCGCCACTGTGAGCAGGGCGAACAGAGGCAGTTCGCGGGGCTCGTCGGCGGGCGGGGCCTCGGTGCCCGCGTCCAGGTCAGTGGCGAAGAAGCGGCGGATCACCACGTACTCGACACCGATGGCCACCAGCCAGGGCAGCGCCATCAACGCGGCGAAGCGGGTGAAGCTCAGGCCACTGGCGGCGAACGCCAGCAAGTTGGTGAGGTTCGAGACCGGCAGCAGCAGCGAGGCGGTGTTCGACAGGTGGGTGCAGGCGTAGACGTGCGGTTTGGCGCGGGCGCCGAGGCGGGCGGCGGTGGCGAACACCACCGGAGTCAGCAGCACCACCGTGGCGTCCAGGCTGAGCACTGCGGTGATCAGTGAGGCGGCTACGAACACGAGGACCAGCAGGCGGCGGGGGCGGCCGGCCGCCCGGCGGGCCATCCAGGCGCCGCACGCGTGGAACAGACCCTCGTCGTCGCACAGCTGGGCCAGGACCAGGACGGCCGCGAGGAAGCCGATCACCGGGCCCAGCCGGGCGGCCTCGGCCGCCGCGTGGTCGAGCGAGATCGCGCCGGTGGCGATGACCACCCCGGCGGCGGGGACAGCCACGACCGCCTCCGGCCAGCCCCACGGCCGGATCACCGCGCAGGCCAGCACCGCCAGGAGCAAGGCGACAGAGAGTGCTTCTGCGAGTGCAAAGTTCAGCGTCTGAGCCTTTTCCGGGACGGAATCCTGGCAGAGCGGAACGACCGTACCGGGGGCTGGCCGTGGCGCGTGTCGAGCACGCTGAGGATTTGAGAAATATCGGAACAAAAGTACACCGTCGGCCCTCGGGAACCTGGTGCCGTCCGCATACCGGCGGGGCTTTCGCCCCGACGCCTCTGGGCCAGTCAGGAGGCATCCACGAGCCGCAGGACGAGGGAGACCGCGGAGACGCAGCGCTCCTCCTGCCCAGCCTCCTTTGATGCTTGCTGACGAAGGTCGGTGTGGCGTTGTTCGGCGCGTTTGCGGGTGTTGTCGAGCCAGGTGCCGAGCTTGACCACCACGGGCCGGTCAGCAACATCCTGACGACCCGACAGCGCATCTGTCGTCTCCAGGTGCTCGGCCTGCTTGCGGGGCACTCGCAGCTGGGATGCGTTTCACCCGTACACGATCAGGAGGAGATATGGCCGAGCGCCAGAACGGCACCGTGAAGTGGTTCAACGACGAGAAGGGCTACGGCTTCATCACCCCGGAGACCGGTCCTGATCTCTTCGTCCACTTCCGTGCGATCGAAGGGAATGGATTCAAGTCCCTGAAGGAAGGCCAGGCGGTCACCTCCGTAGCCCCGGGCGCACTGCGGCACCACACCCCGTGCCCGCCTGCGCAGGCGGGCACGGGGTTGGCGGGCACGGGTGAGATCAGCGCTTGTCGGCGGGCTTGACGTCGGTCTCCACGCTCGGGCTCTCCGGCTCATCGGCCATGAAGTCCTTGTCGAACGGCGGGGCCTGGTCGGTCCACCTCATCGCCGTGAGAATGGTGTAGTCGGCCAGTTCTCCAGACCGGTGTCCGTCGCGGGCCGAGGTCGCGTACAACTCCTCCGACAGCGGCAGTCCGGTCTCCTTGTCGAAGATCAAGCGACGCTTGTACTCCACTCCGGGCCGCAGGCTCCTGATCTCCACGGCGTACCCCGGGCGCCCGGACCGGTCGGTGACCTCACCGATGTCCCGCACGCCCGGCAGCAAGGCACGCACCCGGTAGGCCGCGGCCCGCAACTGCGGCGACACCGGCAGCTCGACGGCGAGGTTCTCGGCCGTTTGACCGAGCAGCTCCTGCAGGATGTGCTGCGGCGCGTTGTATTGCTCGTCGACGATCTGCTCCAGCCGCTCGCGGAGCCGCTCCGGGTCGGTGGGCAGCGACTCCAGTTCCGCCAGGCCGATCTCCGCCCCGGCCGAGACCGTGTCCGCACCGCCCCCGGGGGCGTCACCCGCGACCTCGCCCTCGCCGTCCCAGGTGACGATCTCCGGCTGGGGCTCGGGGGACATGTCATCCTTGCGCCCGTGCTTGTTCCGCTCGCGCTGGGTGTCGCGTCGGGCCTGGTCGTAGTCCGTCAGGTCCCACCGCTTCGGTGAGCCGTCGGCGCGCCATGCCTTCTCGTCGGCCGGGGTGGCGGGCCGGGCCCCGGCGTCGATGTGCAGCGTCCAACGCCGGTCGCGCTTGCCGGTCCCCTTCGTCAGCCATGTCTTGCTCTCCTGCCGGACGTCGAGCGTGTAGTCCTTGCCCGGGATCCTTCGCAGCACCCCGATGCGCTCCTCCTGGTACCAGTACGCACCCGAGGTCGCCTCCGTCTTCTCGACATCGAAGGCGGCCGCGAGCAGGATGCGGGATTCGGAGAAGGCGGTGGCGGGTGCGCCCGCCTCGGGCCTCGGCCCGAGGCCGGGCGGCCCGGCGGTGGTGACGACCAAGACAGCGGCCGCCACGGCCGCCGCGCCGGCCAGGGCCACGTTCCACGCCGGCCGTACGCCGAGGCGGCTCCTTCCCCGCTTCCCCGGCGCCACCTGCGGCTCCCCGGTCCGCGCCATGACGCCCTGCAGTTCGGTCCGCCGGAGCTCGGGGTCGACCGGCCTGCCGGGGTCGAGGCGTCCGGGACGTGCGTCGGCCAGCCGACGCATCAGATCGTCGTGCTTCATCACACTTCCTCTCCTGTCGTGTTGAGTCGGGGGCGGACATGGGGGCGTACCGGCGAGGCCTCGTCCCGTACCGCCACCGCCTTGGCGAGCCGGCGGCGCGCGCGGTGGAGCCGCACACGCATGGTGGCGGCCGTGCAGCCGACGACGCGGGCGGCCTCACGGGGGGAGAGCCCCTGCCACGCGGCCAGGATCAGCACCTCGCGGTCCTCGTCGCCCAGGGACACCAGGGCGTTCCGGAGCGCGATCCGGTCGGCGACATCGTCGGCGATGTCGCCCTCGACCGTGTCCGTCCAGTCCCGCAGCTCGGCGGCGAGCGAGGCGCGCCTGACCTCGGCACGTCCGGTGTCGCGCAGGATGTTGCGGGCCACGCCGAGCAGCCAGGGCAGCGGCGGCTGGGGTACGTCGCCGATACGGCGCCAGGCCACGGTGAAGGTCTCGCTCACCACCTCGTCCGCCACCTGCCGCCCCGCGCGGCTGACCGCGTACGCCCAGACGCGTTGTCGGCAGGTGTCGTACATCGCGGTGAAACGTGCCGCATCATCGGACACGCCGTGCACCTCCGTCCTCCAGGGTCATCTGTTACCGGGAAGTGGTGTGCGCGGCCCGATCGTTACAGCATGATCCGGCAGATTCCGTGGCGGGCCTCCAGAAGGGGCCACACCGCAGGGGTCACGCGGGGGCGTGGACGGTATCGCGACCACGCGCTCGCGCTCCCGCGGGTCGGCCCGCCTCCGCTTGCCCCAGCATTCCGAAGCTCACCCGACAGGAGTGGCTCTCAAACTCGCTGCCGATCACGGACTTGTGAAGCGGTCCATCGTCTCCACGGACGGAGCACGGTGGCTCCCGATCTCGTTGCCCGAGCGGGAGACTTCCAGCACAGGGCTTATCCGCTTGATGCCGAACATCTCGGCGTGGGTCACCGCCGACACGTTCCAGGTCGGTTACTACCGCCCAGGCCGTTGCCTCCACACACCGCCATGTGCGGGTTCGCCAGCGGGCCTGCGTCGGCCGGAACGGCCCGCCCGGGCGCGAAGCCGCCGCCTTTCCCCTCGCGACGGGTCTCGCTCTGCCGGAGGCGTCATCGTGAGCTGCCTGTGGCTCCCACGGGTGGGTGATCATCTTCGCTCTAACGAGGGGTTCCTGGAGATACCCCCTACCGGCGACCGAACAGCGGCATCCAGGATGCGTGGGCACCAACTGCTGGTCTCGTGACGGTGCTCTCGCTTCCCCATCAACGATTGGGATTGTGCTCATGGCCTCGCTCCTTTCTCCTCGCTGTCTCGGCTCCCTCACCGGCGCGGCGCTCATGCTCGCCCTCGGCGCGGGGGTGCCGTCCTCCGCGGCGGCTCCCGCGTCCCGGGCTGCCCATGAGGCGTGCCTGGACGCCGGCAACACCCGCAACAACGGTGATCAGGTACGCCTCTGGAAGTGTGCCGGCCACAAGAACCAGCGGTTCGTGATCACCAATGGACAGATCAAGGTCGAAGACACGATCGGCGACGCCAAGGAGATGTGCCTGGACGCCGGCAACACCCGCAACAACGGCGACCGCGTACGCATCTGGAAGTGCGTCAACCACACCAACCAGAAGTGGATCATCCGCAACGCGCAGATCGTGCTCGCCGACACGGTGGGCAAGAGCCAGGAGATGTGCCTGGACGCTGGCGACACCCGCAACAACGGCGACCGCGTACGCATCTGGAAGTGCGTCGACCACACCAACCAGAAGTGGGTCATCCAGCAGGGCTACATCAAGGTCGCGGACACGATCTGATCGGCTCCTCAACCGCCTCGGCCCTGGCCTCCCTTCCCAGGGCCGAGGCCCGGTGGGGCAGTCCGGTGCTCCTTGGCTCCGCCCCCCGTAGCGGAAGGTGACCGGCGTCGTGAAGGCAGCCGGTGCACACCGCCGTAGAAGGGCGCTGTCACGTTGTGGAGCGTGTGGGTGCCTGACGGTGTGTCGGGGGTGGTGGGTCCGGGTTCCGGTTCCGGGCTCAGGCCGCGGCAGGCAGGGTGGTCGCGCCGGTGATCTGGTCCCAGATCGCGAAGCGGATGGTCATCTCGGCGCGGTGGTGGGCGGCGGTCATCAGGTGGCGGCGGGGCCTGAAGTGGGGTGAGATGCCGCTGAAGGCGGACAGGGATCTTTGTACGGCGCCGGCGGAGCGGAAGCCCTTCATCGCCCGTTCGCGCTGCCGGGTGGGCTGGTGCGAGTTCTCCGCCCGATTGTTCAGACCCTTGTGGGAACGGTGTTCGACGGAGGGCATCACCTCGCGGTGGGCCGCGCCGTAGGGACGGAGCTTGTCGGTGACCACCACACGCGGCACCGAGCAGATCTTCTTGAGCAGTGTGCGGAAGAAGCGCCGGGCCGCGGCCTTGTCCCGGCGGCCCTGGGGAAGGATGTCGAGCACGTTACCGTCGGCGTCGACGGCCCGCCACAGATACTTCTGCTCGCCGTTGATCTTCACGAAGACCTCGTCCATGTGCCACTTGTCACCCGGCCGTGGCCGGCGTCGGCGCAGCTCATTCGCATAGATCTGGCCGAGCTTTGCGCACCACCGCCGGATCGTCTCGTACGAGACGATCACACCGCGCTCGAGCATCAGCTCCTCCACCTCACGGAATGACAGCGGGAAGCGGAAGTACAGCCACACGCAGCGGGAGATCACCTCGACCGGGTACCGGTGCCCCTTGTACGACGGCGGAGTACTGCCCACGGACAACCCCTCCCAGCATGACCAACCCGAAGATCATCCCACCCTGTCAGTCAACGTGACAGTGCCTCGCACTGGCACACACCACGTGATCATTCCGGGGCCGTCGCCATACCCGGAGGGCAGATCACGACCGTCACGCTTCACGCATGATCGGCCACCCGACAGGCTCTCAGAAGGGCTTGCCGACGGGACGCATTGCTTCAGGGGCCCGACGGCGGTGGCTTGTATGCTCAGCCCATGAGAGAGCCTCATCCGGTCGAGCTATCCGGGACGTTCGTCACCAGGGGTGATGATCGTTGGTACGGGCGGTTCCGGTTGCGGTTTCCTCAAGTGTCGCCGTGGCCCGACCTGTCCACGACGTTTGTTCGAGTACGTCCGGGATGGCGGTCCTTGGCCGAGGAAACGCTGGCACTGGTGACTGCCGAGATGCCCAGGCAGAAAACCTGGCCGGTTCATCTGCTCAACCAGAAGGTCCATGGGAGAGGATGGGAATTCGACCTGGGGCCACCGGAGGCTGACTACCTCTGCCCGGAGCAACTGTCGGACATCTGCTACATCGACATACGCAACCTTCACCAGCTCATCGACCTCCTGGCACCGGCCATGGAGGACGCGCACTTCTTCGTCTACTCAATGGGCGACGGCCTCGACCAGTGGGTTGACGAGGTGCGCATCCGTGACGGGCGGAGCAGCTTTGTGCGGTGGGCCGTCGCGGGCGAGGCGTGGGCCGAGTTCCCTGTGCTGTGCGCGGAGCTCGGCGACAGTCGCGCCGGGGACGAGACCCTTGGCCGATTCGTCACATTGATGAGTGATCGGCGAGTCGTTTGATCGGCAGGCACGAGGGGGCCGCGGGCCAAAGGGGCGGTACCGCAGGATGTTCTCCGAGCGGTCCGGGTGCGCACCGCGAGCACATCAGCGCCGATCTCGCCCGTCGAGGCCCTGACGTGGCCCGCGTGTACGATGCCGCGCCCCGGCCCATGATGTCCCAGCGTTCCAGGAGCCGGCCCCGGGTCCAGGCCACCTGATCGGCACGGCGGCCAGTGTGCATGTTCTGCAGGGAGGCCCAGTGCGTGCGGGTGCCCTGTGGAAGCTGGACGAGGAACTCGCGCCGGTGGTCGAGAAGACCCGATGAGACGAACGGCATCGTGCTGTCCGGCACCGGTACCGGAGTCGTAGAAGTGGTACGGCGAGACCATCAGCCCGGCCCGCGACGCGTCCGCGAGGTCACCCGCGAACTGCGGGTCGCGGTAACCGGTGCCCTGCATGGCCTTCTGGAACACGAACGAGTACCCCGCCCTCACGGACACCGACCACTGGATTTTTCGGCTGGACGAGGACGACTACAGGTAGTTCCCGCCCAGGGCACGGGCCCGATGCCCTGGACAGCGACGATGCGCATACCGTCGCGAGTTCGCATAGATGCAATTGGTGCCGGTCGTAGTTGAGGTACAGGAAGTAGCGCTGAGATTGATCACGGCCGCCCCGCGGTGGGTACACCCCGGGGAGCGCTGTGGACTGTGCGGTGCTGGCTGGGTGTGGTTCCGTAGTGGTCCAGGAACACCTGCCTCATCGTCTCGGCGGAGCTGAACCCGCAGCGCCTCGCGATCGAAGCCAGCGGCAGTGCTGTGGAGACGAGGAGTTGTGAGGCCGCCTCGGCTCGGGCGGTCCGTACGAACTGGGCCGGTGTCTGTCCGAGGTGGTCGAGGAACAGCCGGGCCAGATGACGCCCGCTGACTCCCGCGTACGCGGCGAGCGCGGTGGCGCTGAGGTCGCCGTCGAGGTGCCCGGTGATGTGCTCAACGGTCCGTCGCACGGTCCGGTGCTCCGGAGCCGGTGCGTCGACGAACATGCTGATCTGGGCCTGGTTGCCGGGCCGCTGGAGGTAGGTCACCATCATCCGGGCCAGCGTCCGGGCGAGGGCCGGGTTGTGGTCCTCCTCGACGAACGCGAGGGTGAGGTCGAGCGCCCCGGTGACCCCGGCCGACGTGCAGACGTGCGCGTCGCGGAGGTACAGCGGCGCGGGGTCGACTTGGACGGCCGGGTGACGCCGCGCGAGGTCGTGCGCGTACGCCCAATGGGTCGTGGCGCGCCGGCCGTCGAGCAGCCCGGTCGCCGCCAAAACACTAGCGCCCGTGCACACCGATGCGACCCGACGGCCGATTCCGGCCAGGCGGCGCACGTGCTCGACCAGCCAGGGGTTCTGCGCCGCCGCGGCGTGGCCCGGCCCGCCGACGACCAGCAGCGTGTCGACCGGGCCGCGGGTACGCTCCAGCGCCGCCTGCGCGCCCAGGACCAGCCCTGAGGAGCAGCGCACCGGGCGGCCCTCCGGGGTGACCAGGCGGACGTCGTAGGGCGGACTCGCACCGAGGCGGTTCGCCCCGTCGAAGGCGCTGGTCACGCAGGCGACCTCAACGAGTTCCACGTCGTCGTAGGCCACGACCACCACGCGGTGGCGGACAGCTGTCGTCATGCCTCCGACCCTACCGAATCCGTCTGCAAGACAGGCATCCCAGGATTTCGGACATAGAGTCCAGAGGCTCCTGTCTCTGGTTGCGGCGGTGGGCGAGGGTGGTCAGGGCGGCCACCGGCCACCCACCGACATTCAGGAGTCCTGTCATGACCGAAACCTCGCCCGCGCCGTCGGCCCCGGTGAAAACCATCGCCTTCGTGCTGTACCCGGGCCTCACGCCGCTGGACATCGTCGGCCCGCTGCAGGTCTTCGCAGCACTGGCTGATCTGGTTCCCGGCTACCGCACCGTCGTGATCGGCGAGCGGATCGAGCCGATTGGAAGCGACACCCCGCTGTCCCTGGTACCCAGTCACACCTTCGAGGAAATAGCGGATCCGCACGCAACGATCGTGCCCGGCGGCCTCGTCCCCACCCTTGCCGCGATGGCCGACGAGAATCTGCTGGGGAACCTACGCGAGACCGCGGCGCGGTCCCAGGTCGTCGGCTCGGTGTGCACCGGCTCGCTACTGCTCGCGGCGGCAGGGCTCCTGGAGGGCCGCCAGGCCACCACGCATTGGATGTACCGCGACTTGCTCGCCCGCTTCGGGGCAACGCCGGTCACCCGGCGCTGGGTCGAGGACGGGCACTTCATCACCGCCGCCGGCGTCTCGGCCGGCATCGACATGGCACTGCACCTTGTCGCCCGCCTCGCCGGCAACGAGGCCGCGCGCATGGTCCAGCTGTTCATCGAGTACGACCCCGAGCCGCCCTTCGGCCCGATCGACTGGACAGCTGCCGACAGCGGCCAGTACGCGCCCTTCGCCCGACAACTGCTCCAGAACGCTCTCGCCGACCACCCTGCCCTGCTGGCGCACCTGAGTAACTGAGCGCCGTGGGCTGCTGGGCGGGAGGGGAAAGGCAGACGGCGCAGTGGTCATGAGGGCACTGTCACGTTGGCGAATGGCGTGGGAGGATCTTCGAGTTGATCATGGTGGAGGGGGATCGTCCGTGGGGAGCGCGTCGCCGTCGTACAAGGGGCACCGGTACCCGGTGGAGATCATCTCCCACTGTCGTGTGGCTGTACTTCCGCTTCCCGCTCAGTTTCCGCGAGGTCGAGGAACTGATGCTCGAGCGCGGCGTGATCGTCTCCCACGAGACCGTCCGCCGCTGGTGCGCGAAGTTCGGCCAGGCCTACGCCAACGGCCTGCGCCGCCGGCGACCCCGGCCCGGCGACAAGTGGCACCTGGACGAGGTCTTCATCAAAATCAACGGAGAGCAGAAGTACCTGTGGCGAGCCGTCGACGCCGACGGCAACGTGCTCGACATCCTGGTCCAGAACCGGCGGGACACCGCTGCGGCCAGGCGCGTCTTCCGCCGCCTGCTGAAGACGACCTGCTCGGTGCCGAGGGTAGTCGTCACGGACAAGCTGCGCTCCTACGGGGCGGCCCACCGCGAGGTGATGCCCTCGGCCGAGCACCGCTCCCACAAGGGCCTGAACAACCGGGCCGAGAACAGCCACCAGCCCACCCGCCAGCGCGAACGCGCGATGAAGGGATTCCGCAGCATCGGTGGAGCACAGCGGTTCCTGTCCGCGTTCAGCGGCATCTCACCCCACTTCCGGCCCCGCCGCCACCTGATGACCGCCGCCCACTACCGCGCCGAGATGACCACCCGCTTCGCCATCTGGGACCAGATCACCGGCGCTGCAAGCCGGCCCACCACGGCCTGACCCCAGGCCCGAAACGCAAGCCCACCACACCCCGACGCCCCATCAGACACTCACACACCCAACAACGTGACAGAGCCTGCGGTGTCCACCAAGGGCAAACGGATCTCGGTGAAGGACTACTTCTTTGTAAAGTTCCCCCGGGCCGAGCTGCTGAAGGTCGAGGACGTGGTCGACCTCGAGAGGTCGAAAATCGACTACCGCCGCGACGGGCAGTTCAAGAAGGTCTGGGAGCTCCGATTCAGGAAATCACCGGAGCGCGACCTGTTCTTCCTCGACTGCATCTCGCTCCTGGGTGTTGCCTTCTGCTCGGAGAGATTCACCGAAGGTGCGAAGCGGTTCAGGCCGAGGGGGGCGAGTTCGTGGAGCTGCCTGAGATCGGGGCTATCCACAGCGCGTGACCGGACTCTCCGCCTCCGTGCGACGATCCTCCATCTCGTCGCCCTCGACACCTGACAGCGGACACACCCACAACCAGCCCGGAGTCAACCCCCGAAGGACTTCGAGAGCCGACCACTTAGCCAAGGCCCCTCATTGCACAGCCTCAAAATTGATCACCGAGTGGCCGCCCATACACCACTCCGTCAGCGTGACCCGTCGTTCCGTACTGGCCAGCACACTCGACGCCTTATACCCACACTCACCTTGCATACCGGCTGATCGTTCCGGAGAACGGTTCAGTCAACGGTGTCGCGCAGCAGATCCCGCAGTTTCAGTGCCGTCGGCAGCGGGGCGGCAGGCAGCGCCACATGTACGGTCCGCCGCAGGGCCGGATCGGTGAGGCGGCACAGGACGAGTTCGTCGGGGACCGCCCGGGCGGCCAGCGAGGGGACCAGCGCCACCCCCAGCCCGGCGGCCACGTAGCCGAACTTCCCGGTCCACTCCGCGATGCGGATGATCTTCCTGGGAGCGAAGCCCGCCCGGGCGCAGGCGTCGGCAAGCATCGTGGGACGGTCGCCGTACGCGCTCTGGAGCCATGCATCGTCGTGCAGTTCACGCAGGTCGATCGTCCCGGCTCCGGCCAGGCGGTGCCCGCGCGGGAGAGCGACGAACAGTTCGTCCTCGCACAGCAGGCTCGTCGTGACCCCGTCGGCCGACGGCAGGCCGGACGGGTAGTCGCTGACGACGGCGAGGTCCAGCGCCCCGTCCGCGAGGCGGGCTATCAGCGTGTCGGTCGGGCCCTCGACCGCGACGACCTCGACATCCGGCCGGGCCGCCTGGAGCGCCCGCAGGGCAGCGGGCACCAGGGAGATGTTGGCGGTGGCGAACGCGCCCATGTGCAGCAACCCGCCGTGCCCCGCGTGCAGCACGGCCAGCTCGCACTCCGCCCGCGTCATCCGGTCGAGCACCTCCAAGGCGTGCCGGTGCAGCACACGGCCGGCGGGATTCAGCCGTACGCCCCGAGGGAGCCGTTGGAGCAGCGGCCCGCCCGCCCGCTGTTCCAGCGCGGCGATCCGCCGGGACACCGCGGACTGCGTGTAGTTGAGCCGGACCGCCGCTTTCGTGAACGATCCGGTCTCGGCAACGGCCACGAGCAGCCGCAGCGCGTCAATCTCGAACACGTTCCTCCCTCCTCCAAGCCTCATCCGGCCATCACCATCTTCTCCAACACATTCCTTCAGTGCATAGATCCCATGCAATCCAGTCGCTGGTGGAATGCCTTGTCCCGCCCTAACGTCGTGCACGCGGCGGAGCTCCGGAGGGGGAGCGAGCTCCGCCGCTGCCCATGGCCGATGAGATCCGAGGGGGAAGTGTGTTGTCGCGAGGGGGAGTTGAGATGGGGTGGGGCCGGTGACCCGGGGGGCTGCGCTCGCGTTGCCGGCGATGCTGGCCGATTTGGAGGACCTCGTACTCTGCGAGTCCTTCTCGGCGGACCACGCGGCGGTGTCGCGCAGCGCCGAGGTGGTCGGTGCCCTGGGGGCGAGGCTGTTGGGGGCCGGGCCGGAGATGATCGTGATCGACGGTGTGACCCATCTGCGGTGGACCTTCGGTACCCCGCGGGTCCTGCTGGTGGGACACCACGACACGGTGTGGCCCATGGGCTCGCTTCAGAAACACCCCTGGTCGGTGGCCGACGGGATCGCCCGCGGCCCCGGGGTCCTGGACATGAAGGCGGGCCTGGTGCAGATGTTCCACGCGCTGGCCTCCCTGCCCTCCCCGGACGGGGTGTGCGTACTGGTCAACGGGGACGAGGAAGTCGGCTCACCGACCTCCCGGCAGCTGATCGAGGAATCCGTGCGGGGGTGCGCGGCCGCCTTGGTGCTGGAGGCTTCCGCGGACGAGGAGGGCGCGCTTAAGACCGCCCGGAAGGGCACTTCGCGGTACGAGGTCGTGGTGCACGGCCGGGCCGCGCACGCGGGTCAGGAACCGCACAAGGGGGTCAACGCCGCGGTCGAGGCCGCTCACCAGGTGCTGTCCATCGCCGGCCTCGGGGACTCAGTGGGCGCCGTCGGTGCCGCCCCCTCCGTCCTGGGCTTCGCGACCGTCACGCCCACCCTGCTGTCGGCCGGCAGTGCGCGCAACACGGTGCCCGCGCTGGCGCGGGTGTCGGTGGACGTGCGCGCGCCGACCACGGCGGCGCAGGACCGGATCGACGAGCTCATGCGGGGACTCACCGTCCGGACTCCCGGAGCCCGGCTGGAGGTGCTGGGCGGCAGGCAACGGCCGCCCATGGAACCGGAGTCCTCCGCCGAACTGTTCGCCCTCGCCTGCCGAATCGCCGCGGAACTGGGCCTGGAACCGCTGCGGGGGATCGCCGTCGGCGGTGCCTCGGACGGCAACTACACCGCGGCGGCCGGCTGTCCGACGCTGGACGGCCTGGGCGCCGTGGGCGGTGGCGCGCACGCGGACACCGAGTACGTCGAGATCGCGCAGATGGTCCCCCGCACCCGTCTGCTCGCTCAACTCATTGACCACACGACCAGCTGAAGCGGCCTTGACGAGTGTCGCTCCGAAACGAAACCGAGGCCCCTGTATGAGCGTGCCGGGTTCCCCGTCCCCTGAAGTCGCCCAACTGGCTTCCCGTAGAGGCTTCGGCCGACTCGAACACACTTTCCTGCCGAGGAAGGAGGTCAACATGCAGGAGAAGTACCGGGGACTGTTCATCGCCGCTTCCCTGACCGGCATCGCCGGCCTGACGACCGGAGGCATCCTGTTGTGGGTCTACACGAGCTGGTGGGTGGGGGGGTACCCCCTGCTCCTCTCCGCGCTGAGCATCGGTGCCCTGCTCAACAGCCCCAACTTCCGGAAGAAACTCGGCAGTCAACGCCTGCACCTCTTCGAGAGGGGTCTGCTCGTGGACAGGGGCGCCGGGCAGTTGTTCGCGGTCCGCTGGGACCAGGCGGTCCATTACCAGGAAACCGTCCAGGAAGTGATCATCTACAAGGGCACGAAGACCCCTTACAACACCACGCACACCTCCACCCTGGTAGCGCCCAACGGCACCAGGGTGCAGATCTCGTCCCGCTTCGCCGACTTCGGGACCTGGCTGCCCCTGATCTCCGAGGCCATCGCCCGCGCCCAGGCCCAGAAGGTGTGGGAGGCGGTCCGTGAGGGTCAGAAGGTGAGTCACGGCCCGTTCAGCGTGGACGCCACCGGTATCTCCACCGAACGCGAAGGGGTCCTGCCCTGGTCGGCCGTCGCGACGATCGATGTCGGCGGGGGCTTCGTGGCCGTCCGGCAGCACGGACAGCCCAGAGCCTGGGCGTTCGCCAAGGTCGAGACCGTGCCGAACCTTCTCGTCTTTCTGACCGTCGCCTCGAACCTCTACGGGTGACGCGCACGCTGGCGCCGGCCGTCCGTACGTGGACCAGTGGCTGAGCGGTCGAGGAACCGCCGCAGTCCGGTCCGCACACCGTCCGTGGGCACGGTGGCGGCGAAGCAGGCCGCCTCGACGGCGATTCCCTCGTCGATCGGCAGGTTGACGCCGCGGGTGACCGCGCGCAGGCAGGCTGCTGCGGCCGTCGGTGCGTGCCGGATAATCCGTGCGGCCAAGTCCCGTGCGGCGTCGAGGAGTTCGTCAGCGGGCACGACGGTGTTGACGAGGCCCATCTCGGCGGCTCGGGTCGCCGGTCAGGACGACCGCCCGGACCCGGTCGTCGCAGTCGACGCGGTCCAGCTCGGCGAGCATCGCGTCGATCGTTGGATAGTCGAGGGCGTTGAGTTTGCGTTCCCTGTCGATGGTGATCGTGACGACGTGGTCGTCCTGCTCGGTGTGGATGGTCATGCCGGGTACTCCGTTTCGCCAGGGGCGGGCGGACGCACCAAGGCCAGTGCGTTGGCCACGAACGTTCGCCGGGTTCGATTACTGGGATTAGCCGCGCGATGCCGCTTCGGATCCGCCCGCCGAGCAGGCATTCCGACCGGGGGCCGGGGCCCTACGACGTCAGTCGCCGATGTCACGAGCCCGGGGAAGACGCAGTAGGTGGCTCCTCGACGTCTTGTGCGGCCGGGACGGGGAGGGCATCGGCGGCGGTGCACTGGCAGACCGTCTCGGCGGAGGAGGCGGCCCTACGGGTGACCGCCGTGAAACACCTGTTCGTCCACGGCCCGTTCCTGGGCCTTGACCCCTGATGTTGGACACACGAGACACTGGATCCTGAGGATCTGAGAAACGGACATCTCGTGGTCATGAAAAACTACCCGCCGGAGTTCAAGGCGGATGCGGTCGCGCTGTACGAGTCGCGGCCGGAGGCGACGATCAGGTCGGTCGCCGCCGATCTGGGGATCAACCCTGAAACACTGCGGAACTGGGTGAGGGCGGCCGGGGTGAGTCGGCCCCGGGGACGCCGGACGCAGGAACCGGCCCAGCCTCCGACCCCGCTGGAGGCGGAGAACGCAGCCCTGCGCAAGAAGGTCCGCGAGTTGGAGGAGGAACGCGAGATCCTGCGGAAGGCGGCGAAGTATTTCGCCGGGGAGACGCGCTGGTGAACCGCTTCCAGTGTGTCGCCGACCTCCAGCGCCGCTATGGCGTGAAGCGGCTGTGCAGCATCCTCGGCGTTGCCCGCTCGAGTTTCTACTACTGGCGCCGGACGGCTGTGGACCGGGCTGCCCGGCAGGCGGCCGAGGCGAGGCTGGCCGCCCGGATACGGGCGGTGCACCAGGAATCGGACGGCACCTACGGAGCCCCGAGGATCACCGCCGAGCTCCGCGAGACGAGCGGTGAGGCGGTCAATCACAAGCGGGTCGCGAGGATCATGCGGACGTTCGGGATCGAAGGGGTCCGGTTGCGCCGCCGGCACCGCACCACCGTTCCCGACCCGGCCGCGGCCAGGGCGCCCGACCTGATCGGCCGCGACTTCACCGCCGCCGCTACGAACACGAAATACGTCGGCGACATCACCTACCTGCCCATCGACGGCGGGAAGTTCTGCTACCTGGCCACCGTCATCGACCTCGCATCGCGACGTCTGGCTGGCTGGGCGATCGCCGACCACATGCGTGCGGACCTCGTCACCGACGCCCTGGCCGCAGCCGTCCGCACCCGAGGCAGCCTCGCCGGATCGATCATGCACACCGACCACGGAGCCCAATACACGAGCAGGTCCTTCGCCGAAGCCTGCAGGTCAGCAGGGGTTCGGCAGAGCATGAGCGCGGTCGGCTCCAGCGCGGACAACGCACTCGCCGAGTCCTTCAACGCGACCTTCAAACGCGAAACTCTCCAAGGGCGAAAGAGCTGGCCAGACGAGAGCGAAGCCCGACTCGACGCCTTCAGATGGCTCCACCGCTACAACACCCGGCGCCGACACTCCCGCCTCGGACAACAATCACCGATCGCCTTCGAGAACACCCTCCACCACACACCAACTACGCTGGCACCAGCCGCCTAAACCGTGTTCAGGATTCGGGGTCAAGGCCCCCTGACTGCCGACCGGCTGCTGGTCAACCCCTGGCCCGGCCGGTCATCCATCCCCACCGTCCACTCCCCGTGACCAGCACAACTGCCAACCGGCCATGTAGGACACGGTCTTAACCTTCAGCGCGGCGGCGGTACGTGTTGATCAAGACGTCGGACGGTGTCGGCTGCGTGGCGGTATGCGTCAGGCGGGCTCTGTCACGTTGTTGGGTGTGTGAGTGTCTGATGGGGCGTCGGGGTGTGGTGGGCTTGCGTTTCGGGCCTGGGGTCAGGCCGTGGTGGGCCGGCTTGCAGCGCCGGTGATCTGGTCCCAGATGGCGAAGCGGGTGGTCATCTCGGCGCGGTAGTGGGCGGCGGTCATCAGGTGGCGGCGGGGCCGGAAGTGGGGTGAGATGCCGCTGAACGCGGACAGGAACCGCTGTGCTCCACCGATGCTGCGGAATCCCTTCATCCGCGTTCGCGCTGGCGGGTGGGCTGGTGGCTGTTCTCGGCCCGGTTGTTCAGGCCCTTGTGGGAGCGGTGCTCGACCGAGGGCATCACCTCGCGGTGGGCCGCCCCGTAGGAGCGCAGCTTGTCCGTGACGACTACCCTCGGCACCGAGCAGGTCGTCTTCAGCAGGCGGCGGAAGACGCGCCTGGCCGCAGCGGTGTCCCGCCGGTTCTGGACCAGGATGTCGAGCACGTTGCCGTCGGCGTCGACGGCTCGCCACAGGTACTTCTGCTCTCCGTTGATTTTGATGAAGACCTCGTCCAGGTGCCACTTGTCGCCGGGCCGGGGTCGCCGGCGGCGCAGGCCGTTGGCGTAGGCCTGGCCGAACTTCGCGCACCAGCGGCGGACGGTCTCGTGGGAGACGATCACGCCGCGCTCGAGCATCAGTTCCTCGACCTCGCGGAAACTGAGCGGGAAGCGGAAGTACAGCCACACGCAGTGGGAGATGATCTCCACCGGGTACCGGTGCCCCTTGTACGACGGCGACGCGCTCCCCACGGACGATCCCCCTCCACCATGATCAACTCGAAGATCCTCCCACGCCATTCGCCAACGTGACAGTGCCTGTCAAGAAGATCATCGGTAAGCCGTATGCGGGAAAACCGCACGTACGGATTGAAAGGGGGATGGGGAAACGGGCCCGTTGGGCACCGCGCCCCTGACTACCAGTGACCGTTCGCCGTGCCCTTGGTGCCAGCCCCCAGGCTCCCGCGCACAGCATCCGCGCCGCCCAGGCCGACCTGCTCGACGCTCTCCCCGGAGAGCGCCTGTCCGACCTCGACGAACTCCGAGCCCGAGGCATACTCGGCACCCGCCCGGCCGAGTCCCCGTCCCCGCGGCGGACCCTCGGAATTGGCCGCGCCGCCGAGGAACTGCCACACCACCCCGCCTGACACCCCTTCGGCGACGGGACGGCCCTCAGTTGTTTTCGCCGGGCAGTTTTGGCCCCACTAGAACGAGTTGCTTTGGCCCCACTTTTGACCTATGTGGGTGATGGGTTCGGGAGGGTTCCAAGAGGAACGGATTGTTCTGGCCCCACCCTCGATCGGGTGACGTTTCGTGGGTGTCCTGGGACGGAGGCGGTCAGGTGCAGATGGGGGTCCGCGGCGGCCGGTAGCGTGTGCTCCACGGAGCCCGCCAGGCTGCTTCCCCTGACAGGAATGCGGACGGGCGGGCGCCTTGTTGGCGCCCGCCCGTGGGCAAGGGGCTCGCAGGATTGCCAGCGGAGGGCGCTGCCTGCCCGGCCTTGGGGACCAATCGCGCAGCGGATGGTGTTAAGCCCTACCTCCGCAGGTCACGGGGTTCTGGCGGCGGTCCTCAGAACTGCCTCGCAAAACTTAACGGTTGTGAGAGAGGTTCTGCGAGAGCTGACCTGGGCGAACTGCTCGGGGGCCCACCTCCCGCGGCCCGAAGCTGCCCGGTGCGACTGAGCTCATGCCGCGGCGGCGGCGCGGCGCAGCGTGAACCAGAAAGTCGGGACCGGGTTCGTGCCGGGCGTCACGTCGGCCAGCTGCCACCCAGCGAACCTGGCGCTGAGTTCGTCTGCAGTGACGCCGGACCACGAGTCGTCAAACGCCCCGGGCCCGTACCCGAACATCAGCAATCGTGCACCGGGGGCGGCACGCTTGGTGAGGCCGGCGGCGTAGGCGTCGCGGCGGTGCGGTGGAATCCCGCAGTAGCAGCTCAGGTCGAAGAACAGGTCGTACGGGCCGGGCACACCCACCTCGTCGAGTCGGGTGGCGTCCCCGCACAGCACCGTGACGTCCGCTCCGGCCGCGTCGGCCTTCTCCCTCGCACGCCGGACCGCGCGGTCGACCAGGTCGACGGCCGTCACCCGCCAGCCGTGCCGGGCCAGGTACACCGCGTTGGTCCCGGTGCCGCAGCCGAGTTCGAGCACCCGGCCCGCCATCAGCGCGCCGGGCCCCTCTATTAGGGCCACCAGCTCGGGCGGCGTGATGCCGCTGTCCCACGGCGGCTTGCCGTCCCGGTAGAAGTCCTCCAACACGCGGCGCACAGACGCCTCTTGGTCGAGCTCCGCAGCCGTCCGAGTTTCACTCATCGCTACCCCTCCAAGAAATTAGAGTTCATCTCTAATGTCTGACTCTAGAGATAGACTCCCGGCATGGATGCAGTCAAGGGATCCGACGGACAGAACGTCAAGCGCCCCGACAAGCGGGCCGAGCGCTCGCGGCGTACCCGCGAGAAGATCGTTGCGGCGGCGCGGGAGCTGTTCGTCGCACAGGGGTACGGCGCGACAAGCCTTCAGGAGATTGCGGATCGCGCGGGTGTGGCCGTCCAAACCGTGTACTTCGTGTTCCGCAACAAGCGCGCGCTGTTCAAGGACGTCGTCGACACGTCCATCGCGGGCGATGTCGAACCGGTCGCCACGATGGACCGCGACTGGTTCCGCGCCGCGTGCGCCGAGCCCACCGCGGCCGGGCAACTGCGCGCCCACGTACGGGGTGTACGCGACATCCTCGGCCGTGTCGCCCCGATCATGCCGTTGATCGCGGCTGCCGCAGCCACGGACCCGGAGATCGCCGCGCAGTGGCCCGCCGGCCCCGACCCGCGCTATACCGTTCAGCACGCCGCAGCGAAGGCCCTGACCTCCAAGCCTGACGCCCGCCCCGACGTCGACACCGCCCGCGCCGCCGACCTGCTGTACGGGCTTCTCAGCCCGGAGCTGTACCTGGTCTTTGTCCGCAACCGGGGCTGGTCCCCCGACGCCTGGGAGGAGTGGGCCTGCGCGGCCCTGATTGCCCACCTCTGCACTGACCACGAGTAGGCCGCCGACCCTTCGGCGGCTGCCGCCGAAGCAAAGTCTGCGACCGGCTGCGGCTGCGGAGACTGACCGGGACGCTCACTCCGCTGCACCGTCGTCATCGTCGAGCGCCGCGGCGTCTGGGTTGCGCAGCGGCCGTAGGCCGCCGGCCGGGGTGAAGGCGGTGAAGCTGTAGCGGCCCAGCACCCCGCAGCAGGCCGATCACCTGCGCTAGAAGACCTTGATCAAATGCCTAGCGCCAACGGCTGTACCGCTGGTCCCCAGCCCGACGGTGATCTGACGTCAGTGTAATTCGTGCTGCAGGTGGGCAAGGTGCCTTCGGGTTCCTGCAATGGCCGAGGCCCGGGGGCTGGGACGTGTGAGCCATTGCCCCGGGCCGCCGGAGTCAGAGGGCGGTTCGCGAGTTGATGTCCGTTTCCGGGTGAGGGTGAGACAGGGCTACTGGTCGCGGTGCTCGGTCGGGTTGCTGCTTCGCGGTGAAGCTGCCGGTGTCGGCCTCGGTGAGGTCGTCGAGTTTGACCAGGCGTTTCAGCTTGGCGCGGGTGCATTCGATGTTTCGAACTGCCCTCTGAGATCTCCCTAAAGTAGTTGTTACTAAGCTAATAGGGGTGTTGCGCCAGTTCCGGGTCTGAGATCCTTCCGCCATGGCGATTCCCGGATTTGATATCGCTGGCTTCCTCGCCGAACGGGGCAGGCCCGCCAGTGTCGCTGCGGTGACCCGCGGAGGTCGGCCGGCACTCGCGACGATGTGGTACGCCTTCTGGGAGGAGAAGTTCTGGTTTCATACCACGTCGAGGAAACCGATAGAGAGCCCATTCCTCGTCGCCGCAGGTCAGGGCGGCGATATCTCTGTCATGGTGGCCAGCTTCGCTCCACCCGACGACGTGCGCCAGCTGCGTGCCACTGGTCCTGCCCAGCTGGAACCAGCAGATATCGGGCGAGTGCGATCCCTGTACCTCCGCTATGTCGACGGCTGGAGTGAACTCTGGGAACAGCAAGCGTCGTCCCCGGATTACCGCTTGTGGTCGATGACACCGGAACGAGGCATGGCCGTCGCTTATCCGGAACTACGCGGAGCTGCTGAGTACCGGTGGTCGCAGCTCGAAGACATTCGCGATTTTATGTCTGTTTCCGGGTGAAGGTGAGACAGAGCTTCTGGTCGCGGTGTTCGGTCGGGTCACTGCTTCGCGGTGAAGCTGCCGGTGTCGGCCTCGGTGAGGATGCCGAGTTTGACCAGGCGTTTCAGCTTGGCCCGGGTGCCTTCGATGTTCTTCGGCAGCAGCTCGTGGTCGAGGGCTCGGCAGGGCACTGTCACGTTGGCGAATGGCGTGGGAGGATCTTCGAGTTGATCATGGTGGAGGGGGATCGTCCGTGGGGAGCGCGTCGCCGTCGTACAAGGGGCACCGGTACCCGGTGGAGATCATCTCCCACTGCGTGTGGCTGTACTTCCGCTTCCCGCTCAGTTTCCGCGAGGTCGAGGAACTGATGCTCGAGCGCGGCGTGATCGTCTCCCACGAGACCGTCCGCCGCTGGTGCGCGAAGTTCGGCCAGGCCTACGCCAACGGCCTGCGCCGCCGGCGACCCCGGCCCGGCGACAAGTGGCACCTGGACGAGGTCTTCATCAAAATCAACGGAGAGCAGAAGTACCTGTGGCGAGCCGTCGACGCCGACGGCAACGTGCTCGACATCCTGGTCCAGAACCGGCGGGACACCGCTGCGGCCAGGCGCGTCTTCCGCCGCCTGCTGAAGACGACCTGCTCGGTGCCGAGGGTAGTCGTCACGGACAAGCTGCGCTCCTACGGGGCGGCCCACCGCGAGGTGATGCCCTCGGTCGAGCACCGCTCCCACAAGGGCCTGAACAACCGGGCCGAGAACAGCCACCAGCCCACCCGCCAGCGCGAACGCGGATGAAGGGATTCCGCAGCATCGGTGGAGCACAGCGGTTCCTGTCCGCGTTCAGCGGCATCTCACCCCACTTCCGGCCCCGCCGCCACCTGATGACCGCCGCCCACTACCGCGCCGAGATGACCACCCGCTTCGCCATCTGGGACCAGATCACCGGCGCTGCAAGCCGGCCCACCACGGCCTGACCCCAGGCCCGAAACGCAAGCCCACCACACCCCGACGCCCCATCAGACACTCACACACCCAACAACGTGACAGAGCCATTGAGAGAGATCTTCATTCGCGTAGGACACAGCACGGCCAGGGCCCGGGGCCCGATTGCCATCCGAAACGGGCAGCGGCGATCGCGGCCTGTTGCTGCCCGCCGTGAGGAGCAGGGACTGTCAGACTGATGGGCTCAACTCGACTACGTTGCTGCGGAGATCACCTGATGAACGCCACCCCCGAGGGAGTCGAAGAGCGCACTGGTGGATGCCTGTGTGGTCGGATCCGCTTCACCGCCACGGGCCCAGCGGCATACCCGCACACATGCCACTGTGACCATTGTCTGAAGCTCGGTGGGTCCCCGGTAATGTGGTGGGCCGGCTTCGAGCGGGTTACGTGGACGGGCGAGGGAGGTGAGCCGACCTGGTTCGAGACGTTCCCGGGCAAGGCCAAGCGCGGCTTCTGTCCCACCTGCGGCACCCGAGTCGCGGCGGTCGACTGCGACATCCCGGAGACCGGCATCAACGTCCCGGCCCTCGACGACACCAGCGGCGCGGACCTCATGCCGGTCAACGCTTCCTTCCGCGAGAACGCGGTGCACTGGATGCCGCCGGTGCCCGATACCCAGCACAGTCCCCTCGGCTAACCCTCAGTCCGCGCGGGTGTACCTGTCAACACGCTACTGCTGCAGCAGGCCCCTGCCGATGAGAAGTAGGCCGACACCCGCACCGACGCCGACCGGCGGGCCCTGCGGTGTTCTGGACCCACGTCAATCCGTTCGGCTCGCTTTGACCTGGACCTGGCCACCCAGACCGCAGCAGTTTGGGCCGCGTACGCCCCGCGGCGAGACAGCCGTCGCGGGGCGTGAACGGGCTGGGCTCAGTTGGCGCCGTGGATGACCGTGCCGTTGCGGGTGGTCGTCATCTTGTAGGGGCCGGCCTCGTCGGTCTCGGCCCGCTTGACCCAGGTCCGCAGGGCCTCGGGATGCACATCGAGCTGGTCAGCGATCCGCTTCACCGCACCGGTCCGCACGGCAGGGTCCTTACGGGCCTCAACCACCATCCGGGTCGCGCGCTCACGCAGTTCGTCGGAGTGCTTACGGGGAGCAGCCATGATCGGCATCCTTCCGGGTCTTCGATGTCTCCATCAAACCCGGGGTGCCTCTGTGTCTTGTCAAGTCCCGTGGTTAGGGAGCGACTTGGCTTTTCGCTCATCGGCGATCATGACGCGCCACACGTGGTCGGCCAGGCGGCGTTTCAGGCACCGCTTCGCTTCCTTCGGCGTCTTACCCTCGGAGAGTTTGCGCTGGTAGTAGGCGTGTCCGGGTGATTTCGGCATCCGTATTTGCACGACCGCGATGGTGTGGAGGACGGAGTTGAGCTGGCGGTCGCCGGAGCGGGAGAGCCGGTGGCGGGCTTTGTCCGCGCTGGCGATCTCCACCGGGGCGGCACCGGCATAGTTCGCGAATGCCGCCGAGGTGGAGAAGCGGTGAGCCCGTCCGGTGCGGCCGGTCAGCCGAGCGGCCATGACCGGCCCGATGCCCGGGGTGTCCATCAGCGTGCTGCTCGATGCCTCTACCAGGCTCTGCATCCGGGCAGCGTTGTCCGTGAGCTGCTTGTCCAGTTTCCGGATCTCGGCGACCAGGTCCCAGGCGATGTCCTTCCGGACGGTCTCGATATCGCCGGCGGGGCGGACGGATCGCAGCAGTTTGGCGGCCAGGTCCGCGGACAGCTGGGTCGGGGCGCCGCCGGGCAGCAGGTCACGCAGCGGCGCGTGGAGCTGGTTGACCGTGCGCACCCGGGCCTGGGCCAGGTTCACACGCCGTTCGTCCAGGAGGGCCAGCGCCATGGTGTGATCCTCGGGCGCGAGATCCCGCCCTTCTCCCTGCAGATAAGCAACGGTGGCTGCGGCCGCTGCGTCTATCTGGTCGTTCTTACGCCGTCCACCGCGGGAAAGTTCGCGCACCCGGCTGGTCGCCGCGGCAGGCACGTCGACGACGCTCTCACCGCGGGCGATGAGCCACTGGGCGAGATGCCGGCCCAGGCCGTTGGCGTTCTCCACAGCCCACTTCCGCTGTGGCCACCGCTTGGCCCAGGCCAGCAGCCGCCGGTAGTCCGCCAGACTGGCCTCGATCCGCATCGACCCGACCTGCTGGTTCGAGACCGGCTCGACGGCGGTGGCGGTGTGGGTGGACTTG
Source organism: Streptomyces sp. NBC_00012 (assembly GCF_045040875.1). Taxonomy (NCBI): domain Bacteria; kingdom Bacillati; phylum Actinomycetota; class Actinomycetes; order Kitasatosporales; family Streptomycetaceae; genus Streptomyces; species Streptomyces sp. NBC_00012. The sequence goes on along the minus strand of NZ_CP108310.1, from coordinate 104,839 downwards.
TGTGGGTCGACACCGAGCAGTATCACGGGACCTGATTCCTCACAGTCGCACGACGGGGACAGCCACGGTCGACACGCCGACTTCCGGAACCAACCTGGCCGGGACACGCCTCTGTTGAGTCAGACCGCGGACGGACACCGGACCGGCGACATACCCCGGGAGAGCCAGCCCCGAAGAGCGGCAGACGGTTCACGTGTCACCCGGACCGGCGTCCTACGGCACGCTACGAGCGGCCAACCCGACCGCGTCCCGCTTTCCCCATATGAGTCGGCGGTTCAGATGGCCGTAGCCTGCATCGGCAGGGTGGTGGGCGGGGTTCAGGCGGTGACGCAACACCTCAGACTTGACAGGGAAGGCCAGTGCCTGGGTGAGCTCTTTTCGGTGGGGATTGACAGCCCACACTATGCCCGGTTCCCCCGCGGCGACTGGACCAGGTCCGTTAGAATCCGCCTGTGTCAGGACGCTTGCGAAATACTTCGGACGCCCTTCCCGGCGGCGGGCGGGCCACACTGTGACGAGCGGTGGAATAACCGAGGCCGAAGGTCCGGTGAATCGTCCGCCGGGCTTTTTCGAGCAGCCGATCTGGACCGGGCTCGGGCTCCTGGTCGTGTGCGCCGGTCCCCTGATCCTGCTGGCCGGTATCGGCGGGTACGTCCCCGACGACGACAGGCTGGGCGTCGTTGTGACCGGCCTCGTCTGGACCCCTCTCACCGTGGTCGTCATGGTCCTGGCCATCGTCGGCACCGTGCGGGACCAGCGCGTGTGGCGAGACCTGGACACGGCTGGCGTGCGCGTCACGGGCAAGGTCACGTCCGCACAGCGCGTGTGGTGTGGCGAGGACGACCGCTGCACCAGGGTCCGGATGCTGGTCACCGTGCCGGGCCGGCCGCCGTTCACCACGAGCCACCTCGTCGCCGGGGAGGAGATCATCGAAGTCGGGACGGGCATCCCGGTCGACGTGCACCCGACGCGCGACCTCTTCCGCCTGGTCGCCGACCCGCCCACGGGTGGGGCGTCCCGGTAGTCCTCGCCCGCGCCGGACTGCCGGCGCTGGAACGGCTGATCAGCCTGGACGCCGACCGGATCGACATCGGTCGCCAGGCCGTCACTAGGCCTGGCGACGGACCGGCGCCCGCGCCGTCGACGGCGTCGGTCTTCGATCTCCCGGTCGGCGTCAGTGACTGGGCTCCCATCGCTCTTGGTCCGGGATTCGATGGTTGTGGTCGAGAAGCAGCTACGGGAGATGGCATCGGCCCGGTCGGCGCCGGGATCACGAGCCGCTCGTTGCCATCCGCGAGTACCTCGGCCAGGACATCAGCAGGCAGACCGCACCCGCCGACCCGCTCACCGAATGCCACCTCGGGATCGCCCAGTGGCACGACGACCGCGCCCAGGCCGTCCGCAGGTGGGAGCGCGGCCTCGCCGTCGCTCCGTCTCGCTGGCCGCTGCTGCGCTATCTGGCGGTCGCCGCCCAGGACAGCGGTCAGGTTCCCTGCGCCGCCGACCTCTATACCGAGGCGTTTGACCTCTGCGGCGAACGCCGCGACGAGGATTCCTGGTCCGCCGCCCCGGTCTCTTTGTCACAGGGGCATGGGGCAGTAGGCCGTGAGCGCTTCTGTCAGCTTGTCGATCGTCAAATCCGTTCCTGAGTAGGCCACTTCACCGTCGTACGCATACGGGGTTCCCGGTGCCAGGCCGGCGATCCGTACTCGATGCCGACGCACCGCCGCATGGACGGGGGAGCGGGTCAGCGGACCGGCCACCGCTGCTGCTAGCAGTCGCAGCCCTGGAGTCCGGCCGCCGTGGACCGCTCTGATGTCCAGCAGGCCGTCCGCCAGGTTGTGCCGCCGTCCGGGAGCGGGCCCCACCCGCTGGAAGAGCCCGTTGCCCACGAACAGGAGCCACAACGGCCGCCGCTTTCCCTGCAGTTCGGCAGCCAGCGGGCGTCGACCACGCAGTACTTCGAAGGCTGCGAGGACCCCGGCGGGCCAGCCGCCGATGCGGGGCGCCCAGCGCTCCCGGGTCCGCACGAGCTCCGGATAGACCCCCAGGCTGAACGCGTTGAGGAAGTAGCCGTCCGCCCCGCCCGGCCCCTCGGGACCGGGCCGGAACCGGCCCAGGTCCACCCGGACCGCACCCCCCGAGGTGAGGGCGGCCGCCGTGTCGTGCACCGTCTCGATGCCCAGATCGTACGCGAAGTGATTGAGCGTTCCGCCAGGAAAGACGGCGAGCGGCATCCCGTGCGTCGCCGCGACGGGCGCCGCCAGATTTACCGTGCCGTCACCCCCGCAGACCCCCAGCGCCCGGCCCCGGCCCGCCGCCTCGGCCAGCGCCCCTGACAGCTCGTCGGGCGCGCACTCCACGACCTCGGCCAGCGGCAGCGCCTCGCGCACCAGCGAAGCGGTCGCGGTGGCGGTCCCGGACTCCTGGTTCACCACGACGACCAGGTCCTTGCCAGCGGGCAACGGCGGAGCCGCCGCCGGCGGACGGCCCGGTGCGGGTAGCTGACCCCGCGTCGGTACGACCCCGCGCAACGCGAACGCCGCCCCTATGCCGAGCGCCACACCGGCCAGCACATCGCCCGGATAGTGCACACCCGTGTAGACGCGGGAGGCGGCCACGGCCACCGCGACCGGGGCGACGACCGCGCCCCAGCCCTTCGACTCAAGGGCGACACCCGTGGCGAAGGCGGCCGCGGACGCCGCGTGCCCGGACGGAAACGACGTCGTGAACGGCCGCCGCTTGAGCTGCCGCACCACCGGAACCAGGTCCAGTATCGGCCGCTCCCGGCGCACCGCCCGCTTGCCGACGGTGTTGATAGCGGCCGAGGCGACGGCCAGCGACGCGACCCCGCGCAACGCCGCCCGGCGTGCCCGCGCGCTGCTGCCCAGTGCCGCCATACCAGCCGCGGCGCCGAACCAGAGAAGTCCGTGATCGGCGCTGCGGCTCAGCCGGGGCAGCACCTGATCGGCGCCCGGCCAGCGCCGGCCGGCGACGCTGCGGAACAGGGCGAGGTCGCGGCTGTGCAGCAGGCCGCGCAACCGGGCGGGGACGGCAAGGGAGGCGGAGAAGGGAAGGGAGGGGCTGCTGCTCGCAGTAGACATGAGTCAGCGAATACCCGGCCCGGACCGGATGAAGCGGCAGACGCGCCGAGACACGGGCGGTGCCATCGTGACCGGGCTCGCCTGGTGGAGCCAGCGATAACCGTCGGGCCCGCCATCCAAGCGGATGGCGGACCCCTCTCGCGCCCGCCGTACTGGTGATCGGTGTCGTTTTATCGGTGGGTGTTCGTCGTTGTTTTGTCAGTGGGTTGGTGGTGTTTCCTGGCTGGTGGTGAGGGTTGCTGGGTTCTGACAGTGGATGCCGATGAGTGACTGTCGTTTTTTGCGGGGTGTGGTTGGTCGGTTTGCTGCTGATCGCTATCACCCCGCTACGACCCGTTGCGGCTCCGCGCTGTGAGGTTTGTGAGGTGGGGCCCGCGCCGGTCCTTCCGAACGCACTGGACCAGCCCGCCGACGCGCAGGACGATGGAGACATGGGCGAGCACGACCACGACCAGGACGATGTCGCCGGACCGGCGCGGCCGCCGTTGAGCGCGGCCCGCGCCCGGCAGATGACGGCCGGGCTGCGCGAGGCGATGGACGACGTTCGGCGCTCCGTGGCGGTGCTCGCCGCCCGGGGCCGCGACGCGCATGCTGCCCGCGTCCGGCTCCCGCTCGGGCACAGCAGCTGGGAGTCGTACTGCGACGCGGAGTTCGGCATCAGCCGCGCGTAGGCGTACCGGCTCCTGGATGTCGCCCGCGCCCTGGCCGCGATCCATGGGGCCGTCGCCGCGGGCCCCGGCCTGTCTCGCACGCGAGACACCGGCCCGGCCGCGGCCGGGCTCGACTACGGCCTGTCCCAGCGCGCCCTGATCGCCGCCTCCGCCCGTTCCGGCGACGTCGCGGAGCTGATCACCCGCCGCCTTGCCGCGCTCGCCCACAGCGGCCTGAAGGCCCTCGATGAGCCGACAGTGCGCGCGGTGGTCCGCCAGGCCGTCCGTGACGTCCGCACCGCCCCGCCTCCGCCGCCCGCCGATCCGCCGGCGGAACCTGCGCTCGCCGCGCTGCGCGCCGCCGTCGACGACCTCGCCGCCAGCACGCACGCGATCGGCGAGCTGATGCTCGAAGTCGCGCCGGCCTACCTGTCCGACACCGACGCGGCCGACGTCCTCGCCCTGTTGTGCGAGGAGATCGGCGAGGAACTCGACCACGGCCTCGCCGCCCGCCGCTACGCGATCACGTCCGACCGCCGCGCCCTTCATGGCACCGTCCTCTGAGCTGTTCGCCCTTTCTTGTCACGGGTCAGTGAATCTGCACAGTGGTCACGCTTGTGACCTGGGGTTGTGCAGGTTGGCTGAGCGGGTTAGTGGCTGTGCTGGCTCACTGAATCTGCGCAGAGCACGGAGTGGGCCAGCGGTCTGACCTGCAGAGTTCCTAGCTCCGGGTCCGGTTGCGCAGGTTGGTTGGTACCGCGCAGTTTCACTGGTCCGCGATACCAACCAAGCGGGAAGAGGCCCGCCGTTGTTGAGTTTTCGGCAGAATTGTCAGCGGCTGCCGGGCACGTAGGGAGAGGGGCGACGGCATGACCGACCGCCAGGCGTTAGGTTTGGTGTTGTGCTTCCTCCTCGGGGCGTTTATCGCATTCCTGTGGTCGGAGGGGTTCAGGTTCGGCGCTCTCGCTATCGGCCTGATCGCCGGTTCGCACATCTATGACTGGATGGATGAGGCGTCAGCAGATGAGGCAAAACGTCCAGCATTGACCGTATTCGGAGAAATCGCCGGGATTGTCAGCGCGCTGATCGCCCTTGGCCAGCTCATCAAAAGCTGAGCCCGATCCCCGACCAGCACGGCATGAGCCGGCAGACTGCGGCGGCAGGGCGGGGCGCCGTCGGGCTCGGACGGCCGGGCGCGAAGCACCGCACGCAAAAGGGCCGAGCACACTGCCCGCCCCTCACGCGCTCCCCGTCTACCAGCGCATCCCGAGTTCATCGAGATCCGCCCGGCGGTGTTGGGGGAGTTTCGCGGCGCGTTTGCGGACGTTGTCGAGCCACGTGCCGAGTTTGACCACCACGCCCCCGCCAGCGCCGTCCTGACGGCCTGCCGTGACCGCCTCCCCGCCCAGCTGCTCAACGTGCTTCCGGGGCACACGCAGGTGTCCCTCACGGGCGTGGAACAGCCGGGCCGCCGCGAGGTTGGCCGCCCACTTCGTATCCTGCGTCTGCTTCACTGGCCGCTCGTCCTCCCCGGCCGCCTGGAGTCCGAGGGTGTTCTCCAGGATCCATTGCTGTGCGGGCAGAAGCTGTTCCCATCCGAACCGCTGCGCCGTGACCCAGCGTCCGAGGTCTTCGCCCTGGACGACGACGTCGCCCGCGGCCTCCGGGAGGGTGCCGCCGGCCTGGACGTGGTTCTGGACGAGGCGGTGGCAGCGTTGCCACCCGGTGTCCCATACCGGGCACCACCCCGGATCGATCGCGTCCAGCTCATCCCGCCGCGCCTCGGTCATCGCCCCGGCCGCCGACCGCACAGGCCGGCCGGCCGCGCGCAGCTCCTCGTTCTCCCGCGCCCTACGCGCCGCCGCCCTCGCGTTCTTCGCCCACACCCCGGTCGGATGCCCCTCCCACGTCGCGGTGGTCGGCGGGAGGAAGTGCCCGTGGGCGGCGGCATACTCGCGGGCGACGGCGACTCCGTCCGCCCAGGCCGCGTCCTGCTCCCGCCGGGCGTGAGGCTAGCGTTCTCCCCGAAGGCCGTCGGCACCGGAGCGAAGGCCGTTCGTGCCGGGTTCGGACCGCGCGGCGTGGTGACCGACACGACCGCGCGACCTTCATCGGAGCCCTTTCTCAAGGGGTCGGTACAGTGAGCTGTTTCCGACCTGATTGCCGGGCGGGCCGAGTTGGCGCCGAGCCGAGTGTGGGAAGAGGCGAAGCTCCTGCTAGGTGGGTTGTCGACCCAGCAAACTATCTGCCCGGAGCATCGTGTGCTTGTCTACCCATCAGGGCTCGATCCTTCCAGTTCCACCCTTCGATGCCTGTCCGGTCTGCTGAGCGCCCGGCGTCGCGAACGCGGCACGCGGCTGCTCAGTTGCCGACCAGGGCGTCGTGGATGGCCCACCCCATGTCGCCGGCGCACCAGCTGATGTTGCCGAGGACTGCGACGTCCAGGCCCTGCTGCGGGTAGTGATAGAGGCGGGCGCTGGCTCCGTCCTCCTCGCCCGTGTGGCCCCAGCGGACGATGGTTCCTTCGTCGTCGAGGATGTGGGTGAGGCCGAAGCCGTACATCCACCGGTAGCCGCGGACCTTCTCCTCACGCTCGTCGACCTGCGGGGTCAGAGCCAGGCGCGTGGTCTCCTCGTTCAGCAGCCGCCCGTGGCGCAGTGCGTGGGCGAAGGCCGTCAGATCGGCGGCGCTACAGGTAGCCCCTCCGTCGGCGGCGGCCCCGGGGGTGGTCGCGTAGTGATTGGTCCGGTACGGGGTGGGGCTGCCGGCGGTGGTGAGGTATCCCTCGGCAATGTCCGGCCCCAGGTCGTCCAGGGCCGGGAATCCTGCCGCGCTCATTCCGGCACGGGCGAATACATCGTCGGCGATGACCTCCTCGAAGGAGCGGCCGGTCACCGATTCGATGAGCAGGCCGAGCAGGATGTAGCCGGCGCCGTTGTACAGATGACGCTCCCCGGGAGGGGAGTGGGGCTGCTTGCCGGCGAACAGCGACAGGTAGTCCTTGTTGCTCCGCAGCAGGTAGAGCGGGTGGGAGGAGGTCAGGGCGGCCCATTCGGCCTCCCAGTCGTCGCTGCCCTCCTCGAACCAGTCGCCGATGCCCGCCGTCATCGTCAGGGCGTGGTGGACCGTGACACGCGGATCGAGCTGGGGCATGTGCTCTTTCACGAAGCCCACCAGCGCGTCGTCGAGGCAGACCTGCTTCCGCTCGACGAGCTGCAGGACGGCCACCGCTGTGAACATCTTGGACACCGACGCCACCCGGAATCGCGTGTCGCACGTGTTCGGTATGGACCACCGCCGTGACGCCATCCCGAACGCGCGGGTGAATACCGGCTCCCCGTGACGCGTGACCCGGACCGTGCCGGAGAACCCCCTTTCCTGCGCCACTGTGGAGACGGCCTCCTCCAGGCAAGCCAGATCGAATCCGTCAGCCCTCGTCACGATCGTCACCGCAGACCCCTCACAGAAGAAAGTTCACTAGTCATCGGTGATGATGATCGTCACCAGTCCGCCTGCGAGCAACCGCTTTACCCTGACCGCACGCGCCGCGGGGAGAGTGTCGCCCCAACCCGCCTCGGCCGCCGGTCCGTTGACCGCGACGTACATTCCGTCACCTCGCGGATCGCGTGTCGACGGTATCCCCTCCGGCCCCGCGGTTGAGCTGTTCCGGGTTTCGTAGCGGCTGGTTTGTGTGGTTTCAGGCGGCGTCCGTGGTCGCCTGGGATCGGTAGTGCTGGGCTTCGAATTCCTCGGGCGGGAGGTAGCCGAGTGCTGAGTGCGAGCGCTCGGTGTTGTACCGGCCGACCCACTGCTCGATGCCGGTGCGGGCTGCGAGCCTACGGGCGCGGCCCGCTTGCGGCGGGAGGGCGCCACCCCGGTGCGCAAGGGACGGCCGTGGGGTCTGTGTGACCACTGTGCCGTCATGGTTCCCGATCGGCCGCGGTAGCCACTCGATGTCGAGCTGGCCGCAGGACGCGAGGGCGCGGCCCGCGCCTATGCGCTCCGCCCTTGGGGCGGAGCGGGGGCGTGTGTGGCGGTCTCTCAGCCGGTGGCGCGTAGGGAAGCGTCCAAGGTACTCATGAGTTGCGCAACGCGGTTCCCAGCGGTTGGCGCGAGAGGGTACCGGGAAAGAACAGCGATCAATACCGGCGTGGCACGTTGCCGAGCTTGTTCGATCAGCATGCTTCCGACTGCGGGGTCGTCGCCTGCGCTCAGCTCGGCAGTGCGCGCGGACGAGGATCAGCGGGAACGGCTTCCTCGAACACGGGAAGGACTTCCTGAGCGCTCTCTGCCACGTAGCGCGCCACAACTCGCAGCTCGTCCATGGTCAACTCGAAGTCACCAGACACGTGGTCATCCCGGGGCTACGGTTCCACCCGCGCGACCTTTCCCGCCTCAAGGGCCACCCAGAGAGCGCCGTCGGGACCCAGGGTGATGCCGTGCGGCTCGGATGACGGTGACGGCAGGCTGTACTCGGCGATCTCGCCGCTATCGGTGATGTGGCCAATGCGGTTGGCTCCCCATTCGGTGAACCAGCAGTCCCCGGTGGAGGCCGCGGCAATGGCGTGGGGTTTGGCCGTGCGGTCGGGGAGCGGAAACTCCGTGATCCCGCCATCCACTGAGATCTTGCCGATCTGGCCCGCTGCGATCTCGACGAACCACAGGGCGGCGCCGTCAGCTTGTCGTTTATCCAGTTCGACGCGGTTTTGTGCCGACCTTGTGGTGGGCGGGACGGCTGAACGCTTCACCGGTGGCGAGCATTCTGCCCACGTCATGACGGGTGGTTGGGCGGCGGTTCTTCGAACCCGGTGGCCGACCTGGCCCGGGCCGGGACGGTTTCGGTGCACCGGCTGGGGAACCGGTCCTCGTGCGCAGGTTTCTGAACCCCCTGCGGACGCGGGCTGGTGTCAGTTTGTTCGGCTCGGCCGGCTTCTCCCAGGGCCGCCGCAGATCGGTGGCCAGCGGGCGGGCCAGCCGGAGCTGGGCATAGGCGGCGATCACCAGCCATGTCCACCGGTCGGCCGCTTCCGAGCTGCGAAGCCGGGGCTTCGTCCACCCGAGCGTCTGCTTGAACAGGCGGAACGTGTGCTCGATGTCGAAGCGACGCAGGAACGACTGCCAGCAGCGGTCGACATCTGCCCCGGTGGCGCCGGTGCCCGACCACCACAACCAGACCGGCTTGTTCACCCCACCGCTGGGCAGCTTCTCCACGACCAGGCGGATGACGGTGCCCTCGATGATGGGCAGCGGGCCGTCGTAGTCGATCCAGGCCGCCCGGCGGGTGAGTCGCGGGTGCAGCCGATCCCACGCTTGCGCGGTCGCTTTCCCATAGAGCCGGGTGTCCGTGGTCGTCACAGCCTGCTCGGCTCCCCATGTGCTGGGATCGCCGAAGACGAACTCGCCGCCGTGCTTGGGCGGTCGGCCGCCCTTGGGGTCGTAGACCCGCGGCGGTGTCGCCCGACGCATCACGCGGTCGGAACGGAGCCGGCCGAGGATTTCGACGGGCAGTCCGTCCAGCAGGTGGGCGATGCGCGGGGCGTCGTAACCGGCGTCCAGTACGACCAGGACCTCCGGATCACCTGGTTTCCACTGGCCCGCGGCGACGAGCCGCTCGACGACCTCGCGGATCTGCACCGTGGTCACCGCGGCGACGTCGGCGCCGGGCTCCAGACGGACCGCGTCCAGCACCGCCGTCCACGAGGTCCGGCCGGTCTCCAACGCGGCCACGATGGAGTACGGCCAGCCCGGCACCATCTGGTGTTTGCCCTCGCCCCGGCCGAATGTGTGGCAAAAGGCCCTGTCAGCACAGGTGTTGGCGTCCGGCCGCAGCCACGGCGAGACATCCACAGCCAGCACCAGTCGGCCATCCGCCGCCCTCGGCAACGGCAGCCCGGCCAGCGCCCGACGCAGCCGGCCCACATCGATCCGCCCCTGGTTGAGCCCGCCGTAGAGGGCTCCGTGTCCGCGGCGGTGTTCAGGCGCGAGCGCGAGGTCGACCAGCGTCCGCACCGGCCCGTCCGCGCACAACAGTGCGTCGCATAACTCGAACAACGCGTCGCCTCGCGCGGTCATGCACGCGTACAACTCCGACCGGAAGTGTGACACTTCCGCGAACGCGTCCCGCAAGACACTCTGATGTACCAAGCTCACAACCACGGCCTTCGCGCTGTTCCTCTGCCTCTGTGACGGAGCACAGGATCAGACGAAGGCCGCCTACGTGTCCGCTGGACTGCGAAACATCGATCAAGTTCGAGGCCCCGTTCGAGTCGGCCTGAACGGAGAGCCGCACATCCCCAAACACTGTTGTTCCTGACCTTCAACGTTGTCATGATCGTGAAATGAGCAGCGACAGAACGAACGACATCCACCAATGGGGGCGATCTCTGTTCGAGCGACAGCAGCACCCAGTGACATGGGCCGGCCACGTCCTTGAGGCAGCTTCACTGAGTCTGGGAAGGACTCCTGAGATCGAAGCAGCCCTGGAGATGGCCGCTGACCAAACGCAGTGGAGTCGTGGCCGCGAATTGTTCGATCGCGTTCGCCGGAGCAGTCTGGGCAGCGAAGACCGACTCGCGGAACATCTGTTCTTCCGACTCGCTGAGCTGGTTGGCAAGCTCGCACACAACGTTGCAGGGCCCTATCCGCACTTCGACCATCACGCCGGCTGGCAAATCGGGCCCATTGCGTATCGCCTCGCCAGCGAAGTGCAAGATCCGGCACTCCAGGACCGGCTAGCTTCCGCGCTGGGAAGCTGGCCAGCGACAGGCCCCGGGACCGCACCGTAACTGGCCTGCGACGTTAAACGACAAGCTGACCCTCAACGACGCCCAGCGGCCAGACGAGGCGGTGGCCGAGTTGCTCACCGTCGTCACCGGGCACGCCGAGGTCACCGACCTCGGGCGGTGGGCGGTCGGACTGCGTGGCCTCGCCCAGTGGCTCGCCGACGGCCGCCCCGAATAGGAAGCACCTACCCTGCACAAGGCCAGAGCAGGAGGGCCTTGGCGGGTGGGCGTGTCCGCCGGAGCTTCTCCACCTCACCAAGATCCACGAGCCATAGCATGCACCGCCACGACCACCAAGATCAAATCAACCTAACGAAGTACTACTAGTGCCGCATCAGGCAACGTTTGCCCTGTCGACGACGGCGCGTAGGCGCCGGTCGTCGGCATGGCGGTTTCGCCAGATGATGTAGCGGCGGATCATGCTGCCCTGTTCCTTGTGGTTGGTATGGTCGGTGCCGTCGAGGGTGAAGTAGCGCAGGGCGGTGAACTGGGCCTCGATGCGGTTCAGCCAGGAGCTATTGGTCGGGGTGTAGGCGATCTCGACGTTGTTCGCGGCCGCCCAGGTGCCGACCCGCTGGCACCTTTTCGTGGTCAGGTGCGGGGAGAAGTTGTCGCAGACGATCGCGATGCGGACGTTGTCCGGGTGGAGGCGGCGCAGGTAGCGGCAGAACTCCAGGAACTGCGTCCGCTTCTTGACCGGTTTGATGTGGCCGTAGAGCTTGTCCTTGGCCAGGTCCAGGGCGGCGAACAGGTGCCGCACTCCGCCGTAGCGGTTGTAGGTCGCCCGCCGTCGTCGGCGTGGCTCGCGGTCGGGGTCTTTGTGCTTGCCGCCGCGCTCGCTCCATTGCCGGCCCGGGTGGGGCATCAGATTGAGCGGTCCGAACTCGTCCATGCAGAAGATGACTTCCGGCTCGCCGTCCTCGGGTGTCACCTCGCCGTCGGCGATCGCGTAGAGGTGTTCGACGCGGGCCTTCTTGGCCGCGTAGTCCGGATCGCGGGAGGTCTTCCAGGTCTTCAGGCGTTGAAACGAGACGCCTTCCTCGCGGAGCAGGATGCGCAGGCCCTCGTGGCTGATGTCGTCGACCACCCCCTCGGCGACCAGGAAGTCCGCCAACTTGGTCAGGCTCCAGGTGGAGAACGGCAGGTCGTGTTCGGTCGGCTTGGACGTGGCGATCTTCTTGATCTCGCGGCGCTCAGGCAGCGTGAACGTCCTGGGGCGGCCGCCCTTGTACTTCGGATACAGCGACTCGAAGCCGTCGGCGTTGAAGTTGTGGATCACATCCCGGACCCGGTCGTCGCTGGTGAACGACACCTCGGCGATCTTCGCCACCGGCATGCCCTGCGCGGAGAGCAGCACCATCTGGGCCCGCCGCCAGGTCACCACCGACCCGGTGCCCCTGCGGATGATCCGCAGTAGCCGCCGCCCCTTGTCGTCGTTGATCTCACGGACGCGTACTTGTTCTGCCACGGTCGGACGGTAACGGACGGCCGATGCCCAAGAACCTCACTCAGACCGCTTTGCCCTGTGCGCGGAGGGCCGCCTCCAGACGGGCGATGTCTTTGGTGTCCTTGACCCGCCGAGGCCGGGAAGGATCCCAGACGGGCGTCATTCGTTTGATCTCGATCTGGGCCTGCGGACTGACGATCGCGCACTGCAGACCACCGATACGGCCCGGCCCGGCATCGAGCATTCCTTCGGGCCAGGGCGCACCGGCCCAGGGGCCCCCGGCAACCACCACACGGCCGGCCGTATCCCTGTCCAGGAGCGTAAAGCTGCTCTCCAGACCGTCCTTGACGAAATCGAACTGCAGGTCAGGCGGCGACCCCGGGACCGGTTCGTAGCAGCGTTTCAGTAATCCTCCTGCCAGATCACCGGCATCGTCCGCCCAGGCGAACCAGTCGATGTCCTCATGGTCTCGCGTGATCTCGCCGAGGAAGAAGTCCATGGCCCATCCACCTCGGAGCCACAGCGGGATCCCAAGAGCTCTGGCAACCTCCACGGCCTCAGCGATCACGTGGAGCTGTTGATCAGCGCGTCCCATATCCACAGCCAGGCAGGTTACCCAGCAACGGCCTTACCCAGCACATCATTTGCCCCCACACGCACAGAGCGGGCGAACGTTGCCTGATGCGGCACTAGCTGCCGACCGCAGCGAATGTGACCATGGTGACCGCGACCATCGCCACCTGCATGTCGCGGATGGCGGCGCGGACGCTCTTGGCTGCCCATTGCCCTGTGGCGACCTCCGCCATCCGCGCGGCAACCAGCTTGCGCTGGCTGTCAGGGAAGGCCAGAGCGTGCAGCTTGGCGGAGTGGATCAGCGCGATGAGGCCCGCTGTCCGTGTGTCAGGCTCGGCGCCGTCAAGCACGACGGCCCGGAGCCGGTCACGCAGTTCGCCCTCGATCGCGCCGTCGGCCTCGGGGTAGCGGCGTATGGGGAACACGCCGAATGCCTTGCGCTTCTCCTCTACGACCACCCCGCGCTTGCACAGGCTTTCGAGAGCCGCTGCGACGGCCTTGGGCTGCTCCTTCGTCAGCCACTCCGTCACTCGGCGCTTGCTGCGACCCCGCAGCCAGATCTCGATCAGTGCCGTCCGGCTGTCGAGTAGCTGATCCCCGGTCGGAGTCGTATCTGTCAGTTCGAGGTATTTACCTGCAACTGAAACCCGCCCGGCCAGGACCAGTTCGAGCAGGATTCCCCCCGACACTGCCCAGCCGGCCGCTTGCCGCTGTTTTGCCGATCCGGACTCGTCGTCCAGGGACAGCAGCATGATCTCCTCAGCCAGTGTGATCGCCATACCCGCTACCCCCGTATGCTCTGTGATCACTTTCTCATCCGATCAGACGCCCGACCCCCCCCCGGAGAGGTTCCCTGCGCACTCCGACTCCCGGCCGTCCGTCTCGGATCAAGCCTGGAAACGGCCTGAACCGAAAGAAACGGCCTGGACTCGGGCTACGCTCCATGCGGCCGACCCGCGCAGCGACGCCCTGGTCGATGGGGTCGCCGCCGGAGCCAAGGCCGTTCGCGGTTGCGGGCAGCGGGCCGTTCTACTGCCCGGCGGTGCATACGCGGAGCCCTACGGGCAATTATAGGAAACGGAGCAGACGTCGTGAGTGATGCAACCGGGTCGGTGCGCACATACCGCCTCTTGCACGGCAAGCGGCTCGCGATGGGACTCAGGGGCGAACCGGGGGTGCTCGTAAGCACCTCAACCCCGCCGCCGCTACCAGGGGCTGCACCGGTCACGCATCCGTTCGCCACCGCGACGTTCCACGTGGCCGAATGCGAGGGCGAGCTCGGAGCGCTCCTGCGCGAGGCATCCGATCTCCATGCATTCCTCGACGCTGCCGAGCGTTCCGGCTACGCGGTCGAGGCGGTCGAGGACCGCACGGCACCATTGCCACCTGCCGCAGGCGGCAGCGACGCGGCATCCGAGGGCGTCGACCGGCTCATAGTGGTGGGCAGAGCGCACTTCGCTCAGCTCAGGACCGACCCGGTGCTGAACGTCATCGAGCTGCCCGACGGGCTCGGCGTCTGCCTCGTGCACGCCGTACGCGGCGGAGGCAAGATCTACGTTGCCCCCGACGAATCGGCGCTGTTCGCGGGGTCAGCGGTCGACTTCGAGACGGGCCTCGACGCGTTCCGCGACGGCGCCCGCACGCCGCTCGAGAAGTTCGACAACAACGGCAGCGGCACACAAGGGTGACGCCGCCGCCCTTGCCCGCGCTCCGCCCCCTTGACGCTAAACACGGATTGTGCTTGTCGGAGCCGAGGTGGTCGGTGATCCCGACCACCGATCGGACAGCGGCAGCCACTTCGTCAGCCGCTGAAGGATGCCCCCTCATCTGTCAGCCGAAGGTTCTCGGCCTGCAGCCCGCACCACCAACTCGTGGATCAACTGACCGTCAACCGTCGCCGACTGCTTCGGCTCAGGCGTCTCGGCGGTCTCGGCCTCCGTCACGTGCTCACTGGACACCGATGAATCTTCCTGGATCAGGGATTGCACCGAACACTCACAGCCACCCCGGAGGAGACTGTGGCGGAGGAGGAGAGCGGGGGCGGCCCGTCCGCGTAGGCGGCGGGGCCTGCCGCCACAGGCGCGCTCAGCCCGTGAGGAAGGCGCCCTCGGAGCAGGGGCGGCAGACGAAGACGTAGCCCAACTGGCCGCCGAGGTTCATCGCGGTCTGCCGGTCGATCCCCTCCTCCAAGTGTGCCGCGAATTCCGTCGTGCCGGAGCAGGAGGGGCACCCGGGCAACCGGTCGTCGTCCAGGTAGGAGGGGCTGCCGCCGAGCGATCCGAGCACCTCGCGTTGCTTCCCGAACCGCTCGCCGGGCTCCCGCTTCCACCCTGAACGGGCGAGGTCGTATGCGTCGGGCGGGAGATCGTCGCCGTCATCCTCCTCGGGTTCGAGCGTCACGACCCGGGTCGTGATCGCCGACACTGCGGACACCAGTGTCACGCCCCTCTCGGGTACGGCCACCGGTACCAGTCCCGCGGGCGGGAAAAGAAGGACCCGATTCGCCCCGGAGGTCGCGTCCCACAGGTCGCAGGCGCCCGGATCGTTCTGGCACACGAACACCGACAGGACGCCGTACTCGACCGGCAGATGCGCGAAGAACTGCATCGGCCCTCCGCAGTAGTCGCCGCACACCGGCCAGGTGAACCCCTCGGGGGCCAGCGGCACACCCCCGGTACGTGGCACGTCTGCATCGGGCGCGGCCGTGCCGTCGTAGATCATCAAAGTTGCCTGCATGGAGGAAGGCTACGGGCAGTCGGCAGCTCAGGATCCAGCATGCACAGTGCGCCGTCGCGGATCATCCCGATGTACCCCGAGGAGGGGGCACTCCACGAGCTCGGCGACGCCGGCGGCGGTAAACGGGTCAAGGACCGCGCGATGCTGATCCTCAGTCAGTTTTCCGCGCTTGTGCACGGCCCGTGCGGCGATGGCGCAGGCGGACTTGCTCTGTGTGAGAAGGCCCTCGCGGAATGCTCCGAGGCGGGCACCCGGGCCGCCCTGGTGTCACCGGCGGAGGAAGCCTGGTTCAATATAGCGAGCGCGTCCGCCGGCAGGGCCGTGGCGGACCTGATGTGGCGGGCGGTCGTGGGATCCACGGGGGGTACCACCTGTGTCGTGCGGACAGCGGTCAGGCTACGGTCCGGGTCGGACAGGGCTCCGACGGCTGGGGCAGCCCGCGTGACACGGACGTCACAGTGCCGTTGGACTGCACGCCCCCGAACCGGGCTCGTCCTCCTCGATCAGGAATCCGGGTGGTGGCGGCGGAGGCAACCGCGGTCCCTGCTCCAGAAGGCGGCGGAGGTGCGGTGGCACCGGAGCTTTGACAATCGGGCTTGCCGGACCACGCTCCGGGAAACAGGCCATCATACCGCTGCTGACGTGTACCAACCCTATCTCCGGTGAGCCCCCCATGGGGGGCGCGTGTTCATACTCAGTCTCTTGTCCACAGTTAACGCAACGCATGTCTCACCCCTGCTCCTGGGCCGGGCACCGCAAAATCGTGGCTCCTTGGTCCGCCAGCGGCGGCTTGATGTTCCTGGGGCTCGCGCAGCCCCACTACTTGGTCGTCGACGTTCCCCGGGCGGTTCCACGGGCGGCGTCGCCGCCACCGGTGGACTGCACGCTGATGCCCGCGGTGGCGGTGTCCTCTCAGGGTTCAGCCCTCGTCGACGTACTCCCAGGAGACCGGCGAGTTCGGTCATCGAACACAGCGGAGACCGCCGCCGAAGCCCGACCACGGGTCGGCCAGCCAGAGGCCGTCGCGCGGGGCTATTCGCTCGGCATCATCCAGCCCGTGCCGCGCCGCGCGGCTCCCACCTACCCTAAGCTTGTCCTTTATCTTCCGGCCTCGAACGGTGTCTCGAACTGGGTCGCTCACCTGGGGGTTCGTCGGACGTGGGGGCGGCCTTCGTCTGATCCTGTGCTCCGACCAAGGTGCACGTGACCAAGACGAAGGCCGTGAGGGTGAGTCTGCTGTCTGATGCTGTCCGGGGGGAGGCGTTCGCGGAAGCGTCACACTTCCGGGGAGAGTTCTACGAGTGTCTGACCGCTCGGCGTGACGAGTTGTTCGAGCTGGCGGACGCGGTGCTGTGTGCGGACGGTGCTGTGAAGTCCCCGGTGGACTTGACGCTGCTGCCCGAGCATCGTCGTGGTCACGGAGCGATGTACGGCGGGCTGAACTACGGCCAGCTCGACGTCGGTCGGCTGCGGGCGGCGCTGGCCGGGCTGTCGCTGCCGCGTTTCGATGGCGGGCGCCTGGTCCTGGCGGTCGATGTGTCGCCGTGGCTTCGCTCGGACGCGCCGTGCTCGGCGGAGCGCCTGTTCTGCCACGTCTACGGCCGGGCGAAGACGGCATCGCAGTTCATTCCGGGCTGGCCGTATTCCTTCGTGGCCGTGCTGGAGCCGGGCGCCACGTCCTGGACTGCGATCCTGGACGCGGTGCGGCTCGGCCCGGCGGACGACACGACCGCGATCACCGCCGCCCAGTTGAGGGGTGTCGTCGAGCGGCTCATTGCCGCGGGCCAGTGGCAGGCCGGGGATCCGCATATCGTGATCGTCAGCGATGCCGGCTACGACGTCACCCGCCTGGCCTGGGTCCTGCGCGACCTGCCGGTCGAGCTGGTCGGCCAGGTCCGCTCCGACCGCGTGATGCGTCTGCCGAAACCGCCGCGGGTCTACGACCCGAAGGGCGGCCGGCCGCCCAAGCACGGCCCGGAATTCCGCTTCACCAAGCCGGAGACCTGGCCCAAGCCCGCGGTCACTACGGTCACCGACACCACCAACTACGGCAAGGCCGAGACCCAGGCATGGGACCGGGTCCACCCAAGGCTCACCCACCGCTCCTCATGGCTCGACCACGACGACGAACTGCCATTGGTCGAGGGGACGTTGATCCGGCTGAAGGTCGAGCATCTGTCGAAGGACCGGGATGCCCCGCCGGTGTGGTTATGGTGCTCCAAGACCGGCGCCACCCCGGACGACGTGGACCGCTTCTGGCAGGCATTTCTCCGCCGCTTCGATCTGGAGCACACCATTCGCTTCGCGAAGCAGCCCTGGGCTGGACCACTCCGAAACTCCGTACTCCCGAGGCGGCGGACCGCTGGACCTGGATCCTGATCGTCGCTCACACCCAGCTCCGGCTCGTCCGGCCGCTCGCCGCGGACCTCCGCCGGCCCTGGGAGAAACCCGCTACCTCCGACCGGCTCACCCCGGCCCGGGTCCGCCGGGGGTTCAGGGACATCCGCGCTCACCTCACCTGCCCGACCCGTGTTCCCAAACCCTGAGGCGCCGGCCCCGGACGGCCACCCGGCGCCAAGAACAAACACCGGGCACCCCGCTTCGACGTTGGCAAAACCGTCAAACGCCCCGAGACCCTCAAGGCCATCGGCAAGCCCGGAAGATCTTGGTAGATAAAGGACAAGCTCAGTACCTGTGTCTGAACCTTGGCCGAATGTTTGCCCAGGTCAGGATTCGAACGGGGCGGGCTTGGGCTGCTCCGGCGGCGACATCAGCGGTTCCGCTGACGGCCTTCCGGTGGTGATGGCCCTGTTCTCCCGAAGCTACGGCGAAGTGACAAGTAGCAGGCGAGGGCCGGGGACTTCGCCGGCTTGGAGGGCGGCGAAGTCGGCGGGGGCCTTCTCGGCAGCTTCGGGGTACGCCTCGCGTTTGGCGTGCTCGGCCGGTGCCCGGTAGATGCTGGCCACCGAGGGGTTGCGCCCCTTGCGCTTGCCGGTGGGGATGATCAGGTCGGGCTGGATCTGCTCGACGGACTCGCCGTTCGCGCGGCGCCGCAGCACGGTGTGCAGCATGTCGTCGGTGATGACCGGCGGTCGGCCGCCATGCTTGCCCTTGCGAGGGGCGGTGTCGAGCCCTTCCAGTGTGGACTCGCGGATGTTCTCCCGCTCGGCACCCTGCGGGACATGGCAGCTCAGCCAGCGCGCGCAGTCCACTCCGGCGGCGTCCACAACCGGGCATTGGCGCTGCCGACCTGGATCAGCATTCCGGTATGTCGATCCTGACGCGCCGGGCGGAACCCGTCGATCGCGAACACCTGCTGTCCGCTGGTGATGTCGACGCCCTGCAGACCGGCCTCGTCGGCGATCAGCAGATGCTCTCCGTCGGTGAAAAAGCCGAAATCGCCGACCGGCCAGGGGAACGTCGCGACCGCCTTGATCCATCGGACGCCCGGCGAGCGCAGTTCGATCGAGGTGGGGTCGAGAACGTGGACGGTACCGCTGCCGGCATCATCCCGGTCATACACCGCGATCCGCCCGTCGTCGATCCACACCACCGGCCAGTTCCACTCCGAGACCTCGGGATACACCGCATAGCTGGGCCCGTCCTCGGACTCATACGGGTTGTCGTGCAGCCAGGCGGTCAGGCTCCACACCGCCGGCATCCCCCACGGCTGCCACACCCAACCGCCGTCGTAGACACGAGTCCCGTCAGGACTCAGCGACAGCGCGCCGTGGAAGTAATCGAGGTCGTACTCCGCATCTTCCTCATCTCTATCCGGGCTGTCCCGCGCCGTAAGCACCTCGCCGGACGCGAGATCGGTGACATCCAACCGGTTCCAGTCAGTGCGATGGACGACAACCGGCCGGCCACCGTGTTCGGCGAACGCCAACGCGAACGGGACGGTTTCACAGCAGTAATCCCCGCCGTCCAACTTCAACGCTGGCGAACCGGTGGTGAGATCGACGACGGTGCCGTACCGACCGCGGTCTTGAACCACCGCCGCCCAACGGCCACATCGAGACACATGAAGCCGCAGTCCAACGCCGCCACCGTATTCGGACGCCAGCCTCTCCTCCCGATACCGGGCCACGTCCTGCACCTCGCCGGTCGTCGGCGTCCACCGCGCCAGCCGTCCGTCCTCGGACAGCACCAGCCACGCCGGCCCCGCGTCACCGAGGGCCGCTGGCAACGCTGCCACATCCACGACCGGCCGCAGCGCGTCGGGAACTGCCACGTCCACCGTGATCGTCGCCATATTGATCCCCTCGGTGCG
This sequence comes from Streptomyces sp. NBC_00012, assembly GCF_045040875.1. Taxonomy (NCBI): domain Bacteria; kingdom Bacillati; phylum Actinomycetota; class Actinomycetes; order Kitasatosporales; family Streptomycetaceae; genus Streptomyces; species Streptomyces sp. NBC_00012. The sequence goes on along the minus strand of NZ_CP108310.1, from coordinate 85,274 downwards.
CCCGTGTGACCCCCCGCGGCAACGTGAACAGCAGGTGATACGACACCGTATCGGCAAAGTCGGTGAGCGCCGCGATGCCGGTCACCGGCCTGCGGAGCAGGCTGGTCGCCGGTGGATCGCACGGACCCTCCCGCCTGGCGCCACCAGCCGGTACGAACCGAACGCCTCCGTTTACAACGGAGGCTCCCCGGAGCCACCTCCCGCCGACCGCCACCGGGACAGCAAATCATGAGCAGCACGCGTATCGGGGTGTTCGTTGCCGAGGAGTCGCGTAGTGGGACTGTAAATCGTTCGGTGTAACTCCCGATCATGGAGGATGCATCGATGACCAGTGAGAACGTGGCCGAGGCCCAGATAAGCGAGGCGGTAGAGCCGCAGCCGGCGAGGGTGGTGGATGACCGGCTGATCGACGAGCTGGTCTCCCGAGCTCAGGCCGAGGGACTGCAGCTGACCGGCGAGGGCGGACTGCTCCAGCAGCTGACGAAGCGGCTGCTGGAGTCCGCCCTGGAGGGCGAGATCACCGACCATCTCGGCTATGACAAGCACGATCCGGCCGGGAAGAACGGCGGGAACCTCCCGCAACGGCACCCGGACGAAGACCGTGCTGACGGACGTCGGTCCGGTGGAGATATCCGTCCCTCGCGACCGGGACGGGGCGTTCGAGCCGAAGATCGTCAAGAAGCGGCAGAAGCGCCTGTCCGGGGTGGACGAGATGGTCATCTCCCTGTCGGCGAAGGGCCTGACCACGGGCGAGGTCCAGGCCCACCTCGCGGAGGTCTATGGCGCCGACGTCTCCCGCCAGACGATCTCCACGATCACCGACAAGGTCCTCGAGGGCATGGCCGAATGGCAGAACCGCCCGCTCGACCCGGTCTGTCCGGTCGTGTTCATCGACGCCATCCACGTGAAGATCCGCGACGGCGCCGTCGCCAACAGGCCGATCTACGTGGCCCTGGCCGTCACCGTCGAGGGCCGGCGCGAGATCCTCGGCTTGTGGGCCGGGGACGGCGGCGAGGGCGCCAAGCACTGGATGCACATCCTCACCGAGATCAAGAACCGCGGCGTCAACGACGTCCTCATGCTCGTCTGCGACGGGCTGAAGGGCCTGCCCGACGCGGTCGAGACCGTCTGGCCGAGGACGATCGTGCAGACCTGCGTGGTCCACCTGCTGCGGAACTCCTTCCGATATGCCGCCCGCCAGGACTGGGACAAGATCGCCAGGGCTCTCAAGCCGGTCTGTACGGCGCCGACCGAGGAGGCCGCGCTCGAACGATTCGCCGAGCTCGCCGACACGTGGGGCAGGAAGTATCCGGCGATCGTCAGACTCTGGGAGAACGCCTGGGAGGAGTTCACCCCGTTCCTCCGATTCGACACCGAGATCCGCCGCATCGTCTGCACGACCAACGCGATCGAATCGGTGAATGCCCGGATCCGGCGGGCGGTCAAGGCCCGCGGCCACTTCCCCAACGAGCAGGCCGCCCTGAAATGCGTCTACATGGCGATCATGTCCCTCGACCCCACCGGCAAGGGGCAAACCCGCTGGACCCTGCGCTGGAAGACCGCGCTGAACGCCTTCGACATCACCTTCGACCGCCGCTCTCCGCACCCCGTCAGTAACCCCAAACACCCCTGATACACCGTTCGATTGACAGACCCCATCCCGAGGGCATCCAGGTCCGCACTCACTCCTGTGCGCCGTTCCATCCTGCGGAAATCTGTGCTTTGCCCCGAGCCGGGTGGTGCGGCCTCTTGTGAGGTCGTATTGCCGATAACGTGCGGTGTCTACGGCGTCAAATAGCGGGCGCCGAAATATGGAGGCAGCACCCTATGCTGATTGCTCAGCGTCCCGCGTTGACCGAAGAGGTTGTCGATGCGTTCCGCTCGCGGTTCGTGATCGAGCCGCTGGAGCCGGGCTTCGGTTACACCCTCGGCAACTCTCTGCGCCGTACGCTCCTCTCCTCGATCCCCGGCGCTGCTGTCACCAGCATCCGGATCGACGGTGTCCTGCACGAGTTCACCACCGTGCCGGGCGTCAAGGAGGACGTCACCGACCTCATCCTCAACATCAAGCAGCTGGTCGTCTCCTCGGAGCACGACGAGCCGGTCGTGATGTACCTGCGCAAGCAGGGTCCCGGCCTGGTCACCGCTGCTGACATCGCCCCGCCGGCCGGTGTCGAGGTCCACAACCCGGACCTGGTCCTGGCCACGCTGAACGGCAAGGGCAAGCTGGAGATGGAGCTGACCGTCGAGCGCGGTCGCGGCTACGTCTCCGCCGTCCAGAACAAGCAGGCGGGCCAGGAGATCGGCCGTATCCCGGTCGACTCCATCTACTCGCCGGTGCTCAAGGTCACGTACAAGGTCGAGGCGACCCGTGTCGAGCAGCGCACCGACTTCGACAAGCTGATCGTCGACGTCGAGACCAAGCAGGCCATGCGCCCGCGTGACGCCATGGCTTCGGCCGGCAAGACCCTGGTCGAGCTGTTCGGGCTTGCCCGCGAACTCAACATCGACGCCGAGGGCATCGACATGGGCCCGTCCCCGACAGACGCCGCCCTCGCCTCTGACCTCGCGCTGCCGATCGAGGAGCTGGAGCTCACGGTCCGTTCGTACAACTGCCTCAAGCGCGAGGGCATCCACTCCGTGGGTGAGCTCGTGGGCCGCTCGGAGGCCGACCTGCTCGACATCCGCAACTTCGGTGCGAAGTCGATCGACGAGGTCAAGGCGAAACTGGCCGGCATGGGCCTGACTTTCAAGGACAGCCCGCCCGGATTCGACCCGACGGCCGCCGCGTTCGGCGCCGGCGACGACGCCGACGCCGGGTTCGTCGAGACCGAGCAGTATTGACAGGGCGATTCACGAGGTTCGGCGCTGGCGCCCGTCCGCGCCGGAAGCGCGCCACCGCTTGGGCATCCGCCCCTTCCCCGCTGGGAACCTCCACGGCCAGGCAACTAACGACTCCCGTCCGTCGACTCCCGTCCGTGCAGCGCCGCTCCGCTCCTCAGTACCGGAGTGCCTGGTTGAGTTCGTCGATGGTGGCGGCCCGCAGTTCCGGCGTGTACGCGGCGGTCACCTCGTCCGGGGTGACGCCGAGCCCGCGGGCGAGCTGCCCGGTCTGCGCGGGGGTGAGCCCGCCGGTCAGCGCGATCGACGCCCACACGAGGAAGAAGCGGCGCCGCGGGACGGTGACACCGTCCAGCTCGTCGACCGCGTCGAGGTCCCAGCCCATCAGCCGGGCGTGGTGAAGCAGCCACCGGTAGAACTCACTGTCTCCCGCACTGATCCGCATGAATTTCTCCCTGGTCGCCGTGGTGCCCTCAGGCCGCGACTCCGCGGCCGCGGGCATGTGTTCAGCCTGCATGGCACGCTCGTGGCCGCGGGCGCGGCTTACGGATGTTTCCTGTTTCGTATTTCGCCGCAGCCCAGGCAATGAACGGAGTATGCCGCTGGCATACTCCGTTCGCTGGAAGTTGGTAGCTGTGCAGTGCCCGCGTGCGTAGCATCGGCGGTGTCGTCGTGAGACGCAGGAACGGGGCCGTCCCTGAAGGAACGGCCCCGCGGAGCGGTCGCCGGGCTACAGCGGGAGCCGACTGAGTAAGACCGACCGGCAGTAGGTGGTGGAGCACGGTCGCGATGAGGGGTGGCAGCAGAACGGGCACAGGCCCGCGTGATCATGGAGTTCTCTACGCTCTGTGACCGCGAAGGACGACTGTGCCCGCGCTGCCATCATGCCTGCTTGAACCCGCCTGGGACCAGTTCAGGGCCCTGCTGCCCGATCGGGCCGAGTTTGACCCCGACCATCCGCTCGGCTGCCATCGGTGGCGTATACCGGACCGCGTCGTGTTCGACCACGTCGTCCAAGCGCTGGTCCACGGCTCCGGATACGAGCGCATCTCCTCGCCCGGATGCTCCGACCGCACGATCCGACGCCGCGTCAAGCTGTGGGCTCAGATGGGGATCTCACAAGCGCTGCACCGGATCGCCCTGGAGGCGTACGACCGCATGATCGGCCTTGACCTCGATGAAATCTCGGTCGACGGCTGCATCACCAAGGCGCCGTGCGGCGGAGAGAAAGCGGGGCGCTCGCCTGTCGACCGGGGCAAGCAAGGACTGAAGCGCTCGGTCGCCTCCGACGCGTGCGGGGTTCCACTCGGGATCGTATCCGCCGGGGCGAACCGGCACGACTCGCCGCTGCTCGGCCCCACCCTGGCAGCGGCCAAAGAGCAGGCTGGTGCGATGCCGGAGGCTGTCAATGTTAACCTCGACCGCGGGTACGACAGCACCAAGTCACGTGTGTTGATCGGCGAGTTGGGATTCTCGGCCGAGATCGCCCGCAAAGGCGTGCCCGCCCCGATCCAGGCCGGCAAGCGCTGGGTGGTGGAGCGCACACACTCGTGGATGAACGACTACGGCAAGCTGCGGCGCTGCACCGAGAGGAGCGGCGATGTCGTGGACTTCTACCTCTACCTCGCCGCCGCACTCGTCACGCTCCGCATGCTCATTCGACGCTCGACGAGCCGCTACCGCTGGGACGGCCGCCCCACCACCCGACGCCTCAAATGATCCATTTGCCGGTGGGTCTAAGTCGAGCAGTAACTCGACTGCACTCAGGTAGAAGCTCCACGCCGCGTAGTCCGGCGCATCGTCCCACTTCATGATCTGCCTCCTTGGCAAGGCCGGGAGAGGCACTTCCTCCCTCCGGCCAGCTGGTCCGGAGAGAATCGAGCGAAGAGGGACACCGCGCGATCGCACTCTAAGCGCCGGGGCACGGCCACCCTCCGCCATGAACGAAAGTGCACGTTCGGTGCCTCTTCTTGACCGAGTACGAGGCCGCCGCGATGGCAGGCCCGGAGCGCCGGGAGCACGCTGGAGGCATGACCAGCGCGCCGATCACCGTGCACCAGCCCGCCGGCACGGGCGGCCGACGCGTCACCGCGCACACCCACGGCCACGACGAATTCCTCGGAACCGCCTACTCCGACCACGACCTCGTCGTCTTCCTCGAAGCGGCAGGCATTCACGACGCCGACACCGTGCTCGACGACCCCCGCTTCATCGAATGGCGCGGCGGCCACGCCCACGAGTGGAACGCCGACTGAGGGCCCACACTGATCTGTCCGGGCCCACTGCCACGAGGAGCCAGGAGCACAGCGACGTTCCACGACGGTGCTGGTGTCGCTGGAGCCTGCTGAGCCCCAGCATCTGGTCCCCGTCGCCGACCCGTACACCGACCTTGCGCTCTCGTCCAGCAGATCGCCCGCGAGGAACAACAGCGCCATGCCCTGACCGTCCTCTTCGACAGCTGGGGCGCAGCACCTTGGACCTCCTGGCCTCACCTGCCCCGCAGGTATGGAAACCGTGCAGGCCGCCGCCCTCTGGGACCGCGCGCGGGACGAGGCGGACACCTGCGTGCTCGACCTGATCGAGGAGATCCGCCGAGGCAGGCCCGGCGACGATGACGAGCGCACCACCGGCTACGCCTGGGTGCGCCCGCTGTAGCCGTTCAAGCGTGACGTCCAACTGTCACGGAATCGGCCAGGCAGCGGGTGATTGAGGGCCCAAGAAGGCGGTCGGTGTAGTCGGTGTCTGCTGGCGGCTGGATCGGCAGGCGGCAAAAAGCCGGGCCACCGTATGCGGCGGCTGGTGCCCGCAGAGGCCATCAGCACGGGACGTGCGGTCAAGGGCGATCGCCCATCACCCCGTCCATGGCGCTCCCCTCCGGGGGACTCTCGCCACCCCGTACAGCCAGCGTGGCTGCCCGCCCTGGTTTGCAGAGCGCGCCCTCAACGGCTGCCTTGGCTGCAGGCCAGCAGTGGCTGCTGGGGAGCTGCCGCCGGGGTGCTGTCACGTTGTTGAGGGAGTGAGTGCCTGATGGTGTGTCGGGTGTGGAGGGGGCGGGTTCCGGCTCCGTGCTCAGGCCGCGGCAGGCAGGCCGGCGACGCCGGTGATCTGGTCCCAGATGGCGAAGCGGGTGGTCATCTCGGCGCGGTAGTGGGTGGCGGTCATCAGGTGGCGGCGGGGCCGGAAGTGGGGTGAGATGCCGCTGAACGCGGCCAGGAACCGCTGGGCTCCGCCGACGCTGCGGAAGCCTTTCATGGCGCGTTCGCGCTGCCGGGTTGGCTGATGGCTGTTCTCGGCCCGGTTGTTGAGGCCCTTGTGGGAGCGGTGCTCGACCGAGGGCATCACCTCGCGGTGGGCCGCGCCGTAGGAGCGGAGTTTGTCGGTGACGATCACCCTCGGCACCGAGTAGGTCGTCTTCAGCAGGCGGCGGAAGAAGCGCCGGGCTGCGGCTTTGTCCCGCCGGTTCTGGACCAGGATGTCGAGCACGGTGCCGTCAGCGTCGACGGCCGCCACAGGTACTTCCGCTCTCCGTTAATTTTGATGAAGACCTCGTCCAGGTGCCACTTGTCGCCCAGCTGCACACGCCGGCGGCGCAGCGCGTTGGCATAGGACTGCCCGAACTTCGCACACCAGCGGCGGACGGTCTCATGGGACACGATGACACCGCGCTCGAGCATCAGCTCCTCGACCTCACGGAAGCTGAGCGGGAAGCGGAAGTACAGCCACACGCAGTGCGCGATGATCTCCACCGGGTACCGGTGCCCCTTGTACGACGGCGGCGTATTGCCCACGGACAACCCCCTCCACCATGATCAACCCGAAGATCATTTCACCCGATCAGCCAACGTGACAGTGCCGGCGCGCGGGCTCAATGACGGTGCTCAGCGGCCTCAAATGGGGGGCGAATGGCGCCAGTGCAGGACGGCTAAGCTCTAACTCGCAGCACGATCCCCTGTGTTCAAACTCCGGGGGTTACCTCGCACTATCCTTTGGGGGCTTTTTTGTCCATTTACCTCAAGCTGCGCGGTTCAACGCGTCGCCTCGGCCGTACTGCCGCCATCTCGGCGGCGGTTGCCACTGCCGTACTCGGCACTACTCTCGCCACCGCGCCCACGGCCTCGGCCCTGGACAGCAGTCACTGCACCACGAACATCACGAATCAGTGGCGAACCGTGGAAGACCTGGCGGGCGCCGCAGTCCGCAGCGGGCCCGGTCAGACGTACACCAAGCGCTACGGCCTCGATTTCGGTGGCCACTTCTGGGCCGTGTGCACGGCCAAGAGCTCCGCAGGGAACACGTGGTATTACGGCAAGGACGACATTTACGACCGCCATGGCTGGATCGTGGCCAGCAAGACCGGCAAGGGTTACTACTAGGCCACTAGCGGGCCGTAATCGACCTTGCGGGATTCGCTCTCGCGGCGGAACCGGAGTGCAGCTGAGAGAAGTGCACCGATAGTTAGTCGGGCCGTGCTTGCCGGCGGCAAGCACGGCCCGACACATATCGCAGGGGCACTGTCAGACGTCGCCCTCGTATTCGTTGCCCTCGGTCGGGTCTGGAAATCGAGCGAAGGCGGCACAGAAGGATCGGGACGTTCTTGCTGGTCATCGTATAGGCGATGGCCTTCTGCCAGCTGGCGTGTTCGGGGTCGTACATGGGCGTGATGGGCGCCTCGGTGCCACCGAGTTCACCGGGCCAACCGGCGGGCTCGGGCGTCTGTGTTGACCAGCAGCCGGGGATATGACTGCGCCCCAGACCAGTACGGTCCGGGGCGCAGTCATGCGGTGCGGCGCATCAGTCCGCTTGGCCTGCAGCCGCCCACCGCCCCCGTCCCCGGGGACTGGCAGCCCCTGCCCAACGCCGGGGCCACCACCCACACCACCGAACGCCTCCTCCGCGGCATGAGCTACAGCGACTGGGGGCACTGTCACGTTGGCTGATCGGGTGAAATGATCTTCGGGTTGATCATGGTGGAGGGGGTTGTCCGTGGGCAATACGCCGCCGTCGTACAAGGGGCACCGGTACCCGGTGGAGATCATCGCGCACTGCGTGTGGCTGTACTTCCGCTTCCCGCTCAGCTTCCGTGAGGTCGAGGAGCTGATGCTCGAGCGCGGTGTCATCGTGTCCCATGAGACCGTCCGCCGCTGGTGTGCGAAGTTCGGGCAGTCCTATGCCAACGCGCTGCGCCGCCGGCGTGTGCAGCTGGGCGACAAGTGGCACCTGGACGAGGTCTTCATCAAAATTAACGGAGAGCGGAAGTACCTGTGGCGGCCGTCGACGCTGACGGCACCGTGCTCGACATCCTGGTCCAGAACCGGCGGGACAAAGCCGCAGCCCGGCGCTTCTTCCGCCGCCTGCTGAAGACGACCTACTCGGTGCCGAGGGTGATCGTCACCGACAAACTCCGCTCCTACGGCGCGGCCCACCGCGAGGTGATGCCCTCGGTCGAGCACCGCTCCCACAAGGGCCTCAACAACCGGGCCGAGAACAGCCATCAGCCAACCCGGCAGCGCGAACGCGCCATGAAAGGCTTCCGCAGCGTCGGCGGAGCCCAGCGGTTCCTGGCCGCGTTCAGCGGCATCTCACCCCACTTCCGGCCCCGCCGCCACCTGATGACCGCCACCCACTACCGCGCCGAGATGACCACCCGCTTCGCCATCTGGGACCAGATCACCGGCGTCGCCGGCCTGCCTGCCGCGGCCTGAGCACGGAGCCGGAACCCGCCCCCTCCACACCCGACACACCATCAGGCACTCACTCCCTCAACAACGTGACAGCACCTCGTAGACGGCTGCAGGGCGTTGTCACGTTGTTGGGTGTGTGGGTGTCTGACTGTGCGTCGAGGTGTGGTGGGGCCGGGTGCCGGCCTGGGCTCAGGCCGCGGTAGGTCGGCCGGTGACGCCGGTGATCTGCTCCCAGGTGGTGAAGCGGATGGTCATTTCGGCTCGGTGTTCGGATGCGGTCATCAGGTGGCGTCGGGGCCGGAAGTGGGGTGAGATGCCGCTGAACGCGGACAGGAACCGCTGGGCCCCGCCCACGCTGCGGAAGCCCTTCATGGCCCGTTCGCGTTGCCTCGTCGGCTGGTGGCTGTTCTCGGCCCGGTTGTTCAATCCCTTGTGGGAGCGGTGCTCCACCGAGGGCATGACCTCGCGGTGGGCGGCGCCGTAGGAACGCAGCCTGTCGGTGACGACCACTCGCGGCACCCCGCCCGTCGTCGTCATCAGCCTGCGGAAGAAGCGCCTGGCCGCGGCCGTGTCCCGCCGGTTCTGCACCAGGATGTCCAGGACATTGCCGTCCTGGTCGACAGCCCGCCACAGATACTTCTGCTCACCGTTGATCTTGATGAAGACCTCGTCCAGATGCCACTTGTCCCCCGGCCGTGGCTGTCGGCGGCGCAGCGCGTTGGCGTACGCCTGCCCGAACTTCAGACACCAGCGGCGCACGGTCTCGTGGGACACGATGACACCGCGCTCGAGCATCAGCTCCTCGACTTCACGGAAACTGAGCGGGAACCGGAAGTACAGCCACACACAGTGCGCGATGATCTCGACCGGGTACCGGTGCCCCCTGTACGACGGCGACACGCTCCCCACGGACGATCCCCCTCCACCACGATCAACCCGAGGATCCTCCCACGCCACCCGCCAACGTGACAGCGCCCGGACGACAGCTGATCGCCTACGGCAGGCACGGACGGACCAGTCAGCCGCCCCTTCGCCTGTACACGACCGGCCGCATCAGGCGTTGGCTGCGGGGAGACGGAGAGTGACATCGCAACTGGCCGTACGTGGGGAATCCGGACTGGCCGCTGACACTGGAGCGAGTTCAGATGACCGACCTCAGGCGTCTGGTCGACGCCCCGGCCGCGTGGGCCCTGATCCACAAGCTCGCGGGGACGCTGGACAAGGCACTTCCCGGGATCTTCGCTGCTGACTACGCGGAGCGTCTGGATGCAGCACGGCGCCGCCTGAGGGAGACCATGGGCAGCTTCGCTGAAGAGCAAGACGGCTGAGTCAACCGTCCCATCCGTCAGAACGATTCCGTGAAAGCCATGTCCGTTGAGAACGCTGAGAGTCAGCGTTCTCAATCGACGTGACAGCCCACCAGGTCAGCGGCTCGCCATCTGACAGATGCACTTCGACGGGACATTGTGATTGCCAGGCTGGTGATGCGGGACTACCACGCGATGAAGTCCACCGCGTCCCGGGAGGCGGCGGTTCGAGCGGCTATCACCGCGCACGAGCTGCATCTCTTCTCTCCGAGCCGCGATGAGCTGGAGTGGGCGACCGGTGCCACGAACTGCGATGAGCATCTACTGGCGCTGTTGCTGATGCTGAAGTCGTACCGGCGCACGGGGGCCTGGCGCCGAGGACGTCCCGGACACGGTGGTGGACTTCGTCCGGCGGGCGGCGGAGCTGGCGGAGGGCACGCTGCCGGTGTACCGGGCGGAGCGGACCGCCAGGCACCATCGCGGCCTGGTCCACGAGCAGGCCGACGTGACGTACGGCCATGCCAAGGCCCGGCAGATCATCGAGCAGTCGGTGCGCGGGGAGGGCGCGGCGAAGAATCGCGGCGGACCTGATCAATATCGCGCTGCAGAAGGTGGTGAAGGCCGGACTGGAGCTGTCAGGATTCTCCACCGCAAAAACCCCCACCGATGCGCCCGCCTCGATCCGTACGGTCATGGGGGGGCGCACGGGCTTCCGTGCACTCAACAGCCGGCTCGCCAGCTCGGCTTCGCCTTCCATGCTCCGCCGGACACTCGCAGCTCAGCGGCGAATCTGGACGAGGGTGCTGCGGCGATTGAGGGGCACGCGGCCAGTCAGAGCAGACGCCGGGTGTGCACACAAAATCCCTGCCAGGTGTTCACACGAGCCTCACAACTGCTGGCTGTGATTCTGTGCGCCCTGGTGGCGACGCGGCGTTGAAGCGACGATGCGCTCACGGTTCAGGCCGCCGGTACCTGGCGGCGTCTCATGGGCCGGGCCGGGAGCCCTCGGCCTCCCCTCGCGCCAGGTCTGCCGTCGGTGGGCTTGGGCGCCCTCCGGAAGGACGTCCATGTTAGGCAGACCCACAGTCCTGCTCCGCCTGCTGGTGCCCGCGGTGCTCGCCGCCGGCGCCCTCGTGCCGCTCACGGCCGGCACAGCTTCCGCCGCGCAGCCGATATGCGTGAGCGGCACCCTGCAGTTCGACTACCAGTCCGCCGAGGGGGGCATCCCCAAGCCGACTCTGACCCGGGCCGCCCGCAACGCCTCGGTCGAGCTCTGGGGCCGGGAGCAGGCAACCGACACCGACCACAAGCTGAACACCGACACCCAGCTGACCGGTGCGGCCAACGGCTCGTTCAACCTCTGCTACACCCCGGTCAACACCACCGCCATGGACCACCTGTTCGTGCGGTTCGCCACCCGCAGCAACCAAGTGTGGCGGGTCGCCAACTCCACCGGCACGGTCTACACCCACGACACGCCGACACTATCGAACATATCGGCGAGCGTCGCTCTCGGCACCGTCAAACCGACCACCGCGACCCGGGCCTGGCACGCTTTCGACACCGTCAACTCGCTGTGGTCGCGCCGGGCCAACTCGACCACACCGTGCTGGACGACCGCCGAGACCAACGCCGCGACCTGCACCACACTGACGGTGCGCTGGCAGACCGGTTCCAACGACGGTCCCTACTACGACCTGTCGAACACCGTCCACCTGGCCGACGCCGACCCGGACTCGGAGCACACCGTGCTCCACGAAGCGGGCCACTTCTTCCATCAGCGGCTCTACAACGGCACCTGGCCCACCATCACCAACTGCAACCCGCACTACATCCAGCTGGTGTCGTCCGCGACCTGTGCCTGGACCGAGGGCTTCGCCGACTCGGCGGCCGCCTACCTCCTGGGCGACCAGCGCTACGTGTGGCCGGACGGCTCGTCCTACCCGTTCACCCCTGCCGCAGGCTGGCAGACCGGCGACCAGGTGCAGGGCAACGTGGACGGCGCGCTGCTCCAGCTGTGGAACCAGGTGGACGGCAGCTGGGACCGCACCATCACCACTCTGGCCTCGCACACGCCCGCGACCTTCGCCGACTGGTTCAAGAACGTCCGCCCGACGGCCGTGCCGCCGCTGTCCACCACCGGCTCGGCGCTGACCGCGCTGGACACGTATGCCATCAACTACGGCCCCACGGTCGTCGGTGACAACGCCTACCACGCGCTCAGCAACGGCGGTGGCGTCGCCCTCCAGCGGGGCACGGGCTGCAGCGTCGCCATCTCCGCGGTGGCCCAGTTCGCCGCCCTGGACACCTCCCGGGCATCCCAGCGCTGGAAGTTCGTCGCCAACGGCGACGGCACCGTGCGGATCTACGACAGCTGCACGGTCCCGCTCTACCTGACCGCACCGACCACCGCCGGCGGCCAGATCGCCCTCCAGGCCGTCAACCTCGGCGCCGCCAACCAGCGCTGGCAGGTGACACAGAACTCCGCAGGCACCTACACCCTGACCAACCCGGCCACCGGGTTCGTCCTCGACGGCAACGCGACCGCGGGCCAGGCGGTCACCGCCAACACCGCATCCGCCGGCTCGGCCAGCCAGAAGTGGGCGTCGGTCTTCTCCATCTCCTGACACGGCCACACCTCGGCCCTGTTGCCCGGCCCACAGGTACGGGCTTCAGAATCCTGACGGTTTCCTGCACTCGAGAAGCCCTCGCTCGGCCAGGACGATCGTGCGGTCGGCCGTGATCGCCCCGGCCGGGCGATCTCGCCTCGGTCGGGCAGGGAAAAGGGATGGCGGCGCAACTCCTGTGCGTCGAGTTCCACTGGTGATCGGTAGGCGGCGGGCGGATCACGGCGTGGCCGCAGCCTTGGAGGCCGAGCGCTACCTCGCCGCCCTCAGAGCGGTCGAGTCCAAGCCGACGACCGCCCCCATCCCGGCCTGACCAACACTCACAGACGGGGCCGCCCGGAACCTCCGGACGGCCCCGTCGCCCTCGCTCAAGCCAGCATCGAGAACAAGCCGATCACCTACCGTGACAGCGGCTTGCCAACTAGCGCGCTGCACCTTTGCCAACTACGCAGCGACACATCCGTCTGGCCAGCGACAAGCTGCACCGCCATTTGCCAACAAGGCTGCGTAGTCACAGATCGGTGTGACTGCTCATGCTTGTTTGCGAATGCTCGTGCTTGTTGGCGAGACTGGCTGCGGGACTGATCAGGTCACGTTGAGTTACGAACAAGATCGGTGATCGCCTGTGGACGGCGGGCCCGTTGTGCAGCCGAGGAGACGCTCACGTCGAGGCTTGGACACCGGCAGCGACTCTCCGTGATCAAGTGTGTCCCAGTGGTCGCCAACTAGCGTGAGCAAAATTCGCCAACTACGTTGAGCAGCCCTGCCGATGACCAGCGCAGATCAATCGACGCTTCCGCCAACTATCGCGAGCGGTCACAATCGGTACTTGGCCACGTTGATTTCTTGTTGGCCAGCTCGGATTTCGACCGTATCGGGCACTACGAAAAGGCGGTCTCGAAGGGGAGGCCCCCGCGAAGTGTCGAGATTCGGCAGAACGGCGGAGATACCTGTGTTTCTCGCACCCTGCGGGTTGCCCTTGCCCAGGGAGGAGGACTCAACGCCGGAACTGCCTCAAGTGCTGGGCGGCTGCTGATTGGAAGGCGTCGTGTGCCCGGCGGGCTCGGTCTTCCGAGCCGTCGATGGCTGGACGATCGTCGTGTGCGTGGTTTTTGATCTCACTAGACGCGTCAACCAGAGCAGTCGCCAAGCGTAGGAGCGTTGCGTTGTCGGTCGCGAGGGTGAGCGCGGTCACGGCCTTGGTCACTCCGCACTGTGCCTCGAACCGGCCCGTCTGTAGCTCCAGACTTTCCGCCTCGCCCGTCCCGCGGACGACATGTTTCAGGTACTGGTGGCGGCGATAGTCTGTCGCGGCACCGAGCAGGCTGGCTACTGCAGCAGCCAGCGCTTGCCGATCACGATCACGGCGGGCGGAGAGAGTGATGAGGTGCTGCATAGCGCCCGCCGCAAGAGCACCGAGCAGAGTGCCCAGCACGGCGATGATCGCAGTTGCCACAAGATTCCCCTTCTGCTGTCCTCCTTCCGTATTAGCGGACGCGTTCTCCACCCAAAGCCGGTGTTACCAAATTGATTTGAAGGTACGAGATCAGGTCCTGTCGCGACTGAAGGAGGGCAGTGTCTCGATCCAGCGACTGAGGGCCAACTATCGGTCAACGCTCTGCCCACATTGGAATCAACGAAGCACTGTGTCCTGACACGTTCGGTGGAGAGCTGGCCACTTGCCTCGCAAAGTCACAAGGGCCGCGTCTGTCTACCGTGGTCGGCATGATGGCTTCGTACACGACAGTGAGCAGCGTTTTGACAGCAGTTCGGACTCTGCTGCGCAATTCGCTGCGGGGTAAGGCCGGGTCGGCGATGATCGTTGGCGGGGTCGCCTTCCTGTCGTGCGGCCGTGGAGGCGGTACAAATGTCGATGCGGCCGGTGGGGTTGCCGGAGATCCCGGAACAGACGGTGGTGGTGGCCCGGGCGGCGTTCCCGAAGGGGAGTTTGCCGATACGGGTGCGGGATCGCCTCGCGGAGGTCTTCGTTGATGAGCCGTTCACGGAGGCGTTCGGGGTGCGGGGTGCTCCGGGCCTGTCGCCCGGGGCGTTGTCGCTGGTGACGGTGTTGCAGTTCGCGGAAGGCCTGACGGACCGGCAGGCCGCGGCGATGGCGGTGCGGGCGATCGACTGGAAGTACGCGCTGGGGGCGGAGCTGACGGATACCGGTTTCGATGCCAGCGTGCTGTGCAGGTTCCGGGCCCGGCTCGCGGACAACGGTCTGGAGCGGGTGGTCTTCGACCGGCTCCTGGAGCACTGCAAGGAGGCCGGCCTGGTGGCGGCCGGGGGCAAGCAGCGCACGGATTCCACCCATGTGATCAGTGCGGTGCGGGACTTGAACCGTCTGGAGCTGGCCGGGGAGAGTGTGCGGGCGGCCCTGGAGGCCCTCGCGGTCGCGGCACCGGCCTGGCTGGCCGGGCCCATCAACGTGACGGAGTTCGCCGAGCGGTACGGGCCGCGGGTCGACGGCTGGCGCATGCCGCCCTCGCAGGCGAAACGTGACCGTCTCGCCCGGGTCTTCGGGCAGGATGCCCTCGCCTTGTGCCGGGCGGCTTGGGCCGATGACACTCCGGCCTGGATTCGCGAGATCGAGGCCGTCGGTTTGTTGCGGCAGGTCCTCGTGCAGACCTACATCGTCCGGATCGATGCCCGGGGACGGCAGGTGATCAAGAAGCGGGACGCCGACGACGGCGTCCCGCCCGGTCAACTCCGCCTGACCTCCCCCTACGACTCTGACGCACGCTGGGCGGCCAAGGGCGACGACCTGTTCTGGATGGGATACAAGATCCATCTCACGGAAACCTGCACCACCCTGCCCGACGCCGACGCCGACGCCGATGCGGGGACAGAGGTGATGCCGAATCTGATCACCGACGTGCACACCACCGACGCGACCGTGCCGGATGTGAAGGCGACCGCCCCGATCCAGCGCAAGCTCGCCGAGCACGGGGTGAAGCCCGGCGAGCACTACCTCGACTCCGGCTACCCGTCGGCCAACCTGATCACCAAGGCCATGGAACAGGGCATCCGCATGGTCACCCCGGTCCTCCTGGACCACTCTGCCCAGGCCAAGGCCGCCGAAGGCTTCGACAAGAACGCCTTCGCCATCAACTGGAAGACCCGCCAGGTCCGCTGCCCCGCCGGCAGGACCAGCTCCCACTGGAACCCGGTGAAGCAGCACGGTAAAGACGCGATCGTCATCACCTTCAGCGTCCTGACCTGCCGGGACTGCCCTCTCCAGAAGCAGTGCACCACCTCAAGGACCGGGCGCCGCACGCTCACCCTGCGGCCCGAGGAACTCCACGAGAACCTCGCCCGGGCCCGCGCCGAGCAGAAGACCAGCACCTGGAAGAACAAGTACGCCCTGCGCGCCGGAGTCGAGGGCACCATCAACCAGGCCCTCGACATCACCGGCATCCGCCGGGCCCGCTACCGCGGCCTACCGAAAGTCCGCCTCCAACACGCCTTTTCCGCCAGCGCACTCAACGTGATCAGGCTCGACGCCCACTGGACCACAGGCCCCCTCAACCGCCCCCGCACCAGCAGGCTCGAACGACTCAGCTACCAACTCTCCGCCTGAACGAATTGCGCAGCAGAGTCAGTTCGGGAGGCGCTGCGGAGGCTGGCCCGCGTCGAATGTTCACGGCTTTGAGCAGCAGCTCGGGGGCCGTGGGCGAGGTCGGCCGTCTGCCGCTTCCAGAGGGGCTGGGCAAAAACGCTGGCTACGGGGGCAGGTGGTCCGTCGTGGCGGCACCGTTGCCGGGTGCCAGACCCGTGATCCGTGTTGCTGCTCAAAGCCGGGTTCTGGCTCACTTTCCGTGGAGGGCTGACTGAGCGTGATGTCAGTGGTGTGTGATGGGATGGCCGGACTCTGCTGCCGTGACCTGCTGGGAGCCCGTCTCGATGCCCGTGTACTCGTCTCTGACCCACGCCCTGGCCGAGGCCTTGGTCGACGTCCTGTGGTTCATCGAGGGCAGTGAAGACGAGCAGATGGATCCGGACGACGCCGTCAAGGTCCTGGAGGGCGTCGCTCACCTGGTCAGCAAGCTGTCGAGCGACCAGCGGAACGAGTTGATCGACCTGCTCAGGACGATGGCCGAAGCCGAGTCCGACCCCGCGCGGCGGGAGTTCCTGGAAGGGTTCCCGGAGGGCTTTGGGCTCCTTGATGATGCGGTCTGACCTGTGCTTCACGAGTAGAGCAGGACGCGTTTGCGCAGGAGGGCGAAGCCGGCCCGGCCGAACATCTGGCGTTTGAGCATCTTGATCCGGTTGACGTGGCCTTCGACGACCCCAGAGCTCCACGGCAGGGTGAGGCCGGCGATGACTGCATCACGGTCACGGTCGATGCCTGCGGCGAGTGTGTGGAGGCCGGGAAGGTTGTCTCGCCGGACGGCATCGAGCCACTCCGGCAGCCGTTCGCCCTGGCGCTCGGTGAGCATCTGACCGAAGGAGCGGACGTGGCCTGTGAGTGCGTCCAGCTCAGGGCAGTGGACCAGAACTGCCTTGAGCCGAAGGTGCTCCGTTTCGGTGAGGGTCTCCGGCCGACGGAGGATCCATCCGGCGACGACCCGGGGTGACGGTGGCCGAGCCGTGACGCGGCCCGGCGAGAGCCGCTTCTCCCGGAAATAGGCGCGAACCCGCTGGTAGCTGCCCTGATAGCCAAGCGGCACGATCTCCTCCCACACCGTCCAGGCGTTCGTGCAGCCTTGGTTCCAGCGGTCATCCAGGTAGGGTTTGAAGGCGTCGAGTTTGGATGGCCGGCCCTGCCACTGCCCGTGGAACAGGTCCTCCGGGGTGGCTGCGTCGGCGAAGAGCTTGACGGTGCGGAAGGTCATGCGGAGTTGGCGGCCAATCGCCCTCCGGCTGAGCCCGGCTGCCAGTAATTCGTGGACGGTCGCGTGCTTGACGCGGGTGCGGTCAGCGAAGCGGTGCCCCCTTGGCCAGGGCGAGCCGGAAGGGTCTTCGAACTTCTCCGGTTCGGGGGCAGGCTGGGCTGGATCTGGCGCCAGGACCTGCAGACATCCGCGGTGGTCTGCGACGCACCGTTCTGCAGCCTCGCTCAGGTTGTCGGGTCGGGTCCGGGCGCGGTTCCTGGATCACTCCAGGACCGTTTCCCGGACCCGCCCGCCGAACCCGGCGTGCGACTTTCACCGCACCGGGCTCTCCACGAGATCATGCCGTCAGAATCGGTTCGGTCAGAGCTCCGGCCAGGGTGTTGGGATGCTGTTTCCTCGGTAGCGGTAGCGGGTGACCGGCACCGTGGCGAGGTTGAACAGTTCGATCCCTTCCATGCGGATCGCTCCCCATCCTTGCGGAGTGTGGAGCCATCGCCGAATGGCCCTCCACGTCATGCGGTTGCGGTGCATCACCCAGTGCACGACTCGCCACCAAACGAAGGTGGCAAGGCGCGAAAGGGTGTGCTTGGCGACCGCGTGCTTGAAGTAGTTGGCCCAGCCGCGCTGGATCTGGTTGATCCTGATCAGCGCGACCCTGTAATCGAGATGCGACAACCTGAGGGTCAGTGACTTGATCTTCCGTTTCAGCGCCTCGACCGGCTTGTCGGCGATGAAGGTGTAGACGTACCACTTGTCCGTTCCCCGCTTGCGGTTCCACACGATGCGGAATCCGAGGAAGTCGAACCCGTCTGCCAGGTGAACGATCCGGGTCTTCGACGGCGACAGGGACAGCCCCATCGTCGCCAAGACCCCACTCACCTGCGCGCGAAGTTCTTCGACGTGTCCCCTGGTCCCGTGAACCATGACGACGAAGTCGTCCGCGTAGCGGACGAGTCGCCAGGTGCCCAGGCCATGTTTCCGTCGACGTTCGCGGTCCCGTCGGGTTGCCATCGTGTTTGTCCACTGCTCGGCGGCGAAGTCGTCGAGCAGTGGATAGAGCGATGTTGGCCAGCAGGGGTGAGAGGATCCCTCCCTGGGGCGTCCCGGAGGTGGTTTCGTTCCGTTCGCCGAGCTCAGTCATGATCCCGGCCTTGAGGAACGCCTTCACCAGCGCAAGCACCCGCTTGTCCTTCAGCCGCATCCGGACGCGGCCCATCAGGGCCGTGTGGTCGATGCGGTCGAAGCACGCCTCGATGTCAGCGTCCAGCACCCATCGGTAACCCTGGGGGGCCTTGACCCCGAATCCTGAACACGGTTTAGGCGGCTGGTGCCAGCGTAGTTGGTGTGTGGTGGAGGGTGTTCTCGAAGGCGATCGGTGATTGTTGTCCGAGGCGGGAGTGTCGGCGCCGGGTGTTGTAGCGGTGGAGCCATCTGAAGGCGTCGAGTCGGGCTTCGCTCTCGTCTGGCCAGCTCTTTCGCCCTTGGAGAGTTTCGCGTTTGAAGGTCGCGTTGAAGGACTCGGCGAGTGCGTTGTCCGCGCTGGAGCCGACCGCGCTCATGCTCTGCCGAACCCCTGCTGACCTGCAGGCTTCGGCGAAGGACCTGCTCGTGTATTGGGCTCCGTGGTCGGTGTGCATGATCGATCCGGCGAGGCTGCCTCGGGTGCGGACGGCTGCGGCCAGGGCGTCGGTGACGAGGTCCGCACGCATGTGGTCGGCGATCGCCCAGCCAGCCAGACGTCGCGATGCGAGGTCGATGACGGTGGCCAGGTAGCAGAACTTCCCGCCGTCGATGGGCAGGTAGGTGATGTCGCCGACGTATTTCGTGTTCGTAGCGGCGGCGGTGAAGTCGCGGCCGATCAGGTCGGGCGCCCTGGCCGCGGCCGGGTCGGGAACGGTGGTGCGGTGCCGGCGGCGCAACCGGACCCCTTCGATCCCGAACGTCCGCATGATCCTCGCGACCCGCTTGTGATTGACCGCCTCACCGCTCGTCTCGCGGAGCTCGGCGGTGATCCTCGGGGCTCCGTAGGTGCCGTCCGATTCCTGGTGCACCGCCCGTATCCGGGCGGCCAGCCTCGCCTCGGCCGCCTGCCGGGCAGCCCGGTCCACAGCCGTCCGGCGCCAGTAGTAGAAACTCGAGCGGGCAACGCCGAGGATGCTGCACAGCCGCTTCACGCCATAGCGGCGCTGGAGGTCGGCGACACACTGGAAGCGGTTCACCAGCGCGTCTCCCCGGCGAAATACTTCGCCGCCTTCCGCAGGATCTCGCGTTCCTCCTCCAACTCGCGGACCTTCTTGCGCAGGGCTGCGTTCTCCGCCTCCAGCGGGGTCGGAGGCTGGGCCGGTTCCTGCGTCCGGCGTCCCCGGGGCCGACTCACCCCGGCCGCCCTCACCCAGTTCCGCAGTGTTTCAGGGTTGATCCCCAGATCGGCGGCGACCGACCTGATCGTCGCCTCCGGCCGCGACTCGTACAGCGCGACCGCATCCGCCTTGAACTCCGGCGGGTAGTTTTTCATGACCACGAGATGTCCGTTTCTCAGATCCTCAGGATCCAGTGTCTCGTGTGTCCAACATCAGGGGTCAAGGCCCGGGTGCCGAACAGATGGATCTCGGCAATCGCGTCGTGCGCGCGTCGGTTGGGGCGGAACCCGTATGAGCACGGACGAAAGTCCGCCTCGAAGATGGGCTCCATAACCAGCTTCAACGCGGCCTGGACCACCCGATCCGCGATGGTCGGGATTCCCAGACGGCGCAGTTTCCCACCCGCCTTGGGGATCATCCGTTCGCGCACCGGCATTGGCCGAAAGACCCCTGCCCTCAGCTGAGAACGGATCTGCTCCAAGTACGCTTCCGCCCCGAATGCCTGCACGTGGTCGGCGCGAAGGCCGTCCACGCCCGGCGTTCGGCCTCCGGTGTTGCCTGCGACCCGTTCGAATGCCACTACCAAAGTGGCCGGGTCACACACGAAGTTGAATACATCGTCGAACCGGAAGCCGTGATCGGCTACCGCCCAACGGTGCAGCTTGATCTGCATCTTCCGTACCCGTAGCTCGGCGTACTCAGCCACCGGCCACGTGACCGGGGCATCCACCCTGGTGACTTCGGACATTGCAGTACCTCCCATGCAATCTCGCTGCCGCCCTTCGCCATGTGGCCGGCTCTCCCGGCCTCGGACTACTACGACGGCTCCGCCCCTTGCCCAGCCTGTTCGGCAGACGATGTGCCCAGCCCGTCCCGGCCGCGCTGGCAGCGCGGACGAAGGGCGAGACCGGGAAGGTTCCCGTGTTCACCGATCGATCGATCGACGGAGTAGGCACCCGGCTATACCCCCGCGGCATCGCCACAACTAACCCGCAGCACTTCGCTGTGGCCTCCCGGGCCGTCTAGCACAAACCACCCGGAAGTTCCCCGGCACCAACAACCCCGGTGCGGGTGCGCGCCGCTACCAGCCCAGATCCGCCAGGTTCGAGCTGGTGGCACCTTAGGAGGCTTCACACACCGGTTCCTCGCGTATACCTCTCCATCTCGCTCGCCGGACCCGCACCATCTGGCAGTGCTGATACGTCCCGGCTTTGTAGGGGCCCCTTGCCACCCTCCCCGGCATCTCCCGGATCAGGCTGCCCCCAGCTTCACCGCCCTGCTGCGACAGGACAGCGGCGAAGGTCTCCCACCTCCACTCGATCAAACGGCGCTTCACGGCGCACGTGCCAAAGGTGCCACCGGTCCGCAACTTGCACCGCCTGTGGTGCCCCGGCCGTGGCACCTTCGGCGAAGAACGGTGCCCGATCGCGGCAGACCACCTCCACCCCGGGCCGTTTCGTGAGCCAAGCGGCCAGGCTGGACGCCTCCCTGTCGGGCAGCAGGTCCACCGGCCTACGGCTTTCGACGTCGACCAGGACAGTCCCGTAATGACGCCCTTTGCGGGTCGCGTACTCATCGACGCCAACCACCCGCGGGGCCGGAACTTCCGGGTCGGGCAACGCCTCGACCAGCCTCAGCACCGTACTGCGGCTCACGGACACGCCGAACACGCTCGCCAGGCGGGCACCGGCCCGACCGGCGAGGGCGAGGCCGACCCCGGCCAGCGTCGACCGCAGACGCTCGGTCCGCCGGCCGTACCGACGGGTCAACCCCGGCATCTGCTCGGCGAAGGTTCGCCGCCCACACGAGATAACCGAGCAGAGGAACCTGCGGACGCGCAAACAGAGGATGACCCGTCTGCCCCCGCTGGGTACATCAGCGGGAAACCGCAGATAGGAGCAGTGAATCCGCCGTGACCAGCTCCCGCAGCCAGGGCAGACAGACCCGGCCACCGTGCTCCGGGCCTCAATACGTACCGCCTCATCGTCCACATCGACCGACAGCACCACCACGTCCGAGATCGACGGGAACAGCAACTCCTCCAGCCGGAGCACCACTTCTTCCACGAGCTGAACCGTCAGCCACACCGCATCCGCTACGGGTCAATTTCAGGCAACTTCCCCAGGACTCACTCGCCTGACAGTCGTCACTCAGCGTGCATGCTCCACGGAATGTGAGCCAGAACCCAAAGCCGTGAACATCGGTATCGCCGCCGCGCAGGTGCCTCCCGCAACGGTGAACAACTGCTGACGCGAGTCGGTTCTGGCACAGATCTTGGGGAGCGATCGCGGAGGGTGACGGCATCGTTCGATTGCAAGGGATAGTCGCGGACCTCGGGCCCGTCACCGCGCACCCCGACCACCACAGGCATGAGGCCGCCCTGTCCGACCCGGCACATACGCTGTCGCCACGAAACTGAGATCCTGAAGCTGGAGGCGGCGTGTCTTTGACGTGGCTGGAGACGGAGGGCGGCCCGTTCATCGTGGTTCCACGCTCCGCGCTGGTGCACTGGTCGGGAACGGAGGGCGACTACGACCGGGCTTGCGAGGTGATGGATCTCGTTGGAGTCCTCGCACTGGCCGACGGAGCCGAGGCGCTCGTCCTCGGGGACGAACCTCTGTCCACCGCCTACCTTCCTGAGTACCGAGTCCTCGTCCGCTGGTGCTACGCGGAGAGCGAGGAAGGTGTCGCTGACATCATCCGGGTTGGACTTCTCACCGCAGAGTGGGAGGAAGGGCCTGAACTGAGCACTACTGGCGAGCTCGTCATGTTCGACGCCGCCTACTTCGGCACCGAAGTAGGGACACTCACGGCCAGCACCGCTCTCGAACTCGGTGCTGGCCGCTACCGGGTGGACTCGGCAAGCGTCGAACCCGATCACCTGACGTCCTTTCGTGTCCACCGATTTGTCGAGCTGGCCTGACCCGACGTTGGTACAGATCCTGGGGAGTCGTGGCTGAGGGTCACTGAAGCAGGATCATCTTGCGTAGGAGTTCGAATCCGGCTCGCCCGTAGAGCTGCCTCTTGATCTTCTTGATGCGGTTCACGGCGCCTTCGATGCTGCCGGAACTCCAGTCCAAGGTGAGGCCGGCTGTCACGGCGTCGCGGTCACGGAGCAGGTGAAGTGCGAAGCCGGTGAGGCCGGGTAGTTGGCTGGCCTCGACCGCGTCGATCCAGGCAGGGAGCATGGCGCCGAGGCGGCCCGTGAGTAACTCTCCGAAGCCACGGACATGCCCGGCGGCCACGTCCAGTTCGGGACAGCGAGCCAGGACATTCTTCAGGGCGGTACGTTCCTCCTCGGTCAGGGCCGTGGGGTGACGGGTGAGCCAGCCGGTTACCTGCCGCACTGTCGGAGGCCGCGGCGGCGCGCTGGCCGGAGCCGTGCGCAAAGTGGCGATGTGGGCGCGAACCATCTGGTAGGTGACGGGCGCGTTGTCGGCGAGGAGTTCACGGTGGAGGTGGGTGACGCTGGTGCATCCCTCGGCAAATCGCCGTTCCAGGTAGGGCTTGTAGGGGTCCAGCCTGCTGGACCGGGGCCGGTTCTCGCGGATGGTGTCCTGCCAGCGTGCGGCGGTCGCGTACCGGAGCACGGTGTTGAGGCCCCAGCCCAGGTGCCGGGCGATCGCCCGGCGTGAGTGGCCTTGGGTGAGCATCTGGTGGACCAGGGCGTGTGCGGCCTTCTTGCGCTCGGCCCGCCGGCCGATGGGTTCGCAGTCGTCCTGCGGCCGACTGGACTCTGGGCTGATCGCCTCCAGCAGTGTGCCGCTGGGCGACGGGCTGCGCAGGCAGTCGCGGTGGGCGGCGACGCAGGTCTCCACGGCCCGGCCGAGGCCCTGCCACAGATGGAACCGGTCAGCGACCTGCAGGGCATCGGGGGCACCGCGCCGGGCACCTTCGGCGTAGGCGCCGGATCGGTCCCGGCAGATGATCTCCACGCCGGGGTGACGGATCAGCCACGCGGCCAGCGGCCCGGCTTCACGCGTCGGGAGCACATCGACCACGCGATGGGCTTCCACGCAGGTCAAGACGGTGGAGTAGGTCTGCCCGCGGCGGATCGCGAAGTCGTCCACGCCCAGCACACGCGGCGTGCTGAACTGCGGATCGGGCAATGCCATGACCCTGCGCAGCAAGGTCATCCTTCCCGCGCCGAAGCCCAGCTGGGCGGCCAGCCGGGCGCCGGCTCGCCCGGCCAGGGCGAGCCCTACTCGCTCCAGGGCGTGGTTGAGCCGAGTGGTGAACCGTGCGTACGGGGCGGCCAACCGTGAGAACGGCTCGGCGAACGTCCGGCGCGGACAGTCCGCCGCCCTACAGATGAAACGCCGGACCATCAACCGGATCACGAAGCCCTGCTCAGCGAGCGGAAGATCCTTCAACCTGCGGTGATAGCGGTCGTGCACCCGGTTTGAGAAGCGGCCGCAGTCGGGACACTCCGCCCCGGCCACCCGGCCTCTCGCCACCACCTCGACTGTGCCGAAGACAGCGGTCACCGCTTCGACGTCCACCTCGTCGATACCGTCGAACACGAGCGAGTCCCAGAATGATGCATCGGTTTGCATGACCAGCACGATCACCGTTCACGGCCGACCACGGCAGAGACGACCAAAGACTTGACGGAGCGTCATTTTTGGCTACCGGACGACCAGGCGTACGCGGTCTCACGCGACCCAGCCCCTCACAATCGAACACCAAGGTGACGCTCAGCGACCGCTCCCCAAGATCTGTGCCAGAACCCGCGAGTCGTGAACAAAGCCACCTAGGGCAGCAGCGGCGCTTCCGCACCACAAGGCCTCCCCCAGGCGATTTCTTCCGTGCGTGTGTCAGCCGGTCTTGTCGCCGGTGAGGGCGATGTCCAGGTGCGCGAGGAGCGTGTCGAGTGTGGCCAGCTGGTGCGGTTCGAGCCGGCCGAAGTACTGGCGAAGTACGTGCGTGCCCGCTTCTTCCGCGGCCCTCAGTGCCGTGCGGCCGGTGTCGGTGATGGAGACGGTCTTGCGGCGGCGGTCCTCGGGGTCGCCGGTCCGGGCGACCATGCCGAGGCGCTCAAGACCCTCCACGATCTGGGTGACGGAGCGCGGTGCCTGGCCGAGGGATGCGGCCAGCTCCGCCTGGTGGAGCGCGCCGCGGCCGTCCAGTACCTGAAGGACCTTGGTGCGGGACAGGGACAGGCCGGCGGTCGCCGTCGTGCGCTGGTCGACCTGTTCGCGCAGGCTGTACGCGAGGGTGAGGAAGGTCAGTCCCACCTGCTCCGGGGCGCTGCCCGTCGTCGTTGATTCGTGCTGCTCCATGGTTCGGGTATCCTCGCACAACAGTATCGTGAGGTACCTCACGAAAGGAGTTGTGAGATGGATCGTCCCGTCGCCGTGATCACCGGAGCCACCTCCGGACTGGGCCGCATCGCCGCCTTCGAGCTGGCCCGCCAGGGCTACCGCATCGGCACCGTGGCCCGCTCCCGCAGCAAGGCGCAAGCCCTCGTCGCCGACCTGAGGGCGGTGACCGACGAGCCCGTCGACGTCTTCCACGCCGACCTCGGCCTGCTCTCCGACGCCCGCCGCGCAGGCGAGGAGATCGCCGCGCACTACTCGCGCCTGGACGTCCTGGTCAACAACGCCGGCCTCCACGCCTTCGCGCAACGCGTCACCACCGAGGGCCTCGCGGACATGACGGCGGTGAACTACCTCGGTCCGTTCGTCCTGACCGAGGCGCTGACGTCGAAGCTCGGCGCCTCGGCACCGGCCCGGATCGTCAACGTCGCCTCCGAAGCGGCCCAGCAGGCCAAAACGATCGCCCCGGCCGAGGACCTGCGGCGCACCGAGCCCTACACCCGCCGGGAGTCGATGCCCCTGTACGGGCGCACCAAGCTGATGACCATCATGTGGACGCAGGAGCTGGCCCGCCGCCTGGATGCGGACAAGGTCACCGTGAACTGCTGCGACCCCGGCTTCAACGCCACCGGCCTGGGCCGGGACCTGCCCGGCTCCGCCGTCCTGCAGCGGGTGCTGAACACCCTGAGGATCGGCGATCCCCGCAAGGGCGCCGGCATCATCGTGCGGCTCGCCACCGACCCGGCGCTCGCGGGCACCACCGGCGGCTACTTCTCCGCCCGCGACGCCCGCCCCCTGCAGTGCCCCGAGCCCGGCCGGGACGCGCGCGTGCAGCGGGAGCTGTGGGACGCGACCGCGGCACTTCTCGCCGCCCACCCGGCTGGCTGAGACCCGGCACACCCGCCTCAAGGAGGACACCGGGGCGGTACCGGGGTACCGCCCCGGGCGCGGATTCGTCCTCCAGTAGCTCTTTTCGGCCGCACCCGACTCCTACGTTCATGGGCGGAGCCTGTCGGGCTCGCCCTCACACATCCGTTTTTCTCCTGGTGGGAGTAATTTTCGTGGCCACCTTTCTCTACCGGCTCGGCCGGCTCGCCTTCCGGCGGCGCCGACTGGTGCTGCTGGCATGGATCGCGGTGCTCGTCGCCGCGGTCATCGGCGTCAGCAGCGTGTCGGGCAGTACGACGGACGACTTCACGCTTCCCGGAACCCAGTCGCAGCAGGCCATCGACCTGCTGGAGAAGGAGTTCCCGCAGGCCTCGGCCGCCGGCGCCACGGCCCGCGTGGTCATCGAGGCTCCGGACGGGCAGAAGCTGACGTCCGCCGCGCACAAGCAGGAGGTGGAGTCCCTGGTCGCCGATCTGCGCAAGGCACCGCAGGTGGCGAGCGTCACCGACCCCTTCACCGCCAGCCTGGTCAGCTCCTCGGGCAGCATTGCCTACGCCCAGGTGACCTACGCCGTCCCGCAGGCCGACATCACTCCCGCCGCGTCGGACGCCCTGCACGAGGTGGCGGACAAGGGCAAGAAGGCAGACCTGAACGTCAGCCTCGGCGGCAACGCGGTGCTGGAGGGGGAAGAGAGCAACGCGGCCGAACTGATCGGTCTGCTGGTCGCCGCCTTCGTCCTGGTCATCACCTTCGGTTCGCTGGTCGCGGCCGGGCTGCCCCTGCTGACCGCGATCGTCGGCGTCGGCATCGCCCTGTGCGCCATCACCGTCGCCTCGTCGTTCGTCGACATGGCCTCCAACGCGCAGACCCTGGCGCTCATGCTGGGTCTGGCGGTGGCCATCGACTACGCCCTGTTCATCGTCTCCCGCTACCGGACAGAGCTGCGTGAGGGGCACGCACCCGAGGAAGCCGCCGGGCGCGCCCTGGGGACCGCGGGCTCGGCGGTGGTCTTCGCCGGTCTGACCGTCGTCATCGCGCTGGCCGGTCTGAGTGTCATCGGCATCGCGATGCTCACCACCATGGGCCTGGCCGCGGCCTTCGCCATCACCGTCGCCGTCCTGGTCGCGCTCACCCTCCTGCCGGCCACGCTGGGCTTCACCGGTACCCGCGTGGCTAACGGCCGCCTCACCACGCGTCGCGTGCGGGCCGAGCAGCACGGCCGGCGCGTCACGATGGGCGTTCGCTGGGGCCGATTCGTCACCCGCCACCCCTGGAAGATGGTGCTGGCCTCGGTCGTCGGCCTGGGCGTACTGGCCATCCCGGCACTGTCGCTGCGGCTGACCCTGCCCGACGACAGCATGGCCGCCCCCGGCAGCACCCAGCGTGTGGCCTACGACACGCTCAGCAAGGGCTTCGGGCCGGGCTTCAGCGGCCCGCTCACCATCGTCGTCGACGCACGGGACAGCGACGACGCGAAGACCGCGGCCACGGACACCTCCGCCATGCTGGACGGCCTCGACGACGTCGCCACCGTACGGCCCCCGGTCTTCAACGAGGCCGGTGACGTCGCCTTGATCACCGCGGTGCCGAGCAGCCCGCCCACCAGCCAGGAGACCGTCGACCTGGTCGCCGACATCCGCGACCGCAGCAACGCGGTGGAGAAGGACAGCGGCACGCAGGTGATGGTGACCGGCACGACCGCGCTCAACATCGACGTCTCCGCCAAGCTCGGCGAGGCGATGGTGCCGTACCTGGCCATCGTCGTCGGACTCGCACTGGTCCTGCTGCTCCTCGTGTTCCGCTCGGTCCTGATCCCGATCAAGGCCGCGGCCGGCTTCCTGCTCAGCGTCGTCGCCACCCTCGGCGTGCTGGTCGCCGTGTTCCAGTGGGGCTGGCTCAAGGACGTCTTCGGCGTCGACGAGACCGCTCCCATCGTCAGCCTGCTGCCCATCCTGCTGATCGGCGTGGTCTTCGGCCTGGCCATGGACTACGAGGTGTTCCTCGTCTCCGGGATGCGCGAGGCGTACGTCCACGGCGCCGGCCCCACCGAAGCGATCGTCACCGGGTTCCGCCACGGCGCCCGCGTGGTCACCGCCGCCGCCATCATCATGATCTCCGTGTTCGCCGGCTTCCTCCTCGACGACATCGCCCTGGTGAAATCCATCGGCATGGGCCTGGCCACCGCGGTCCTCTTCGACGCCTTCGTCATCCGCATGACTCTCGTCCCCGCGGTGATGACCCTGCTCGGCGCACAGGCCTGGGCACTTTCCCGCTGGCTCGACCGCCTCCTGCCCAACGTCGACGTGGAGGGCGAGAAGCTCCGCCAGGTCCTGGCCGAACGCGACCGCCACGCACACGTCCCCGCGCAGAGCGACCAGGAGCCGACGGCACCCGCCCCCCTCGGGTAGGCACGACCACGGCACGCCCCGATCCCGCCCGCCGGCCCCCATCCCCCGAGGGGCGGCAGGCGGTCCCCGGGGGCCCGGACAGCACACCGTGCACCGCACATCGGCTGTCCGGGCCCCTTTGCCCCCGCCCGCCGGTTCACGCTCCCCGAGGAACGGCGGGCGGCCTGCCCGGACAGCGAAAGGCCCCACCTGTCATGAGCGAGCCGACCAGCCGAGAACCCCTACGCGCCACCTCGCCCCATGCCTCCCGGCTTCCGCGGTCACTGACCAGCGACCCCGACCACCGCGTCACGGTGTCGATCATCAGCGGGCTGGCAGCATGGCGGATCCTCGACCGCGACCACCCCCGGCTGCGGCTGTGGGCCGTGCCCGTCTTCTGCGCCGCCCTCGGCCTGCCCTCCCTGCTCAACCCGGCCAACCGCGCCCACCTGCCCAGCGAGATCGTCCTCACCCTCGCCTACACGGTTCCGCTGCTGTGGCGAGAACGCCGTCCCGGCCTGGTGTTCGCGATCACCACAGCCGCCTCCGTCCTCGCGCTGCCGCTGAACGTTCTCAACGGCGCCGACGCGGCCCGGATCGTGGCGCTCTACAACGTCGGCCGCTACGGCAGGCACCGTCAGCTGGTCATCGCCTGCATGGTCACCGCCGCCCAACTCATCGTCTGGGTCGCGGCGTTCTGGGGAAGCGGCCAGCTGCAACACGCCAAGCGCCCGGAAATCGTCACGCTGCTGGCCATGCTCGCCGTGACCGCCTGCGCCGGACTGGCCCTCACCGGACGTCTGGCGAAGGCCTACATCGTGGCTCTGGAGACCGAGAGGGACCAGCAGACCCGACTGGCCGCGGCCTGGGAACGCACCCGCGTCTCCCACGAGATGCACGACATCCTCGGCCACACCCTGGCCGTGATCATCGGCCTCGCCGACGGAGCCGCCGCCCTGGCCAGGTCCCGCTCGGAGAGATCCGCCGACACCCTCGACCTCATCGGTGACAGCGGCCGCGAGGCCCTCGCGGAACTACGCCGCCTGCTCATCGTGGTCGACAACCCCGCGACACAGCGGGACACCGCCTCGCTCGCCCCGCAGCCGACCCTTCAGGACCTGCCCGCGCTGCTCCACCGCGTCCGCGCAGCCGGCCCCACCGCCGACCTGCACACCGACGGGGACCTGACACCGCTCAGTCCCGGCCTCCAGCTCACCGTCTACCGCATCGTGCAGGAAGCCCTCACCAACACCCTCAAACATGCCGCGGCCGACACCACCGTGTCCGTCGACCTGCACAGGAACGAGGAGTCCATACACGTCACGGTGGAGGACATAGGCCCGTCGAGGGCGGCGGACAGCGAACGGCACGGCAGGCACAGCGGGCAGGGCCTGGTCGGTATGCGCCACCGCGCCGCCCTGTACCAGGGCCGCATCAGCGCAGGCCCGACCCGCGCCGGCGGCTGGCGCGTCCACACCGTCCTCAGCACCTCCCGCACCATGCCCAGCGCCGTCACGGAGAAGCCCCGCATATGACCACCGTCCTCATCGTCGACGATCAGACCCTGCAACGACTGGGCTTTCGCATGCTCCTTGAAGCACAGCCGGACATCTCGGTCGTCGGCGAAGCCTCCCAGGGCCAGGAGGCCGTGCGCCTGACCGCGGAACTCCGCCCGGACGTGGTCCTGATGGACGTCCGGATGCCCGGCGTCAACGGCATCGAAGCCACCCGGCGCATCGTCGAATCCGGCGGCCGTTCGCGGGTCCTGGTCCTGACCACCTTCGACCTCGACGAGTATGCCTACGAGGCCCTGCGGGCCGGCGCGGCCGGCTTCTTCCTCAAAGACGCACGCCCCGAGGAACTCGTCGTCGGCATCCGAACCGTGGCGGCCGGCGACAGCGTCATCTCCCCGAGCCTGACACGCAGACTCATCGACGCCTTCACCACCTCGCACCCACAGCGGACGCCCGGCGCTCCTGTCCTCAGCCCCGAACAGCGACGACAACTGGCCGCCCTGACCGAACGCGAACGCGAAGTCCTCGGCGCCATCGCCACGGGATGGTCCAACACCGAGATAGCCGCCCACCTCCACCTGGCCGAGTCGACGGTCAAATCTCACGTCAGCCGCATCCTGGCAAAGATCGATGTCCGCGACCGCGTACAGGCCGTCATCTTCGCCTACGACGTGGGCCTGGCCCACCCCCACTGAACCCGCACGAGCAGGCACCTGGACCCCAGATGCCGTCGTCCAACGCGGCCGTCCCGCCGCCCCGGCGCCGCCGCCCCCGACCGTTCGACAACCCTCCCGGAGCACCCCGCCGCCATGCACCGACACCTCGACCCCAGCACCCACGACGGGCGATCCGTCTCCAGTCCGTTCCCACCGGCTCAGGCAGCGGCGTGAGCACCCTCCTGCAGGAAGCCACCGTCGCCGCAGCGAGCATCGTCACCTCGGCCGCCGCACACCGCTACCTCTACCTGAGGCTCGTCAAAGACGTCACAGCGTCCGCCCGGTTGCGCCGCGCGGGCAGGGCCACGGCGGTCGCCCTCACGATCCTGGTCCCCACCGGTGTCCTCGCCGCCCAGTACGCGAACCCCACACGCATCGCCTGGCTGGCATGGCCGGCCTTCGTCTGGGTCGCCCTGGCCGCCTACCTGCTGATGACGCTCGTCGTCCTGGAGATCCCCGTACGCCTCACCGCGCGTGCACTGCGGCGTCGCACAGAATCCGGCCCCGTAGTTCCCGCGCAGGCCCCCCGAGTACCGGTCGCCCAGCAAGGCCAATCCGTCGCGGCTCCGGTCACGGGCGACCCGGATCCCCAACCGGCCCAGGACGCATCGCAGATGATGGACCGCCGTCTCGTCCTGGCCCGCTCGGTCGCGCTGCTCGCCACCGGTACCGCCGTAGCCACCACCGGCTACGGCTTCCACCGCGGCCTGGGAGCACCCGACGTGAAAGTCGTACCCGTGGCCCTGCGCCGACTGCACCCCTCACTCGACGGCATGCGCATCACCATGGCCAGCGACCTCCACCTCGGGCCGTTCTTCGGCCGCTCCCACACCGCACGCATGGTCCGCATGATCAACGACACCTCGCCCGACATCGTCGCCATCGTGGGAGACCTCTCCGACGGCAGCGCCGAAGACCTGGCCACCCACGCCGCGCCGCTCACCCGGCTGTCCTCGACCCACGGCGCCTTCTTCGTCACGGGCAACCACGACTACCGCCACGACATCGACGCCTGGATCGCCACACTCGCCGACTTCCGCGTCACCACGCTGCGCAACGCCCGGACACTGATCGAACATCGGGGCGGAGCCATCGACCTCGCGGGCGTCACCGACGTCACAGGCAAGCAGAACCGCGACGCACCCGACTACGACAGGGCCCTCGGCGATCGCGACGCCTCCCACCCCGTCGTCCTGCTCGCTCATCAACCCGTGCAGGTGCACGAAGCCGCCCGGCACGAAGTCGATCTCCAATTGTCCGGGCACACACACGGCGGAGCCTTCTTCCCCGGCAACCTGCTCGTGCCACTGACCCAGCCCCTCACAGCAGGACTGGCCACCGTCGACCACACACAGCTCTACGTCTCCCGCGGAGTCGGAGCATCCCTGCCGCCCATCAGAGTCGGAGCACCACCCGACATCACAGTCATCGAACTGCGCAGGCAATAACGCACAGGTGGCGTCGGCGATCAGGACCAGCACGGCCCGACCGTTCCGACGAGGGCGGAAGAAGAACCATGCCATCGGCCGATCCCGCGGAGGCCTGACCACCAAGGTTCACCTCGCCGCCGACGACCGGTGCAGGCAGCTGGTCTTCGTGCTCACCGCCGGACAGGCCGGCGACGCCCCGGCCTTCCCCGACGTGATGGCCGGCCTGCGCGTTCCTCGCCCACGAGGACGGCCCCGCACCAGACCGGACGTGGTCCTGGCGGACAAGACGTCCCACGCCGATAAGCGTCAAGCCGCCGCTGCAGCAAGTTCGGGTGACGGCTGCGGGAAGGCGATTGCTTCGTCGTAGATGTGACCGTTCTGGAGGCAGTAGAACAGCATTCCCATGAAGCGGTTGAAGAGGTTCCTCTGTGCGGCGACGTGGCGGTCGCCGGCCTGTCGGCGGCGGTCGTAGTGGGCTCTGGCGCCTGGTGAGCGGGTAAGGGGGACGAAGGCCCAGACATAGCCGACGGCAGCCAATCTCTGATTCTTGATCTTCCGACTCATGACCATGCAGCTCTTGCCGCTGGACCTGGTGACCGGGGCGCTTCCTGCGTAGGCCTTGAGTGATCCGGCGTTGGCAAAGCGGGTCCGGTCATCGCCGATCTCTGCCAAAATCCGGGCGCCGGTCAGTGAGGCGAGTCCGGGAAAGCTGCGGATGATCGGGGCATCGTGATGCTCTGCGAAAGCTTGCGTGACGGCTTCTTCGAAGCGTTCTCGCAGGCGGTGTTCAGCTGCCTGAGCAGGGCGGATGTCTGATGCCCGAGGCAGGGGCTCTGATCAGCAGGAACGTTCGAGGTAGGGCTCTATGAACTGTTGCAGCCAATGCAATTCATCCTGTTTGCGCCCAGACCATGCGCCAGGTGTCGTCCCACTCGCACCCGCAGCCGTGGCCCGGGTGCGGGTGCCGTAAGAAGACGCCGTGGGTGTGGACGGCGCGCGGGATGCGGGGGATGAGTACCGAGGGGTCGTCGCCGGGGTAGAGGTACTGGTGAAGAGGCAGTGTTTGAAGGCTGCGCTATTCGGTCATCTCGCGGGCGGCCAGATAGTCGGTCCAGCTGTTTTGGGCGAGTCGGGCCCAACTGTGGGCGGTGCCGGGGTGGATGCCGAAGAGGTCGCTGATCACGATGGGCGGCATGTCTGCCACGGCTTCCAACATGGCGGTGTTCCGGGCGGTGATCACTGAGACGTCGTGTTGCCTCAACAATCCGTGGAGATGGCTCTCACTGATCGGCCTGCCAGGGAAGTGCCCGGGGAACAGGTAGGTCGGGCCGCTCGTCTGCGGGGGCTTGAGCATGAAGCGGCCCACCGGGCGTGCCTCTATCTGCCGCTCGATGAGACGGGCCAACTTGGGTGGGAGGAGGACGGGGTTGCGGTCGATGGTGAGGTATGAGCTTTCGCCGTCGCGGTGGAACCGGTCGCATGTCAGCTCGGCGGCGCGGGGGATCGTGAGGGCGTAGAGCCCGACCAGCACGCCCGTGATCCGAACTTCGAGCGGGATCGTCTCGTCGTTCAGACACCGCTTCAGCTGTGCTTGGTATTCGTGCTCACCCATGAATTGGGACGGCGGGGCGAACTTCCTGGTGGCGAGGGTCATGCCGCTGATGAGCCGCCGGGCGGTGGCCCAGCGGATGAAGGCGCCTATCTGCCTGTGGAGTGTCGGTCGAGTAGTCAGCCAGAGGTCGAACACCGCCTGGTCGATGGTGTCGAGTTCGAGTTGGTAGTCGTCGAGCCAGGTCAGGAACTTGATGCCGGCACGGATGTCCGCTCGGTCAGTTCCTGCGGCGCCGATCGTGTAGCGGCCTCGAGCTGATCGGCGTCGCGCGTCGCGGATCACGCCCCATTCAGCGAAGGGGCGAATGATTCGGGCTTGGTGCGGCGGCAGGTGCTGCAGTGTCTGGGCGAACCAGACCTCCAGGCGAGCGAGGTTCTCCGGCCGCGCCGGCAGGACGCCGGTGGCCCGCAGAAGCCCGCGCAGGTAGCGGGTCGTTCCGTCCTGGGGCAGAGCATCCAGAGAGGCGTGGGTGATCGTTGCGTTCTGGTCCACGAGCTCGGCGAGGATCCGCGCGCCGGAGTTAGGCCTCCTCAACCAGTTGATCACCGAGATCGGGTGGTCTGCGGCGATGAGTGCGTCCGCGAGAGGCTGAAGTTGCGGGGTGAGGGACCCGTCCTCCTGGCTGAGCAGATCTCGGACTCGGTCGTCGGCGATGCAACGGCCGCAGGCCCCGTCGGTGTAGACGTCGCCGACGGTGCCGCAGCGGTTGCAGGCGAAGGTGATGTCCGTGCCGCAGCAGGGTCCGCAGAGGCCGGCACCGTCATCGTCGCGGCCAACGAGAACCTGGGGCTGTTGGCATCGGGAGCATGGTGCCGCATCCCGCCGGTGCCGTCGGTAGCAGGGGCTGCAGATCGGGCCCAGTGGCCAGAGGGGCGTTGTCACGTTGTTGGGTGTGTGGGTGTCTGACTGTGCGTCGAGGTGTGGTGGGGCCGGGTGCCGGCCTGGGCTCAGGCCGCGGTAGGTCGGCCGGTGACGCCGGTGATCTGCTCCCAGGTGGTGAAGCGGATGGTCATTTCGGCTCGGTGTTCGGATGCGGTCATCAGGTGGCGTCGGGGCCGGAAGTGGGGTGAGATGCCGCTGAACGCGGACAGGAACCGCTGGGCCCCGCCCACGCTGCGGAAGCCCTTCATGGCCCGTTCGCGTTGCCTCGTCGGCTGGTGGCTGTTCTCGGCCCGGTTGTTCAATCCCTTGTGGGAGCGGTGCTCCACCGAGGGCATGACCTCGCGGTGGGCGGCGCCGTAGGAACGCAGCCTGTCGGTGACGACCACTCGCGGCACCCCGCCCGTCGTCGTCATCAGCCTGCGGAAGAAGCGCCTGGCCGCGGCCGTGTCCCGCCGGTTCTGCACCAGGATGTCCAGGACATTGCCGTCCTGGTCGACAGCCCGCCACAGATACTTCTGCTCACCGTTGATCTTGATGAAGACCTCGTCCAGATGCCACTTGTCCCCCGGCCGTGGCTGTCGGCGGCGCAGCGCGTTGGCGTACGCCTGCCCGAACTTCAGACACCAGCGGCGCACGGTCTCGTGGGACACGATGACACCGCGCTCGAGCATCAGCTCCTCGACTTCACGGAAACTGAGCGGGAACCGGAAGTACAGCCACACACAGTGCGCGATGATCTCGACCGGGTACCGGTGCCCCCTGTACGACGGCGACACGCTCCCCACGGACGATCCCCCTCCACCACGATCAACCCGAGGATCCTCCCACGCCACCCGCCAACGTGACAGCGCCCGTCGTGGTCGTGGTCGTTGTGGTGGCGGGGGTCCTCGCGGCCTTCGGGATGCCGGTGTTCGGCGCCCTCGAGTTCATCGCCGGGGCCCTCTGCGTCGCGGTCCGGTCCGTCAGGGCCATGCGCGCGACGGACGTGCCGCCGCTCGAGGCCGTCTGAGCAGTTCCATGGGACGGCGTGAGAACGCCGTTGCCGCCGGCACCCGGCAGTCCGAAGCGCTCGCGCTGTGGCTACGTGCCCAGCGCGAGCGCCGAGGCGTCACCTACGCGGCAATGGCCAAACTGACCAACCACGAGTTCACCGCGTCGGCGCTGTCGCGCGGCGCCAGCGGCAAGGTGCCATCCCGCCGCCTGGTGCTCGCGTACGCGACCGCGTGCGAGGCGGACACCAGGGAAGCGATACGGTTATGGAAGGCCGCGCGCAGGGCTGAAGAAGAACGTCGACGCCGCGCGGGAATCTCCCCGGAGTTCCGGGACCTGGCCGTCTCGCTCCGTTCGGTGATGACCCACCCCGACCTCATCGACAGCTTCGCCAAGCTGCACGACGTCATGGTGGAAATGCGGGCCAGAGAGGGCCAGCCCTCCCTGAGTGACCTGCAGACAGCGGCAGGACGAGCCCCCGACGGCAAGCGGCACCGTCTGCCCAAGAGCAGCCTCAGCGTCATCCTCAGAGGTGAGGCCGTCCCCTCCCGCGCCCACCTCACGGCGTTCATGGAAGCGCTGACCGTCTCCCCGAACAACGTACGGCGCTGGCAGCAGGTGTGGGACCGCCTCGCGGACAGCACTCCCCGAAGACCGTCCGTGGCGCTCACGATCAAAGTGGTGGACGCCCCGCCGGCCGAAGAACCCCACGGACCACCCACCCCACTCGGCATCAGTGCCGCAGACCTCGACTTCCTCCGCGGCCAGATCCTCCTGGAGACCGTCCTCCCTGCCGGACCCGGCGTACTGCAAGGACCCCAGCCCCCGTGCCCCCCAGCAGGCACCACCCGCTCCGGCCTGCCCATCAGAACACCCCGCCGCTACCTCCTCACGCCCCAGCCGCGGGTGCCATTGGGCACCCGCACGGCCAGGCACACCACGCTGCTGCCCCAAGAGATCCCTCTCAGCCACCCCGTGACCACCAGGGGCTCGCTCCCGGACATCACCGAGCACCGCCCGGTGGAGACCACCGCGACGTGTGGACCCGTGCCGTCAACGACGCGGGCTACGCCGTCACCCGCTGCTGAAGTCAGCGCGCAGGGACGGGCAGGACGCCACGGATGACCAACTGCCGTCCGTACGGGGTGGGCATGGGCTCCAGCTGGACACCGGTGCGCAGCGGCTTCACCGAGAAGCGGAAGCCCTTGGTCGGGCCGTGGCAGATCAACCCGGCCGGGGTGGGAATGCCGATGCCGTCGGGGGAGAGGGTGAAGCCGAGCCCGGCGTAGAAGTCCGTCAGCTCCGGCTCGTGCGTGGCGTACAGGACGGCCGCACTCAGCTTCCCGTCCGGGTTTGAGCCCGCCGCCTTCTCCGCTTCGGCGACCAGGGCGCGCGCGATGCCCTTGCCGCGCCACTGGTCGACCACCGCGAGGGAGTCCAGGCAGGCGACCAGACCGGCGATGATGTGCGCGTTGGGCGATCCGATGAGCATGGGGTGGGTGAAGGCCCACGTTGCCGGGAGCGCCGTCATGCCGCCGACCAGGGTGGCGGACGACGTCTCCTCCACCACCCGTACGTACGAGGGCTTCTTCGGGTCGAGGCTCTGGTCGATCACTGTGGGAAGCACCCGCCAGGAGCCGTCGGGGTTGTCCGGGTCGGCCAGCCGGATCACCGGCTCCAGTGGGGCCGTGTCGGCGCGGGTCGCGTCCCGGATCACAATGCCGTCCGGCAGCGCCGGGACGCTCACCGGGATGATGTCTCCCGGCTGAATCCCGGACCGTTCGGCCGTGGTGGGGGCGGCGTACATGCGCTCACCCAGCACGCTCCCCGAGTACAGACGCTCCGCCTCGCGGCGCGCCGGATTCCCCGACCGCCGGGCACCCTTGCGCGCCCCGTTCCGCTTCCCCACGATGTTCCTCCCCTTGTCACCGCAAACCTCCCCCAGCCGGCACTCTCCTAACACCTGTCGGTGGCAGGCAACTTGGGCGCGGGAGCCCGCCGACTGTCCACAGGCGATCCGTGGTTCCTGGAGGTATGAGCGATCACGAGCAGCAGCAGTCGGCCCCGCGCCGCGACAAGGTCCTGGGGGCCCTCGCGCGGGCAGAGCGGAAGGTCTTCACCCGTCCCGCGCCGAAATCCGCAACGGCACAGGTGAAATTCCTTCTCACGCGGGCGAAGGGTTCCACCAAGGCCCTGGCGGAGCGCCTGGGCGTCTCGCGTCGGACAGTGGAGCGCTACCGCGCCGGGAAGGGGCTTGAGGAACATTCATGTCAGATCGTGCGCTAAGCCTTCGCGGTGTTGATTGGCGCTTTGACCTGGGGTGATCGCCTGTCAGAGCCTTCGTGGGTCGCTGTTGTCGATCTTCGGAGAGTTGTTGTGGCGGTCGAGTTTCTGTCGGGCGAGCAGGCTGGGTACGGGGCGTATGTCGGGGTGCCGTCTCGTACCGAGTTGGAGCGGTACTTCTTCCTGGACGATGCGGACAGGGAGGCGGTGCAAGCCAAGCGTCGTGCGCACAACCGGCTCGGGTACGCGGTCCAGCTCACGAGCGTGCGCTACTTGGGCCGGTTCCTGCCGGACCCGCGGCAGGTGCCGGCGGAGGTGGCCGAGTATCTGGCCGAGCAGCTGGAGATTGCGGATCCGTCGTGCCTGAAGGAGTACGGCGGACGGGACGGGACGGCCCGCACCCACGCCGGGGAGATTCAGGAGGCCGGGGGCTGGCGGGACTTCGCCGAGGTCTCGGCCGAGCTGAGTGAGTGGCTGGACGCGCGGGCCTGGACGACTGGGGACGGTCCGAAGGCGTTGTTCGATGCAGCGGCGGGATGGCTGCGCGAGCGCAGGGTGCTTCTGCCCGGGGCGAGCCGCTTGTCACGGCTGGTGGGCAATGTCCGGGAAGCGGCGAACCAGCGGCTGTGGGACACCCTCTACGGACTGCTGAACACCGGCCAGCGAGCGGTGCTGGACTCGCTGCTGAGGGTGCCGGCCGGTGCGCGGGTCTCGGAGCTGGACCGGCTGCGGCGCGGGCCGGTGCGGGTGTCGGGCCCGCAGATGAAGTGGTCCCTGGCCCGGGCAGAGGGGATCGCTGATCTAGGCATGGGTGAGCTGGACGTGTCGGAGATACCGCCGCGCCGGCTCGCGGAGCTGTCGCGGTACGGGGTGGACGGCAAGGCGACGCTGCTCAAGCGGCACAATGACGCGCGGCGCCTGGCGACGCTGCTGGCCACCGCGGTGCACCTGACGACACGGGCGGTCGATGATGCCTTGGACCTGCTGGAGGTGCTGATCGCCACGAAACTGCTGGCCAAGGCCGAGCGGGAGACGGCCAAGGGGAAGATGAAGACCCTGCCGAAAGTCGAGCGGGCCGGGGCGAAGCTGGCGACCGCGTTCCAGGTCGTCTTCGATACCACTGCCGAGCAGGTCGATACCGACACCGGGGAGATCAGCGCCCCCAAGGTGCAGACTCTGGCGGCGATGTGGGAGCAGATCGAGGCGGTGGTGCCGCGCAACGAGCTGGCCGCCGCGATCGCGGCGCTGTTCGAGCTGACCCCGCCGCTGGACTCCGATGCGGATCAGGCATGGCGGGCGATGCTGGCCACCCGGTTCGGGACGGTGCGGCCGTTCCTGAAGCTCCTGGTCAAGGTCGTGGACTTCGGAGCGACTCCGGAGGGCGCCCCGATTCTGGCCGCGCTGAAGACCTTGCCGGAGCTGATGGGCCGCAAGAAGGTGGGACCTGCCGAGATCGACACCGAGCTGCTGGCCGGGTCCTGGCGGCGACTGGTGCTGGCCGCGCCGAACCTGGAGCCGGGGACGGTGGACTGGAAGGCGTACGTGTTCTGCGTGCTGGAGCAGTTCCACCGCATGCTGCGCCGGCGGGAGATCTTCGCGAAGAACTCCTCCAAGTGGGGCGACCCGAGGGCGAAGCTGCTGGCGGGTGAGGCATGGGAGCAGGCCAAGTCCACCGTCCTTGCGTCCCTGGGCCTGCCCGAGGGCGCGGGCGAACACCTGGCGGCGCGGGCCGCGCTGCTGGACGGTACCTACCGGGAGGTCTCGGGCCGCCTGCCGGAGAACGCGCAGATCTCTTTCGACGATGACGGCCGCCTGCACTTCGCCGCGCTGGAGCCGGAGCCCGAACCGGCCTCCCTGCTCGGTCTGCGGGCTGCTGTGAACGCGATGCTGCCCCGCGTCGACCTTCCGGAGGTGCTGCTGGAGGTGTTCTCCTGGACCGGCGCCGACCAGGGGTTCACCTCGGTCACCGGCGGCGAGGCCCGGCTCAAGGACCTCCCCGTCACCATCGCGGCGCTGCTGGTGGCCCATGGCTGCAACGTTGGCTACACCCCCGTCATCAGCGGGGTTGACGCGCTGAAGTACGGGCGGTTGTCCCACGTCGACCAGACGTATCTGCGGCTGGCGACCTACCGGGCCGCGAACGCCACACTGATCGACGCCCAGGCGGCGATCCCGCTCGCCGGTGCGTGGGGCGGCGGGTTGGTCGCCTCCGTGGACGGGATGCGGTTCGTGGTGCCGGTGCCCTCGGTCTACGCACGGCCGAACCCGAAGTACTTCGGGCGCCGGGGCGGTGCCACCTGGCTCAACATGATCAATGACCAGGCGGCCGGACTCGGCGGGAAGGTGGTGGCCGGCACCCTGCGTGACTCGCTGTACGTGCTGGACGTCCTCTACGACCGCGACGGCGGCAAACGCCCCGACATGATCGTTACGGATACCGTCTCGTACTCCGACATTGTCTTCGGGCTCCTGACCTTGGCGGGGTTCACCTACGCACCGCAGTTGGCTGACCTGCCGGACCAGAAGATGTGGCGCATCGACCGCACGGCCAACTACGGCGCGTTCCAGGACGCGGCCCGCGGCCGGGTCGACCTGGTCCGGATCGAGCGGCACTGGGAGGACATCCTGCGGATCATCGGCTCAATCCACACCGGGGCCGTGCGGGCCTACGACGTGATCCGCATGCTGTCGCGCGACGGCCGGCCCA
The DNA here is from genome assembly GCF_045040875.1 of Streptomyces sp. NBC_00012. Taxonomy (NCBI): domain Bacteria; kingdom Bacillati; phylum Actinomycetota; class Actinomycetes; order Kitasatosporales; family Streptomycetaceae; genus Streptomyces; species Streptomyces sp. NBC_00012. The sequence goes on along the minus strand of NZ_CP108310.1, from coordinate 44,896 downwards.
CCCCGCTGGGCGACGCGATCGCACACTACGGGCGCAGCTCCAAGACCCTGCACATCCTGCGTCTGGCGGACGAGCCGGCCTACCGGCGGAAGATCAAGGTGCCAACCTCCAGGAGGGCCGCCATGCGCTCGCCCGGAAGATCTTCCACGGGAGGCCGGGCAGCTCTACCAGCGCTACCAGGACGGCATGGAGGACCAGATCGGCGCCCTCGGCCTCGTCCTCAACGCCCTGGTGCTGTTCAACACCCGCTACATGGACGCCGCCGTACAGCAGCTCCGCGAGGAAGGGTTCGACGTCCGCGACGAGGACGTGGCCCGTCTCTCCCCGTTCGTCCGCCATCACATCAACATGCTCGGCCGGTACTCCTTCCAGCTCCCCGACCTGCCCGGGGACCTGCGTCCGTTGCGTGAGCCGGACGCCACCGACGAGGAATGACGCCCGGCGCCGGTCCCGGGCTCTCGTCTCTGACCCCAGCCGCAAAGTATCGGTCGAGCTCGTTGTCAGTCGATGGCCTGGTAGAGCGTGGTCCAGAAGTCGTGCATGGCACGCGGCGAATCCGGGGTGGACAGTCCGACCTGAGTGAGCAGGACTCCGGTGAGCTGGTTGGTCCTGTCTGCGTAGGCGGTGGTGCCGGTACCGCCGAACCAGCCGAACTGGCCGATGGGCGCGTAGTCACCGCGATAGGTGCGCACCGCCATCCCGAGGCCCCAGCCGCCGTTCGCCCCCTGGCCGGACGACAGGTGGGCGACGTTGCTGAACATGGCCTCCCGGGCGGCTAGTTGCTCGGGCGAGAGACGGTTGGTGGTCATCAACTCGACGGCGGCCCGGGACAAGATCCGTTCGCTCCCGTGCATCCCGTGGTTCAGCAGCATCTGGAAGTAGGCGTGGTAGTCATCGGCGGTGGAGACCAACCCGCCGCCGGCGCCCTGGAACGCGGGAGGCACGCTGGACCTTCCCCCTGCCGCCTCGTCCCATACGAGGAACTCGCCGGTCTGCGGGTCGGGCCCGTACAGCGGCGGCAGTCGGTCGATCTTGTCGGCGGGCACGTGGAAGGCGGTGTCCTTCATCCCCAGCGGATCGAGGATGCGTGTCCGCAGGAACGTCTCCAACGACTGTCCCGTGACCCTGGAGACGAGCACACCGACCACCTCGTTGCTGAGGTCGTACTGCCACCGCACTCCGGGCTGGTACTGCAGCGGCAGTTCGCCGAGGCGGCGCATCCACTCGTCCGGCTCCGGGGCCGGCCCGGATGCCACGCTGTAGTCGAGACGCTCGAAGGTCGCGGCCCTGATCGGGGAAGCCATCGACTCGAAGTCCACCCCGAGCCCGAACGTGGAGGTCAGCAGGTCCCGTACGGTGATCGGCCGGTGTGCCAGCACGGTGTCGTCCAGGGGTCCGTCGGGCCGCTTCAGCACCTGCCGGTCGGCGAGTTCGGGCAGCCACTGGTCCACGGGGTCGTCCAGCCGCAGCCGACACTCGTCGAGCAGGATCATCGCCGCCGCCATCGTGACCGGCTTGGACGTGGACGCCATCCGGAAGATCGTGTCCCGGCGCATCGGGGCGCCACCGTCATGACGCATCGTCCCGATCGCTTCGACGTGCGTCCGGCCGCCGCGGCTGACGAGGGCGACAAGGCCGGGAATCCGCTTGGACGCGACGTGCTGTGCCAGCACCTCGCGCAGCCGGCGCAGCCCTGCGTCGGAAAAGCCGCTGTTGCTTGTTCCCATGATGAATCTCCTGTTCACGATGTGGTTCTCACGGCGGCCCTGGTCGCTGCCTGGCCCTTCGAACAGCCATGTGCAGAGCCTGCAGCCTTGACCCAAGGTCAAGGTCAACCCCCTGTACCGATCAAGGGGTGACCGGCACCGATCGCAGGCGTCCCGGTCCCTCTTGGCAGCAGGGGGTGGGCTGGAGCTGGTGCGCGCTATCCTCACCCCGGTGATCATCCGGACTTCCCGGCCGTCACCGACGCGGTGCGCGAGACCGCAGCCGCCCACGATCCGGAGGTGCGCCGAGCCGATGACAGACGGGCTCACGATCGGTCAGGCGGCGGCGTTCGTCGGTGTCACGATCAAAACCGTGCGGCACTATCACCGGCTCGGCCTGGTCGCCGAGCCGGAACGCGATGGCTCCGGCTACCGCCGTTATCGATCGGACGAGCTGTACCGGCTGGTCCAGGTCCGGACCCTGGCCGCGGCAGGCGTGCCGCTGGCCGAGATCGGTGACCTGCTCGACGCCGATCCCACGACGTTCGCCGCCACCCTGGACGACGTCCACCACCAACTCACCGAACGGATCGAAGACCTGATCGCGCGCCGCGACAGGCTGCACCGTCTCGACCATGGTGACCGCGCCCTGCTGCCCGACCGGGCCTGCGCGGTCTTGGAGCGGCTCGCCGAACTCGGCTTCGGTCCCGACTACGTGGCCGGTCAACGGGAGGCTCTGGTGCTGGCCCGGGCACTGGTCCCGGAGATCTTCGACAGCTTCCTGGCCCGGCTCGAACACTCCCTGGACGACCCCGAGTCCGTCGAGCTGACCAAGCGTGGTTGGGATGCGAGGGCCTGGGATCCGGACGACCCGCGGATCGAGGAGTTGGCGTCCACGCTGGCCGACAAACTGCTGACCCAACGGGCGCTGCTGGCGATGCCGACCGGGTTTCAAGACCAGTCCGACGCTGCCTCCCGGTACGCAATGGTCAACCACCACCGGGAAGACCAGTCACCGTCCATCGCCCGGTTGAACACGCTGGTCGAGGCGAACCTGCGTGCGGCCGGCATCACCGTTCCGAGTCAGTAACGGCCGCCCAGCAGACCCGGCACTGCGGCGAGACGCCCGCCTCATCCCGCCGCGTCCGAACCGGGATCTGCCCGGCGGACGGCCACGCGTACAATGTCCTCGCTGTCGTCCAGGTCGCCGTTGAGCCCGCGGAAGAGGCAGGTGACGCTGTAGGCGGGCACCCAGGCGTGAGCGGTGCACTGGTCGTCGTGCGGGCAGGGCACCAGCACGTCGAACCCGATGTCGCCCTCGCCGTCCACGTCGGTGCGCAGGGCGAGGGTGAGCTGCTGCTGCCCGAGGCGGCTCTCAGCGACGCGGTCGCCGTCGGCAAGGTCGGAGCCGTCCCTCCAGCGCCACAGCGGCAGGATCTCCTCGCCGAAGGTCCGGCGTACGAGGTTCAGGTCGCCCAGGCCGTCGCCGTCGTCCAGTCCGAGGTCGGCGGTGCGCTTCTGGCTCAGGCGCTCCAGGTAGGGCAGGAGCCGGCAGAGGCTGTCGGAGAAGACGATCTCGGGGAAGCCCTCGGACTTCAGGCGTCGGCACGAGTCGGCCATGTCCTTGCCCTGCTTGATGACCGTGTCCTCCGGCACGGTGCGGTTCGCCGGCCTCGGTCCCTGCCGCTCGATGCAGACGCTGACGGGGGTGGCGACCACGACCGCGATGGGGGAGCTTCCCTGTCAAGTCAATGTGTTCAGGTTGGCCAGTGCTGTTTTCAGTCCCGTCGGCTCCGGCGAGAGGTCTGCCACCAGCTGCCCCCGCTGGAGATAGTGGGAAACCCTCCAAGCCCGGTTGGACATCGTTGTGCCGGTTCAAGATCGCCGTGCTCATTCGCACGGCCGCAGACTGGCAGGACGGGTGGCCGAGACGGCCGCCACGTCCACTTCTGTGACGACACCTGGGGCACCACACCGTGAGCGAACGCGTCATTGCGCCCAAGAGCCGGGGCTTCCTGTTCCTCGACTCCCATCCCGGCGGTTGCCGACAGCTGGTGGACGTGATGTGGCAGGCCGTCCCCGCCCCGGCCACCGCCGGGGGCGAAGGGCCGGTGGCGCTGGTCATCGGCTCGTCCGCTGGGTACGGCCTGGCCGCCACGATCGCTGGCCTGGCCCGTGTCGGTGTCCGTGGCATCGGCGTGTGCTTCGAGAAGGCGCCCGCGCGCCGCACCGGCACAGCCGGCTGGTATCGCACCGCCGCCACCGCCCGGCTCGCCAAGGAGCACGGGCGGGACATGGTCTTCCTCAACGGCGACGCGTTCAGCGACACGGTGAAGGAGCAGGTTGCCGACCTCCTGACCGAGCGGTTCGGGGGGCGACTCGACTACCTGGTCTACTCGGTGGCAGCGCCTCGCCGCACCGACCCGGACACCGGCGACGTGTATGCCTCGGTCCTCAAGCCGGTCGGCTCGCCGTACACCACCAAGACCCTCGTCTTCGACGAGTACGGTGCACCGGAGGTGAAGGAGGTCACCACCGCGCCGGCCGAAGGTGACGACATCGAGCAGACCGTGGCGGTGATGGGCGGCACCGACTGGGAACGGTGGATCACGTTCCTGGCCGACCGGTCGCTGCTCGCCGACGGCTTCAGCACGGCCGCCCTGTCCTACATCGGATCGCCGCTGACCGCGGCGATCTACCGGCAAGGCACCATCGGCGCCGCGAAGGCCCATCTCGAAGCCACCGCACGCATGTTGGACGCGCGCCTTTCCAAGACCCTGGGCGGCCGGGCCGTGACCTCGGTCAACGCCGCTGCCGTCACCCAGTCCTCCACCGCCATCCCCGGCATCGCCCTGTACGTCGGGCTGCTGCGCGGCGTCCTCGGCGACGCCATGGTCGCCCCCATCGACCAACTGGTCGACCTGTGGGACCAGCTGACCGGCGCCCGCCCCCTCGACCTCGACGACGAGGGCCGGGTCCGCCTCGACACCTGGGAACTCGACCCCACCGTGCAGAACGCCGTCGCCGAACGCTGGTCCACCGCCACCAGCGACACCATCACCGAACTCGCCGACCTCGACTGGTTCAGCGACGAAGTCCGCCGCCTCTACGGCTTCTCCGTCCCCGGCATCGACTACACCGCCCCCGTCGAAACCGACGTCCCGTGGCCCACTCTCACTACCTGACCCGCGCCGTGAACGCCCCCACCAGCGGCCCCCACCGATCGGGATCCGGCACCCGCACTACTTGCCACGTACTCAACCCACACCCCTCCTGATGCTTGAACACGCTCAAGCATCAGGGAAGTGGGCACGCCATGGCGGCGGGCGGTCGCGATCAGGTTGGCGCGCACGGACTTCTCGCAGTTCGTCGCGTCGACGACCGTCATCTTCCGGCGGGCGAGGCGGGCTTCCAGAACGGCCTGGAGCGCGAACACGGCGTCGCCGGTCGCCTCCTGACAGCCTGCGTCGTCACTGACCAGGGCCCGGAACCTGTCGAGTTCCAGGACCTGCGTGTCGGGCCAGGTGGAGGCCCACGTCGACTTGCCCGACCCGGCCGCGCCGATCAGGACCACGAGCGACGGGTCGGGGATTGTCGTGTCGACGGGCAGCGCATTTTCCAGGCGGAACGGCTTCATGCGAATTCTCCCTGCGGGTCAAGAGCACGGGTGGCGTAGCAGGTCTGCAGGCCGGCGTTCTCGGAGATGAGCGCGGCGGCCTCGTACAGCGGGCACGACATCTCGCCGTCGCGGTCCGGCTCGATCCGTCCGGCGGCCCGCGCGGCGACGGTGAGCAGCTGCGCGAGGGCGCCGAGAACTCCGTCCTGGCGGTGGATCTCGCGCAGAATCGCGGCGAGCTCGCGGGCGTCGACGTCGTCGGCAGTCAGGCCGTCCTCGATCTGCTGGACGGCGAACTGGGCGATGCCGGCCGAACCCGCACCCGGTACAGGCGGGTGCGGGTCGGCCGGTCACCGGGGCGTCGCCTTGGTGGTGGCGATCAGGGCGGCGAGGGTCTCCCAGCCGTGGTGCCAGGCGGAGTCCAGGTGGAAAGCGCCTTCTCTGAACTAAGACCCACCGGCAAATGGATCATTTGAGGCGTCGGGTGGTGGGGCGGCCGTCCCAGCGGTAGCGGCTCGTCGAGCGTCGAATGAGCATGCGGAGCGTGACGAGTGCGGCGGCGAGGTAGAGGTAGAAGTCCACGACATCGCCGCTCCTCTCGGTGCAGCGCCGCAGCTTGCCGTAGTCGTTCATCCACGAGTGTGTGCGCTCCACCACCCAGCGCTTGCCGGCCTGGATCGGGGCGGGCACGCCTTTGCGGGCGATCTCGGCCGAGAATCCCAACTCGCCGATCAACACACGTGACTTGGTGCTGTCGTACCCGCGGTCGAGGTTAACGTTGACAGCCTCCGGCATCGCACCAGCCTGCTCTTTGGCCGCTGCCAGGGTGGGGCCGAGCAGCGGCGAGTCGTGCCGGTTCGCCCCGGCGGATACGATCCCGAGTGGAACCCCGCACGCGTCGGAGGCGACCGAGCGCTTCAGTCCTTGCTTGCCCCGGTCGACAGGCGAGCGCCCCGCTTTCTCTCCGCCGCACGGCGCCTTGGTGATGCAGCCGTCGACCGAGATTTCATCGAGGTCAAGGCCGATCATGCGGTCGTACGCCTCCAGGGCGATCCGGTGCAGCGCTTGTGAGATCCCCATCTGAGCCCACAGCTTGACGCGGCGTCGGATCGTGCGGTCGGAGCATCCGGGCGAGGAGATGCGCTCGTATCCGGAGCCGTGGACCAGCGCTTGGACGACGTGGTCGAACACGACGCGGTCCGGTATACGCCGCCGATGGCAGCCGAGCGGATGGTCGGGGTCAAACTCGGCCCGATCGGGCAGCAGGGCCCTGAACTGGTCCCAGGCGGGTTCAAGCAGGCATGATGGCAGCGCGGGCACAGTCGTCCTTCGCGGTCACAGAGCGTAGAGAACTCCATGATCACGCGGGCCTGTGCCCGTTCTGCTGCCACCCCTCATCGCGACCGTGCTCCACCACCTACTGCCGGTCGGTCTAAGCCCAATACCGTTCAGTTAAGTGCTTCTGGGTTATCGTGGGGGATGCCGCGTTCTGGTTGGGTGAAGCCGTCGTCTGATGTCCGGTTGTCGGATTTGGTGTCTGTGGGGTTGCTGACGCGGGTGTTTCCCGCGGATGTGGTTGACGCGGTGATCGAGGAGGCGGGGCGTACCGAGCGGCGTCACCGGTCGTTGCCCGCACGGGTGATGGCGTACTTCTCGATCGGGATGGCGCTGTATTCGGATGGCTCCTACGAGGATGTGTTCGCGCAGCTCGCGGACGGGCTGTCGTGGGCGTCGGGGTGGTCGGAGTCGTTCACGCCGCCCTCGAAGTCGGCGATCTTCCAGGCCAGGTCTCGTCTGGGGTTCGAGCCGGTGCGGGATCTCTTCGCTCGGGTTGCGCGTCCGCTGGCGGGGCCTGGCACGCCGGGGTCGTGGCTGGCCGGGCGTCGCCTGGTGGCGATCGACGGGACGTGCCTGGATGTGGCAGACACGGCAGCCAACGCGGAGTTCTTCGGGCGGCCCGCTTCCAGCCGGGGGGAGCGGGCCGCGTTTCCGCAGGCCCGCCTGGTGGCATTGGCGGAATGCGGCACCCATGTGGTCTTCGACGCTGCCACCGGCCCGTGCAGCGTGTCGGAGATCGAGTTGTCCCGGCAGCTCGTCGGGCGGCTGGAGCCGGGCCAGCTGGTCCTGGCAGACCGGGGCTTCTACGGGTTCCGCCTCTGGCAGCAGGCCGCGGCCACGGGTGCGGATCTGCTCTGGCGAGTGAAGACGAACCTGCGGCCCCGGTATCTGGAAACCCTGGCCGATGGGTCCTGGCTGGCCCGGATCGTCCCGACGTCGGGCACGAACCGGGCCACGACGGAGCCGCTCACGGTCAGAGTGATCGACTACACGGTCGATGACGGCCGGGACAACGCCGAGGAGTACCGGCTGTTGACCACGATCCTCGACCCTGCCGAGGCCGGCGCCGAGGACCTCGCAGCCGCCTACGCCCAACGGTGGGAGATCGAGACCACCTTCGACGAGCTGAAAACCCACCAGCGCGGGCCCCGCGCGGTACTGCGCTCGAAAGCCCCCGACCTTGTCCAGCAAGAAATCTGGGGACACCTGTGCTGCCACTACGCCATCCGCACCCTGATGGCCGACACTGCCGCACTCTCCGGCCACGACCCCGACAGAGTTTCCTTCGTCAAAGCCCTCCGCATCGCTCGCCGTTCAGTCGCGCAGAGCGCATTTCCCCCCTCCGGGCGCTGACGCAGCCGACGCGATCTGGCATCACGCCATCCGATGGCTCACCCAACACCTCAACCCAACACGCCGAAAACGCTCACACCCCCGAGTCGTCAAACGCAAAGTCCTGAAATGGGCCGCGAAACGCTCCCACCACACACACTGGCCCCAGCCCAAACACAGCCCCCACATCACCATCCAAGCCACTAACTGAACGGTATTGAGGCTAAGACGTTCGCGACCCGTGCCGCGCTCAAGCGCATCGCACCGGATCTGCTGCTGTCCCTGCAGTTCGCCCGCTCGCGCCCGGGGCCGAAGGACCTGCGCGAGGAACTCTTCCACCAACTGCGCCTGCCCGGAAAGATGCCGGGAACTGCCACCCCCTTGTACCGGCAGCTGATGACCGCGCTGCCGCGGCGCCCGTACGTGATTGTGTGTGACGAGGCTCAGCAGTACAACCGCGCCTGATGTGGGGCGCGGGGTTGTTCGTAAGGCGGGAGTTGCCTTTCTCCAGCCGCCTCGTTGATGTCTTCGGTGGCACGCCTGTTGTTCAGGCGTTGCCTTAATCGAAGAGTCGTTGACGTGATGGCGGTGGAGTGTGGGGGAGAAGCCTCTTCTTCGGCTGGTTCAGGGCGGGCTGACAGGCCTCGTCCCTGATGCCGATCGGGCACCGGACGTGTGGGTGTTCCAGGCCGGCTGCGTCCAGGCGTTCGCCGCGACGTGGGTGGTGCGGGGGTTCGCCCCGACGACGATCGGCGCCTACACCTCCCTGCTTCCACGGGTGCTGGCCCACTTCGACCGCCCGGTGTGGCAGATCGAGCCGGCCCATGTGGACGCGATGCTCCACACTCTGCTGCTCGCGGGCCGGACTGCGGGAACCAGACGCCGTTACCTGGACATGCTGCGCGCGTTTCACACGTTCGTGCGCCTGCGCTACGCCGCCGAGATCCGCGCCCTGTACGGCACCACCGTGGGTGATCCGCTGGACCGCTTCAACCGGCTGCGCCATGTCTGGGACGAGCCTTCCCGCCGGCTGCCGCCCACGGCCGAGCGCCTGGCGGCCTTCTTCGCTCACGCACGAGCCCGCCTGACCGTCACATCCGACTACCCGGCCGCGGCACGGGACTACGCGCTGTGGCGCACCCTGTACCACTCCGCGCCGCGGCTGAGTGAAGCACTCCACCTCGAGCTGTACGACGTCCACCCCGAACTGGGTCCGTCCGGCAAGCTCCATGTGCGGTTCGGCAAGGCGGCCAACGCCTCGGGACCACGCCCGAGATGGGCCCCGATGCTGGACGGCCTGGACCAGATCCTTGCCTGGTACCAGAGCGACATCCGCCCCCTGTTCCCCGATACCACCGCCCTGTTCTGCGACGCCCACGGCCAGCCGCTGAAGCCGGAGACCGTACGCGACCGCCTCTCCCGCCACCTGGACACCGAAGCAAGGCTCGAGGGCGATCGGTTCACCCCGCACGACCTGCGCCGCGCCTGCGCAACCCATCACTACGAACAGGGCATGGACCTGCTCACCGTCCAGCAACTGCTCGGACACCACCACATCGCCTCCACCATGGCCTACGTCCGGCCCTGCCTCACCTTCGTCGAGGAAGCCTGGCGCCGCGCCACGCTCACCGCCATCACCGGCCTGGCCGGCTGACCCCCCGGGAGCCCCCGTGACCACACCCCCTCTCCACGCCGTGGAAACCCCCGCCCCGCCACCCGAGGTGGAATGGAAGCTGCGCATCGCCGCTGCACAGCGCGGCATCTGGACAGGCACGCAGCTGCGCCGCCTCCTGGCCGAGCGGGCCGGTCTCGAGCTGTCCGCCGCCTCGGTCTCCGCGCTGTTCACCAAGCAGCCTTCCCAGGTGAAGCTCTCCACCCTGGCCGCCCTGTGCGCCGCCCTCGACTGTACCCCCGGCGACCTGCTGACCCTGCAAGAATCCACCGCACCCTCAACCCCTCCGCCGCGCCCCGCCCCCGATCCGGCCCGGCAGCCTTCGCAGCAACAGCCCGTGCCCCGCCACCGATCTCTCCCGCCGCTGTGACCGCCCCCAAGACGACCGCGATCCCACCCGCGCCCGCCACTGCAGTGCCCCGGACGGCCAAGGACACCTGCTCGGTCTGCCACCGCCTGCGCCGGCTGTGCCTCGACACCGGCCGCTGCGCCTGGTGCTCACGAACCTGCGCCCTGTGCGGCGCTCCACGACGATCCTCCCAGGACCTGTGCGCGGTATGCCGACACCGCTCGGCAGGCCGACCGGCACGGGGCCCGTGCCAGCACTGCGGGCGTCGACGCACCCTCGACGCGGGGACTCGGCGGTGCCGGGCCTGTACCGATCCCATCACCGCACCGCCCCCGGCATGCTGCGAACGCTGTGGCACCAGCGGCCAGTGGGCCAAGGGCCTGTGCAAACGCTGCTACGAGCACTCACCACACACCGTCATCACCCGCGCGACCGGCTGGGCCGAGCGCATGCCCGCCGCACCACCCTGGTGGAGCGACTTCGCCGCACACCTCGCCGATCACCGCCACCCCATCTACGCGGCAGACGTCGTCGCCACCACCGCACGCCTGATCATCGCGACCACGACCGGTGATCCCGGCACGCTGCTCGCCCACGCCCACAGCAACGCCCCCGAACTCGTGGGGGCACTCACCGACTTCTTCCGCACCCGCGGCCACCTCGCCCCGCCACCAGACCTCGCCGACCAGCGCGCAGCAACCCGCCGCGCCTGCCGCATCGAGGCCATCCCCGCCCCACTGCGTCCTCAGGCCGACGCCTTCGCCGACTTCCTGCTGCTCCAGCGCGAGCAAGCCCGCCAACTCGGACTACATCCCAATCAACTGAAGACCATCGAGATCCGCCTGGACACCATCCGTGACCTGGCCCTCCACCTCCACCCCAAGGAGCATACGAGCTGGGCGAGCATCACCACCACCGACCTGGAATCCTTCCTCACCCTGGCCCCGGACCGCCGCGCCTCCCACCTCGCAGGGCTGCGTCAGTTCTTCGCCTACGCCCACCGCTCCAAGAGCATCCTCCACAACCCCACCGAGCCAATAACTGCCGTACAGCAGAGGGGATTTCACGGACCCACCCTCACCGCAGGCAGACAGCGCACCCTGTACGAACGCTGGACCACCAACTACGACATCCACCCGCACGAAGCCTTCATCGGCCTCGCCGCCCTCCTGCACGCAGCAACCATCACCGAGCTGCGCCAGCTCACCGACGCCGACATCGCCCCCGACCGCCATAGCGTCCGGTTCCCCGGCAGATCAGTGCACCTCCCATTGGACAGTGCGACCTGGACGGCGCTGCAACGCTGCCAGGAGCACCGGAGCCGACTCGGTACGGACAACCCCCACCTGCTTGTCACCCGGCTCACCCGAACAGACCACGGACCGGCTGGCGCCGCCCACATCCGCGACAGCCTCGCTCCCGTCGGCCTCCTGCCGCGCATCCTGCGCTCCACACGTCTGCTCGCTCTCGCAGACGAACTCGATGCCAAGATCCTCACTGTCTCCTTGGGCATGTCCTACGCAGGAGTCGCCCACTACCGGCCCTCCCCGAAGCTCACCAGGCCCCTGTAATGGATCACCAGGCCCAGGCACTGTCCCGGCCAGGGGAGCGACCTCACCAGCGCATGCCGAGTACATCCAGGTCCGCACGGCGCTGCCCGGTAAGCCTGTCAGCACGCTTCCGTACGTTGTCGAGCCAGGTGCCCAGCCGTACGCTCACAGGCTCCTCAGCGCCGTTCTGGCGGCCTACTGCGACACCTCCTTCCAGGTGTTCGACGTACTTCCGAGGCACCCTCAGGTGTCCTTCCCGGGCATGGAACTGCTGTGCAGCCGCCAGATTGACCGCCCACATGTCGTCCTGGGTCCGCTTCACCGGGCGCTCTACTCCCTCAGCGGGTTCGATCCCGAGGACGTTCTCCAGGAGCCATTGCTGTGCGGGCAGCAACTGCTCCCAGCCGTGCCGCTGCGCCGTGACCCAGCGTCCGAGGTCTTCGCCCTGCACGATCACTTTGCCGGCCAGCACCGGCAGGACCCCGCCGTCCTGGAGGAGGTTCTGGACGAGCCGGAAGCACCGTTGCCACCCCGTATTCCATACAGGGCACCACCCCGGGTCGATCTCCTCCAACGCCGCCCGCCGCGCCTCGGCCAACGCGCCCGTACTGGTCTCGACAGCCAGGCCGGCCTCACGGCGTTCCGCGTTCGTGTCCGCAGCTCGGGCGGCGTATCGCTGGTTCTTGGTCCAGGTCCCGACCGGGTACCCGTCCCAGACCGCGGCCGCGGGCGGCAGGAGGTGTCCGTGCACGGTGGCCCAGGCGCGGGCGGCTGCGAGGCCTTCCTCGAACGCGACGTCCTGGTGCGACCACACCATCCCCAACCCGGCCAACTGCTCCACCCGCCCCGCATCCAGACGCCCGGCCTTGTGGGATTTACGCTGGTCGGCGAGCCATGTCCCGAGCGGGAACCCGGCCGGCACCCAGGTGTCCGGGGTGATGTAGTCGTACGGCACCCGCAACTGCTGCGCCCCGGTCTCCTTCACATACCGCACGCACGCCTGGATACCGCGCCGCCAGAACGTGTTCTCCGGCTCGATGACCCGCAGCTTCACGAACTGGGCCAGCAGCGCCGGGTCACGGGGTGTGCTGAACTTCAGCAGCTCCCGCGCGGGCGCACTCGGCGCCCGCACGCCCTCCGGCTCTTCCCGCTCAGCTTCCGCCTCGCCTTCCTCGGCTTCATCCCGGAACCAACTCCCGCTTCGGATACGGGGATCGGCGAGGTGCTCGATCGTTTCGGTGTCGTGCGCCCGCAGCGCCCCGAGGACCTTCGCGAGGGTTCCGTAGGCATCCGAGGTCAGCATTTCGTCCGGACTTTCACCCGGAGCGAGAAATACGGGAACAATCAGAGAAGCAATCTTCCCTTCCCCCGGCTTGATTCTCAGGGCTCGTCCGACCATTTGCACGATATCGATCATCGACCCCCGAGCATCACAGAATGCGACGGAATCACAATTCGCGGTATCGACGCCCTCGCCCAGTACCTTCACCGAGCTGAGCTATCGATTCCCGGTGTGGTTTGGGGTGTGGGAACGGGTCTGGGCTGGGGTGTTGCAGGTTGGGTGAGAACTGGTCGAGGTGCTTTCGGCCGGGGTGGTAGGCGCTCTGACCTGGTGTTATCTCAATTCTATTGAGAATTACTGGTGTTGTTGCAGATGGTTTCTGCGTCTAATGGCAGTGCCTGTGTTTTGCCTGGTCAGCGTGGGTTGGGTTCGCGGCCGCGTGTGGTGTGGTGGTGGGTTTCAGCGAGGTGGTCCAGGCGGACCTGGTCCAGTGACGCCTTGGTGATGCGTTCGGTGCCGTCGAGGATCGCGGTGATCGCGGCTTGCCGGATGAGTCGGGTCAGGCTCCCGATTCTTCCCGCGGTCCGCTGGTGGAGATAGGCGGCGTGACGGGAAAGCGTCCCGGCCCGGTGTGCCCGGAGATCGAGTGCGGCCTCTACTCCCGCGATCAGTTCTCTGAAGGGTTCGCGTGTGCCGTGCCGGGAACGCCCCGCATTCCACGAGGGAAGCCCGCCCCGTGAGTTGCGCCCCGCGTACCCCACTGAACAAGGGTGGCTTCGGGATGCTGCAGGACCACGGTCCGATGCCGAGTCACGAGCGTGAATTGAGGGCTGTTCTGGCTGTTCGTCGGCTGGCGACGGCATCTCAGTGCCAGGTGTTGTCGTTTCCGGAGGTCTTGGTCGGGAGCCGGTAGCCGAACTCCTCCCGGAGCTTTGGGGCGGCAGCGTCCGAACGCATCGACAGCGCGATGAGCACGGCGAAGCCGAGCGCCCAGATGCCGGCGACGATCAGTACCGGCGCGACATCCGCGGTCCGGTGGACCACAGTGCCGAGCGCTGCGGCGCCGAGCAGCGCCCAGACGGTTGTCGCCGCGTGCAGTTCGGACGCCTGGGTCGTCGTCGCGGTGATCGCGTGCGCGCGGTCGATGTCGGACACGTCCGCGCCCCCGCGGCGCACCCGTACAAGAGTGCGTCGCAGTTGCCGGATCCGGAGCACCCTGATGCCGAGAAGTACGAGCAGGCACAGGACGCCGAGCCCGACGCCGACCAGCTGCACCTGTCTCCAGATGGCAGCCGTGGGTGAGAGTGAGGGGCTCATCATGGCGAGGCTCGCGATGGCGAGGGTCACGAGCACGGGGGTGGTCGCATGGTCGAGTTCGGTGGCCTCGGCGCGCTCTCGGGCCTTGACCTGCTGCCGCAGTTCCGTGTCGGCGTCGCCGAGGAGGAGCTGAGCGGAGCCCTGTTCGCCCAGGGCCCGTGCGGGAAGGCGCTCAGACGCGGTACGGCTCCACCGTCGGTCGGCGGCGATGAGAGCGAGTACGGCCGGGACGCAGAGCACGCCTGAGAGGAGCAGGGTGATCGCCACCATCGGCCAGGCGGACGCGGCGAGCAGGATGCCGGCCGTTGCCAGGAGCAGGAAGCCGATGACGATGCTCGTCACGACCGCCGGGAAGAACGGCGTGCGTGTGACGCGGCCACGCACCTCGACCGCATTCCTCAGCGCCGACGAGTCCTCAGCCGGTGCGTACATGCCCGCGAGCGCCAGCTGATGGAAGGTCAGGGCATAGCCGAGCACGATCAGGAAGACGGCGATGCCCAGCGCCGCAGCGATGAGCGGGCCGCCGAACACCGGCACGAAACCTGGCGGGTCGTCGGGGAGACCGAGTCTGCCGATGAGCGCGAGGACGGGAAGCAGACCGAACAGCGCCCCGCAGCCCACGGCCGCTGCGCCCGACACGCGCACCAGGCCGCCAGTGATCAGGACGCTGCGGGTCGGCGGCAGCTCGGGGCCGCGGTCGCGCCGCTCATCGCCCAGGGGAGCACACTTCGCTTTCACCGTCCTAGGCTCTCACGGGTGTGCGAAGCCGTCGTTCTGCGCCCCGGCAGCACCGTCGCGGGCCTCTGATTCGGTATCTGCCTCATGCTCGACTGCATCCCCCTGGATGCCTTCTGCTAAGGGCTCCCGGCCCCGTAGGCGCGGCGCTGCTCGGCGATCCACTGCCCGAGCGGATACCCGCCGACGCCGCCCCAGCCTTCCGGTGTGACGGCCGCGTGCGGCTCCCGCAGCACCGTCCGGCCGCTTCGATCCCGCGCCGCCAGTAGGTGCCTTGCGGGTCGATGATCCGCCGCCGGTGGGTCGCCGTGCGCTCAGACGGCAGGCCGCGTCGCGGTAGGCCAGCAGCTGTTCAGTCGGGGTGCTGGGTTGGTGTGGGTAAGGAGATCAGCCCTCTTGAGCGACGGCAGCCTGGCGGAAGGTTTCGACGGAGTCGTTGGGCCCCGGATTGATGATGGCCACCATGCCCTTGCCGCACGCGGAGGGGTTGTGGATGTACACCGCATTATGGGTGGAGACGATGATGCTGAAATTATCTCCTTCGCCGCGGGTGCCGGAGTCGAAGCCACCGAGGGAGTGGCACGGGTCACTCAGGCGGGACGTGCTCTCGGCAACGCCGTCGGCCGAGCGGTGGAAGTGGAAGGTGACCGTGTCACCGGGACTGGCAGTGATCATTTCGGGGGAAAAGCGGTCCCTGCCGTCCATGCCGACTTGGACGTCAACCTCCTGGCCGGCCTGCGCGGCGGCGGGCGCCACAGGGGCAACGGCCGATGCGGCCGACAGGGGAGTGAGCAGCGATCCGCCCACTGCCATACACACCATCAGTTTCTTCACCATGCGCTGCCCAACGACGCAGGCCATGCGAGGTTTCTGCGAAACGGAGCCGCCCGCCACCCCGCAGGACCGGCCCGGCCGGCCTGGCGCTTGTTGGTCCAGACGTGACGACGTACGACACGGCCCCGCAGCCAGCAGCACAGCAAGGGGTACATGCACATGTACCCACATGGCCCGTGAACGGATTCGGTGGCCGGCCGTCGTGGACCGGGCGCGGCAGACCATGGAGTGCTACGAGGATGGCATCACGCTGCGCCAGGATGCTGGCGCTGACTGGAGCGGGTGGCAGCCCTCGCCTGCTGCCCGGAGAAGCTCAGCGAGCCCGGCAGCATCGAGGTCCCCGTCCTGCGCCCGCTTCGGGGCGATGCGGATGTGCCACAGGGCGTCGGTCTTCCACGCGGGCACGGTTCGGAGGGCAACCGTGTCTGCGGTCCCTCGGGGTCGGTGGTGGGCGAGTCAGTGGTGGCGCGTGTGGCGGAATGGTTCCGGAGGGGTGGCTCTGGAGTGGTGGCGGCAGGTGTGCGGGAGCTGGGGGGCGCCTTACGGGTGTGGCGGGCGGTGGATGGTCCAGGGGGTGGTGCGGATGTCGATGGTGTCCATCCGGGCGGCGTGGGCGGCGCTGGTGCCTTCGTCGGTGTTCTCGTAGGCCAGGCAGCTGGTGGGGTCCAGGCCGAGACGGGATGCTGCGGTGAGGTAGGCGTCCGGGGCGGGTTTGAGGCCTGCGACGTCCTCTCGGGCAACGATGACGGGGAAGAGGTGGGCCAGTCCGACGGCGGTGAGTCCGGCTCGGACGATGCGGCCGTCGTTGGCGGATGCCACCGCGACGGGACCTTTCGCGGCGGCGGCGTGGGCGGCTGCGACTACCGCTGTAACCGGACGGACCTGGTGGGCGTTGGCCAGCCAGTAGCTGCGGGCGGCGCGCACGATGTCGGAGTCGGTGCATGTTGGCGCGATTCCCTGGTCGGCGAGCAGGTGCCGGCGCAGTTCGCCGAGGTCGGCGAGTGGCACTCCGCGCAGCCACTGCAGCGGGACGTTCGTACCGTGGGTGGCCAGTGCGGCGTGGACGGCGTGCAGGTTGATCTCGCCCGTGTCGACGAGGGTGCCGTCGAAGTCGAAGATCCGTGCGGTGTAGCGGCCGGCGCGGGGGGTGGGCCCGTCGGCGTGTGCGGGCGACCGGAAGGGCCTCATTGTTGCTGCCCGGGCCGGGCCTTTGCAGGGGTGGGAAAGGCATGGGTGAGGCCGCGCAGGACATACGCCGGTGCGAGTGCGGGCAGGTCGAGCGGAATGGGCCGGGGTGAGGCTGTGTCCGGGACGGAGTCGAAGCCCCCGTCGGGCTGCTGGAGGGTACTCAGGTAGGCGCCGGCGGCGTGCAGTACCGTCGGCCGGGTGGTGGGGCCGAGGGCGGCGAGCGCGTACCCGGTGGAAATCGGGTCGCTGGGTGAGCCGTGACGATGCCCCCATCCGCCGTCGCTGTTCTGGGTGGTGCTGAGATAGCTGGTGGCCCGGTGAACGGCCTTGCGGGCATGGCCGGCGGTCTCGGGGTCGAGAAGTCGGTGCTCGAGGGCGGCATGCAGGCCATGGGCGGCACGGAACAGCGCGTTGCCTTCCGACAGACTCCAGCCGCGCTCGAAGGTGCCGTCGCTCTGCTGGTTGCGGATCAGCCAGCGGGCGCCGGAGGCGATGGCGGAGGCGTTGGCGCGGGGCCGGTCGGCCAGCGCCGTCATCGCGCCACCGGTCATGGCCGCCTCGGAGGGGTTGGTGCGCAGGTAGACGGGCCAGCCACCATCGGGGTTCTGGATCCGTCGCAGATAGGCGTGACCACGCTCCAGCGTGTGAGCGTGCAGGGCGGGGGAGTGACGGTGAAGGAGTGTGAGGACGGTGTAGGCGGTGTCGGTGTCGGTCTGGGCGACGCCTTCGGTGAAGGACCAGCCGCCGTCGTCGGCCTGGCGGGCGGCGAGCCAGGCACAGATCCGGTCCAGGAGGGCACGGTCGGCACCGGCCTCGGACAGGGCGAGGCCCGCGACCGAGGTGACCCAGGTGTCGATGTCCTGGCTGAGGGAGAACCCGCCGTCCGCGCCCTGGGTGGCCAGCAGTTGTTCGACGCCCGCATCGACCAGGCGCTGGTGAGCTCGGTAGGGGCGCAGAGCGAACAGATACAGCAGGTGGGACAGATGATTCCGTTCGTGGATACGCTCCCCGCGCAGTACGGCGGCCAGCGGCTCCAGATCGGCGACCGCGACGGGGGCGGTGTCGTGGTGGGCGTGGATGAGGCGGCAGGCCAGCATCTCCGGGCGCTTCCAGCTGTGCAGCCCTTCGGCGGCGAATGCCTCCGGGGCCCGGCGGGGCAGCGTGCCCAGGGCGCCGGTCAGGTAGAGGACGGTGTCCATCAGCATCCGCTTGCGCACGGCGGTGTGATGCCGGAACCCGGCCAGGGCGTCACCGTCCTCGGCTCTGGGCAGGGGAGTTCGGGTCATGGCCGCACGGGCCAGGGTCCGGTCCGGAGCGCTCCCGCCGGGCTGGGCCGATGCCGATTCGAGGAAGGCGTGCAGGCGGGCGCGGGCTTGGTGATGGCCGCCTGTGGCGGCGAGCAGGCGCAGTGTGAGGGAGGACTCCAGCACACGGCTGCGGCATGGGCAGTGCAGCCGGCCCTGGGCATCCACGAGCCCAGCGAGGTGGCCACGCAACCGGTGCACCGTCACCTGTAACGGAAGGGATCCCAGTGCGACCGACATCGGTTCACCTCTGCTGAAGGAGCGGGAGTGCGGGGTTCAGAAGCCAGCGAGCCGCCCGAGGCCGCCCGATGTCCTTCCGGCTTTCATGTCCAAACCACCGCCGAACGGACGCCGGAAACCTGCGGACTTCATCCAGGGAACGAGCGGACGGACGCAGGGTCACGAAGACACAGACACCGGGACCCTCCACCTTCCGGCTTGCCCAGCCAGGACGTTCCGCACAGACCGACTGATCCTGGCCCAGGAAGTGCTGTTGGCTGACGCGGATCGGTGTGCTCACCCACCTGGGTATCGACATGGTCCAGCTGAACACGAGCCGCCCACTGCTCTCGGATCACTGGCACACCAGGCGCTCCGCCTCGTACCGTCCCGGATCCCGGAAGTGTCCACGGCCGGGGCTTCCGGTGCGATGTACGCAATATGAGAGTTATTCCCTGATTCTGCGTCATGAGCGTTATATATGGCATCTGTTGCTACGTTCGCATCGTTCCATACGGCAAACTCCGGAGAAGGACACAACCATGCGTACGAAGAAGATGCGGGCGGCCGGGCTCACGGTCGCTGGGCTGTGCGTGACGGGCCTGGCCGTGGCCGGCGGGATGGCGATCGCCGCCACCTCAAGCTCCCAGGCCCCGTACGCCCAGGCCGGAGCACTGGTCAAGGCCGACGGCTCGATCGTGCACTCCAAGGGCGTCTCGGAAGTCACCAGGTCGGGCCACGTCTTCTGCGTGAAGATCAGCAACGACGACGTCGACCTGTCCCGCGCCATCGTGACGGCCACCCCCCGCGACGGCATCGGCTACACCCTCCGCGCCATCGCAGGCGGCTGCGCGAACGGGAAGGGCGTCCAGGTGGCCACCTACAACGCCGACGCCGGCGGCGCAGCCACCGCGTTCTACGTCGCCGTGCTCTGACCTGACCCGGCCCCCTGGAGGGTCCGTCCGCACGGACGGGCCCTCCACCATCGGACTATCAGTCAGTACACCGGCTTTCGCACGGCGGCAGGCACCGCGTCTGCCCTCCCGCCCTATTCGCCAGCAGCGATCGGCAATCCCCGTCGTTGGGCGGCCGATGCCGCTGCCCGGGAAGAGGCCAAGGTCTGGCAGGACGAGTGCGGCGGGCTGCCCAGGAGCAGGCTTCGAAGAAGGAAAGCGAGCACGAGGCCCGTCGTCCCGTCTGCACCGGCTGCGGGGCGAGGTTCACCAACGAACGGTGGGAGGCGGCTCACACGACGGACTGGGGAGCCCCGCAGGACACCCACCCGCACCTGTGCAACGACGGTAAGCGAAGGTCGTCGCCGAAGGCCAAGGGGTCGGCGAGTACCAGGATCGTGAGCTGGTGCATCGTGGGACAGAGCAGCACCAAGCCGGGCGCGAGGCCCAACGTCCTGTCTGCATCAAGAAGGCGATCGAGCGCGCCGGCCATGGTGTTCCCCAAGAGCCCCGCCCGTCTCCGTGCGAGGACTGCGACCAGCGGTTCGTCACCGACGTACACCAAGCCTGGCCGGATGAGAACCGGCATCAAGAGCAGGGTCAGGTCCTGCCCGAGGCCGGCGGAAGCTGGCTCTCCCGCTTCCGCGGGACGCGACCGGACCGGGACTACACCGAACTGGTCGGCGGCACGCTGGACGGCCTGCTGCTCGACATCACCGGCTGGACGGCGGAACGAGATCCAGACCGGCGCCGCGCTGATGACCGAGCTCGGGCAGATCAGCCCCGGCGGCCAGGCGATGTACAACCCGCGACCCGGCCACCCGGTCCGCTTCACTTGACCCGGCGACACTCCCTGAACCCTTCCGGTCGACTCCCCCGCGCAGCCAACCGCAGCTGCCCCGGCGAGTTCTTCCCGCCCCTTGGAGGGCAGCGTGGGCCGGCCGCCCGTGGCCGTCCTGGTCAGTAGCGTGCGGCGCATCGTTGCTCGGACAGCATGTCCGCGTCGCCCGGCGCGGGATGCCCATCCCCGCAGATACTTTCGGTGTCTTCCCCTTATGGTCAGCTTCCCCCGATCGGGCTGGAGATCCCCTGCTCCGGCTATGCGATCGACGTGCCGCTGCAGGTGGCCGTGCTCGGCGTCGTCAACCTGGGCTTCAAGGGCGGCATCAAGTTCCGCGTCGAGGCGAACCTCGGCACCGGTATGGGCGGCGTGAAGCTGGAGATCATCGGCGAGGAGTACAGCGCGGACTCCCCGGTGCTGGGCAAGGTCACCCTCTCGCAGCTGACCCGCCTCCGCCGACCCCGTCGTATCGCCAAGATCTCATGGCAAACGGTCAAGATCATCTGTCAGAGGACACCCGTACGCCCTGGTCCCGCCCGTCGGCCCGGAGTGCGATGGGGCCATGGGCACCCGCGACCAGGACCAGGACGACAACCGGCACGGCCGCCACTGACGACCACGCAGACCTGAGAGGTGACGGCCGGGCTGCGGGAGGCGATGGACGACGTCCGGCGCTCCATGGCGGTGCTCGCCGCCCAGGTCCGGCGTCCGGCCGGGGGTTTCAGGCGCGGGCGGCCGCGGCGGCGACGATCCAGTTCCGGAACTCGACGGCGTAGTGCCGCAGGTGGTGGTCCAGGACCTCGTCCGGGCACGTGACGGGGAAGTAGACCGTCAGGTTCGCGGTGAAGCCGTCGGCTGTGTCGCCGAACTGGATCAGAGCCCGCCCGACGACGGTGCCGTCGGCCAGGAAGAGGTTCGAGGACATCTTGCGCGGAAACTCCGACTCAGGGAGGAGCTCATCCGCGTCCTTGGCCCAGGCCAGCGCGTCGGTGCCCCAGCCACCCATGTAGAAGTCGGCGACGTGCGGGCCGATGTTCTCCACCACCCGCGCGCCGATCTCATCGGTGCCCATCACGTAGTGCTCGGGATGCGCCGCGAGGAGCACGCGCTCGTCACCGGCGAACGCCTTGTCCATCCAGGCCAGGAACTCGCCCGAGGTCAGCCCTTTCGTCGCGAGCACGGTGGTGCCCACCTTGAAGGCGCCGTCGCGACCGGGGCGGCCCGACCACAGACCCGACCATGAGCAGGGCCGGGACCACGGCCTGACCCGGCCCTGAATCAGGGCGCTGCCCGCTGGGCACCGGACCGACGACGAGCACGACCAGGAGCACGGGGTCGACACTGCGCCCGCGTGAGAGGCCGGCGGTTCCTCGGGCCGGGCGTTGCGGAGGGGTCGTAGGGAAGTAGTCAGCGCCGTGGGCCCCCTTGACCACGCCCGTCGACCACCCGCCCGCCAGGGAGAAACCCCTTGCCGGGGTCACCTCATCTCCGGGCCGCCCCCTGCGGGCCATCTGCCGCACAGCGTGGGAGACCGGGGAATTCAAGGGCTGCCCGAAGTAACCGCCCTCGCTGCCGCAGGAAGGCTCCGCGTCCGGTTCCGGCCGCGCAGCCTGCTCATTGTGTCGGACGTTCGTCAGCAGGTGACCGGAACGTTCAGGGTCACCGGGCTGGAGGGATAGCCGAGGGCGGATGAGGTGAACTCGGCGTGGACGGTCGAGCCGCAGGGGGCGGTGCCGCCGACGCCACGGACCTGGGTGGTCGCGGCTTGGAAACGGACCCGCTGCACCAGGTGGCCGAGGGAGGTGCCGCCGACGGCGTTGCCGGTGAGGGTCATGGTCAGGTCCTTGACCGGGAGCGTGGAGCCCGGGCTGGGCGGGCCCGCCAGGTTTATCTGGCCGTACAGCTGCACGCTGTTGCCGGTGACTTCGGCGCACACCTTGGTCGACAAGCCCACCCGGAGGGCGGACGGACCGCACGTCACGGTGGGGGCAGTGGTGGTGGGGGCGTGTGCGGCGGTGGCCGGGGCCGCGCCGAATAAGGCCAGGCCCACGACCGCGGTGGCGAGCAGAGCGATACGAGACATGAGGTAGTTCTCCCTGTTCAGAGGCGTCGTTCATAGGCATCACTGATGCACTCAGGATGCAGTTGCAATGTGACATTGCACTGGACCTCAGTATGTGTGGAGGCGGCGTGAGGGTTAACTCCCATACCTCCATGCGATCTTCGGGCCCTCACCTTCCCCTTGTCCCGCCGGGTTACGGGTACGGCTACACCCAGGGCTTCGGCGTAGTCGCGTGATATCCGGTTTGTGATCATGTGAGGCCGAGTAGGGCGAGCGGGCGTTTCGGGTCGCGGGAGTTGGCCCGGAGTGCGGCGGCGACGTTGGGGCACCGTGGTGGACGTCGGGTGCGGCACGGGCTACTACCTGGCCGGCGTTCTCGACCATCTGCCCGGCGCCCGAGGTCTGGGCATGGACACGTCGGCGCGCGCTGCGCTCGGCAGCCCGAGCCCATGAACGAGCCGCTGCGGCGACCTGGGATGTTTTCCTCTCGCCGACGAGGTGGCCGACGTGGTGTTGGACGTGTTCGCCCCGCGCAATCCAGCCGAGTTTCACCGGGTACTCCGCCCGGCCGGCCGGCTGATCGTGGTCCGTCCTACCGATCGACACCTGGTCGAGCTGCGCGGCCGAGTGCCTGCAATGGTCACCATCGACCCTGCCAAGGAACAGCGCCTGCACCGGGCGCTGGACCCCTACTTCACAGTCACTGTCACCGAACAGGTGGAGTACCCCATGGCCCTGGTCGGACTGGAGGCCCTGGACTTGGTGGGGATGACACCGAGCGCACGCCACGTGAACCATGCAGACCTGAGCGATGACGGCCTCCTGCCCGACCAGGTCGCTGTCTCTGTGCTGGCCACCGCCTACCAGCCCCGGCGACCACGAGTGGGCGCCTGCGCCTGCTGACCGACGAGCAGTGAGCACGCCTGGCGCCCTGTCTTCCCCGCAACGCCGGGAAGACAGGGCGCCCGTTCGCCGACCACCGTCGCATCATCGACGGGATCATCTACCAGTACCGCACCGGGCTCCCATGGAGAGATCTGCCCCGCGAGGCGTTCGGCCCTTGGCAGACAGTGAGGCACAACGGCTACCAGCGCATGCTGAGGGCGCCGAGTTCGGCCCGCCGTTCCGCACTGAGCCTGTCCGCCCGTTTACGCACGTTGTCCAGCCATGTGCCGAGCTTGACCACCACGGGCCCGCCAGCACCGTCCTGACGGCCTGTCGGGACCTCCACCGCCTCCAGCTCCTCAACGTGCTTCCGGGGCACCCGAAGATGCCCCTCACGAGCGTGGAACTGCCGTGCGGCTGCCAGGTTGAGGGCCCACCTATCGTCCTGCGTCCGTTTCACCGGCCGCGCGCGGCCTGGGATCTGGAAGTGCGCACCGCGAACGCGTCAAGCTGCCTCTTGCGGCCCTGTTTGCAGCTTCGTCGCCGCTGCAGGCGCCACCAAAGTTCGGTGGACAAGGGGGCGTGAACATGCTCGGGACGTTCGCGCGCGTGCGGGGGGTACCGGGGAAGGCGTGGTGGCGAAGTGCTGCCAGCCCTGGCAGGTGGTCACCGGCCATGCTCCGCGGGCAAGGTCCTGGCCGGCCAGGGGTGTGCACTACGGCGGCGTCGCCGCTGGGGCCGGCCGAAGCCGGGCCGGGCTGACACGGCGGCGGCCGAGCCCCCGGCCGTACCGGTATCCGGGGGCGAGACGCCCATGCAGCCGCGCGGTTGCGCCTGGAGCCTCGGGCGCTCGCCGCGCGGGCCTGGTCCCCGACCTCGCCCGGCGCGTCCCGGAGGCAGGTGTGGGTCAGGCACCGGACGGAGTGTCAGGTCTGGTTCCGGACAGCGCGTCGGTGTAGATGCCCGTCATCGCGGTCACAGCCCGTCGGCGGTCCAGGGCCGGGTCCAGGCGGTGCTGGATGTTGATTCCCAGGGTGCCGCCGAGCAGCGCCGCCGCGACGGCCTCCGGGTCGGTGACGTGCGCACCGGTCGAGCGCAGGTGGTCGGCGTACAGGCCGCGGATCTTGGCGTACTCCTCGGCGTACGTCGTGCGCAGGGCCGACTCGCGGCTCACCGCCTCGATCAGGAGTGTCGAGAAGATGTGCGCCTCGGGCCGGGACATCAGGGCGAAGTTCGCCTCGATCAGCGCCTCGATTCCGGCGTCCGGCCCGGCGACGGCCAGGCGCTCGCGCATGAAGTCCGTGCCCCATCGGAACGCTTCCTCGATCACCGCCTTCAGCAGCCCGTCCTTCGAGCCGAAGTGCCAGGCCACGGAGCCCCGGCTGATGCCGGAGCGCTCCGCCACGGCCTGGACGGACGCCGCGGCGGACCCGCCCTCGGCGGCGAGTTCCCACGCGGCGGCCACCAGCCGGCGCTGGGTCTCGGCGGAGATTTCCTGCTTGCGGGTCGCACCCACGCGGTGTCCTTCCCAACGTTGCGGCGGCCTGACACGGCCGATTCTGTCACGCCGGCCGAGCAGCGCCGGGCCGGCGAGCTCTTGCCTATGCTATCGGTCCAATTTTATGCTGAGCGTCCAACAACTAAGGAGGGTTCGTCATGGAACTGATCGACCTCACCAGGACGCTGGACCCCGCCGACCGCGAGCGGCTCCCCGAGCAGCTGCGCCCGCTCGCCCCGGTGATCGCGCCGGCCGTGGCCTACGCGCACCCGACGGGCGAGGGCCGAGAGCAGTTCGCCGCCGCCATGCACTGCAGCGTCGAGGACCTGCCCGACGGCGAGGGCTGGGGCGCGGAACTGCTCACCGACTTCAACTCCCACCTCGGCACCCACGTCGACGCCCCGCTGCACTACGGCTCGACCTGCGAAGGCAGGCCCGCCCGCACCATCACCGACATCGCCCTGGACGAGCTGTGGTGCGAGGCGCTCGTGCTGGACCTGCGCGACCGGTGCGAACCGGACGCCCCGATCACAGTCGAGGCGCTGGAGTCCGCCCTCGCCGACAACGGCGCCCCGGTCCCGGCCGGCGGAGCGGTCCTGCTGCGCACCGGCCAGGAGCGCTACGGGCTGTCCGACCCTGAGTTCTTCCGCTACCCGGGCATGAGCCGCGAGTCGACGCTGCTCCTGGCCGACCTCGGGGCCAAGGTCCTGGGCACCGACGCCGCGGGCTGGGACCTGAGCTTCCCCGTGATGGCGCGCAAGTTCCGCGACAGCGGCGACAACTCCGTGCTGTGGGATGGCCACCGGGCCGGCCGCGAGCGGGAGGTCTTCATCGTCCAGCAGCTGACGAACCTCGCCGCACTGCCCCCGTCGGGGTTCCGGGTGGCGTTCTTCCCGATCAAGATCGCCCGCGCGAGCGCCGCCCCCGCCCGCGTCGTGGCCTTCGTCTGACCCCCGATCCCCGCAGACCGACCCCTGCACCCTGCTGAGGAGAGGAACCGACCATGAAACTCGCAACCGTGGAGCACGACCGCGCCGAGCGGACCGCGCTCGTACTCGACCAGGGCGAGCGCCTGCTGCTGCTCAACCGCGCCCACCGCCTGGTGACCGGCGAGCACGCCCCAGCGCTGACCACCATGCAGACGATCATCGACGGCGGCGAACCCGTGCGGCAGACCCTGGAGCGGCTCGCCGCACAGGCCCCGCCCGAAGCGGTCGTCGCCGCATCCGAGTTGCGCTGGCTCTCCCCGCTGCCCAGGCCCGTACAGATCCGGGACTTCGGCAGTTTCATGGATCACTTCCGCAACGCCCGCTCCCGGATCCAGGGCATCCCGGCCGACCAGGTCGAACTGCCCGCCATCATGCTCGAACGCCCTCTGTACTACGTGACCAACCGGCTCTCCGTGACCGGCCACGACAGCGACATCCACTGGCCCGCGTACTCCTCCGTGCGGGACTACGAGCTGGAATTCGCCTGCGTGCTGGGCCGCGACGGCACGGACATCCCCGCAGCGGACGCTCCGTCGTACATCTTCGGCTACACGATCTTCAACGACTTCAGCGCCCGCGACACCCAGCTGGAGGAGATCGCCACCGGGCTGGGCCTGAGCAAGAGCAAGGACTTCACCGACTCGAACGTCCTGGGCCCGTGGATCGTCACCGCCGATGAGCTCGGCGACCCGTACCGGCTCACGATGACCGCCCGCATCAACGGCGAGGAGGTCAGCCGGGGCACGTCCGCCGACATGCACCACACCTTCGCCGACATGATCGCCTTCGCCTCCCAGTCGACCCGGCTGCATGCCGGAGAGGTCCTGTGCTCGGGCACCGTGCCCACCGGCTGCGGGCTGGAGCACGGCCGCTACCTGGAACCGGGCGACACCGTGGAACTCGAAGTCTCCGACCTGGGCGTGCTGCGCAACCGGGTGGTGTCATGAACCGCGAAGCACTCATCCTCGGCGTCGGCGCCACCCCCTTCGGCCGCCACCTCGACCGCAGTGCCGGCGACCTCGTCGGCCAGGCCGCACACGAGGCACTGCGCGACGCCGGACTCACCCCGGCCGACGTCGGCGCAGTCTTCCACGCCACGGTCAGCCAGAAGGCGATCGACGGCCAGCACATGATCCCCGGCCAGGTCGCCCTGCGCCCGCACGGGTTCGCCGGGGTACCCGTAGTGAATGTGGAGAACGCCTGCGCGGGCGGCGCCACGGCCCTGTGGCTGGCGATCGCCCACGTACGGGCGGGCCTGTCGGACGTCGCCCTGGCCGTCGGCGTGGACAAACTCGTCTGCGCCGATCCCGCCCAGGGGCTGGCGGTGTTCGACGGGGCCATGGACATCGCCCACCGCGAGGAGACCCTGGCCGCGCTCGCCGCCCTGACCGAACCTCTGCCGCCCGAATTGTCCGTGGATGGCGACCGGTCGGTGTTCACGGAGATCTATGCCTCCCTGGCCCGCGCCCACATGCAGCGCTTCGGAACCACCGAAGCCCACCTGGCCGCGGTCTCGGCGAAGAACCACGCCCACTCCGTCCACAACCCCCGGGCCCACTTCCGTCGAGCGTTCACCGCGCAGGAGATCCTGGCGGCGCGGCGGGTGGCGTGGCCGCTGACGGTGCCGATGTGCTCACCGGTCAGCGACGGGGCCGCCGCCGTCGTCGTGACGCGCGCCGACTTCACCCGTGACGAGTCGGCCGTGGCGGTACTGAGTAGTGTCCTGTTGTCGGGTACCGACCGGGCTGCGGACGACGCCGGGCGGCACATCGGCCGCCGGGCCGCGCTCGCTGCCTACGAGAAGGCCGGCATCGGTCCGCAGGACGTCGACGTGGCGGAGGTCCATGACGCCACTGCCTTCGGCGAGATTCAGCAGGTGGAGAACCTGGGATTCTGTCCGATCGGCGACGGCGGCCCGTGGTCGGCATCGGGCGCCGGCGCGCTCGGTGGCACCGTTCCGGTGAACCCGTCCGGAGGACTCGAATCGCGCGGCCACCCGGTTTCCGCCACCGGACTGGCGCAGGTCTTCGAACTGGTCACGCAGCTGCGCGGCCGGGCGGGCGAGCGCCAGGTCCCCGACGCGCGCATCGCCATCGCCGAGAACGGCGGCGGCCTCTACGGAATCGAGGAGGCGGTGGCCGCCGTGACCATCCTGGGGAGGACCCGATGACGCCCGGCTACGCGGACCTGATCCTGTCGGCGCTGCGCCGGCGGCCCGAGCGCACCGCCTTCCGCTTCACCGGCGACGACGGGACGAAGCACACCTGGACCTACAGTGAGACCGCGGAACGGATCGAACGCACCGCGGCCGCGTTCGGACGACTGGGCCTCATGCCCGGCAACGGGCTCGCCCTGCTGTGCGGCCCGAACCCGCAGGCGTTCACCGTCATGGCCGCCGCCTGCCTGGCCGGACTGCGCTACACCGCCCTGCATCCGCTGGCCACCGCGGACACGGACCGGACCGTCCTGCGCGACAGTGTGTCCGACTGCCTGGTCGTGGACGACACCCGCTTCGCCGCCCGCGCCCGCCCCGACGGCACCAAGGCGATCTCCCTCGCCGAACTCGACCGCATCGCCGCAGACACACCCCCTGGTCCGAATGACCCACGCGGCCCCGCGCTCTACCTCTTCTACACCGGCGGCACGACCGGTGAACCCAAGGGCGTGATGCTGCACGACCGCTCACTGCTCGCCAACGCCTGGGCCTGCTCCACCTGGGCCTGGCCACCGGACACCCACTTCCTGATCACCACCCCCATGTCGCACGCCGCCGGGCTCCTCGTCGCCCCCGGCCTGCTCCACGGCGCCGGCTTCGAGCTCCACCCCTCCTTCGACCCGGACCACGTCATCGACGCGATCGAACGCGACGGCGTGAGCGCCACGTTCGTCGTTCCCACGATGCTGTACGCCCTGCTCGACCACCCCCGCCTCCTCGCAGCCGACATGTCGGGGCTGAACTGGGTCCTCTACGGCGCCGCACCCGCCGACCCCACCCGGCTCGCCCAGGCACACCGGCTCCTCGGCCCCGTGCTCAGCCAGCACTACGGCCAGGCCGAGGCCCCCAATGCCCTGACCGTCCTGGACCCGGCCCAGCACCGCGACGACCCGCACGTCCTGGGCAGCTGCGGCCGGCCGATGCCCGGCGTGGAGATCGCCCTGCTCGACCTGCACGGCCGGCACGTACCAGCAGGCGAGCCCGGCGAGCTGTGCGTCCGAGGACCGCTCGTGATGGACGGCTACTGGAACAAGCCCGAACAGACCGCAATCGCGCTCGACGGAGGCTGGCTGCACACCGGCGATGTCGCCCGCCAGGACGACACCGGCCTGATCACAATCATCGACCGGATCAAGGACACCATCATCACCGGCGGATTCAACGTCTACCCGCGCGAGGTCGAGGACGCCCTCGCCACACACCCGGCCGTCGCCGCCAGCGCCGTCTACGGCACCCCCGACCCGCACTGGGGCGAAGCCGTCACCGCCACCGTGGTCCTGCGCCCCGGACAGCAGGCCACCCCAGCCGATCTGACGGACCACGTCCGCGCCCGCAAGGGCGCACTCTGGGCCCCGAAACTGCTCCATCTCGCCGATTCGCTGCCCCTCACCGCCCTTGGCAAGATCGACAAGAAGAAACTCCGCAACCAGCCCTGAACAGGGCTCGGGCGCGCAATCCGCCCCACTTCCTCAGATGACACACGGCCGGCGCCGAGCGCACCCTGGCGCGTGCTCCCGCGCCGGCCTCACGCTCGGTTTCTCCCATGGCCTTCGGAGATCGGCTGCCAACGGGCGGGCGAGACGAGTTGGGTGTAGGCGGCGAGGATGAGCCAGGTCCACCGGTCGGCCGCTTCCGGGGCGCGGATCTTTGGGCAGGCCCAGCCGAGAGTCTGTTTGAACAGCTCATCCAGCTGCGGCTGTACTTCGTTCACAGTGCAGCACTGTCGACCACACCGCCTTCCGGCCGGGCGATTTTCGGGCGACCTCGACCGCCATCACACGAAGATCGGCACTCACGCTGCGTACGCGACCACTTCTGTGACGCGACCACTCTCAGTGGTCCGCCTCGCGTTCGAAGTCCAGGTGGTACGTATGGTTGTGCCACCTTCTGTGAATGTCATTTCGATTCCCTTCCGGGAGTTACCTCGCATTGCTCGGCAAGATGTTGCCACTGAGCTGCCTGGGCGAGAGGGGTCGCGCGTGTTCGTCGCCAGCGAAGGCCCGCGAAGTTCATGGCGGCGTGTGCCAGGGTTCCTGGCATGACTTCGACACCGGACGGACGTCCTATCCCACCCGCACATGCTGGCGAGCGCGCCATGCTGGAATCGTGGCTCGATTTTCACCGTGCCACTCTCGCCCTGAAATGCTCGGGCCTCAAAGACGATCAATTACGGCTGGCCTCGGTTGGGCCGTCGTCGATGACACTGCTGGGCCTCGTCCAGCACATGGCCGAGGTGGAACGCAACTGGTTCCAGCGTGTGTTCGCAGGCCAGGACGTGCGCGCAGTCTTCGGGGAGAGCAACGTCGACGGCTTTGCACTTGAGGGTGGCCGAGGACTCGACGAGGTCACAGCGGTCTGGCAGGCAGAGATCGTTCGAGGGCGTGAGCTCATCGCTGCCGCCTCGCTGGACGACTCCGGTCGGCTGTCTGAGCAGGAAGCCAGCCACGTAGGTGACGGAGGGGTTTCGCTGCGCTGGATCATGGTCCACATGATTGAGGAGTACGCACGTCACAACGGCCATGCCGACCTGATCCGAGAGCGCATCGACGGTGTCGCCGGGGCGTGAAATGCGGTTAGCGGCATTTTGTTCGGCTGGCTCTATTTGCCAGTAGTGTCGTGACACCGTCACCGCTGTTACGACAACAGGACTCTCTTTCTGAGTAGTTGGAGGCCTGCCCGGCCGAACATTTGGCGCTTGAGCATCTTGATCCGGTTGACATGCCCTTCGACGACACCTGAATTCCAGGGGAGGGTGAGGCCGGCGATGACTGCTTCGCGGTCGCGGTCGATGCCCGCAGCGAGAGTATGGAGGCTGGAGAGGTCGTCCTGTCTGACGGCGTCGAGCCAGTCCGGCAGGCGCTCGCCCTGGCGCTCGGTGAGCATGGTTGCGAAGGACCGGACGTGCCTGGTGAGAGCGTCGATCTCGGGGCAGCTGGCCCGTACGTTCTTCAGGTGGAGGTGTTCGGTCTCGGAGAGGGTTTCCGGGCGGCGGAGGACCCATCCGGCGACGGTCCGAGGCGAGGGCGGACGCGCTGTCACGGGCCGCGGCGAGGTGCGCTTCTGACGGAGGTAGGCGCGAACGCGCTGGTAGCTGCCCTGATAACCGAGTGGGACGATCTCTTCCCATAGTTTCCAGGCATTGGTGCGGCCCTCGTTCCAGCGGTCGTCGAGCTAGGGCTTGTACTCGTCGAGGACGGAGGTTCGGGTCCGCCACTGCCCAGTGAAGAGGTCTTCCGGCCTGGCGGCGTCCGCGTACCGTTTGACGGTTCGGCTGGTCATGCCGAGCTGTCGCTGGATCGCGCGACGGCTGTGCCCTGCCTCCACCAAGGCGTGAATCGTGGCATGCATGGTCCGGGTCCGTTCGGCGAACCGGTGACCGGTCGGCCACGGCGAGCCGGACGACTCCTCCGCCGGGGCGGCCTCCGTCTCCGGCGTTTCAGACGTCTCGGGTACCAGGACTCGCAGGCATCGACGGTGCTGGGCGATGCTCCGCTCGGCTGCCTCGCTGAGGTTGTGCCAGAGATGCCACCGGTCCGCGACCTGCACAGCCTGCGGGGCGCCGACGCTGGCGCCCTCGGCGAAGAACGGGGCGCGGTCGCGGCGCACGACCTCGATTCCGGGCCGCTGAGCCAGCCACGCGGCCAGGCTAGATGACTCCCGGTCAGGCAGCAGGTCGATGGGTCGGCGGGTTTCGACGTCGACGAGGACGGTGCCGTAGTGGCGGCCCTTGCGGGTGGCGTACTCGTCCACGCCAACCACCCGCGGAGCGGGCACCTCCGGCTCGGGAAGCGCGTCGACCAGCCGCAGGACCGTGCTGCGGCCGACCGGTGCACCCATGATGTCGGCCAGGCGGGCGCCGGCCCGGCCAGCGAGGGCGAGGCCGATCGCGGCCAGGGTCGAGCGCAGGCGCTCGGTCCGCTGGCCGTGCCTTCGAGTCAGGCCACGTATCTGTTCGACGAACGTGTGGCGTCCACACTCCGCGTTCTGGCAGGTGAACCGGCGGACCCGCAGCTGGAGTACAACGCATCGCCCCGCACTCGGAACATCAGCGGGAAACCGCAGGTATGAGCCGTGAACCTGGGCCGACCACGCCCCGCACCCCGGACACGAGGCACCCGCGGCGGTGCACCGCGCATCAACACGCACTATCGCGATGTTCACGTCCACCGACAGCACCGCGACGTCCGCGATCGACGGGAACAACAACAAAGCAAGTTCAGTGGTCACTCACAGTGCACGCGTCACACAACCTGAGCCAGAACCCGAGTAGGGAAGTCTCGCTGGCCGCGACCATCGCGGTGCGCGAGCAACTGACACCGGAGCAGGCCGCCTACAGGGCCCAGGCCCTGCTGGAACCGTACGCAGAAGACCTCAAGACAGCCGAAACCCGGGAGCGGGCCATCCTGCTGCTGCACCACGAGGACCCGGCGACCGGAACGGCCCGCGCCCTCTCCCACGAAAAGTCCGTCACCCCCACCTACGCTGACTACCAGCACCACCTGCACCTGCAGATCCACCGCCTGGTCGCCGAGAACCGCTTCGCCGACGTCATCGTCGTCGACGGCCGCCCGGTGGCCGCCGTGCAGGACGACCTGCGCCGACGCATGCACCCGCACACCGCCCTCGTACCGGCCGGATGCCTGCCCGGAGTCCGCATCCTCGCGCTCGGCGGGATGTCCGAGAGCGGCAAGAGCACCGCGGGGGAGTACCTGCGCACCCGCCACGGATATGCCCGGCTGAAGATCAGCTACCTGATCGAGGACGCCGCGCACCGCGCGGGCATTCCTGACCCGTACTCCATCGCGCCCGTGGTCCGCGCGGAACTCCTCCTGGACGGCCTGGACCGGTACGCGGCCGCCCACCACTTCCACGACCGCCTCACTCTGGAATCACTTTCTTGAGAAGGTCCCCCTCACCACCGAGGCCATCGCGGCGTCGGAGCCTCCGATGCGCTCCATAACCGTCTTCGTGGGGTGCTTGCCGAAGAGAACCACGGGGTTATAGGCGATCGCTGTCTGGACGATCTGTTCCTCTTGGCGACTCATACCCTGCCGGGGCAGGAGGGCCCTGATCCTCCGCTCGGCGAAGACCGCACCGCGCTTGTCCCAGGCCACATCGAAGGCTTCCCGCACGTCCTGGCGAAGCTGCTTCAGAGTGGCAGCCACCATGGCGGGCTTGATGTCGGCCTCGCCCGCCGTGCTGATCACCCTCTATGACCGCCTCGCCCGCCGCCAATACCGCTCCTTGAGGAGGCGAGGCACGAATCGGTCTCAGTCCGGCAGGGCTGCCAGTGCTTCGCGCAGCTCATCGGTTGAGTACCCAGTGCGTAGGGAAATCTCCCGAGGACTGTGAGCATGGAGGACCCAGTGCGCAGCGGGGGCCCACCACTGCGCGACGCTCGCGGGAACGGTGACGGTCATGTGGGCGGGCGCCGCCCGAGTGTGATTGTCTCCGTCGTGGGCAAGAGCTGGTGCGGCGTCCGATTCGGGGAGCGTCGTTGAGAAAACGAGTGTCAAACGGAGAGCTTCCCCATGCTCTTTGGACTGGCGACGAGCGCTCCTGAGCCGTGACAACAGATCTTCCAGTTCTTCGGCATCGCATCCGAAGCCCTGCAGTTTCTCGGCGGGGAACTCATTGAGTTCGCGTGTCAGGAAGTAAAGCCTCGTGAACTCCGAGTGGGAGAGGCTGACGCTGCGGCTGGTTTGCTCGGACATACCGTTCCTCTTACTCCAGGTCCTCGAAGTAGGAGTATCCCTCCTTGGGGGTGAACACGGTGCCCCCGTCACCGTCCACGATGACCACGGCCTCCTTGTCCGGGTCCCAGAAGGCCTCTCGATCATTTCGCAGTCCGTATTTCGGGTCGATGTTGGGTATGCGCTGGTTGATCACTCCGTCGACGTAGAACTTCAGGGCCTTGGGGTCGACTCCTCGCACGTAGTGCGTTCCGTTGCCGTCGGGGCGGAGCGCTTCACCGTTGGCGTGGTCCGCGATCTTCTCCGACTCGGGTTCGAGGTCGTAGGGAGCCAGTCCGAGCGGGTCGGTCAGCCGGATCGGGGAACCAACCGCCGCACGAGTGTCCGGAGACGTAGTGCCGCTCAAGTACCAGCGGCAGGGCGCCGGGCAGACTGGCGTCCGTGGCGGACATGAACATCTCGCCGGTTGCAACGTCGACCGGCTCGCCCTCTCCGCACTTCTCCTTGGTGCACTTGTCGTGCTTGTTCGGCTCGCCGTCGGCACGCTCAGCGGCGCTGCCGTCGCGACGCAGCGCCCGCTCGCGGCTCGCCAGCCGCTGAGCGGCAGTCTTGGCGGTCGAGGCGCCCTTCCGCAGGGCGCCCCCGCCGCCGGTGGCGAGGGCGAGCAGTAGATCCGGGGTGAGCTGGCCGGCGGCACGGCTGGGGTTCCGCTGCCACTCATCCCAGTTGGTGACGGCCTTGGCGAACTCCGTGGGGTGGTTCGCGGCGTACGCGGCCCCGTCGATCATGCCCGCCAGTTGCAGGCTGGCGCCATCGGGGCCGTCCTCGGCCATGTACTCGAACTGCTTCCACATGCCCTTGGCGCTGTCGCCCATGCCGCCGAAGAAGTCCCCGACGCCCTTCTTGAAGCGGTTCCAGCCCTCGGGCGCGTTGGGGGCCTTCTCGGCCGCCTTGGCGAGCTTGGCCTTGGAGTCATCGACGACGCCCTGCAGCTCGCTCTCCAGCTTGTCGAGCCGGCTATAGCAAGAGTCCAGCCCGGTGATGGGATCGTCGTCCGGCGGCCGCACGGGCAGCGTATCGTCCCCGCGGTCGACAGCGGCGTTGTAGGCCCTGACGTTTTCCCAGTACTTCTTCGACGCAGCCCTTACCTCGTCCGCATCTTCGATGATCGGCTTGACCCGCTTCTGCACGGAACGCAGCTTGTCGGCGTAGGCGTCCAGAGCGCCCGCCGCGGAGGTGAAGTACTTGCGTGCCGACTCCAACTCCCTGGGCAGACGCTTGCTCGCGTCCTGGAAGCTATCGGCCGCGGCACCGGTCCACGGCAGCAGGGACAAGTCGGTCAGCTTGTCGTAGCCGTCCTTGAACGCGCCCGCATAGACACGGAGCTTGACGACCAGTCGGCGCAAAGTTCTCGAGTTGCAGCAGGTCCGCCATCATGTAGGCCGCTATGGCCTGCCGCAGGCCTTCGACGATGGAGTCGGCGTGCTCGGCGAGCCGCCCCATGCCGAAACCCCACTCGGACAGCACGTCCTTGGCCGGCTTCTCGATGTCGACGGTGGCCGCGTTCTGGATGCCCTGGGCCATGGACTTCCAGTCCTGCTTGATCTTGTGCGCCGCGACGACGGACTCCTCCATCGGCTTCATGATCTTGCGCACCTCGGCGATCTCGATCCTGTAACCATCCCCCGGCTCAGGCCCATCCGCTCCGCCCCCTGCCATGTCTACTCCCCCTCCGCCTCTGTCAATTCCTCCAGCATCGCGGCCTCCAACAAGAACGGGTTCGGCCCCAACAGGTCCACCAGCGCCCGCACCCCTTCAGGCAACAGCTCTACCAGGTCCTCGGCCGTGGTCGACGCCCAGTCGCATGCTCCCGCGAACAGAGCCAGCCCCTCCCAGGAGGTGAAAACCGGCACTACCGGACCATCCACCGTCTCGGACACGAAAAAAAACCGGGGCTCTCCGGCCGCTGGAAGTACAGTCGTGCGGCACGCAGTTGAGCCAACCGTTCCGCCGGAGACATCCGCGCCATCGCCTCGTCGCGGACCAGGTCACGCAACGACATCCCTATTCCCCCTCTTCCACCCGAGCCCTGAGCTGGATGAAACACGGGAAGGATCACCGCATGTCCATCGGCATCGCGGCTGGTCGGGAGAGCAATGAAACCGACTGGAACGGCCCTGTGGCACACGCCGACACCACAGCCGGCTCCCTCGTGTCACCGTTCGTCGATCTGGACGCCGTTGCGGACGGGTACTGCGCGGAGGTGGGATGGAGCACACCGCGCTGATCCTTCGGGTCGGCCGCCGCTCCCGGGGCGGCGCCGGTAGAAGACAGGCTTGTTCCGGTCCGCCGCGCTTCGCGATCACTATTCGCCGACGATCCCCCGACGTACGCCGCAGACAGGCTCGGGTCACCCTTCGTGAGAGTGTGGCCGGATGCTGCAGATTCAGGAGGGGGAGGACGGTCATGCATAGGAGCGCACCGCTTCAGCTGACACGCACCCACCGGATACTCATCGGTCTTGTGGTCGCCGGAGCGGTGCTCATCGCCGCGATCGGGTTCGCGGGTTCGTACGCGGCGGTGCGCGAGCTCGCCCTCCAGAAGGGCTTCGGGGACTTCTCGCTGGTCTTCCCGATCGGCATCGACGCGGGCATCTGTGTCCTGCTCGCCCTGGACCTGCTGCTGACCTGGCTGCGCATCCCGTTCCCGCTGCTGCGCCAGACCGCCTGGCTTCTGACCGCCGCGACGATCGCCTTCAACGGCGCCGCGGCCTGGCCCGACCCGCTCGGCGTCGGCATGCACGCCGTCATCCCGGTGCTGTTCGTGGTCTCCGTCGAGGCCGCCCGCCACGCGGTGGGCCGGATCGCCGACATCACGGCCGACAAGCACATGGAGGGCGTCCGCCTCACCCGCTGGCTGCTCTCCCCCGTCCCCACGTTCAAGCTGTGGCGCCGCATGAAGCTCTGGGAGCTCCGCAGTTACGAGCAGGTCATCAAGCTCGAACAGGACCGGCTGATCTACCAGGCCCGCCTCCAGGCCCGCTTCGGCCGCAACTGGCGCCGCAAAGCCCCCGTCGAGTCCCTGATGCCGCTGCGCCTGGCGAAGTACGGCGTCCCGCTGGCCGAGACCGCCCCGGCCGGCCTCGCCGCCGCGGGCATCGAACCCGCCCTGCTCCCCCCGGCCCCCGCCCCGGCCCAGGCCGCTCAGGTCCCGAAGCAGAGGCAGAGTCCCGCCCTTGAGGCCCCTGCCGCGCAAGAGCTGGAATTTGCACAGCTGCGTGCCGGAGAACCGAAGCCGTCATCCCAGGTGCGTTCAGCGGCTGCCGTACGGCCGCCCGAACCGGCACCGGACGATGCCAGCGCCGACGGGCGTCTTGCCGACGCCTACCAGGCCTGGCTCGCCGCCTATAACTCCGAGCCGACGAGTGAGCATTTCGCTATCTGGCTCCAGGACCGGTACGGCATCGCCACCGCAGCCGGCGACCCGCTGTCCCGCGAGCAAGTCCAGCCCCTGCTGCAGGTGCTCAAACAGCACGGCGCGCCCGCATCCGATGGCGCGTCCAGCCTGGATGCTCCCCAGGACGCAGCTGACGAAGAGACATGGGCCGACTACTTCTACAACGCCGGGCTCACGTACGCGGCGGAACGAGGCTCGTACCCCGACGCCGACGCCCTCGCTGAGTACGTGTACCAGCGCGACGGCATTCTGGGAGCCACCGGGCAGCCCATCACCGCAGACGAATTGCGTGACTACGTCGCCTGGTTCCAGGCGCAGGACCAGGACGACGACGGGAGTGAGTCTGCTCCGCAACGCCAGGCTCAGTACAACGGCGACGTCGACTCCGAGGCCGATCCGGCACCGGCGGCAGCGGACCAGACCGCCGAGGCGGCCCCCAACCACGAGGGCGACGAGAGCCCCGACGAGGACTTCCTCCCGAGCGGCACCGACGATGACCCAGAGGAGCAGCCCGGCACGCCACCATGGTTCGCCGCCGACCAGCAGGATCAAACGCTGCCGACGGATCGGCATGCCGTACACGCGTCCGGGCGGGAGAGTAGCGGCCGCAGCGTCGTCCAGGTGAGAGTCCCGAAGCCCCGTGATGAGGGCGAGCCCGACACCGAGGAGTCGGCCCCGGACATCCGTGAGAGCGAGGTCGAGCAGGAGGCCGAGCAGCAGGACGGCTCTCACCTGACGGGCCCGGCACGGGTGGAATTCCACTACCGACAGTTGTCACCGGAGGAGCAGCAGCTTTCGGCGAAGGCTCTTGCTTCGGTCTTGGCGGAGCGCTGCGGCTACCAGGAGGGCACGGTGCGGAAGTACCTCGGGCCGATCAAGCGGGCCGCCGGTGTGTGACGTTCCACCGCGGTGGTCCGCCAGGCCGTCCGTGACGTCCGCACCGCCCCGCCTCCGCCGCCCGCCGATCCGCCGGCGGAACCTGCGCTCGCCGCGCTGCGCGCCGCCGTCGACGACCTCGCCGCCAGCACGCACGCGATCGGCGAGCTGATGCTCGAAGTCGCGCCGGCCTACCTGTCCGACACCGACGCGGCCGACGTCCTCGCCCTGTTGTGCGAGGAGATCGGTGAGGAACTCGACCACGGCCTCGCCGCCCGCCGTTACGCGATCACGTCCGACCGCCGCGCCCTTCATGGCACCGCCCTCTGAGCTGTTCGCCCTTTCTGGGAGTTCTCGCTTTCGTGTCCGGGATGGTTCTCAGTTCGATGTCCGACCTTGGGCGCTGTGGGGCGGGCCGATTCGGGTGTTTCTATGGGGCGTTGAGGAGTGGTGGCCGGGCGCTGTTGCTGGACAAGCAATGAGGATTGGCTGGTCACTGGGTGAGGATTACCTGGTCAGGGAAGTGAGAGCTCCCACAAGGTCTCCATGACGATCTCCTCGTGGTCCCCGGACATCAGTCGGTCCGGCCCATGCGAAGCACCGTGACAGACCGGCAGAAAGTATGTCAACTACCCTGATTTCAGGCGTACTTGCGCACACTCGCCTAGATCCGCACCCGCGTACGCGAGCCCCCGGGTTCACCCGTCCGGGCTATTTGATCCGTGGTCGGGCCGACCAGCGGACCGTGGTCGGCCCAGACCATCCGGCCCGACCACAGGCCCGACCATGACCCAGGCCAGGACCACGGCCCGGCCCGGGGCACCCCTGAACGCCCGACGGGCACCGGACCGACGACGAGCACGACCAGGAGCACGGAGCCAGCACCGCGCCCGCGGCTGCTGTCCGCCGAGCGGATCGAGCACGGTGCACTCCTGGGCACTGCTGACGCCGAGCAGCTGCGGACGGCCCGCTTACGCAGGTCAGACCGTGCGGGCAAGCCGGTCCCGGACGCGGACACCTCTTTCACGCGATAGCCGTGGCAGAGGTGGGATCAGGGTCCGGGCGGCGCGGTGTGCGGCTGCCCGTGCCTGAGCCGGGCCGCCTGATGCCGAGCGCGTACGCGCGGCCTTGCCCCGCATGGGTGATCAAGGTTGCTTCTCATCCTTCTGTCCCATGCACGGACGTAGCGTCACCGGTGTTTTCATACCCAGCAGTACGAAGGAGACGAAGTGTCCGCCGAACCTGAATCGCCCACCTACACGTTCGAGCTGAAGCACAAGATCGAAGGCCAGCCCGCGGATGCCTTCGAGCTCACGCTCATCCCGTTCCAGTGCCACGAGGTGAAGGTGACGTCCGGTGCCGCCGCTGCTGCCATGACCCTCCCCGCACTGACGCCGCGTGACTCGGAAGTGGTGAACCAGGTCAGCGTGCAGCGGGTGACCGGCGGGTACGTGGCCAACGGTGCCATCTACACGAACTGGAGCTGGAGCGAGCACCCGCTTCTCCCGCTTCCCCACCTCGGGTACAGGAAGACCGAGAGCTGGCCGCCCAACATGTCGTTCGAACTCGTCGAGGGGAGCAACCACCTGATCTTCACCCTCGACAAGGAGTTGGCGTGGTAGCCGCTCACGGATCGGGAGCCTCTGCACCGCGGTAACGCTGACCGAGGGTGTGGGTATGACCGGGCCTAGGCGCCGGTGCATGCCCTGACAGTGCGCCGTCCGCGCGGTGCTGACACACCATCTCGCGGACGGCGGGCCGCACGCCCGGATCACCGACCGCCGCCAGGCGCTGCGCCGCCCCATGACGCCGCTGCGGCCGGGACGGGTCCCCGGTGGACCACCGCCCGGCCGCAGGGCGGCAGAGCGCCCGTCAGGCGGCGTCCGGCCCCTGGGGTCGAGCTGCTGCTGTCCATCGGGGCCTGGAAGCCGGAGTTTTTGCTGACCGGTCCGGCGCTGAGGGACCAGGGGCTGATGGTGACCGGGCTCCTGGAAGCGGGGTGGCCCCGTGAGCACCTGCGGCAGGTCATTGCCGGGCGTCCGCTGCCGGACCCGCTGCACCGCACGGTCGGGGCTGTGGTCTCGGCTCGACTCCGGGCCGCGGCCTCGATGCCGGTCCCGCACCTGACCGTGGGCACCGTGCCGCACCAGGCCCCTGCCCCCGACCTGCCGTGGACGGACCAGCCGCCCGCTCCGGCCACGCCGACGCCCCCGACGTGGTCGGAGCGCCAGGAGCAGGATGCCCAGCTGCGGCGCGGCGCGGACGCGCAGCGCGGGTGTGACGGCGACGACCACATGTGCTCGGTACTCGCCGTGGTCGGCGAGACCCTGTGTCCCGAGCACCTGGGGTGGCCGCTCTGCCCCGGCGGCTGCACCCGGCGGACCCCCGACGGCGCCATGTGCGCTACATGCGTCGAGCAGATGCAGCTGCTCAGCGCCGAGGCGATCGAGGCCGAGCCCACCGACGACGGCACGTGCCCCGGCCACGCCGGAGTCCCGTGCGGGCGTCCGGTGCTCGTCCTCGGTCTGTGCGGCCGGTGCCGGATGCGGGCCCAGGAGGAGCGCGACCGCGTGGAAGCTGAGTGGCAAGCGGCCGTAGCAGAGGCAACCGCAACCGCAGCGGCAGCAGAGGCCGCAGAGGCACACGCACCGTTCTAGGCCGCCTGTGCGCCCCTCTGAGCGACTGTCAGCCGCTCCGGGCCTCCCAGCCCTGAGCGGCCCGCGATCGCGGCACAGGCGGGCGCACGGGGGATCCGTTCGCTGACGAGTGACCAGTTCGCACGACGAGGAGGAGAGACTCATGCCGGAGCGGACCATCGACTTCGGGAAGTTCGGCGCCCGGGGCATCAAGGGCAGCGACGCCGTCGCACGCAAACTCGACGAGCTGGCGGACGGCATCGTCACCCCGGTGACCGTGAAGCGCGGCCTTATGGCCCGTCTGCACTACCTGACCCGGACCGACCACAGCCGCAAGGCGGCCCGGGACGCCGGACTCACGGTGACCGACCGCACGCTGAAGGCGTGGCTGGACGAGAAGCGCCGGCCGTCGAACGCCAACCTGGAACGCATCGAGGCCGCCTACCGCCAGGTCCGCCGCCAGAATGTCGCCCGGCACCTCCTGCGACGCCTGAATGCCAACGGCGGGACACGGGTCGAGATCCACCCGCTGAACCAGTCGCAGGTACCGCGGCCGCTCCAACGGCTGGTGGAGTACCGCGCGATGAACGTCCGCCGATGGGACCGCATCGTCGAAGCCTGGTCGGCCGGCGCCCACCAGGCCCTCGACGACTCCTGGGAAGACGTCATCGTCGACCTCGGATCCCAGTGGGGCCAGTACGAGTACGTCACCAACATCGGATTCGCCGCCTAGAACGCCCCTGTACGTCGATTTGAGCGCCTGTCAACTACCCCGTGTCTCTGGGGGGGGCCAGGGCGGTCGAGTTTGGCCGTCAGATCGCCGCACGGCGAATCGGGAGTGTTTGCGGCGCTTGAGTTGGGGACTGGTGAGCAGCTGGCGGCAGCGCGCGGTCTGCCGGCCGCCGTGGTGCTCGCGTCCTGCCCGGGGTCCGGGGAGAGGGCCGTTGGGGGCGGTCGCTGTGAAATGTCCGTTGGTGCAGGTGAAGCCGATGCCTGCCCGGAAAGGGCATGGCCATCGGCTTCACTCGGGCGGATGCGCCAACATCCGGACCCGTAATCCCTGGTGCGCCGGTTGGAGCCAGTAGCAATCAGGGCAAGGGCGGCCCCTACTGGGAACGCGCGCCTTTCTGGAGACGAGTGTGCCTGGAGAGTGGCGATCACGCAGAAATGGGCGGGCGCGAAATTGAATCAACGCAGGTCAGCTCCGTGGCGCCAGGCCGGTCCGTCCTGTACTGCGTGGTAGGGCGAACACAAGCGGTACAGCTCGCCCCGCTACGGCCCGCAGCCTGCACAGCCAGGCCCCGTGGCCTGCGCCTCCCCTCCCCAGGCATCCCTTTTGTTCGCATTGGGGGGTTGTCATTCTGTCGTGGTAGGCGTCGCGCGGTGCTCTGACCTGCGCTGCAGAGCCATGCCACGGCCTCGTGATGCCCCGCCGGCCCGCTACATCACGTCCTTGATGGAGAAGTTCGGCATCGAGATGAGCATTGGCACGTTGGTGAGACAAGTGGCTGACCTCCCCTCAGGACCCCTTACGAGCCTGGGAAACTTGCCCCAGCAGTCCACGTGTGCGCAGGGAGCGCCAACTCCCGAAGACCGCACAACACGGGCTTTCCGGTTGGAGCCAAGTAGCACCGTCCGGCGATCTCACGGTCGCCGGGCGGTAGTTAGGGAGACCCTGTCATGGGCAAAAAGCCCATCGTCGCGGCGAGCACCGCGACCATCGAGTCGGCGTCGGCCGACACCACCACCATCACGATGAGCGGCCGGTTCGCCATGCCACACGCACTGGTGATCATCGCGTCCATCGCCACCGCCGCGTTCCTCGCCCCCGACGCGATGACCGTCCAGGACGTCCTGCTGCTCCTGGCGGGCGCTGGCGGCATCGGCGCCGGAGTCGTCCTCGTGGTCGTGACCGGAGGCCGCAACGGCAGCCGGATCGGCCGGTTCGCCCGCGCGTACTTCAGCTCGGACAACTGAGGCGGCCGCGTGGGACGCCCCGAGAACAACGTGGACCAGACCGTTCC
This sequence comes from Streptomyces sp. NBC_00012, assembly GCF_045040875.1. Lineage (NCBI taxonomy): Bacteria > Bacillati > Actinomycetota > Actinomycetes > Kitasatosporales > Streptomycetaceae > Streptomyces > Streptomyces sp. NBC_00012. The sequence continues at coordinate 2,326 of NZ_CP108310.1, read as the reverse complement.
CGCACGCGCGGAGCTCGCGGAGTACCTCCGCGAACGCCGACGTGCAGCCGACCTGACCTACAGCCAGATGTCCGAGGGCGGCTGGCTCTCGAAGGCCACCTTCGAGCGGGCCGCCTCCGGCTCGACCGTGCCCGCCTGGGACACCGTCGAGCAGTTCATCACCGTGACCCTCACCGAGAAGGACGTCTTCGGACCCGAGGTGCTCCTGACGCGCGGCCACGAGCTGTGGGTCAGGGCCCGCCGGGCCACCCGAGCGCCGTACTACGTCCACAAGGCACCCGACCCCACCCTGCTCTCGGACACCGCGGGCTTCCTCCGCGCGCTGCGCCACCAGCATGTGTGGGCCGGCTACCCGACTCCCGGCGAGATGGAGTCGATGGCCGGGACCGGGATGCTCCCCAAGACCACCGCCCGCCGCATCATCGCCGGGGACGCACTGCCCGTGGATCCCCCGCAGGCCCTCGCCTTCCTGCAGGCCTGCTACGTACAGGGAGAAACGGAACTCGAACGGTGGCTCTCCGCCGCCGTCCGGGCCCTGCGCGACGACCCGACCCGGTCGAAGGACATCGGCAAATGGGTAAAGGCCCACCAGGAAATGGCCCGGCGGGCCGAGGAGAAAGAGTTCGCATCGGTGACCCTGTTGCGCGACCAGGAGGGACAGCGCGCAGCGTGATGTGACGCAACACCTGCCCGGAGCACCTGGATAGAACGACTGCGGCGCCTCCCACTGGGAGGCGCCGCAGCCATGTGGGGCAGCGGTTCAGCTGGTGATCGGCACCGATCCGTCCCGCATGCGTCGGGTGTTCGTGCAGGTCACCATGCCTGTAGAGGCGTGGTCGGGGTGTTGACATCCCCTCTGCGCACCCCCCTGCCGCCCGACTACCGAAAGAGAAAGGGGTGGAGGCGGGGCGGGCGGAGCGCCTCGGGGATCGGCGGCCGGCAAGTCCCTCTCGCGCGTCGGCGGGGCCGCGCGCGGGCCGGGCCTGGTGCCCGGCCGTTTCTGGGGTGGGGGCCGAAGCGGTGGAGGTGTACAGCGGCTCTGGGCGTCAGACGCAGTGGGGCCGCGTAGAAGCGCCCCTGTGCGGCGTCCGGAGCGCCTGTGACGGTAGCTAGTGCTGTGACCGGGATGGTTCACCGTGGTCGGGAGACGGCTCACGGGACGAGCGCGGTCCGCGAGGCAACTGGTATTAATGGTGCATGCAGGAAGAGACCGCGCGGTCCGCGATCGACACGTTCATCTCCGCGTTCAACGCCTCGGACGACAGCTATGTGACTGCGCTGCTCTCCCAGGCCCTAACCTCGGACGTGGTCTTCTGGGGGCCGTTGGGCCGCAGTGAGGGGATCGAGGCGGTCGAGCGGTTCGTGCTGGACATCCGGCGCCACCCGGCGGGGACCGGCACGATGGTGCGCTGTTCGGCGGTGGACATGCCGGGCGAGTGGGCCCGGTACCAGTGGGTCTTCACGACGCCGGATGGAGGCCCCCGCCTGGCGGGAACGGACGTCGTGCATCTGCGGCGGAGCCTCATCGACCAGGTCATCGTCTTCGCGGGGGAGATCGAGCCGTCCGCCTCTTGAGTCATTCTCCTCTGGCGCCGTCCTTCTCCTGAACCGGCCCCGTTCGGGGCTCCGGGTCTGTCCAGCCGAGATCATCTTCACAACGCTTCGGTCGTCTGACCGTTCGATAGGGTGGGGCCACTGGCTTCGTCCCTGTGGGGCCAATGAACCTCGCTCAAGACAGGCGGCTGAGTTCGCGGCGCAGCGGCCGGGGCACGACGTCCCGCATCCCAACCCTCCGCGCGGAGGGGCTTTCGTGTTTATCGGGCGAGACCGAGAGGGGATCCGTGCTGATTCCCGAAAAGAGCGGAGTTGGTTTTTGACGCACTTTCGGATTCGGGATTCACGGGTTCACGGATCCCGAATCCAGTTCCCTTCCGGTGCTCAAGGGTCGCGATTTTTGATGGTGGGTTAATTCGGGGGAGTGGGGTTTTTGAGGGCTCGTGAGGTGCCTTAGGGGTGCGTGCTGATTCCAGATCTCATCTGGGGTCAGGTTTTGACGCACTGTCTGGGTGGGCGTAGTTCCGGTGCCCGGCCCGTTCCTCACGGTCCGTCACATTTCGTTCCGACCGAGGCCACCCCTCCGCCTAGCCAGCCGCCCGCGTAGCGGGCTCTGAGCAGCCACGAAGTGGATGCTCACACGGTCGGTGCGGAGCTCCGACCGTAACCAAGGGCCACGGAGTGGCCCGGCATCCCGGGCCGCAGGCCCGATACCGCGCGGAGCGCGGTGCCTGCTTTTCCGCCGCGTAGTGGCGGCGCGTCGTGTCTGCGG